>NZ_JAUEUV010000001.1:0-1507500 GCF_032487775.1 Bradyrhizobium sp. SZCCHNR3119 | reverse complement strand
TCGACGTTGACCATCACGATATGCTTGCCGGCGGCGATCGCTGCGCGCGCATGCCGGATCCCAGCCGCTGGATTGCCGGTGGCCTCGATCACCACCTCGACATCCGCACTCATCGCCTTCGCCGCATCGGACGTGAACGCGGTCGCGGCGATCAACGCCTCGTCCCACCCCACGGTCTTGCACGCGTCCTTCGCACGCTGCGGATCGAGATCGACGATCGCCGTCACGTCCAGGCCGGGCACATGCGGGACCTGCGCCAGGAACATCGAGCCGAATTTGCCGGCGCCGATCAGCGCCACGCGCACCGGCTTGCCGGTGGCGTTGCGGGCCTGCAGGAGGGAGAAGAGGTTCATGGGATCATTCCGATTGGCGTGATTCCTGGGTCGCGTGGTCCTCAAAACGGCGGGACGGCCGGCCAAGATTGGCAGAATCCGGGTGGATCGCAACATTCTCCAAGACTAGATTCTGTCCATGTTGATAGGGGGCAGCAAACGATGGAGCCCGCCATGCAAGATGAATATTTCGCATTGTTCGACACCGCGGTCGGCGCCTGTGCGATCGCCTGGGGACCGCGCGGCATCAACGGCGTGCAGCTGCCGATGGGCAGTCCGGAGAAGACGCGCGTGCGGATGCGGCAGCGATTCGGCGAGATCGAGGAGGCCGCGCCGAGCTCGCAGGTCAGTCTCGCGATCGCGCGGATCACGCGTCTGTTGGCCGGTGAGGCCGATGATCTCAGCGACATCCCGCTCGATCTCGACGGCGTGCCGGCATTCCATCGCGGGGTCTATGCGATCGCGCGCACCATTCCGCCCGGCAAGACCATGACCTATGGCGAAATCGCCAAGAAGCTGGGCGGCGTCGAGCTGTCGCGCGAGGTCGGTCAGGCGTTGGGCCGCAATCCGTGCCCGATCGTCGTGCCCTGCCATCGGGTGCTCGCGGCCGGCAACAAGCCGGGCGGCTTCTCCGCCAATGGCGGCGTCGAGACCAAGTTGAAGATGCTGGCCATCGAAGGCGCCGCCGTGAATTACACGCCGAGCCTGTTCGGGTGAGCGCGGAGCGCGCGCTTACACCCACTCGCAGCTGAAGCCGTTGCCGTTGCGACGGATCCGGCCGATCGAGGGCGAGGGGAAATGCGCCGGGCAGCACAATGCGCCGCTGTCGCAACAGCGCTCCAGGAATTGCCGTCGCGTCGTTGCGGCCTGTCTCGGATCGACGTCGAATTTCGGCGACAACTCCGGATAACGCAGCTGCAGCGGCGAGTGCATCAGGTCTCCGCCGAATAGCGCCTCGTCCCGGCCCTTGCCGACGGCAATGGCGACGTGGCCCGGCGTGTGGCCGGGGGTCGGTAGGATCCGCACGTGATCGCCGATCGCGAAATCATCGCCGACGATATCGGCGCGGGCCGCCTCGACCACGGGCAGCACGCTGTCCGTGAACGGTGGGACCTCAGCCTTCGCGTTCTGCGCCGTCCAATGGTCGTATTCGTGCGCGCCGAAGATATAGCGAGCGTTCGGAAAGCTCGGCGCCCAGCGACCGTTGTCGAGCCGCGTGTTCCAGCCGACGTGATCGACATGCAGATGCGTGCACATCACGAAGTCGATGTCATTGACGGAGACGCCGGCGCCGGCGAGCGCGCGCATATAGGTGTCGTCGGTCTTCATGTTCCAGGCCGGCCGCCCCGGTCGCGGCTTGTCGTTGCCGATGCAGCTGTCGATCAGGATGGTGTGATGCGGCGTCTTCACCACATAGGACTGGAAGCAGAGGATCAGCGTATCGCGATCGTCGATCGCCTTCGCCTGTTTCAGGCTCTCGCGGCTTTCATCGAGCATGTCAGGCGTAAGATCAGGAAACATCTCGCGTGCTGCGAGAAAGGGGACTTCCTGCTCGACGATACGCTGTATGGTGAGATCGTTGACGGACAATGTCGCGCTCACGAGCCGCTTCCTTCGCCTGTTACGCCGCCGGGGGCGCCGAGACCCTGACGGACTCGCGCTCCTGCATCTTCTGATAGAACGCATCGAGCGTGGGATAGGCCTTGCGCCAGCCGCAATCGGCAAAGCGGAAATCGGCATAGCCGAGCACGCAAACCAGCCCGATCGCTGCGACGTCGAAGGGACGTGACAACAGATCCGCCTGCTGCGCAAAGCGCGCCATGCCGGTCCAGGCCCGGTTCCAGTGATCATCGCTCCAGGCCTTCCAGCGCAACGCCTCCGGGCGCACCAGCGCCTCGTAACGGCACAGCAGCATGGAATCGAGCATGCCCTGCAGCATCGAATGCTCTGTCTTCACCTTCCAGCGCGAAGGGCCGGATGCGGGGATCAGCTTGCCGCCGCCCGCGAGCTCGTCGAGATATTCGACGATCACGTAGGAATCCAGGATCACATCGCCATTATCGAGGATCAGGACCGGAAGCTTCTTCAGCGGCGTCAGTCGAGAATATTCGTCGTTCGGCTGGCCCGGCGTGACCGCCGCCGGCACGAACTCGATCTGATCGATCAGCCCGAGCTCGATCGCGGCGATGCGCACCTTGCGCGCGAAGGGTGAAGCGGGAGAGAAGGTGAGTTTCATGATGGTGCCCCTTACTGACGCGAGCAGAACGTTGTCATTGCGAGGAGCGTCAGCGACGAAGCAATCCTGGGTCTTTCCGCGGTGACAGTTCTGGATTGCTTCGCTTCGCTCGCAATGACGGCGTCGGCTTAGGCCTCGATGATCACCTGGCGCTGCTCGCCCAGCCCTTCGATGCCGAGCGTGACGACGTCGCCAACATTGAGGAAGGTCGGCGGCTTCATGCCCATGCCGACGCCCGGCGGCGTCCCCGTGGTGACGATGTCACCCGGCAGGAGCGTCATGAATTGCGAAACATAGGAGATGCACTTGGCGATCGAGAAGATCATGGTCGCCGTGGTCCCGGTCTGGCGGCGCTGGCCGTTGACGTCGAGCCACATCGAGAGGTTCTGCACGTTCGCAATCTCGTCCTTGGTGACCAGCCAGGGGCCGACCGGGCCGAAGGTGTCATGCGACTTGCCCTTGGTCCATTGTCCGAGCCGCTCGATCTGGAAATTGCGCTCGGAGACGTCGTTGCAGATGCAATAGCCGGCGACATGATTGAGAGCATCGGCCTCAGAGACGTATTTGGCGCGGGTGCCGATGATGACTGCAATCTCGACCTCCCAGTCGAGCTTGGTCGAGCCGCGCGGCTTCTCGACAGCGTCATTCGGGCCGCACAGCGCCGTGTTGGCCTTCAGGAAGAAGATCGGCTCAGCCGGAATCGGATTATTGGTCTCCTTGGCATGGTCGGAGTAGTTCAGGCCGATGGCGACAAATTTCGAAATGCCGGTCACGGGTGCGCCGAGCCGCGGATTGCCGGAGACGGCGGGCAGGGAGGCGGGATCGATCGCCGCGAGCTTCTTGAGGGATTCCGGCGCATAGGCGGCGCCGTCGAGGTCCCTGACATGCGCCGACAGGTCGCGCAGCTGGCCGGATGTGTCGATCAGGCCCGGCTTCTCCGCGCCCTTGTCGCCGTAACGCACAAGCTTCATCTGGTTTCTCTCCCTAGACCGTCTCTGGCATTCCAGAGGGCATTGTCATGGAGCAAGAGGACATGAAATTCAATCGCAGCCGCGCATGGCTGGCCCTGGCTGCCCGGCGTTTCCGCATCCCGCGCCGACGCGAGGATCAGGCCAGCGCCTCGAAGCGGAAGGCGCTGTGATCCCGCTTGATGTGCCCGGCATCGAAATGGCCGCCGATCACCAGCACGTCCTGGTCGGCGACGCGGCCGAACAGCTCCCACCGGGTCTCTGCCGCTTGCGCGGGGTCCGAATCCGCCGTGGACGACCAGTCCAGATGGGCCATCTGGCAGGGGTGATGGGCGACGTCGCCGGTCAGCAGCCCCTGTTCGCCGGCGGAGCGGATATGCAGGCTCATATGGCCCGGGCTGTGGCCCGGGGTCGGAATGAGGCTGATTTCGTCGGTGAGCCGGGCGTCGCTGGCGACGAGCTCCGCCCGGCCGGCTTCCATGACCGGCTGCACCGAATCCTCGAAGACGGCGATCTGCTCCGGCCTTTCGCTATGGTCGCGCCAATGCTCATATTCGGTGCGGCCGAACACGTAGCGCGCGTTGGCGAAGGTCGGCACCCATTTGCCGTCAGCGAGCCGCGTATTCCAGCCGACGTGATCGACATGCAGATGCGTGCAGACCACCACGTCGATGCTCTCTGGGGGAAAGCCTGCGGCGTCCATCGTCTCCAGGAACGGCGTGCTGCGGTTGTTCCAGGCCGGCACGCTGCGGTCCTGCTTATCGTTGCCGAGCCCGGTATCGACCAGGATGCGGCCGGTCGGAGTTTCCAGCACCAGTGCATGGATCGAGAGCTTCAGCCGGCCTTCGGGATTGGCGAAATGTGGGATCAGCCAGGGCAGTTTCGCGATTTCCTCAGGCGTCGCCTGCGGCAGGATGAAGCGGGTGTGGCCGATCGTCTCCAGCTCCACCAGCTTGGTGATCCGCACCCGCCCGACCGTCCATTGCATGATCACCTCCCCGATCTCATCTTGTCGTTGAACCGCGACGATGCGGGCTTATGCTGGCCCGTGCAATGGATCATCTTTCGAAAGCCGGCGTTATCGGCGAAGAGGAGAGCGAGATGCCAGAGCTGACCATATCGCCCGAGAAGGTCGCGTTCCTGATCGAGAAGGCGCGGGAGTTTGACGTCAAGGAGGACGCGAGCGATCCGGAATCGGGATCGAATGCCGCCGATGACGACATGGTCGACGTGCTCGAGGATACCCCCGACGATCCGGTGGTACGGGAGATCACCGGCTTCATCAATGCGCTCACCGAGGACGAGCAGACCGATCTCGTCGCCTTGATGCGGCTTGGCCGCGGCGACGGCGATATCGAGGATTGGGACGATCTGCGGGCCGAGGCGGCCGGACAGCGCGATCGTCACACCGCGCGCTATCTGCTCGGCGAGCCGATGCTCGGCGATCTGCTCGCCGAGGGGCTCGCAGCGTTCGGCGTCGATTGGACCGAGGAGCGCACGACTGCTGACTCCGCCAGTCCGAGCGAGCGCGACGAGGACGAGATCACCAAGCGGTCGTGATCGTCGCGCCGCTCGCGCGTCCCGTTACAGCGTGCCCGGGAAAGCGCCGCCATCGAGCAGGATGTTCTGCCCGGTGATGTAGCCGGCCTTGGCCCCGCACAGGAAGGCGCAGAAAAGGCCGAACTCTTCCGGATTGCCGAAGCGGCCCGCCGGATTGGTCTTGGCGCGATCGGCGAGGATCTGCTCCGGCGGGATCCCGCGTTTTTCGGATTCGGCCTTCGCGGTGCCGATCAGGCGGTCGGTCTCGAACGGCCCCGGCAGCAGCGCATTGATGGTGACGTTGTTGATCACGGTTTTGCGCGACAGGCCTGCGACGAAGCCGGTGAGGCCGGCGCGGGCGCCGTTGGACAGGCCGAGAATATCGATCGGCGCCTTCACCGCGGCCGAAGTGATGTTGACGATGCGGCCGAACTTGCGCGCCATCATGCCGTCGACCGTCGCCTTGATCAGCTCGATCGGGGTCAGCATGTTGGCGTCGAGCGCCTTGATCCAGTCGTCGCGGGTCCAGTTGCGGAAATCACCGGGCGGCGGACCGCCGGCATTGTTGACCAGGATATCCGGCTCCGGGCAGGCCTTCAGCACGGCCGCACGCCCCTCCAGCGTGGTGATGTCGCCGACCACCTCGGTCACGGTGATGCCGGGCGAGGCGGCGCGGATCTCGGATGCCGTCTTGGCCAGCGCCTCGGCGCCGCGGGCAGTGATCGTCACATCGACGCCCTCATTGGCGAGCGCGAAGGCACAGGCGCGGCCCAGTCCCTTGCTGGAAGCACAGACGATGGCCCGGCGGCCCTTGATCCCGAGATCCACGATTGATCACTCCACGATATCAGTTGAGGCTTGAAAGAAGCTGGCATTCTAGCCAAGGCAGGCGGCGCTGATAAGCGCAAACGGCCCCTGCCGAATTGCATGCCTCATTGCAGGCCTCGCCTCGCACGCCGATGCCGTGCCGCAACGCGGCATCAGATGCGCTGTTGCTGCTTCAGGCGCTCGATCGCCGCGGCGGCTTCCGGAGGCAGCGAGCGGAAACCGCGCTGTGCCGCCAGCGAGAACAGCGGCCGCAGCTGCGAGCCGGTGAGAAAACCTGGCTGGCGTTCGGCCGGCACCAGCTGATCGAATACCAGCACCAGGGTGGTTGCGACCATGCCGACGCGCACCGCGCCGAGCGCCGCCCCGCCGAGCCGGTCGCCGAATCCGGCCTCCGGCCCGATCGCCTCGTCCAGGAGCATGCGCGCGAGTTGGCCGAAGGCCATCCCGATCAGGAGGAAGGCGGCGAAGAACAGCACCCAATTCTGCAGGAAGGGCGAGACCGGCTGGGCCTGCAGAATTGGCCCGAGGCTTGCGGTCGCCGCCGCAGCGAGCGGCATGGCCAGGAGATAAGCGAGGATGTTGACGGCGCTGCGCAACAGCCCGGTGCTGAAGCCGTTATAGACGGCAATCACAAGTGCGACGTAAACGGCGAGGTCGAAGCTGTTCATGGCTGATCCGCCTGGGTTGTACGCGGCGTGCGTAAACAATTCGCCTTTGCGCGCCTTCAAATCGTCTGTATCAATCCGCGCCAACACATAAAGGAAACGCAAGGTCGCCCATGTCCGATCTGTTCGATGTCAGCCGGGAAGTGATCCTCATCACCGGCGCGAGCCAGGGCCTTGGCCGGCAATTCGCGCGGGTCTTGTCGGCGCATGGCGCGGCCGTGGCGCTCGCGGCCCGGCAGACGTCCAAGCTGAAAGCGCTCGAGGACGAGATCAAGGCGAAGGGCGGCCGCGCTGCGGCGGTGCAGATGGACGTCACCAGCACGGCGTCGATTGCGCAAGCGATCGATGCGGCGGAAGCCACGCTCGGCCCGGTCACGGTGCTGATCAACAATGCCGGCATCGCGGTGGAGAAGCTCGCGATCGAGCAGAGCGAGGCCGATTGGGATGCCGTGATCGGCGCCAATCTGAAAGGCGCCTATTTCGCCGCCACCGAGATCGCGCGCCGGATGATCGCGCGGCAGTCGGGCGGCAACATCATCAACATCGCCTCCGTGCTTGGCTCGAGCGTGGTGAAGTTCGTCTCGCCTTATGCGATCTCCAAGGCGGCCGTGATCCAGGCGACCAAGGCGCTCGCTCTGGAGCTGGCCGCCAACGACATCCGCGTCAACGCGCTGGCGCCCGGCTATATCGACACCGAGATCAACCACGACATCTGGAATACGCCGGCGGGCGAGAAGCTGATCAAGCGCATCCCACAGCGGCGCGTCGGCCACGAAAGCGATCTCGACGGCGCCATCATGCTGCTCGCCTCCCCCGCCTCACGCTACATGACCGGCAGCGTCGTCACCGTCGATGGCGGGTTCTTGCTGACGTAGTGCGCCGCTGATTCAAAGCTCTCCGTCAAGCCCGGCCATGACGGCGCAGTCGCAGCTTTATCGCTCACCGCATCTCGCCTCTGATCATATCGGCCGCTTTCTCCCCGATCATGATGGTTGGCGCGTTGGTGTTGCCGCCGATCAGCGTCGGCATGATCGAGGCATCGACCACGCGCAATCCTGACATGCCCCGCACCTTGAGTGTGGGGTCGACGACGGCGAGTGGATCGTTCACGCCCATCTTGCAGGTGCCGACCGGGTGATAGACCGTGTCGACGCGGGCGCGCAGGATGGCTCTGATGTCATCGTCCGTTTTCACGTCGGCGGTGAACAGATCGCGCGTCTGCAACCCGCGCATCGCCGGGGTTTCCATCAGACGGCGTGTCGTCTTGTAGCCGGCGACCATGGTCGCGAGATCCTCGTCTTCACCGAGGAAGTTCGGATCGATGAGGGGGGCCGCGAGCGGATCGGCGTTCTTCAGCGTCACCGTGCCGCGGCTCTTCGGCCGCAACAGGCAGACATGGCAGGAGAAGCCGTTGCCGTGCCGCTTGCGGCCGTGATCCTCGGTGACGGCCATGCCGAAATGCAGCTGGATGTCCGGGACGTCGAGGTCCGGCCGCGTCTTCAGGAAACCGCCACACTCGGCGAAGTTCGACGTCATCATCCCGCGGCGTTCGCGCCGATATTGTCCGATGCCTCGGATCAGCCGCGCGAGCCCTTTCGGCGACAGCGAGGAGAAGTTCGGATTGTCGGAGGTGTAGGCGAAGATGAAATCGGGGTGGTCCTGCAGGTTCTTACCGACCCCGGGCAGATCGTGCACGCTCGCGATGCCGAGCCGTGACAGCTCGGCGGCATCGCCGACGCCCGATAGCATCAACAGTTGCGGCGTCTGGAAGGCGCCGGAGGCCAGGATCACCTCCCGCCTGCAGCGGATTTCCTTCACCTCCTTGCCTTGCCGATACTTCACCCCGACCGCGCGCTTGCCGTCGAACAGGATCAGTGTCGCGCGCGCGCCCGTCTCGACGCGCAGATTGCTGCGCTTGCCCAGATGCGGCTGCACATAGGCGCGCGCCGCGCTCCAGCGCTCACCATTGTGCTGGGTGACCTGGTAGAGGCCGAGTCCCTCCTGATGCTCGGCATTGAAATCGTCGCGGATCGGAAACTGCGCTTCCCGCGCCCCCTGCAGGAAAATCTCATGCACGGGATTGTCCGTGCGCAGCCGGCTGACATGCAACGGTCCGGTCGTCCCGTGATAGTCGCCGTCGAAATCGGCGTTGTTCTCGGCACGCTTGAAATAGGGCCGCACGTCGGCGAACGACCAGCCGGTGTTGCCGAGCGCGGCCCAATGGTCGTAATCGGCGCGATGTCCACGGATATAGACCATGGCGTTGATGGCGGAAGAGCCGCCGAGCCCGCGTCCGCGCGGCTGATAGCCGGTGCGGCCGTTCAGGCCCTTCTGCGGCAGCGTGGTGAATCCCCAATTGTTGACGGGACCCGCCACCATCAGGAACAGCATATAAGGCGTGGTGACGATCCAATTGTCGCAACGCCCGCCGGCGTCAAGGAGCGCAACGGACGTTCCGGAATCCTCCGACAGCCGCCCGGCCACGGTGGCGCCGCCGCTACCGGCGCCGACCACGATGAAATCGACCTCGTTCGCCACGTATTTCTCCCTAGGCGTACCAGTTTTCTTGTGTTGCTTCCGTCGTCATTGCGAGGAGCTGAAAGCGACGAAGCAATCCAGCTTTCTCGGCAAGACTGGATTGCTTCGCTTCGCTCGCAATGACGACGTCGTGCATTCGAGATCCCGAGTTCGGACTTCGCGTTCCTCGGAACGATGAATGGGTTTCCTCAGCTCAGCCAACGCAGCAGTTTTTCGATCCGCGCGATCTTGGCGCCATAGGGCGGATAGAGATCGGCCATGCGGTTGAGCGGCGACCGGTAGAACACCGGTTTCAGCTTGCTGAAAGTGTCGAAGCCCCATTGGCCGTGATAGCAGCCGGTGCCTGAGGCGCCGACCCCGCCCATCGGCTGGTTGATTTGCGCGAAATGCAGGAGGCAGTCGTTGATGGTGACGCCGCCGGAGACCGTGCGCGAGAGCACCTCGTCACGCGCGGCGTCATCGGTGCCGAACCAATAGAGCGCGAGCGGCCGGTCATGCGCGTTGATGTAGGAGACGGCCTCCTTCGGCTCGCGGTAAATCAGGGCCGGCAGCAGCGGCCCGAAGATTTCCTCCTGCATGATCGCCATCTCTGGCGTCGCGCCGACGACCACGGTCGGCGGGAATTTACGCAAGCCTTTCCAGGCGGGATCGCCGGCAGCTGCCGGCTGCAACAGTTTCGCGCCTTTCGCCACAGCGTCATTGGCGAGGCTCTCGAGCCGGCTGTAATGGCGCTCGGAGATGATCGCGGTGTAGTCCTTATTGGCGGGATCGGTGCCGAACATCGCCTGCATGTGCCCATGTACCTTGCCGGCAAACTCAGCCAGCGAGGCCTCCGGCACGAACACATAGTCCGGCGCGATGCAGGTCTGCCCGGCATTGAGCAGCTTTGCATAGGCGATGCGTTGCGCGGCTTCGTCGAGATTTGCGGAGCGATCGACGATGGTCGGTGACTTGCCGCCGAGCTCGAGCGTGACCGGCGTAAGATTCCTTCCGGCGGCTTCCGCGACGATGCGGCCCACCCGGGTCGAGCCGGTGAAGACGAGGTGATCGAACGGCAGGCGTGCGAAGGCTTCCGCGACGCCATCCTCGATGCCGGTGACGGTCAGTTCCGCCGGCTCGAAATCGGCGGCAATCAGCTCCTTCAACAGCGCCGAGAAGCGCGGAGTGAGCTCGCTCGGCTTGATCACGACGCGGTTGCCGGCGGCGATCGCGCCGATCGCCGGCGCCAGCGTCAGCTGCAGCGGATAATTCCAGGGCGCAATGATGCCGACCACGCCGAGCGGCTGTGGCATCAGCCGGTTGGCGGCCGGCCAGAATTGCAGCGCGGTGGCAATCCAGCGCGGCTTCATCCAGCGCGGCAGCATCTTGATGGTATGCCGGAGCTCGCTCTGCAGAAACAGCGTCTCGGCAATGGTGGTCTCGATCGCGCAGCGATGGCCGAAATCCTCGGAGATCGCCGCGACGAAGCGCTGCTCATTATCGGCGAGCAGCTTGCGCAGCCTCTTCAGCCGCGACAGTCGCGCCGGCAAAGCGGGCGGTGGCGCGCTCCGCGATGCCTCGACCATGGCGTGGAAAGTGTCGTCCAGCGCGGATAAAGGCGGGCTTTTCAGCGACCGGTCCATGGACGTCTCCTTCACCGTTTCCTGCGGGTGCGTTTATCGTCTCGGCCTGCGCGACCGTCGTTTGCGCCGAAAGCTCGCGCTTTGCGGAACCGTTGGCAAGGGGAGGGGAAGGGCGTGGCCAGGCAATGGCGGGTTCAGCCAGGCGCGGTGCTGAGGCATGCGCTTCAAGCCGATCCGTGCCGGAGACCTGTGCCGGTTGTATCCTATTGACGTATCATCAAAATTCGATCTTGGCTCCAGCCGTCCCCGAGTGTCACAAATCTGGAAAAAAACTTGCGCCAAGCCCCTTTCCAAACCGGTCCGGCGTTGGTACATACCGGCCGCGCCCCACAGCCGACCCGGCCGTCGGGGCCTAAGCCTTCTCAGGAAGCCTTAATAGACGGATGACTGGCGCGCGAGGAGCGTTAGCCAGGATCATTTGTCTCTTCGGTTTGTTGGCAAGCGCGCTTCGGTTTATCGCGGGGTGGAGCAGCCCGGTAGCTCGTCAGGCTCATAACCTGAAGGTCATAGGTTCAAATCCTATCCCCGCAACCAAATTCGGACATCACCGGTTCCGATACGAAAATGGCCCGCATTGCGCGGGCCATTTTTGTTTGGCGAGATGATTTGCCGGCCGTGTCATGCACGACGAGTCTCACGCCAGTTCGCCGCACCAGCGCGGTGCCATTGCTCTCGTGCTTCCGCGATTCTGCACGCAAGAAGAACGGCCGCGCCTACCGGCACGGCCGTTCTAACGCTTAGTGAAGCGTAGGATTTGACGTTCGCCTGAGCAGTCCCGCGAACTGCGGAGCAAACGTCAAATCAGCTTCATCCGTTATTCGACGCGCGGCGCCCCCTCAGGCCTTCAACGCCAGCAGACCGCCCATCGCCGGGTCCGACTTGCTGTCGCGTCCGGTCTCGACATGCCCGGTCAGCCGGTACTCGAAATGCGGGTCTTCCGCGACCGTGACGACGAGGTCGTACCAGCCGTGGAAACGCTCAAGCGGCAGCCTGCCGTCGGCACGCCCGTTCGGGCCAAGCGTGCGGACCATCTTTTCGCCGGTATACGCATCGAACAGGGTCACGGTGGCCTTCTGCGGCCGCGTGTTCCGCACCGACAGCGAGATCAAGTTGTCGTCGTCATCTCCATAGCCAGAGCGGATATCGAGCGCTACCGCGCCAGAGCCGACGCTGCCCTTGAACGAGCGGGTGAACCCGTTCGGGCCGTAGACGGTGAGGTCGTACGTTCCGGTGACGGTCCAGGATCCCGACAGGGTCTTGCCGGCCTCGACCGTGTAGGTCCGGACCGGGTCGGTGGTGCTGCCCGAGCGGACGTGGAACACGGCGCCGGCCTTGCCGCTGTTGATGAACTGCAACGCGATCGTGCCGGCGGTAACGTCGACCTTGCCATAGACATTCAGTTCGTAGGGCAGGGCGCGCGCCGGGCGAATGCCCTTTTCCTGCTCAGGAATACCGATGATCACGTTGTTCGGCTTGATTGCGACCGTCGGCGGGCTGACGGTGCCCGACAATTCGCCGACCGACGGCAGATAGCCGGCGGTGGACGGCAGCTTGACCTGATCGTCGTCGTCCCGATCCCGATCCGGGTTCTTGAAATTGAACACCGAAGTCAGGTCGCCGCAGACGGCGCGGCGCCAGGGCGAGATGTTGCGTTCGTAGACACCGAAACGCTTTTCGATGAACTGGATCGTCGACGTGTGATCGAAGACTTGCGAGTTCACGTAACCGCCCTTGCTCCACGGCGAGATCACGAGGCACGGCACCCGGGTCCCCAGTCCGATCGGGCCGGCCGGCGATGCGGTCGTGACGATCTCGTTGTGGTAGTCGACCGTCGAGGCGCCCATGTCGGGCGTAGCCGGCACGGCCGGCGGCGGTGAAGGCGGAACGACGTGGTCGAAGCTGCCGTCGGCTTCGTCGTAGTTGATGATGAAGACCGTCTTGCTGAACACCTCCGGCTTCGACACCAGGATGTCGAGCACCTGCGAGATGTACCAGGCACCATAGTTGACGGGCCAGGAGGAGTGCTCGGTGTAGCCGGCCGGCGCGACGATCCAGGAGACCTGGGGCAGCGTCCCGTTCTGCACGTCGGCCTTGAACTGGTCGAACTGGCTGAGAGCCCAGGCTGTCCAGGCGGAGGCCGGAGCGTTGGCCGCAGGCTGATTGTAGGCCAGCTGTGTGCCGGTGCAGGCATTGTCGAACAGCGGGTTGCCGGCGCTCGAGTTCGCGTATTGGGCAAAATACAGCAGCGAATTATCCGTATAGTCGCCGCTGAAATCGCCGGCCGGGCCTCCATCGCCGAAGTCCGGCGCGAACGTGCTACCCGCCAGGTCCTGATAGACTTTCCAGCTCACGCCGGCCTTGGTCAGCACCTCGGGAAACGTCTCCCAGCTCAGGTAATGCCCCTGAGGAAGGCCATTGCTGGTGATCGGGCCTGCGCCGAAGCCGTCCGTTCCGCCCGCGCCCACGTAATCGACGTTTCCGATGCTGCCGGTCCACATGTAGCAGCGGTTCGGATTCGTCGGGCCCAAGATCGAAGAGTAGTAGTTGTCCAGCACCGTGAAGGCGTCGGCCAGCGCGAAGTGATAGGGAATGTCGGCGCGCGTGAAGTACTCCATCGCGACCGCGCCTTTTTGCGCTGCCCAGCCGTCGTACTGCCCCATGTTCCAGGCGATGTGGTTACGGCTCCAACCATGGTCGGTGCCGCCGAGATAGGTGAGGCCGAGGCTGTTGAGGCCGGCGCTGATCTTTTGCGGGTCGATGCGCAGCGGCGGAATCACGGGAACGCCGTTGGCCGGGCCGCCGAGGTTGCCGTAATTCGGCGGAACGGAATAACCGGCTGCGATATTTGCCGCGCTGGCAGGCTGCAGGAAGACCGACGCCTTCACGGCGCCTCCGGTCTGAAGCGGCAGGTTGATCTTGACGGCGCGCGGATCGGCGAAGCCGCGGACGCCGCGCAGCGTGCCGAAGTGATGGTCGAACGGACGATTCTCCTGCATCAGGATCACGATGTGCTCGACATCCTTGATCGTGCCTGTGCGGTGATGAGCGGGAATCGCGAGCGCCTTCGCGACGTTTGTGCTGAGCGTGGTCGCTGCAGCGCCCGCCGCCAACATTTGCAGAAACTGACGACGATCGGTATTGGTCAACGAGCTAGCCCCCAAGTCATGCTGTGTGAAGATTGATCGAGGCAAGCCGAATGGCATCGCTCGAAATCAGGTGAAGGGCGCACGCTAGGAACCGATCATTGCGCGCAGATGAAATATCTATGAAGCGAGAGTGAAGTGATGGTGACCGAGCTCGATCGCCGCGATACGAATGCCGATACGTTAGCCGCGGAGCTGCGTCACGTTCAGGATCTGACCTCCGCTCGTCGGCACACGGAAGCGCTGGCCGCGGCCCGCGCAGTGCTGCAGCGGGCGCCATCGCAGCGGCGCGCGCTTTATTTTTCGGCCCTGAACCTTCGTTTGCTCGATCAGCCGAAGCAAGCTCTCCAGGCGCTGGATGGGTTCGAGCGCGCTCAGCCAAGCTTCAGCCTGCTGTTCCAAGAGCGCGGTCATTGCCAAGTGGCGCTGGGAAATCCGGCGTCCGCGATCGAGTCGTTCGAACGCGCGGTCGAACTCAATCCTGCACTCGGATCGAGCTGGGCGATGCTCGAACGACTGCTCGGCGCTGCCGGCCAGAGGCGGAGAGCGCAGGTGGCATCACAGCACCTTTCGAAACTGAGCGAATTGCCGCGCGCGGTCGTGGAGGCGGGCAGCTGGTTCTGTGACGGCGAGTACTTGGCAGCGGAGAACCTTCTGACGAGCTACATCGAGCAGGATGGAAGGCATGTCGAGGCGTTGCGCCTGCTCGGGCGGATCGCGCAGCGGCGCGGCGCAACGGATCGGGCCGAGAGTCTTTTCCGCGAAGTGGTGCAGAATGCACCCGGTTATTCCGCCGCGCGGTTGGATCTTGTGCGCATTTTGATCGGGCGCCAGAAATACGCGGCGGCGCTGGACGAGATCCAGCCGCGCCTGCAGACGGAGCCGTCCGATTCCGATGCCCGATTTTTGCGCGCCACGAGCCTCGCGGGCCTCGGTCGCTATGACGTTGCGGTGCCGATCTTCCGCGAACTGCTCTCGGAGACGCCGGAGCTTAATCATCTGCGCATCGTGCTTGGGCATTCGCTGAAGGCGCTCGGCCGGGCCGACGAGGCGGTGCAAGCCTATCAGGACGCGACCAACGGCCGAGCCGATATCGGCGATGCATATTGGAGCCTCGCCAACCTGAAGACATATCGGTTCAGCGACGACGAGATCAGGCGGATGCGGGAGCTCGAGGCGCTACCGGCTCCGGGGCTGCCGGATCGCGAACATCTTTGCTTCGCGCTCGGCAAGGCGCTGGAGGATCGGGCCGAGTTTGGCGCGTCCTGGTCGTTCTACGAACGCGGCAATTTGCTGGTGCGAGCGAAGAGGGGCTATCGCGCCGAGGTCACGGATGATCGCGCACGTCGCCTGATCGAGACCTGCAGCGAGGAATTCCTTGCGGCCCGCAGCGGTGCCGGCGCCGCCGACCGCGATCCGATCTTCATCGTCGGCCTGCCACGCTCGGGTTCGACGCTGCTCGAACAGATCCTGGCCTCGCACCCGGACGTGGACGGGACGCAGGAACTGCACGACATTCCGCGCGCCGTTTCGGAATTCCGCGGACGCTATCCGGATCTGTTGCCAGGGCTCGACCCGCTTCTGTTCGAACGCCTCGGGCGGCGCTACGTGGACGAGACGCGCGTCTACCGGTGTGGGCGGCCGCGTTTCATCGACAAGATGCCGAACAATTTCTGGCACATCGGCCTGATCCACCTGATGCTGCCGAATGCGACTATCATCGACATCCGGCGCGAGCCGATGGCCTGCTGTGTCAGCAACCTCAAGCAATTTTTCGCGAGAGGGCAGGAGTTCTGCAACGGAATCGAGGAGATCGCGAGCTATTACAGGACGTATCTGGAGTTGATGCGTCACTGGGATCGAGTCCTGCCGGGCCGGGTGCTGCGGGTCAGTTACGAAGACCTGGTCGAAGATCTCGATGGCAGCGTGCGTCGGATCCTTGCGCATTGTGGGCTCGCATTCGACGCCGCCTGTCTGGAATTCCACAGCAACCGCCGTGCGATCAATACCCCAAGCTCGGAGCAGGTGCGCCGGCCGCTGTTCCGCGACGGACTTTCGCAGTGGCGGAACTACGCGCCCTGGCTCGATCCGTTGAAGGACAGTCTGGGCGATGCAATCAATCGGTATCGGGACTAAAAGAAAGACCGCCTCGCGGGCGGTCTTCCATTCGTCGATCGTGAGGCGGTGATGGCGGAATTCGTCGCCTTCGGCGCGGTCCGCCCGTGCTGGATATGTGTCGAGACGGGCGGCTGAGCGTGGACATGCGACGAATGCGATATTACTTCCGCCCGTCGAAGAGATCGTTCATCGTATCGGTCGTGGCATCGCATGCGTGATTGAGGCAGGGCAGCCCGAGCGCCCCCTCGATCGACTTCAGCAGCGAGTAGTGCGTATAGTAACGACCGCTCTTGCGTGCATGCGAATCATCGGCGTCGTGATCGTGGTCGCCGTCATTGGTATCCACGATCAGCGCCACCTGGTTGGTGATCGGAGCGTTGGCGTAGTCGCTTTCATCCCAGACGATGACGATGGCGTTCCTGCCTTCGTTCCATGACGGCGAGGCCTTGATCGCACCGACGATCCTCTCCAGTGCGACGTCGCCCTGATACATCAAGGCCGGGTTGAGGCCCTTCTGCGTTCCGACATCGTTCGGATCGTAATCGCACTGCGGGCCGGCGCCGCTGCGGCCATGCTGATCGTTGCACTGGTTCGGCGCGATGAACGAGAACGTCGGCACGTGACCTTTGCGGAGGTCCGCAAACAGGCCTGTGTTGCCGTCGAAGCTTGCGACATTGCCGAGGCTCAGCCCGGGATGCGTCCCGTTCTGGATGTCCAGGAAATAGGCGAACGGATTATGCTTCACGGCATACAGTCCGACGACGCCGTCGGTTACGCCGGCGCTGGTTGGCGGGTTGAGGTTCGAGAACACGCCGTCGGCACTGTTGACGTTGTCGGCGCCGGTCGGCGGGAGGCTCTCCTGATAAGTCTTCCAGGTGCCGCCCTTCGCGACGATCTGATGCGCGATCGTCTTCGCGACGGTCGGTTGCGCCGGGTACGACGCCGAGCCATTGATGTTGATCACGGGCCCCGGCTGGTTGCCTTCGAGGTTGCTGGTGTCGATCGCAGGGGTCGCCGCATCATTTCCCGCGCCGCGGAAAGGGCAGATGTTCGGATACGAGCTCTGATCCAAAGCCGGCTGGCCGGTGCTGAGGTTGGTCTGGCAGCTCCCATTGTGCCAATCCGGCGAATGATCGTTCAGCACGCCGAAATTCGAACCGCCGACGACTTCCAGGTAGTTCGTCAGGCTGGGGTGGCCGACGGCGAAATAATTGGTCGCGAGCCCGGCCTTGTTCGCCAGCTTGTTGGTGAACGGCATGTTCGGGTTGTTGATGATCTCCGCGTAGCCGTGGTTTTCCATCATGATCAGAAACACGTGATCGAGATGGCGCATGCCATAGGGGACCGGGCCTTCCTTCGCGAACGCGGTCGCTGCGACCGACGCCGTTGCGACTCCGGCGAGCAGGGCGATAACAGTCTTTTTCATTTAAATGGTGCCTCCTGATGGCTGGTAAGCAATGACAGCCGAGTGTGATGCGTGAAGAGGATGCGACGAGAGCCGGCCCCGATGCACGGCGCAATCGAGCCGCCGCGTGCAACGCGTTGCCCATGTCGCGATTGCTGCTGGGAGCAGCGCGACGAATGAACTCTGATCGTGTAACGGCTGCGTGACGGCTGAGTGACTCGGAAGTGAATAACAGAGAGTGCGTTCAATGGCGCGCCGCCACACGTGATCGCTCGCGACGCTCAAGGTGCAATCAGGCACTCAGTCGTTGTGGCACGGGTCGTATGTTCGACATGCGGCAGCTTCATCGAGTCGGTCAGCACATTTCGTCCGACGGAATCTCGAGCGACGTTGCTTCGGTGCGCGGACGCTGCAGTTCGCCGCTTTCCAGGCGTCTCGTCAAAAGTCTCTTGCCGCTCCAAGCAGAGCCAGCACGAGCGGGATCGCCGGAATTGCCAGGATCGTCTGGGTGGCGGTGATGCCGGCCATCAGCGGTGCATCGCCGCCGAGCTGCCGCGCCATGATGTAGGCCGAAGAGGCCGTCGGCAGCGCCTGAAACAACAGCACAGCGAAGAGGCCCTGGCCCGTGAGCCCAGTGGCTGCAGCCGCCGCAACGGCCGCCAACGGCATGGCGATGAACTTGGCGAGCGATGACACCGCGACCGGACCGACCCAGGATCGAATCGCGCCGAACTCCAGCGCGGCGCCGACGCACAGCAGGCCGAGCGGCAGTGATGCGGCACCGAGCGAACGCAGCGCGGGTTCGAGCATGGACGGCAGGCCGAGGCCGAGCGCCTGCAGCAAGATACCTCCGGCTGAGCCGAGCACCAGCGGATTGACCAGGATCTGCCGCAGCATCGCGGTCGCGTTCATGCGCGCGGCGCCGAAGGCTGCAAAGATCATGACGCAGAGCACGTTTACGGTCGGCACGATGGCGGCGTTGCAGATCGCCGCAAGTGCGATGCCTTTGGCGCCGAACAATCCGGCGACGATCGATACGCCGACATAGTTGTTGAAGCGGACGCTGCCCTGGAACACCGAGGTGAAGGCGGCGCCATCGATCGGCAGCAACGGTCTCAGCAGCACGACCAGGCCGGCCACCAGGATGGTGGAGACGACCAGCACGGACGCCATCCCGAACACCGGCAGCGCGTCGAGCCGCGCAGTCGCCAGCCCGTGCAGGAACAGAGACGGCAAAAGCACGTAGTAGCCGAGGCGCTCGGCCTGCGGCCAGAATGCCTCGGCGAGAAAGACACGCCGGCGCAGGAAAGCACCGAGCGCGATCAGGATAATGACCGGCACCAGGGCCAGGAGGACGGCGCCGGTCATGCCGGTCGCTCCAGCTTCACTGCGAAGCTACGGCAATCGACCTGCGGCAACAGGGAACCCGGCGTTGCGGTCAGGATGAGCGTGGATGAGAGCATAGCGATTCCTGCGACGACGGCACTGATTAGCCGCCAGCAGGCTTGATGAAAAATTCTTATTTCTTTTGCTTTACTTGAGAAATCCTCATCGATTGGCGCACTGCCTCGGCAATCGCCTCCGCCAGCTTCTTGGCCGGCCGCTCGCGTCGTTCCAACAGCACGACGTCGCGCCGCAGCTGCGGCTTGCCGAACGGGGCGCGGTGAATCGCCGGTAAGGCCGGCAGCATGGCTTCCGAGACCGGCACTACGGCGACGCCGAGGCCGCGCTCGACCATGCGGACGATCACGTCCCGGCTGTCCAGCACCATGCCTTGCTGAGGCTCCAGGCCCTGTCGCCGCAGCTCCCGCGCGATGGTGCGCCCAGCCCAGGCCCGCGGATCGAATTGGATGAAGGGGAGATCGCGCAGCATCGCCTGCAGAGGGCGCCCAGCCTGGCTCTCCGGCGCGAGCACCCAGAACCGATCCTCGTAGAGGGCGGTCCAGGTCAATCCACCCGGGTGGGGCCGCACCGGTTCGGTGGTGATCGCGGCATCGAGCTCGTCGGCCGCGACGCGCTGTGCAAGCTCGGCAGACATGCCGGCCGACACGTGAATCCGCAGACCCGGATGTGCCTGACGCAGGGTGGCAAGCGCCTCGGGCAGCGGCCCGGCCAGCGCCGTCTGGATTGCACCCAGACGCAGGCGCCCGGTCAGATTCCGCTCATCACTCAGCGTCTCCGGAATCGTGTCGTAGAGCGAGACCAGGTTCTCGGCACGGCTCAGCAGCCTGCGTCCGGCTTCGGTCAGGCGGGGGTGGCGGGTCGATCGATCGAACAGGGGCGTGCCGAATTCCCGTTCCAGCGCCTTCACCTGCAGACTCACGGCTGATTGCGTCAGCCCGATCGCGGTCCCCGCCCGCGCGAACGTTCCGTGCTTGGCGATGGCGAGGAAGGTGCGGAGAGCGCGAAGTGACATCAAAGCGGTTTCGGATTTCGTGCCTGAGGCGAGCGCTGCGGCTGCAGCGGATACTCACATCGTCACGCGGTGCAAAGCAACCCTCCGGGGGGACCGCTGCTTCCGGCGGGGACGAGCGTGGTGCGATGGAGCGGATTCGAGGCGGCGCCGGCCTGTCGAGATGTGAAGTCGAATCCGCCCGGCTCGTTTCCGGTCAGCTCGTTGCAACCAAATTGAGGTCTTGATCGGCTCGGCGGCCGAGGCATCTCGTGATAGAAGCGTGCAATCCGCCGCACTGGCGCGGCTTGCGTCTGTTTGATCGGTTCATCCATGCCCCTCTGGACCTGTTCCCAATGCGGTGCGCAGTTTCCCGAAACGGCAGGGCCGCCCGCCGCCTGCACCATCTGCGAGGACGAGCGGCAGTTCGTGAACTGGGAGGGACAAACCTTCCTCAGCCGCGAGCAGATGTTGCGCGATCATCGGCTGATCTGGCGCGACGACCTCGGAGTCCCCGGCCTTCAGCTCGAGCCTCGCTTTGCCATCGGCCAGCGCGCGCTGCTGCTGTACGAGGCTGACGGCTGCGTGATGTGGGACTGTGTGCCGCTCGCCACCGACGCCGCCATCGCCTATGTGCGCTCGCTCGGCGGGCTGAAGGCGATCGCCGTCTCGCATCCGCACTTCTATGGTGCGGTTGCCGATTGGAGCGAAGCATTCGGCGGCGCGCCGATTTATCTGCATGGCGACGACCGCGCCTTCGTCACCCGGCCACACGCCTCGATCGTGCCGTGGTCGGGCGAAAGCGTCCAGCTCTCGGCCGATATCGCGCTCCATCGCACCGGCGGACACTTTCCCGGAGCCACCGTACTGCATTGGAAGAAGGGCGCCGATGGACAAGGCGCATTGTTCGTCGGTGACATCGCGATGGTGGCGATGGACCGTCGCCACGTCAGCTTCATGTACTCCTATCCGAACTACATCCCGCTCGGTCCGGCAGCCGTCCGCCGCATCGCCGAGGTCGTTGCACCGCTCGCCTTCGATCGCATCTATGGCGGTTGGTGGGACCGCAACATTGCCTCGGATGCCAAGGCCGCATTCAATGTGTCGGTGCAGCGCTATCTCGCCGCGATCGCGTGAACGCCCCGGCGTAAACTCCGAACGCCGCTGTCCCGACTAGCCGTCCTTCACGCTTCTGGCGACGATGAGGTTGCCGACCGCGCCGAGCGCCATCAAGACACAGGTGCCGAAGAACACGGATCGCATGCCGATATGGCCGCCGATGAAGCCGCCGGCCACCGGCCCGACCACCTGCCCGGCATATTGGGCCGACACCGAATAGCTGAGCAGGGTGCCGGTGACGGCCTCCGGCGCGTTGTGCCGGATCACGCTGGCGATGCAGGGCAGCAGGCCGCCCAGCGCCAGCCCCATCAGGAAGCGCAGCACGATGAGCTGCCAGCCCGTGGTCACGAAGGCCTGCGGGATCAGCAGGACGGCCGATATCGCTAGGCAGATGATCACGATGTTCCAATGTCCGATGCGGTCTGCGAGCTTGCCGAGCTGCGACGATGACAGCGCCGCGCCCAGCGCTGCTGCCGACATGACGAGACCCGCGACGAAGGTGACCTGCGCGGACTCGACCAGTTGCGCGACATAGACCGTGATGATCGGCTCGATCGACATGTTGGCGATCATCAACAACGCGCCGGTCGCGAGCATCGCGACGATGGGACGCTTGTCCGGCACCAGCGACCAGCCGCCGCGCGACCTCGCCTTGCGCTCTTTCGGCGGCCGCTTCTCCTCATGAATCAGGAAGGTCGTGGCGAGGAAGGTGATGAAGATGACCGCGCCCGCCATCAGGAAGGTGGCGCGGATACCAATTCGGGGCGGCAGCACGCCGCCGATCAGGGGGCCGACCAGATTGCCCGCCATGATGCCGGACGAGAGCACGCCGAGCGCCCATCCTGTCCGTGATTTCGGCGTCTGCGCCGCCACCAGCACCGTCGAGCCCGAGGCATAGCCGCCGAGCAGGCCCGTCAGCAACCGCAAGCCGACCAATTGCCAGACATCGTGCGCCATGCCGATCAGTGACATCGCCACCGCCATGCCGAGGCTCGCCCGGATCAGCATCAGCTTGCGACCGTAGCGGTCCGCCAGCCATCCCCACAGAGGCGCGGTCAGCGCCGCGGTGAAGAACGCCGCGCCGAAGGCGATGCCGGACCATTGCACGATCGCGGCGTGGTCGCTCACGCCGAGCTCTTCGACGTAGAGCGGCAGGAAGGGCAACAGCAGCGTCATCGCGACGATCGTCGTGAACGAGCCGAACACGCAGACCCAGAGATTGCGCTTCCATGGGCCGGACTCGTCGAAAGCGTCGATCTCGGTTGCTGCGGGCTTGGCCATGCGAAGCTCTGTTGAATGGATATCGTCGCGGCTGCGGCCCGTGCGTATAGGTCGCAGCGTCCCGGGGCAACCGCCCGAGCTGCATGACTCGGTTGCGGTCGGAGGCTCTTAGGTCCGACTCCAGCTGTGATGGCCGCTTTGCAAGGCGTTTCTCCCGCGCATAAGGCGGTTGCACCGAGCTTGGAACGGATCCACTTGCGGCCCGCACCGCGGCGCGTCATGAGTATCGCAGAGTCGGATGCAGATGGGACGATGGGATGATGCTCGCCATCAAGCTCGCGGTGACGCCGCTGATGATGCTGGCGATCTCGCTTGCCGCACGGCAATGGGGCACGTTTGTCGGCGGGCTTCTGTCGGGCTTGCCGCTGACCTCCGGGCCGATCTCGGTGTATCTCGCGGTCGAGCAGGGCGAGCTGTTTGCGCAGCGGGCGGCGGTTGCATCGCTGGCCGGATTGGCGGCTGTGCTCATCGCTTACTTGGCTTACGCGCTGTTGACGCGTGTCTGCACGCTCGCGCTCGCCTGCGCACTCAGCGTAATCGTGTTCTGTGCTTCTGCCTGGGCCCTGCTGGCGCTGCAATCGCCGGTGCTGGCGGTGGCGGTCGTGCTGGCGATGATCGCGATCCTGCTCGGACTGACCAAGGACAACATCGGTGCGCCGCGCGGCGCCCATGGCGGCCCTGCGATCAGCCTGCCGGTGCGCCTCGTGACCGCGGCTACGATGGTGTTGCTGACGACGAGCTTTGCGCGGCTTCTCGGACCCGACATTTCGGGCGTCGTCTCGCTCGTTCCGGTGATCGCCTGGCCGCTCACGTTGTTCGCGCATCTCGAAGGTGGCCGCACCAACGCGCTCCGGGTCGTCCGCGGTAATGCGATCGGCGCGATCGGCGTGGTCTCGTTCTACCTGGTCGTTGCGCAGCTGATCCTGCCCTATGGTTCGCTCGTCGCCTTCTCTGCCGCAACCGCTGCGGCGGTGCTGGCGGCATTCGTCCTCGTGCTGTTGCTGCGGCCACGCAAAGTCCGCGCGCTGTCATAGCGGCTGACGCGCGCGGGAGAGATCATCCCGCTCTCAGCCGTTCGGCGTGCGCAGCGGAAGCGTTGCAGGCACGGGCGATTCGCCCACGACCTCACGCGGATCGCCGCGCATCGCGAGCACCGCGACGAGGCCAAGGCCGACGCCGATCATCACGTAGAAGATTGGCGCCAGTGGCGAGCCGGTCAGCGCGATCAGCCAGGTCACGAAGAACTGGGCGAAACCGCCGAAGATCAGCACCGCCACGTTGTTGACGATTGAGAGCGAGGTTGAGCGTATGCGCACCGGGAACAGCTCGACCAGCGTGGTGCAGTACACGCCGAGGAAAAAGGCACTGAAGCAACCGATCACGACTTGGCAGATCAGGAGCTTGCCGATCGAAGGCGCCGCAATCACCCAGGCGTAGAGCGGATAGAGCAACGCGAAATAGCCGATCAGCGAGGCGAGCAGCAGCGGCTTGCGCGGATAGCGGTCGGAGATGGCGCCGGCGAGCGGCACGACGGCGATCATCGCCGCCGCCGCGATCAGCTGCACCAGGTAGCTCTGCATCAGCGGCAGCTTCAGCACCTCCCTGGCGTAGGTCACGGTGTAGCCGAAGGTGACGTAGAACGAGACCGCGCTCGCGACCACCATGCCCATGCCGATGAGGTAATTGCGCCCGGGATATCTCAGTGCCGCCGCAAATGTTTCGCTGTGTGTTGCCGCCTTGATGCGGGAGAACGCCTCTGGCTCGGCGAGCCTGGCGCGCATCACGAACAAGATCGGCACGATGGCAAGGCCGACGATGAAGGGAATACGCCAGGCGCCGGCGCTGAGCTGCTCCGGTGTGAACAGCAGGGTGATCCCGGCCCCGAGCGTCGCGCCCAGCGCATTGGCCATCAATTGTCCGCCGATCTGCCAGGATCCGTACAGGCCGGTGCGTCCGGGCGGCGCCGCCTCGATCAGATAGGCGGTGGAGGTGCCGAACTCGCCGCCGACCGAAAAGCCCTGCAGCAGCCGCGCGATCAACACGATGAACGGCGCGGCGAGGCCCGCGGTGGCGTAGGTCGGCGTCAGCGCCAAGAGTG
This sequence comes from Bradyrhizobium sp. SZCCHNR3119, assembly GCF_032487775.1. Classification (NCBI taxonomy): domain Bacteria; kingdom Pseudomonadati; phylum Pseudomonadota; class Alphaproteobacteria; order Hyphomicrobiales; family Nitrobacteraceae; genus Bradyrhizobium; species Bradyrhizobium sp. SZCCHNR3119. The sequence continues at coordinate 1,483,216 of NZ_JAUEUV010000001.1, read as the reverse complement.
CCACCGAGAGCGCCATCAGTGCCATGCCGAGCGTCATCGCGGCTTTGCGCCCTTTGATGTCGCCGAAATAGCCGAGTAGGAGTCCGCCGACCGGCCGCATGAAGAACCCGGTCCCGAACAGCGCCGTGGTCAACAGCAGCGCATTGATCTCGCTGCCGGGCACTTTCGGATCGACCGGGAAGAACAGGGTCTTGATGACCGGCGTCATCAGCGCGAACACCGTGAAATCGTACCATTCCATCGCATTGCCGGCGATGGCCGCCACGACGGCCGTCCTGTTGGTCTTTTGCATAGGCGCGTGCCCGTTCGGTTCGAAGTCAGGTGGAAGCGTCGAGCGCCGCCGGCTGCGGCGCGGCCGGTGCGTCGGCGTCGGTCCATTCGTCACCGAGGATCTCGGGCGTGGCGAAGGCCTTCAGATATTCGAAATGCCGCTCGCGATCATCGACGAACAGCCGTCGCACGATGCCGCGTGCGAGCCGGTCTGCGCCCTCGCTGATCGCGGGGATGTCGCCGGAAAGCTTGCCGTGACTGAGCGTGGCCGGATAGTTGAAGCAGTGCAGCCGCGACAATGCGGGGCAGACGCCCGGCATCTTCTCGAGGAATTCGAAGCTGTCGCCGAGATCGGGCGAGGATTCCAGCTCCGCATTTTCCATTCCTTCCGGGGGCGGAAAGCGATCGCGCCAGAAGCGGATGTGTGGGGCGAATTCGGCGAGCTCGGGCCGCCGCGCAAGATCCACCTCGAATCCGGTCCCGAAGATGATGAAGTCGACCTCGTGGCGGCCCTTCGGCGTGCTCACGACGACATGGTCGCCGATTTCGGTGAGATCGATGATCGGGCTCGCCAAGTGAAAATGCGCCTGCGCGAAGGCCGAGACGCGCAATACCGAGGGACGTGGCGGCGGCGTCTGCGCCTTGATGGTGTGATCGAGGAAGCGCCATTTCCATTCGTCCGGCAGGCCGGCAAAGCCGTGCACCACGCCCTGGCTGCCGATGCCGGTGAATTTGTTGATGCGCGGAATGTCGGGTCTGCGGATGAACAGGTCGAGCCGCGCCGCGCCCGCTTCGAGCGCCATCGCCGCATTGTCCATCGCCGATGCGCCGGCGCCGACCACCGCGACCCGCTTGCCCGCGAGGCGAGCGAAATCGATCATCTCGGCGGTATGGGCCCGGAAACGACGGTCAATTCGCGCGGCGATCTCAGGCACGTACGGGCCGCCGAGACCGTCGCGTCCGGTGGCGAGCACGACGTGCCGTGCAAGGATCTGCCGCGAGGTCCCGGCCTTGCGGATGTCGAGCGCCAGCAGGTCATCGCTGCGCGCGCAGATGCGCTCGACCGCGGCCTCATTGTGCACCGGCAGATTGAGCACCTTGCGGTACCAGATCAGATAGTCCATCCAGAGCGTGCGCGGTGCGCGGTCGAGCTTCTCCCAGGAGTCGTAGCCGAACTGCGCCTCATAGAAGGCGCGGAAGGTGAGCGCCGGCAGGCCCATGGCGGGCCCGGTTAGTTCCTTCGGCGACCGCAGCGTGAGCATGCGGGCATAGGTGACCCACGGACCTTCGTGGCCGGCCCTGGCGCGATCCAGCACCAAATGATTGTCGACGCCGAAGCGCTTGAGCATCGCAGAGGCCACCAGCCCGGCCATGCCGCCGCCGACAATGACGACGTCGACGACCTCCTGCCCATCGATCACGCGACGCGGCACCCATGATTTGGCCGGCCATTCCAGCCAGGCGAGGTCCTGCCGCAGGCGCGCTTCCAGCGCAGCGAGTCCTGCGGCATCGGGCGTGGTCATCGTCATCGGTCGGCTCTTTCGAATTGATCGGCGTCGGGGGCGTCGGCGAAGGCAGCGCTGCCTTCATGCAGTCTGGCACCCGGCATCAAGGTCACCGCGGCGCGCACCGCCTGGTTCAAGGCAGCCACGGTCGGGCTGAGCTCACGTCCGGCCGGCGAGATCGCGGCAAACAGGAACGGGATGGCCACGTCGAGCCGCCGCGTGACGACGCCGCTCATGTCGAGGCCTGCGGTCAGCACCGGTTCGATGATGGCGATGCCGAGCGACTGCTTGGCCATGGCGATCGCGGCCAGCGAGGCGTTGGTTTCGATCATCTCCCGCGGCCTGACGCCTGCACGCTCGAGTGCCGCTTCGACGCGACGCCGCAGTCGATATGGATTGGCCATGGTCAGGAGCCGGCGGCCGGTGAGGTCCTTCAGCCGGATCGCCTTCTTCTTCGCGAGCGGATGATCGGCGGCGAGGCACGCCACACAGGGCACCTCGCACACCCAGTGCACGTCGAGGCCGGGATGCTGGATCGGCAGGCTTGCCAGGCCGAAATCGGCCGACTGGGACAGCACGGATTGCGCGACATTCTCCGCCGAGAGCGACTGCACATGGACGTGGGCCGGCAGCAGATCGCCGTCGATCGCGGCGAGCGCACCCGGCACCACGCCGGCGGCGAGCGCGGGGATCGCGGCCAGGCTCAGCACCGGCAGAGCGCCAGCGCCGATCGCCGCCGCCCGTTCGCGGACGTGCTTCAGCCCGAGCAGCAGCCGCTCGACCTCGGCGTGGAACAGCACCCCTTTCGCCGTCGGCGCGATGCGCGGGCCGTTGCGCGAGAACAGCTGATAGCCGACGTCGGCTTCGAGATCCTGGATCTGCCGCGTCACCACGGGCTGCGATCGGCCGAGCAGCTTCGCCGCGCCGGTGATGCTGCCGGCGGACATCACCGCGGCGAAGGCTTCGAGGAGCCGGATGTCGATCACGTCATCATGCATTCCAGGCATTATGCACCAACATCAATTTGCTTGAAGCATAAAGTTCAGCCGGGCTTTGCCCGATCATTCACCACAAGAATGACAGATTAATCTTGATGCACAATTCGTATTATGGTCCCTTGCTGCCCATGTCGACACCACCTCCCGTCTTTCGCCATCCCGCCGCCGGACCGAACTTCCGCCGCGGCTGGGCCGACGATGCGGTCGCCGCGATCGAGGCTGACCAGTGCCGCACCGCCGATACGCATCTGATCCGGCTGATCGTGCCGGCGCTCGCAGGCATCGACCTTTATCTCAAGGACGAGTCGACCCATCCGACCGGCAGCCTCAAGCATCGGCTGGCGCGCTCGCTGTTTCTCTATGCGCTCTGCAACGGCCATATCCGCGAGGGCACGCCGGTGGTCGAGGCCTCGTCCGGCTCGACCGCAGTGTCGGAAGCCTATTTCGCGCAGATGATCGGCGTGCCGTTCTATGCGGTGATGCCGCGCACCACCTCGGCCGAGAAGATCGCCGCGATCGCGCATTATGGCGGCAACTGCCATTTGATCGACGACGGGCGCGCGCTCTATGCCGAGGCCGCCGCGCTCGCGGGTCACCTCGGTGGTCACTACATGGATCAGTTCACCTTCGCCGAACGGGCGACCGACTGGCGTGGCAACAACAACATCGCCGAGTCGATCTTCACGCAGCTCGCCGGCGAGCGGCACCCCGTGCCGGAGTGGATCGTGATGGGTGCCGGCACCGGCGGCACCTCTGCCACGATCGGGCGCTATTTGCGCTACCGGCGCTATCCGACCAGGCTCTGTGTCGCCGATGTCGAGCACTCGGCGTTTTTCGATGCCTTTTGCGCCGGTGATTGCACGCGCGTGTGCGAGCGACCATCGCTGATCGAAGGCGTTGGGCGCCCGCGCTGCGAACCGTCCTTCGTTCCGGGCGTGGTCGATCGCATGATGAAGGTGCCGGATGCCGCGTCAATCGCGGCCATGAACGTGTTGACGCGGCGGCTGCCACGTTCCGTCGGTGGCTCGACGGGGACGAACTTCCTGGCGCTGTGCCGGCTTGCGGCGGAGATGCGCCGTACCGGGCAGACCGGATCGCTGGTGACGCTGATCTGCGATTCCGGCGAGCGCTATCGCCAGACCTATTATGAGCCGAGCTGGCTCGCTGCGCGCGGGCTCGATCCCGCGCCTTACGAGGCCGCGCTGGCGGCCTTCCTGGAGACGGGGCAGTCTTTGACTGTTTCGGTTCAGGATGCCGACAATCCCTGCCATTCGAGAGGTGCCGCATGACCACGCTGATCGAAAAGCTTGCGGGCGTGCCGCCCGGCTCCAGGCTCGGCGAGGCGCTCAAGATCCGCGCCGAGGTGATGCGGTTGAGCGAGGCGGCGCATGATGCCGTGCTGGTGCCGCGCGATCCCGGTGGCCTGAGCCACGCCTTACGCGCGGCATTGGCGGCGCGGATGTGTCGCCATGTCGGCAACGACGCCTTGGTTGCGCATTATGAGGGCTATTTCGCGCATGCCGGAGACGCCGAGGTCGCGGTGCTTGCGCAGCCCGGCGCGGTGAGCGGCGATCCCCGGCAGGATGCGATGGCTGTTCACGCCGACATGCTGACGAGAGCGCCGCGGCAAGCGACGCGCAACGATATCGAGGCCTTGAAGGCGGCCGGCGTCAGCGAGCCCGATATCGTCCGGCTCTCCGAGCTTGCCGCGTTCGTGAACTATCAGCTGCGCGTGATTGCCGGCCTTGAGCTGTTGAAGGAGGTTGAGGGGCAATGAAGAAGCCGGTCCACGACTTCACGGCCGAGGTTCCGGAGTGGTCGCCTTATGTGACCCCGGTCGACATCGCGCAGGCCACGCCGGAACAGCGTGCTGCGATGAAGGTCACACCGTCCAACAAGGGCGTCTCGGCCTACGTCCTCACGTTGGCGCACGATCCTGAATCGCTCGAGGTCCGCTCGCCGCTGTTCAACCTGATCATGTATGGCAAGGACGGCCTTGCCTCCGCGGAACGCGAACTTGGCGCGACCGGCGCCTCGGTCGTCAACCGCTGCATCTATTGCACGGCGGTGCACGCCTCGCGCTTTCTCAACCTGACCAAGCGCAATGATGTGATCGAGGCGATCTTTGCCGATGAGCGCGAGGCCAAGCTCGAGCCGCGTCACCAGGCGCTGTTCGACTTCGCCGCCAAGCTGTCGACGACGCCGATCGAGGCCACCGTCGCGGACGTGCGCGCCCTCAAAGAAGCGGGGCTGAGCGAGCTCGAGCAGCTCGATCTGGTGCTCTCGGTGGCGATCTTCGGCTGGGCCAACCGGCTGATGCATACGCTCGGCGAACCGCTGGCTTGAGGTGCCTGCCGGAGCTGCGGGACCTCACAGCACCACGAGCGCGGCGGCGAGCACGAATCCGCAAATGTAAGTGAACAATGCACCGATCGCGCGCAGCGGGTTGGCCCGGTTCAGTGGCCCGCCCCACAGCAGCCCCGCCACGATCAAAACGCGGGCGGCGGTGGCGATGAGGATCACCGCATTGATCCAGGCCGGGGCGCCATGTGCCGCGTACCACAGGAATAGCACTGCCAGGAATGGCGCATATTCCGCGGTATTGCCATGTGCCCGCACCGCGCGGTGCACCGGATCGGTCGGTTCGGTATCGTGGCCGATGCCCTTGGCGTGGCGCCTGCGCGTGATGGAGACGTTGAGGCCGAGCCCGAACAGCAGCAGGCCAAGCACAGCGGTACAGGTGATGGCAATGGTCACGGCTAAAATCCCCCGGTCTGACGGACGCAACCGGAGACATAGCAGGATCGGAACCGGAGTTGCCAGTCCGGCCGTCTAGTTCACGAAGCTGATGCCGCGCGCCTCGCGGCCGAACGCCGTGAATACTGCGATCAGAACCGCGACCACCGCCGCGACACAGGCGAGAGCGAAGGCATAGTTGCCGCCGTAATGCGCGGCGATGCCGGCCTGGAGTGGCGCATTGACCGAGGCAATGAGATTGCCGAGCTGGTAGACGAAGCCCGGAAAGGTGCCGCGGGCATCGGCGGGCGACAGTTCGTTCAAATGCACGGGGATGATGCCCCAGGCGCCCTGCACCATGAATTGCATCAGGAATGCGCCGAGCGCCAACAGTGCGATGCTGCTGCCATAGGCCCAGAGCGGGACCACCGGCAGGGACAGGAGCGCGGCGGCGATGATGCAGCGCCGGCGGCCATAGCGTTCGGAGAGCACGCCGAACAGCAGTCCGCCGCAGATGGCGCCGATATTGTAGATGATCGCGACCAGGCTGACCTGGTGCGGCGAGAGCTTGTGCTGCAGCTCCAGGAAGGTCGGGTAGATGTCCTGGGTGCCGCGGCTGAAGAAATTGAACGCGGTCATCAGCACCACCGCGTAGAGGCCGAGCCGCCAATGCGAGCGCAGCAATTGCAGCGTGCCTGCGCCGCCAGCGGCGCGGCCTTTCGCAAAGGCTGGCGATTCCGGCACGCTCCGGCGGATATAGAGCACGAGCAGCGCCGGAATCACGCCGACCATGAACATGCCGCGCCAGCCGATCAGCGGGAACAACGACCCGTAGACGATCGAGGCGAGGAAATAGCCGGTGGGATAACCGGATTGCAGCAGGCCGGAAACCAGGCCGCGCGCGTGTGGCGGCACCGTCTCCATCGCAAGCGAAGCCCCCACGCCCCATTCGCCGCCCATTGCGATGCCGTAGAGCGCCCGCAGCAACAGCAGCGCGGTCAAGCTCGGCGCGAAGCCGGAGGTAAATTCGAGGATGGAGTAGAACAGCACATCGATCATGAGGGTCGGACGGCGGCCCCAACGGTCCGCGGCGCGACCGAACAGCAGCGCCCCGATCGGTCGCATCGCGAGCGTCAGCAGGATGGCAAAGCTGACATCGGCAATATCGGTGCGGAACTCGGCGGCGATGTCCTTCAGCACGAAGACGAGCAGGAAGAAGTCGAATGCATCCAGCGTTCAGCCCAGAAAGCTCGCCGCGACGACGTGTCTCTGCTCGCTGGTCCAGCCGGCGACGGGCGCCGCCGCTTCGGATGCGGAAACGTGACCGGCGATCGTCGGCATGCGGCGGCCGTCCCCCTATCCTGGCGCCACCACCCGATCACCGCGCCGCGAGCCTGCGGCGGGCAACGGCCGCGGGTCAGGCGTTGCGTTGAGGCGCTGCGCCTGACACCGGTGCGCTGGCGTTTGCCTTCAGGGCTGCGTTGCCCGCAGCTCGATCGTCACCGGGCTGGCGGTGCGCTTGGGTGCGTGCTCGGCCGGCAGTTGCAGCACGCGGGCGCGCTGGCCGGTGGCGAGGTCCGTGACCTTGACGATCCGGCCGTTGGAGAATTCCAGCGCGTCGTGATGTTCGGTCGGCCTATTGGTATCGACCTTGCGGAAGCGGGCGAGATGCGCACCGACCTTGCGCCGGAAGAACAGGCCCTTGATGCGGACGTCGTCGTCGAACGCGAGCTCGGTCCCCGGACGCAGGCAAACCGCGGTCAAAGGGTCTTCTTTGCTGCAGAAGCCGCGGGTCTCGGTGCCCGGAAAGCGGCAGGACATCAGCACGTCGGAAATTTCGGCATCGCGGGACGAGACGGTATGCAAGCTGTAGTCACACATGGCGAAGAACTCCTCATGCCACCAGCACTGAAGGCCGCAACGGCAGACATCGGGAGTTGTTCCATGTAGAGCGAGCTTTTCGGCGCCGTCGCTCTCGCCGGATACCGCTCCCGCCGCCGGCTTGCCAGCGGCGGGGCGATCGGATCGCGCCCTCAGGTCAGGTGCGCGGCTTCTTCGGCCTCGATCTCGTCATCGACCGCGCCCCAATGCGAGGCGTCCTTGATGGTCGGATCGATCAGTTCGCCGCGGGCAAGTGCGAGAGGCGATTTCCAGTACAGCGCGATATTGTGGAACGGGTCGGTCAGCACCTTGAACGCCCAGGTCAGTCCCGTTCCGACGTCCTTGATCGCGAACAGCTGGATGGTCCGGAACAGGCTGCCGCCGATCCCGACCGCAAGCCAGAGCAGGCCGACATGACGGACGAAGTCCATCCGGCTCACGGGCGAGGAGAACAGGCCGAACAGGGTCGGAAACACGAACAGCATCACCGGGACCATGCCCCAGACCAGCAAGAGCACAATCTTGCGCTTCTGATTGTAGCCGACCTTGATGGTCTCTTTGTACTCGTTGGTGACTTCGTTCACTTTGTCATAGCCGTTCGGCTCGAAGAAGAAGTGGCCGGTTTGCCGTGTCAGCATCGCGAGCCATCCGATCAGGCCGGCCATGGCCGGATCCTTGAACAGGAGGGCATAGGTGACCAGGAAGATCACCGCGCTGATCAGGTGGAGCGTCTGATTGATCCGGCTCTGATGATAGTAGCGGTAGTCGTCGAAACGCTGCGTTTGCAGGGTCCTGTAGTAGCTCGCCATGCGAATCCCCGTGCCGTTGTGGAGTGCGAGGCGAGCCGTAAAGCGCTTCAGTGAAGGTTGCGTGACATTATGATGTTGTCACAATGAAAGCGATCGCGCCGTGGATTATTTGTTGCATATGCAACTAAGTAGCTGGTCACTATCGAGGCGCCGATCAGGCAAAGTGCCCGCAGCGGAGCAATCCCGTCATTGATCCAGGTCAAAGGACGTCGGCCAAAGCGACCGCGGCATCGAAGAAAATGGCTGCTGCAGTCGGGTCGTCAGGTCGGAAGACGAGGGAGCGGTCGAACGGCTTCTCTCTCGGTGGGTCTCGGTGAGGCGTCGTTGTAGCCGGCGCTATTGGTTTCAACCGGCTGGTCGAGGGCCGGCACCTCCAGCGCCGGGGTCACGGCGTTCTCGATCGGCATGGCGGGCCGCGCGTGGGCGGGCGCATCCGCGGTGCAGTCAACAGCGCCATGTGGCACTCCGTCGGAGCCCGCCCGCTGGCGCCCGGTGCGGTTGCAGTCGATCTCACCATTCGCCGTACGAACGGGGAGGGGGCTCGCTGAGCGGGTGGATGCCAAGTCCGGATGCCAAGTCCGCATGTCAATGCCTGGATGCCAAACCTGGATGTCAAGGCTTGAATGTCGGGACTTGGATATCGCGGCTTGGATGCATTGCCTGGATACCAAGGCTTGATCCCGGTGGTCGCCGCGCTATATCGACGGTGCCTTCCAAAACCATTTCCTTGAGCTGACGCATGACGATGACCGACACCGCCACCGTGTCCCACCAATTTCAAGCCGAGGTCTCCGAGCTCCTGAATCTGATGGTGCACTCGGTCTACTCGGAGACCGAGATCTTTCTGCGCGAGCTGATTTCCAATGCCTCCGATGCCTGCGACAAGCTGCGCTATGAGGCGATCGCCAAGCCGGAACTGATCGGCGGCGGCGAAGCGCCGAAGATCCGCATCATCCCGAACAAGGCGGCCGATACCCTGACCGTCGCCGACACCGGCATCGGCATGGACCGGCAGGAGCTGATCGACCATCTCGGCACCATCGCCCGTTCCGGTACCAAGGCGTTCGTGCAGAAACTGGCTGAGGCCAAGGACGGCACCGGCCTGATCGGCCAGTTCGGCGTCGGGTTTTATTCCGCCTTCATGGTCGCAGACCGCATCGTCGTGACCAGTCGCCGCGCCGGAGCGGATGAGGTCTGGACCTGGTCGTCCTCCGGCGGCTCCGGGTTCGAGGTGGCGCCGGCCTCCGAGGCGGACGCCAAGCGCGTCACCCGCGGCACCGAGATCGTGCTGCATCTGAAGGAGGACGCCAAGAAATATCTCGAGACCTACGAGATCGAGCGTATCGTCACCGCCTATTCGGATAACATCCAGTTCCCGATCGAACTGGTGCCGGAGGAGGGCGAGCCGCGCCAGATCAACTCCGCCAGCGCGCTGTGGCAGCGCTCGAAATCGGAACTCTCGGCCGACGACTACAAGCAGGCCTACAAGTCGATCGCGAACGCATTCGACGAACCGGCCTTGACGCTGCATTACCGCGCCGAGGGCCGCTACTCCTACGCGGTGCTGCTGTTTGCGCCCTCGACCAAGCCGTTCGACCTGTTCGAGCCGGCGCGCAAGGGCAAGGTGAAGCTCTACGTCCGACGCGTCTTCATCACCGACGAGGCGGATATCCTGCCGGCCTATTTGCGCTTCATCCGCGGCGTGATCGACAGCGAGGATCTGCCGCTCAACATCTCGCGCGAGATGCTGCAGAACAATCCGCAGCTCGCGCAGATCAGAAAGGCCGTCACCGGCCGCGTGATCGGCGAGCTGGAGCAACTCGCCGAGAAGGACGCCGACAACTTCGACAAGATCTGGGACGCCTTCGGAGCCGTGATCAAGGAAGGCCTCTATGAAGATTTCGAGCGGCGCGACAAGCTGCTTTCGCTCTCGCGCTTCACGACGACGACAGGCGAGCGGCGGTCGCTGAAACAGTACGTCGCGGACCTCAAGCCCAACCAGACCGAGATCTACTTCCTGGTCGGCGACAGCGTCGAGCGGCTGAAGTCCAATCCGCGGCTGGAGGCAGCGAAAGCGCGCGGCATCGAGGTGCTGCTGTTGACCGATCCGGTCGACGCCTTCTGGACCTCGGCGCGGCTGGAGCATGACGGCAAGCCGCTGAAGTCGCTGAGCCAGGGCGACATCGATTTCGATTTGATCCCACTCACCGAGGACAAGACCGAGGACGAGGCCAAGCCGGCCGCCAATGAGGCCGAGACCATCGCGCTGATCAAGGCGAGCCTGGGCGATCGCGTCACCGACGTCAAGGTCTCGACCCGGCTTACCACCAGTGCCTCCTGTCTCGTCGCCGGCAGCCATGGTCCGGACCGTGAGCTGGAGCGCATCCTGTCGCAGCAGGCACGCGGTGCACGCTCCAAGCCGATCCTCGAGATCAATCTGCGTCACCCACTCGTGGTCGCCATTGCGAAGGCCGCCGCCGACAAGGCCAAGGTCGACGACATGTCGTTCCTGCTGCTGGAGCAGGCCCAGATTCTGGATGGCGAGTTGCCCGAGGACCCCGCGGCGTTCGCGGCCCGGCTCAACCGGTTGGTGGTGCAGGGCGTTACGGCCTAATCCGTCTTGCGGACATCCAGCAGCGCGACGACGTTGCGCCAGCGGACCGATTCCGCAGCGACGACGGCGTTGTATTCGCTGACAGTGCCGGCGAGCGGGATTGCGCCCAATTCGGCGTAGTGTTGCCTGATCGCGGGATCGGCTTGTGCCGCATTGATCTCGCGGTTCAGCAACTCGACGATCGGTCGCGGCGTATCGCGCGGCACCGCCACACCATAGAAGCCCGACGTTGCGAAGCCAGGCAGCACGTCGGCGATGGGAGGCAGGTCTGGCAGCCTCTCCGATCGGGTCTGGGTCGTGACCGCAATCGCGCGGAGCTTGCCGGCTTTGACCGTCTCCAAGGCGGATGCAGCGTTGTCGAAAGCGGCGTGAACATGGCCGGAGGCGACATCGACCAGCGCGGGAGAGGAGCCGCGATAATGGACGATCGTCCACTTGATCCCGGCCTTGCTGCGGAACAGTTCTGCCGACAGATGCTGGACGGTGCCGGGCCCCGCGGTGCTGACGCTGAGCTTGCCGGGATTGCCCTTCGCATAGGCGACAAACTCGGCCAGGTTGCGCACCGGCAGATCGTTATTGACCAGCAGCAGCAGCGGCATCCGGGCCATGCCGGCGACCGCCGCGAGGTCTTTCGTGACGTCGAACGGCAGCGACGGATCGAACGAGGTCCCGATGAGATTGGCGGTCGAGGTCGCCAGGATCGTGTAGCCGTCCGGCGCGGCCTCGACCACGCTTCGGGTGGCGACATTGCCGCCGGCACCTGGACGATGTTCAAGCGTGAAGGGTTGGCCGAGACGCGCCGTCAGCAGTTTGCTGATGGGGGTGGACAGCTGGTCGGTGGCTCCGCCGGGTGCGAACGGAATGACCCAGGTGACCGGCCGGGTGGGATAGGGCTGGGCCCAAGCCGGAAGCGCAGCGGCAACGGGGCTCGCGGCCATGGTGGCCCACGCTGCGGAACGCAGCCAGGCACGTCTGGTAAACGTCACATCCTTGGTGGTTTCCGTTAAGGTTCCATCGCGCATGCCGGCCTTGCTTTGGCATGTTTCACCGATATGCAGCCTACACGCGAATTCCCTCAACTTCGTAAAGGAAGGACGTCGCATTCGCGTCTGGCCTGATCGTTCCGGGTTAACCCTGCCGGTTAACGGCTATGCAGGCCGTGGCCGCCTATATCGGGGCGAGACAGGTGGTGGTCGGCAATGAATTCAGGGCTTTGGGATCGATCGGCGGAACGGCCGCGGTCAGGCGGGCTGCCGTCGACGGCGAAGACCTGGCTGAAGGCAATCGAGCTGACCTCGCGCATCGAGGCCGAACCGGCGCGGCTGTTCGCCGACATCATCGACGGATGGGCGGAAGCGGCGCCGCAGCGGCCGGCGCTGATATCGGAAGGTGAAAGCTTCAGCTATCGCGAGCTTGCGGCGCGCATCAACCAATATGCACGCTGGGCGCTCGCAACCGGCATCGCGCCGGGCGATACGGTCTGCCTGATGGTGCCGAGCCGGCCGGACTATTTGGCGGCATGGCTTGGCATCAGCCGGGTCGGCGCTGTGGTCGCGCTGATCAATACCAATCTCGTCGGCGCCTCGCTTGCGCATTGCATCAACGTCGCCAAGCCCTTGCACGTCATCCTCGCCGACCACTTCGCGGAGTCCTATCAGGAGGCCGCGCCGCTGATCCCGGCTGCCCCCACGATCTGGACCTATGGCGAGCATCGTAGCGCGACAAACATCGCCGCGGCGCTCGCGCTGATCGACGATAGGCCCTTATCTGCGGCGGAACGGCGTGGCACCACCATCAACGACCGCGCATTGCTGATCTACACCTCCGGCACGACAGGTCTGCCGAAGGCCGCCAGCATCAGTCACCGCCGCATCCTCAATTGGGGTGGCTGGTTCGCAGGACTTACCGGCGCCACGCCGGAGGACCGGCTCTATGATTGCCTGCCGCTCTATCACTCGGTCGGCGGCATCGTCGCGCCTTGCTGCATGCTGCGTGCCGGCGCGAGTGCCGTTCTGACCGAGAAATTTTCCGCGCGCCATTTCTGGCGCGACATCGTTCGCTACGACTGCACGCTGTTTCAGTATATCGGCGAGCTCTGCCGCTATCTGTTGAAGGCGCTGCCGTCGGAGCTCGATCGCGCCCATCGTTTGCGGCTCGCCTGCGGCAACGGCCTGCGGGGCGACATCTGGGAGGCCTTTCAGGCCCGCTTTGCGATCCCGCAGATGCTCGAATTCTACGCCGCGACGGAAGGCAATTTCTCGCTTTACAATGTCGAGGGCCGGCCTGGCTCGATCGGCCGCGTGCCGTCGCTGCTCGCCCACCGCTTCCCGGCCGCGATCGTCCGGATCGACCAGGATACGGGTGGACCGATGCGCGGCGCGGACGGGCTTTGCAGCCCTTGCGCGCGCGGTGAAATAGGCGAGGCGATCGGACGGATCGGCACGGCCGATTCCGGCGGCGGCCGTTTCGAGGGTTACACTGACGCCGGCGAGACCGAGAAGAAAATCTTGCGTGACGTCTTTTCACACGGCGACGCTTGGTTTCGCACCGGCGACCTGATGCGGCAGGACGAGCAGGGCTTCTTCTATTTCGTCGATCGGGTTGGAGACACCTTTCGTTGGAAAGGCGAAAATGTCGCGACCGGCGAGGTCAATGCCGCGATCCTGCAATGTCCCGGTGTGATCGAAGCCGCAACTTACGGCGTGGTCGTGCCGGGCGCCGACGGGCGTGCCGGCATGGCCGCACTGGTGACCGGCGGTGATTTCGATCTCTCAGCCTTCGCCGTGGAGCTTGCGCGCCGGCTGCCGGCCTATGCCCAGCCGGTCGCCTTGCGCATCGTCCCTTCGCTCGATGCGACCGAGACTTTCAAGCAGAAGAAGCAGCAATTGATGGGCGACGGTTTCGATCCGGGAATCGTCCGCGATCCTTTGTTTGTCAGAAATGCCGCGACCGGGAATTACCATCCGCTCGATGCGGCGACCTATGGGAGGATCGCAGCCGGGGAGATCAGGCTATGACGAGATCGGGCGAGGGCCACCTTCAGTAGCAAGCGCTGCAATGCATTTACCAAGGCGATGAAAGCTCGGGCTGGTCCCGTGTTCCCTTCACCTTTTCCGCCTATGATTCGTCCGGTCAATTTTGATGCAAAAGCGGGTTCATCCATGTCAGTAAGGTTAAAGATCATTGCGGCGATGAAGCAGATTGCCGAGGAGCAGAAGGTCGAGCTGCCCCCGCTCACCGACGATCTGACGCTCAACGAAACCGGCTTCGATTCGCTTGCCTTCGCGATCCTGGTGGCGCGCCTGGAAGATGATCTCGGCGTCGATCCCTTCACGCTCGCCGAAGATGCGATCTTCCCGTACACCGTGGGCGATTTCATCAAGGCCTATGAGAATGTCCCCGCGTGAGGTCTTTGCGCTGCGCGACCATCTCGGCGCCGGATTGACGGAGCGTACGATTTCCGACCCGCGGCAGCCGTTGTCGCTGGGCGAACTCGCGGCGCGGAGCTGCATTGGCGGCCGCGGCGGCGAACTCGATGGGCGCGCGGTGCTGCTCGCCACCTCCGGCCAACTGCTGGCCGGCTTTGCGATGATCGAGATCGACGGCGTGGCGAGCCGGATGCTGCTCTGCCCGCCCGATCTCAACCCCGAGCACCTGGCGAGCGTGATCGCCGATGCCGAAATCGATACGGTCGTGACCGATCAGCCGGAGCGCTTTGCGGAATTCGGCTCCGATCGTGTGCTCACGGTGGGCCTGCCGCAGCCCGCCGACAGCCCCGTGCAATCGACGCGCGCAACCGAATGGCTGATGCTGACGTCGGGGACCTCCGGCGTGCCGAAGATCGTCGGTCACACGCTCGAAGGTCTCTGCGGCGCGATCATCGGCGACAGTCCGGCGCCGGGCGCAACGCCGGTTTGGGCCACCTTCTATGACATCCGCCGCTATGGCGGCCTGCAGATATTCCTGCGTGCGATCGTCGGCGGCGGCTCGATGGTGCTGTCCGATCCGGATGAGGCGCTGTCCGATCATGTCGCTCGGCTGAAAGCACGCGGCGTCACCCATATCTCCGGCACGCCGTCGCATTGGCGCAAGCTGCTGATGAGCGGCGCCGCCAAAGACTTCGCGCCGCGCTATGTGCGCCTGTCCGGCGAGATCGCCGACCAGGCGGTGCTCGACGCGTTGGCTCAAGCGTTTCCGCACGCCTCGATCGGGCACGCCTATGCTTCCACCGAGGCGGGGGTCGGCTTCGCCGTCAATGACGGGCGTGAAGGGTTTCCGGCGAGCTTCGTGGATGAAGGTGCTGGCCAAGCGCGCGGCGTCGACATGAAGGTCGTCGACGGCTCGCTGCGCATCCGTTCCAAGCGCGCTGCGCATGCCTATATCGGCCGCAATGCGGCCGAACTCACCGATGCGGATGGCTTTGTCGATACCGGCGACATGGTGGAGCTGCGCGGCAACCGGTACTACTTCGTGGGCCGCCGCAACGGCATCATCAATGTCGGTGGCTTGAAGGTTCACCCCGAGGAGATCGAAGCCGTCATCAACCGTCATCCGGAGGTGCGGATGTCGCGGGCCAAGTCGCGGAAGAGCCCGATCACCGGCGGCATCGTCGTCGCCGACGTTGTGCTGACGGAGGAGAGTGACGCGAGCCGCGCGGCGGGGATCCGCGATGAGATTATGGCCGCGTGCCGTGAAAGCCTCGCGCCGCACAAGGTGCCGGCGATGATCCGCTTCGTGCCGGCGCTCGACGTCACGCCGGCCGGCAAGCTGGCGCGCACCGATGCGTAACGTCCTGGTCACCGGCGGCAGCCGCGGCATCGGCCTTGCCCTCGCGCGTCGGCTGGCAGGTGCCGGTTACGACGTCATCGCGGTGGCGCGTCGCGAGAGCGAGGAGTTGCGTGCGGCGGTTGCCGAGTTCAGCGCCGCCAGCTCTGGTATCCAGTTTCGCGCCTGCGACTTGAGCGCGATCGACGCGATCCCGGCCTTCGTCAAATCGCTGCGCGACGAGTTCGGTCCGCTTTATGGCCTGGTGAACAATGCCGGCATCGGGACCGAGGGATTGCTGGCCACCATGCACAATTCCGAGATCGAGGCGCTGGTGCGCCTCAACGTGCTGGCGCCGATGATCCTCACCAAATACGTCGTTCGCCACATGATGGCGGCCGGCGAGGGCCGCATCGTCAACATTTCCTCGATCATCGCCGAGACCGGATATAACGGCCTGTCGGTCTATGGTGCGACCAAGGCGGCCGCCAACGGCTTCACCCGGTCGCTGGCGCGTGAGGTCGGCAAGGTCGGCATCACCGTGAATGCGGTCGCGCCCGGCTTTATCGCAACAGAGCTGACGCAGAGCATGGATGACGCACAGCGCCAGCGCATCGCCGGCCGCAGCGCGCTGCGGCGGCTGCCCGACGCTGACGATGTTGCTGCGATGGTCGAATATCTGCTCGGCGAGGGCGGCCGCAACGTCACCGGAACCGTGCTCACCGTCGATGCCGGCAATACGGCCTGACGGAGCTTGCGTCCGGGTCGCAATCTCGCGTTCCCTCCCGTTGATTTTCCTCAAGTGACGGGTTGCGATCGGCAGCGATAGTGCAGGTCTTCTTCATGGAATCCTGCCGGTCATGCTCGAACGTATTCTGCGGTGGAGTCTCGTTGCGATCGCTGTGGCCGGGCTCGCTGCCGGCGGCATTGCTCATGCGTTCGCGCGGCCGGACCTCGCGGATGTCGCATTTACAGTGGCGACCGTGCCGGTGATTATCGGCCTGATCGTCTCCATCATCAGGGATTTTCTTGCCGGCCGTGTCGGCGTCGATGCGATCGCTCTGGTCTCGATGAGCGCGGCCATCATCCTGCGCCAGCCGCTGGCCGGTGCGGTCGTGGCGCTGATGTACGCCGGTGGCAATGTGCTGGAGGATATCGCGGTTGCGCGCGCCGAACATGATCTGCGCGCGCTGGTCGACCGGGCCCCGCGCGAGGCGCATCGTCGGATCGGCGGTCACATCCAGGATGTGCCGATTGCCGATGTCGCCATCGGCGATCTCCTGATGGTGCGCGCGGGCGAGATCGTGCCGGTCGATGGCGTGATCGAATCCGAGGTCGCTGTGGTCGACGAGTCAGCGCTGACCGGGGAGCCGATCCCGGTCAACAAGCCGCACGGCACGGGGATCCTGTCCGGCTCGTTGAACGCGGGTGAGACGTTCGAACTGTCGGTGACGGCGACCGCGGGCGAAAGCACGTATGCCGGGATCGTCAAGCTGGTCACCGCGGCACAGACCGCGAAGGCGCCTTTCGTGCGGATGGCGGATCGCTATGCGTTGATCTTCCTGCCGGTGAGCCTTGCGATTGCCGCCTTGGCCTGGCTCGCCTCGGGCGATCTGACCCGCAGCCTTGCGGTGCTCGTCGCGGCGACGCCGTGCCCATTGATCCTGGCAGCCCCGGTCGCCTTCATCGCCGGGGTGGCGCAGGCGGCGCGCCGTGGCATCCTGGTCAAGGGCGGCGGCAAGCTCGAGGCGCTCGCGCGTGCGCATACCGTTCTGTTCGACAAGACGGGTACGTTGACGGTTGGCGGCGCGCGCCTGCTGTCGGTCGAAGCGGCGCCCGGCGAGGACGCCGATGCCGTGCTGCTGCTCGGCGCCTCGCTCGAGCAGGCTTCGCATCACGTCGTGGCGCATGCCATTGTCGAAGCGGGCCTGGCGCGCGGCTTCAAGCTCAAGGTCCCGGAGCAGGTGCGGGAGACCCTGGGTTCCGGCCTCCACGGCATGATCGAGGGCCGCGAGGTCAGCGCGGGCTCGCGCGATCTGATCCTGGCAAGCGGAAATCCCGCGCCTTGGGCGGCGCGTGCGATCCGGCGCGCATCCTGGCGCTCGGCGCTCGTCGTCTTTGTCGCGGTGGAGGGGCGGCCAGTGGGCGCACTCCTGCTGGCCGACGAATTGCGCCCCGACACGCCGCGTGCCATTCGCCTGCTCCGGCAAGCCGGCGTCGCGCGCATGGTGATGGTAACCGGCGACCGTGCCGCGGCCGCGCAGGCGATCGGCGCGGCGCTCGATCTCGATGCCGTGCTGGCCGACCGCGTGCCCGCCGACAAGGTCGATGCGGTCAGGACCGAGCAGCGCCTGCATCCGACCATCATGGTCGGCGACGGCATCAACGATGCGCCGGCGCTGGCCGCCGCCGATGTCGGGGTCGCGCTCGGCGCGCGTGGCGCCAGCGCCTCCTCGGAGGCTGCCGACGTCGTGATCCTCGCCGATCGGCTCGACCGGGTCGGCGAAGCGATCATGGTCGCGCAGCGAGCGCGGCGGATCGCGCTGGAAAGCATCGCGATCGGGATGAGCCTCTCCTTCCTGGCCATGGGCGCCGCGGCGTTCGGCTGGCTGCGGCCGGTGCCGGCCGCGCTCATCCAGGAGGCGATCGACGTCGCCGTCATTCTCAACGCGCTGCGCGCATTGCTGCCGCCTTATCGCAGCAGCTCCGGGCAGATGCCCGTCGAGGCCGGGCGCGAGCTTCGGCACGACCACCAGGCGCTGATCCGCGGCCTCGATCGGCTCAGGGCGATCGCCGACGCGCTGGACGAGGCGGCTGCCGAGTCGGCCCCGGCCCTGATCGCCGAAGCCAATCGCCTGGTGCAGGATCAGGTGGTCGCGCATGAACGCGACGATGAAGGCGCGATCTATCCCAGGCTCGCCGCGTTGCTACAGGAGAGCCATGGACTTTCGGCGATGAGCCGCGCCCATCGGGAGATCCTGCATCTGGCGCGGCTGCTGGCGCGCATCGCCGAGGACCTTCCGTCGGAAAAGATCGATCGCTATCTGGTCCGCGACGCCCAGCGCGTGATCGAGGCCATCGAGACGCTGGTGCGGATGCACACCGCGCAGGAGGACGACATCTACGAAGCCGTGGTCGAGCGGACCGCCGCCTGAGCGCGGTGCTCACCGCGAATATTTCGGCCGGTCGAGCCGATCTTTGGAGAACTCCGGCGGACCCTCGATCAGCCGCCGGATGCGGCGCTCGCGTTCGTCTGCCGGCAGATCCGGGGCGAGCATTCGCTCGAGCTGCTGGGCGACGATCTGCTCGAGTGCGATCGAATCGCAGACGGATTTGCGCGGACTGGCTGCCGGCGCTGAGGCCTGCAAGCCGATTTCCAGCAGGCGGCGGATACCATCAGCCCGCGTGATCTCCTGCGTTTCTGCCCAGGCGTCGATTTTCGCGGTCAGCTGTTGCGACAGCTTCACCGCGCTGACGGCATCGTGTCCAAGCCGGACGGCGGGACGAAGCTCATTTCTCGCGTCGAACACGGGCGTCGTCTGTCTGTTGCACATGGCAGCCTAGATGGGTTTGACGGAACGGGATTTGATTCCAATCAATGAAGCTCCGCGCGGGCATCGACCGTCCGGTCGCTTGCCGGCGCGAACTGGTTGATCACCATGCCGGGCAGGGTTAGGGACCTGCGGCACGATCACAAGTGAGACGGCAACGGGCTTGGCATGCGCTTCCTGCAAACTTTCCAGCTGTTTGATTTCCTTGACACCCTGGTCAGCCTGCTCACGGCCTTCGTGCTCGGGACCTTGATCGGGGCCGAGCGGCAATATCGGCAGCGCAGCGCGGGCCTGCGCACCAATGTGCTGGTGGCGGTCGGGGCTGCGGCCTTTGTCGATCTCGGCAACCGTCTCACCGGTGCGGACGGCGCAGTGCGGATCATCGCCTATGTGGTGTCGGGGATCGGCTTTCTTGGTGCCGGGACGATCATGAAGGAAGGCATGAATGTCCGCGGCCTCAACACCGCGGCGACCTTGTGGGCCTCGGCGGCGGTTGGCGCCTGCGCCGGCGCCGATTTGATTGCGCAGTCGGCGGCGTTGACGCTCTTTGTGCTCGCCGGCAACACGCTGTTGCGGCCGTTGGTCAACGCCATCGACCGTATCCCTCTCACCGAGAAGCACTCCGAAGCCAATTACGAGATCGTCGTGACCACGGACGGCTTGCGGGCCGCTGAGATACGGGAGGCGATCGACGAGCGGCTGGAGGCCGCCAAATACCCGGTTCGCGAGACCGAGGTGGCCTACCGCTCCCCGGACAATGTCGAGATCACGGCGCTGCTGGTGCCGCTCGCGGTCGAACCGGGCGATCTCGACCGCGTCACCGCCGAGCTCTCCAAATTGCCGGGGGTACGTCATGCCACCTGGAATGTCAGTGCGCTGGAGTGACTGAGCGCTTGGGTGGAATGATCGATGATGCAGGGGACGACTTCGCCGGAAGCCGTCGGTCTCTCATCGGAGCCGGACGAAACTGGCTGGTCGTCCAAAAACACACCCAAAAATTCACCCAACTGGTCTGGCAAGGCCGGAATCCGTCCCCTCGGGCCGGTCATCGATCAGGCGCGAAATGTTCCATTCGTCGTGTGAACCATGGCTGAATGCCACGGGCGTCCGCTGCTCATAACAGTTGCCCCCATCGCGTGCCGGAATGCCCCGGAGAGACCGTTCATGCGGCGACCCCGACCGCCATTGTATCGGAACCATGATAGGTGCGCCGCGAAATAATGCAACCTAAGATTTTGATCTGGCGAAGGTAAACGGTCAGTGTCCGCCGCGGGCGTAAATTTCGTAAAAGCCGAGGACGATCTCGCAGGCGATGAGGATCACCACGATGATCTCGAGCCGGAGCGAACGCTTGGTGTCGATGATGTCGGCGAGCGCCGTCGCGGTCTCCGCGATCACCGAGAGCTTGCGGTTCAGGGTCTCGACGCGCTCGCTCAGCTCGTATTCGTCCTCCAGCCGCGCATAGAGCCGTTCGAGGTCCGGCCGATCCCACAGCACGTCCGGCTTCTCGCCGACGGCGACGCGCCCTGAGACCCGATGCTGCACCAAGAGGGCCTCGCCGAGCAGCTTCAGCATCGCTGTGCCGCTCCGCGAACTGCGTCCGAACATGGCAAGCTCGCGCGCGAACGGTTCGATCGTATCGAAGACGTTGGCGACCTCGCGCTCGCCGCGCCCGAGTACGACACTCTTGGCAAGCGCATCGGCGACGACGAGCAGCCGCTCGAGCGAGAACTCCTTGACAACGATCGGTCCGCCGACAGGTATCGGTTCTTCGGCCTCGCGCGCCACCTGCACTTTCGCGGTCTCTTCCTCGGGGGGATTGATCAGCCCGAACAGCCGCGGCCTCAAGCGTTCGAGAAACTCGGTCTCCTCGGCCGCCGACATGCCGATGAACACGACGACGCCATAGCGAAACACCACAGCCACGCCGCTCGATCCGATGCCGACTGCAAGCGGCGTCGCGGACAGCACCTGGCCCTCGAAACCCGCGGTATTGATGCGATCGGCGATCTGCAGCGCGCGGGCGGAGAGCTGTGGGGCAGGTGGGGTTTGGGTCATCCCTTCAGCCTAGCAGGGGCGGAGCGATATTTCGACGACAACGCGCGTGCGGCGGCCATCGGCCTTGCTGCTGGCCAATGTCGGGTTCAGACCTGATGCGGCGTGAACCGGCTTGACAGCTGCAGCCGTAGCTCCTCTCTGAGGTCGCAACCGAGACAGATCGTCCATCCATGTCGAGCACGAGCGCCGCCGATTTCTACGCCGCCATTCCGGTCTTCCGCGGCTTCGCCCGGCTGATGGAGCCGTCGCTATATCGGCCGCTGCCTGACGATTGGACGGTCGGCGTCGCCGATATCGTCGACTCGACGAAGGCCATTGCCGACAAGCGCTACAAGGCTGTCAACATGGCAGGCGCCGCCGTCATCGCCGCCGTGACCAACGGCTTGGGTGGACGGGAATTTCCGTTCGTGTTCGGTGGCGATGGCGCGAGCTTCGCAGTCGCGCCGGGCGATGTCGATCGCGCACGCGCCACGCTGGCCGCAACCGCGACCTGGGTGCGCGAAGATCTGGGACTGACCATGCGCGTGGCGCTGGTGCCGATGGCGGCGATCCGCGCCCAGGGGCTGGACGTGCGGGTGGCGCGTTACGGTCCGTCCGCCAATCTGTCCTATGCGATGTTCTCCGGCGGCGGGCTCGGCTGGGCGGAGGCGGCGATGAAACGCGGCGAATTCGCCGTGCAGCCGGCGCCCCCCGGCACGCAGCCGGATCTCTCCGGCCTGTCCTGCCGGTTCGAGGAAATTCCGTCCGCGCGCGGGCTCATCCTCTCGGTGCTGGTACTGCCGGCGGAAAGCACTGATCCGTCGGACTATCGCAACGTGATCGAAGAGATCATCGCGCTGGTCGAGCGCAGCCCCGACTCCGGCAGGCCGGTCCCGGCGGGTGGGCCGGCGCTGAAATGGCCGCCCCAAGGTTTCGGCTACGAGGTCCGTGCATCGCGCGGCGGCCCCTTGGTCGCGCGCTGGGTTCGTGTGCTCGCACGAACGCTGTTCGTCTATGCGGTCTTTCGTTTCGGCATCCGGATCGGCGGCTTCGTACCGAAGCTCTACAAGCAGCAGCTGGTCGAGAATTCTGACTTCCGCAAATATGACGACGCGCTGCGCATGATCCTCGACTGCACCGAGGAGCTTGCGCAGGCGTTGAACAACCGCCTGGCGGATGCCGCTTCACGCGGTATCGTGCGCTACGGACTGCATCGGCAGGATGCCGCGATGATGACCTGCTTTACGCCCTCGGCACTGCGCCCCGATCATGTGCACTTCATCGACGGCGCGCGCGGTGGTTATGCGTCGGCTGCGACCGCGCTGAAGGCGGCGGTCACAGCTTGACCGCACTTAGTGCGCGCGCGTCCAGGTCTCGCCGCCGCAGAGTGCGCCGACGCAGCCTTCGACCTTGAGCGCTTCGGGGCCGGCGACGGAGATGTGGCTTTCGTAGCTCTGGCCATCATCGGCATTGTAGATCTTGCCTGACCATCGGTTGGCCCCGTCCGGGTGCACGCCGATGAACAATTGCAGCCCCATGATCGGACGCTGGCGCAGCTCGCGATCCGGATTCTTGTCGTCGACGGCGGGCTTGGCGGTGCCCGGATCGATCGGCTGCTTGAGCCAGACCACATTGCCGCACAGGTTGGCGCCACATTTGCTGACCTTGATCTTTGCGTCGCCCGCTTGCGTCAGCCAGGTCCCGGTCGGATCGTCGGCCGCCAAGGCCGGATGCGCGGCTCCCATCAACGCCGCGAGCGCAAGAGCAAGAATATTCAATTTCGCAATCATGATACCCCCCGGATCAGGACGATGTCCATAACAGCAAATTGCGTCGATGCAACCGGCCGCGGCTGTTTGTCCAATGCCGCCGCATCACGATGAGTTGCGCATTTCGCTGTCGGCATCTTGCGGTGCTCTTTCGCCGGTGCTCACCATGGCAGGCCGCAGAGATCGATCGTGCCGCGTGTCGGCGCGGTGCGCTTGAGATCGTGAACGTGAGGTCCAATCGCGTCGAAGCGCACGCGTCCTTTGTCCGGCTGCTCGACATAGACGTCGCCTTCGAACGGCATGAAGCCGCGCGCCATGTAAAACGGTGCACGATACGGCTCGCAGAACAGGATCGCGAAGTTCACGGAATCCTCATGCCTGAAAGTCTGGATCGCGGCGTTCAGCGCAATCGTGGCAAGCCCGCGATTGCGCACGTCCTCGCGCGTCATCACACCGCCGATGCCGCCGACATTGATCTTCTGGCCATTCCAGGTCACGACGCGGCGATAGAGGCCGACGTGGCAGACCACGTCGCCGGCCTCGTCCTGCACCAGGACGCGGAGATCGGCATGGGCAAAGCTGATACCTGCCCAGGGTAATGTGGCGACGACCTCAGGCGGCCAGACCGCTTGATAGAGAGGGTGAACCAGCTCCCAAGAGGCGGCGCCATTGAGGACCTCGATCTCGATGCTCATCAAAGCGGCTCGCTTTTTCCAAAATCACAGTGTTTTACACTCCTGGAACCTTCTATAAGGAGGTCCCGTTAAATCCCCGTCTTCCCACAAGTTGCGGAAACCACCCCATGACCTTTACTCTTCCCCCGCTCCCTTACGACTATGAAGCCCTTGGCCCCTATATGTCGAAGGAGACGCTCGAATATCACCATGACAAGCATCACCAAGCCTATGTGACCAACGGCAACAATGCGATCAAGGGGACCGAATTCGAAGGGAAGTCCCTCGAGGAGATCGTGAAGGGCTCGTTCGGCAAGAATCCTGCCGTGTTCAACAATGCCGGCCAGCACTACAACCACATCCACTTCTGGCAGTGGATGAAGAAGGATGGCGGCGGCAGCAAATTGCCGGGCCGCCTCGAGAAGAAGATCAACGAAGATCTTGGCGGCTTCGAGAAATTCAAGGCGGATTTCGCCGCGGCCGGCGTCGGCCAATTCGGCTCGGGCTGGTGCTGGCTCCAGGTCAAGAACGGCAAGCTGGAAATTTCCAAGACCCCGAACGGCGAGAATCCGCTGGTGCATGGCGCCACCCCGATCCTCGGCTGCGACGTCTGGGAGCATTCCTATTACATCGATTATCGCAACCGCCGTCCGGACTACCTGAAGGCCTTCGTCGAAAGCCTCATCAACTGGGATTATGTCGACGAGCTCTACGGCAAGACGATCTGATCCGCGCCGCTATGGTGCGCGAAGAGGGCGGCGGCTTCGGTCAGCCGCCCTTTTTGTTGGGGGCGGTTCTTGTCAGAGGCGCAGGATTGCGGCAATTTTTTTCTCTGTTGACCGCCTTTGGTGGCATGCCGTGTGTGCGAATGACGTTGCGGGGATGAGGTTCAGGTGAAGCAGTTGTTGGGTTACGTGCTGGTGTTTTTCGGGGGCGGGATGGGCGCCTCAATTCGACACGCGGTGAACATGGCGAGCGCCAAGGCGCTCGGCACGGCCTTTCCGTTCGGCACGCTCATCATCAACGTCACGGGCTCGATCGTGATGGGCCTGATCGCCGGCTATCTCGCCTTCAAGGGCGGGGCGACCCAGCACTGGCGGCTGTTCCTGATGACCGGCATTCTCGGTGGCTACACCACCTTCTCCGCCTTTTCGCTCGATACCGCGCTCCTGTACGAGCGTGGGGCCGTGGGGCTCGCCGCCCTCTATGTGCTGGGATCGGTCGGGCTGTCGATCGCCGGATTGTTCGGAGCGCTCGCGCTGGTGCGGTACCTCACTTGAGGCCTGGCCTCGCCCGGGGCGGGCAGCCGCTGCCGTGGACAGCTGTAACGTTATAATATAACGTTAGTCTATGGTGTCACACGATCTTCATACCCACGCCCATCCCCACCCGCATGCGCACAGCCACGGGCCGGCCATGCCGCATCCGGCGCAGGCCGCGCCGTGGTCGATCCTGCGGATGCCGGCCACCGCGCGGCTCGCCGCGGCCCTGGCGGCGAGCGCCGGGCTGTGGGTGATCGTCTGGCTTGCGATGCGCTGACGCCGATGACCATGCAGCTGCAATTTCGCGATGTGACGCTCGGCTACGACCGGCATCCCGCCGTGCATCACCTTTCCGGCGACGTCGCTGCGGGCAGCCTGCTGGCCGTGGTCGGTCCCAATGGGGCCGGCAAGTCGACGCTGTTCCGCGGCATCGTCGGCCTGCTCAAGCCGTTGGCGGGCGCCATCAGCACCGGCGGCCTGGACCGGCGGAGCATCGCCTATCTGCCGCAGATCGCCGATATCGACCGCACTTTCCCGATCTCGGTGTTCGATTTCGCCAGCACCGGCTTGTGGCGCTCCGTGGGTCCATTCGGCGGCATCGGCAAGGCGGCCCGGGCGCGGATCGCACAGGCGATCGCTGCCGTCGGCCTCACCGGCTTCGAGACCCGCGGCATCGGCACGCTGTCGGGCGGCCAGATGCAGCGCCTGCTGTTCGCGCGCGTGCTGCTGCAGGATGCGCGGATGATCGTGCTGGACGAACCGTTCAATGCGATGGACACCAGCACCTCGACCGACCTGTTGCGGCTGGTCGAGCGCTGGTACCAGGAGGGGCGCACGGTGGTGGCGGCGCTGCACGACCTCGACATGGTCCGCGGGCACTTTCCGCAAACGCTCCTGCTCGCGCGCGAGCCGGTCGCCTGGGGGCCCACGGCAGACGTGCTGAACGCCGACAATCTCGCGACGGCACGGCGGATGTGCGAAGCGTTCGACGAGAAAGCGAGGGCCTGCGTGCCCGACCAGCTTCCGTCACAGGCGGCATGATGATCACCGACGTCCTGATCACGCCGTTCTCAGACTTCGCGTTCATGCGCCGCGCGCTGGCGGCGGTGATCGCCTTGGCGCTCGGCTCGGGGCCGATCGGCGTGTTTTTGATGCTGCGCCGGATGAGCCTGATGGGTGACGCCATGGCGCATGCGATCCTGCCGGGCGCGGCCATCGGCTTTCTGCTCTCCGGCCTCAATTTGTTCGCGATGACGACGGGCGGCCTGATCGCCGGCTTCACGGTGGCGCTGCTCTCGGGCCTCGTGTCACGCTCGACCGGGCTGAAGGAGGACGCTTCGCTCGCGACCTTCTATCTCGCCTCGCTTGCGATCGGTGTCACCATCGTCTCGGTGAAGGGCACTAATATCGACCTGCTGCACGTGCTATTCGGCAACATCCTGGCGATGGATGATCCGACACTGCTGATGGTCGCCAGCAACGCCACGCTCACGCTGCTCGTGCTGGCGGTGATCTACCGCCCGCTGATGATCGAGAGCGTGGATCCCCTGTTCCTGCGCACGGTGAGCCGGGCCGGCGCACCTGCGCATCTGGTCTTTCTCGGGCTGATCGTGGTCAATCTCGTCAACGGCTTCCAGGCGCTCGGCACCCTGCTTGCGGTCGGGCTGATGATCCTGCCCGCGGGCATCGCCCGGTTCTGGTCGCGCGATATCACGCCGATGATCTGCATCGCCGTCGCGGCCGCGATCGTCTCCGGCTATGTCGGGCTGGTGCTGTCGTTCCAGACCCGGATTCCTTCCGGCCCGGCGATCATTCTGGTCGCCGCGCTGATCTATCTCGCCTCGGTGCTGTTCGGGCGCGTCGGCGGCGTGCTCCCACAGCTGTTTCCCGGGCGCCATCTCGAAGCCTGATGAGCCTTGCCATGCGACGTTTCTGCTTAGTCCTCAGTGTTGCGTTGTTCGGTCTCGTCTCGGCGCATGCACATGCGGATGCGCGGCTTAATGTCGTCGCGAGCTTCTCGATCCTCGGCGATTTCGTCCGGCAGGTGGGTGGCGACAAGGTCAATGTCACCACGCTGGTTGGGCCTGACAGCGATGTCCATGTCTACACGCCGACGCCGCATGATGCGAAGGATGTGGCCGAGGCGCGGCTCTTGGTCGTCAACGGTCTCGGCCTGGAGGGCTGGCTGCCGCGTCTCTTGCAGGCCTCCGGAGCCAAGGCCCGGATCGTGACGGTGACCCAAGGGATCACGCCCCGGAAGCGCGGCGCCGATGCTGATCCGCACGCCTGGCAGTCGGTCAAAAATGCGATGATCTATGTGACTGATATCCGCGATGCGCTGGTCGCGGCCGATGCCGCCGACGCCGACACGTTCAAGCGGAACGCCGATCGCTATCTGGCCGAGCTCGACGGTTTGGACCGCGAGGTCCGCGCCGAGATCGAGAAGATCCCTCCCGAGCGGCGCAAGGTGATCTCGACCCACGACGCCTTCGGCTATTTCGCCGACGCTTACGGTGTGGAGTTCATCGCTCCGCTCGGTGTATCCACCGAGACCGAGCCGAGCGCGCGCGACCTCGCCGGCATCATCGCGCAGATCAAGCGCGCACAGATCCCCGCGGTCTTTCTGGAGAACTTCAATGACGATCGGCTGATCAGCCGGATCGCCGCCGAAACCGGCGCCAAGGTCGGCGGCACCCTGTACTCAGATGCCCTCAGCGAGGAAAACGGCCCGGCACCCACTTACATTGCGATGGTCAGGCACAATATAAAGGCCTTGACCAGCGCGCTCGGCCGCTAGGCCGGCGGCCTATGTTCAGCGCGGCAAATCGATTTCGAATGCGAGCTACTTCCCGGAGCGAATATGTCTGACGTGACCTCCCAGAAAGTCCCCGTGACCGTATTGACCGGCTATCTCGGTGCCGGCAAGACCACGCTGCTGAACCGCATTCTCTCCGAGGACCATGGCAAGAAATACGCCGTCATCGTCAACGAATTCGGCGAGATCGGCATCGACAACGACCTGATCGTCGGCGCCGACGAAGAAGTCTTCGAGATGAACAATGGCTGCATCTGCTGCACGGTGCGCGGCGATCTCGTGCGCATCATCGAGGGCCTGATGCGGCGCAAGGGCAAGTTCGATGCGATCATCGTCGAGACCACCGGCCTCGCCGATCCGGCCCCGGTGGCGCAGACCTTCTTCGTCGACGAAGACGTGCAGAAGAATGCCCGGCTCGACGCGGTCGTCACGGTGGCCGACGCCAAATGGCTGTCGGATCGGCTGAAGGATGCACCGGAGGCCAAGAACCAGATCGCCTTCGCCGACGTGATCGTGCTGAACAAGACCGACCTCGTCTCCGGGGGAGAACTCTCCGAGGTCGAGGCGCGCATCCGCGGCATCAATCCCTACGCCAAGCTGCATCGCACCGAGCGCTGTCAGATCGCGATAGCGGACGTGCTCGAGCGCGGCGCCTTCGATCTCGACCGCATCCTCGAAATCGAGCCCGACTTCCTGGAAGCCGGCGACGATCACGACCACGACCATCATCACCACGATCATGACCATGGCCATCACCATCATCACGGCCATGATCACGGCCATGGCTTGAGGCACTATCACGACGAGGAGATGCAGTCGCTGTCGCTGCGGACCGACAAGCCGCTCGATCCGATGAAGTTCATGCCGTGGCTGCAGAACCTGGTGCAGACGGAGGGCGGCAAGATCCTGCGCTCCAAGGGCATCCTGTCGTTCCAGGACGATGATGATCGCTACGTGTTCCAGGGCGTCCACATGATGCTGGAGGGTGATCACCAGCGGAGATGGAAGGAGGGCGAGCCGCGTGAAAGCCGCGTCGTCTTCATCGGCCGCGAATTGCCGGAACAGGCCATTCGCGAAGGTTTCGAGCGCTGCATCGTGACGTGATGAGTTCGTTCGAGCCAGGCGGCGAGGCCGCATCCATCGTTTCGGTGACCGACCGGGTGAAGCCGGTCGAACTCGGCATGAACGTGACCGCCGTGCATTATCTCGGCGATCGCGCTGTCTTCGTCGGCACCGAGGAGAGCGTGGCCTTTGTCGATCCCGAAGGCGCGATGACGAAGGTCGAGGTGGTCGGCGGCGGCATTCTGTCGGCCGTGTCCGACGGCTCGCGGATCGTGATCGGCAGCGACGACGGCAAAGTCGTTGCAGTCGACGGCAAGGGCGCAGTGACCGCGCTCGCGACCGATCCGAAGCGGCGCTGGATCGATAATGTCGCCGTGCATACGGATGGCAGCGTGGCCTGGTCGGTCGGCAAGACCGCCTTCGTCCGCTCGCCCAAGGGCGAGGAGAAGTCGCTCGAAGTGCCCTCGACCGTCGGCGGACTTGCGTTCGCGCCCAAGGGGCTGCGGCTCGCGATCGCCCATTACAACGGCGCCACCCTGTGGTTTCCCAACATGGCGGGGACGCCGGAATTTCTCGCCTGGGCCGGCTCCCATCTCGCCGTCAGCTTCAGCCCGGATAACAAGTTCCTGGTCACCGCAATGCATGAGCCGGCGCTGCACGGCTGGCGGCTCGCCGACGGCAAGCACATGCGCATGACCGGCTATCCCTCGCGGGTGAGGTCGATGGCGTGGGGGGCGGGCGGCCGCTTCCTGGCGACCTCCGGCGCCGACATGGTGATCATGTGGCCCTTCGTCGGCAAGGATGGCCCGATGGGCAAGGAGCCGGCCATGCTGGCGCCGCTGCAGGCCAAGGTGACCGCAGTGGCCTGCCATCCGAAGCAGGACATCCTCGCCGCCGGCTATGAGGATGGCACCGTTCTGATGGTACGGATGCATGACGGTGCCGAGATCCTGGTGCGCCGCAACGGCACGCCGCCGGTGGTGGCGCTGGCCTGGAATGCCGCCGGAACCTGGCTGGCCTTCTCTGATGAAGCCGGCGCGGCGGGGCTGCTGAAGGTCTGAGACAAGTCGTAGGCGCGGCTCCCCCGGGAACCGCGTCCAGCGCCGCTCGTTGTTCCCGGCAATATCGATTGGCGGGTGTGACCATGATGTTAGCGAACAGCAAACAAAGGTTGCGCAGGGAACTGCTGCTCGGGGCCGGGCTGTTTGCCGTCGGTGCGCTGATCGCGGTGCTGTCGCTGGCGGATATCCGCGCGACCCAC
Organism: Bradyrhizobium sp. SZCCHNR3119; assembly: GCF_032487775.1. NCBI lineage: Bacteria > Pseudomonadati > Pseudomonadota > Alphaproteobacteria > Hyphomicrobiales > Nitrobacteraceae > Bradyrhizobium > Bradyrhizobium sp. SZCCHNR3119. The sequence goes on along the minus strand of NZ_JAUEUV010000001.1, from coordinate 1,453,208 downwards.
CTGGGCGAAGTGGCGCAGGCGACGCCGTCAGCCTCGCCGGAGCCCTCCCCATCGCCGCCGGCCGAATCGAAGCCGGGTGGCACCCGCCCGACCACGCCGGCGCCCGAGCCCGCGCGCCCCGATCCCGCAGCTCAGAAGGAAGGCGCCAAGCCCGCGCTGCCACCAGCCCCGGCCGAGAAGGTCGCCCCGCCGATCGAGAAGAAGTAGCTCTCACCGTCATTCCGGGGCGCGTCGAAGACGCGAACCCGGAATCTCGACGTTGTTTTGCGTCGTTTCCCTCAGCTCGAGGTTCCGGGTTCGACGCTTACGCCTCGCCCTGGAACGACGGCGTTGGAATCACCGCACCAAAATATTCCGGAACTGCCAGGGATCGTTGGTGTCGATGTCTTCCGGGAACAGGCCCGGGCGATCGGTCAGCGGCGTCCAGTCGGTGTAGAAGCCCTTGACCGGGCCGAGATACGGCATCTGGATTTCGAGGCAGCGGCGGAAATCCAGCTCGTCGGCCTCGACGATGCCGGCGTTCGGGTTCTCCAGCGCCCACACCATGCCGGCGAGCACGGCTGAGGAGACCTGCAGGCCGGTCGCGTTTTGATAGGGCGCGAGCTTGCGCGTCTCCTCGATCGACAGCTGCGAGCCGTACCAGTAGGCGTTCTTGGCGTGGCCGTAGACCAGCACGCCGAGCTCGTCGATGCCGTCGACGATCTCGTGCTCATCCAGGATGTGCCACTTCTCCTGCATCTTGCCGGTGGCGCCGAAGATCTCGTGCAGCGACAGCACTGCGTCGTTGGCGGGGTGATAGGCGTAGTGGCAGGTCGGGCGGTACACCACCTTGTCGCCGTCGCGCACGGTGAAATAGTCGGCGATCGAGATCGACTCGTTGTGTGTCACCAGGAAGCCGTATTGCGCGCCCGGCGTCGGGCACCAGGAGCGCACGCGGGTATTGGCGCCGGGCTGCAGCAGATAGATCGCGGCACCACAGCCTTCCGAGTGCGTGCGGCCATTGTCCGGCATCCATTTTTCGTTGGTGCCCCAGCCGAGCTCCGCCGGCTGCATGCCTTCGGATACGAAGCCTTCGACCGACCAGGTGTTGACGAACACGTCCATCGGCTTCGGGTTCTTGGAACGCTGGGTGTCGCGTTCGGCGATATGGATGCCCTTGACCCCGAGCTTCTGCGCGAGTTGCGCCCAGCCCTCGCGGCTCTTCGGCTCGACGATCTCGGTCTTGGTGTCGCGGGCGATGTCGAGCAGCGCCTGCTTGACGAACCAGGACACCATGCCGGGATTGGCGCCGCAGGTGGAGACGGCGGTGGTGCCGCCCGGGTTCTTGCGGCGTGCCGCCAGCAACGTCTCGCGCAGTGCGTAGTTGGAGCGCTGCTCGACCCCCATGTTCTTGTCGAAATAGAACCCGGCCCAGGGCTCGACCACGGTGTCGACGTAGAGCGCGCCGATTTCCCGACACAGCGTCATGATGTCGACCGAAGACGTGTCGACCGAGAGATTGACGCAGAAGCCCTGGCCGCCGCCCTCGGTGAGCAGCGGCACCAGCAGTTCGCGATAATTCTCGCGGGTCACCGCCTGCTGGATGAAGCGGACGCCGTGCTGCTTGGCGAGCTCGCCATTGTCATGCGGATCGATGATCACGAAGCGGTTCTTGTCATAGGCGAAGTGCCGCTCGATCAAGGGCAGGGTGCCCTTGCCGATCGAGCCGAAGCCGATCATGACGATGGGACCGGTGATCTTCGCGTGGATCTGCGAGCTCATCATGTTCTCCGAAAACGATAGGGTACTGAACGGGTTCAGGCGCTGCGGCGCTTGGCCGTGACTTCGATCTCGACCTTCATCTCGGGCTTGAGCAGCGCGGCGACGACGAGCAGCGTGGCCGCAGGGCGGATGTCGCCGAACACCTCGCCGCAGACGGCGAAGTGGGCGTCGGCGTCCTTGGGATCGGTGATGTAGTAGGTCGCCCGCACGACGTCGGCCATCTCGAAGCCGCCCTCCTTCAGGGCGGACTCGATGGTCTTGAAGCAGTTGCGTGACTGGCTCGTGACATCGGCCGGCATCGTCATGGTGGTGTAATCGTAGCCGGTGGTACCCGCGACAAAGGCGAAGTCGCCGTCGACGACGGCGCGGCTGTAGCCAAAGGTCTTCTCGAAGGGCGATCCGGTGGAGATCAGGCGACGGGACATGGGCAACCTCATATGGGATTTGGCCGGGGTTTAAGGGGTTTTGCTGCACCTACGCAACCCCGGAGCCGGGATTGCCGGGAGATCGTCAGCGCGGGCGGGTGACGTCCGGCGGCGCTGCAGGGGAGCCCGTCCAGCGCCGGACCACGATGTCCCGGACGATCATGATGGCGAGCAGGAGCAGGACGAGGCTTGCGACCAGCGTGCCGCGACGCCGCGCCGGCACGGCGATGGCCGCTCCGGGCTGCTGCGCCTTCGCTGTGCGGGCCGTCACGCCGCGCATGATACCAGCGCCGCCTTGCGGCTGCGCCGCGATTTGCGTTCTTGCGCGCCCGTCGGCACGATCATGCCCCAGGCGCCGTCGAGCGCACCGGCGATGAGCTCGCGGCCGAGCAGGCGCTCGCGCTCGAACGGGCCCGGCAGTTCCAGCTCGACTGTCTTCTCGGCCGAGAAGCCGAAGCGGGCGTAGTAGGGCGCATCGCCGAGCAGGATCACCGCGCCATGGCCGCGGGCGGCCGCGATCGCGAGCGCCTCTTCCATCAGCGCGGCCCCGATGCCGAGGCTCCGGGCATCCGGATCGACGGCCAGCGGGCCCAGCATCAGCGCATCGCGCCCACCGGCGTTGACGTGCCACAACCGCACGGTCCCGATCACCCGGCGCTCGCGAACCGCCGACAGGGCAAGGCCTGCGGCGGGCGCGCGTCCGTCGCGCAGGCGCTGGCAGGTGCGCTCATGACGGTTGTCGCCAAAGCAGGCATCGAGCAGCGCCTCGCGCGCCGCCACGTCGGAGCCGCGCTCGCTGCGGATCGCGAACGCAGCGGCGGCTTGAACAGGCGCAGTGGTGGTCGGCCGAAAAGCAGTCATGGCACATCAGTCCCGGCTCGCCGCTGCAGGCTGTCGCCCGCGCGCAAGCACGTCATGTCAGGTCAATAAGGAAGCTCTATCGCTCCCTCTCCCGCTTGCGGGGGAGGGTCGGGTTGGGGGCTCATCCCACCCGGGGCTCGGAAATGCGAGCGCTCAGATGTGGTAGGTCTTGAGCGGCGGGATGCCGTTGAAGGCCACCGACGAGTAGGTCGAGGTATAGGCCCCGGTCCCCTCGATCAGCACCTTGTCGCCGATCGAGAGCGTCACCGGCAGCGGATACGGCAGCTTCTCGTAGAGCACGTCGGCCGAATCGCAGGTCGGGCCGGCGAGCACGCACGGCGCCATGTCCGCGCCGTCATGCGGGGTGCGGATCGCGTAGCGGATCGATTCGTCCATCGTCTCGGCGAGGCCGCCGAACTTGCCGATGTCGAGATAGACCCAGCGCAGTTCGTCCTCGTCGCTCTTCTTCGAGATCAGCACCACTTCCGACTCGATGACACCGGCATTGCCGACCATGCCGCGGCCCGGCTCGATGATCGTCTCCGGGATCTGGTTGCCGAAATGCTTGCGCAGCGCACGGAAGATCGAGCGGCCGTACTGCACGACCGGCGGCACGTCCTTCAGGTACTTGGTCGGGAAGCCCCCGCCCATGTTGACCATGGTCAGGTTGATGCCGCGTTCGGCGCAGTCGCGGAACACGGTCGAGGCCATCGCCAGCGCGCGGTCCCACGCCTTCACCTTGCGCTGCTGGGAGCCGACATGGAACGAAATGCCGCAGGGCTCGAGACCCAGCCGCTTGGCCAGATCGAGCACCTCGACCGCCATTTCCGGGTCGCAGCCGAACTTGCGCGACAGCGGCCACTCGGCGCCGGCGCAGTCGTAGAGGATGCGGCAGAACACCTTGGCGCCCGGCGCGGCGCGGGCGATCTTCTCGACCTCGGCGGCGCAGTCCACCGCGAACAGGCGGATGCCGAGCGCATGGGCGCGCGCGATGTCGCGCTCTTTCTTGATGGTGTTGCCGTAGGAGATGCGGTCAGGCGTCGCGCCGGCGGCCAACGCCATCTCGATCTCGGCGACGGTGGCGGTGTCGAACGAGGAGCCGAGCGAGGCCAGCAGCGACAGCACTTCGGGGGCCGGATTGGCCTTCACCGCATAAAACACGCGGCTGTCCGGCAGCGCCTTGGCGAAGCTCATGTAGTTGTCGCGCACGACGTCGAGATCGACAACGAGACAGGGCTCGGTGTCCAGACCTTCCTCGCGGCGGTTGCGCAGGAATTCCCGAATACGTTCGGTCATAGCACCCTCCAAACGGCCCCAGCGACGAGACCCGTTCAAACGTTCTCGACGGCGGTGCTTTGGCGTTGCCACCCGATGGAAAGGCGACAAAACCTCGGACCGAAGCCGAATTGTGCTGCCGTGGATTGGTTGGGAGGGTTCCCGCCCGCACACCTGGCAATGAAGGACAAGCCTTTTCAGTAGCCCGCGCCGGCGTTGGACTGCCGGTAGAGACCAAAAAAGCCCGATCCGTCGTTGCTTTAAGTCGCGTCCCCCGTTGAGAGCGGGGTGCGCCGGTTCGCCTCCGGCTGCCAGTCACGGTTGCAAGAGGCGAGGTCACCTTCAGCGGCATCTCTTGAGAGAGATGCTGGGCTTTCGGTTTGTGCTGATCCCGATCGGTGCGATCGCGATCCTAACAAAGCCGAGGGCCCCTCGGTTCCTCATCCCTTGGCGGCTGTCCGGCCTCTTGTCCGGATACCTACCGACTGACACACGACCACAGGCACGTGCGAAATTGGGCAAGTCGGGAAATAAGCGTTTTGAATTTCGACCGCAAGATTTTTTTGAAGTCTCGCGCGTGATTTCCCTAACGGTGTGCTTGGCGGACACAGCTTGTGCGGGAGCGCGGGCTTGTGTGAACGAACGTTAAGCTAGCTTAAAGCTCTGTCACGCGCGAAAGCCTTGTGGCGTAGTGCTTTCGTGCAGCGCCAGGACTACGCGCGCTTCACGAACGGCTCGACGCGCTGCGCGCCGCGGATGAAGGCCACCATCACGAAGACGCCGAGCGCGAACAGCAGCGCCTGCAGCACATGGGTGCCGGTGTCGCCGAGCCCGAACAGAATCGAAAGCGCCCAACCGCCGGCGAAGGCCGCCCCGAACACTTCGGCGCCGATCAGGATCGCAGCCGAGAGCACGGTGATGACGCTGGTCCAGACGATCTGGCGGGAGGCGGCGGTCTGGTTCTCTGAGCTCATGATCGGGTCCTTGTGGGCGGGCCGCAATCTCTCCGAAAAGCTGCGCTGCATCAAGGGGAAATGACCCAAAAAGGGCGCCTTGCGTGGTAAGAGGAGCCAGATTTGGATTTCGAGAGACCACGGACCTTTGCCGATGACAGACACCGCCGACGCGACCGCGATCAACCCGCTCCTGAAGGCGTGGGAAACGCCGCACCAGACACCGCCGTTCGACGCGATCAAGCCGGAGCACTTCCTCCCTGCTTTCGAGCGCGCCTTTGCCGATCATGCCGCGGAGATCGCCGCCATCACGCATGATCCGGCGGAGCCCGACTTCGCCAACACGATCACGGCGCTGGAGCGCTCGGGCAAGCTGCTCTCCAAGGTGTCCGCCGTGTTCTATGATCTGGTCTCGGCGCACTCCAATCCGCAGATCCTGGAGATCGACAAGGAAGTCTCGCTGCGGATGGCGCGGCACTGGAATCCGATTCAGATGAATGCGGTGCTGTTCGGCCGTGTCGCCCGGCTGCACGAGAACCGCAAGACGCTCGACCTGACCGGCGAAGAGATCCGTCTCTTGGAGCGCACCTATACCCGCTTCCGCCGTGCCGGCGCCGGCCTTTCCGAAGAGGCCAAGACGCGGATGGCCGAGATCAACGAGCGGCTCGCCCAGCTCGGCACCACCTTCAGCCATCATCTGCTCGGCGACGAGCAGGACTGGTTCCTGGAGCTTTCCGAGGACGACCGCGCCGGCCTGTCCGAGCAGTTCATCGCGGCGGCCAAGGCCGCGGCCGAGGAGCGGGGTCTGCCGGGCAAGGCGATCGTGACGCTGTCGCGCTCGGCGGTCGAGCCGTTCCTGCAGAGCTCCGCCCGGCGCGACCTGCGCGAGAAGGTTTACAAAGCGTTCACGGCGCGCGGGAACAACGGCAACGCCAATGACAACAAGGCCATCATCGGCGAGATCCTGAGCTTGCGCGAGGAAGCTGCCAAGATCATGGATTTCCCGAACTACGCGGCCTATCGCCTGGAGGACTCCATGGCGAAGACGCCGGAGGCGGTGCGCGGCCTGCTGGAGCGGGTGTGGAAGCCGGCGCGCGCCAAGGCGCTGGCCGACCGCGACGAATTGCAGAAGCTGATCACGGAAGAGGGCGGCAACTTCAAGCTCGAAGCCTGGGACTGGCGCTTCTATGCCGAAAAGCTCCGCCAGGCCAAAGCCAATTTCGACGACGATGCGATCAAGCCGTATCTGACGCTGGACAACATGATCGCCGCGGCCTTCGACTGCGCGACGCGCCTGTTCGGCATCACCTTTGCCGAGCGGAAGGATATTCCGGTCTGGCATCCGGACGTCCGGGTCTGGGAGATCAGGGATCCCGCCGGCAAGCACAAGGCGCTGTTTTATGGCGACTACTTCGCCAGGGCCTCGAAGCGCTCCGGCGCCTGGATGACCTCGCTGCGCGACCAGCAGAAGCTCGACGGCGAGGTGGCGCCGCTGATCATCAATGTCTGCAACTTTGCGAGGGGGGCCGAGGGCCAGCCTGCGCTACTGTCGCCGGACGAGGCGCGCACGCTGTTTCACGAATTCGGCCACGGCCTGCACGGCCTGTTGTCGAACGTGACCTATCCCTCGCTCTCCGGCACGTCCGTGTTCACCGACTTCGTCGAGCTGCCGTCGCAGCTCTACGAGCACTGGCAGGAGCGGCCCGAGGTGTTGCAGCGCTTCGCCCGCCATTACCAGACCGGCGAGCCGCTGCCGGACGACCTGCTGAACCGCTTTCTTGCCGCGCGTAGGTTCAACCAGGGCTTTGCCACGGTCGAGTTCGTCGCCTCGGCGCTGGTCGATCTCGAATTCCACACCCAGCCGGCCTCGGCGGCCAAGGATGTGGGAGCCTTCGAGCGGGCCGAACTCGAAAAAATCGGCATGCCGGCGGAGATCGCGATGCGGCACCGGCCGACCCAGTTCGGCCACATCTTCTCCGGAGACCATTATGCCTCGGGCTATTACAGCTACATGTGGTCGGAGGTGATGGATGCCGATGCGTTCGGCGCGTTCGAGGAGGCGGGCAACATCTTCGATCCCGCGGTCGCCAAGCGGCTCCATGACAACGTCTATTCCTCCGGCGGCTCGGTCGATCCGGAAGCGGCCTATGTCGCCTTCCGCGGCCGCGAGCCGGAGCCGGACGCGTTGCTCCGGCGCCGCGGCCTGCTCGATGTTCCCAAGGCGGCGTGAGGTGGTGGCCTTGCTCCGCACTCTTCTCACCGTGCTTGCGCTGGTCGTGGGCGCCAGCGCCGCGCAGGCGCATCCGCATGTCTGGATCACGGCGAGCAGCGAACTGCTCTACGCGCCCGACGGTTCGATCACCGGCGTGCGCCATGCGTGGACCTTCGACGACATGTTCGCGAGCTATGCCCTGCAGGGCACCGAGAGCAAGACGCGCGGGGTCTACACCCGCGAGGAGTTGGCGCCGCTGGCGCAGACCAACGTCGAGTCGCTGAAGGAATACGCCTATTTCACCTTCCTGAAGGCGGACGGCAAGAAACAGAAGTTCGAGGACCCGGTCGACTATTTTCTCGAATACAATGACACCAAGCTGATCTTGCATTTCACGCTGCCGCTGAAGGCGCCGGTCAAGCCGAAGCAGCTCTCGGTCGAGGTGTTCGATCCGAGCTATTTCATCGACTTCCAGATGGCGGACAAGGATCCCGTCCGGATGGTCAGTGCGCCGGCGGGCTGCAAGCTCGGCTTGGTTAGGCCGAGCGATGGCGGCGCGGTCGCGCAGACGATGAACGAACAGACATTCCTGAGCGGCGGGGCGAACGCCAATTTCGGAATGAACTTTGCCAACAAGATCTCGGTGGAATGCCCATGATGCTGCAAGCTCGCCCCAACGCCGTTCGTCCGCTCCTGATCTGCGCTGCGATCCTTGCCGCGCTGGCCGCCGCAGATGCCGCCTCGCATGTGCTGCTTGCCAAATCGCCGTTCGGCGCGCCGGCCGAGCCCCAGGCAGGCGGCATCGTCGGCTGGCTCCTGGCCAAGCAATCGGAGTTCTATCGCCAGATGTCGTCGACCATCCGCGCCGCCAAGTCCGACGGCTCGGCGGTGTGGCTGCTGCTGGCGATCTCGTTCGCGTACGGCATCTTTCACGCGGCCGGTCCCGGCCACGGCAAGGCGGTGATCGCCTCCTATCTGGTCGCCAACCAGGAGACCGCGCGCCGCGGCATCCTGCTGTCATTTGCTTCGGCCCTGATGCAGTCGCTGGTCGCGGTCGTCATCGTCGGCATCTGCGCCTGGCTGCTCAACGCCACCGCGGCGACGATGTGCAGCGCCGAGAAGGCAGTGGAGATCGGCAGCTACGCGCTGATCGCGCTGCTCGGGGCGCGGCTGGTCTGGACCAAGGGCGTTGCGCTGCTGCGGACGCTGCAGCCCCAGCGACCGGCGCTGGCTCTGGCCGGCCACGAACACGTCCACGCGCATGCGGCTCACGACCACGCGCACGATCATGATCATGGCCATCATTATCGCGAGCATCATCACCATGGCGATCATGATCACCACCATCACGACCACGATCACGGCCCCGCACACGTCCATGACGCCCATTGCGGTCATTCGCACGGGCCGGAGCCGAGCGAGCTTGCCGGCCCGGGCGGCTGGCAGCGGGGTATTCAGGCGGTGTTCGCTGCCGGGGTGAGGCCCTGCTCCGGAGCGATCCTGGTATTGGTCTTCGCGCTAGCGCAGGGCCTGTTCTGGGCGGGCATCGCCGCAACCTTCGTGATGGGGCTCGGGACCGCCGTGACGGTCGCGACCATCGCGCTGGTTGCCGTCTCGGCGCGGGGAGTGGCGCAGCGGCTGAGCCAGGCGCGCGAGGGCGGCGGCGTGCTGATCATGCGCGGGCTCGAATTCGGCGCCGCCGGTCTCGTGCTGCTGTTCGGCACCGGGCTGCTGCTCGGCTACATCGCTGCCGAGCGCACCACCTGTTTCTGACGCAGAGGAGCGGACGTCGGTCGCGCACTGTCGCTAGGGCTGTGCGTTCCCTCTCCGCAACGCGCGGCCGAGCGCGGCGACCGGAAAGTATTGCCGGTACAAGTCCCAGCGCAGCATGAACGCGCGCGATAGTTCCGGACCTTGCTGGCCGGCAGGGGCCGTTGCTGGCTGCGCCGCAGCTGCTCCTTGCACCGGAGCCTTGCCATGCGCCTGCGGCCGCAGGGTGCGGCCGAGCGCCATCAGCGGGAAATAGTGCCGGTACATCTCGTAGCGCAGCATGAAGGCGCGTGACAGCTCCGGGCCTTGCATCAGCCGTTGCTGCAGCGCTGGATCGGTGAGCTTGATGGTCTGGCCGATGCCGTAGCCGGGAAAGCCGGTGCCGGTGAATTCCGGCTCAACCCAGGTGCCTTCGGACTGCCGCTCGACCAGCCACAGGCAGCCGCGTTCGATCGCTTCGCGATCCTGCGCGCGGTTTGCGGCGAGCAAGGCCATCAGCGCCCACGCCGTCTGCGACGCGGTCGCGGTGCCGCGGCCGACCGCGCCGAGATCCATGTAGGAGGCACAGCTCTCGCCCCAGCCGCCATCGTTCTGCTGATGCGCTACCAGCCAGTCGCAGGCGCGCTGGATGTAGGGCTGGCTCATGTCTTCGCCGATCGCAGCCAGTGCCGGCAGCACGGCGCTGGTGCCGTAGACATAGTTCACGCCCCAGCGGCCGAACCATGGTCCGCTCGGCTCCTGCTCGCGACGGATGTAGTCGAGCGCGCGCACCATGGTCGGATGGTTGCGTGAGAGGCCGAGCTTGCCGAAGGCTTCGATGACGTGCGCCGTGACGTCGACCGACGGCGGATCGAGCGCCTCGCCGAAGTCGCAGAACGGGATCTTGGTCAGGATCTGCTGATTGTTGTCCTTGTCGAAGGCGCCCCAGCCGCCGCTTCGGCTCTGCATGCCGATCAGCCAGTCGACGCCGAGCTGGATCGCCTCGTCGATGCCCTTGGCCTTCCACTTCGGATCATGCCGCAGCGGCGCCAGCGCGATCAGCGCCACCGCCGTGTCGTCCGTATCGGGATAGAAGTTGTTGGCATATTCGAACGCCCAGCCGCCCGGCTTGACGTGCGGCAGCTTCACCGACCAGTCGCCGGGCACGCGCACCTGGCGCTCCAGCACCCAATTCACCGCCTTCTCGATCGCCTCGGGATAATCGCCGATCACGCCCGCGTCGTCGAAGGCGAGCAGGGTCAGGATGGTGTCCCAGACCGGGCTGTTGGTCGCCTGGATGTAGGTCGCTTCTCCGATGTCGACGCGCCAGCCCGGGTCGTTCAGGGCATCGAGGCCCTTGGCGATGACCGGGTGGTTGAGCGGATAGCCTTCGACATGGAGCGCCATCAGGCCGTAGATCCAGGGCGGCTGGATGCCGCCCCACGCGCCGTCGAAATCCTGGTGGCGGATCATCCATTCCAGCACGTGGCGCACGGCGGCCGGGCGGAAGAGGCCGAGATTGAGCCTGTTGCCGAGGTTCTGCAGCGCGTGCAGCACCTTGTCGGCGCCGCGGAAGAACTTGTCCCAGCCACCGGCGCCGACCTTGGTCGGCAGCTCATAGTCGAACGCGTCGCGCCCCTGCGGAAACAACGCATCCAATCGGTTCTCGGGCGGTAGCGGCCGGCTCGGCCGCCGCGCCGAAAGGACCGCGATCGGCATCAGGGTTGCGCGCGCCCATTGCGCGAAATTGTAGATCGAGAACGGAAACCAGACCGGAAACCAGATCACCTCCGGCGGAAGGTTCGGGGTCTTCTCCCAGGGCCATTCGCCGATCAGCGCCAGCCAATAGCGGGTGAAGACGCGGACGTTGCGCAAGCCGCCCTTGGCCTCGATCCATTCGCGCGCGCGGCGCAATGCCGGCTCATCATCGCGGTGGCCGAGCGAGCGGAGGGCGGCATAGGCCTCCACGGTCGCATTGATGTCGCCGTTCGGCGCGTTGAAATAGATCTGCCAGGAGCCGTCGCCGCGCTGGGTCTGCAGCAGCGCCTGCCCCATGCGCGGACGCAGCGGGTGATCTTCCAGGCCGATGAACCACAGCGCGAGGCACCATTGCGCTTCCATGCACGCGTTGGATTCCGCGCGCCCGACCCAGTGGCCGTCCGGCTTCTGATGTGCGATCAGCCAATCGGCGGCCGCCCGCACGGTCGATTTCAGGGCGGTCTGGAAATTATCGGGGGCGCTGGCCGTGGTCGCCAGCGTCGGGCCGTTCGACGTCATCACAATCCCTTTGGCGTTTCCCTTGGCGGGGCGCCTTCACCGGTCCAAAGTTCCGTCGCCGTATAGAAAATTCTGGCGGCGAATCCAATCAATTGGCCGTGGCGCCCTAGATCAAAGCCGGAACAAAGGTGCGTCAGCCTGCACTCCCGGATCGGTGGCCTGCACGTGCCGTTAACCGTCTCAACAGCCATTCGATGTGATCCGCGTCATCCTATGGGTGCTGGGCCTCTCCACTCAGATTGGGAGATAGTTGCGCAACAGCGGCAGGAAGAAGATCGCCACCGTGATCGCGAAACCCAGCACCCACAGGATCGAGCGCAGCGCCGGGCGGTTGCCGACATAGGTGAGCACGTAGGCCGTGCGCACGATCAGGAACAGCATCGCGAGCTCGTTGATCAGGTTCTGCGGCGCTGCGCGGAACTCGGCCAGCAGCACGGCGGCGGCGAAGAACGGGAATGCCTCGATGCCGTTCTGATGGGCGCCCAGCGCGCGCTCGCGGATGCCGCTCTGGTAGAAAGCGGGGTCCCGGGGGCGTGCATTGTCGTATTGTCCGGCGCTGATCCATTTCACCGGGGCGATCGTTAAGAGGTACAATATCACGCTGGCGAAGATGCAGAGTTCAGCAATCGTCATGGCTCCTCCGGCCTGATGACATCGTCGTCACAACCATTATCTAGACAGGGCTGCCGCACCCCGCCAAGCGGCCTGTTACAAGTCGCCCGTCACGAGCCGTCCGACATCAGCCTGGATACCATGACCGCTGCCATCTCCCTCGACAATGCAAGGCCGCTCTCTGCCGCCAATCCATCGCGCGTCGGTGTGCTCTTGGTCAATCTCGGCACGCCCGACACCGCCGATGCTGCCGGCGTGCGCGTCTACCTGAAAGAGTTCTTGTCCGACCCGCGGGTGGTCGAGGACCAGGGGCTGCTGTGGAAGCTCATTCTCAACGGCATCATCCTGAACACGCGGCCGCGCCGGAAGGCGCGCGATTACCAGACCATCTGGAACAATGAGAAGAACGAGTCGCCGCTGAAGACGATCACGCGCGCCCAGAGCGAGAAGCTGGCGGCGAGCATTGCCGATGCCGGACACGTTGTGGTCGATTGGGCGATGCGCTACGGCAATCCATCGATCAAGGCGGGGATCGATGCTTTGATGGCCAAGGGCTGCGACCGCATCCTGGTGGTCCCGCTCTATCCGCAATATTCCGCCGCGACGTCGGCAACCGTCTGCGACGAGGTCTTCCGCGTGCTCGCGAGCCTGCGGGCGCAGCCGACCCTGCGGGTGACGCCGCCTTATTATGATGACGAGTTCTACATTGAGGCGCTCGCGACCTCGATCGAGGACCATCTTGCGACGCTGCCGTTCAAGCCCGAGTTGATCGTGTCCTCGTTTCACGGCATGCCGAAGGAATATGTGGACAAGGGCGACCCCTATCTCGAGCAATGCGTCGCCACCACCGCCTTGTTGCGCAAGCGGCTCGGCCTGGACGAGTCCAAGCTTCTGCTCACCTTCCAGTCGCGCTTTGGCCGTGCCGAGTGGCTGCAGCCCTATACCGACAAGACCATCGAGAAGCTCGCCAAGGACGGCGTGAAGCGCATCGCCGTGGTGATGCCGGGCTTTACCGCCGACTGCCTCGAGACCTTGGAGGAGATCGCTGGGGAAAACGCCGAGATCTTCAAGCACAATGGCGGCGAGGCGTTTTCCGCCATCCCCTGCCTGAACGACAGCGAGCCGGGCATGGACGTGATCCGGCAATTGGTGCTGCGCGAACTGCAGGGTTGGATCTGAGCAGGCTGGATCTCGGACGCGGCGGTTGATCGCTTCGAATTTGAAGCTTTGGTGACGTGCCGCGGCTCCGGCGGGGCGTAGCTTCTTAGGAGCACCGCTGCTGCCTGCAAGGCCTTTACCACGTCGGTATGTCGAAAATAGTTCGCTGAACCGGCCCCGCCGCCGCCGAGACAAATTCACGCGGCAATCCTTACGTCTTGATTGCTGTGGAATTGTGCGGAAGCCCATCCTTGTGACGGGTCTTTCGTCTTGGAGGTCTTATGAGCGGTTTCGACATTTTCGCGATTGCGCTGGCGCTCTTGGTCATCTTTACGTTGTTTGCCGGCGTGAAGACGGTGCCGCAGGGCTATGACTGGACCGTCGAGCGGTTCGGCAAATACACCCGGACGCTGTCGCCGGGGTTGAACATCATCGTGCCCTATTTCGACCGGATCGGGCGCAAGATGAATATGATGGAGCAGGTGATCGAGATTCCCGAGCAGGAGGTGATCACCAAGGACAACGCCACCGTGACGGTGGACGGCGTCGCCTTCTTCCAGGTGTTCGATGCGGCGAAGGCGAGCTACGAGGTCGCCAGCCTCTCGCAATCCATCATCGTGCTGACCATGACCAACATCCGCTCGGTGATGGGCGCCATGGACCTCGACCAGGTGCTGTCGCATCGCGACGAGATCAACGAGCGGCTGCTCCGCGTCGTCGATGCCGCGGTCTCGCCTTGGGGCGTCAAGGTCAACCGCATCGAGATCAAGGACATCGTGCCGCCGGCCGACCTCGTCGAGGCGATGGGCCGGCAGATGAAGGCCGAACGCGTCAAGCGCGCCGACATCCTGCAGGCGGAAGGCCAGCGGCAGTCCGAGATCCTGCGCGCCGAAGGCGCCAAGCAGAGCCAGATCCTGCAGGCCGAGGGCCGCAGGCAATCCGCCTTCCTCGATGCGGAAGCGCGCGAACGTTCCGCAGAGGCCGAGGCCAAGGCCACGCAGATGGTGTCGGAGGCGATCGCCAAGGGCGATGTCGCCGCGCTCAATTATTTCATCGCCGACAAATACATCAAGGCGTTCGGCCAGCTCGCGGACTCGCCGAATCAGAAAATCATCATGCTGCCCGTGGAAGCGATGAGCATGCTCGGCTCGCTGGCCGGCATCGGCGAGATAGCCAAGGCGACCTTCGGCGAAAGCGCGGCCTCCGCCGCGGCGGCTGCGCGCCGAACGGGCTCGGTGCCGCCGGCCGGAACGACGCCGCCTGCGCCGCCGCTCCCGCCGCGCGCGTGATAGGATGCGGGCATCTAGCGAGGGTCACGTCATGGCCGAAATGTTTGAGAGCCTGGGCACCTGGAACTGGTTGATCTTCGGTGTCATCCTGATGGCGCTGGAATTGCTCGCCCCGGGCATCTTCCTGTTCTGGTTCGGCTTGGCCGCGCTTTTGGTCGGGTTCGTATCGTTTGCGTTCACGCCGTCCTGGCAGATCCAGATCCTGATGTTCGCGCTGTTCGCGGTAGCCGCAGTGCCGGTCTGGCGCCGGCTCGCCGGCAGCGCGGCGCGGCCGGCCAGCGATAATCCCTATCTCAACCGCCGCGCGGCCGCGCTCGTCGGCCGCGTCTTCACGCTTGAGAAGCCGATCGTCGACGGCTCCGGCACGGTGCGCGTCGACGACACCGTCTGGCGTGTCGCCGGGCCCGATACGCCGGCCGGCAGCCGCGTGCGGATCGTGCAGGCCGACGGCGCCAATCTCACGGTGACCGGAGCGTAGGCGCGAGCCGACTTCGATTTGTAGGGTGGGCACGCTTCGCTTTGCCCACCCTACGGTCGTTCGCTTAAGCTCAATTCTGCAGCCGGACGCCGAGCATCACCACCGTGCCGGATGAGCTTGCGCCTGCGACGTTCGAATCCAGCACATCGTAGCGTAACGTGCCCTTGAGCCAGAGGTTGCGGGTCATCTTGTAGATCAGGTTGCCTTCGGTCGAGTAGGTCTTGTCGCTGCGACCGTAGCCCTGATAGTCCAGCGTGCCGAAGGTGAACTTGCCGATGGCGGTGAGCCAGCGGCGGAAATCGTGGTCGACCTCGACGGTGTAGGTGCGCACGAGGACGCCGGAGGCGCCGGCCACGGTGGTTTCCGCAAGCTGCGTGTCGGAGAGGAATTTGGCCGTCGTCAACGGCGTCGCCGACCACACCAGCGAGGCCGTGGTCAAAAATCCCTGCAGCCGGTTCAGTCTGGGATCGACATAGCTGCGCGCGGCGTAACCGATCGAGACCTCGCCGGTCAGAAGTCGCGTCAGCTCGAACGAGCTGCCGGCCTTGGCGTAGCCGCCGCTCGAGTCGCGCCGATAGAAGGAGCGGTCGTACGGCAGGTCATGCACGCGGCTGTCGCCTTCGACTTCCACGAACGGCTTCAGACCGGGCGAGACTTCATAGGAGGCGCGCCCGACCCCGCCATATTGGTTGAAGTTGCGGTCGTCGTTCGAGGTCATGGCGCCGTTGGTCAGCTTGCTCTGCTCGTAGCTGGTGCGGTCGATGGTGGCGCCGGCCGAAATCTGCAGGCGATTGAAGCGCTGGTCGACGCCAATCGTCGTGCCCAGCGTGGTGTAGACCGGATAGCGGGCGAGCCCGGCCTGGATGTTCGGGCTGCCGGGATTGTCGGTCGCAGCCCGCAGCCGCAGCTGCGCGCCGACCGAGGTGTCCCCGGTGACGTCGAGCCGGCCGTCGACGTGGCCGGTGAAATCCGGCCGGTCGAGATTGGTGGGCGCCGGGTTGATGCCGCCGTCGATGATGGCCGGCAGCGAGCCGCCATAGCCGGTGAAGGAGCCGCGCAGATCGGCGACGACAGCGTGGCGCTCCCAGTTCGATACCGCGAGAAACTCCGGCGCGACCACCCAGAACGGCAGCCCGCGCGCGTTCGCAAGCCGCGCCGGATTGGTGTCGTAGCCGGCGGAGATCTCGACCGCCGATTTCACCAGGAACGGGCCCATATAGTCGCCGACCGCGCCGAATGGATCGTCGTCGACCCTGAGCCGCTTCCGGGGTGGCTGGCCGGGCACGCTGCCGGCCATCGCCGGCGGCAGCGGCGGCCTGTTGGCACCGGCAGACGGCGGCAGGGACGGGCGGAGCTCGCCGACGAGGCCGCCGGGCGGCGGCGTGCCAGGGCCGAGGGCGGGCTTCGGGCGGGGCTGCGCCGGATAATATTTCGGCTTCCTGCGGGTGCGGTTCAGCGAATCATACCCAGAGTCCGCCGCCCCGCTCGCGGCCGACAGGCCGGCCAGCGGCCCCAGGCTGACCCGTGATGCGGCGGCGCCGCCGGGGGACTGCACAACGCGGGCAGGGGCGGCCGGCGCGGGCAGTTCGCTTGTGGCGATCCGACGCAGCGGTGAATCCTGCGGCAGCAGGAAGCCGTCAGGGACCGGGCGAAGCATATCCGTGGTCTGCGCCGAGGCAGGCGCGGCCGCGGCGGCCAGGAGCCATAGGCTTGCGGCGGCGCGGTCGCACCACGAAGGGCGCCTGATCCGGCCGCTGTCGGGCCCCCAACCCACGATGAAAATACTCCAACGAAATCATGTATTTGGCCCGCGCGGCCCCGCGCCGGTCGGCAATTCCTGCCGTGAAGGGAGTAAAAACAAATATGGTTAATGGGCTGTTGATGCCGCCTTTACCGCCCGACCCGTGGTAAGACCTCCGCGTCATCTGTCTGTCGTGGAATGCGTCGATGCCGAGCTCCAATCCCCTGATCGAATCCGCCGCCGACCATGCCGATGTGCAGTCGGCGCTGCGCACCCTGGAGATCGGCAGCAACGGTATCGTCGCGATCTCGGCCGCGCTGCGGGGAACGCTCGGAACGGCTTTCACCGCGGCGACGACGCTGATCCGCGAGGCCAAGGGCCGCGCCATCCTGACCGGGCTCGGCAAGTCCGGCCATGTCGCGCGCAAGATCGCGGCGACCCTGGCCTCGACCGGCACGCCCGCCTTCTTCGTGCATGCGGCGGAAGCCGGCCATGGCGACCTCGGCATGATCACCGGCGACGACGTCATCATCGCGCTGTCCTGGTCCGGCGAGCAGTCGGAGATGAAGAACCTCGTCAATTATTCCAAGCGCTTCGCGATCCCGATGATCGCGGTGACCTCGAATGCGGCCTCCTCGCTCGGTCAGGCCGCGCGGATCGTGCTGGAGCTGCCGAAGGTGCGCGAGGCCTGTCCGCACAATCTGGCGCCGACCACCTCGACCCTGATGCAGGCGGCGATCGGCGATGCGCTCGCGATCGCGCTGCTCGAAGGCCGCGGCTTCACCGCGCTCGAATTCGCCAATTTCCATCCTGGCGGCAAGTTAGGGGCGATGCTCAAGCACATCGCCGATCTGATGCGCTCGGGCGATGCGGTGCCGGTGAAACCGCTCGGCACCGTCATGACGGACGCGCTGCTGGAGATGTCGGACAAGGGGCTCGGCTGCGTCATCATCACCGATGGAAACGGCCACGTCGCGGGCATCATCACCGACGGCGATCTCCGGCGGAAGATGCGGCCCGATTTGATGACGGCGCTGGTCGACGACATCATGACGCAGACGCCGCGCACGGTCCGCAGCGACGCGCTCGCCTCGGAAGCGCTGGAGATCCTCAACTCCGCGAAGATCACCACGCTGATCGTCACCGAGGCAGGCAAGCCGGTCGGCATCCTGCACATGCACGATCTGCTGCGCGCCGGGGTGGCGTGATCTCTCTCCAGCCGTCATTGCGAGGAGCGTTAGGCTCCGAAGCAAATCCAGATTAGGGCTGAGCGCCGGATTGCTTCGCTCACGCTCCGCATGAGGTCCGTGCAGGAAAACGCGCCGCAGTTTCCTCCAGCGGCAGGTCCAGCGCGTTCGCCAGATACGACACGGTGCGATAGAATCCGCAGAGCAGGATGATCTCGAGGATCTGATCCTCGTTGTAATGTGCGCGTAGTGTCGCGAACTCGGCCACGCCCAGAGTCGCACGCCGGTGCAGAGCGTCGACGGCGAGGAGCAACGCCCGCTCGGCTTCGGACCAGCAGGCCGCCTGACTGCCTTCGAGGACGGTTGCGCGAATTTGCTCGGCAGTCAGCTCGGCGGCAGCAGCGAACGTGCTGACATGCACGCCCCACTCATATTCGCATCCATTCAGGGCGCAGGTCCGGTCGATCGCAATCTCGCGTTCGCGCAGGGACAGGGGACCGCGATCGAGCAAGCTGCCCCCACCGAACTTGCCCCACGCCCGCTGGTGGCCGGCCATGACGCGGAACAGCATCAGCGGCGGCGCGCCGCGCATGATGCGATCGAACTGCGCCTGGATGTCTGCAGGGTAGGGCGGCTCCAGCGGGGGGATGCGGGGCATGCGGCGGCTCCTCCTGTGTGCTACATTTATTGTAGCGAAACGCTACGCTTTTTGTAGCGTTTGGCAAGAGCCGTATTTCTGTGCGAAGGGGGCACGACATGCCGGCACCGACCAAACCGGGGCCAAACAAGCCAAGTCTGGCAAAATCGCGTCGGACCATCTCGGCTGCAGCCGAGTCGTCTCCGGTCAAATCACGAGCCGTGCGTGGCTCCCGCTCGGGCCGTCCGATCATGGTGCTGCTCGATCTGTTGGGCAGGCGCTGGTCCTTGCGTATCCTGTGGGAGTTGCGTGATGACGCGCTGACCTCGCGTGCACTTCGCACGGCTTGCGACGAGGTCTCGCCAACCGTGCTGCAGACGCGCATCACCGAGCTGCGCGAGGCTGGCTTTGTCGCGCTCGGCGAAGGCGGCTATGCACTCACGCCGCTTGGTCGCGAACTGTTGGAAACCTTCATGCCGCTGCATCACTTCGCGGAGCGCTGGAGCAAGAAGGCAGGGTGATGGGGGTAGGATGGGGCAAAGCACCTGCGCAGCCGGCGGGTGGACTGCAGCTCGTGCGATCTGGAACGACTGCATGCGACCATGCTATGCCCTCTAGCGAGAGAAAACAGAGGCGCGGCCGATGCCTGACGAATTCCACCTCGACAAATATCTCGCCCGCATCGGCTATCGCGGGCCGCTTCAGCCAAATCGGCAAACGTTGGCAGCACTCCATGCCGCGCATGTGGATGCGATCGCGTTCGAGGGGCTCGATCCGCTGCTCGGTCGTCCCGTTCACCTCGATCTCGCCTCGGTGCAGCGGAAGCTCGTCGATGGCCGTCGTGGCGGTTATTGCTTCGAGCAGAACGCGCTGCTGCAGGCCGCGCTCGAGGCAGTCGGCTTTACGGTCACCAGCCTGTCGGGGCGGGTCCGCTGGCGCTTCGAGCCCGATGCTCCGCTCGGCCCGCGCACGCACATGCTGCTCAAGGTCGATCTCGCCGACGGGCCTTATCTGGCCGATGCCGGCTTCGGCTCCTGCCTGCTCGATGCGCCGCTGAGGCTTCAGGCTGACATCGTGCAGCCGACGGCGATGGGGACGTTCCGCCTGACCCAATCCGATGACGGCCTGTTCTGGCTCGCGGCGAAGCAGCCCGCGGGCTGGCGGACGATGTATGTGTTCGATCTGCATCCGCAGCTTCCGGCCGACTATGCACTGGGCAATTGGTACACCTCCACCCACCCCAGCGTGCCGTTCACCTCGATGGTGGTGATGGAGCGGCTTGCGCGCGAGGCGCGCTACAAGCTCGTCAACCGGCGGCTGTTGATCGAGGCGCGCGACGGGGAGATGGTCTCCGAGCGTATGATCGAGACCGCCGGCGAACTGGGGCGGGTGATCGAGGAGACCTTCGGCGTCACGCTGCCGGTGTCAGCGGACGAGATCTGGGGTCGGATCGAGGGGCAGGGTTGAGCTTGCGCTCGTAAGCCCGGGACGTTGCCGCACCCGCTGGCTGCCCAGCGGGCGGGCACTCCCCGCGGGACCGGAGCCTTCCCCACGATCACTCCTGATCCAGGCGTTGTGCGCTTGCGCGGTAAGCAGGAACCTGAATGATCCGTCTGACCATTCCGACTCGGCGCGGAGCCGGTGCCGGGGTGGCTATGGCCTGGAGATGTTCTGGACATGTCGACGCTCACCCCGCACGAGGCCTGCTTGCCGTGGCAGCCGGGATTGCTCTGGTTGAATGTGGTTTCCGAGGCCGTGCTCGCCTGTGGATCGCTTGCGATGGCGATTGCAGTCGCGGTTTTCCTGCTGCGCCGGCACGGCGACATGTTGCGAATCTTCGTCAGCCTGATCGGGGCACTCGGCGGGCTCGCCGCGGTCGGCGCCGTGAGCTGTGCGCTTTCGATCGCTGGGCTGTGGGTGCCGGTCGATGGCCTGGCTGTAGCCATCAAAGTGGTCCTGGCGCTGATCTCCGCCGTGCTCGGGACCGGGCTGCTGCTGGGACTGCCGCATCTCCTGGTGATGCCGACGCGTGTGCAGCTTCTGCAGGCCTATGCGGCGCTCGAGGAGGAGACCCGGCAGCGCCGCAACGCCGAGGCCATGGTCCGGCGCTTTCAGGAGATGGAGGCGACCGAGGCTCAGGTGCGGCAGGCGCAGAAGATGGAAGCGATCGGCCAGCTCACCGGCGGCGTCGCGCACGACTTCAACAACATCCTGACCGTGATCACCGGCTCGATCGAAATGCTCAGCGACGGCGTCAAGGATCGGCCGCTGCTGGCCCAGATCACCTCCATGATCGGCGCCGCCGCGGCGAGGGGCGCGGACCTGACCCGGCATCTGCTGGCGTTCGCCCGCCAGCAGCCGCTGCAGCCGCGCAGCACGGACATCAACGCCCTGGTCGTGGATGTCGCGGGCCTGCTGCGCCCGACGCTCGGCGTGCAGATCGAAATCGAATCGATGCTGGCGCACGATGCCGCGCCGGCGCTGATCGATCCGAGCCAGCTCTCGACCGCGATCCTGAACCTCGCCTTGAACGCGCGTGACGCCATGCCCAATGGCGGCAAGCTGATCTTGGAGACCAAGAACGTCGTGCTCGACGCCGACTATGCCAGCCGCAATAGCGAGGTCCGGCCCGGCAATTACGTCATGATCGCGGTGAGCGACACGGGAGAGGGCATCCCGCGTCCCTTGCTCGACAAGGTGTTCGATCCCTTCTTCACCACCAAGGGCCTCGGCAAGGGATCAGGGCTCGGCCTGTCCATGGTCTATGGCTTCGTCAGGCAGTCCAACGGGCACATCAAGATCTACAGCGAAGAAGGCCACGGCACCACCGTGAGGCTGTATCTGCCGCAGGCCTCCCCCGCCCAGGATGCGGAGGCCGATGCGCCGGAGGTCGAGCCCGCCAGTTCGGGAAGCGAGCGTGGCGACGAAACCATCCTGATCGTCGAGGACGACGTGCTGGTCCGCGATTACGTCGTGGCCCAGATCGAGCGCCTGGGTTATCGCACCATCGCCGCCGGCAATGCCGGCGAGGCGCTGGCGGTCATCGACGAAGCCGGCCACATCGACCTGTTGTTCACGGATGTGATCATGCCCGGCGGAATGAATGGTCGCCAGCTCGCGACCGAGGCCGTGAAACGGCGGCCGGACCTGAAAGTGCTCTACACCTCCGGCTACACCGAGAACGCGATCGTGCATCACGGCCGGCTCGATGCGGGCGTGCTGCTGTTGCCGAAGCCGTATCTCAGCTCCGATTTGGCGCGAGCCATTCGCACTGCACTGGCGACGTGAGTCTGCCTTGTGCGGGTGAGAGGCGGCGCTGCTTCGGAAAATCCGGCTAGATCACCCGCGAAAGCGGGTGCGGCGCGAGCGCCGCAACCAACAGGTTGACCGCCGCTTCACCGCGGCAGGTCGGTCCTGCCCATCAGGAAGGTGTCGATGGCCTGCGCGCAGAGCCGGCCCTCGCGGATCGCCCACACCACCAGCGATTGGCCGCGGCGCATGTCGCCGGCCGAGAACACCTTCTGCACCGAGGTCTGATAGTCGGTGAGGTTGGCCTTGACGTTGCCGCGCGGGTCGAGATCGACGCCGAGAGTCTTCAGCAGACCCTCATGCACCGGATGCACGAAACCCATCGCCAGCAGCACGAGGTCGGCGGCGAGCTCGAACTCGGTGCCGGGGATCGGCTTGAACTGGCCATCGACGCGCACGCAATGCAGCTTCTTGACTGCGCCGTTCTCGCCCTCGAACTTCTGGGTGAGCACCGCGAATTCGCGCGCGGCACCTTCGGCCTGGCTCGACGAGGTCCGCATCTTCAAGGGCCAGTTCGGCCAGGTCAGCGGCTTGTTCTCGTGCTCGGGCGGCGCCGGCATGATCTCGAGCTGCGTGACCGACAATGCGCCCTGGCGCAGCGAGGTGCCGATGCAGTCACTTCCGGTATCGCCGCCGCCGATCACGACGACATGCTTGCCGCCGGCGAGGATGTCGGTGGCGTTGACAGGCTCGTTGCCCACGCGGCGGTTCTGCTGCGGCAGGAAGTCCATGGCGTAGTGGATGCCGGAGAGATCGCGGCCGGGGATCGCCAGGTCGCGCGGCGCCTCGGCGCCGCCGGTCAGCGCCACGGCATCATAGTCCTTCAGCAGGCTCTTGGCATCGAGCCCGCCATTGCCGCCGACATGGACGCCGTAATGGAAGGTGACGCCTTCGCCTTCCATCTGCGCGAGGCGGCGGTCGATGATGCCCTTCTCCATCTTGAAGTCGGGAATGCCGTAGCGCAGCAGGCCGCCGGCCTTGGCGTTCTTCTCGAAGACGTGGACGTCATGGCCGGCGCGCGCCAGTTGCTGCGCGCAGGCGAGCCCGGCGGGGCCGGCGCCCACGACCGCGATCTTCTTGCCGGTCTTCACCGCCGCCGGCTCCGGCCTGATCCAGCCCTGCTCGAACGCCTTGTCGACGATCGCGCATTCGATCGTCTTGATGGTGACCGGGTTGTCGTCGATGTTGAGCGTGCAGGAGGCCTCGCACGGGGCAGGGCAGATGCGGCCGGTGAATTCCGGGAAGTTGTTGGTCGAGTGCAGGTTGCGCGCGGCCTCTTCCCAATTGCCGTTGTAGACGAGGTCGTTCCAATCCGGGATCTGGTTGTTGACCGGGCAGCCTGGCGCTCCCGGCGCGGCCGAGCCGGTGCCGTGGCAATAGGGGATGCCGCAATTCATGCAGCGCGCGGCCTGGTCGCGCAGCTCCTTCTCGGAGAGCGGGACCACGAATTCGTGGAAGTGTTTCAGACGCTCGGCCACGGGCGTGTACTTGCGATCGTGCCGCTCGATTTCGAGAAAACCTGTGACCTTGCCCATGAACCTACGACGTCCCTTACGATCCTTGTCCCGTCATTCCGGGATGCGCCGATCGGCGCAGACCCGGAATCTCGAAGTAATTCCCGTCATTGCGAGGAGCGAAGCGACGAAGCAATCCAGCCTTTGTCTGGAGCCATGGATTGCTTCGCTGCGCTCGCAATGACGCTAGCGGCTTTGTCCCGCATCAAGCCCCGATTGCGATCTTCGGCTCGGCGTCGGCATTGGCCGCCATTTCCTTCAGCGCGCGGCGGTATTCCACCGGCATCACCTTCCGGAACTTCGGCGCATAGTCCTTCCAGTTCGAAAGGATCTCGGCCGCTCGTTTGGAGCCTGTCGCCTTGGCGTGACGCGAGATCAAGATATGCAGCCGTTCGACGTCGGAGGCGAGCAGGTTCTTGAACACGTCGACCCGGCCATGCGCCTCGAGATCGCTCATCTGGTGGTAGGTGTCCTCGGCGATCATCTCCTCGGACAGCACCGGTTCGAGCTCGACCATCGCCATGTTGCAGAGCTTGTCGAAGTCGCCGGCCTCGTCCAGCACGTAGGCGACGCCGCCCGACATGCCGGCCGCGAAGTTGCGCCCGGTCTTACCCAGCACGACGACGATGCCGCCGGTCATGTACTCGCAGCAATGGTCGCCGGCGCCTTCGACCACCGCGACCGCGCCGGAGTTGCGTACGGCGAAGCGCTCGCCGGCGATGCCGCGGAAGTAGCACTCGCCGGAGATCGCGCCGTACATCACGGTGTTGCCGACGATGATCGATTCCTCCGGCACGATGCCGGAGATCCGCGGCGGCTTGACGATGATGCGGCCGCCGGAGAGGCCCTTGCCGACATAGTCGTTGCCTTCGCCTTCGAGCTCGAAGGTGACGCCGTGCGCCAGCCACGCGCCGAAGGCCTGGCCCGCGGTGCCCTTGAGGCTGACATGGATCGTGTCATGCGGCAGGCCGGCATGGCCGTAGATCTTGGCGACCGCGCCGGAGAGCATCGCACCGGCCGAGCGGTCGGTGTTGTTGATCTCGGCCTCGATCTTCACCGGTGCGCCGCGATCGAGCGCGGGCCGCGCCTGCTCGATCAGCTTGCGGTCGAGCACGGCCTCCAGGTGATGGTTCTGCGCTTCCGAACGATAGATCTTCTGGCCCGGCTGCTCCTTCTGCTTCACGAACAGCTTGGAGAAATCGAGGCCCTTGGCCTTCCAATGCGCGACCAGCTTGGACTGATCCAGCATCTGCACCTGGCCGACCATCTCGTTGAAGGAGCGATAGCCGAGGCTCGCCATGATCTCGCGGACCTCTTCGGCCACGAAGAAGAAGTAGTTGATGACGTGCTCGGGCTGGCCGGTGAAGCGCTTGCGCAGCACCGGGTCCTGCGTCGCGACGCCGACCGGGCAGGTGTTCAGATGGCACTTGCGCATCATGATGCAGCCGGCCGCGATCAAGGGCGCGGTGGCGAAGCCGAACTCGTCGGCACCGAGCAGCGCGCCGATCACGACGTCACGCCCGGTGCGGAAGCCGCCGTCGACCTGGACCAGGATGCGGCTGCGCAGCCGCTCGCGCACCAGGGTCTGGTGGGTTTCGGCAAGGCCGATCTCCCAGGGCGAGCCGGCATGCTTGATCGAGGTCAGCGGCGAGGCACCGGTGCCGCCCTCGAAGCCCGCGATCGTCACATGGTCGGCACGGGCCTTGGCGACGCCCGCCGCGACCGTGCCGACGCCGATTTCCGAGACCAGCTTGACCGAGACCTGACCGTCCGGATTGACGTTCTTCAGGTCGTAGATCAGCTGCGCCAGGTCTTCGATCGAATAGATGTCGTGATGCGGCGGCGGCGAAATCAGGCCGACGCCCGGCGTCGAATGCCGCACCTTGGCGATGGTGGCATCGACCTTGTGGCCGGGGAGCTGGCCACCTTCGCCGGGCTTCGCTCCTTGAGCCATCTTGATCTGCATCATGTCGGAGTTGACGAGATATTCCGTCGTCACGCCGAACCGGCCCGAGGCCACCTGCTTGATCGCCGAGCGCATGGAATCGCCGTTCGGCAGCGGCTTGAAGCGGTCGGCTTCCTCGCCGCCTTCGCCGGTGTTCGACTTGCCGCCGATCCGGTTCATCGCGATCGCCAGCGTCGTATGCGCCTCGCGCGAGATCGAGCCGAAGCTCATCGCACCCGTGGCAAAGCG
Source organism: Bradyrhizobium sp. SZCCHNR3119 (assembly GCF_032487775.1). Lineage (NCBI taxonomy): Bacteria > Pseudomonadati > Pseudomonadota > Alphaproteobacteria > Hyphomicrobiales > Nitrobacteraceae > Bradyrhizobium > Bradyrhizobium sp. SZCCHNR3119. The sequence goes on along the minus strand of NZ_JAUEUV010000001.1, from coordinate 1,427,576 downwards.
CTTGACGATCTCCTTGGCCGGCTCGACCTCGTCGAGCGGGACCGGCTTGCGCTTATCGTCCTCGGCCGACTTGATCCGGAACAGGCCGCGCAAGGTCAAGAGCCGTTCCGATTGCTCGTTGAGGATCTTCGCGAACGCCTGGTAGCGCTCCTTGGAGTTGCCGCGCACCGCATGCTGCAGGGTCGACACCGACTCCGCAGTCCAGGCGTGATCTTCGCCGCGGCTACGGAAGGCATATTCGCCGCCGACATCGAGCGCGCTCTTGTAGACCAGCGCCTCGCCGAAAGCGTCCGTGTGACGGCGCGTGGTTTCCTCGGCGATCTCGGCGAGCCCCACGCCTTCGACGCGGCTATGCGTGCCGGCGAAGAACTTCTGCACGAACTCCCCCTTGAGCCCGACCGCGTCGAAGATCTGCGCGCCGCAATAGGATTGATAGGTCGAGATGCCCATCTTGGACATGACCTTGAGCAGGCCCTTGCCGATCGACTTGATGTAGCGCTTCACCACCTCGTAGTCGCTCAGCGCGCCAGGCAGCTTGTCCTTCAGCGCGATGATGGTCTCGAAGGCGAGATAGGGGTTGATCGCCTCGGCGCCGTAGCCGGCGAGGCAGGCGAAGTGGTGCACCTCGCGCGGCTCGCCCGATTCGACCACCAGGCCCACCGAGGTGCGCAGCCCGGTGCGGATCAGATGATGATGCACGGCGGCGCAGGCGAGCAGCGAGGGGATCGCGATCCGCTCGGCCGAGACCATGCGGTCCGACAGGATGATGATGTTGACGCCCTCGCGCACCGCGGCTTCGGCGCGGCCGCAGAGATCGTCGAGCATCTCTTCCAAACCGTTCGCGCCCAGGCCGGCATCGAAGGTGGTGTCGAGCGTGCGCGAGACGAAATGGCTGTCGGAGACTTCCGAGATCGACCGGATCTTCTCCAGGTCCGCATCGGTCAGGATCGGCTGGTGCACTTCGAGCCGCTTGGTCGAGGCAACGCCCTCGAGGTCGAACAGGTTCGGCCTGGGTCCGATGATCGAGACCAGGCTCATCACCAGCTCCTCGCGGATCGGATCGATCGGCGGATTGGTCACCTGGGCGAAGTTCTGCTTGAAATAGGTGAACAGCAGCTTCGGCTTGTCCGACAGCGCCGAGATCGGCGTGTCATTGCCCATCGAGCCCGTGGGCTCTTCGCCGGTGGCGGCCATCGGCGTCATCAGGATGCTGATGTCTTCCTGGGTGTAGCCGAACGCCTGCTGCCGATCGAGCAGCGGCAGGTTGGTGCGCGCGCCCTTGGTCGGCGCATCCGGCAGCTTCTCGACCTGGATCTGGGTGCGCGCGAGCCACTCCTTATAAGGATGGCTGGCCGCGAGCTGCGCCTTGATCTCATCGTCCGGAATGAGGCGGCCCTGGTCGAGATCGACCAGCAGCATCTTGCCGGGCTGCAGCCGCCACTTGGTGACGATCTGGTCCTCCGGGATCTTCAACACGCCCATTTCGGACGCCATCACGATGCGGTCGTCCTTGGTGACGAGATAGCGCGCCGGACGCAGGCCGTTGCGGTCAAGCGTGGCGCCGATCTGGCGGCCGTCGGTAAAGGCGATCGCAGCCGGTCCGTCCCACGGCTCCATCATGGCGGCGTGATATTCGTAGAACGAGCGGCGCTCCTCGCTCATCAGCGGATTGCCGGCCCACGCTTCCGGGATCATCATCATGACCGCGTGCGGCAGCGAGTAGCCGCCCTGCACCAGGAATTCGAGCGCGTTGTCGAAGCAGGCGGTATCGGACTGGCCTTCATAGGAGATCGGCCAGAGCCGGCTGATGTCCTTGCCGAACAGCTCCGACGAGACCGAGGCCTGGCGCGCCGCCATCCAGTTGACGTTGCCACGCAGGGTGTTGATCTCGCCGTTGTGCGCGATCATGCGGTAGGGATGCGCCAGCGACCAGGTCGGGAAGGTGTTGGTCGAGAAACGCTGATGCACCAGCGCCAGCGCGCTCTCGAAATCCGGCTCGTGCAGATCGGCGTAGTATTTGCCGAGCTGGTCGGCCAGGAACATGCCCTTGTAGATCACGGTCCGGCACGACATCGAGCACGGGTAGTAGCCCGACATGCCGCGGTCGCGGCGCTGATAGATCGCCTGCGAGATCGACTTGCGGAGGATGTAGAGCTTGCGCTCGAACTCGTCCTCGGTCTTGGCGGCGCCGTTGCGGCCGATGAACACCTGCATGGTGCGCGGCTCGGTCGGCTTCACGGTGACGCCCAGCGAGGAGTTGTCGGTGGGCACGTCGCGCCAGCCGAGCAGCACCAGGCCTTCGTCCTCGATCTGGTCGGCGATGATGCTCTTGATGACGTTGCGCCAGGCCTCGTCGCGCGGCATGAACAGCGCGCCGATGGCATATTCGCCGGGCGCCGGCAGCTTGAAGCCGAGCTCGGTCGCCTTGCGCGAGAAGAACGCATGCGGGATCTGCACCAGGATGCCGGCGCCGTCGCCGAAGCGCGGGTCGGCGCCGACGGCACCACGATGCTCGAGGTTGCACAGGATGCTCAGCGCATCCGCAACGATCTGGTGAGACTTCTGGCCCTTGATGTTGGCGATGAAGCCGACGCCGCAGGAATCCTTCTCCTGAGCCGGGTCATAGAGACCCTCGGCCTCCGGGCGCCAGGTGTGAAGTTCCTTGTGGATTTCGTGGGTGGTCTCGGCCGGTTTGAAGCGGGAATCCGTCGCCAGCACTGCGCCACCCGATTGTTCGTGCTTCATCGACCCGCTCATGTCCATCCCTCGTCTTTTTCGGTCTGGGCCTTGCCACCACCACCGTCCGGCGCACCTCGGTCGTCGCGCGGCCCCTCTCCGGAACCCACGCTCGTCCTCATCAGCGAGCCGCATTTTCAGAATTCAGGCTGGGGTCCGGGTGAATGTCCCAACGGACGGCCCGAGCCTGGTACGTCTGCCTGTCATGTCACAGCGCCCTTCGGCGCCGCAATATCATTGCAAAGGTCAGGCACTCTTTGCAACGAAATTTAAGACAGTCATTCTGTCCTAACGCTTCACCATGTCAAACCTTTCTTTATCATACAAGGGCCGCAGTGTCCCGGCGCGCGCAGTAGGACCTGCCTTCCCAGCAGGACTTTTCGTGAAATCGGGCCGGCCATCGCATTACCGATTGCGATCAGCCGCCGTGATCCGGCCGTAGCCCCGGCCAAGGACCGCCAGAATCGGGGCCGAACGTCTCCGCCCCAACGCCTCAGGCGCGTAAAGCTCCGAGGTGCAGGGGCATTCAGGAGCGTGAAGCCATGAAATTATCCCTTGGTGCCGTTTCGGCCGCCTTGATCGCAGCAGCCGCAGCGCAGGCCGAGCCGCTGGCGCCGTCCTACCGCGCGGTGTCGGATTTCGACGGCCCTTATGCCGACCAGCCGCTTCCGCCAGCGCCGGTTCCGGCCCCGCCGCCCTACGGTTATGCGCCGGGGCCGGCTCCAGCTCCGGATTATGCGTATCGGCCCGATGACCGCTACCCGCCGCAGCGGCCGTACCGGCCGGAGGGCTATGCGCCGGACTACGGCTACGCTCCGGCGTTCCTGCCGGCACACGATGTCTATGCGATCCTGCGCGACCACGGCTTCTCGCCTCTGGGCGCGCCGCGGCAGCGTGGTCATGTCTATGTCGTCGCCGTGCTCGATCGCGACGGCGAGGACGGCAAGCTCGTGATCGACGCCGTATCCGGGCGCATCGTCCGCTTCGTTCCGGCCTCCCGGTGGGGCGGCGACTACGAGCGGATGCGCTATGCGCCGCCGCGCGGCCAGATCGACAGCCTGCCGCCGCCGACGGTGATCCGGGCCGATCCGCGGCTCATGCCGCCGGCGCCCGTGCCGTCGCCGCGGGTGGCGAGCCGCGTTGCGCTTCCACCCGCGCCGAAGCTGGCCGCACCCGCGGTCAGGCCGGCCGCTCCGGCGGCACAGACCGCGGCCCTCAATCCCAAGCCTGCCGAGGCGAAGCCGGTCGAGAGCCCGCCGGCGCCGCAGGCCACGGCCACCGTCACTCAGCCGCAGCCTGCGGCGGAGCCGAAGCCAGCTCCCCAGACCACGGCGTCCGTTACGCCGCCGAAGCCTGCGGCAGAGCAGAAGCCTATGCCGCGGGTGCTGCCGACGCAGGCCATGCCGCCGGTGCAGGGGCTGGAGTAGGAAGCCGGAGCTTGGCCTATCGCTTATCGACCGGGAACTGGCCTCGCCTGTTACTCCGCCCGTCCCGCTGCCTTCAGGATCAGGTCCGCGACCTCCTTCGGATGCGAGACCAGCGACAGGTGGCCGGCATCCAGTTCGATCGTGGTGGCCTTCATCCGCTTGGCAAGGAAGCGCTCGAAATCCGGATCGATGGTCTTGTCTTCCTTTGAGACTGCATAGAAGGAAGGCTTGTCGTGCCAGGCCGCTGCCGTGGTGCGGCCTGCAAAGATCGAGGCGGCGGTCGGCCATTGCACCGCATAGAGCTCCTTCGCCGTCGTCGCATCGACGCCATTGGCGAAGTACTTCAGGAACGCATCCTCCGACAGCTTGGTCTCGCCGTCATGGTTGACGATGCCGGCCCGTGCCGGCGGATTGGGAAACTTGCCGGCCAACGCCAAGAAGTCTTCGCCGGCATCCGGCGCCCGCGCGGCGATATAGACGAGTGCGCTGACCTTGGGATCGGTGCCGACCTCGCTGACGACGGTGCCGGCCCAGGAATGGCCGACCAGCACGGTCGGCCCGTCCTGCAACGCCAGCGCGCGGCGGGTGGCGGCGGCGGAATCCTCAAGAGAGGTGAGCGGATTCTGGACCGCAGTCACCTTGAGGCCTGCCGCCTGCAGATAGGGAATGACCTTGGCCCAGCTCGAGCCGTCCGCCCAGGCGCCGTGCACCAGCACGACATTATTGGCTTTGACAGGCTCGGCCGGTGCGGCAGAGGCGGCGGTGCCGGCCGCAATCAATGCAGCGGCGGCAAGCGTGAGAGTGCGAAGGAGGTTCATCGGTTTGCTCCATGAGGAACTGAAAAAGAGGCTCGATCTGGTCACGCTCTCGTCTTCGTCGTGGAGCGGTGCGCCATTACTGCATCACGGTCGTTTGATCGCAGTGCAACAAACGGGAAAAGGTACCGGCGCAAACAAGAACGCCCCGGAGGCCCGGGGCGTTGCATTATTCAGAATAGTTCGGGATCGCCTTATGCGGCGGCCTTGTCGGCCGAGCCCTCGATTACCGGCTGCTGCGCGCCGGTCTGGATCGGGATGCTGCGGGGCTTCTTGGCCTCGGGAATCTCGCGCTCGAGGTCGACATGGAGCAGGCCGTTCTCGAGGCTGGCATTCTTGACCACCACATGGTCGGCGAGCTGGAACGAGCGCTCGAAGGCGCGCGCGGCGATGCCGCGATACAGCACGTCGCTCTTGGCCTTGGCGTTCTCGTTGGCGGCCTTCTCGCCCTTGATGGTCAGCGTGTTTTCCTTGGCGACGATCGAGAGATCATCCTTGCCGAAGCCGGATACCGCGACCGTGATGCGGTAGGCATTCTCGCCGGTGCGCTCGATGTTGTAGGGCGGGTAGCCGGGGCTGCCGTCGGAGGTGGCCTGGTCGAGCAGGTTGAAGAGACGGTCGAAGCCGACGGTGGAGCGGTAGAAGGGGGTGAGATCGTAGGTACGCATGAAAGTCCTCCAATTGAGCGACTGTTTCGAATGACCCGCCCGCCATCGGGCCGGGCCGCGTCGTGCAGCCTGATGTTCCGGATGTCGTCCGAAAGCACTGGTAGCGGCCTGCACGCTGCTGATATGGGTCTTATGCGGCGCCGTTCAAGCTGATCTTGCCGTCCCTCTTTTTCGCTTCGTTCACCCTTGATTCCCGGCTTCATTGACCTATTCGATCGCGCCTCATGACGCTCGTCTCGATCCCTGCCAATCCCGTCCCGGAAAACGTCGTCGCCGGCACCATCAAGACCCCTGATGGCGCCGAGCTGCGCTTTGCGCGCTGGGCGGCGCCTTCGGGCCGCAAGGGCACGGTCTGCATCTTCACCGGCCGCAGCGAGATGATCGAGAAGTATTTCGAGACGGTGCGGGACCTGCGCGACCGCGGCTTCGCGGTGGCGATCCTCGACTGGCGCGGACAGGGCCATTCGTCGCGCCGCCTGCGCGATCCCCGCAAGGGCTATGTGCGCTCGTTCGCCGATTACGAAGTCGATGTCGAGACCTTCGTCCAGCAGGTGGTGCTGCCGGATTGTCCGCCGCCGCATTTCGCGCTGGCGCATTCGATGGGCGGCACGGTGCTGCTCAGGCTTGCCCATGCGGGCAAGCGCTGGTTCGACCGCATGGTGCTGTCGGCGCCGATGATCGACCTGCCGGGCCGGCGCACCGCGTTGCCGGCGCGGCTCTTGTTGAAGGTGCTGCGCTTCGCCGGGCAGGGCGGCAGCTATGTGCCCGGCGGCAACGACAGGATGGCCGGGCTCGAGCCGTTCGTCAGCAATCCCGTCACCTCGGATCCCGTGCGTTACGCCCGGAACGCGGCGATCCTGGAGGAGGACCCGACGCTCGGCATCGCGTCGCCGACCGTGGCATGGGCCGATGCCGCCTTCTCGGCCATGGTCACTTTCCGCGGCGTCCACTATCCCTCGCAGATCCGCCAGCCGGTCCTGATGCTGGCCGCCTCCAACGATGCCGTGGTCTCGACCTCGGCGATCGAGGAGTTCGCCTATCATCTGCGTGCCGGCTCGCATCTCGTCATTGCCGGCGCCAAGCACGAGATCCTGCAGGAGCAGGACCGCTATCGCGAGCAGTTCTGGGCGGCCTTCGACGCGTTCGTTCCGGGAACGCCATTGTTCGGCTGAGCGCGTTGCTGGACACCCCTCGGCCATCGGGCTAGTGCTGACATGTCCCCGCAAGTCGTGACAGAAGCGCGTGAGTGAACGGCGGAAAAATTTGCAGGCTCAGGCTCTGCAGGAAGCGATCCACGCGCTGCGCGCGCGGCAGTTCGCCCGCGCCGAGCAGATCGCCGCCTCGATCCTGAAAGCCAGCCGGACCGACCGGACGGCACTTCTTGTTCTGGCGCATGCGCTGCTCGGCCAGCAGCGCGCCGGCGAGGCGATCGGACCGCTGGAGAAGGCGGCGCTTCGCGGCACTGATCCCGAGATCGAAACCCTGTTGGGCGCAGCGCTCTGCGATGCACGGCGTTCGGCCGACGGCATCGCGCAGCTGCGCAGGACCGCGGCGCGGCGTCCGCCCTATCTGCCGTCGTTCCAGGAGCTGGCCGGTCGGCTGGCCAAGGCGGGCCAGATCCATGACGCCATCGGCGTCATCGAGGATGCGCTGGCTCTGTCTCCTGACAGCGTCGACCTGAAGCTCGACCTCGCCCGCCTGTGTCTGCGGACCAATGACCGGGCACGCGCGCATGCGAACCTCGTGGCGGCGCGGGACGCCGCACCCGGACGTCCCGATATCCTGATCGAGCTCGCCTCGGTGCAGTTTCTGGACGGCGCCTATGCCGATGCTGCCGACACCTTCCGCCGCGCGCTCGGCTTGCGGCCCGACGATACGCAGTCGCGCGCCAGTCTGGCGATGTGCCTGCTCGAAATGGGCGAGCGCGACGGCGCGCAGGCGGCGCTGCGCACATTGTTGCGCGGCCGGCCGCATCTGCTCACCCGCGCCGCCTATGCGCTGGCGGCCAGCTCGCATGGCCGCTTCTTCTTCCGCCCGAGCGCCGCCGCGAAATTTCTGCAAGCCGATGGCGCAGGGAACGGCTAGGCCCTGAACTTCTTGCGATAGAGTCCCTGCTCGCGTTTCAGCGCGTCGCGCACCTCGTGCACCTCTGCAATCTCCTCATCGGTGAAGCTGGACGTCTGCATCGTCCACGCCTGCCGCTTCACCGGAATGCATTGAGCCACCGGCGTGCCCTTCGGAAGAACGCCGCGGAACGCCGTGTCGTGCCAATGGACCGGAAAATGCACGAAGGAGTCGTGATAGCGATCGCTGTCGACCAGCCCGGTCAGCGTGGTGAACGGCAGATCGAAACGGTTGATCGGATGGGTGAACAACACCGCCCAGCCTTCCGGCGCCTCGATCGTCCACAGATTGTGAAACTTGAGGAGGAAGCGGTCGGCTTCGAACAGCGGCGATCCCGTGACCTGCGCAACATCGTGGAAGCTGACCGGCGAGCGCGGAAAATCGATCGCGCCGCCCGGCGGCAGCTCGTTGTCCCAGCTGATTCCGCCGTCCTCGACCTTGAGGTCGCACACCAGCGGAATCAGAAAGCCTGATGTCATCGCGTCGACGAAAGGCGGGCAGCGCTTGATGGTCTGCTCCTCGCCCTGGTTGAGCGCGCTGAAGGCCGTCGACGGCATGGCCTTGAGCCAATCGGGAAGCCCCAGCGTCGCCGGGACTGGCTGTGGGATCAGGCCTTCGAGCTCCTTCGGGCAGCGGAATTTGAGCGTGAGGGGATCGGTCTCGGACATGGCGCCGCGGCTCTCTTGTTCTCGACGGAAAGCTCTACGCCTTCAGCGCCGAAAGTCCAACGGCCAAGCCAAAGCGCAGCCCGGATAAGCGTGAGCGGCATCCGCTCGCCCTGGTTGCTTGCCGCGATCACGCGGTGCCGGGTGCAGCGTTTCGCTACTTGGTCGAGAGCACTTCGCCGAAGCGCTCCCACTGCTTGCCGGTGAAGCGCATGAACTGCACCTGCTCGACCGGGAGATGGTCGCTCTCGCTGGTGTTCACCTTGATGCCCGGCAGCAGCATCGGCAGCTCCAGGTCCTTGATCGACAGCGCCTGCCGCAGGATGTTCTCGCGGCTCAGGTCGTTTCCCGCGGCCTTCAGGACGTGCTCCAGCAGCATGCCGTTGTTGTAGCCGTTGACGTAGTTGGAATCGCGGATGTCGCCGTCGGGAACGTATTTGGCCATGTAGTCGCGCCAGCCCTTCACGCCGGGATCGTCTGCCCAGGCCGGATCGAGCGGGTCCTTCACATAGGCCGTGGAGATGATGCCCGTACCGGCCTCGAGCCCGGCCGGCTCCATCACCGAGGACATCCACACCGAGACATTGGTCAGGAACGTCATCGGACGCCAGTTGATCTCGAAGGTCTTGCGGATCGCCTGTGCGGCGAATTTCGGTGTCGCGGCGATGATCAGCGCGTCGGCGCCGGTCGATTTCAGCTTCACGATCTGGGAGTCGATCGTCGGCTCGGTCGACTCGTAGCTCGCGACCGTGACCGCGCTGTCGAAGCGCTCGCCGAGCACGTCCTTCAGCCCGGCGAGATAGTCGCGGCCGAAATCGTCGTTCTGCGCCAGCACCGCGAAGGTCGCGTCGGGCTTCTTCTGCAGCGCGTAGCGCGCATACATGCGGGCTTCGTTGCGGAACGGCGCCATCACGCCCATCAGCGCCAGCGGAAACTGCGCGGGATCGCCGAACTTCGAGGCGCCGGAGGCCACGAACAGCTGCGGCACCTTCTTGCCCTGCAGATATTTGGCGATCGCCGTGTTGTGCGCGGTGCCCATGGTCGAGAAGATGAAGGAGATCTCATCGCTCTCGATCAGCCGCCGCGTCTGCTCGACGGTCTTGGGCGGCACGTAGCTGTCGTCGAGGGAGAGCAGGTTGACCTTGCGGCCGTTGATGCCGCCGCGGTCGTTGACCATCTTGAAATAGGCGACCTCGCCCTTGCCCAGGATGCCGAAGGCGGAGACCGGCCCGCTATAGGGCATGGTCTGTCCGATGCGGATTTCGGTGGCGGTGATGCCGGGCGGGTCTTCGGCCTGAGCAGGCGCGCCGAGCACGGACGAGACGACGAACAGCCCTGCAATCGCGATGATGCTTCGCATGGACACCTCCCTGGTGGGCCGCGCTGGCGGCGGCTTTTTGCCAACCATAAGGACCGTGCTGACGTCTCGCAACAAAAAATATATTTTTCGAAGAAAGTGAACTTTTGGTTTGATAGTCTGGCTCGGCCCGCAGCGAGAATCGCCCATGTCCGGAAGCGCCACCCAGACCGTCTATGAACAGCTTCGCGCCAGCCTGCTGACGGGCCTCTATCGGCCCGAGGAGAAGCTGAAGATCAGCGAGCTCGGCTCGGCTTTCTCGGTCAGCACCGGGGCGATCCGCGAGGCGCTCGCCCGGCTCACGGCGGAAGGGCTCGTCACCGCGATGCCGCAGCGCGGCTTTCGCGTCGCCCCGGTGTCGGTCGCCGATCTGCGCGATCTCACCGACATGCGCATCGAGATCGAAACCAAGTGCCTGCGCCGCGCCATCGCCAACGGTGATCTCTCCTGGGAAACGGCAATCGTTGCCGCGCACCATCGGCTGGCTGCCACGCCGATCGCGGCCGCGGACGGCAGCTTCTCGCCGGGCTGGATCGTGGCGCATGGCGAGTTTCACGCCGCGCTCGCTCAGGCCTGCGGCAGCGCCTGGATGATGCGGGTGCGCGATCTGCTGTTCGCCCACAATGAGCGTTATCTCGACCTCGCCCGCAAGACCGACCGGGGCAATCGCGATGCCGCACGCGAGCATCGCGAGCTGATGGAGGCCGCGCTGGCGCGCGATACCGAGCGCGCGGTCAGCGCGATGACGGAGCACATCGACAAGACCCGGCACACGATCGAAGCGGTGCTGCTGCAGGCGGCGGCGAAGAACGCGGCGGGATGAGGGAACGGTCAGGCCGGATCGGCGGAGCGTTTCGTTCGCCGCAGCCTGAACCAGGGCGGATCCTCGCAAACCGTCCTCGCTGCTATTTCGTCAGATGGGCTTCGGCCACCGCGTGGTTGAACATCGCATTCAGCGCCGACGTGATGTCGGCCGGCGAGTTCGCCGTGTAGAAGAAGCCCGGCGACGCACAGGCCTGCAGGCTCGGTGGAATATACGGGATGTTGTTGTTGGCGTAGTCGTCCTCGTCGCCGGCGAACGATGCGTTGACCGGATTGATCGGCTGATAGGGAATGTACAGCACCGCAATGATGATGCCGCGGCTTTTCAGCGGGCTGCAGGAAGTGCTCGGATCGATCACGGTGGCATGGTTGCTGCCGGACCAGGAGCCGTTGGGGACGCCCTTCACCTGCGGGTCCTGCGCACCGTCGGTGACCAGGAACACATAGGGCAAGGTGTTGTTCGAGGCGCTGCCGTTGCCCACGCTGACGATCAGGTTGTTGACGCTGGACAAGGCCGTGTCGATATGCGTGCCGCCCGAGCCGAGATAGCTATTGGTGTTCGTGTCGAGAAGCGTCGCAAGGTTGGCCGCGGCATAGTTGATGGTCGACGAATCGGTCGTCGAGCCGTTGATGTTGCTGGTGAGCGGGAAGTAGGAATAGAGATAGCGGATGAAGGGATAGAGGCCGATCCTGAACTGGTTGCTGACCTTCTTGGTATTGTTCGCCGTCACGAACAGCTGGTTCACGGCATAGCCGACCGCGTCCAGCCGCAGCTGGATACACGCATCCGTGCCGTCGGTCGGGCAGTTCGCGACGGTCGGCAGGTTGTTGTAGAGCGAGTTCGGCAGGCCGGACACGATCCAGGACGGCAGTTGAACGCCCTTGGGGTAGTTGCGGTTGGTGGTCAGCAGGTTCTTGTATCCGCTCTGACTGACGCGCGAGATCGCATAGCCGAGGCAATAATTGTTGGTGGGATATCCCTGGGTGCCCGAATCGGTGCAGGCGCTGTTCTGCGGGGAAAAATGGCAGGCGAGGGTGCATCCGGTGGGGTATTGCCTGTAGTTGTCCGGGCTGACAGCCTGCATCCGCTGAGCTTCCGCCGTTGTCGACGGCAGCCCCATCGATCCCGAGACATCGAGCGTCAGATAGAAGTCGAGATAGAGCGGCAACGTGGTCGAGGAAGACGATTTGCCGCTGACCGTCAGGTTCTGATAGCCGAGCACGACCAGGAAGGTGACCGGAACGTTGGCCGTGAATTGCACTTGCGACGTCAATGTGGAGCCGGTCTTGGTGACGGTGCTGGTTTCCGACACTATGGTGTAGCCGCTCGCCGTGGACGCATCGCCGTTGAAGATGTTGTTCGCCTCGGTGATGCCGGCCGCAACGGATCCGTCCGATGTCATCGACATCGCCGCGTTGTAGCCTGCCGAATTGACCGCGATCGAGGCGATGCTCGCGGCATCTGCCGCGGACTGGAGCTTCGTCTTGATGCGCATCGCCATCGAGTAGTCGGTCGCGCAGCCGATCGCCGCGAGGATCGGCAACAGCGCCACTGCGAATGTGACCGCGATGTTGGCGTTGCTGTCCCGCGAAAAGCGGGCCAAGAGGGCGATCGCCCGGTTTGCTGTTCGGCTGACGCCCATCATGCCATGCCCTCCAAGATCCCGTTCTCGACGCGGTAGAGACCTTTGATCTCTTTGCTTGTTGGCGATGTTCGCGGCGAAGACGCCCTTGACCGTTTTCGTGCAGCGGGATCGCGTTCCCAGCGCGTGCAGACGGATCCAGGCGAGTTCGGCCAACCTGCGAAAGATCGCATCGGGCTGTTGCGATTGGGTTTACGTGAATGTCGACTCGCGCCGTCTTCGAATACCGCGCGGCGCAGACACCCCTGCAGCTCGGCCTGGGCGGGAGAGGGGAAGCGTGCTTGCGGATGCACGCGTGGCGTGCAGAGGCACGCGCGTGTTCTCACGCTGAGCTGCTCACGAACGGCGGCGCATTACGCTGCTACGGATCTTCCGTGATCGCGCAGTCGGACGTCGTTTGTGCGATGGGCCGCTGCGTCAAGTGTGGCCGATGCGGGCGCAACCTGTGCGTTTCGCCCGCTGGTCAGGTGGTGCGCTTTCCTTTGGCCGGTTGTCGTGCCGCACGTTGGGACCGACTGCGCACGCCGTGACGCTGCGCAAGCGGCGATTCCACTAATCCTCGCTCCAGGGCCAGTGCCAGTGGTGCCATCCCCAATGGCGGGGTCCGCTGGCATCCAGCGTCGCCTTCTGCTTGTCGTCGAGTGAATCGTAAAAGGCCTGAAAGGCTGGCCGGACTATCTTGATGGCCTGCTGCATGGCATCGAGCCGCTGTTCGGCCAGGGCGAGGCGGTCGGTCGCTTTGGCCGGGAGCGCCGTCGGACAGTCCTTCGTGATGATGTCAGCTGCCTTGGCGGACGCCGCCTTCAATTCGTCGAGGCGTGCGCGCTGGGTGTCGTTCGGCTTGACGGCGGCCTCGATCGCGGAGATGCGCCACTCTGCAAACCCCGCCATGCGCGGGTGGCAGAAAAAGCCGAAGCCGCGTCCTCCCATCATTCCGGGGCCCATCATCATGCCGGGGCCCCAGCCTTGCGTCGCGCTTGGCCCGGGTTGGGCTGAGGCGGGCGAGGCGAAGATCGCCAACACCAAAGTCGCTGCAAAGAATGTGGTTGCCTGCACGCGCATGGGGCTCTCCCTCAGGTGACGTCACGCAGTGTAAGAAGCCCGAAGCAATGCACTGTTGACGTAGGTCAACTTACGGCCACCCGACGGCTTTGGGCATGGTGGCCATCATGCGCGCAAAAAATATTCCGGTTTCATCTTCGAAAATCGATTAGGAGCGTCCCGCCTCCTTTGAGGGCGCGCGCGGGCCTGCCGCGAGACTGGCGAGCGCTCGCCACCGTCATTCTCAACGCCAAAAGGCCTGATCGCGGCATGCATTCCGGCTGCTACCTCCGACTGGCCAGCAGGTTATCAGGCGGTCCTGGTTCGGGACCGCCGCATCGCCGGCGAGTGGCTTTTCGCATGATCGACGAAGGCGCGGAGCTTCGGCATGATCTCGCGATGCGCCGGATAGTAGAGGAAGACCCCCGGCGCGGTTGGCGCGAACGGCGCCAGAACCTGTACGAGCTTTCCAGCGCGCAATGGCTCGGCGGCCACCGGCTCGGGAAGTTGCGCCAACCCCACGCCTTCGACGGCCGCGCCGAGCATGGTTGTAAAATCGTTGGCGATGAGCGGACCGCTGACCGCAATCTCGATGGAGCGGTCGCCATCGTTGAGCGTCCACGATCCGACTGCACCGTTGGAGCGCCGCAGCCTGATACAGCGGTGATGACGCAAATCGTCCGGGCGTTGGGGCCGCCGGTTGCCGCCGAAATAAGCCGGGCTGCCGACCATCACGAGGCGAAACGGCGGGGACAGCCGCACCGCGACCATGTCGGCCGCGATGAATTGCCCCAATCGGATACCGGCATCGAAACCCGCGGCCGCAAGGTCGACCAGCTCCTCGCCTGCGGCAATCTCGACTTCGATCTCCGGATAGGCCTTGCAGAAGGATGCGATCAGCGGCTGCAGGAGGACCGGCAGAACCGCGCGCGGCACCGAAAGCCGCAGCAGTCCGGTTGGCCGCCGTCCGAGGTCACGCGCGGTCTCGCTGGCGGCCACGAGTTCCTCGAAGGCCGGCTTCGCACGGGACAGGAAACGCGTGCCAGCCTCCGTCAGCCCGACACTGCGGGTCGTGCGAATGAAGAGGGCTGCGCCGAGACGTGTCTCGAGCGCCCTGATCGCCTGGCTGATCGCGGACGGCGTCACGCCAAGCTCCGCCGCCGCTCTGCGAAAGTTGCGGTGTTTCGCGACGCCGAGGAAGGCCTCGATGCCGTCGAGCGCACCCTGCCGGACTGTGAAGCTCTGCTTCATGGCCCATCGACATTATCGCGAATAGTTGTCCGGGGAAAGCGAGCGTATCTCATGAGCTGCAACCGGCATCCGTGCCGATCAGGAGGACCGCCATGAACGATGCGCTTGATGGTGTACGCAACCATTACCGGGCGACGGGTCTGACGGAGCGGCTGAAGGCGGCGCTCGCCGCGTTCGGCTCGGAGGATCAGCGTCTCGACCCGCGACAGCTCGCTGGTCTCGACCAGTTTCACAGCATCGGGCTTGCCGCGACCGACGAACTGGCCAAGCTGGCCGGAATCACCGCCGACACGTCGGTTCTGGACGTCGGCTCAGGCGTTGGCGGTCCGGCGCGCTTTGTCGCCGCGAGCTGCGGCTGCAAGGTGACCGGCATCGACCTCAGCGTCCCGTTCGTGGAGGCCGCGCGCTATTTGACCGAGCGCACGAGGCAAAGCGGGCAGGTGTCATTCCAAGTCGCAAGCGCCCTGGAGCTGCCCTTCGGCGATGGCGCATTCGATGCCGTTCTCATGCAGCACGTCGCGATGAATATCGCGGAACGGGCACGGCTGTATCGCGAGATCCGGCGCGTGCTGAAGGCAGGCGGCAGGTTCGCGATCTTCGACGTCGTCTCGAACGGCGCCGAGCCGCACTATCCCGTACCCTGGGCACGGACCGCGGCGACGAGCTTTCTGCTGACCGCGGACGCAACGCGCGAGACGATCGAATCGGCGGGCTTCCGAACGCTGGTCTGGCGCGACGATACCGAGGCGGCAAAAGCCTGGATCGCGCGACTGCGCGCCTCGGGGCCGCCACCGTCGCCCAATCTCGGCGTGGTGATGGGTCCGGATTTCGCAGAACTGTCCGCCAATCTCGGACGGAATCTGCTGGAAGGCCGGATCGTCATTCTGACCGCCGTGTTCGAAGCCGCGCCGGCGAGCGCCTGAGAGGAGGAGATCATGTCACCCGAGGCCATCTTCCGCACTCAGCTCGTCTTCGGCTATGTCGCGTGGCTGCTTTGCTTCGCCACCTATATCGGGCCGCGTCTCAGATCCATGGACCATGTCGAAGCCCAGCGTGCCATCGCGACGCTGCACAGCTTCCGCTTTTTCGGCCTGGTCTTTATCCTGCCCGGCTACGTCGGGCCCCATCTTTCGGCCGACTTCGCGACCTTCGCCGCGTACTGGGATTTCGTGACCGGGCTCCTTGCCACGCTGGCGCTGCTGGCCGTCAGGATGCGTCCCTTGTTCTGGCTGTTCGTCACAGCCTTCAACGTGGTGGGTATCATCGATCTCTTCGTCGACTACGCCCAGGCCGTCAGCGTCGACCTTCCATCGATGGCGGGCGAGTTGGGTGCCGCCTATGCGATCCCGGTCATCTACGTGCCTCTGCTCATGATCACGCATGTCGCCGCCTTCTATCTGCTGTTCCGGCAACTCAGGGCGACGCGGATCGCGGTCGGCGGTGCGTCCGCGTAGCGATGCGACCCTGATAGACACGCTGATCGTGCGTTCGAGTTCAGGCATGGCGGCGCTTCGCCGCGAGATGGGTGGTTTGCCCGCCAGGCGCGCTCTGCCAAACCCTGTCCAGTCCCCGCGCGAAAAATATTTCACTTTCGTTTTTTCAGAAGTCGTGCATTAATCAGCGCTGTCCCGCTTCCTTTCAGGAGGGGCGCTTCGCGATCGTCACGGACGTTGGCAGCGGGATGCGGTGGGCGTGTCGGGTTGCAGCGTGATCAATCATGCGGACGAACAATCCGATGCGCACGATCAAGCCGTGTGGTCCTGGTCTCCCGGTGCTGAGGCCAAGTTCGCGCTGACGTTTGCGCGGATGACAGGGGCAATAAAGCCGGTCCCTGGGGAGAGCGCGGAGTAAGTCGTAAAGCCATCGCGCAGGGAATGCCGGATGTTCGGCTTAACCTGTGGTGACTGCCGCCTGCTTTCTTTGTTGCAGGCGGGCCATGGGTGAGGCCTTCACCCGGCATTCCCTGCGCCTCCGATTTTGTCGAAGGCGAAGTCGTCAGCAAAGCTCGGGCAACTCATGCCGCGAGAGCGTGGATGCATGCACCGAGCCTGTTTAACAGTTGAACGGAGTCGCACGCATGCGTCGCTGTGGCGGCGATGTTCGGTTCGAATGGAGAGAATTTACTCTGCGAGCTCTCCGGGAAGGCGGTGATCCCGCATTTTTGATGAAGGGAGTCTTTTGTCTACTTGGAGGCAGCTTTTTCAGTTGCTTGCTTTGCCCGCTCTTCCTCTTCAGTGAGATCATGGAAATCATTGTGTTGAAAGCAGGTGTCAGCAGCGGCTTCGGACATGTCAGCGCCTTTGAAGGTCCAGCAGTACCGGCTGCAGTGCCGATTTCCGAATACGTCTTTGTAGAACAGCGCACCCCAATACATGATGACAAAGGTGGTGCCCTTTTTCACTAAATCGACTTGCTCGAGAGTTATGTTGTGTCCGCGCATCTCGAAATTGGATTCTTGTTGGGGAAACAGAGTGAAGGAATTAACTACAGTTGGAGCAGGAGTGCAAAGAGTCGGGGCAAACTGCGTGAGTCTATCGATTTGAACGACTGCGATGTTAGGAGGCGTCATGAAAAGATCTATGGCCGGCGTCAACCCGTAGTTCTTGCGGCTGATTTTCAATGTCTGGGTTGGCGTTCCGAAATTCTGGATACCGTGCTGAGTCAATCCGACGTAAGCCTTCAATTGCTTGCGTTCGGAATCCCTCATGATTTCTAATTGGTTTTGGCTTGCAGTAACTTGTCGGCCGCCGACGATCAAGATACCAAGAGTGAGCGCGATGTTAATTGCAACACCTGCCGCGACGGCGATTTCGACCCAAAACTTTATGCCCGCACGCCGGCGTTCCATTGGATCGCTTTTGCGATAGCTTTCGGCAAAGGCTTTAAATGTTTTGTTGAGGGCAGCAGTTTCCTCGGCGGTGCTGCCATGCTGTCTGGCAAGCTCTCCGCTGCGATCGCCGTGATGTTGTTTATCTCCCTTATTGCCGATCATCTGTTTCTGCCAATCTACACCGAGAACGCTCCGCAGCTCTCTGCTGTCATTATGTCGCTCGGCGCGATGCCGGGCTGTCCAGTTCGTCGCGACGTGCCCTACAGCGTCTTCAGATATTCGATCAGCTGCCAGCGCTCCGTGTCGCTGAAGCCGCGGCCGATCACGCCCGGGGGATAGTCGTGCGGATCGCGCTCGGGTCCTTCGAAGGAATGGCCCATCACGCTGTTGCCCTTGATCGGCCCCTTGCTGTCGGATGCCATGAAGCGGGTCTGGCCGGTCTTGCAGGAGGCCTCGCCGCCGGCAGGCACGGCAAAGCCGACCGTGATCGGATCATAGTCGCGCGCGCCCTGGCAGAACGAGGTGGGCCGGTCCGCGGCCGGGCTCAGCAGCCAGTAGAGCGAAGGCACCGAGCCGTTGTGCAGATAGGGCGCGGTGGCCCAGACGCCGTTCAGCGGCCGGGCGCGATAGATCGGCTTTGGCGCCGGGTTGGGGCAGTTCTTGCGCTTGCCCCACACCTGGCTCCGATCGACGACCGGATGCTCGTCGAACCATTTGTCGCTGGCGCGCTGCACGACGTCCATCAGCGCCAGCGCGTAAGGCATGTCGGTGGTCGATGTGCTCGGCGGCAGGCCGCAGCCCTTCAGGTCCTTGGCCGGATCGAGACCGAAGAAGCCGGGCACCTTGACCATTCGCGTCCGCAGGATGCTGGACTGGCCAGGGTCGGTCCTCATGTCGGCGACCGGCTTCTCCACCAGATTCACGGCGTCGCCGGACTTGTTCCAAGGCCCGCCGTCGCGTCGCCAGAAGCTGAGCGCCTTGGTGTCTTCGTCGGTGTCGAAGCTCTGATCGTCGACCGGGCCCAGATGGCACTCGACGCAGATCTTGCCATAGAGCTTGCGGCCGGCATCGACCTTGGCCTGATCGATGGTCCACGCCTTGTCGCCGGGAAACAGCTTGCCCGGCCATTTCGGCGAGGTCAGGCCGCCGAAGCGCGGCGGGTCGGCCGCGAACGGATCCGGGCCGTGCAGCATGTTCTCGATGTACACGAGATTCTCGATTGCGATCGAGGAGCGGAACAGCCGGTTCGCCGGCCGATCGGGCGAGAAGTTCACGGCGGCGAACACGCCGAGCGCCTCGCCGGCATTGCGGATCAAAGGCTGCGAGATCGAGGCGTCATATTGCGCCCAGGAGAACCACGGCACGGTCCAGATCGGCGGATAGCTGACGGGAGCAGCGATGGCCTCTTGATTGTCGAGGTAGCCGGGCAGGCCGCCGACCGCCATGTCGAGATAGAACACCTGGTTGCCGATGCGGTTCAGCGCGTCCAGCCGGCCGAAACCTTCCTGGGTTTCGCTCTGGCCCTTGGCCTCGATCGCTTTCTGATAGTTCTTGGCCTGCATGGTCAGCGCGAAATCGGTCGCGGCCTTCAGCCCTTTCTTCAGGGCCGTGCGCTCCGACTCGCTCGCGCCGGCGCCGAGCACCTGCTCGGCAAAGCGCGAGAAGCGCGTGGGGACCCATTGCGTGAGCATCATTGCAAAGCCCATGGCCTTTTCGAGCTTGCGCAAGTCCACCATCGCCGGGCCGCCATCGAAGCGGATGCTGGTGCCCTTGTAGCGGATGCTGCCGGTATGGCAGGCCGCGCAGGTGAGGCCGATCTTGTCGGGCTCGGCCGCGCCGGTTGCGGGATCGACCGCGCCGCTCAGCCGCGCGAAGCCGACCGGCAGGCCGTCGTTGTTGGCGGCCGGGGTCGGCGCGAGGCCCGGCAGCGGCGCCGGCGCAGGGCTCGCATTGGCATCCGCGGCTGCATCGAAGCCATAGGCTTTGAGGCCGGCGGAATCGCCATCGGTGCTCTTGGGACTCGGGATGAAGCCGAAACGTTCGAGATAGCTGCTGTCGGAAATCCGGCCGGGCGTACCGAATGGCGACAGATAAGGCTGCTCCAGCGCCATGAACCATTTGTAGGGCACCGGGAAGGTCGCCGTGCCCTGGGTTGCGTGGTGAAACCACTGGCGGTCCTTGACTGTCCAGCCCTGATTCAGCCAATGCGCCGTCTTCGGCGCCTCATAGGCCGGCAGCGCCGGTGGGACCATTTCCGCAATCGACTTTGGCAGGATGCTGCTCAGGGTCTCATCGGTCTGGTCGGGGAAGGCGATCCACGCGACGCCGAGCAGAACAACCAGCGCGACCGCGAAGCCGATCGTCGCCCGGCCGAGGCGCCACAGCAGGCCCGCGGGCCTCGGCTTGGTCAAGAGCCGTGTCACGATCCGCTCGGGCAGGTGGCGGTCGACGAACAAGGTGCGCACCTCGGCGACGCTGAGATAGCGATTGTCGCCTTCGCCCTTGCCCATCACGCGCAGCAGCACCGGCCATTCGCCTCGCATCAGCAAGGGGAAGTACCAGCGCGCATCGGCTCCGTCCCGATCGATGTTGGAGCGCATGTAGGTCTTGATCTGCGCCGCGTTCAGCCCGCGCTCGGTGCCGCCGCAAGGGTTGGGATAGTCGCTGCCGAAACAGGCGAGGCGGTCGATCTCGCCTTCGTGCACATGGGCCTCGGCATCGAGGATGCGCGAGCCGCCGCCGTGCTTGTCCAGCGGGCCGTTGCGAAGCTGGTCCAGATTCACGCCCGACCACAGGCTGTGGATCAGCCGCAGCGGGCCGAACCCGTTGGCGATCAGTGCCACACCAAAGGTCTGCGGCCAGACCATCCGCCGCCGCAAGCCGGTCTCGCCGCTCGCGGCCTGGATCGTGCTGCTGATCTTCGGCAGCGCAACGGTGTGCCTATCGACGAAGCCGCCGGCCACGAGTGCGCGCAGGAACGGGCAGGGATTGTTGGCCGACACCGGAATCTGCTCAGGCAGCGCGTTGCTGCCGGGGGCGGGGTCTGGGGGCATGCAATCGCATCCTTGGGAAGAAACCGGTGATGAAAGGAGTAGCGCGGACCAAGGCGGCCGGACGTGAGCCAGCCCACATCTACGCGAGGATTTTCACGAGAGTCTGCGGATGATGGCGTATTCGGATTTGGTGTCAACCAGAAGTCGCGGGGCGTCCACTGCCGGACGTCTGCTCTCATCCACGCGCGCGGGGCGCGACCGTCTCCACCAATGTGAGCTTCGACGAGGGCATGCGCGCCTTCACCAGACCGTCACGGTAATGCGCGATGTCATCCGAACTTTTCCAACGGTTGCTCAACAACCGCTCCACCGTGAGCCACGGATAGAGCTCGAGCATCGCGGCGACGACCTCCTTGGCTTCGGCGCATCGCCCAAGTTGCGCGAGGCTGGCGGCCCGGATCGAGAGGCCCTGCAGATGGTCGGGGTTCTCGTAGTAGGCCTCCCGCGCCCAGGACAGCGCCGCATCATAGTGCCCGAGCAGATAATGGCTGAACGCGCTCAGCACGTTCCACTGATAGCGAGGGTCGCTGTTGCCGCGTTGCGCTGCGATCGAGAACAGCTCCACAGCCTGCCGGTGCTCGCCGCGAACCATGTGACACACGCCGAGCACGCCACGGGCGCCCATGTCGTAAGGGTTGAGCTCGAGCGCTTTCCGCGCCGCGGCCATGCCCGCGTCCGGCTGCCCCTCCATCGCGTTGACGTATGCGAGCAGCGAATAGGCGAAGGAGGAGCGGGGGGCGAGCCGCACGCTGGTTTCGGCCAGCTGCATCGCCTCGTCCCACAATTGGTGGGTGCTCCTGATCCAGCCGAAATGGATGCCCTGCAGCAGGATAGTGCCGAGATAGGTGTGGGCGATCGCAAGCGCCGGATCGAGCGCGATCGCCTCGCGGAACAGCGCGATCGACCGCTCATAATCCGCTTTGGTCGGCTGATAATAGTGCGACAGCCCGCGCAGGAAGCGGTCCCAGGCGGTGAGATCGGTGTTGAGCGACCGGGTCGGGACCGAGGCCTCGGCGCGGTAGATCTCGGGGATCAGCGCCGCGCACAGATTGCTGGTGATGTCGTCCTGCACGGCGAACACGTCGCCGATATCCCGGTCATAGCGCCCGGCCCAGAGTTGTTCGCCGCTCTCCGGCGCCACCAGCTCGGCCGTGACCCGGATCTTGGCGCCGGCGCGCCGCACCGAGCCTTGGATCAGATAGGTGGCGTCGATCTCGCGCGCGATCAGGCGGGCGCTCAGGTCTGCGGTCTTGAAAACGAAGGTCGAATTCCGGCTCAGCACGCGGAAGAACGACTGCAGCGAGAGCGCATGAATGAGGTCCTCGGCCAGCCCGTCGGAGAAATAATCGTCGGTTGCATCGCTCAGGTTGACGAAAGGGAGAACGCCGACGATCGCGGTCCGGTATTGTGGGGGCAGGACCGAAGCGGTGCGCGGCTCGCGGACCTTATCCGGTCCGCCGGGCTCCCAGGTCCAGACATTGATGGTGTCTTCGATGTTCTTGAAGCGGAAATTGCCGGCATCGGCGAAGCTGACCGCGACGTGCCGGCTCGCCTCCTGATAGGCTTTGGCGGAAATCGCAACGCCGCCGGGGTTGGCTGCCGCTTCCAACCGCACCGCAAGGTTGACGCCGTCGCCGAACACCTCATCCTCATCGGCAATGACATCGCCCATGTGGACGCCGAGGCGGAACCGCATGGTGCGTTCCGCCGGCAGATGCGCATTGCGTTCGGCCATCAGGGTCTGCATCGCGACCGACGCCTCGACGGCGCCGACCACGCTCGGGAATTCGAGCAGAAAGCCATCGCCGGTCTTCTTGATGATCCGGCCGCCATGATTGAGGATGATGGGATGGATCGCGCCGCGATGGGCCTTGAACGCGGCATGCGTGCCGGCTTCGTCGGCTCCCATCATCCGCGAGTAGCCGGCTACGTCGGCGCAAACAATGGCAGCCAGCCGTCTTTCCATCGCACTCCCGCTCCTGCGTTCCCGATACCATGGCTGCAGCTCTTGAATCCAATGCTTTTGCAACTGATAATTCGTCTAGGTGAACGCTCGTCGGTTCGGTCACTTTGAAAGGAGCCATCCATGTTGGGGATTCACGATTTCGGGCTGTTCATCCTGTCGGGCTTATTGCTCAACGTTACGCCGGGGCCGGACACGGCCTATATCGTCGGCCGCAGCGTGCAGATGGGCTGGCGGGGGGGTGCCGCCGCTGCGGTCGGCATCAGCGCCGGGTGCTTGGTCCATGTGTTTGCCGCGGCGGTTGGGCTCTCGGCGCTGCTCGCGGCGTCGGCGACCGCGTTTTTTGCCGTGAAATGGCTCGGCGCGGCCTATCTGGCCTATGTTGGTATCAAGATGCTGCTCACGCGGCAGCATTCATCTGCCCAGGGCACGAGCTTCGTCTGCACGGCACTTCCGCTTCGGAGCGTGTTCCTGCAGGGTGCGCTGACCAACGTGCTGAACCCCAAGGTGGCGCTGTTCTTCCTCGCCTTCCTCCCGCAATTCGTCGCAGGCGACGCGCCGCAGAAGGCCTTGGCCTTTCTGCTGCTCGGCGGAATTTTTATTTTCAACGGCACGATCTGGTGCCTCGGCGTCGCCGCGGTCGCGGCGAGGACGGCCAAGCGCGTCCAGCGCTCTTCGCAGGTGATGGCGTGGCTCAACCGGGCGATCGGCGGTCTGTTCGTCTATTTGGGCGTCCGGATCGCGCTGCTGGAGGCGCGATAGATCTACCAATAGAGTTCCAGGACCGCGCTACCGACGAGATAAAGGCCGAGCAGGATCATCGCGATCAGGAAGACGCGGCGGAAGGTTTCGGCCGGCATTTTCGAGCGCACGCTCTGGCCGATGAACATGCCGAGGAAAGCGCACGCCATCGCCACCGCGCCCGGGAGCGCGGTGGCGGTCGAGAGCAGGCCGGAGCTCGTGAGGTTGAAGGCCAGCGTAATGGTGGCCACGGTGAAGAACACGCCGAGCGCCTGCACCAGCTCGTCCTTCTGCAGCCCGATCGCCTGCATGTAGGGAACGGACGGAACCACCTGCACGCCGGTCGCGGCCGAGATCAGGCCGGTGATGAGGCCGACGATGCCGCCGACCCATTTCTCGTGGCGCGGTGCCACGCTGAAGGCGAGCTTCGACAGGCCGAGCAGCGCGTAGACGACGAGCAGGAGCCCGAGCGCGATGTTGCCGTAATGGGTCGAGCCGTGACTCAGTGCCGATGCGTTCAGGCAGATGCCGATCGCGGTGCCGAGCATCAATGGCCACAGCCGTCGGGCGATGTCGCGCAAATAGGGGCCGACGAAGGTCTGCCAGATGTTGGTGATCACGGCCGGCACGATGACGATGGCGAGGGCGCGGCCCGGCGGCATCGCCACCGCCAGCAGCCCGACCGAGACGGTCGGCAAGCCCAGCCCGAGCGCGCCCTTGATGAAGCCGGCGAGCGTGAGCGCGAACGCGATGAAGATCAGGATGGGGTCGATCATGGCCCGGAGATTGACCGATCGCGGAGAAGGGCACAATCTGGAGGTTACGGAGCAAGCCTTCGGCCTGCCCGAAGCCTAGAGCATGATCCGGAAAAGTGGAAACCGGTTTCCCCTCGCGACAAACGCCATAGGCGTTTGCGCGGAGATCATGCTCAATCACAGGGATGGGATCATGATGCGATTCCTTTTAATCGCGTCATGATCTAAGGGAGCATGAGGCGATGCGGTTCGACCTGGTCGATCTCAGGCTGTTCATCGCGGTTGCCGATGCGCGCAGCATCACCGGCGGCGCCGATCGCGCGCATCTGGCGCTGGCCTCGGCGAGCGCGCGCATCAAGGGCCTGGAGGACGCGTTCGGCGTGCCGCTGTTCAAGCGCGGCCGTCGCGGCGTCGCGCTGACCGCCGCCGGCGAAAGCCTGCTCGATCACGCCCGCATCATCATGCACAATGTCGAGACGATGCAGGGCGAGATGGCCCGCTTCGCCTCAGGCCTGCGTGCCAATGTGGAGCTGCTCGCCAACACTGTTGGTCTTGCCGAACATCTGCCGCGGGCTCTGGCCGCGTTCCTGCGCGACCATCCCGATATCAGCGTCGACGTCGAGGAGCGGGAGAGTACCGACATTGCCGCCGCCATCGCGGCCGGCAGCGCCGATCTCGGCTTCGCCGCCGAGCATGCGCTGCCCGACAATGTCGAGCGCTTCGTGTTCGGCGAGGACCGGCTCACGCTGGTTGCCGGACGGCGCGGCCCGTTTGCGGGCCGCCGTCAGATCGATTTCGTCGAGACCGCAGGCCAGGATTTCGTCGGGCTGACCCAGGCTACCGCGCTGCAGGTCCATATCGGCAAGCACGCAGCGCGACTCGGCATCCGCCAGCATTTCCGGGCGCGGCTGCGCGATTTCGACGCGATCTGTCAGATGGTGGCGGCGGGGGTCGGCATCGCGGTGGTGCCGGAAGCCGCCGCCCGGCGCTGCGCGCGCACGATGCCGATCTCGGTGGTGACGCTGCGTGACAGCTGGGCCAATCGCCGGCTCGTGATCTGTGCGCGCAGTTTCAAGGCGCTGCCACGGCCCGCGAAGCTCCTGGTCGATCATCTGCGCAAGGCGGCGGGATGAGTGCACGCACGCACTCAGCTGCAAGGTCAGCCAGCCAGCATCTTCAGCGCCGCCTCGTGCACGCGCTTGTCGCCGGCGGCGATGATACGGCCGCCGGTCTGCGCCGGGCCGCCGTCCCAATTGGTAACGATGCCGCCGGCGCCGTTGATGATCGGAATCAGCGCGGCGATGTCATAGGGCTTGAGCTCGGTCTCGATCACGAGGTCGAGGTGACCCGCCGCCAGCATGCAATAGGAGTAACAATCGCCTCCGTAACGCGACAGCCGCACCTCGGCTTCGACCCGCTCATAGGTGGCCCGGTCGGCCTTGTTCATCAGCAACGGGCTCGTGGTGTAGCAGACGGCTTCTTTCAGGGATCCACAGCGCCGCACCGAGAGCCGGCGCTCGCCGACGGAATTCCGGTAGGTTGCCGAGCCGTTGTCGCCCGAGAAACGCTCGCCGATGAAGGGCTGGTGCATCATGCCGAAGACTGGCGTGCCCTTGTGCAGCAGCGCGATCAACGTGCCCCAGATCGGAAAGCCCGCGATGAAGGACTTGGTTCCGTCGATCGGGTCCAGCACCCAGACGTAATCGGCGTCCTCGCGTTCATTGCCGAACTCCTCGCCGACGATGCCATGCTGAGGGAAGTTGGCCTTGATCAGCCGGCGCATCACGGCTTCCGCGGCGCGGTCGGCTTCGGTCACCGGATCGAAATCCTGCCGGATGCTCTTGTTGTCGATGGAGAGCGAGGTCCGGAAGAACGGCAGAATGGTTTCGCCGGAGGCGGTTGCCAGGCGGCCAATGAAGGCGGAGAAGTCGATAACCGTCACAATAGGTCCTTCAATGCGAATTCGGCGGAACCAGTATCGCCGATTGCAGCCTCCGCGTCATTTGCGGGCTCTCAATCAAGGCGACTTATTAGAATGAGATGCGCCCGCCACGTCTCAAGCGCCGCGGGCCGAATGGCCGTAACCGCCTGGTCGTGGAGTGCGCGCCCATGCCGGCATGCCCTAGCCCAAATGCCGCGGAGATGCACCGTTGGCGGAACCATCGGTCAAGATATCAAATATCTTTCGGCCGCTGAGGTCTTCCAGGCGCGGTCTATTTTCGATTTTTGCCATCACGAAACGGAGAACGAAATCGGACGGTATCCAGGTCTCTTCCGATCTCTCGATCAAGCAATTGAAATAGCTTATGAAACGAAGCTAGGTTCGCGGAAGGCGCAACCCGGCCTGCGATTTTCGCATGGGAAACGGCAGAAAAACCCTTGCGCTTTGTGCAGCGCGATTGCATATTGTTGCGGTGCGGTAGCGCTTCGCGTTACCGCTGCCCTCCTTGGGCGTTTCCTCCCTAGACTTGGGCCGCTTGTCTTCACAAGCGGCCCTTTTTTTTGTGGCGGCGCTTTCGGCTATCGTAACAGTCGTCGCTGCTCATGCGGCCACTGGCCGAGTCGGCCAGCGCTGCGACGGGCGTCGTGGCTATTCCGCCGCGGCCTGGAACGGGCCGAGATCGTCGAGCGGCACGGTCGCCAAGACTTCGGCGAGCACGGCAAGATCGGAGGCGATCTGTGCGAAGCGCGGTCCGCGTTCGCGCCGGCGCTCGTCCATATAGATGGCACGATTGAGCTCAATCTGCACCGCGTGCAGCCCGCTGGCCGGATTGCCATAATGCTCGGTGATGAAGCCGCCGGCATAGGGCTTGTTACGTCCAACCGAATAGCCGAGCCGGCCCATCACGTCTTCGATCAGGTCGGGCAGCAGCGCCGCGCAGCTCGTGCCATAGCGGTCGCCGATCACCATGTCCGGACGCCGCGGCTCGTCGCGCGAGACGCCGACCGACGGCATCGAATGACAGTCGACAACGATTGCCGTGCCGAAGTGCTGGTGCACGCGGTTGATCAGCCGTCGCAGTGCCCGGTGGTAGGGTTTGTACAAGGTCTCGATGCGGTGCAACGCGTCCTCGACACCGAGCCGGTCGCGATAGATCTCCTGACCGTCGCCGACCACGCGGGGAATAGTGCCGAGACCCCCGGCGACCCGCATCGAGCGCGTGTTCGCAAAGCTCGGCAGCCGTCCGGTGAACATCCGGGGATCGAGTTCGTAAGGTTCGCGGTTCACGTCGACATAGCAGCGCGGGAAATGCACCCGGACGACCGGGAAACCGCTGGTCACGAGACCCCCGACCAGTTCGTCCATGAAGGAATCTTCGGAGCGGCGCAGCGTCGGCAGGTCGATCCGCGAGGCCTTGAGGAATTCGTCTGGATAGACCGAGCCGGAATGCGGCGAGTTGAAGATGATGGGCGCCCGCCACGTCGAGGGCTCCATGATCTCAAATGGCGGCAGTTCCCCAGTCAACTCCGTCATCCCTTAAGTGCCGTCCCTTGGAGTGATCCCTTGGAGCGGTCCCTTGACCATGTCGCCGACTCCGCCGGACCTTTACGGCCGAGAGCCAAGGCCAGGACAACGCGGACTCGTTCATGATGAGCGAACATTGTCGGTAATCCCAGCCGTTCTGCCAAGTGAAAAGCAAGGAAAAAGTTCAACGCCGGCTTGGAACAACTCTGAGATTACGGCAGAACGCTCCGGAGCATGTGGTGGCGCGACGGCCCTGAAAATGCCTTGCGGATATCGGATCAACATCCTCAACCCTTCACCCGAAATTTACCGTCCGTCGGGCTAAGTGACGCTAGCCGCTCCGTTTTCACCGGGACATACGACCTTTCGCCATGCACAAGATCCTCCTCGCCGAAGACGACAACGACATGCGCCGCTTTTTGGTCAAGGCCTTGGAAAACGCCGGTTTCCAGGTCTCGCCGCATGACAACGGCATGTCGGCCTATCAGCGGCTGCGCGAGGAGCCGTTCGAGATGCTGCTTACCGACATCGTGATGCCCGAGATGGACGGCATCGAGCTGGCCCGCCGCGCCTCCGAGCTCGATCCCGACATCAAGATCATGTTCATCACCGGCTTTGCCGCCGTGGCGCTGAACTCCGACTCGGAAGCGCCGAAGAACGCCAAGGTACTGTCGAAGCCGGTTCATCTGCGCGAGCTGGTCAGCGAAGTGAATAAGATGCTGGCGGCCTGAGCCGTATTTCGGGAGGCAGGCCGGCCTGCGGGCGAAATATCCCGCATTCCATGGTTTTGCGTCCTTGCTTGCCCGCGCGGGAGCCGATATACGGACCCCCACCCGATAATGACCTTCCTGGTTCCAGGGCACGTAGCTCAGCGGGAGAGCACTACCTTGACATGGTAGGGGTCACAGGTTCGATCCCTGTCGTGCCCACCATCGGCTGATCCGGCCGGTGACCCAGCCTCGAATATCTCAATTGACGCGAGATCGCAGAATTTTGTGGTTCGCGCTGTGGTGGATGTGACCGCTCCGCAGGGTGGTCCGGATCGCCGCCAGAGCCGCCAGATATGACGGATGACGGCGGGCATGAGCGTGCTCTCTTGCGGCGCTCCCCTCGCGTCCGATCTGTGCCGAACGACCGTCCTCGAAAGCCAGAGGCGCACGGGCGCTGGCCCCGCCCAACGGCTCGTTTGCAAAAAAGTAGCCGGCATTCATCACGGCCCCTGTGCTGATGGTGCGACCTGGCCGCAGCCAAGTGCGCGCTGCAACCGGCGGGCAAGGTTCAGCGCTTTGGAGGCGTATCGGGAGCAGGGCACAATCGCCCGAGCGATTGCGCTTGAGTGGCCGGCGCACATCGTCCTCGCGCGGCAAGTTGGAAGTTCCTATGGAGCGGGTGCAGCCGAAACTGCTAGAAACGAATTCGCGCACTAACGAGGATGAGAAATCAATGACAGGCAAGCGCGTGGTGTTCACCGGGGGAACGGGCAAGGCCGGCAGGCATGTGCTGCCGCATCTGCAGAGCAAGGGCTACGAGCTTCTCAACGTCGATCTCAAGCCGTTCGATCACCCTGGCATCAATACCCTAACCGCTGATCTGACGGACAGCGGCGAGGCCTTCAACGCTTTGACCACGCATTTCGGCTTCGACGGCTTCAAAGCCGGCAGGGCGCCGCAGGCGCCGGACGCCGTGGTTCATTTTGCGGCAATTCCGCGCGTTCTCATTGCGCCTGACAACGAGACCTTCCGTGTCAACACGATCAGTACCTACAACGTCATCGAAGCCGCAGCGAAGCTCGGCGTCCGCAAGGTCGTGATCGCCTCCAGCGAGACCACCTATGGCGTCTGCTTTGCCGAAGGCGATAAGGACTTCAAGAGCTTCCCGCTCGAGGAGGACTACGACACCGACCCGATGGACTCCTACGGATTGTCCAAGGTCGTCAACGAAAAGACCGCGCGCGCTTTTGCCATGCGCTACGGCATCGACATCTATGCGCTGCGTATCGGTAACGTCATCGAGCCGCATGAGTACGACATGTTCCCCGGCTTCCTGGCCGATCCTCCGTCGCGAAAGCGCAATGCGTGGTCCTACATCGACGCTCGCGACCTGGGGGAGATCGTACACCTCGCCATCCAGAAGGACGGGCTCGGCTTTCAGGTCTTCAACGCCGTCAACGACACCGTCACCGCCAACATCCCGACGCGCGAGTTGCTGCGCCGTTATTGTCCCGATGTCCCGGTGACCCGCGAACTCGGCGACGACGAGGCGCCGCTGTCGAACCGCAAGGCACGCGAGGTGCTCGGCTTCAAGGAAGCGCACAACTGGCGATCCTACGTCAAAGCCGGGTAGCGATCGTGGGCACAGTTGCCGCGCCCGCTGCGGCTGGTATTCACGAAAGGCGGCGGCGGATCGCGACCATCAGCAGCGACAGCACGATGGTTCCGGCGATGAAGACGGCGGCGGCCGACACGATCGCCGGGCTGATGTTCTCGCGGATGGTGGCGAACATCTGCCGTGCCAGGGTGCGCTGATTCGGACCCGCCACGAACAGGGTCAGCACGACCTCGTCCAGCGAAGTCGCAAAGGCGAACAGCGCGCCGGAGACGATGCCGGGCAGGGCCAGCGGCAGCGTCACCGCGAACAGCACGGTCTGCGGCGAGGCGCCGAGGCTCGCGGCGGCACGCTCGACCCTGGTGTCGACGCCTTGCAGCGCCGAGGATACGTTGACCAGCACGAACGGGACCGCGATCACCGTGTGGGCGATGATGACACCGAGATAGGTGTTGACCAGCGCATAGCGCGCGAACATCAACTGCATGCCGACGCCGAGCACGACCGCCGGTACCACCATCGGCAACAGGAATAAGGTGCGCATGGCAGCGAACGTCAACGACGCCCGTTTGCCGCGCAAGCCGAGTGCGGCCAGCGTGCCGAGTAGCGTTGCAAGCACCGTGGTGCCGGTGCCGATGATGAGGCTGTTAAGGATAGACAGGCGCCAGGAATCGGCTTCGATCAGTTCGCGAAACCAGCGCGTCGAGTAGCCGGGGATCGGATAATTTAGGAACACGCTGTCGGTCAGCGAGAGCGGCAGGATCGCAACCAGGGGGCCGAGCAGGAACAGCACGACCAGGCTCGCGAAGAGAGCCTTGATGAGGGGAAGCGCCTTCATGCGTGCTCCTCCTCCTGCGCGAGCCTGATGTAGACCGCATAGAGCAGCATCGTCATTGCCAACAACACGAGGCCGAGCGCGCCGGCCATGCCCCAATTGGCGGCCGCGGTGGCGTAGTAGGCGATGACGGACGAGATCATCTGGTCGTTGGCGCCGCCGATCAGGGCGGGGGTAATGTAGTAGCCGAGCGCCGCCATGAACACGAGCAGCGCACCCGAAACCACGCCGCGCAGGCTCAGGGGCAGCAGCACGTGGAGGAAGGCGCGAAGCGGATGCGCGCCGAGCGAGGCCGCGGCCGGCATCAGGTTTTTCGGGATCGCGACCAGCACGCTGAAGATCGGCAGCACCATGAAAGGCAGCAGCACATGGGTCATGGCGATGACCACGCCGAGCCGGTTGAACATCAAGGGAAGCGGATTTGAGATGATGCCGAGCGCCTTCAGCGTCACATTGATCAAGCCGTTGTCCTGCAGCACGATGTACCAGGCCGCGGTGCGCACCAGCAGCGAAGTCCATAGTGGCAGCAGCACCGCACCGAGCAGGAGCTGGCGACGCCATCCCTCGACCGAGGCAGCGACCATCGCAAACGGCAGCCCGATCGCGATGCAGACCAGCGTTACGATGGCCGCGGTCACGAAAGTCCGGGTCAGGATCAGCCGGTTGGCGGATGTGCCCTCGGGCATCGCGGCGACCGCGCCGGCTGCGTTGCGTTCGAGATCGACCGCCGCCAGCAGGTTCTGGTCGGTCCAGCGCGAGGCGACCGCCTCGGCAATCGTGGTCCAGTAGGTCAGCTCACGCCAGCGCGCGTCGATGGCGGCGAGATCGACTGATCCGGCCGCGCCGTCGACGGCTCGGCGGGTCTTGCCGAGCAGGCTGCGAAAGCCGGACTGGGCGCTGTTGAGCCGCCGCACCAGATCGCCGAACTGCTCGTCATGATCAGTGAGCGCGCGCAGGTCGGCGACGAACGCGGCCTCTTGCGCCGGCGTCGGGACGGCCGTGCGGTCCCAGCCCGAAAAGGCTTGCGCGGTGCGCGGCAGGGCATTGGTCGCGACCGGGTCCGACACCGCCGACTTCATCATGGTCACCAGCGGCACCACGAAGAAGCAGATCATGAAGGCCAAAAGCGGTGCCAGCAGCACGACCGGCTTCAGCCGATGGGCGATGCTCGATCCTTGCATGATCCAACCACCCACACGTCCGACGCTGCAAAGGACAGCGCGACCTCGTCTCCGACATCGACCGCCCGCCTGGCGCGCTCACTCTTGATGATCAGCCGTTGCGTGCCGACTGTCGCGACCAGCCTGATATGATCGCCGAAATAGACCGCGTCGATGATGCGCGCCGTCAGCCCGTTCGCGGCGGGCGCGGGATCGTTGATTCGGATCGCCTCGGGGCGAATCGAGATCTGCACCTGCGCGTCATCGATCGAGCTTGCCGCGGCCAAAGCCGAAAAGGTCAGGCCCGAGTCGGAGGTCAGGTCCAGTGTATCGCCCGTCCGTTGCGCGATCCTGCAGGGCAGCAGGTTGGTCTCGCCGATGAACTCGGCGACGAAGGGCGTGCTTGGCAGGTCGTAGATCTGCTGGGGCGTGCCGATCTGCTCGATCCGGCCGTGGTTGAACACGGCGATCCGGTCCGACATCGTCAGCGCCTCGTCCTGGTCGTGGGTCACGAACACGATCGTGAGCCCAAGCCGCCGATGCAGGTCGCGGATGTCGAGCTGCATCTGTTCGCGTAGCTTCTTGTCGAGCGCCCCGAGCGGCTCGTCCATCAGGATGACCTGCGGCTCGAACACCAGAGCGCGGGCGAGCGCGACACGCTGCTGCTGGCCGCCGGACAGCTGGGCCGGCTTGCGGGCGGCCATCGTCGTGAGCTTGACCATGTCGAGCGCGCGCGCGACGCGTTCGGCGGTCTCGGCCTTCGCCACGCCGCGCATCTTGAGCGGAAAGGCGATGTTGTCGGCCACCGTCATGTGCGGGAACAGGGCGTAGTTCTGGAACACGACGCCCATATTGCGCTTGTAGGGCGGCAGCTCGTCGATGCGACGCCCATCGATCGCGATGGTGCCGCTGGTCGGCTGCTCGAAGCCGGCGAGCATCATCAGCAGCGTGGTCTTGCCCGAGCCGGATGGGCCGAGCAGGCTGACGAGCTCGCCGCGGGCGATGTCGAGGTCGAGATGATCGACCACGGTCAGCGTCTGATAGCGCTTGGTGACCTGCCGGAACGAGATGAACGGATTGTCCATGTCCGGCAGCTTCACGGGATTGCAGACAGCGCGAGCACAGATGCGGAGGGTCTCAACTCAGGCCATCTCAACGTGCGAGCCAGGCATTGAAGCGCTTGGAGAGCGCTTCCGAATTGTCGGTCCAGAAGGTGACGTCGAGCGCGATCGCCTGCTTGAGATTGTCCGGGGTGGTCGGCAACTCGGCGGCGTATTTTTCCGGCACGAGCTTGGCCGCGGCGATGTTGGGGAGGCCGTAGGCGATGTATTCCGGCAGCTTGGCCTGGTTCTCGGTCTGGCTCGCGAAGGCGATGAAATCCATCGCGGCGTCCTTGTTCGGCGAGTTCTTCAGGATGACCCAGCTGTCGACGGCGTAGATGCTGCCCGGAAAGATGAAGGTGAAGTGCTTGCCTTCGGAACGGTTGATGGCGCTGATACGGCCGTTATAGACCGAGGTCATCGCGACCTGTCCGGACGACAACAGCTGCAGCGGCTGCGCGCCGGCCTCCCACCAGACGATGTCGGATTTGATCGCATCGAGCTTCTTGAAGGCGCGGTCGACCCCTTCCGGGGTCTTCAGCACCTTGTAAAGATCGGCGGCGGGCACGCCGTCCGCGAGCAGGGCGAATTCGAGGGTGTATTTGGCGCCCTTGCGCAGGGAACGCTTGCCGGGAAACTTCGCGGTATCCCAGAAGTCGGCCCAGGATTTCGGCCCGTCCTTGATCTTGTCGGCGTCATAGGCGATGCCGGTCGACCACACGATCGCGCCGACGCCGCAATCGCTGACGGCGGCCGGAATGAAGCCGCCCTTGCCGCCGAGCTTCTGCCAGTCGATCTTCTCGTAGATGCCGTCGCTGCAGCCGAGCTCGAGCTCCTCGGCCTCGACCTGCACCGCATCCCAGTTCGGAACGCCGGCCTTCACCTTGGCCTGCAGCACGCCATAACCGCCATCCCAGCTTTCGTCGAGCACGGTGGCGCCGATCTTGGCGGCGAACGGCTGGAAATAGATCTTGCGCTGGGCATCCTGGTAATTGCCGCCCCAGGAGACGACGGTGAGATCGCGCGCGTAAGCCGGCAGTGTGACGCTCGCCAGCGCGGCTGCGGCCACGAGCGCCGCCTTCAAGGCCTTCATCGGCATCCCCCTCTTTGGCCGAAGCAAGTCGTTGCCTGACCAGCGCACGGGGACTGGACGTCAAGGATCACGCTGCAAGGTCAACGCTGCGAGATCCACCACACCACTGATCGGCCGAAAAAAAGCTATCGGCAAGCCAACGGCCTTGCAAGCCCAGTTTCTCGGCGGCCACGTGCTCAACTGCAGGGCGAATCGGTTCTGTCATGCCGACATGGCCGGCGCAATTCCATCGCATCTCGCGACGGCGGTCGCTCCCGCGCGGCCAACTCCACCACGGATGGGGCAGCAGCACGATTTCGCGCCTCCAACCGAGGCGTCGCGCCATGCTGGCCGATGCGTTCGAACATTTCGGCCGTCTTCATCAGATTGGCTGCGACCAGGTGATTCAAAAGTTCCATAGCCAACTCCTTCAAGGAGAATGACCCGGCGGCCGGTCGCGGGTCCGGCCGCCGGGTCGGCGCGGCGTAATCGAGGTGGCGTCCTCCATTTCGCCGCGCGGTTCTATGATCGAACTCACATTCGGGGCGTTTATTCCGCCGCCTGCGGAATGTGACCGACCGTGCCGTGATCGCCGTGCTGGGTCAGCGGCTTCATGCCGGTGACGGTCCGCAGCAGCACGTAGAACACGGGCGTCAGGAACAGGCCGAACACCGTGACCCCGATCATTCCGGAGAACACCGCCACCCCCATCGCGCGCCGCATCTCCGACCCTGCGCCGGTCGAGAGCACCAGCGGCAGCACGCCCATGATGAACGCCATCGACGTCATCAGGATCGGCCGCAGCCGCAGCCGGCTCGCCTCGATCGCGGCGCGGATCGGGGTGCGGCCCGCGAATTCGAGCTCGCGCGCGAACTCCACGATCAGGATCGCGTTCTTGGCGGAAAGGCCGACGAGCACGATCAGCCCGATCTGGGTGAAGATGTTGTTGTCGCCTTTCGAGATGTAGACGCCGAACATGGCCGCCAGCAGCGCCATCGGCACGATCAGCAGGATCGCGAGCGGCAGGGCCAGGCTTTCATAGAGCGCCGCCAGCACCAGGAACACGAGCAGGATCGCGAGCGGGAACACCCACAATCCGGAATTGCCGGCGATGAACTCCTGGTAGGTCAGGTCGGTCCATTCGAAGGTGAAGCCGGGGGGAAGGGTTTCCGCGGCGACACGCTCGGCCGCCGCCTGCGCCTGGCCCGACGAATAGCCCGGGGCGGCTGCGGCGTTGATGTCGGACGACAGGAAGCCATTGTAGCGGATCGCCCGCTCAGGGCCTGCGCTCTGGCGGACATGCAGCAGCGCGGACAGCGGCACCATGTCGCCGGAGGCGGCGCGGACCTTAAGCTGCCGGATGTCGTCGGCGCGGGCGCGGAACGGCGCATCGGCCTGCACGCGAACCGAATAGGTGCGGCCGAACTTGTTGAAGTCGTTCACGTAGTAGGAGCCGAGGTAGATTTGCAGCGTATTGAAGACCTCGGTGACGGGCACGCCTAACTGCAGTGCCTTGGTGCGGTCGATGTCGGCAAATAGCTGCGGCACGTTGACCTGGAAGCTCGAGAACACCCCGGCGATTTCCGGCGCCTTCTGCAAGCCGGCGAGGAATGCCTTGGTGGCGTCGTTCAGCGCGTCATAGCCGAGCCCCGCGCGATCCTCGATCTGCAGCTTGAAGCCGCCGATCGTGCCCAGGCCATTGACCGGCGGCGGCGGGAACATGGCGATGAAGGCATCCTGAATGCCGGAATATTTCTTGTTCAGCTCCATCGCGATGGCAGGACCCGAAAGTGACGGATCCTTGCGCTCGTCGAACGGCTTCAGGGTCGAGAATACGATGCCGGCGTTCGAGGAGTTGGTGAAGCCGGAGATCGACAGCCCCGGAAACTGCACCGAGCTCTGGACGCCGGGCTGCGTCAGCGCGATGTCGCCCATCTTGCGGATGACTTCCTCGGTGCGATCCAGGGTGGCGCCATCAGGCAGGCGGGCGAAGCCGACCAGATATTGCTTGTCCTGCCCCGGAACGAAGCCGCCGGGGACCTGCTTGAACAGCACGGCCGTGGCGCCGACCAGGAGCACATAGAGCCCCAGCACGACGGTCTTGCCGACGATCACCTTGCTGACGCTGCCGCTGTAATTGTCGGACGCCTTCACGAAGGCGCGGTTGAAGCCGCGGAAGAACCAGCCCAGCACTGCGTCGAGAAACCGCGTCAGCCGGTCCTTCGGATCGTGATGGCCCTTGAGCAGCAGCGCCGCCAGGGCCGGCGACAATGTCAGCGAGTTGACGGCCGAGATCACGGTCGAGATCGCGATGGTCAGCGCGAACTGCTTGTAGAACTGTCCGGTCAGCCCGGAGATGAAGGCGAGCGGCACGAACACCGCGATCAGGACCAGCGCGATGGCGATGATCGGTCCCGACACTTCGCGCATGGCCTGATAGGTGGCGTCGCGCGGCGACAGCCCGTTCTCGATGTTGCGCTCGACATTTTCCACCACGACGATCGCGTCGTCGACGACGATGCCGATCGCGAGCACGAGGCCGAACAGGCTGAGCGCGTTGATGGAGAAGCCGAACAGATGCATCACCGCGAAGGTGCCGATGATGGAGACCGGCACGGCGAGCAGCGGAATGATCGAGGCGCGCCAGGTCTGCAGGAACAGGATGACGACGATCACGACCAGCACGATCGCTTCGAACAGCGTGTGCACCACGGCCTCGATCGAGGAGCGCACGAACTGGGTGGGGTCGTAGACGATCTGGTAGTCGACCCCCTCCGGCATGTTCTTCTTGATCTCGGCCATCGTCGCGCGGACATTGTCCGAGATCTGCAGCGCGTTGGAGCCGGGCGCCTGGAAAATCGGGATCGCCACCGCCTGCTTGTTATCGAGCAGCGAACGCAGGCCATATTCGGACGCGCCAAGCTCGAGACGCGCGACGTCACGCAGCCGTGTGACCTCGCCCCGCCCGCCGGCCTTCACGACGATGTCGCCGAACTGCTCCTCGGTCGAAAGACGCCCCTCGGCATTCACCGAAAGCTGCAGGTCCAGGCCCTTGACGCTGGGGGAGGCGCCGACCACGCCGGCCGCGGCCTCGACGTTCTGCGCCTGGATCGCCTTGACGATGTCGCTGGCGGTCAGCCCGTGCTCGGCAGCTTTCTGCGGATCGACCCAGATCCGCATCGAATAGTCGCCGGCGCCGTAGAGCTGCACGTCACCGACGCCGTCGATCCGCGCCAGCCGGTCCTTGACGTTGAGCACCGCGTAGTTGCGCAAATACGTCATGTCGTAGCGGCCGTTCGGCGAATTTAGATGCACGACCATGGTGAGGTCGGGCGAACTCTTCTTGGTGATGATGCCGAGCTGGCGCACCACGTTGGGCAGGCGCGGCTCGGCCTGCTGCACCCGGTTCTGCACCAGCTGCTGGGCCTTGTCGGGATCGGTGCCGAGCCGGAAGGTCACCGTCAGCGTCATCGCGCCGTCGGTGGTGGCCTGGCTGCTCATATAGAGCATGTTCTCGACGCCGTTGATTTGCTCCTCGATCGGCGTCGCCACCGTCTCGGCGATCACCTTCGGATTGGCGCCGGGATAGGTGGCGCGCACCACGACCGAGGGCGGCACCACGTCCGGATATTCCGAGATCGGCATCGCGAACAGCGCGATCAGCCCGGCGAGGAAGATCAGGATCGACAGCACGCCGGCAAAGATCGGCCGGTCAATGAAGAATTTCGAGAGGTTCATGGGTGGACCTGTGGTCGGGAGATGTCAGCGCCTGATGTGAAATCGGGGTGAGCAATTGTGCGCGACCCATCCGCATACAAGCTGTCGTCCCGGCGCACGCCGGGACCCATGCTGCGGATGGCCGATTGGTGGAAAAGGCTTCGGGTCATCTTCCGTCGTCTGCAAAGGGGGCCGGTGGTTATGGGTCCCCGCCTTCGCGGGGACGACGGCTTTGGTTGACGCGGGCGATCATGATCAGCGCTGCGCCAGTTGTCTGGAGGCGGGCGAGGCGGCGTCGCCATCGCGCGCGCCCATCGACGCAACTTGCGTCTTCAACAGCGCACCTGGCCGCACGCGTTGCAGGCCGTTGACGACGACGCGATCGCCCGGCTTGAGGCCGGTCTGCACGATGCGAAGCCCCTCCACGTTGCCGCCGATCGTGATCGGGCGGTACACCGCGCGATCGTCGTCGCCGACCACCATCACGAACTTCTTGTCCTGGTCGGTGCCGATGGCGCGATCGTCGAGCAGCACCAAGGTCTGCTGCTGTGGCTGCCCCATGCGCACGCGGGCGAACTGGCCCGGGATGAATCGGCCGTCTTCGTTCTTGAACACCGCGCGCACGCGGATGGTGCCGCTCTGGCCATTGACCTGGTTATCAATCAGCTGGATGTGGCCTTTCGCCGAAAGGCCGCCGGAGGTCGTCATCTCCACCGGGATGCGATCGAGATTGCCGCGCTTGCCGGAGGCGTCCGCGATCGCGTTCAGCGCGCGCAGCACCACCTCTTCGTCGGCATCGAAGCTTGCATAGATCGGATTCACCGAGACCAGGCTGGTCAGCACCGGCGAGGCTGAACCGGCGGCGACGAGATTGCCGACGGTGACCTCGATCTTGCCGACGCGGCCGTCCACCGGTGCGCGAACTTGCGTGTAGTCGAGGTTGAGCCTGGCGGTCTGCAGCGTGGCTTCCGCCGCCTTGACGTTGGCGATGGCCTCGCGATTGCCGTTGTCGCGCTGGTCGTAGTCGCGCCGGGTCACCACGGCATTGCCGACCAGTTGGGCGCCACGCTCCAGTTCATTGGCGGCAAAAGCAGCACGGGCCTTCGCGGCCTCGAGCTGCGCTTGCGCCTTGTCCACCTCAGCGGCGTAAGGTGCCGGGTCGATCTTGAACAGGACATCGCCGGCCTTCACCAGCGCGCCCTCGGTGAAATTGGTCGCCAGGATCGCGCCGGCGACGCGTGGCCGGACCTCGACCCGCTCGACGGCTTCCAGCCGCCCCGAAAATTCATCCCACAGCGTGGCTTGGCGCGGTTCGACGACCGCGATGGTGACCGGGACGGCCTGTTCAGGGGCCGCGGCCTTCGCTGCGTTGGGGGAGGTATTGAAGTAACGATTTCCGGCCACCGAAGCGCCGGCAAGAAGGATGGCAGCGACTGCGACGGTGCCGAGCAGGCGCTTGAGACGGCCGTAAGGGGGATTTTTGGACGAAGGCATTCGCGCGCTCCAATAATGTAGTGCGCGCTACAGATGTGCGTCTGGCAACCAGTTCGCAAGAGACTTATGTATCGGATACTACGAAAATGGTAGCCCCTTGTGGGAAAGCTGCGCGAGATCAAAGAAAGCCCTCGAAAGAACAATAAGATAGCGCGAACCCTGGACAGCAGGCGGACGTTGCCGCTACCGGGAGCAGGGCAGGAGAGGAAGGCCGATGGCTGTGGGACGACCCCGAACATTCGATTGCGACGTCGCGCTGGACCACGCGATGGAGGTGTTCTGGCGCCATGGCTATGAGGGGGCGACGATCGCGCAGCTGACCGAGGCGATGGGCATCAACCCGCCCAGCCTCTATGCCGCCTTCGGCAGCAAGGAAGGTCTCTTGAAGGCCGCGCTCGACCGCTACACCGAGCGGCGGGCCGCCTGGATGGAAGAGGTGCTGAGCGCGCCGACCGCCCGCGAGGTTGCGGAGCGGATGCTGATGGGGGTCGCCGAGAAGCAGACCGATCCCGCCAATCCGCCCGGCTGTCTGTTGGTGCAGGGCGGGATTGCCTGCGGCACCGGCTCGGCCAGCGTGCCGTTCGAACTCGCGGCACGCCGTGCCCAGACCGAAGAGCAATTGCGTGACCGGTTCGCGCGGGCCAAGGAGGAGGGCGATCTGAAGCCCTCCGCGGATCCGGCGGCGCTCGCGCGCTACGTCTCGGCCGTCAGTGTCGGCATGGGCGTGATGGCCTCCTCCGGCGCCGACCGCGAGGCGCTGGCGCAGGTCGCGGCCGTTGCGATCAAGGCGATCGAGGAGCAGTCGGCGCGTTGACGCCGGGCATCGACGCGCAATTTGAAAGAGAGTTCGCTGGCAAGGCTCGTTCATGGGCGTGGCCAAGACATGAGACGTCAGTCTCCATGAGACGTCAGTCTCGCGACGCGTCTCGCGTCCGAGTTGATGGCAGAGGCGGCCCTCGACATCGGGAGGGCGCAGGGAAGGCCGGATGCTGGCCGCACCCATGGCCCGCCTGCAGAAAAAAAGCAGGCGGCAGTCACCACAGGTTCGACCGGTTCACCCGGCCTTCCCTGCGCGATGGCTTTACGGCTTATACGTGCTCTCCCCAGGGACCGGCTTTCTTGCCCCTGTCGCCCGTCCGCGTCACGCGGCGAGCTTGGCATCAGCACCGGGATGCCAGGACCACACGATTTCGCCGTCCGTGCCGGCATGCGCTCGTCTGGCGCACCCCATCACGGCCATCGCAGCCCGCCTCTACGTATCGTGACGACGCGTACGCCCCTCCGCGTGAGGCGGGATGGCGGCATCAGAACATGATTTCTGAAAAAACGAAACAGATATATTTTTCGCGCAGCGTCTTGACCCGCCGCATGCGCTTGATGCTGTGGACGAAATTGCGCGTTCGGCGCGCAATCAAAGCGTTCCCTTTGGGAGTTCGGGGAAAATATGCGGCCCGCAATCGCTCAACTCGAGTGTTTCGCTTTTTTCGACCTGGAGCGGGCGGGCCAACCGTCACGCCGCATCGGGGCGCCACGCGATGACTCCTTCCGTACGAGCTCGCACCACCGGCGAGGCGAGGCAAGTAGCGACTGCCTCGTATCCGGGCGCGCCGAGATAGGGCGCAACACGGCTCGGTGGACTGTGATTCGCTGGGCAAAGGATAATTGCTTCGTCCGAACCGACGGCGGACAGGTCCAGAATCGCCGATGACCGCGTGAGTAGGAAGAGCGGG
The DNA here is from genome assembly GCF_032487775.1 of Bradyrhizobium sp. SZCCHNR3119. Lineage (NCBI taxonomy): Bacteria > Pseudomonadati > Pseudomonadota > Alphaproteobacteria > Hyphomicrobiales > Nitrobacteraceae > Bradyrhizobium > Bradyrhizobium sp. SZCCHNR3119. Next base: position 1,386,786 of record NZ_JAUEUV010000001.1, on the reverse strand, counting down.
CCTCCTCCGGCTCGTGCGCGTTGGCGCAGGTGGGCGCTTAGGGCCTCCTGCGTGTTCTGGTCCAGTCCGTGCTCCACCATGTCGACAACCAGGAAGGACCGTCGTTCGGCCTCCAGGCCGGTGATCAAGGCAATAAGAGCATCCGACAAGACGGCTCCCTCATCCATCAACCAAATCAGTTTCTGATCAACCCGCGACTTGAGGGTGGGATCGGCGTCGTACCGCGATCGAGCCGCTGCTCCGGCATCCGCTAACCTGTCCAGGCCGAGGAAGGCGGCATCGGGCAGAGTTTCGGCCAAACGCAGGGCCAACCTGGTTTTTCCGCTGCCGAGCGGACCGACGATGTAGTTCAGCGGGCGAATATCGCTCAGCTCAAATTGTTCGCCGCCCCATGGCCAGGGCAGCTCAAAGGTGACGCTAAGCTGCTCTACTGGCTTCAATGCACGCGACAGTTCTCCGGTGGTCGGTGTCCGGCCACGGACGAGGTCCGCCCGGATACCGCGGACCTTATCGACCATACCAACAAGCTCGCAGATTCGATCTTCAAGCGTCGCTTGGTGCGCGGCCAAGGCAGGCTCCAGGCCCTTGTGTTCACCTCGCAGCGCGCGTGCTATCTGAGCGAGGCTGAGGCCGAGCCTACGAAGTGTCACGATCTCGGCGATCTGGGCGACTTGCTCTGGACTATAGGCTCGCCAACCGGCCGCAGTGCGGCCCGGAGCAACCAAGCCACGCTGCTCATAGATTCGGAGAGCCTTGGTGGAGACGCCCAGCCGCTTCGCGGCCTCGGATGGACTCAAGAATCGTATGGAAGTCCCCACGACTCACCTCGTTGTTCGCTGCTCGGCGAGCTTTATCGAGGCTGCCCCAGGGACAAGGTCAACAACGTCATTGCGCCTTTCTGGGTAAAAAGGGGCTACCGCCCAGGCCGCTACCAGCGCTTCTGACTCCGCAAATGGCCGAAAAGCGGCATTCCAACGCCGGGGGCGACCGAGGTCGGTTTCGGAAATGAACGGAGAACAACGGTATGTTCAGCATGGCTTCAAAGCAGGCCATGTAGAACGTCACCATCGTTCCAATGGAGGGGACAATGGTTTCGCTCAAGACATCTCTCTCAGGCGGCATCGCGGCGCTCGCCGTGACCGCAACCCTGTTCGCCGGCTCGGCGCCGGCTCAGGCCCACGACGGACGCAACGCGGCGCTGATCGGCGGCCTGGTTGCCGGGGCTCTCATCGGCGGCGCGCTGGCGTCGGAAGCGCAAGCCTATGAGGCTGCGCCGGCCTATCGTTCCTACTATCGCCACCCGGCATATGACAGCTACGGTGACAACCACTACCGCTACGCGCCGGCCTACCGGGACCGCAATTGCGACCACGGCTACGGCAATGTTTCGAATTGGGATGACGACGACGACGATTAGCCAGCCGTAGGGTGGGCAAAGGCGCATGCGTGATGTCTCCACGCGCGAGCTCTCGACGGCGCCGTGCCCACCAACTGGTTCATGAACTTGAAATGGCGATGGTGGGCACGCGCCGCCTCAAGGCGGCGCTTTGCCCGCCCTACGCTTGCTGATGGCCCAACGCGAGCTTTTCCGGTCGGCGCTGCCGACATCTGCTCCCGGAGGGCGACCGGAAGCAGGCCGTCGAGCGACTAAAGGACCGTTTTGATCTATTGCGGACAGACTCCGGCGCAAAACTCAGACATTGTTCTATGCAGTCGAAGCCCGCGATGTACCCTTTCTGCTGACTGAGAGCGGCGCGGCCTTTACTTCTTCGTTTGGCCGGTACTGGTGGAGTCGGAGGAGGTCGTCCCCTTCGGCGTGCCGGTGCTGCTCTTCTTTCCGCTTTTCGGGTCCCCTTTCGGCGGGCTCGGCTCGCCGCCCTGACTGAATGCAGACGATACATTTGCGGCCATGAACGCAATCGCGACCAATATCACCACGGCTTGTCTCATATCGTGTCCCCTCTTCAGAGAATTATAAAATATAGTGATATCTTGCGGCCAACGACATTGACGAAGATCAATCCACGCTCGGTTTGGCCAGCCGTAGGGTAGGGCAAAGGCGCATGCGTGATGTCTCCACGGTCGAGCTCGCAACGGCGCCGTGCCCACCAACTGGTTCATGAAATAGCGATGGTGGGCACGCGCCGCCTGATGGCGGCGCTTTGCCCACCCTACCTTCTGCTTCAGGCACTTGATGCAACAGCCGCAAAGGCCGAACAGGCGGTCTTCATCGGCGACACCTCCTTTGACATGGAAATGGCGCAGGCAGCAAAGCTTAGAGGAATTGGGGTGACTTGGGGATACCACACGGCCGAGCGCCTATCTGCTGCTGGCGCGCAGCGCATCGTTCGATCTGTCGAAGAACTCAGAAGCTTGCTCTCTGTGCCGCTTGGTTAGACACGTTCGCATGTCGAGTGGTGACAATTGACGACTTCCGTGGGCCGGCTCGGACCTTGCATTCGGCTCCGAGTATTCCGTCACCGGGTTCGACCGAAGGTCATGGCTCCGGGCGCGAGAGGGCGCTCTTGTCTCAAAAAGGGATTCCGATGCCGGGCGACCGAGGTCGGTTTCGGAAATGAACGGCGAACAACGGCATGTTCAGCATGGCTTCAAAGCGGGCAATGTAGAACGTCACCATCGTTCCAATGGAGGGGACAATGGTTTCGCTCAAGACATCTCTTTTAGGCGGCCTTGCCGCGCTCGCCGTGACCGCAACCCTGTTCGCCGGCTCGGCGCCGGCTCAAGCCCATGATGGACGCAACGCGGCGTTGATCGGCGGCCTGGTTGCCGGGGCCCTCATCGGTGGCGCGCTGGCGTCGGAAGCGCAAGCGTATGAGCCTGCGCCGGTCTACCGCTCCTACTATCGCCACCCGGCTTATGACAGCTACGGTGACAACCACTACCGCTACGCGCCGGCTTACCGGGACCGCAATTGCGACCACGGCTACGGCACTGTGTCGGACTGGGACGACGAAGACGACGATTAGCCAGCCGTAGCGTGGGCAAGGGCGCATGCGTGATGTCTCCACGCGCGAGCTCTCAACGGCGCCGTGCCCACCAACTGCTGCTTGAACTTGAATAGCGATGGTGGGCACGCGCCGCCTCAAGGCGACGCTTTGCCCACCTACGCCTGCTCAAACCTTCGTTATAATTGGTGGCTTGTCCCATTTTTCAGTCAATCGCGATGTCGCCTCTCTGCCCGTCTCGGGCACTCTGGTCTGGCCGGGATGTCGGCTTTCAGGAATGATTCGGAAGTGAGCAATCGGAAACCGAAAGGCCGGATTTGACCCGACTCGGAAACCGGTTAAGGTCACGATCATTCAATGCGCTCGTTGCAGCAAATCTGGAAGGTCGCTCATCCGATGAAAGAGATCTTCGCAGATCGCTCGCAATTCCTGGTCAACTCCGGGATCGCCGTCGGTAAAACCCAGGACCCGCATCCCCGCGGCCCGAGCTGCGTAAACTCCGGATAATGAGTCCTCGACGACGATGCAGCGTGAAGGGTGAACGCCCAACGTTTGCGCCGCGTGCAGGAACAGGCCAGGGTCTGGCTTCCACGAACCCACCTCATACGCGCTAAATATACGTCCCTCGAAGCGCTCCAGAAGCTTGGTCAATCCGAGCGTGTGCGTGAGCTTCGACATCGGCCCGTTTGACGCTACACAAACAGGAACAGAGATTTCGGCTAAAGCTGCATGGATTCCTTCGACAGGCTTCAGTTCGGCATCGAACGCCAATGCCGTTGCTTGTCTGACATCCGCCACAAACGTTTCCGGAACGTCGCGACCTAAGCGGCGCTCAATTTCTCGCACACAGTCCGCCATTTTTAGCCCCCGGAAAGCCCGGATCGCCTCCTCCACGTCAATTGGAGCGCCCTCCTCGGATGCCGCTCGGGCTAAGACAGTCAGCGCAATGATCTCGCTGTCGACTAACACACCATCCGAGTCGAAGATGACTAGCTCAATCACGATTAGGTCCACAGGAAAGACGGTCACAGCATGACCGGCACGAGGATTTGGTTAAGTAGAGTATATTCGATGCTTCGCACAACTGTTGTTCGACGACGCGAGTCCCAATCACTTCCGAAATTGGCCCTTCTGCGACCTCGGGCGAACTCCGCTTGCGTGCGGCTGTCGGCGGGCAAGCGGACATCAGTCGGCGGGACTCATGACCGCTCCTCGATGATGCGGTGTGCCGTCCCATGCGCTGGGCGGCGGTCGCCCTTCGCGTTGGTCTCTTGTGCTTCCGAACCAGCTTGGTTTCTCTGGGACGGGCATCGCCGGCCGGGACGATGCGCGCCGTTTTCTCTCGCGACCAAACAGGTTCAGCCTTCATGCGTGTTTTCTCCGCCGCCCTCGCCACCGAGACCAACACCTTCGCGCCGATGCCCACCGGGCTCGCCACCTTTCATGAGCGGGCCTATTTCCCCGCCGGCAGCCATCCCGACAAGATGCAGATGCACGGCGGGCCGCTCTGGGCGGCGCGGCAGGTCGGCCCGTCCAGAGGTTGGACGCTGATCGAGGGGCTGGTTGCGGCGGCGGTGCCCAACGGCGTCGTCACCCGTCAGGCGTTCGAGACGCTGCGCGACCAGATACTGGCCGATCTCAAGGCGGCGCTGCCGGTCGACATGGTGCTGCTCGGCTTGCACGGCGCGATGATCGCCGACGGCTATGGCGATTGCGAGGGCGAATTGATCACGCGGGTGCGCGAGATCGTCGGGCCTGACGTGGTGATCGGCGGCACGCTCGATCCGCACTGCCATATGAGCGAGGCGATGGTCGCAGGCGCCGACCTGCTGATCTGCTGGAAGGAATATCCGCACACCGACATCTTCGAGCGCGCGCAGGAGTTGGTGGAGTTCTGCGCCGCGCTGGCCGAGAAGCGCTTGATGCTCCGGCATGCCCTGGTCGACACCAACATGATCGTCACCCTGCACACCACGCGCGAGCCGGTGCGCAGCTTCGTCGACCGCGTGAGCGCGCTGGAAGGCAAGGAGGGCATCGTCTCGGTCTCGATCGTGCACGGCTTCGGCTGGGGCGACACGCCTTCCATGGGCACCAAGGTGCTCGTTTACAGCGATGCTGCTGTCGATCCGGACGGCGCGCGCGCCGCGGCGCTGGCGCGTCGGCTCGCCGATGAACTGATCGCGATGCGCGAGGCCGTGACCGAGCGCATGCCCGGGGTCGATGCGGCGCTGGACCAGGCGCTCGCGACCGAAGGCACGATTGTGCTGGCCGACGCCAGCGACAATCCCGGCGGCGGCGCGCCCGGCGATTCCACTTTCCTGCTGCAGCGGATCATCGAACGAAAGATCGACAATGTCTGCCTCGGCCCGGTGTGGGATCCGATCGCGGTGCGCATCGCCTTCGATGCCGGTGTCGGCGCCAAGCTGCCGCTGCGGATCGGCGGCAAGATCGGGCCGCTCTCCGGCGATCCCATCGATGCGGTCTGGGAGATCAAGGCGCTGAAGCAGGACATGGTGATGACGGGTCTCGCCGGCACGCCGGCCAAGCTCGGCGATTGCGCCCTGATCGCTTGTGGCGGCGTCGAGGTCGTGATCACCACCTTCCGCTGCCAGGCCTTCGGGACCGATCTCTTCACCCAGCTCGGCTGCGATCCGGCGACGCATAAGCTCGTGGTGGTCAAGTCGGCGCAGCATTTCCGTGCCGCCTATGCACCGATCGCAACCGCCGTGATCACGGTGGACGCGCCGGGCGTGGTGGCGCGCGATCTCACGACCTTGCCGTACAAGACGATCAAGCGCCCGAAATGGCCGCTGGACGAATTGCCGAAGGCGTGAGGCGCAGCGGCGCTGTGCCAGAATGCGACGCCAGCGGTGTCCTTCTTAACTTTCGGAACGCGGTCGGAACGAAGCATGTCCGAATCGCTGATGAAGCCGAGTACGTTAGTTGTTCACCGCTAGATATCGGTGCTGGCGTGCCTCGCACGCCATAGTCCCGCCGAACGAGGACGACGCGAGCATTCGGTACAAGCTCGAAAAGTTAAGGCCCGGCGGCGGACGCCGGGCCTGCTCGCGCTGGCGAGGGCATGAGCGGTCGCGTACGCCAGATGCTTCAAAACGAAACGCCCTCAGCGCGCCTCTTAACTTCTGGAACGCGCCTGGAACGAAGCATGTCCGAATCGCTGGCGCCGTCAGGTGCGTCGTCTGTTCACGGCTAGATCTCGCGCTCTGCCGCAGCGGCATACAATATCCAGCCGAAGCGTTCGCCTGGCGAGGCGATCTCAGCTCCGAAACGTTAAAGCCCGGCGCAAGCGCCGGGCCCTAGTCCTTAAGCCGTCAGGTCAGAGCACGATCGGATCAGAACGCGACCTGCGTGCGCATCGCGAAGGCATCGAACCTCGAACCTGCATTGACGGTGCTGGTCGAGCTGGCCTGTTTGGAGATGTCGCCATGCAGGTAATTGAACATGAAGCGGATGTTGCTGCTGACGTACCAGTTCAGGCCCGCCGTGTAGATGTTCTGCCGTCCGCCGGCGATGCCAGCGGCAGTCGCGAGCTGATCGTTCAGGTCGATCGTGCTGAAGCGACCGGCGACCTCCCAGGCTCCCCAACTGCCGCCCTGCAGCGAGAACGGATGCGCCGGCGCGATGCCGCCATAGGAGGCCGAGGCCGGATTGTACTTGTGGCTTTCGCCGGTCAGCACGTAGCTCGCTTCGGCGTAGCCGCCCTGGAATTTCAGGCTGGATGCGCCGAACGGCGGCAAGCCGGTGTTGGCCGTGCGATCGATGTTGAACCAGTAGTATTCGCCCTGGAAGAACAGTGGTCCGTAATTGCCCGCGGCCTCGACGCCGTAGACTTGGGCACCGGAGACGTTGGCGATGGCGCCGGTCGAGACCAGCGAGGTCGGATCGATGCGCAGCTCGGGACGGTCGCTCAGGGTCAGCGTCTGCGCCTGCGTGACGAGGTTGCGCGGCGGCTGGATCAGCCATTCCGCGTCGGCGCCAAGGTGGAATGAATAATCCGGGCCGCTGACGACCTGGCCGGCAACGCGCGCCACCGCGCCATATTGCTCGCTGGTGCCAGCGGGCGTGACGCTGGAGGCGGAGTGGATCGCACCGGTCGTCGGTCCGGTGACGTAGCCGCCAGCCCAGAACGTGTCGTTCCACCAGCGCGTGCCGATGGCTGACCGGAAGTCGCCAGCAGCGATGTTGGTGGCGACGACGCCTGCCGAGGCGCGCTCCATGAACAGGATGTCGTTCGAGCTGGTGGCTTCGTCGAGCGTCCACGGCAGGTCCATGATGCCGCCTTCGATGGCCATCTTGCCGCCGAACGGCTTGAGGCCGGTGTAGCTCAGATAGGCGTTCTCGATGCCGGAGGTGCCGCCGCCGGGAAGGGAGCCGGGCGCCGTGCCGCCGAAGCCGTCGGAGGAGCCGCCGAAGTCGTAAATGAGTGCGTAGTTCCAATCACCGAGAAATTTGCCCAATACACCGATGCGCGCGCGACGGACATTCTCGCCGCTGTCCAGTTTCTGTGGCGACGTCGCTGCGCTGTTCGGACGATAATCATAGCCGCCGACGTCCCAATGCAGGCGGCTCGTCAGCGCGATGCAGTTCTGCTCGTCGGCGGTGCAGATCGTCGGCCGGTTGTTCGGCATCGTCACGACCACGCCCGTCGCCACCACCGGTCCCTTGGTCGGGATCGCCGCATTGGCGTTGGCGACCGCGGATTTGACGTCGGCCTTCGCCGTGTCCGCCTTGGCGTTGGCTGTCGCCGCGGCCTGCGTATTGGCCGTCGTCTGCTTCTGCAACCTGTCGAGCTTCTGCTCGAGCATCTTGAGCTGCTGCTTCAACAGCGCGATCTCGGCATCTGTGCCCTCGGCCGCACGCGCCGACGAGGCCGCCAGCAGCCCCGCCACGGCGACCATCGTTGCCGTCCGTATCCTCATGGTTTTCCCCTTCGTTATTGCCGTCACCACCCCTGCAAACGGCGCCAACCGTAAAAAACTCGGGTGAAGGTCCTGCGACAGCGTAGTCGCGATTGCTGATTCCACCTATGTGAAAGCTGCATGAGGGGAGGGGACGCTTGGATGATGTCGATCATCCAATCCTCGGCGCGGCGGAAATGTTGGATGCCTCCGGGTCCCGGTGTCGCAGGTCTGCAACACAAGGCCATCATATGTAAGAGCGTCGGCTCAGGACCGCGGGACGTCGAGCTGCCGCGTCGGCCTGCCTATCAGCTTGAACGGTGTCGGTGAGAACGGCCCCTGTGGGGCGCGCGTGATCAGGGCGATGAAGCCGAGCGCGGTGATCGCAAGCCAGAAGCACAGCCAGAAGCCGTCGATATAAGCGAGCACGTTGGCTTCGCGCTGCACCTGGCCCGCGAGGGTGCCGATCGCGCGGCCCTGCGCCTCTCCGGCGCCGTGGCTGGAAAAATAGCTGATGAGCCGCTGCAGCACCCGCACCACGTCGGCATCCCCGCTTTGGATATTGAGCCCGAGATAGGCGGAGTGCACCTGCTCGCGCACGCGCAGCCAGGTGCCCATCAAGGCGACGCCGATCTCGGCGCCGCCGAGCCGCATGATCTGGATATAGGCCGCGAACGCCGTCGCGCGCGAGGGATCGGAATTGGCCAGCGCCACGATGATGATCGGCAGCAGCGTGAAGGCCTGGCCGATCGACTGCAGCAGCACGATCGGGACGAAGTCCTCGCGCGCCCAATCATGCGTCACCTGGGTGCCGAGCAGGTTCGCGCTGGCGAAGGCCGCAAAACCGATGACGACGACGATGCGGGGATCGAGATGCCGCAGCAGCCAGATCGAGACCGGCACGAGCACGACCATCGGCAGTGCGCCGTAGATCAGCAGCAGCATGCCGCTCTGCTCGGGCCGCAACTGGGTGATGGTGCCGAGGAAGTTCGGCACCAGCGAGGAGTTGGAGAGGCTGGTCAAGGTGTAGAGCAGGATGACCGTCAGAGAGAGCCCGATATTGCGCGAGAACAGCACGTTCACGTGCGCCCAGGGCTGGCGGACCAGCGCCTCGTTGATGAGGAAAATGGCCAGGAGCGCGGCGCCGCCGAGCAGCAGCGCCATCACCGTGCCGGATTGCAGCCAATCGAGCCGGTTGCCCTGGTCGAGGCCGGCATAGATCATCGCGACCGAAGTGCCGAGCAACAGCATGCCGCCCCAGTCGGCGTCCTTCAACAGCTCGCGATTGACCGGCTCGGCCGGCGTGCCGAGATAGACCATCAGTCCCATCAGCGGTGCGAGCACGACGCCCTGCCAGTACAGCCATTGCCAGCCGAGATGCTCGACATAGAAGCCGACCAGCGAGGTCGACGAATCCAGCGCGAAGCCGACGCGGATGGAATAGAGCGAGATCGCCGGCAGCCACCAGCGGATCGGCAGGTTGCGGAAGATGATCATCAAGGTCGCCGGCACGAAGGTGCCGAGCAGCATGCCGTGCACGATGCTCAGCGCAATCAGCGTCGGATAGTGGTGCACGAATGGAATCACGAGCGAGGTCAGCGCATAGATCAGGCTCGGAATGCCGAGCACCCGCCGCAGTCCGAACGCCGTCGCAAGCCAGGCGACCGCGGGCGCGATGAAGATCTGCGAGCCGATCCCAGCGGTGGAAAGCCACGCCCCTTCATCGAAGCCGAGCGAGAACGCGCCGCGCAGGTCCGGCAGGCCGACCGAGGTGAGCCGGCTGTCGAAATTGGCGAGAAACGCGCCGAGCAGCACGGCGACCACGGCAAACAGCGGATAGCGCGCGACCTCGCCGCGCGAGACCGGCCCGCGATTTGCGGCGCTAGCGTCCGCCATCGGTGCGATCGGTGTGAATATGGGTCACCACCGACATGCCCGGCAACAGCCGTGCCAGCAGCGGCTGGTCGTCGTCGAGCTGGATGCGCACCGGGATCCGCTGCACCACCTTGGTGAAATTGCCGGTGGCGTTGTCGGGCGGCAGCAGCGCGAATTGCGAGCCGGACGCCGGTGCGATCCGCTCGACGCGGCCGTGCAAGCGCTGGCCGGGGAAGGTGTCGACCGAGATGTCGACAGGCTGGCCCGGCGTGACATGCGTCAGCTGCGTTTCCTTGTAGTTGGCGACCACATATACGTGCGGCAGCGGCACCACCGCGATGAGATTGCTGCCGATATTGACGTAGTCGCCGGGCTGTACCTGCCGCTCGCCCACGACGCCGTCGAACGGCGCGGTGATCCGGGTATAGCCGAGCTTCAGCTTCGCGGCCGCGAGTGCGGCCTTGGCGCCGGCGAGGTCGGCGCCGCGCTGCTTCTTGGTGCCGGTCAAGACGTCGAGCTGGTGGCGTTGCGCGGCGATCACCGCGCGGCTCGCGCGCACGTCGGCCTGCGCCTTGGCATAGGCCGCGGTCGCCTGTTCCAGCCTCTGCTTCGTGCCGGCCTCGCTCTGCGACAGCGACTGTTGCCGCTGCTGTTCCTGCTGGGCTTCGACTTCGGCTGCGGTCGCCGAGACCTGCTGCGCCTCGGCCTGGGCGATCGTCGCATATTGCAGCTCGATCTGGTTGCTCAGATTGTCGAGCGCGGCCTGCGCTGCCTCCACTGTCGCCTCGGCCTGCGCAACCTGCGCCTCGTAATCGGCGGGATCGATCTGCACCAGCAGGTCACCTGTCTTGACGCGTTGAAAATCGCTGACCGCCACCTTGAGCACTTCGCCGGCGACGCGGCTGGAGAGTTTCGTCAGCTCGGCCCGGACATAGGCATCGTTGGTGGTCTGGATCGCGGCGTTGCCGACCCAGGCATCCCAGCGCAGCGTGGCGAGACCCACGAATGCGAGCGCGACCACGACGGCGAACAGCGGAATCGCGAGCCGCGCCAGCGCACCGCCAGTTGGAGCGCTCGTCGTGCGGGGGACACCGGCGGGAGCGGGGCTGGCTTGTGGCGCGACGACACTGCCCGATTGCTCACTCACGGCGCATCTCCATTCCGTCCCTTCCGCGGGGGCTGTCACGATCCCGGATTTCGCCAACGAGGCCACCGCGATACGGCGCGAAATCGGAGAGCGAGCGCGAGCCGGAAGAGAATGACGACTCTCATACGATAGAACCATGCGGTGGGCCACCCCTGTTGATCGCAGAGGCGCCCCAGGATTGTCGCGATAGCTTCGTCCAGTCCAGCCCTTGCGGCGGGCCGCCGAATGTGGAACCCCGTGGTTCTCCCAGCTTGGGCAATCGCTCCGCCGCGGATTAACGTTATCGGAGATGCCGTTTTGTGCTTGCAGCGCGAATGGCTTATCGTCGGGATTTATTTGGCTGCGACCGGCACCGCCGGCAGGCCGGTTAAAGCGATTGAACAAAGGAATGCGTACTGATGCGGAATAGGGGCGCGATCCTGATTGCTGGTGGCGCCGGCTATATCGGATCTCATTGCAGCAAGGCGGTCGCAGAGGCCGGGTTTCTGCCCGTGTGCTATGACGATCTGACCTCGGGCCATCGGAGCTTCGTCCGCTGGGGACCGCTGGTGTTCGGCGACGTCGGCGACAGCGCCAAGGTCGCTTCGACCATCCGTCAATACGATGTCCAGGCAGTGATGCATTTCGCGGCGTCGAGTGCCGTCGGCGAGTCGCTGGCCCATCCGCAAAAATATTACGTTAACAATGTTGCCGGCACGCTCGGTCTGCTGCAGGGCATGCGTGAGGCCGGCTGTAACCGCCTGGTGTTCTCATCGACGGGAGCCGTCTACGGCAATGCGGGCCGCGAGCCGATCCCGGAAAGCGCGGCGGGGCCGACCGTCAATCCTTACGGCCGCTCAAAATACATGATCGAGCAGATCCTCGCCGATTATCGCGCTGCCTATGGCTTCAACGCGATCAGCCTGCGCTATTTCAATGCCTGCGGGGCCGATGCGTCGGGCGTGATCGGCGAATTGCGCGATCCCGAGACGCATCTGATCCCGCGCGCGCTGATGGCGATCCTCGGCCACGTGCATGATTTCGCGATCTTCGGCACCGATTATGATACGCCGGACGGCACGGCAGTGCGCGATTACATCCACGTCGACGATCTCGCCGCGGCGCATATCGCCGCCATCGAGCGGCTGCTTCAGGACGATCCAGGCGGCGCTTTCAATCTCGGCACCGGCACCGGCTATTCGGTGCGCGAGATCGTGGATGCGATCCGCAACGAGACCGGCGAGTCCGTGCCGCTGGTCTATCGCGAGCGCCGCGCCGGCGATCCCGCCATCCTGGTCGCAGATCCCTCCCAGGCCGAACGGCAGCTCGGATTCAAAGCTCGCCGCTCCGACCTCGGCCATATCATCCGCTCGGCCTGGGCCTGGCACCAGAAGGCGCATCCGCGCATCGCCTGACGATCGCAAGTGCGCCGCGTCAGGCCACGGCCTGATCAAGCCTATTCCAGATCGACGGCGTGATACTGCCCGGACTTGTCGAGCTGCGTGCCCCAGACCTTGTGCACCGCCTGGTGGTCGGACGGCCCGAAATTCACCTTCGGCCCGAGCCCGAGCTCGTAGTTGCGCATGTTCTCCATCGTGTCCACCAGCGCCTCGGTGTCGAACGCCGGGCCGACCCGCCGCAATCCTTCGATCAGGATGTTGGCCGTGAGGTAGGCTTCCAGTGACGCGTAATCCGGCTGCTCGCCGGGAAAGTATTTGGCGAGCGCCTTCTTGTAGTTCAGCGCCACCGAGGCATAGCTGTCCACCGGCGGCGTGACCTGGGTGCAGATGACGCCGTCCGCGAAGCGCGGGCCGAGCAGCATCAGCTCATTGGCGAGGCCGGTGCTGCCGACACCCGAGATCGTCGCGTAGATCATGTCCGGATAAAGCTCGCGAGTCTTCTCGATGAATTTCGCCGCCGGACGAAACGTCGCCACGAGCACGACTGCCTTGATCCCGGGTTTCCGGCGCAGTTGCGCCACCGCTGCATCGACGTTGACGGTGTTGCGATTGTAGTACATGCGGAGGATGGCGGGTGCATCGCCGCCGCGGAGGGTGCGAAGGGCTTTGGTCACGCCGTCCCACCCTGCATCGCCATAGGCGTCCTGTTGAGTGAGGACTGCGATCTCCTCCGGACGCAGACGCCGGATCTTCACCAGATAATGAATGATGGCATCGACCTCCTCGGCATAACCGGCACGGAAGTTGAACACGTAACGGTCCGGTGGATCATGCCGGAGCGAGGGCGCGCCGGTGAACGCGCCGAAATAGAGCGCATGGTGCTCCAGCGCGTAGGGGACGGAGATCAGGGCGGTCGGGCTGCCGTAGTTTTCGATGAAGCCGAACACCTTGTCCTTCTCGTAAAGCTGCTTCATCGCGTCCAGCGTTCGCGTCGGCTCGTAGCCGTCGTCGGCGGTGACCAGCTTGAGCTGCCGGCCGTGGACGCCGCCATTGTCGTTGACCTGGTTGAACGCGGTCTCGATACCCAGCTTGAGCTCGCGGCCCATGTCCCTGCCGGGCCCTCCGAACGGCGCTGCCATGCCGAGGCGGATCTCGGTGTCGGTGACGCCCTGGACCGCGCTCGTCGTCTGCAGGGCGCGTGCGGTCGGCGCAACGTTGGCGGTCCGCGTCTCGGGACTCGCCAAGCGATCGTCCTCGCGCAGCGGCGAGCCCGAGATTGGCGGAGCGGACGCAGCGGCAGGGGCCGCACTGGCCGAGGTCACGCTCGGAACGAAGGCGGGTGTTGCAATCGGCGGCGCGGCTGCGGTCGTTGGCGGACCCACCGACGCATCGGCGCGGCTATCGCTGAGAGGCGCGCCGGACCAGCGCGGCACCAGCACCAGCGCGGCGTAGCTGGCCGCTGCCGCGGCCAGTACCACGGCACCCAGCAGGAGAAGCACGTTGAATGATCTGCGCTCGCGGGGCGGCGGAGGAACGTCCTGTACGCCCAGCCTCGGAAAGCGATCAGGCGCCCTGATCCGGTCCTGCTCGGCATGCCAGAACATTTCCGGCAGCGAATCCGGGTCGTCGCCGCCATCAGTCACATATCTAGGATATTCGCTCTCGCCGCGCCGATCGGACAGACGTCCCATGATGGCTCCCCAATTCGCCTCGCGCATCCCATGTTGTCGTTGGATCTTTTTTCGGGATTGCTGCGCAGTCGCGCATTGCGGTCTCGCAGCCGGTGAAGGTTGCTCGAGGCCGCGGCGCCTCATCGACTAATCGTCAAGTGTTTTTGAGAGTATCGTCGCGTGAGTCGAAGTCGATCATCCCGACGATCTTGAGCCGAGATGATATGGCATAATGCGGCGGCAGTTTGTTCTTCGCGACATGTGCGCGAAGAAAACGAGGCCGCCTCCGTACAGCGATGTTGTGCGAATCGCGCGGTTCCAATCCAACACATGTCATATTGGAACTCAGGTGCCCTGATGCAGTTCACGCGCCGGATCGCGCGTGCCACAGCCAGATTGCCGCCAGCACGACGAGCGAGCCGATGAAGGCTGCCACGACGTCTCGCAGCGAAATGACGATGCTCTCCAGGCTGGGGAAGAGCCCGAACAATGCGAACAACGCGCCGCCGATGACGGCTCCTGCGCATCCGAGCCCGATGTTTGCAAGCAAGCCAAATCCGGCTTTGCGGCCTTTCACCAGCATCCCGGCGAGGCTGCCGCCAATCAGCCCGACCACGAGCCAGGTCGCTGCGTGCGCGATCGTAAACATTCTCATCCCCCTTGCTCTATCGTTGATCTCGCCGATCTCGCGAGCAGACAGCCCAATCCGCCACTATCTAGGACGAAGCACATCGTTACTCTCCTGTCCGGAAAGTTACGGACGCATCACTGGCGACCGAGCGACGATCTCGGCAACAGGTCGAAGACAATTTTCCGCAAATGCAAATGCGAGCGGTGCGGCCGTGCGACTCGCACAAGCAACCTTTTGCATCTTGCGACCGATCTGGTTGCGGCAATGCTCATTGTCATCCTCTCAGGCATCGCCTGACAGAGCTTGGTTTCCCGCCATGTCGGCAATCGCAACTATTTCCATCGCGGACCGCGATGGCGCTTGATCTACCGCAAAGGTTTGGAATGCCCCGTGAGCTTCAATTTCGCGAACGCAGTCATGCGCGAGGGCGCGTGGACGAAAGCGCGGAGGCGCATATGATCGATAGACGAACGCTCATCAAAGGCGCCGGCGCGGCGTTGGTTGCGTCCGAGCTTGGCTTTGCGGCCGCGCGGGCCGAGGCCGACGATCCGCTCTCCTACGCCTCCGTCGACGATCTCATCGCCATGTTCCGGGCCAGGAAGGCGTCGCCGGTCGATCTCTTGAAGGCGCAGATCAAGCGGATCGAGGCCCTTAATTCGAAGGTCAATTGCATCACCTATGAGCACTTCGATCAGGCGCTCAAGGAGGCCAAACAGTCCGAAGACCGCTATCGGCGCGGGACCGCAAGGCCGCTGGAAGGAATCACGGTTGCCATCAAGGATGAATTCAGCAGGCCGGGTTGGCGGATCACGCAAGGCTCGCTCCTCCTCAAGGACTCGCCGCCCGCAACGGAAAGCTCGGCGATCACCGACGCGCTCGAGGCGGCCGGCGCCGTGATGCCGTTCCAGACGACGGTGCCGGAGTTCTACCTCTTCCTCGGCGCTTCGACCCGCGCCTGGGGCACCACACGCAATCCGTGGAATCTCGAATACTCCCCGGGCGGGTCGTCCGCCGGATCGGCGGCGGCGCTGGCCGCAGGTTTCGCGACGCTCGCCATGGGTTCGGATATGGGCGGCTCGATCCGGATTCCCGCCTCGCAATGCGGCCTCTATGGCTTCAGGCCGCCATTCGGGCGCGTCGCGGGTGGGGAAATCCCCTTCGCGACCTCGGGCCCGCTCGCGAGGCGGTTCGACGACATCGTCCATTTCCAGAACGCCATCGTCGGGCCTTCCGAGAAGAGCATGGCGACGATGCGGCCTCGTCTGGACTATCCCGCCCATTACCCGCGCCTTTCGGGGTGGCGCATCGCCGTGGATTGGGGCGCCGCCATTGCCGACGTCATCCCGCCGGTGAAGGCGGCCATGCTGAAGGGGATCGAGAGCTTGCGCGCGGCCGGTTGCGTCGTGGACGAGGTCGATTGCGGCTTCTCGAAGTCCCAGAAGTTCGTCTACATTCGCGGGCTGATGTCGACCTCCATCGGCACTGCGATCGAGATCTCGAATGCCCATCGAGATCAGCTCTCGCCCTATATGACCGAGATGCTCGACCAGATCGGAGCCGTCGGACCGCGCCAGGCCGAAGAAGCCGAACAGCTGCTGGACCAACTGCACCGGCAAGTCCAACAACGCGTGTTCGGGAAAGGCTACCGCGTCTTGCTCATGCCGACGATGGCGACGCCGCTTGTCCGCGCCGACATGTTCAAGAGCAAGGAGGACAAGGTGGACCCGTGGGTGGGCACCGGACTGGGCTTCGCGCTGACCTGGCACTGGAACCTCCTCAACCGCTATCCGGTCATCGATGTCCCGCTTGGCGTGGTCGAGGATCGGATGCCCTCGGGCATGCAGGTGATCGGTCAGACCTACACCGATCTCGACACTTTCCAGTTCGCGTCCAACTGGTCTCGACTCCGGCCGGCCCTGTTTGCTGGCGGCCGATTCCCGAGCTTCACCTGATGCTGGGGAGACATTCGGCAGCGACGCAGCTTGCCGGGCTGCGGACGTCCTGAAGGGGAAAACAATGTGCATTGCATGCGGTCCAACCATCAGTTCGCTTTTTGCGGCATCGAAGTCGGACGCCGGAGGAATGACGCGTCGGCAGATGGTCGCGACCGCTGCTGCGGCCGCAACATTCGCGGCCTCTTCCTCGGCTCCAGCCTGGGCCGCCCCCAACCGTACGACCGTCTTTCGCGGTGGCCGCGTCTACACGGTGGAGGAGTCCAAGCCCTGGGCGCAGGCTGTCGTCGTCAAGGGAGAAAAGATCGCCTACGTCGGCGATGATGCTGGGGCCATGAAGTTTGCCGGACGCGGGGCGGAGATCATCGACCTCCAGGGACGCATGTTGATGCCGGGCTTCGTGGAGGCGCATTGGCACCTTTGCACGCTTGCGTTCGCCCGCGGCGCCTGGGTCAATGAGGAAGATCCGGAGCGCATCTACGCCATCCTCCGCGACTATGCGAAAACGCATCCCGACGAAAAGTTCATCCTTGGCTTCGGATGGATCGCTGCCGCGTTTCCTGCTTCAGGGCCTCGCAAGGAAGCGCTGGACGCGATCTTCCCCGACCGGCCCGTACTGCTCGTGAGCTGCGACCTGCACAGCTACTGGGTCAATTCCAGGCTGCTGGAGATGGCCGGCATTACGAAGGATACCCCGCGCGATGTCGTGCCCGGCTCCTCCTGGTACGAAAAGGATCCCAATGGCGAGCCGACCGGCTTCATCTCGGAAGTGCCGGCGCTGTTCGCGGTGCTGCAGACGCTCGAAAAGCACGGCATCGAACCCTTCGGCCTGAAGTCGGCTGCCGCGGCGATCGAGGAATGGCAGCCCAAGCTCGCGGCTGCCGGCATCACCACCTTCTTCGATGCGGGCTTCAGCGCGTGGCCGACCGAGCAGCATCACGGTTTCGACATGCTGGTCGACCTCGAGAAGCGCGGCAAGTTGTTGCAGCGCGTGATTGGCAGCCTCTATCACAATGATCCCAATGTCGATCCGTTGCCGACCATTCGGGCCTATCGGAAGCGCTATCGCACCCCGCTGGTCAAGGCGGACGTGCTCAAGCTGATCGTCGATGGCACCGAGCTGAGCCGTACCGCCTATCTGTTGGAGCCTTATGCCGGGCAGCCGGATCGGCGCGGCGAGCCGTTATTGCCCTCGCCCGTGTTGAACCGGATCCTGCGCCAGGCGCATGCGGAGGGGATCGACACGCACCTTCATGCCGTGGGCGATGCCGCGGTCCGAATGAGCCTGGACGGCTACGAAGCCGCGTTTGGCAAGAACGGCCCCGGCGACCGCCGCCATACCATCTGCCACGCATTCCTCACCGCGCCGTCGGATATTCCGCGCTTCAGAAAGCTTGGCGTGATCGCGAATACCCAGATCCAGTGGGGCGTGCCGGACATCAGCCAGCGTCGGGTCCGCGAGATCTACGGCGAAGAGCGCTGGAGCCGCATGTACACCTTCAAGACGTTTATCGACGAAGGCGTCACAGTGTCGTTCGGAATGGATGCCCTGGCGACCGGCTCCAAGGTCGTCATCAAGCCGCTCGAGGCGTTGCAGGCCGGCCATACGCGTCAGGAGCCAGGCAAGCCCGACGGCCTGGTTCATCCGCCCGCGACCGAACGCCTGAGCCTGCCGGAACTCATCCGAGGCTATACCCTGAACGGCGCCTACCAGCTTCGCATGGAGGATAAGATCGGCTCCATCAAGGTCGGCAAGCTGGCCGATCTGATCGTGCTCGAGAAGAACCTGTTCGATGTCGCGCCTCACGAAATCGGCAAGGTCAATATTCAGCTGACAATGATGAACGGTCGGATGACTCACCGCGATGGGATCTAGCAGGAGCAGTGAACGTGCTGGAGCCGAGCGACGCACGGATGGAACAGAGCTTGGATCGATGGTGTTCGCGGACGGGTGCACTGATGTCGAAACGTAATCGCTGGCTGATCCTGCTGACCGTATCCAGCGCGCTGGCTCTGATCGTCATCGACATGACGGTGCTGTATACGGCGCTGCCCAGCCTCACCCGCGAGCTTGCGGCGACGGCGTCGGAGAAGCTGTGGATCGTCATGGCTTACGGCCTTGTCGTTGCCGGTCTGCTTCCCGGCTTCGGCGCCCTCGGTGATCGCCTCGGTCACAAACGGACATTCGTCGGCGGTCTTGTGGTGTTCGGGATCGCCTCCATCGTGGCGGCCTACTCGCCAACGCCGGCGGTTCTGATCGGCGGGCGGGTTCTGCTCGCCATCGGTGCGGCGCTGATGATGCCGGCGACCCTGTCGATCATTCGCGTCACCTTCACCGACGATCACGAACGGGCGCTCGCCATCGGCATCTGGGGAGCCGTTGCGTCGAGCGGCGCGGCCGTCGGCCCGCTCGTCGGCGGTGTGCTGCTGGAATATTTCTGGTGGGGATCGGTCTTCCTGATCAACGTTCCCCTGGTCGTCGTCTCCCTCGCCGCCGCGCTGCTGCTCATTCCTGCGCCGGGCGACCGCCCCGGCCGCAACTGGGACCTGGTGGGGTCGCTACAGGCGATGGCCGGGCTGGTCGGCTTCGCCTATGTCGTCGAGGAGTTCGGCAGCGCCAGTCCCCCTTACGCCGTCATGGCGGCCGCGGCAGTCGGCACGGTCGGCATGTTGTTGGTCTTCGTCCGCCGTCAACTGCGTCTCAAGGAGCCCCTCATCGACTTCACGTTGTTCAGCAACCGCGAATTCACGCTCGGCGTGATGACAGCGATCGTCGCGGCGCTGGCGATCGCCGGTCCCGAACTGGCGATCAGCCAGCGTCTGCAGCTTGTGCTCGGATATTCGCCGCTGCAGGCGGCGCTATATATCCTGCCGGCCCCCCTGGCGGCGTTCGTCGGCGGACCGCTGGCGAGCCTGGCGCTCCGTCGCGTGGGAGCGGCGAACACCATGGGGGGCGCGCTGCTGATCGGCGGTCTCGGCGCAGCGGGCTATCTCCTCTGCTACGACGCAAACCTCGTCCTGCAATTGATCTGCTTCGCAATCAACGGCCTTGGACTGGGGGCATCCATGGCGGCCGCGTCCAACGCGGTCATGAATCACGCGCCCGAGGGCCGCGAAGGCATGGCCGCCTCGATCGAGGAAGTCTCGGTCGAACTCGGCGGCACCATCGGCATCAGTATCTTCGGCAGCATCCTGTCCGGGGTCTATACCGCCTTCATGGTGCTGCCGGACGGGCTCGGCGTCCCCGACGCCGCGCGCGACAGCATCGACGAGGCCCTGATCGCGGCAGAGCGCCTGCCGGCCGAAGCGGCGGCGCTCGTCACCTCAAACGCCCATGCTGCCTTCGACCATGCCTTCGTCGCGGTCATCTTCCTCGCCAGCGCGTTGCTGCTAGGCACAGCTCTGCTGGTGCGGACGAAACAAACAGCTTCGAATAAGGCTGCTTGAACAGGTTCGACCGTCACGCGGCGGCAGATGGCGTCTGTTCACGCGGTCCCGTGAAGGCCATCTCCGCGCGCTCACGCTCGAGCGACCAGGAGCCGATCTCCTCGCCATCGCGGAAGAAATGGACGCTTCGCGCCGAGAGCTGGCCGTGATCGTCGCGGATCATCCGCAGCAGGCTCTGCGCCAGGCGCGAATGATCGACGGGAAGGCGAAGGTCGAGAAAATCGTCGCAATGGTCCGGCAGCGGCCTGCCGTTTATATCGCGAACTTCCATGCGTATCTGTGCCATCGTTCGATTGAACGACAACAGGCCTTTCCGACCGGTAAATGCGCGCACGTTTAAACGTCAGCGCGAGCGGGGATCCGCAAAGTCGATCAGGTTGCGGCCGGATCAATCCGCCGGCCCGTAACTGCAGGTGGCACCGCCACCGGCCTTGTCCTTGAGGGCCGCCGGATCGAGCGTGCAATCGAGCTTCGAGAGACTTTCGAACACCGAGCCTGCCGCGCCGTCGGACGGAATGCCGGCCGTGGCGAGGGTTGCGTAAATCTCGTTGGCGGCGCGGCCGGTCAACTTCTCCGTGCTCTTGCCGAAGGTCAGTTCGCAGGACCGCGCCGTGATGTCGACGTTGGAGGTGCGGCAGACGATCTTGTCGGCGGCAACGGTGATCTTGTCCTTGTAGGAGGCATCGGGATTGCCGTCGAAGATGCCCGCCACCGCCTTCTTGTAGACAGCCGGAAGCAGCGGAGAATAAGGCGCCACGACTCCGGCCAGCGCCAGGGCCGCCGCGCCATTGACGGTGTTGGCACCGGCGGCCAGCGCCGCCGAGGGCGGCAGCGTTGCGGCGAAGATGAGGACAGTCACGATCGATCGTTTCATGGTGATGCTTCCTTGCCGATTCACTGGAGCGGAGCCTCCAGACCGGTCAGCGCTCCATAATCCCCGTTGCCGCTGACAACCATAAATGCATTGACGGTTTCGCTGTGAATTCTCCGTGAATGCAATAAGCCGGCCATCCCCAGCACGGTTCATCCCGCCGCAGCCACCAGGCCCGTCACCATCGCTTTCACCATGGTGGTGATCTCCCGGCGCAGGAGGGCGAGCGGGACGGCGACTAGCTTCCGTTCGAGCCCCAGCGCCACCATGCCGTGCACCGCGGAGAACAGGCTCCGCGCGGTGATGCTGCTTTCCTCCGCCGAGCGGCGCGGGAAGAGAACAGCGAGCGGCTGGTGGATGTGGCGAAACAGATGCATCTGCTCGCTGACCGCCCAATCGGGCAGCGGCTTGTCCGGCGCCATCCGATGCTCGAACAGGGCCCGCCAGAGTTCGAGATTCTTGGCCGCGAAATCACAATAGGCGAGCGCGATGCGGACCAGGGCTGCTTCAGGGATGGACGGCCCGCCGCTGTCCGCCGCGGCCAATTCGGCATCGAGTCGGGCGAGGGTGCGCGATCCCACCAAGAGCACGAGTTCGTCGACATCGGCCACGAGATTATAGACGGCACCATTGGCAACGCCGATCTCCTGGGCCAGGTCCCGGGTTTTCAGGCCAGCCAAGCCTTTGGCAGCAATTGCTTTTTCTGCGGCATCGATCAGCGCCTCGCGCTGCTTTGCGCGTCGTTCCAAGGTTTTGGACATCCTTAACCATTTTCTTGAGCGACGTTCAAAATATGTCTTGAGCGCCGCTCATATTTTCTCTATAACAAATCCATGAGCAATGCTCATAGCAGGGAGCCGACAATGTTCAAGACCGTTCTGACACTGTTTCGCGGCAGCGCCGCTGTGGTGGAGGACGAGCTGCAGGACCGCACTGCGCTCGTGCTGCTGGACCAGCAGATGCGCGATGCCGCCGCCGCCCTCGATCGCAGCAAGCGGGCGCTGGCGATCGCGATCGCGCAGGACCAGCAGGAGGGCAGGCGGCTGGAGGCCGTCCAGGGCCGGATCGCCGATCTCGAAATCCGGGCCACCGCCGCACTGGATGGCGGGCGCGAAGATCTCGCGCGCGAGGCGGCGCAGGCGATCGCCAATCTGGAGGCCGAGCGCGATGCGGCCAGTACGGCGCGGGCGCTGTTCGCGGCTGAGACGGTGCGGCTGAAGCGCCATGTGGCGAATGCCGAAGCGCGGATCAATGAGCTCGATCGCGGCCGGCGCATCGCGCGCGCTGCTGAAGCCGTTCGCGCGCTACGCCGTGGCGGCATCGAGGCGGCGCGGCCTTATGAATGCACCTTGCCGGAAGCGGAAGCGACCTTGAAGCGGTTGCGCGAACGGCAGCTGGAAGTGCAGGCGGCCGACGAGGCGCTGATGGAGCTCGATGCGGCCACAGCCCCGCTCAGCGTCGCCGAAAAGCTCGCGGCGCAGGGTTTTGGCCCGCGCATCAAGAGCACCGCCGACGACGTGCTGGCCCGGCTGAAGGCGAAGCGCGCCGCCTGACCCCATTCATATCCGATCAACCGCCACCCAATCTCAACAGGAGACGACCATGAATCAGAATGCTCAACCCCACACCGGTGCCTGGGTCACCTTCACCTACGGCTCTTTCGCCGCTTCCGCCTTCCTCGTCGCGCTCGGCATCTTCTTCCTGCCGATCGATCTCTGGATGAAAGGCTACCTGACGATGGGCATCGTGATGCTGGTGCAGACCTGCGTGACCCTGACCAAGACCGTCCGCGACAACCACGAGAGCAGCAGGCTCGTGAACCGCATCGAGGATGCCAAAGCCGAGCGCCTGCTGATGGAGGTCTCCAAGGCGGCGTAGAAGACGGTCTGACTTCCTCCATGGACCAGAGAGGCGGTGGCCGCGGCAGCGCCCACCGTCTTTCGTGTTGCCCGACTTTTTGTTCAATCTGCGTTTACTGTGACAGGCAGCGCGTCGACGCGTCTGTGGCGTCTTCATGCGGGGTGGTGCATGGGTTGCGGCAAAGCAGGAAGCCTGGCGGATGGGTCCTAACCGCTGCATCATGGTCTTCTAGGGATTCTTGGACGGAGCGCGCGCGGCATGAGGATCTGGACGGTGCTGCGCAGGGGCTATGACTACACTGTCTTCTGGCTGAAGGCGCTGGCGCAGGAGGATATGAATCTCACCCTGCGCACCCATGCCGGCCTGCGCACGCGGATCATCGAAAGCCCGGGCCGGACACTCGACGAGGCCGCGCTTGCGGCACTCGTTTCCGATCTCAGGACGGTCGCCGCGAAGACGATGCCGGAAGGCAGCCTCACCTACGGCATCTTCTCCGGCGATCGCGGGACTTTATCGCGCGCGATCGTGACCCTGGTGTCGGAAGAGGCCGGCGGCCGGCCGATCGCATTCAATGCGCTCTCGGTGATGGAGGTCGTGCGGGACGGCGAGCCGCAGCAGGTGATCCATCTCGGCCTCGTGATGGTCGATCCTGATGTCCGCGGCCGGGGCCTGTCGGGCGTGCTCTACGGCCTGACGACGCTGCTGCTCTTCATCCGCGACGGCCTGCGTCCGAAATGGATCTCCAACGTGACGCAGGTGCCGGCCGTGGTCGGCATGGTCTGCGAGACCTTCTCCGACGTATTTCCCACTCCGCAACAGGGGGCGCGGTCGAGCTTCATCCATCTGCAGCTCGCGCGCGGCATCATGCAGGCGCATCGCGCCGTGTTCGGTGTCGGCGAGGACGCCGGCTTCGACGAGGCACGCTTCGTCATCACCAATGCCTATACCGGCGGATCCGACGCGCTGAAGAAGACCTTCGAGGTCGCGCCCAGGCATCGCGATCAGATCTACAACGACTTCTGCGCCCGCGAGCTCGATTATGTCAGAGGGGACGACCTGCTGCAGCTCGGCCGCATCGATCTGGCGGCCGCGCGCCGTTATCTGTTGCGCGAGCTGCCGTCGGGCTCGTTGCCGGCCCTGCTTGCAACCTCCGCCGTGCTGGCGCTGCAGCGGCTGATCCTGCCGCTCCTTCACTGGTTCGACGACACCAGGACTTTCGGCAGCCTGCGGCCGCGAGTGCGGGCGGTCAAGGGGGCGGCATGACGCCGGGTCTCGTCGCCGATTCCATCGTCAATCTGTGTGGCGGCATCGGGCTGACCATTGCCGGCGCGATGCTGTATCGGCGTGATCCGCGCGGCGCGCTGACCGCACGGCTCGTGTTCGTTCTCGGCATCGTCGCAGTTCTGTTCCTGTTGCGCGGGGTGGCCTGGTGGAGCGGCAACGCGGCGCTCGATCGCATTTCGGTCATTCCTGCCGCATTGATCCCGCTTGGCGCGCTGCTCGTCACGGAGGGCCTGTTGCGGCGGCACGCGCATCGGGCCTTGAAGGCGCTGGCGCTGTTCGGTGGCATCCTCATGGGTCTTGTAGGAGCGGTCGCGCCTGCCGGGATCGAGACCATCTACACGCTCGTGCTGTCCGCCTTCCAGCTCGCAAGTTTTGCGGTCTGCGCGCTTCTCCTGCTCACGCGCGACCGGAGCACGCTGCTCGCCGCGGAAAATCGCGCCATCGATCGCGTCGCGGTTGGTGCGCTGCTGGTGATCCCCTTCATCGTGACCGATTTCAAGGCGCTGGCGCCTGATATGCCGGTGCGGCTCGGCGCGCTCGGTGCGCTGCTCGTCGTCACCGCGATCCTGCTCGCGGGCTCCAGCGCCGAGACGCAGCGGCAGGGCCTCTGGCTCACCGCGCTGCGGCTCGTCGCCTCCGCCTTGCTCGGCATTGCGGCGGCCTGCGTTTGGCCCGATGTCGATGCGGCGCAGATCGTCCGCCTTGGCGCGGTGGCGATGGCCGGGGTGCTGACCATCGGTCTGATGACGGACGCGTTGCGGGCGCTGCTGGAGGCGCGCGAGCCCGGCGTGCTCGCTTCGATCGGTGCTTCGAGCGCGCGTACGCGCGACGAGCTGATCAGCGAGCTGGCGCGGCAGCCGGTATTCGAGACTGCGCGCCGCCATCGCGAGGCGGAGCTCGCGGCCTATGATCCGCAGCTGTTGCGTGACCTGCTCGCGCGCCACCGCGTGCTGCGGCGTGCCGACGCGCCATGGGGCCTATCGCCGACCGATGCGGCGGTTGAGCGCCTGGTCGCGCTCATGCTGGCCGAAAGCGCCACCCACATCATCGTCCTGTCGCACCAGCCGGTCGACCTGATCGTGCTCGCGGTGCCCGTGATCTCGGCCGATCCCGCGACCGAGACCGCGCTGGCCCTGGTGCGGCAATTGCTGGTGCTGACGCCGGACCGGACGTGAGCGCGATGTCCGCATCAATCCCAAACGCGCGAAGCATTCCAATCTAGAATCGCTTTCGCCGGGGTCGCGGCGATCCCGCATTTGCTACTATGACGGTTGGACTTGCGTCCAAGCTGCGATATAGTTAGACGTATATAACGCGACGGAGGCGAACCTCGATGGAGATCGAGCCCAAGTCCCTGACCTGCTGCACTGTGTCCGAGGACGGCGGCGCCATTTCTCTCGGATTCCTTGATGCGCAGGGGCAGGAGGCGAGGCTGAAATTGTCGCTCAACCAAGTCGGCGCGCTGGCGATGACCTTGCCTGGGCTGATCGACAAGGCGCTGCAGACGCGGTTCGGCGACGCGTCGCTGCGCTATGCCTATCCGCTGGCGTCATGGGCGGTCGAGCAGTCGTCCGATCCGACCCAGCGCATGCTGACCTTCCGCACCGTCGATGGTTTTTCGGTCTGCTTCTCGATGCCACGGGATCAGCAATGCGAACTCGGCGAGGCGCTGGTCGCGCAGCCGGAGCCGGTCGCAATCCGAGCGAATTGATCCTGCTCGCTCCGCCGGAAGTTGCGCTCGTCGCGACGACGGATGGACTACTTCCCTCTCACGAACGCCGCGAACGCATCCGCATAGTCCGGGTGCCAGCGCGACAGAGGAGGGCGGTTCTCGACGATGTCGCCGGCCGCCCACAGGATGCGCCGCTCGTCGAGCGCGCGCGGCACGTCGTTATCGGGACAAAGGATGTAGAAGTCGCCGGCGTTGACACGCTCCAGCATGAAATCGACCGTCTGTTCCGGCGTCCAGGCGGCAGCCGGCTTCTCGATGCGGCCGTTGGCGGTCAGCGGCGTGAACACGAAGCCCGGAATGAACAGATGCGCCGACACCTGGCAACCGGGCGTGTTGCGCAGTTCGTGCTGCAGAGCCTCGGTAAAGGCCTTCACGCCGGCCTTGGAGACGTTGTAGGCGGGATCGCCCGGCGGCGTGGTGATGCCTTGTTTGGAGCCGGTGTTGATGATGAGAGCCGGCTTGCCGCGCGCGATCATCCCGGGCGCGAACACCTGCGAGCCGTTGATGATGCCCCAGAGGTTGACGCCGAGAATGCGCTGCCAGTTGTCGAGCGGGCCGAACATCTTGCTGCCGGGCTGGATGCCGGCATTGTTCAAGAGCAGGTCGGTGCCGCCGAAGCGCGTCCGGACCGCTTCCTCCAGTTCGACCACGCTCTCGCGCCGGCTGACGTCGACGTTTGCCGTCATCACCGAGGCCGCCCCGTGCTTTGCAATCGATGACAGTCTTGTGGCGGCCTGTTCGAGGCGCTTGTCATCGACATCGGCGATGCAGACCTTCATGCCGAGGCCGGCGAGCCGCATTGCGGCGGCAAGGCCGATGCCGGAGGCGCCGCCGGTGATGACGGCAGTGTGATCGGGCGACAGGGCAGGATGGGGCACGGTGGATCTCCCGGCGGTTGTGATCGTGATGCTGGGCTCGACTTATGCCACAGCCGTGGCGTCATCATCCACGCTGTCGGCATGGGTGGTCTTCGCGGACGTAACGCGGCCTTCACTTTACCGCGAGTTGGCTTCGCTGTAGATTTTCGGACATAACGGCATTGCGCTTTGCCGCAATCCGAGCTCCAGCAAATCGCAACCACCAGAGATCGAGGGAGAAACACCATGGCTGTGACCGAAGCCATTTCGCTCGCGCGCCATCCTTTCGCCGACGGGTCCTACAAGAAGATGCTGATCGACGGGCAGTGGATCGATGCCGCCTCGGGCAAGCGCTTCGAGACGCGCAATCCGGCGACCGGCGAATTGCTGGCCACCGTGGCGGAGGGCGATGCCGAGGACATCAACCGTGCGGTCGCCGCGGCGCGCCGCGCCTTCGAGGGCCCCTGGAGCAAGGTCAGGCCCTATGAGCGGCAGATGCTGCTGCTCAAGCTCGCCGACCTCGTGGAGAAGCATTTCGACGAGCTCTCCGCGCTCGATACCGTCGACATGGGCGCGCCGCTCAGCCGCACCCGCGCCTATCGCGGCCGCGCGCTCGGCATGTTGCGTTACTACGCCGGCCAGGCCACCGCGATCCACGGCGAGACCATCGAGAACTCGCTGCCCGGCGAGATCTTCTCCTACACGCTGAAGGAGCCGGTCGGCGTGGTCGGCGCCATCATTCCCTGGAACGGGCCGCTGACGGCGACGATCTGGAAGATCGGGCCGGCGATCGCGACCGGCTGCACCGTCGTGCTGAAGCCGGCGGAGGAGGCGCCGCTGACCTCGCTGCGGCTTGCCGAATTGTGCCTGGAGGCCGGCATTCCCGCAGGAGTGGTCAACGTTGTGCCGGGCTATGGCGAGACGGCGGGCGCGGCGCTCGCCTCGCATCCGGATGTCGACAAGGTCGCCTTCACCGGCTCGCACGTCACGGGCCAATCGATCATCCGCGCCTCGGCCGGCAACCTCAAGCGCGTCTCGCTCGAGCTCGGCGGCAAGTCGCCGGACATCGTGTTCGCGGATGCCGATCTCGATGCGGCGGTGCCGGGTGCGGCGATGGCGGTGTTCGCCAATTCCGGACAGATCTGCAGCGCCGGCACGCGGCTGTTCGTCGAGAGCAAGGTCTACGACGAGTTCGTCGGCCGCGTCGCCGAATATGGCAGGCAGCTCAAGGTCGGCAACGGCCTCGATCCGAACGTGCAGGTCGGCCCGCTGGTGTCGCAGCAGCAATATGACCGCGTCTCGGATTATCTGGCGATCGGCCAGAAGGAGGGCGCGCGTGCGCTCGCCGGCGGCGGACGTCTCACCGAGGGGGCGCTCGCCAAGGGCTATTTCGTGCAGCCGACCGTGTTCGCCAATGTCGCCGACTCCATGCGCATCGCGCAGGAGGAGATCTTCGGCCCGGTGATCTCCGCGATCCGGTTCGAGGATATGGATGACCTGATCAAGCGTGCCAATGCCACCATGTTCGGCCTCGGCTCCGGGGTGTGGACGAGCAATGTCAGCAAGGCGCACCAGCTCGCCAGGGCGTTGCGCGCCGGCTCGGTCTGGGTCAACTGCTATCAGGCGATGGATCCGGCGGTGCCGTTCGGCGGCTACAAGATGAGCGGCTATGGCCGCGAGTCAGGCAAGCAGCACGTCGAGGAATATCTCAACGTCAAGGCGGTGTGGGTGAAGACGGCTTGAGCCTGACGAGATTTGGTGAAGCTCTCAAGGCATCGGTGGTGCGCTCCCTCCCCCTCTTGCGGGGGAGGGGGGTACGCAGGAAAGACTGCCTTTGTTGACCGCCACCCCCGACCCCTCCCCGCAAGGGGGAGGGGAGCGCACCGTCCCCGCGGCTTCAATGCACATTCGTCACAACCGAACTACTTCGCGCCCTTCTTCGGCTTCGCGATATCGTTGCGCAAGGCGGTGAGCTCCTTTTTCACCGCGCTCGCCGCCTCGCGTTCGATCCGGCGATAACGCGCGACCAGCGTTTCCCCGAACGGGGTCAGCGCCGCGCCGCCGCCGTTCTTGCCGCCGGCCTGTCGTTCGACCACCGGCTGGCGACAGACGCGGTTGATCTCGTCGACGAGATCCCAGGCGCGCTTGTACGACATGTCCATGGCGCGGCCCGCGGCCGAGATCGAGCCGTGCCGGCCGATATTCTCCAAGAGCGCGATCTTGCCCGGTCCGATCCGGTCTCCGGACTCAAGGTCGATGCGCAGGCTGAGAGAGGGAAGGGCGCTCGTTTTCGGCATGGCGGCGATGCTTTCCAGTGTCCCGTGCCAGACACGCCAGGTGGCCGACGTGGTGAGGTGACGCCGGGACATTGCCACTCCACCCGTTTGCGAACAAGATGAGGACAATCCGGATCAACGACACAATTGGGGGAGTGATGCTGCCTGCGCTGTTTTCGCCGCTGAAGGTTGGGCCTTATGAACTGAAGCACCGTGTGGTCATGGCGCCGCTGACGCGGATGCGCGCCGAGCCGGGGACGCTCGCGCCGCGCGCGCTGAATGCCGAATACTACGCGCAGCGTGCCACTCCGGGCGGCCTCATCATCGCCGAGGCTTCGCCGGTGCTGCCGACCGGCTTCGGCAATCCGAACGTGCCGGGCATCTATAGCGAGGCGCAGATCGCGGGCTGGAAGCGGGTGGTCGATGCCGTGCACGCCAAGGGCGGC
This sequence comes from Bradyrhizobium sp. SZCCHNR3119, assembly GCF_032487775.1. Lineage (NCBI taxonomy): Bacteria > Pseudomonadati > Pseudomonadota > Alphaproteobacteria > Hyphomicrobiales > Nitrobacteraceae > Bradyrhizobium > Bradyrhizobium sp. SZCCHNR3119. The sequence continues at coordinate 1,357,474 of NZ_JAUEUV010000001.1, read as the reverse complement.
ATCATCTTTCTGCAGCTCTGGCACGTCGGGCGCGTCTCGCATTCGTCATTCCAGCCCGGCGGCGTGCTGCCGGTCGCGCCGTCGGCGATTGCGATCGGCGACGACCTCAAGGCGATGACATCCGACGGCAGGGTCGTTCCTTATGAGACCCCGCGCGCGCTCGAGACCGACGAAATCGTTGGCATCGTCGCAGCCTATGGGCAGGCGGCGCGCAACGCCAGGGAGTCCGGGTTCGACGGCGTCGAGATCCACGGTGCCAATGGTTACTTGATCGAGCAGTTCCTGCAGTCGCGCAGCAATCAGCGCACCGATCGCTACGGCGGCTCCATCGAGAACCGCGCGCGTTTCCTGCTTGAGGCCACGCAGGCCGCGATCGAGGTCTACGGCGCCGACCGCGTCGGGGTGCGGCTATCGCCCTATGGCATTGCCAACGGGTCCGGCGAGCCGGATCCGATGCCGCTCTACACCCACGTCGTCGAGGCGCTCAATCCGCTCGGGCTTGCCTATTTGCATCTGCTGGAGCCGCGTTCCTCCGGCGCCGGACGGGCCGACGTGAACTGGCAGAACGTACCGTCGGCCATGGTGCTGTTCCGGCCGATCTGGAAGGGCGTCCTGATCGCGGCCGGCGGCTTCGTCGGCGACACCGCCAATGCCGCGATCGCGGAAGGGCATGCCGATGCCATCGCTTTCGGTCGCACTTTCATTTCCAACCCGGATCTGCCGCGCCGTCTCGCCCACGGCTTCCCGCTCACGCCCTATCACCGCCCGACTTTCTATGGCGGCGATGTGAAGGGCTACACGGATTATCCGGCGTATGACGCGATGGCGGAGGCGTGAGGACGTCACGTCAAGTTCAATTCCGTCATTCCGGGGCGTTCGCAAAGCGAGCGAGCCCGGAATCCATACTCGCGATCGTGGCTATGGATTCCGGGCCCATCGCTGCGCGATGTCCCGGAATGACGCTGTAGATGGATTTGCAGCCCATGCCCAAATCCCCTTCCGCTGGAATCGCCTCCGGCCACTGCCTCTGCGGTCGCGTCACGTTCGAAATCGACGTGCCGGCGCGCTGGGCCTGGCATGACCATTCGTCGGCGAGCCGCCGCGCCCATGGCGCGGCCTATGCGACCTATGTCGGCAGCTGGCGCAAGCGCTTCCGCATCACGGCAGGCGCGGATGCGATCTCGCGCTACGAGGATGAAGCGACCAAGACCGCGCGCAGCTTCTGCAGCGGTTGCGGCTCGCCGCTGTTTTACGAGCGCGCGCGTTCGTCGCACATGATCAACATCCCGCGCGCGCTGTTCACCTCGCGTACCGGTCGCGAGCCGCTCTATCACATCGCGATCGAGGAGGCGCCGGATTGGGCTTATACCGGCGCGCCGCTGGTCCCGCTGAAGGGGTTTCCGGGCGTGGTCTGGCAGCGATCGAAGAGAAAGAAACGCTCCGATCGCGAGGGCATGTTCTGATCGTCGCCTGGAGCGATCCAGTGTCCTCGCAGGCTTGCCCGGCGGGCATTCGGTGCATGCAAGCCATGCCCGATCTGCCCGTCGTGCCAATCTGCCGCAGCTGCTCGGCCTTGCCGTGTCGGGCAAATCACCGGCACATTTCACCGCATCTCGGCCCGATGAGGGGCGCTTCGCGATCGTCACGAAACGTTGGATCGAGATGCGATGGCCGCAGGATGTCGCAGCATGTTCTTTGGCATGCGGACGAACGATGTTCTTGCGGACGTGAAATCGCAGCGTCCTGACACCCCGATGCTGGTGTCCCGTCGCGACGAAGCTTCGCTTCGCGCGGCAATGGTGGCCAGAAAGCCCGGCGCACCAGGGAGACTGCGTATAAACGTGAAGACCATCGCGCAGGGAAGGCCGGGTCGTTCCGGCTGCACCTGTGGTACCTGCCGCCTGCATTTTTTTCGCAGGCGGGCCGCAGGCGTCAGCCGACGCCTGGCCTTCCCTGCGCCCTCTCTCTCGGGAGGGCGACGAATTGGCAAAGCTCGGGCACGAACCGTGTGGCGAGGATGATGATGCATATCCAGTCGTCATGCCCCGCGCATGCGGGGCATCCAGTACGCCGATGCGTATCGGGAGAACACTGCCGTCTCTGGAATACTGGATCATCCGCTTTCGCGGGTGATGATAGCGGAGACGACGGCACATGATGGTTCGCGCGTTCAGGCAATCGCAGCGCAGTTCCAAAATCCGGGATTCCACCTTCGGCCCCACAGAATCCACCGTGAGTCTCTTCCGCTCCCGTCACGATCCCGATAAGACGCGCCGTCCATTCGTGACCGGAAAAGCGCCATGACCAGGAATGATGCAATCACCCGTGCTCGCCAGTATCTGAAGACCGGCGAATTCCTTGCCGAACTCGACCGCCGGGTGGCGTATCGGACCGAGAGCCTCAATGCCGAGCGCAAGGGTGAGCTCTACTCTTATCTGAAGGATGAGCTGACTCCGTCGCTGGCTGCGCTCGGCTTCACCTCCCGCATCGTGGAGTCCCCGAGCGGCCGGTCGCCGTTCCTGATCGCCAGTTATCACGAGAGCGTTACCGCGCCGACGGTGCTGAGCTACGGCCATGGCGATACCGTCGACGGCATGGTCGGCGAGTGGCGCGACGGGCTCGATCCCTGGAAGATCACGACAGTCGGCAACCGCGCCTATGGCCGCGGCACCGCCGATAACAAGGGCCAACACAGCATCAATATCGCGGCGCTTCGCGCGGTCAAGGAAACGCGCGGCGGCAAGCTCGGCTTCAATGCCAAGTTCATCATCGAAATGGGGGAAGAGACCGGCTCACCGGATCTCGGCAAGGTCTGCGATCTCCTGCGCGACGAATTGAAGGCCGATCTGTTCGTCGGCTCCGATGGGCCGCGGCTGTCGGCGGAGCGTCCGACCATCTTCCTCGGTTGCCGCGGCGGTGTCCGCATCCATCTCGATGTGAACCTGCGCGAGGGCGGCAATCACTCCGGCAATTGGGGCGGCGTGCTGGCCAATCCCGCCACCATCCTTGCGAACGCGATTGCGACGCTGGTCGACGGGCAGGGCCGCATCAAGCTGGACGCCTTGAAGCCGCCGCGCCTGACCAATGCGATCCGCGCCGCGCTGGCCGACGTCAAGGTCGAGCCCACCGCGGACGAGCCGCAGCTGTCGGAGAACTGGGGTGAGGATGGGCTGTCGCCGGCCGAGCGGCTCTATGCCTGGAATACGCTGGAGGTGCTGGCGATCTCCTCCGGCAATATCGACAAGCCCGCGAATGCGATTCCCGGCCGCGCCCGCGCCGTGCTGCAGCTCCGCTTCGTGGTCGGCACCAAGGTCGACACCATTGCGGAGGTGATCCGCGCGCATCTGGTCGCGCACGGCTTTCCGATGATCGAGGTGTCGACCACGCAAAGCTTCATGGCCTCGCGGGCCGATCTCGACAGCCCCTGGATCAAATGGGCGGCGGAGTCGGTCAAGATGACGAGCGGGAAGGCGCCCGCGGTGCTGCCGAATTTCGGCGGCTCGCTGCCGAACGACGTGTTCGCTGACATCCTGAAGATGCCGACCATGTGGCTGCCGCACTCCTATCCCGGCTGCTCGCAGCATGCGCCGGACGAGCACATCCTGCTCGACGTTACCGAAGAGGCGCTCGGCATCATGGCCGGCCTGTTCTGGGATCTCGGCGAACTGCAGAAGCCATTGTGACCAAACGCCGAGCGATAAAGGACCTCAGATGACCCTCGCAGCCCCGCTTTCCTCGGAGCTCAAGCGCAAGAAGAGCTTTGCCAGGCAGGTGATCGCGACGTCTGTCGGCAATGCGCTGGAATGGTTCGATATCGCCGTCTACGGCTTCTTCGCGGTCTACATCTCCAAGGCGTTCTTCCCGAGCAACGACGCGACCACGTCTTTGCTCCTGACCTTCGGCACCTTCGGTCTGTCTTATCTGATCCGTCCGATCGGCGGCATCGTGCTCGGCGCTTATGCGGACCGCCACGGCCGCAAGGTGTCGCTCCTGGTCTCGATCGTGATGATGACCTTCGGGACGCTCGCGGTGGCGGTGATGCCGACCTATCAGACCATCGGTGTGCTGGCGCCGCTGCTCGTCATCCTGGCGCGCCTGGTGCAGGGCTTTTCCGCCGGCGGCGAGTTCGGCAGCTCGACCGCGTTTCTGGTCGAGCACATGCCGGAGCGGCGCGGCTTCATCGCCAGCTGGCAGTTCGCCAGCCAAGGCTTGAGCGCCGTGCTCGGCGCCGGCTTCGGCGCGTTGCTGACTTCAGCGATGAGTCCTGCCGACCTGCAGGCCTGGGGCTGGCGTCTGCCGTTCTTTTTCGGCGTGCTGATCGGGCCGGTCGGCCTCTATATCCGCAACAACATGGAAGACGCCGGTGCGCCGCCGGCCGGCAAGGATGGTTCTCCGGTCAAGGACGTGTTCCTGCGCCAGAAGCTTGCGGTGCTGCTCGGCATCGGTGCGCTCGCGGTGTCCACCGCGATCAACTATCTGATCGTCTACATTCCGACCTACGTGGTGAAGACGCTGAACCTGTCGGCTTCCGTCGGTTTCACAGCCTCGCTGGTCGGCAGCCTCGCGGTCATGGTGCTGACGCCGGTCGCGGGCGCGATTTCCGACCGCATCGGCCGCACCACCCACATGATCACGGTCAATCTGCTGCTGCTGATCACGATCTACCCGGCCTTCTACGTCCTGACCAATTACCCGACGCCGGCCGTGATCATCGCTGCGGTCTTCGTCGTCGCGACATTGAAGGCACTCTATTATGGTCCGCTCGCGGCCTTGATGGCAGAGCTGTTGCCCGCCGAGACCCGGGCTACCGGGCTTGGTCTCGGCTACAACATCGGAGTCACGATCTTCGGTGGCATGGGGCCGGCGATCATGACGGCGCTCGGCACTGTCGCCTTCATCGGCGACATGGCGCCGGGTTACTACTTAAGCCTAATAGCGCTGCTCAGCCTGGCATCGCTGTTTACCATCCGTAAGCTTGGTGCCACTGCCTGATTGTGGAGGAGGGCGGGGCCATTTTGATTTCGGCCTGATTTATGCAAGCATCCGACTTTGAATCCCCCGCGCTGGGCGGACTGAGGAGACGACGAATGAAGCAGTTACGAGTTTTGAGCTTTGCCTTTGCAGCCGCACTATGCGCGAGCGGGCTGCAAGCCGAGGAGCTGACGGGCACCTTGAAGAGCATCAAGGAGACCGGGGCGATCACGCTCGGCTACCGCGATTCCTCGATTCCCTTTTCCTATCTCGATGACAATCAGAAGCCGGTCGGTTTCGCGATGGACCTGTGCTACGGCATCGTCGATGCCGTCAAGAAGGAGCTGAAGCTCGACAAGCTTGAGGTCAAGCTCAATCCGGTGACGTCGTCGACGCGCATTCCGCTGCTCGCCAACGGCACCATCGATCTCGAATGCGGCTCGACCACCAACAATGCCGAGCGGCAGAAGCAGATCGCCTTCACCAACACCCACTTCCTGACCGCGAGCCGCTACGTCTTCAAGAAGTCGAGCAACCTGAAGTCGATCGACGATCTGAAGGGCAAGACCGTGGTGTCGACCGCCGGCACCACCAACATCAAGCAGCTCACCGAGGCGAACGCCGCGCGTAATCTTGGCGTCACCATCATTCCGGCCAAGGACCATGCCGAGGCCTTCCTGATGGTGGAGACCGATCGCGCCGTCGCCTTCGTGATGGACGACATCCTGCTGGCAAGCCTTGTGGCCGGCTCGAAGGACCCGAGCCTCTATGCGATCTCGACGGACGCGTTCTCCAAGCCGGAACCTTACGGCATCATGCTGCGCAAGGACGATCCGCAGTTCAAGAAGGTGGTCGATGCGGCGACGGCTGCGATCTACACCAGCGGTGAGGGCGCCAAGCTCTACGACAAGTGGTTCATGCAGAAGGTCCCGCCGAAGGGATTGAACCTGAACACGCCGATCTCGCCGGAGCTGAAGGCCGAATTCGCCAAGCCGTCGGACTCGCCGGATCCGGATTCGTACAAGGTGAAGTAATTCGTTGCGTGGGCTTGTCGCCACGAAGTCGGTGCGCTCCCCTCCCCCTTGCGGGGAGGGGTTGGGGGTGGGGGTCTCCAACGGCAGTCTTGCTTGGGGCTACCCCCCACCCCAACCCTCCCCCGCAAAGGGGGAGGGGGCATACCGCATGCGCAACGGCAGCTTCCGAAGCTCTCGAATCGAAGATGTAGCTCAGGTCATCCCTCTCAGGACTTTCTCGTGAACTATCACTGGAACTGGCATATCTTCTTTGAGCCCGACCCGACCGGGGCCGGGACCTATCTCGACATGCTGTTGTCGGGGTTGAAGCTGACGATCTGGACCTCGCTGCTGGCGTGGGCGATTGCGCTGGTCTGCGGCTCGATCGTCGGCGTCTTGCGCACCCTGCCGTCGAAGACGGCCGGCTGGTTCGGCTTCCTCTATGTCGAATTCTTCCGCAACATGCCGCTGCTGGTGCAGCTCTTCCTCTGGTTCTTCGTGCTGCCGGAGCTGCTGCCGCAGGCGGCCGGCCTGTGGCTGAAGCAGCTGCCGAACGCGGCGTTCTATACGGCGGCGGTCGGCATCGGCCTGTTCATGTCGGCGCGCGTCGCCGTGCAGCTCGCGGCCGGCATCGGCTCGCTGCCGCGCGGGCAGAAGATGGCAGCGACCGCGCTTGGCCTGACGACCACGCAGGCCTATCGCTACGTGTTGTTGCCGATGGCGTTTCGCATCATCCTGCCGCCATTGACCTCGGAATTTCTCAACACGGTCAAGAACAGCGCGGTGGCGATCACCATCGGCCTGATCGAATTGACCGGAGCTGCGCGGTCGATGCAGGAGTTTTCGTTTCAGGTGTTCGAGGCGTTCACCGCCGCGACCCTGATGTACCTTGCCATCAATATCGTCGTCGTCGTCGCGATGCGCCTGATCGAGCGCAGCGTCGCGATCCCCGGCTACATCACGGGGAAATAGATGTTCGCCAATTTCGATTTCGACGTCATCCGCCGCTCGCTCGCTTATCTCTTCGTCGACGGCATGACCTTCACGCTGACGCTGACCGCGCTCTCGGCGGCCGGCGGGCTGGTCTTCGGCACGCTGATTGCGCTGATGCGGCTCTCCAGCTACCGGATGCTCGGTTGGCTGGCGGGGCTCTACGTCGACTTCATGCGTTCGCTGCCGCTGGTCCTCGTGATCTTCTGGTTCTACTTCCTGGTCCCCTATATCGGGCAGTGGCTGACCGGCGCCTCCAAGCCGATCAAGGTCGGCGCCTTCGCCTCGTCGCTGATCACCTTCATCCTGTTCGAGGCGGCCTATTTCTCCGAAATCATGCGCGCCGGCATCCAGTCGATCTCGCGTGGACAGCCGGCGGCGGCCTCGGCGCTCGGCCTGACCTACAGCCAGACCATGCGCTACGTCGTGCTGCCGCAGGCGTTCCGCAACATGCTGCCGGTGCTGCTGACCCAGACCATCGTGCTGTTCCAGGACACCTCGCTGGTCTATGTGTTGTCGATCCCGGATTTTCTCGGTGCCGCCTCCAAGGTCGCGCAGCGCGACGGCCGGCTGGTCGAGATGTATCTGTTCGCAGCCCTGGTCTATTTCACCATCTCCTGTGTCGCGTCCTTCGGCGTCCGCCGCCTGCAGTCGCGCATCGCCATCATCAGGTAGTTGCCGGAATGAGCAAGCAGTTACACACGCGGTCGTTCACCTCTCCCATGGGGAGAGGTCGGATCGCCGCTGGCGATGCGGCGCATCGCCCCGCAGCGATCCGGGTGAGGGGATACGCTCCCCGGATAGACCCGAACCACTCACCCCACCTCTCTTCCAACGGGAGAGGGAGCGCACCGTCTTCGTTGAAGCAGGCGACGAACGTTCCATGATCGAGATCAGCCACGTCAACAAATGGTACAGCCCGGCCTTCCAGGTTCTCAAGGACTGCACCACCTCCGTCGCCAAAGGCGAGGTCGTGGTGGTCTGCGGCCCGTCGGGCTCGGGCAAGTCGACCCTGATCAAATGCGTCAACGCGCTGGAGCCGTTCCAGGACGGCGAGATCACGGTCGATGGCATCAGGGTCAATGATCCCAAGACCAATCTGCCGAAGCTGCGCGCGCGGGTCGGCATGGTGTTCCAGCACTTCGAGCTGTTTCCGCACCTGAAGATCATCGATAATTTGTGCCTGGCGCAGGAGAAGGTGCTGGGGCGCGGTCATGAGGCGGCGGCAGCCAAGGCGATGAAGCTGCTGGAGCGCGTGGGCTTGAAGGAGCATGCGCAGAAGTTTCCGGCGCAGCTGTCGGGCGGCCAGCAGCAGCGCGTCGCCATCGCGCGGGCGCTTGCGATGGACCCGATCGCGATGCTGTTCGACGAGCCGACCTCGGCGCTCGATCCGGAGATGATCAGCGAGGTCTTGGACGTGATGGTCGACCTCGCCCGCGAAGGTATGACCATGATGGTGGTCACCCATGAGATGGGTTTTGCCCGCAAGGTCGCCAACCGCGTGATATTCATGGACCAGGGCGAGATCGTCGAGGACGCGCAGAAAGAGGATTTCTTCGGCAAACCGCGCAGCGAGCGGGCGCAAAAATTCCTGTCGAAGATCTTGTCGCATTGACAGGCACGTCATTCCGGGGCGCTCGCGGCGCGAGCGAGCCCGGAATCTCGAAGTTAGGAGAAAGAACTTGGACCCGATCGCTTACGTCAACGGCTCGTTCATCCCGCTGTCCGAGGCGAAAGTCTCGGTGCTGGACCGCGGCTTCCTGTTCGCCGACGGCATCTACGAGGTTGCCGCGGTGCTCGAGGGCAAGCTGGTCGACAGCGCTTCTCATCTCGCCCGGCTGGAGCGCTCGGTCGGCGAGATCCAGCTTGCGCTCCCTGAAAGCATCGCCCGGATCGAGGCGCTGCAGAAGGAGCTGGTCGCGCGCAACCAGCTCGACAACGGTATGGTCTATCTGCAGGTGACGCGCGGCGCGGACACGGGCCGCGACTTCGCCTTCCCGAAGGGCGAGGTGTCCTCGACGCTGGTCATGTTCGTAACCGCCAAGGACATCGTCAACGCGCCTTCGGCCAAGGCCGGCATCGGGGTCATCACCGTGCCCGACATCCGCTGGGAACGCCGCGACATCAAGAGCGTGGCGCTGCTCGCACAGGTGCTGGCGAAGCAGGCGGCGGCCGCCGCCGGGGCGGGTGAAGCCTGGATGATCGAGGACGGCTTTGTCACCGAGGGCGGCTCGTCGTCTGCTTTCATCCTGACCCGGGACGACGTCATCGTGACGCGGCCGAATTCCAACGCGATCCTGCCGGGTTGCACCCGCAAAGCGGTGGTCGCGCTCGCCGAGGAGCGTCAGCTTAAGGTCGAGGAGCGACCGTTCACGGTCGCGGAAGCGCTTGTTGCCAAGGAGGCCTTCATCACCAGCGCGAGCTCGTTCGTGCAGCCGGTGATCTCGATCGACGGCAAGCCGGTGGGCGAGGGCAGGCCGGGGCCGATGGCCGCGCGCTTGCGCGAGATCTATATCGAGTTTGCCCGCGCGACGGCGGTGTAAGCGGGACAGGCGCGCGCTATGCGCGCGCGCATTCCGCACAGCGGCGTTGTCCGCGCGTGGCGCGGTACAGGCTCTTGCAATACCAACGGCGCGCCATCACCTGCAGCGGATTGCGCGCCAGTTGCGCGAACATCAATAGATCAAGCATCGCGATCTCCTTCCCGCGACGTGAGAGATGGGTCGGCACATCTCTTGGAGAAGTGCCGACCGCATCGCATCTGCCATGCAGTCAGCCGTGAATCTCAGCCGTGGAGGTTCTTGGCCGTCTCCGCGATCACGCGTCCCTGATAGCGCGCGCCGGCCAGCTCGTTCTCGCTCGGCAGCCGGCTGCCGTCGCCGCCGGTGATCGTGGTGGCCCCATAGGGCGAGCCGCCGGTGATCTCGTCGAGCTTCATCTGGCCGGCAAAGCCGTAGTTGAGCCCGACCACGGTCATGCCGAAGTGCAGCAGGTTGGTGATGATCGAGAACAGCGTCGTCTCCTGCCCGCCATGCTGGGTCGCGGTCGAGGTGAAGGCGCCGCCGACCTTGCCGTTGAGTGCGCCCTTGGCCCAGAGGCCGCCGGCCTGATCGAGGAAGTTCGCCATCTGCGAAGCCATGCGGCCGAAGCGGGTGCCGACGCCGACGATGATCGCGTCATAATCGGCGAGCTCCTCGACCTTGGCGACCGGCGCGGCCTGGTCGAGCTTGTAGTGCGAGGCCTTGGCGATCTCGTCCGGCACCAGCTCCGGTACGCGCTTGATGTCGACGGTCGCGCCGGCTTCGCGGGCGCCTTCCGCCACCGCCTTGGCCATCGCTTCGATGTGGCCGTAGGCGGAATAATAGAGGACGAGGACCTTGGTCATTGAAGTGCTCCGTAGGCTTGAACGGTCAGGGAAAAAAGAAGGGGACACGGCCGGACCTCCGGCCGTGTCGGGGAGCGTGGCTCAGGCGGCGTCGACCAGCACCAGCTCGGAATCTTCCAGCGCGGTGATCTTCAGCGTGGCTTCGTTCCGGATCGCTGCACCGTCGCGGGCATTCACCCGGACGCCGTTGACCTCGAGGCTGCCGGCCGCCGGCACCAGATAGAGATGGTGCGAGGTGTCGGCGGCATATTCGGCGGACTCGCCAGCCTTCAAAGTGGTGCCAAGCACGCGCGCCTGGGCCCGGATCGGCAGCGCATCGCTGTCCTCGGCGAAGCCGCTGGCGAGCGTCACGAGCTTGCCGGAACGGTCCGCCTTCGGGAACGGCTTGGCGCCCCAGGTCGGCTGGCCGCCGTCCGTGGTCGGTTCGATCCAGATCTGGAAGATCCGGGTCGTGGTCGGCTCCAGATTGTACTCGGAATGCCGGATGCCGCTGCCCGCGCTCATGACCTGGACGTCGCCGGCCTTGGTGCGGCCCTTGTTGCCCAGGCTGTCCTGGTGGGTGATCGCCCCTTCGCGGACGTAAGTGATGATCTCCATGTTGGAATGCGGATGCGCCGGAAAGCCGGTGTTGGGCGCGATTTCGTCGTCGTTCCACACCCTGAGCGCGCCATGGCCCATGTTGTTGGGGTCATAGTAGCTGGCGAACGAGAAATGATGTTTGGCCTTCAGCCAGCCGTGGTCGGCGCCGCCCAGCTTCGAAAATGGCCTGAGTTCAATCATCGAACTGCTCCTTGTGATCTGAACGCGAGACCTCCGGCGAAAGATGCTTTGGTCCGCGCTGTTGGCCTTTGGATATGCAGTTCCCCGTGATATAGAAATAGAAACTGTTGAAACGTATTGTTTCTAAAAACGTACCAATGGTCCGATGGCAAAACTCCCCGATTTCGAAGCGATGGCGATCTTCGCCAAGGTGGTCGAGCAGCGCTCCTTTGCTGGCGCCGCGCAGGAACTGACGCTCTCGAAGGCCACCGTTTCCAAGGCGGTGAGCCGGCTCGAGGAGCGGCTCGGCACGCGGCTGTTCAACCGCACCTCGCGCCGTCTCGCCCTCACTGACGCCGGGCAGCGGCTGTCGGAGCGCGCGATCAGGCTGCTTGCGGACGGTGAGGAGGCCGAGACCGAAGCGCTCGCCCAGTCCGTGGTACCTCGTGGGCTGGTACGGTTCGCAGTGCCGATGACCTTCGGCGTCAAGAAGATCGCGCCACTCCTACCCAGCTTCTTGGAGCAGTACCCGGAAGTCGCGATCGATCTGCATCTCAGTGATGCCACGGTCGATCTGATCGGTGAAGGCTTTGATCTGGCGCTGCGGATCGCCCGACTGCCGGACTCCTCGCTGATTGCGCGCCGGCTCTGTGCGATTCCGCGCTACACGGTGGCGGCGCCGTCCTATCTGAAGCGTTACGGCCGGCCGACGCATCCGATGCATCTCGCCGAGCACAAATGCTTTGGCTATGCCTATCTCGCGACCGCCGGCGTCTGGCACTACACCAATGCGGCCGGCGAGCAGGCGAGCGTCCGCCCCGCCGGTCAGTTGCGGGTCAACAATGGCGAAGCGGTCCTGCCTGCGGTGATTGCGGGGCTCGGCATCGCGGATCTGCCGGAGTTCATCGTCGGAGATGCCATCGCGTCCGGCCAGGTCGAAGTGATCTTGAAAGGCTGGAAACAGCCGGAAGGCGCCATGCATCTGGTCATGCCGCCCGGTGGGCCGCGCCCCGCCCGCGTCGAAGCGTTGGCCGATTTTCTGGTCAAACAACTCGCGAAGGATCGCAAGCGCACAGGCTGAGGGTTTGCTATGCCGTTTGCTGCGCGATGCCTCTCGCGTCTCGGTTCAATGCCGATGCGATCTTCGTACAGAGGTCATCACTGCGGAATGGCTTGCCGATGGTTTGGGCCTCGTTGATGCCGGCGAGCGTTGTGCGGTCGGCGTAGCCCGTCACGAACAGGATAGGGAGTTTCGGATAACGGGTGCGGACCCGCTGCGCCACCTCGGCGCCGCTCATGCCGGGCATCGCGAAGTCGAGCAGCAAAAGGTCGATATCGGTCTGCGACTGCAACACGTCGAAGGCAGCGCCGGCGCTGCCAACCTCGACGACATCATAGCAACGGTCGCGCAAGATGTCGGCGGCGATCTGACGCACGGCGTCGTCGTCATCGACTATCAAGATACGTGTCGGCATCCTGGGAGCTCCACCGTCATAGGGCTCGGCGGTCTCGGCGCGATCTTCGGCCAAGTCCGAGCACGGCACGAATATGCGGATCGAGGTGCCGCGACCCTCGACGGTGTCGATGCGGACTCCGCCATTTGACTGTTTGGCAAAACCAAGCACCTGGCTGAGGCCGAGGCCCGAGCCCTTGCCGATTTCCTTGGTGGTGAAGAACGGCTCGAACACGCGCGCACGCACGCTCGGACTCATGCCGGAGCCGCTGTCCGATACGCAGATCTCGACATAGTCACCGGCTGCAGGCTCTTCCGGCGAAACCGGCTCTCCCAACGTCGCGTTGTTCGTCGATACCGTCAGTCGGCCGCCGACGCCCATGGCATCGCGCGCATTGATCGCGAGGTTAAGTACGGCGAGCTCGAGCTGCGTGGGATCGACAAGGGCGTGCCAGAGCCCGTCCGCAAGCGACGTTTCGATCTGGACGCTGCCGCCGATCGTGCTGTGCAGGAGATCGTGCATATTGGCAATGGTGTGATTGAGGTCGAGCACCTTCGGCTCGAGCCGCTGGCGGCGCGAGAACGACAGGAGCAGGTCCGTCAGCTTGGCGCCGCGCTCGGCCGCCCCGCGCATGAATTGGAGCCGCTGCGACAGCTTGCCGTCGATGCCGCGGGCAGCGAAATCCCTTTCCATGAAGGCGATATTGCCGAGCACGACGGTGAGCAGATTGTTGAAATCATGCGCAACGCCGGAGGTCAGCTGACCGATCGCCTCGAGCCGCTGCATCTGGCGGAGCGTGCTTTCGACCCGCTCGCGTTCCTCCATCTGCGCTAGCAGCTGCCGATTGGCTGCGCCGAGTTCCTTGGTCCGCTCCTGCACCCGTTCCTCGAGCTCTTCGTTTAGTCTGCGGCACTCATATTGTCGTCGTCGTCCGCGCAGATGGGTGCGGACGACGCTGATCAGGGTGGTCGGATGAAACGGGCGCTCGAGAAAGCTCACGCTGCCGAGCGCTTCTGTAAGCTGCGCGGCGGTCGGATTTCGCTCGACGCCGCCGCCGTGTTCGGTGAGCACGATGAAAGGAAAATCCGACCAGGCCGGCTGGCGGCTGACCCAGTCGACGAGTGGGCGAATGTCGATGCCGCGGAATGCCTCCTCCGTCACGATCGCAAGCTCGCAGCCTCGGGCAATTCCGCCAAGGAGCTCCTGGAGGGAGCCGCAGATCTGCGCGCTGATATCCGCTTCCTGCAGGATGCTCTGCGCGAGCTTGGCATCCCTTCCGCGTGGCGCCAGGATCAGCGTTCGCTCAGCCGGTTCGATGCTGTCGGACCTGTTCACGGTGTTTCCATCAGCGGCGCGGCGCCTCCGACATAGGTCGGAATCCCGCGGAGTACGCCTTGGAAGTCGACGAGCGGTTCGCCGATCTTGATGCCGCCACCGTTGATCATCAGTTCTCTAATCGTGTCCTCATGAGCGCCCGTGCGCTTCTTGATCACCGAGATGGCGCGGCGCACCCGACCACGCGCTTCGAAATAGCGCAGCATGATCACGGTATCGGCGAGATAAGTGACGTCGATCGGCTGCCTCATTTCGCCGATCATGCCGTGCTGAGCGACGGTGAGCAGCGTGGCGGCACCGCGGCGGTTGAGATATTGCAGCAGTTCGTGCAGGTGCAGGATTGCGCATCGCCTCGATGTCGATGCCGAGGCTCTTGGCGCGCGATATCAGAAGCCCAAGCTCTTCATCGAAGACGAACAGGCCCGCGCGCTCGCCGCGGCGAACGGAGCTGGCGAGGAATTGCAGCGAGAGCAGCGATTTGCCGGTGCCCGCCGGACCGATAATCAGAGTACTGGAGCCGCCGGTGATGCCGCCGCCCAAGAGATCGTCGAGTTGCGTGATGCCGCTTCCGATGAGCGAGCCGGTGAAGCCGCGGCGATGCTCGGCCGCAACCAGGCGCGGAAACACCTGCACGCCGCCGTGAGCGAGGGTGAAGTCATGATAGCCGCCGCGAAAACTCTGGCCGCGGCATTTTGCGACACGCAGCCGCCTGCGATCGGCGCCGTAAGTCGGCGCGAGCTGATCGAGGTGGATCACACTATGGCGATGCTGTGAACGGCACGGTCGGTGCTTTCGGTCGTGAGATCGTCCAGCGTGATGACGGTGGATTTGTTCCGCGCGAAATAGTGCTTCAGGGCCAGGATCTTACGGCGGTAGCGCAGCGAGCTTTGCGCCAGAAGGCGGATCTCGGACAAGCTGTCGATGACGATGCGCTGCGGCCGGCGCTTTTCGATCGCTTCGAAAATGCGTTCTACGGTTTCGCCGAGTTCGAGATCCGACGAATACAGCAGGCTCTGATGCTGGCTCGCGTCGAGAATGCTTTCGGGCGGCACGAGCTCGCAGATCTTGATGTGATTTCCGATCCGCCAACCATGCGATGCCGCGCCGTCACGAAGTTCTTCCTCGGTTTCCGCCAAGCTTACATAGAGCCCGCTCTCACCAGCCTCGGCGCCCGCTAGCAGGAATCTCAGTGCGATGGTGGTCTTTCCCGTACCTGGGATTCCTTCCAGCAGATGAAGGCGATTGCGAGCCAGCCCGCCTACGAGCACGTCGTCGAGGCCCGGAATTCCCGTGTTAGCGCGCGGAAGAACGCGCGGGAGAGGCTGAAAGGTCGTGGTCATCCGGCTGAAAGAGGTCGTTTGCGATAATGAGCTTTAACGGAACCTCTAACGCGGGACACCAGGGCGAGTTCCGTAGTGGCTGCCCAGGGAACAATCGCTGCCGCATGTCGCCTCGGCGGTGTTCTGATCACGTCTGTTTGTCTGGACCGAACCTTTGAATGTTCCGTTCATTGGCAGAGCGGCGGGGCCGGGCCGTTAATTTGGACGAAAGGGACTTAGGCATGCGCCTGCAGCACATGATGATCGTACTGGCTCCGATGTTCGCTGCTGGTGCCGCCCTCGCCGAGGACAACCGCGGCACGATGGATCAACAGATGGCCTGCACGCCGGACGTATGGCGGCTCTGCAGCGCGTATATTCCGGATCGCGACAGCATCGTCGCATGCCTGAAACAGAACACGCCGCAGTTGTCGGGGCCATGTCGCGCCGTCTTTGAGCCGAGCACGGCACAGGTTCAGCAGCATTCGGCGCGGCGCGTCGTACAGCATCGGCGGGCGTCGCCCCGAGCCTATCCGGCGCAGCGGCGGACTTATGACGCCGATGACGAGGAGTGAGCCCTTCGGGCGCTCCCTATCGTTCCTCGGTTTTGCTCACGTCATCAATCCTTGGATTCGCATACGTCGACCCATTCGGCTCCGGTCAATTCGGACAGGCGTGCGGGTGTGATCTTGACCGCGCTGTGGGTGGAGCCTGCCGCGGGAACGACGATGTCGAACGCCTTCAGCGAGAGGTCGCAATACACTGGCAGCGGTGCCTTCAGCCCGAACGGGCAAACGCCGCCGACCTCATGCCCTGTGATCTCGGCGACCTCGTCAAGCCCGAGCATCTTCGGTTTGCCGCCAAACAGCGCTTTCACCTTCTTGTTGTCCATGCGCGAGGTGCCGGCCGCGACGATCAGGATGACGCGCTCGCCGACCCGCAGGCTCAGCGTCTTGGCGATACGGGCCGGCTCAACGCCATAGGCTTCTGCCGCGAGCGCGACCGTGGCCGAGCTCTGGCTGGAGACGAGGACGTCGATGTCGGGGGCTTTTTCGGCGAAGAAGGCGCGGACGGATTCTAGGCTCATGCTGAGGTGACGATCTCGGGCAATTCGGACAAAGCAGTAATACGATAGTCTGGCGCAAAACCCAACTCGTCCATCTGCGTCCGCAACGCCTTGAACATGGTCAGCGGCGGTAGGGATACGCTGTTGGCGCAGGCCGCTGCCATCGATTCGGGAGTGACGCGCTCGATCCATGCCACGTTCATGCCGAATGCCTTGGCCCCGCAGGCGTCCCAGGGATTGGAGGAGACGAACAGCACCTCGGCGGGACCGATGCCGAGCGCCGGCTCGACCAGCGCATAGGCTTGTGGGTTCGGCTTGAAGATCTTGGCCATATCGACGCTGATCGTGGCGTCGAGCACCGGCTCAAGACCGCTGTTCCGAACCAGCGCGTTCAGCATGGCGGGGCTGCCGTTCGACAGAATGGCGAGCTTACGGTCCTTCATCGCGGCGAGCGCCGCCAGCGCATCCGGATAAAGATCGAGATGCAGATACTTCGCCATGATGCGTTCGAAGGCGGCGGCATCAGCCGTGAGGCCGAGCACCCGCAAGGTGTAGGCGAGCGAGTCGCGAGTGACCGTGGCAAAATCTTCGTAGCGGCCCATCAGGGAGCGCAGCCAGCTATATTCGAGCTGCTTGATGCGCCACAACTGCGTGATCAGATCGCCGCGGGCGGGAAACGCCTGTTCAGTCACGGCGGCGACAGACTGCACGTCGTACAGCGTGCCATAGGCATCGAACACCACGGCTTTGATCGGCACGGCACTCTCCCGACAGCATGAGCGCGGCGTTCCGCCGCGCTCGACCGTATCATGTCAACGCCGCACAGGAGACCGGGGACCGGATCACGTTTGCTTTGAAACGTGAGCCGATCAGATGCCCAGCAGCTTGCGGGCGTTCGCCTTCAACACCTTCGGCCGGATCTCGTCGCGGATGTCGAGCTTGGCAAAATCGGCGAGCCAACGGTCCGGCGTGATCACCGGCCAGTCCGAGCCGAACAGCATCTTGTCCTGCAGAATCGAGTTGATGTAGCGGACCAGGATCGGCGGGAAATATTTCGGCGACCAGCCGGAGAGGTCGATATAGACGTTCGGCTTGTGGGTTGCGACCGACAGCGCCTCTTCCTGCCAGGGAAAGGAGGGGTGCGCGAGAATGATCTTGAGGTCGGGGAAGTCGGCTGCGACGTCGTCCATATACATGGGATTGGAATATTTCAGCCGCATGCCCATGCCGCCGGGCATGCCCGAGCCGACGCCGGTCTGGCCGGTGTGGAACAGTGCGATGGCGCCGCCGTCATTGATCGCTTCATAAAGCGGATAGGCCAGCTGATCATTGGCGTAGAAGCCCTGCATGGTCGGATGGAATTTGAAGCCGCGGACGCCGTACTCTTCCATGAGCTTCCGCGCCTCGCGCACGCCGAGTTTGCCCTTGTGCGGATCGATGCTGACGAAGGGAATCAGCACATCGAGATGATCTGAGGCGACCTCGAGCATCTCGTAATTGTTGTAGCGGCGGAAGCCGGTCTCGCGCTCGGCATCGACCGGGAAGATCACGGCGGCGATGTTCTTCGAACGATAATAGGCAGCAGTCTCCGGCACGGTCGGCGGATGCTTGTGCGGGGACTTGAAGTAGTCAGCCATCTGCGCCTGGAAGTCGTCATAGCCGTCGTCGGGATGCATGCCGCAAGGCTCCTCGGCATGGGTGTGGATGTCGATGGCGACGACGTCGTCGATCTTCGGCAGAGCGAGCTTGGGCATGGGCGTTCCTGGATTGCTTCTTTAGGCGTTGGAAAATTGATTATATGATATAACAAATTTGGCAAGCAGGACTCGCGCCGTTTCCCTGCACTTGCCGGAGCAGGGCTGTGGCCGCGCCGTCTCCAGCCTGATCGTGAGCGGAGCCGTCTGGCGCGTGTGAATTCGGACGGAAACGCGCTGCCGTTCAATCCGGTCCCGACAAATGGCGAAGGTTCCCGCCACGGCAAGTGGCCCATTTGGTTGACATCGGGCCGGACGGTGGTTAAGAACCGGTCGTCTCGGGCGGCTCGGCCGCCAGCGGGAAAGAATTCGTTTTTGCCACTTTCGGCCTGTTCAACACGGCCTTTCGAAGCATCAGGACGTCCCATGAAGGTCCGTAACTCGCTGAAATCGCTGCGTGGCCGCCATCGCGCCAATCGCCTTGTCCGTCGCAAGGGCCGCGTCTACGTCATCAACAAGGTGCAGCGCCGTTTCAAGGCCCGCCAGGGCTGATTGACGGCTCGGCGCCGCCGAAGTGCTGCTCACGGGTGTTTGAGACGGACCTTGCTTTGCAAGGTCGGTTGAGAGCATCTACACTTCGGCAATGACACTGAGATCTTTCCGCGCGATCCTGCTCGCCGCGCTTTTCGCTGCGACATCCTCCCTTGCCTGCGCGCAGGACAATCCGCACGCCAAGCCCAAGCCCAAGCTGCCGGAAGCTCCGGCGAAGCTGCCCAGGGTCGGCGCCGACAAGACGCGCGGCCTCGACTTTCTCTTCGGAGCGCTGAAGGCCGCGCCGGACGAGGTAAGCGCCCGCCATGTCGAGGCGCGAATCTGGGCGACTTGGCTGCAGACACCGAGCGACACGGTCGCGCTGCTGATGTCGCGGTCCAAGGCCGCCCTGGACGGGCATCAGACCGAGGTGGCTCGCAAGCTGCTGGACGCGGTGATCAAGCTGCGCCCGGATTATGTCGAGGCCTGGAATCGCCGCGCGACGCTGTATTATCTGCAGAACGATTACGCGCATTCCCTCGCCGACATTCAGCAGGTTCTGATCCGAGAGCCCCGGCACTTCGGCGCGTTGGCCGGGCTCGGCATGATCATGCAGGATCTCGGCGACGATAAGCGCGCGCTGGACGCCTTCCGCAAAGCGCTGGAGATCAATCCGCACCTGGAGAAGGTGCCGGAGCTCGTCAAGACGCTGAGCGAGAAGGTCGAAGGGCGCGACATCTAGTGCGGCAATCCCGAAGGCGCACTGCATTCGCAGCGACATCGTCAGCGAATTCACGCTCGATTAACCATGATTGCTGCGGCGGCCTTGCCCGTCGGAGCGGTCGTTCTTAACTCGCGATCGGCTGCCATGAATGGGGCAGGAGCCTGTTGCGATGAACCGTTGGATGCTGGCCGCGAGCCTGACCGTCCTGGTCACGACGCCAAGTTCGGCGGAAGATCTGTTCTGGGTGGTCGGCAACCGCGCGACCGACCGATGCGCCATCGTCACCAGTAATCCGGTCGTGGACGGCGATATCTGGTTCGCCGACGGTCCCTACAAGACGCTTGCCGATGCGAAGCTGGCGCGATCGACGATCCGCGCCTGTCCCAACAAGGATGACCCTGCCGACGATTGATGCGGGCAGGATTGATGCGGGCAAGATGAGCGCGGCGAATTGAGCTTGCGATCAATTTCCCCGCACACCCGTCATCGGAACCTTCGCAGGCCGCGATCAGTGCAGCGCGTTGCTGCGACGCTCGGTCAGGCCGTATTGGGCGGCGGCCGCATAGAGCTGGGCAATTTCCGCTTCCAGGTGCTCGTTGACCAAGAGGAGCGCCTTCAGTGCGCCACGCAGATCGCCATTGCAGCTCGCGACGATCTCGTCGATAGCCGCCTCGCTTGAACGTAAACTCATCGGATACCCCCTCCCAAAACCTACTCGACTAACTCCGGCACTCCGATCCTTGTTGCTGTGAATCACGTGGATGGATCGGATCGCGAACGGTTCTTGGCATGCGCCCACGTCCAACAAAAAGTCCGGACCATGGTTATAAAATGGCCGACGACGCGCTGATGACAGCCTTCCCGCGCGTAACCGGCTGCAGAGCAGCGATGATTCGCAACCTTTGCCATGCTGACTTCGTATCGGGAATGTGACGGGCAGAAAATTATCAATGATTTCAATAGTCATTATCTGCGCTTTGGGGTTGCTTGCTGCGGTCACGCGTCTTGGAGTGGCGCTGGTCGAGCGCCGCTACCCGGCACAGGGCACGGCGATCAAAATCGACGGCGCGAACATTAATCTTGTGGATATCGGTTTCGAGAGGCCGGATGCGCCGCCGCTCCTGCTGCTCCACGGCGCGAGTTCGAACCTCGAAGCCATGCGCCAGCCGCTCGGCGATCTCCTCGCCAAGCGGTACCGGGTGCTCCTGGTGGACCGTCCCGGTCATGGCTGGAGCGATCGCGACCGGGTGCGGGATTCGACCCCCGCCGCCCAGGCCCGGATGCTGGCGGATGCGCTGCAGAAGCTCGGCATCACCAGCGTGATCCTGGTGGTCCATTCCTGGAGCGGCGCCCTTGGCGCCCGGATGGCGCTGGATTTCCCGGAACGCGTGGCCGGCCTCGTGATGCTGGCGCCGGTGGCCTATCCCTGGCGTGGCGGCGTCGGCCGGTACAACAAGGCCGTCACGACGCCTCTCCTTGGGCCGCTCCTCGCCCATACCATCACGCTGCCGCTCGGCCTGTTGCTGGCGAGGCCTGCCGCAAGGAGCGTGTTCCTGCCCCAGCCCGTGCCGGAGGATTTCCTGGATCGGACCGCAACGCCCCTGCTGCTCCGGCCGCGGGAATTCATCGCCAATGCGCAGGATCTCGTGACCCTCAAGCAGGCGGTCATCGAGCAGGTGCCGCGTTATGGCGAGATCAAGGTCCCGGTCACGATCATCGCGGGAGACGCCGACCGGACTGTCTTTACGGATATCCACTCGCGCCCGTTTGCGCAGGCCGTGCCGCAGACCAGGCTGATCGTGCGGGCGGGTCTCGGGCACATGGTGCAGAACGCGGTGCCTGAGCTCGTGATCGGCGAGATCGATCGGATGGTCGCCGGGATCGCGCTCGCGGACGCGTTGCCGGCGGGGCTCTGATCGCTCGGCATGAAAAAGCCCCGGCCGCGGGACCGGGGCTATGATCAGGCGCTGTTGCTCACAGAGCCAATGTGCAGCGCCATGCGGCGCTGCAACATCGCCGTCTATCACTGCTTCTGCTTGCCGTCCTTGTCGAAGGACGAGATGTAGGCCCACAGATTGTTGACCTCGTTCTCGTTCTTGATTCCGGCGAAGGTCATCTTGGTCCCGGGGATCTTGGCCTTCGGATCCTTGATGTATTCCTTGAACTGGGCTTCGTTCCAGGTGATGCCGGAGTTCTTGTTGGCGTCCGAATAGTTGTAGTCCGGTGCCGTGCCCGATTTGCGGCCATCGAGCCCGTTGAGCTCGGGGCCGACCTTGTTCTTCGCGCCTTCGCCGATCGAGTGACAGGGCAGGCACTTGTTGAACGAGGTCTTGCCGGCCGCCAGATCCTCCGCCAGCGCAGCGGAAGCCAGCGACGATGCGGTGATGACAACGAGCGCACTCAAAGTCAGCTTGTTCATGGATTTTCAGGCTCTGTGGTTGCGAGACAAATGTGCACTGCGGTTGTGGCATGACGTTTCCGCAGAGACAAGCCGCCACGCTCCCGTTGGAGTTATCAATCTTTCCGATCTGTTTGCGCAGCAGCAAAGATCGAAAGCCGGTCTCGCAGCCTATCCAAGCCGCTGTCGTTGTGATTGATATGGCTCGATAAATCGAAACGCTGGGAGAGCCGCGATGGCCATCAAGATGCCGGAAGCCGATCAGGCGGTGCTGATGCGCCGCAGCGAAATCGTCGCCGCCTTGCGCGCTATCGTACCGGGCGAAGGCGTCATCGACAGCCCTGCCGAGATGCTTCCTTATGAGTCCGATGGACTGATGGCCTACCGGCAGCCTCCGATGGTCGTCGTGCTGCCGGACTCGACGGAACAGGTCTCGAAAGTTCTGAAATACTGCCACGAGAATGGCATCAAGGTGGTTCCGCGCGGCTCGGGAACCTCCCTCTCCGGCGGCGCGCTGCCGCTTGCGGATGGCGTGCTGCTGGGCCTCGGCAAGTTCAAGCGAATCCGCGAAATCGATTTCCACAACCGCGTCGTCGTCACCGAGCCTGGCGTCACCAATCTCGCGATCAGCCAGGCGGTCGCGCATGCCGGCTTCTACTACGCGCCCGATCCGTCTTCGCAGATCGCCTGTTCGATCGGCGGCAACATCGCTGAGAATTCCGGCGGTGTGCATTGCCTGAAATACGGCATGACCACCAACAACGTGCTCGGCTGCGAGTTCGTGCTGATGACGGGCGAGGTGTTGCGAATCGGGGGCAAGTGCGCGGAGAACGCGGGCTACGACCTGATGGGGCTGATCACGGGGTCGGAAGGCCTGCTCGGCGTCGTCACGGAAGTCACCGTGCGCATCCTGCAAAAGCCCGAAACGGCTCGCGCGCTGATGGTGGGCTTCGCCGAGGTCGAGGCGGCCGGCGAATGCGTCGCGCGCATCATCGGCGCCGGAATCATCCCCGGCGGCATGGAGATGATGGACAAGCCGGCCATTCATGCGGCGGAAGCCTTCGTCCATGCCGGCTATCCGCTCGACGTGGAAGCGCTCCTGATCATCGAGCTCGACGGGCCGGCCGTCGAAGTGGACGAACTGATCACCCGCGTCGAGGCGATCGCCAATGGCTGCGGCTCGACCACCTGCCGCATCTCGACCTCGGAGGCGGAACGCAACCTGTTCTGGGCCGGCCGCAAGGCGGCGTTTCCGGCCGTCGGCCGCATCTCGCCGGATTATCTCTGCATGGACGGCACGATTCCGCGCGGCGCGCTGCCGAAGGCCTTGGCGCGGATCCGCGAACTGTCCGAAAAATACCAGCTGCGCTGCGCCAACGTCTTCCATGCCGGCGACGGCAATCTGCATCCGCTGATCCTGTACGATGCCAACAAGCCCGGCGAGATCGAGCGGGCGGAAGCCTTCGGCGCCGACATCCTGCGCTGCTGCGTCGAGCTCGGCGGCGTCCTGACCGGCGAACATGGCGTCGGCATCGAGAAGCGCGATTTGATGCCGGAGATGTTCACCGAGATCGACCTCAATCAGCAGCAGCGCGTCAAATGCGCCTTCGACAATCAAGGCCTGCTCAATCCCGGCAAAGTCTTCCCGACCCTGCATCGCTGCGCCGAACTCGGCCGCATGCACGTCCA
Source organism: Bradyrhizobium sp. SZCCHNR3119 (assembly GCF_032487775.1). Classification (NCBI taxonomy): domain Bacteria; kingdom Pseudomonadati; phylum Pseudomonadota; class Alphaproteobacteria; order Hyphomicrobiales; family Nitrobacteraceae; genus Bradyrhizobium; species Bradyrhizobium sp. SZCCHNR3119. The sequence continues at coordinate 1,334,146 of NZ_JAUEUV010000001.1, read as the reverse complement.
TGGCGGCAAGCTCGCCTTCCCGGACATTCCGCGGTTCTGAAGGGGGCGCCGGCGCTTCAGCGTCGTCATTGAGGAGCGCAAGCGACGAAGCAATCCAGAGTCGTGGGCGGGACTCTGGATTGCGTCGCTTCGCTCGCAATGACGGCGCAGAGAGTCGTCCTCATCCCATCACATCCCACCCCGCAGACACACGTCAGCAGTCCCGCGGCGCGTTGCGCCCGGGTGTTGCGACCGACACACCCTTCGAAACGATCGAGAGGGCGCGGGGAATGCCGGGTGAAGGCCTCACCCATGGCCCGCCTGCAGAAAAAAAGCAGGCGGCAGTCACCACAGGTTCAGCCGGTCATCCGGCATTCCCCGCGCGCTGGTTTTAACGCTTATACGTGCTCGCCCCGGGGACCGGCTCGATTGCCCCCGTCCGCGTGAAGCAAAGCTTCATCGCGTCGCGCAATGCGCTGTCAGCGCGTTGCGCTAGGCCTCAGCACCGGGAGGCCAGGCCCACACGATTTCACGTCCGCGTCGCAGTCGTTCGTCGGCATGGCTTTGATTGAGCATGATCTTATCGGAAAACCGCTTCGCACTTTTCCGGATCATGCTGCCACGCTGCGACCCGACACGGCCACCGCATCCCCACCTCACGTATCGTGACGACCGCGCGTACGCCCCTCTCGGCAAGGCAGGATACGCGCAGGATTGCACGATTTCTGTAAAAACGAAATAGAAAAATTTGTCGTCTCGAAGCAGGCTCGCTGTTCTGCGTTGAAATCGCTCGCGAAATGAGTTTTTCCGCGCGGGGCTATCGTGCCCCAGCCGACCGCGAATGCGCATCGATCGCGCAAAACCGCTGAGGTGATTTGCCCAACGCGCCGGCCGGCGCGCGAGAACGCAAGCTTGAACCCAAGCCGACTATCTATCACATATAGGGTCTGACATGCCGCTTAATGCTTCTCCCGATGGCTCGGCCAAGCATTACCGGAACAGCATTACCAATGTGTCGGGCTGTATGCGTGATTCCCACGTCCGCCGGATCGCCAAAAATGTAGCTGTCTGGGAAGGTCTGAAATCGCGCTGCCTCGCGCAACGAGATCGCGCGATTTTGCGTAGGATGACCGAATCTTCCCGTACCCAACGTCGTGCACTGCGTTGTCATCGTCGGCGCCGGATCATCCCATCGCATGCGGCCGTAAACCGTGACCATGTACGACCGGCCGGACTCGCGGCGATAGCACTTGGGTTTCAGATCCGGTCCCCAGCTCTTGGCGCTTCCACCGTTCTTCGGCGTAGCAGCAATGCGCCTTTTGTTCAGCTCGCTCAATTTGCTCGCCCGATGCATAGGATCATTCTTATCGACACCGCCATCCTTAAGCCGTGGAAGCGATTCTATCGTGTCACGCACGGTGACCAGCGTAGCGTCGTCATGCGTGTACGGAATCAGCTTTATCTCGCCGAGCTTCGACGCGAGGAGAACGAGCCGGTTGCGGCGTTGAGGAACGCCGTAGCGAGAAGCATCGACCGTCTCATATGCGACGTGATAGCCCGCCTTCTTCAGCGCCCTGACGAAATCGGCAAATACCGGATACTTGTCCGTGTTGGACAGATCAGGCACGTTTTCCATGGAGACGACCTCGGGTTTCGTCGCCCTCACGAGCCGCATGAAACGATAAAGTGGGTACCAACGTTCGCGCTTCTCTTTCTCGGAGAGCTTGCGCCGCGTAAGCGTCGAGTACGGCTGACAAGGCGCGCAGCCGACTAGCACTCGGATCGTGGCATCGCCAAATAGCTCATTTAGTTCGCGCGCCGTGAATCGCGCGATGTCTTTTGAAATAAAAATCGCGTCGTTGTTCGCTTCGAACGCTGTTTTGCAGCTCGCGTCGCTGTCGATACCAGCCACGACGTTGAAGCCTTCGAGGACGAGGCCGTGCGAGAGGCCCCCGATGCCGCAATAAGCGTCGACGACTTTTATTTTGCGTTTGTGAAAGGAAGGAAGCTTCCGCTTCGCCACGCGCCGCACACCGGACATGACTCAAGAACCGCGATTGAAGATGAAGAGATTGGGGAAGCCGTTCGGAATGACGAACGTCGGGTACATGAAAAGCTGGCCGCCGCCAACCGCGCTCGCCGCCGTCGTTGTCGCGGACATGATCCAGAGGGTCGGTATCGCCGCGTTGCGCGCTTGGCGCAACTCGTCGCCCGAAAGCGTACCAGTCGATATGAAGCCGTCCTGACCAACGGTACGATCGGCAGTACGGAACCGAACGCGGATTTGGTCGCCAAATTCGCCAGCGACTTTCTTCATTACGTCGGCGATCGTGCCATCCCGCCAGGTATTACGCGAATTCGTGCGAATGGGCGCGACGAGCGCCGCCGCGGTACCAGGATTGATCACTACTCCGGCCGCTGCGGCGGCCTCGATTTGATCAGGGGTACCGTTTGCGACATTGAACAGCACCCGAAGCTGTCCCAGCACTCGCTGATAGGCGCGCGGGTTCTGCGGCACGACAATTACATTCGGATAGATGTGCTGCCCTGGCTGAAGCGTGTCGATCTTGCCGACTTCCAGCACGCCTTGCCGCGTTGCTCGGAGGCTGAACGCCACCTGGACCGGAAATGTCGTCGGCAGCCGCGCGATGTTGTCTTCCACGAACTGCCTCAAGTCCATGTCGGAACGGTGAATGTCGCGGAACCGATAGTACAAGTGACGGGGAATGAAAAGCCGCGTGTACGGAAGCGTATCGGTTCGGTAGCCGTACATGCGAGCGTGCTGATGCATCGTGTCAATTTGAGAAATTTTCGTTTCCCGCACGTAGTATGTGACCAGAAGGTCGCGGATTGCAATGCCACGCCCTAAGGTATTCCCGCCGATCAAGAAATTGAGGCAACGGCCATAGTCTATGCCCGTCCGCTTCGTCCGAGCGTTGACGACGAGTATCCGGCGTCCGGGGAGATATTCGCGGATCGTTCGCACGACATCATCAAATTGGGGGGTATTGGTGCCAAGCGTCGCGGTCAGTTCTGTATAGGCCGTCCTAAGCCCGCCCATGATGTCGGTCGGGTCGGTCGCCCCAAGCGTGACGCCGTACACGTTGGTCAAAAAGACGTTGATCCTCTGCTCGGCGTTCGCTTGTTCGTCGTTTTTCAAGCTGGGATGGCAGAGGTAAGAGTATCCACGCTCCGGCAGGCCTCGATTGATGATTGCCGATGCAGCCGACACGAGGAAGAACAAGATGGAGGACCGGAGGCCCGCCGGCATCGGACGGGCGAGATTCAAAAGCAGCTGTTGATCATTCCGGTCAACTAGCGAGATCAACGCGGCATTGTTTTCGGGCTCGTCCGTGTCGAAGAACTGATCTCCACCGACATACGTGGAGCCGGGCGGCAGCATTACGTTGAAAGACGGCCGATTGTTGGAATCGGCGCTCTGTAGAAGGACGGCTTGTGGAGTTCCGGTCACGCTGACGTACACGTGCCGCGGCAAGGCCGGACGCAATGTGCTTTGAATGATGTTGTTGATGGCGCTAGGCGCGACGGCGATGCCTCTCGAGCGCCGCCGCATATTGGTGTCCAACGATGCTTGATCGCCCTCATCGTCGAAGATGATCGCCGGAAACCGGTCGGCGGCGATTTCCCGCAGAAAGGCGGCGATGTTCGACAAGCTCTGGGAGCCTTTCGAGCAGATCAGCAGCAATCGCCCGTCGCCGCGCTCGAGATGTAGGCGCGTCGTCGGCACTTCGCGGTCAAGATCGTTATCTTTGGTGAAGGTTACGATACCTGGCAGCCCGCTGGAAAAGTCGATATGAGTTTGCGACACCAAATCGTTGATGTTGCTGGTCATTACGACCGAAACCCTAAATCCATTGTCAAAGGCCAGGGCCGTGCTCGCGATCATCGCCCGTGTTTTGCCACTCTGGATGCGACCATAAACGAGGCCGGTCGGAGGACGGTTTGGCGCGGGTGCCACAGTGACGTCTCTGGCGGGCGGAACTCCATAAGACGTCATTACGGCGCTGACGATATTGCGGGCATTTCGTACAGTGTCGTCGCGCTGGGCATCCCGTAGCTCCAGCGCATCAAGCGTTCTCGTGAAATATGGACCGTCGGTGATCATGATTCTCGATTATAGTTTAAGTTGAAACGTGTAAATGAAGTATCATTTCATAATGCCCGATTGGATGTCAAAGGCCGAACGCAGCCGACATATGGGCTTAGTGCGAAGCCGAAATACGCGCTTCGAACTAGCGATGATGCGCAGGCTCAGCGCCGAGCTTTATCCTCTCGGCTATCGCTATCGAAAACACTATCGCGCTGCCAAAGGAACGCCGGACATCGCCTTCGTCGGGCTCCGGATCGCGGTCTTTTTCGACAGCGATTTTTGGCATGGCCGGAACTATCCTAGACTAAAGTCGCGGATGACGCCTTTCTGGCGGGCCAAAATCGAGCGCAACATGGAGCGCGACAAAGAGGTCGATCGAGCCTTGCGCAAGGACGGCTGGACCGTGATGCGGTTTGGCGAGGCCGAGATAAAGATCGATCCCGCTGGGGTTGTCCATAAGATCAAGAAGCAGTTGTCGAAGGCGGAACGCTAGAACCTCCGTATTCGGTTTCGCCAAACTCCGCCAGCGCCTTGGCCAAATCGCCGAACCATGGGCTGTGGAATTGCGGTGACAGTGCTGGACTGCACCCCTGAAGTGAGACACGATAATTTCAGTGACAGAATTGCGGTGACAGTGCATTTTATTAAGGCGTAGCGCGCCGGACGTTGCCGCTGAAAAATCGCATCTGACGCCGGTCTGTCCCTTACCTCGCAGGAAACGGACAGACCGCTATCTCCCTAACCCCGGCCTTTATGGGTCACGGCCTAGATCAGCCCGTATTGCATCCGCTCTCGCCGCGCCAGCAGCGGCAAGGCTTGGCCCGCGATGTAGGTCTTGAAGTGGGCGCTCTCCTGGTGCGCCTGGAACGCGGCCTCGTCGCGGAACAGCTCGTAGAACAGGAACTGCGCCGGGTTGTCCTTGGCGCGGGAGATCAGGAACAATTGGGCGCCGGGCTCCTTCTGCGCCTCCGGGAGGAAGCGTGACAGGATCTCGGCGACGCGGTCGGCCTCGCCGTCCTTGGCTTCCCATTGCGCCACCACCAGCAGGCCGCCGCCGCTGACGGCCTCGTTCACCGTTGTCGTGTCGATTGCATATCGCGCCATTGTCGTCATCCTCTCGTTCGGGGTTCCGCGAGGCCATCGATAGCTCCGTTCCGGTAGCGGATAGTTCGATCGTGGATGAACAATGGATGCGGGATGGCGCGCGCGCCCGAGCGTTCCGCGGCATCGAACCGGATGCGCCACGCGCAGGCTGCACGTTCCGTCACGCCCACCCTTGTGTCCGGCCTCCAACGCTCGGGATCATGATGCGATCGGCAGGAATCGCATCATGATCTCATCTGCTTGATTGAGCACGATTTTTTCGCCAGAGCGGGCTGCACTTTTCGCAGCTCATGCTCTAGAAGGATGCCAACGCCGGTGGCGGCGCCTCGCGCGGCCGCCTGGGATCATCAACAAGCAAGGCAGCAGTGGTGGACGCCCTCAAAGTACGGAATGCAGCCGATGTCGAGGAGGCGGTGCGCGCCGCCATCGCCGGCGATCAGCCGCTCGAGATCATCGGGCACGGCTCGAAGCGGCCAATCGGCCAGCCGACGGCGACCAATGCGGTGCTCGACCTCTCGGCCCTGAACGCCGTCATTTCCTACGAGCCGAACGAGCTGATCATCACGGTGCAGGCCGGCGCGCCGCTCGCTGACGTGCTGTCGCTGATCGATTCGAAAAGCCAGCAATTCGCCTTCGAGCCGGTCGATACCGGGCCGCTGCTGGGCCTGCCGGGCAGGGGGACGATCGGCGGCATGATCGCGGCCGGGCTGGCCGGTCCGCGCCGGATCAAGGCCGGCGGCGCGCGCGATCATCTGCTCGGCGCGCACGCGGTGTCCGGCTTCGGCGAGAGCTTCAAGACCGGCGGCAAGGTGGTGAAGAACGTCACCGGCTACGACCTCTGCAAGCTGCTGGCGGGGTCCTGGGGCACGCTCGCCGTCATGACCGAGGTGACGCTGAAGGTGATGCCGCGTCCCGAGGCCGAGCGGACGCTGGTGCTGCGCGGCCTGGACGCCGATAGGGCCAATCAGGCGATGACGGCGGCACTTGGGTCGGCCTTCGACGTGTCGGGGGCGGCGCATCTGCCTGCATCGCTGTCCGGCACCGAGGCCGACGGGCTGACGAAAATTGCTGCTCCGGGACAGTCCATGACCCTGCTGCGCCTGGAGGGCATCACCGCGTCGGCGGTGGATCGCGCCGCCTCGCTTGCCAAGCAGCTGATGCCGTTCGGAACGGCCGAGATCCTTGAGGATGACGCATCGGCCGCAATCTGGAGCGCCGTGCGCGACGTGCTGCCGTTCGCCGCCCACGGTCCGCTCGGGACCTGGCCGGTGTGGCGCATCGTCTGTCCGCCGGGCTCGGGCGGCAGGCTGGGCCAGGTTCTCGCGCGGGAGACGGGCGGGCAGGTGATCTACGATTGGGGCGGCGGCCTGATCTGGCTGGCGCTGCCGCCGCAGCCCGAGGCCGCGGCGACGCAGGTGCGCCGGCATGTCGGCGCCGCCGGCGGCCACGCGACGCTGCTGCGCGCCTCCGAAGACGTCCGGCACAGGGTGGACGTCTTCCAGCCGCAATCGGCCGGTGTGGCCGCACTCGAGGAGCGCGTGCGCGCCTCCTTCGATCCGAAAGCCATTCTCAATCGCGGCCGTCTGCGGCGGAGTGTTGCGCCATGAAAACCGAATTCAGCCTGGCGCAGCTCGCCGATCCCGATATCGCAGTCGCCGACAAGATCCTGCGGGCCTGCGTGCATTGCGGGTTCTGCACCGCGACCTGTCCGACCTATGTGCTGCTCGGCGACGAGCTCGACAGTCCGCGCGGCCGGATCTACCTGATCAAGCAGATGCTGGAGAAGGACCAGGCGCCGACCGCTGACGTCGTCAAGCATATCGACCGCTGCCTGTCGTGCCTGTCCTGCATGACGACCTGTCCGTCCGGCGTCCACTACATGCACCTGGTCGACCAGGCGCGGGTGCGGATCGAGAAGACCTATCGGCGGCCGCTGGCCGATCGACTGCTGCGGGCCGTGCTCGCCGCCGTCCTGCCGAGCCCCAAGGCGTTTCGGCTCGCCACGCGGCTTGCGCGGCTGGGGCGGCCGGTGACCGCCCTCTTGCCCAAGCCCTCGGCGTCGAGTGGCCCCACACCGAGCCTGCTCCGCAGGGTGCGGGCCATGCTGGACCTGGCGCCGGCCGAGCTGCCGCCGCCAGGCCCCTCCGGCGGCGCGGTGTTTCCGGCCCAGGGCGAGCGCCGTGGCCGGGTCGCCCTGCTGCAGGGGTGTGCGCAACAGGCTCTGGCGCCGCGCATCAATCAGGCCGCGATCAACATGCTCACGCGGCACGGCGTCGAGGTGGTGCTGGTCCGGGACGAGCAATGCTGCGGCGCGCTAACTCATCACATGGGACGGGACGAAGACGCGCTGGCGCGGGCCCGCGCCAACGTCCGGGCGTGGACCGCGGAGCGCGATCGCGGCGGCCTGGACGCCATCCTGGTGACCACATCCGGCTGCGGAACCGTGATCAAGGACTACGGCCATATGCTGCGGGAAGACCCGCAATATGCCGCGGCCGCCGCGACCGTCTCGGCCCTGGCCAAGGACATCACCGAGTATCTCGGCGCGATCGAACTGAGATCGGCCGCACCTAAAGCTGAGATCGTGGTGGCCTATCACTCCGCATGTTCGCTGCAACATGGTCAGAAAATCACGGCCCTTCCGAAAGAATTACTTTCCAAGATGGGATTCGTAGTGAAAGATGTGCCGGAGAGTCATTTGTGTTGCGGTTCGGCGGGGACCTACAACATTCTCCAGCCTGACATCGCGGTGAGGCTGCGTGATCGGAAGGTCGCCAACATCGCAACCGTCAAGCCGGATGTGATTGCTGCGGGCAATATCGGCTGCATGATGCAGATCGCCAGTGGCACGTCAGTTCCTGTGGTCCACACGATTGAGCTTCTCGACTGGGCGACGGGCGGTCCTCGGCCAGGAATCAATTGAGCGATGGGCGTCGTGCGCGACCAGCCGGCCCCATCCGGCGTCCGCCGGAATGCTCGGCGGCAACAGGAGGATCACGATGGCGAAAGACAAAAAGGACAAGAAAGACAAGAAGGATAAAAAGAAAAAGAAGCTGATGGCGCAGGCCAAGAAGGCAGCCAAGAAGACGGCGAAGAAATCCGCCAAGACGTCTGCAAAGAAGGCCGCGAAAAAGGCTCCGAAGAAGGCAGCCAAGAAAGCCACCAAGAAAGCCGCCAAGAAGACCGCGAAGAAAGCTGCAAAGAAGGCGACGAAGAAGGTAGCCAAGGCTCCGGCGAAGAAAGCCAAGAAGGCTGCGGCGAAGAAGGCGGCCAAGGCGCCCGCCAAGAAGGCGGCGGCAGCCGTACCGGCGCCGAAGAAGAAAGCCGCCAAGAAGCGCGCCCCGAAGGCCGCGCCAGCCGAGCCGATCTTCGACATGAGCCACGCCGAAACGCCCGAAACCGAATCGGCGCAGGGTGAAAGCTGGGCGGGACCGACGTCCGAGCCCGTCGAAACCGGCGACGATGAAACGGCCGCCGGCGCGGGCCGGTAGCTGAAGCTAGTCCCTGCTTGAATCATTCGGAAAGCCGCAGCGATTGCTGCGGCTTTTTGCTTGCGCCGGCTCGAACTTGCTTGCGCTGGCTCGAACCTACTCGCGGGCCAGGGTTTCCCGCCGCGACATTGATCTCGACGCCCGGCGCAAAATGCGCGGGCTGATTCGCTCGGCTGCGCCCCGTGCCATCCTGGTGTGGCTGTCATGTCTCGGATGCATTCCCGATACTTCTACTCGCGGTAAAGTTTGTTGTTCAAATGCAACAGCTGCCGACAACCTGCCGTAGAAGCGCCAAAACGCCTAAAAAGGCGGCAAATGCCGCGCTTTTTTGCTTCTCCAATGCCTGGGACCTGACACAAATTGCCGATGGTTTGACGCAGTCGGTTTGTTTGTGTCCCGGGGGGATCGGAAATCGGACTGATGTTTGGAAGCTAGGTGATGGGGATCGTCATGCGGAAATGGACTTTGTTGGCAACGGCGCTGGCAATGGTATCGGGGTCGGCTTTCGCGGCGGATCTGCCGATGAAAGCTCTGAAGGCGCCTCCGGCTCCGGCCTTCGAGCCCTGGGATGTCGCCTTCGGCGGCGCGATCATGAACGACTACATCTTCCGCGGCGTCACCCAGTCGAACCACAAGCCGTCGGTCGCCGCCTACATCGAGCCGCGCTACAACGTCACCAAGGACCTGCAGCTCTATTTGGGCGTCTCCGGCGAGAGCATTTCCTTCGCCAACCGCGCCGCGGCTGAGATCGACGTCTACGGCGGTATCCGCCCGACCTTCGGCGCCTTCGCCTTCGACATCGGCGTGTGGGGCTATCTGTATCCGGGCGGCACCTGCCAGTTCGGCGGCACCGGGTTTGACTTCGCCGGGAATTTCCAGGGCACCGAGTGCGCCACCAACTTCCTGCTCAACGGCAACACCATGAAGAAGGACGTCAGCTTCTTCGAGGTCTACGGCAAGGGCACCTACACCATCAACGACAACTGGGCCGTCGGCTTCACCGAGTTCTATACGCCGAGCTTCCTGAACTCCGGCGCCTGGGGCAACTACACCTCGGTCACCGGCAAGTGGACCGCGCCGGCTGATCTGTTCGGTTCGAGCGGCGTCGGCATGTATGTCTCCGGTGAGTTCGGCCGTCAGTGGTTCGGCACCACCGACAGCTTCTACGGCACTGCGGTATTCCCGAATGGCATCCATTACGCCGACTACAACACCTGGAACGTCGGCATCGGCTTCACCTACAAGGTGTTCACGCTCGACCTGCGTTACTCCGACACCAACCTGTCGAAGGGTGATTGCAGCGTCTTCACCGGTGCCTTCAACGCGACCGTCGGAGCGGCGCCCGTTACCGGCAACAATCCGCTGGGAGCCAGTTCGAACTGGTGCGGCGCGGCTGGCATCGCCAAGCTCTCGTTCGACCTGACGGCGATGAGCAATCTGAAGTAAGTTCGGTCCTCAAGACTTGAGGACGAGGGGCGGCAGAGCGATCTGCCGCCCCTTTGCTTTTGCGTGGGGATCATCGAAGGCGGACAAACGGCCGGCGTCGGATCGACATGCGAACCAATGGGACTTCGCGGGGAAGCCGATGATTGGCGCTCGCGACCGCATCGGTCCAGCTCCGCCGTTGGCACTGGACGGCGGAGGATTGCGACATGCGCAACGCCAGCAATACCTCCGTTGCAGCCTGCAACAGGCCAACTCCGCACCGTAGGCCGCCAGCGGCTTCGCCGTTCCCTCTACTCGCCGCTTCCGGCGGAGTAGGCTTTCGCTTGCTGGTCCTTGTTGCGGAGGGCAAACCGATCGCCCTCGCGGGTCAGTTCGACCCTGCGGTCATGAAGCTCGTGAAGCGTCGAGCGATGGCCGATCGAGACGATGGTGGTATCGGGCAGGCGCTCCTGCAGCATGCGATAGAGCGTGGCCTCGGACGGCTCGTCCAGGGAGGCCGTCGCCTCGTCCAGGAACAGGTATTGAGGCGCATGCAGCAACGCCCGCGCGATCCCGAGCCGCTGCTGTTCGCCCAGCGACAGCGTGCGATTCCAGTGTCCATCGTCTTCCAGCTGCTCGCTGAGCTGCGGCAGCCCCACCGCCGCGAGCGCAGCCCTGACCTGGTCGTCGCTGAAGGCATCGGATGGCGCCGGATAGACGATCGCCGCTTTCAGAGCCCCGATCGGGAAATAGGGCCGCTGCGGCAACATCATCAGCTTGGCATGGGCGGGCACGCTGATGACGCCGGCGCCAAATGGCCAGACGCCGGCGATGGCGCGGAATAAGGTCGACTTGCCTGCCCCTGATGGGCCGGTCACCAGGGTGCTTTCACTGCCGCGAATGCTGAAGCCATCCGCCGAGATCAACGGCAGGCCGTTCGGAAGTTTGAGCAGCAGCTGCTCCATCTCGATCGCGTCGCGGCCGGCCGCACTGACAAGGTCGACGGTTTCCGGCTCGCTGGACAGCGATATCGCGCTGTCGATCGACATCTCGAAGCCGTCGAGGCGGGCGACTGTCGCGCGCCAATCAGCAAGCGTTCGGTATGCGCTGACGAAAAACGACAATGCACCTTGTACGGTCGAAAACGCGGAAGCAGTCTGCATCATGCCGCCCAGCGCGATCGTCTTGGCGAAATAGGCGGGTGCAACCACGACATAAGGAAAGATCACGACCGCCTGCGAATAGCCGGCTGTGAATGCTGTCAGCCGCTTGGTCCGGCTCATGATCTGGTACCAGTTGTTCACCACGCGGCCGAAGCGCGTCGACAGCTGTCCCTGCTCCGCCTGCTCGCCTCTCAACAGCGCGATCTGCTCGGAGTTTTCACGGACACGGACCAGATTGAAGCGGAAATCGGCTTCGAACCGCTGCTGCTCGAAATTGAGGTTGACCAGCGGAGAGCCGATCCACTGCGTGAGCGCGGTGCCGAAAATCGCGTACATCAAGGCGATCCAGACGAGATAGCCGGGGATCGCGACTTCGCCGCCAAACAGGCGCAGCGGAGCGGCGTTTGACAGACCCCACAGCACGACGACGAAGGACGCCAGCGACACGATCGAGCTGAGCAGACCGATCGTGATGCCCAATGTCTGCTCGATGAACTGCTTGACGTCCTCGGCAATGCGCTGGTCGGGATTGTCGGCCGCATCGCCCTTGAGCTGCATCCGATAGTGGTTGGCTCCGTCGAGCCAGCGGCGGAGATAGACCTCGGTCATCCATCGTCGCCAGCGGATCTGCAGCCACTGATTGAGATAGAGCTGGTAGACCGACAGGACGATGAAGGCCGCTCCGAGGACGAGAAAGACGCCGATCAGCCAAACGAAGGTGTTCCAGTCGTACTGCTGAAGGGCGTTGTAGAACCGGTTCTGCCACTCATTGACCAGGACCTGGATGGCGACCAGCGAGAGCTCGATCGCGATCACGGCCGCGAGCAGAACCCGGCCGGCGAGCTTGTCCTCGGACCGGAAATAGGGGATGGCGATCCGCCAGACGATGGCGATGGTCGAGCGCAGATTGTTCACTAGCTGACTGCTCCGAAGACAGGGCTCATGGCCCCCAACCGGGAAAGAATGCCGCGGCGCAAATAGCCGGGGTGGACCCTCATGGAGGGTAGACTAAAGTCGTAAGCGGCGCGACCGGGGTTCACTTGTGGTTCAGTTGCCTCAGACCCTAGCATGGGCCACGGCGCGGGGTGGGAACTGCCGAAGATTTCGCGAGAATTTGAGCACAGTTTGGCGCTGCCAAGCATGTGATCAGGTTCCGTGTTCCGGCGTGATTCGCGCCCCCGGCGCCATATCGGCCTGACCCGCCCTGCCGGGCAAAGGCCCAAGAAGCTCAAATGGGGAGTTGGGGAGGAAAGTCATGTGGAACCAAATCTATAACCCACTCGGGAGCGCCGCGCTGTCGACCATCGCGGCCGCAATCCCTGTGGTCACGCTGCTGGTGCTGATCGCCAGCGGCAAGGTGAAGGCGCATATCGCGGCCATCATCGCCGTGATCGTGACCAACCTGATCACGATCTTCATCTTCACGATGCCACCCAATATGTCGATCCGGGCCACCGTGCTCGGCATCGTGACCGGCTTTTTCCCGATCGGCTGGATCGTGCTGAACGTCATCTTCCTCTACCAAGTTACGGTTTCGACCGGCCGCTTTGAACTCTTGAAGCGTGCGGTCGGCGGCGTGACCGAGGATCGGCGACTGCAATTGCTGCTGGTCGCGTTTTCCTTCGGCGCATTTTTCGAAGGCGCCTCCGGCTTCGGCACGCCCGTGGCGATCACCGGTGCCGTGCTCATCGGCCTCGGCTTCTCGCCGCTGGCGGCCTCCGGCCTGTCGCTGATCGCCAACACCGCACCGGTGGCCTATGGCGCGCTGGGCACGCCGATCCAGGGCCTCGCTTCGGTGACGGGTCTCGATCCCTACATTCTCGGCGCGATGGTTGGACGCCAACTGCCGGTGTTCTCCCTGATCGTTCCGTTTTGGGTGGTGTGGGCATTCGCGGGCTGGAAGGGCATGAAGGACGTCTGGCCGGCCGTGCTGGTCACCGGCATCTCCTTTGCGGTCCCGCAATTCCTGATCTCCAACTACGTCAACCCCTGGATCGTCGATATCGGCGCCTCGCTGATCTCGATGGGCACCTTGATCCTCTTCCTGCGGGTCTGGCAGCCGAAGCAATTGTGGCTGTCGCCCGCCCTGCGTGGCCGCGACGAATCGGCTGCGACCATGACCGCGCCGAAGCCGCTCGATCGCACGCCGCTGACGCAAGCCGAGCTGTGGAGCGCATTGCTGCCGTGGATCATCGTCTGCATCGTGATGCTGATCTGGGGCAATGGCGGCTTCAAGACCTGGGCGAATTCGATCTTCACCTGGAACTACGCCGTGCCCGAGCTGGACAAGATGATCTACAAGATGCCGCCGGTTGCGGCGAAGCCGACGCCGGAGGGAGCGGTGTTCTCGTTCACCTACCTGTCGTTTACCGGCACGGGCATGCTGATCGCGGCGATCATCTCCGGCTTCCTGATGGGGGTGAAGCCCGGCAAGCTCATCGCTGAATATGGCCGGACGATCAGGCTCTGCGCGATCTCGCTGATCACCATCTCGGCGATGCTTGCGATCGGAACGCTGACGCGGCTGTCCGGCGTCGACGCCACGCTTGGTCTCGCCTTCGCTGCAACCGGAGTGCTCTATCCGTTCTTCGGCACCCTGCTGGGCTGGTTGGGCGTGGCACTGACAGGATCGGACACCGCTTCAAACGTGCTGTTCGGCAATCTGCAGAAGATCACGTCGGAGCAGCTCGGCCTGCCGTCGATTCTGATGGCGGCGGCGAACTCGTCCGGCGGCGTGATGGGCAAGATGATCGACGCGCAGTCGATCGTCGTCGCCTCTACTGCGACCAATTGGTACGGGCATGAAAGCTCGATCCTGCGCTACGTCTTCCTGCATTCGATCGTGCTGGCCTGCCTGGTCGGCATCTTCGTGACGCTGCAGGCTTACGTCTATCCGTTCACGGCGATGGTGCTGAAGTAAAGCCGCTTCACTTTGGAAAAATCCCCGCGCGAGGCCAGCTCGCGCGGGGATTGCTATTTTTGGGTCACAATTATGCGGGAGCCGTGCCGCCGCCGTGATCGCCAGTGGATGAAGGCGAACGTTGAACGATCGAGAGGGGGCTATGGTTTCTGTGAAGCGAGGGGCTGCTGGATGCGTGGCCGTGTTGTTTGTCGCGATAGCAGGCTTGCAGGCGGCCCGTGCCGACGCGGGCTTTCCATTCGGCATGGAGATGACCCTCGACGCGCTGCCGCAACCTGGATCGAAGCGGGTGCCCGATCTCGATATTGGCGACAACGGCGAGACCGTGCTGGAGCTGTGGTGCAAAGGCGCGAAAGGGCAGTTCTCGGTCGCGGGCGACAGCGTGATTTTCCTGGCCAGAACCATCGAGGATCGCAATTGCCCGGCCTCGCGCGCGCAGGCCGATGACGAGCTGATTGCCGCACTGACGGCAGCAACGAATTGGAAACGGCAGGGTGATTCGATCTTCTTCGTCGGACCGAAGACGCTTCACTTTCGGCTCAATACCAATTGAGCCCGTGGACGCGCCCGGTCGCAGGTTCGGCTGCGACCGAGCGGATCGGGTCCGCAGTTATTTCCAGACGGAGTTGTCGGCGTCCCAGCGTTTCGCCTTCAGCACCTTGGCCAGCTCAGCGATGGTGCCGCCATCGTCGCGTTGGTCGCCTTCCTCGTCCCCGGACGATTCCTCCGCCAGGATCAATTTTGTGCCGCCGGCCTCGTCCACCGTGGTCGTGACGGGACTGCCGACCCACAACATCAAGGCATCCGATTCACCCGGCTTGTCCGGTGCGACCAAGCCGGTGACTTCGATGACCTCGGTGAGATCGAGGCCCGGCATCAACTGGCTCGGCCGCTTGAAGGTGAGCTTCATCTTGCCGGAGACAGGGCTCCAGGTCGTAGCCACGGCCTTGGCGCCGTAGCTCTTGGCGAGCACGTCGGAGACCGTCGCTGCCAGTTTGTCCCGGTTGATCTTGTCGCCATCGCGCCAGTCGGCCGCGGCGAAACGCAAGGTGCGGTCCATCTCGACGGCACCCGCCGTCCAGCCGGCAGTGACGACTCCGTTCATCGTTCGCGCCTTGGCGATCAGCGCCGGGGCGCGATCGGGATCGACGGTCATGCTGATGGTCTGCTCACCCGCACGCAGCGCATCGCAGCCAACGGTCAGGCTGGACAGCCCGAGCTCGACGTCTTGGCCCCTGAGGCTCTTCAGGAAATCGAGCGCCGCATCCAGCTTGATGCGCACGGCGACGGCTTCCGGCGACACGTCGGTGAAATCCTTCGGCTGCGCAACGATACCGTCGTCGGTCGACTGACTGTCCTGGAACTCCTTTTCGCTGATGTCGGAATTGTCCGTCGAGGCAACTTCCGTGACCGTCTTGCCGACCGTGATCTGGCCGCGGAATTCGAACGTGTCGCCGCTGGCCTTCTGGGTCAGCTTGACCGATACGGGATCCTTGGTGCCGTTGCTCTGCGCGGTGCCGGTCAGTGTCTGGCCGTTCACCGCCAGATTGGCCACGAAGCGATCCTTGCGTTCGGAATTCTTCTCCACCGGATAGCAGACATCCAGCGTCGCCGCGGTGATTGTCTTGCCCTGCCTGGTTTCCTTCAGGATCACATCCGCATTGCCGTCCATCAGCCCGTCGATCGCGGTGAAGTATCTGGTCTCGCTCGTGCTTGGGGCAGTCTTGCCCACCTTGCTCTGGGACCAACCGAGTTCCGGCACTGCCGCGACAACCACGGCACCAGCAAGCAAAATCGCGCGCATCATGAAAATCCTGCTTTGGGTAAGAATCGAATGACCCGAATGTCCCGACTTCGAGGTCCGCTACATATCCGCCGTGATCCGCCTTAAGCAAATCGCGTGTGGCGAATTTGAAGTTCCGAACGGTTGGTCCGCGCCTCACTCATCTTTCGCAAGAAAAAGGCCGCCCGGAGGCGGCCTTCGTCATCTCTGGCAGGTGCGAAAGGGCAGGCTCAGAAGCCCATGCCGCCCATCCCACCCATGCCGCCGCCGGCCGGCATGGCCGGTGCCGGCTCCTTCGGCAGCTCGGCGACCATGGCCTCGGTGGTGACCAGGAGGCCGGCGACCGACGAGGCGTCCTGCAGCGCGGTGCGGACCACCTTGGCCGGGTCGATGATGCCCTTGGCGACCATGTCGACATAGTCCTCGGTCTGGGCGTCGAAGCCGAAGGTCTCGGACTTCTCATCCAGGATCTTGCCGACCACGATGGAGCCCTCGACGCCGGCGTTCTCGGAGATCTGGCGAATCGGAGCCTCGAGCGCCTTCAGCACGATGTTGATGCCGGCCTGGACGTCCGAATTGGCGTTGGTGATGCGGCCGACCGCCTTCTTGGCGCGCAGCAGCGCGACGCCGCCGCCGGGGACGATGCCTTCCTGCACCGCGGCGCGGGTCGCGTTGAGGGCGTCCTCGACGCGGTCCTTCTTCTCCTTGACCTCGATCTCGGTGGCACCGCCGACCCGGATCACCGCCACGCCGCCGGCGAGCTTGGCCAGCCGCTCCTGCAGCTTCTCGCGGTCGTAGTCCGAGGTGGTCTCCTCGATCTGCGCCTTGATCTGGCCGACGCGCGCCTCGATGTCGGCCTTCTTGCCGGCGCCGTTGACGATCGTGGTGTTCTCCTTGTCGATCACGACCTTCTTGGCGCGGCCGAGCATCTTGATGGTGACGTTCTCGAGCTTCATGCCGAGGTCTTCCGAGATCAGCTGACCGCCGGTCAGGATCGCGATGTCCTCGAGCATGGCCTTGCGGCGATCGCCGAAGCCCGGCGCCTTGACGGCGGCGACCTTGAGGCCGCCGCGCAGGCGGTTGACGACCAGGGTCGCGAGCGCCTCGCCCTCGACGTCCTCGGCGATGATCAGCAGCGGACGGCCCGACTGCACCACGGCTTCGAGCACCGGCAGCATCGCCTGCAGGCCGGACAGCTTCTTCTCGTGCAGCAGCACGTAGACGTCGTCGAGCTCGGCGGTCATCTTCTCGGCGTTGGTGACGAAGTAGGGCGAGAGATAGCCGCGGTCGAACTTCATGCCTTCGACGATGTCGACCTCGGTATCGAGCGACTTGTTCTCCTCGACCGTGATGACGCCCTCGTTGCCGACCTTCTGCATCGCCTGGGCGATCATCTTGCCGATCGCGGCGTCGCCATTGGCGGAGATGGTGCCGACCTGGGCGACCTCGGAGGACGAGGCGACCGGCTTGGCGCGCTTTTCGATGTCCTTGATCACGGCGGCCACCGCGATGTCGATGCCGCGCTTGAGATCCATCGGGTTCATGCCGGCGGCAACCGCCTTGGCGCCCTCGCGCACGATGGCCTGGGCCAGCACGGTCGCGGTGGTGGTGCCGTCACCGGCGGTGTCGTTGGTCTTGGAGGCGACCTCGCGCAGCATCTGCGCGCCCATGTTCTCGAACTTGTCCTCCAGCTCGATCTCCTTGGCGACGGTGACGCCGTCCTTGGTGATGCGGGGGGCGCCGAAGCTCTTCTCGATCACGACGTTGCGGCCCTTCGGACCCAGCGTGACCTTGACGGCGTTGGCGAGAATGTCGACGCCGCGCAGCATGCGATCGCGCGCGTCTCCGGCGAATTTGACGTCCTTGGCTGCCATTTTTGAATGTTCCTCTGGTGGGACCTCATCGCCAGGGCTGTGTCCGCCCTTCGGTGGCTGATGAGGTTTGCAAAATCTGTCGCCCCGTCGCGCTTGGACGCGCGGGGCGCGAAGGGGATCAGGCCAGCACGCCCATGATGTCGGACTCCTTCATGATCAGGAGTTCCTCGCCGTCGAGCTTGACTTCGGTGCCGGACCACTTGCCGAACAGCACGCGATCGCCGACCTTGAGGTCGATCGGCACCAGCTTGCCGCTTTCATCGCGGCCGCCGGGGCCGACAGCCACCACTTCGCCCTGCGAGGGCTTTTCCTTGGCGGTGTCGGGGATGATGATGCCGCCCTTGGTCTTCTCCTCGGCGCTGATACGCTTCACCACGACGCGGTCGTGCAGCGGACGAAATTTCGATTTGGCCATGACGTTTCCCTTTGCGGGCGCTTCGAACGGGGTTGCTGTCGGAAAAGAATCTGAATGCGGCCACATTTAGCGCGAAGCTGGCGCCAACTGACTCGCCCCTTTGGCAATCGTGCCCTCCGAGTGCTAAGGTCGCTCGGGAAATATGGCTTGACGCCGATCCTGTCAAGCAAACCGGTTAAGCCGTTCTTGAGGCTGTTATAAGATGCTACCTGGGGTAAACCATGGTGGCGAGGCAACGGCGGCATCCGACGTCGTTGCCCTTGCGCCTGATTTGCGCTTGGTTGCCGGACGGGGCAGCCATGATCTTGTTTCTAAGGGGATCCCATGAAGAGTTCACGGTGCGCGCGGGCGGTTGCCAATCTGGGAATCGCTTCAGCGCTCACGATCTTTCTCGCCGCGTGCAGCAGCTTCAGCCTATCGCCCTCGGCTCCCGTCGCGCCCGAACCCGGCGTCGAACCTGAGGTCCCGTCGACGATCCGCCCCGATGAGCTGGTCGGCAAGTGGGGGCTCGCCTCGTATCAGAACCCCACCGACCGCGCGCGCACCGAGAAGATGGCGGTGGCGCAGTGCAAGCAGCCCTATACGATCGGGGCCGGCACTTCGGGCGGCGTGGTGATGCATCTCGCCGATCAGGCCACGCCGCAGGAGCTGCGGCTGAAAGGCTCATCCAGCGGCAAGAACTATATCGGCCCGGCCGGGCCTCCCGGCGGCGAGCAGGATCGCGAGGTGCTGTCGTTCGACGGGCGGGTGCTGGTGACCCGTTTCGTCGACAAGGATGCCGCGACCCGCTACGGCAACATGGTCTATGTCCGTTGTGGGCCGCGGGCCTGACGATCGAACCGACCGTTGGACGGTCTTCATCCATCAAAATGAAAAACGCCGGCATTGTGCCGGCGTTTTGTCTCTCGCCCTGACGCCGGCCCCTCCGTCCGGCGCGGTCGATGGCTCAGTTGAACATGGCGTCGATGTCGTCCTGCGAGGCATGGCCGACCTCGCCTTCAGCCTTCGGGCCGTTGAGCAGGCGCGCATCGCCCTCGCGGGTGTCCACGATCGGAGGGGTATGCGCCTTGATGGCGTCGACGCCGCCCCAGATCTCCATCATCACCACGATGTGGTGCTCGATGAATTTCATCGTGGTCATCACCTTGTTGATGCGCTGACCGGTGAGGTCCTGGAAGTTACAGGCCTCGAAGATCGAGACCACGCGCTCCTGGATATCCTCGGAAAGGATTCGCTGCTGATCCGCCGAGTCGACCTTGGCTAGCGCGCTCGCCGCCTGGTCGATCGCTTCGGCCGCTTCGAGGATCTGCTGGGTCGCCTGTTCGGTGCCGCCGACCACCGCGCCGAGTTCGCCATTGACCTTGGCCATTTCCTGGCCGTCGAAGCTCTTGGCATGGAGTACCGCGATCTCGCCCTTGGTGCGGTTGATCGCGTCGTGGATCAGGTCGAGTTCGACCTTGAGCTTCTCGCACTGCTCGATTTGCGCACGGTAGGTCTCGAGCAGCGCGCGCGCTTCGGCGACCTCGCGAGCTGCGGATTCTTCGATCGCGGCGTTTGCCGAGCTGGTGCCACCGTTGCGCATGACATTGGCCATCTGAGTGCGGATCGCGCGGAGCTCGTCCATGATTTCCTTGTGCTGCGGGCCAATCTCGCCGCCCGCGAAATCGGGCTCGGGCATATGGCCGAGAATTCCTTCTTCGATACGAAAACGCTTGCGAACCGACATGAGATAATCCCTGTCCTCAACTTCAGTCTGTTCTAAGCGAACGCTATTTAACATCACGTTCACAACGGAAACTCTCAACGGACACGTGTTTGCGGCCGCGGTTAGCCGCGGTTAACCATGCCGATGAGCCCTTCATCCAAAATAAACGCTAGCCGCCGAATCCGCCCCGGCTTGGCGCGATGGTGAATCAAAACACGGCCCGTGTTTACCAAACCGATCGGCTTTTGATCTTAGTTGGCGGCATGCGCGGGCGGATGCTCGACCTCGCGCGATGAACAATCTTCAAGACGAAACAGTACAGAGTACGTCGATGTTCAAGTCCATCTTTCCAGCGCTGATTGCCGGCGCGTGCTTCTCTTGTATGGCGGTCGATCGGGCCGCGGCGATCGACGCCGCGGGATTTCAGCAGCCGACCGTGATCTATGCCGGCCCACCGGAGCAGAGCGCCCCCGTCCGCTCCGCCTATGTCGAGCGTTCGCGCATGGGTGGGGGCTTCATCGAATTCCTGTTTGGCGACCCGCAGGGACGGGGCTACCGCGACGATCCGGCGGAGCGGCCGATCTATCAGCAGCAGCCGTCCTACTATGAGCCGGAGCGCTCCGGCGGGGCAGTCCCCGAGCAGGAGGAGGCTTATGATCCGCAGCGCCCGCTCGATCCGAAATACGAGAAGCAGATCGTTGAGTATGACGGCAGAGAACGGCCGGGCACGATCGTGATCGATACGCCCAACAAGTTCCTCTATCTGGTTCAGGGAGACGGAAAGGCGTTGCGTTATGGGATCGGTGTCGGCCGTCCCGGCTTCACCTGGTCGGGCGTCAAGACCATCACCAACAAGCGCGAGTGGCCGGATTGGACGCCGCCGGCGGAGATGCTGGCCCGCAGGCCCGACCTGCCGCGGCACATGGAAGGCGGGCCGCAGAACCCGCTCGGCGCGCGCGCGATGTATCTGGGGTCCACGCTGTATCGGATTCACGGCTCCAACGAGCCCTGGACGATCGGGACCAATGTGTCGTCCGGCTGCATCCGGATGCGCAACGAGGATGTGATCGACCTGTATGGCCGCGTCAATGTGGGTACCAGGGTGATCGTCATTTGAAGCCGATCGGCTTTCAATAGCAAAAGGCCGCCCCAATAGGCGGCCTTTTTTCTTAGCAGAGGGAGGGGCTATTACGCGTAGTCGCTGCCGTCGTCACCGCCATTGTCATAATCGCCGGCATCCGCATCCATGTCGTCGCGATCATTGTCATCATTAGAGGCCTGGTCGAACAGGCCGGAGCGGCCGCTGTCGCCGGAGCGGCCGATATCGTCGATGCCGGCATCGCGCGCCAGCGAACTGTTGGACTGATCGCTCCAGGGCGAGCTCGATCCAGGACGTTCCTCGATGATGGTGGTGTCGCCGAAGGCCTGATGCTGGCCGCCGCCCATCATGTTGCGGATGCCGCCCAACAGCAGCGAGCCCCCGACCATGCCGGCTGCCGCGGCTGCAGCCGTGCCGAGGAACGAGCCCCCGCCGCCGCCGAAGATACCGCCTTGCGGCTGACTGTAGCCGCCTTGACCGTAGGCGCCGCCCTGGCCGTAGCCGGCGCTCTGGCCGTAGCCGCCCTGACCGTAATAGCCGGGTTGCCCCTGGGGCATCGCCTGGCCGCTGTTCCACACCGGCCGGCTAGGGGCACTTGGAGGCGGAACGTTGGGGACC
This sequence comes from Bradyrhizobium sp. SZCCHNR3119, assembly GCF_032487775.1. Classification (NCBI taxonomy): domain Bacteria; kingdom Pseudomonadati; phylum Pseudomonadota; class Alphaproteobacteria; order Hyphomicrobiales; family Nitrobacteraceae; genus Bradyrhizobium; species Bradyrhizobium sp. SZCCHNR3119. The sequence goes on along the minus strand of NZ_JAUEUV010000001.1, from coordinate 1,312,459 downwards.
GAGCCGCGGGATTGGCCGGAGCCGAAGATCGTCTCACGCATCGAGTCCAGGAAGCCGCCGGACTGGCTCTGCTGCGGCGCCTGCGCCTGCTGCTCCAGCTCTTCGATTCGCGCATTGGCCCGCTTCAGCGCTTCGTCCTGCACCAGCACGGTCTGCACCAGGGGATAGACCGCGTGCGGCGCGCGCTGCAGTCCCTGGGAGATAGCGGCGGCGGCCTCCGGATCACGCGGTGCACTCTCCAGCTTTGCAAGCCGGTCGAACAGATCGTCGATCAGTTGGCGTTCTTGCGGTGTCATCAGATCCTCCTGCCGCCTCGTCTGGCGAAGCGCGGCCAAGAATCTAAGGGCGGTTTATGTGGCAGCTAGTGGGGGGCGGATTAAATTTCTGTATGCGTCAAAGTGACCGCCGCGTTCACGGCAGCGTCGTCAATCCAGCCGCACGCCGTGTTCGGCAAGCAGGTCGGGAAATTGTTCGCCGGCGAGATAGCTGTGCTCATGCTCGCGCTGCACGGTCAGCGGGTCGAGCTCGATCAGGACGTCATCGACGAAGCCGGGATGGCACATCACGAGACCGTGTTCGGGCAAGCCGGCGAGAAAGCCACCCATCAGCGCGCCGAAGTCGGAATCGCGGGTGAAGTCGTAGGCCCCCGCGAAGGCGGGATTGAAGGTGATGTCGGCACGCGCCGCGCGCTGCCGGAATCGGGCGCTGAGCATGTCGAGCACGAGCGCCTTCGGTGATCGCAGACTCTGCGACAGCGGCGCATTGCGGCCGCCCTGCCGCACCCAGGCCGACGGCGCCGCATGCTTGACCGCCGCCAGGAAGCCTTCGCTGACTCGCGGATAGAGCTGCGCGTGCTGATGGCCGTCGACGAAGTCCGGCGCCTGTCCGAACAGTTCGCCGAACGCAGTCAGTTGCGCCATCACTTCGGCGCGGATGATCTCAGGATCGATGCGACGCATGAGCGCGGTGCGGAGCAGCTTCGGAAACGGCGGAAACAGCCCGCCGTGGAGCGGACGAAAATGCATCGTCAGCGGACGAAACGGCGCGGTCAGGGTCACGTGCAGGCCGATCGCGCAGCGCGCGCTGTCAGCCGCGACCTTGCGCAGTTCGGCGACCTCGTCGCGGCCGATGGCCGGGCCGACCGTCATCACCGAGGTCGCATTCAGCCGGCCGCGCCCGATCAGGTCGCGAATGGCGCGGTTCACGCCCGGGCTGATGCCGTAATCATCGGCGCACAGCCAGATGCGCCGGTGTGCCTCGCTCATTCAGCCGCAGTCCTTTCGGGCCGGCCGGCGGCTGCATCCGCCGCGCGCTTCTCGTTGTGCTCGGCGACGAAGTAGATCGGGCGTGCCTTCAACTCCGATAGGATCTTGCCGATATATTCGCCCATGATGCCGATCATGATCAGCTGGACGCCGCCGATCGTCATCAGTCCGACCACGAGGGACGGATAGCCCGGCACGGACTTGCCCGTCGTCAAGGTCTCCCACAGGATCGACAGACCGAACAGGAAGGCCGCCGTCGCCAGCAGCAGCCCGAGCAGGCTGGCAAATCGCAGCGGCGCCACCGAGAACGAGGTCAGGCCCTCGATCGACAGCCCGAGCAGCCGCATCAGGTTGAACGTGGTGACGCCGTGCGCGCGCGGCGCCGGTTCATAATCGACCCGGATCTGGCGGAAGCCGATCCAGCTCGCAAGCCCCTTGAAGAAACGGTTGCGCTCGGGAAGCTGCCGCAAGGCGGCCACCGCGCGCGGCGACAACAGACGGAAATCGCCGGCGTCCTCCGGGATCTTCTGCCGCGCGCCCCAATTGATCAGCGCGTAGAAGCCGTGCACGGCGACCCGGCGCAGCAAAGGCTCGTTGTCGCGGTGGGCTTTGGCGGTATAGACGACATCGTAGCCGTCATTGATCCAGTGCGCGACGAGTTGCTCGACCAGTGCCGGCGGGTGTTGTCCGTCGCCATCCATGAACATCACGGCGCCGCGCCGGGCATGATCGAGCCCCGCCATCAGCGCGGCTTCCTTGCCGAAATTGCGCGACAGCGAAATCACCTGCACGTCGAACGCGTCGGCGGAGAGGTTGCGCGCGACCGCGAGCGTATTGTCGGTGCTGCCGTCGTCGATATAGACCACTTCGCACGGCAGCCCGAAGCGCTGCCGGAGCGTGCGCGCCAAGCCGTTGAGACGCTCATGCAGCGCGACCAGTCCGGCCGCTTCGTTGTAGACAGGGATCACGATCGACAGCCCCTGCGCCGCGGCATCGGCCTTGGTCGTCGAAAGATCCGAAACGTCAGTACCCAGCATCATCGGTCAGGTTCCCAGGCCCCCGGGTCATAGCCTCAACATATGGTAGGCGCGACGACCTGTCGCTACGATGAACGGCGACTTATGACCGCAGGAAGGCTTCGAGTTTCGCGAACAGGGGATTTTCGCGGTCCAGCACATAGTCGAGCGCAGCGACCGACACGGTCTCTGCGCCATGGCTGCGCAGGAAGGTGCCGAGCGCGTAGATCTGCCCGGGCGGGCAATGAAGGGTCAGCATCCCTGACGAGGTCGGGCCGCCGAACGGGGCGACCACGCCGAAGCGGTTGTGGGCCTCGGTGAGCATGGCGGCGTCACAGCCTTTGAAGCGGGTGCGCACCTCGCGGTATTTGCTGGCGCGCGCGCGGGCGTGGATGTGGTCGAGGATCACCCGGGCGCTCTCGCGCGGCCCCTCCGACCAATCGGCCTCGCGCGAGGCGACCAGGTTGGCCTGGCTGCGCAGGATCACCCCGTCGTCGAGGACCTTCAGCCCGTTGGCGGCGAGGGTGGCGCCCGTGGTGGTGATGTCCACGATCAGCTCGGCCGTTCCGACGGCCGGCGCGCCTTCAGTGGCGCCTGCACTTTCGACGATGCGGTAATCCACCACGCCATGGGCGGCGAAGAAGCTGCGGGTGAGGTTGATATATTTGGTCGCGACCCGCATGCGCCGGTCGTGCTGGGCGCGAAAGCCGGTGGTGACGTCGTCAAGGTCGGCCATGGTGCGAACGTCGATCCAGGCCTGCGGCACGGCGACGACGACATTGGCGCTGCCGAAGCCGAGCGTGTCGATCAGCAGCACGCGTCTGTCGGCATCCACGATGCTCTCGCGGAGCAGGTCCTCGCCGGTGACGCCGAGATGGACGGCGCCGCGCGCGAGCTGTGAGGCGATCTCGCTGGCCGAAAGGTAGGCGATCTCGACATTGTCCAGGCCGGCGATCGTGCCGCGATAGTCGCGGGCGCCGCCGGGCTTGGACAAGGTCAGGCCGGCCCGAGCGAAGAACGCTTCGGCGTTTTCCTGCAGGCGTCCCTTGGACGGGACGGCGACGACAAGGGGACCGCTCATGATACTCTCCCGCGCGAGGCGGCACGCGAAGCATTCGCTTGCGTCAGCGTTTCGACCCAGATCGAGAAGCCGACCGCGGGAATCGGCGTCGGCGCGCCGAGCTGGCTCAGCAGCCCATCATAGCGCCCGCCGGCGACCAGCGGCTCGGGGCCGCCCCCCTTGCGATGCAGCTCGAATTCGAAACCCGTGTAGTAGTCCAGGCCCCGTCCGAATGCAGTGGCAAAGCGGATCGTTTTCACGTCGATGCCGCGCTTGGCCATGAAGCCGACCCGCGCTTCGAGCTGATCGATGGCGGCGCCGACGTCGAGCTTGGCCTCGCCGGCCAAGCTCCGCAAGGTCGCGATGGCTTCGTCCGGAGCGCCGCTGATGGCAAGAAATCGCTTGATCAGATTGAGGGCGTCGCGGGGCAGGGCGCCGCCCTTCAAGGTCGATTGTTCGAGGAAGCGGTCGGCAATCTCGGCCACGGTGCGGCCGCCGACGGCGGTGGCTCCCGCGATCGACATCATGTCCGTCACCAGCGCCAGCGCCGCCTTGCGGTCGCTGCCGGCAAGCGCGGCCAGCACGCCCTCATATTCGTTACGGACCGTCGACGAGGCGAGGGCGAGCCGTTCCAGATCCTGTTCCAGCGTGATCTTGCGATTAAAATCCTTGATCAGCCGGCGGCGCCAGACGGGGTAAAGATCGAGCGCGTCAATCAGCGCGATGAACAACGCAACATCGCCGGTCCGGATCTCAACGTCTTTGATCCCGACGGCTGTGACGGCTTCGAGTGCGAGCGCCAGCATCTCGGCATCCGCCTCGGCACGGTCATGGCGGCCGAAGGATTCGACGCCCGCCTGCAGGAATTCGCTGCGGCGACCGTCGCGGTAGCGGAACACCGGTCCGAGGTAGCTGAAACCGGCCGATTGGCCGGACTGCGGCGAGCTGAGATAATCGCGGGCGACGGGGATGGTCAGGTCGGGACGCAGGCACAGTTCCTCGCCGCTTGCGTCGGTGGTGAGGTACAGGCTCTTGCGAATATCCTCGCCCGAAAGGTCCAGGAACGGCTCGGCGGGCTGCAGGATGGCCGGCTCGGCCCTGACATAGCCGGCCTGGGCAAGGGATTGCAGCAGCGTGTCCGCCCAGGCGGCGGTTCCGGGAGTGGCGGATCCGGTCATCGTCTTCAAGGTTCCAAAACTCGGGTAGCGCCCGGCCGGGCGCGCGGCCCCCTTAGCATGCCACATCCGCGGTTTCGACAGGGAACGGGTCGCTCCGGCCGGACTCTTCGCGGCGGTCTTAACGGATGTCGCCCTGCCAATCGCCAAGGACCGCTTGAATCAGGGCGAGCGCAGCGACGCCAGCGGTATCTGCCCGCAAGATGCGCGGTCCCAGCGCAAGCCGGGCCAGTCGCGGCTGCCGGAGCAGCAAGGCCCGTTCCTCGTCGGCGAAGCCGCCTTCCGGTCCGATCAGTAAATCGATGCCGGTGGCCGGTGCGCCGGCGGCGTGGAGAGCCTGAAGCGGGCTCGCGACCTCAGCGGCCTCGTCACAGAACACCAGCAGCCGTTCGGGCGGACGCTGGGCAAGGAAGCGCGCGAGCGGCACCGGGTCGGCCACCTCGGCGAGACTGAGAATGCCGCATTGTTCGGCGGCCTCGACCACATTGGCCCGCATGCGCTCGCTATTGACCCGCGAGACCTGGGTAAAGCGCGTGATGACCGGCTGCAGTCGGCTGGCGCCCATTTCCACCGCCTTCTGCACCATGTAATCGAGGCGGGCGTGCTTCAGCGGCGCAAAGACATAGGCCACGTCGGGCAGGTGGTCCTGTGGCCGCATCTGCTCCTGGATGGTCAGTTGCTCGGCACACTTGCGGCCGGCAATCGCCGCGCGCCATTCGCCGTCGCGTCCGTTGAACACCAGGACGGCATCGCCTGCGGACAGCCGCAGGACATTGCCGAGATAGTTGCTCTGGTCGCGTTCCAGCGTGATCACCTGGCCGGTGCTCAAGGACGCATCGATGAACAGGCGCGGAGCGGAGAAATCGTAGTTCGGCATGCGGTTGTTCGGGCTGGCTGGAACGAGGTAAGATGATCTCGGACGCACACTTGTAGCGCGAATAGCGCGCGTTGCGGAAATCTCGATCGGGCTCGGAGCGCGCCTTGACCCTTCGCTTGCTGATTCTGCTGCTCATCTCTGTGGGAATCATCCGATGCCAACAGGCCCTGGCCCAAGACACTTTTCCTGCGCCTCTGCCGAATCAGGCCCAGACGAGCGATCCGACGTTCTCCCCGAGCAAAGATGCCGGCAACGGCTCCATCGGTTTTCTCGATAGCCCTTTTTCCGGCAGCAGCGCGCCAGCTGCCGCCCCGAGCGACGACTGCACGGTGGAGTTGGTTTCTCTGCGAGGGGAAGCCGAGCAGCGCAGCAGGCTGATCAAGGCGGCGAGCGATCGCCACGCGCCGCCCGACGAAGCCTGCCGGTTGATCGGAAGCTTCGAGCAGGCGGAAGCCAAGATGGTCAAATATGTCGAGACCCACGCACACGCTTGCGGAATTTCCGTTCAGGTCTCCGATCAGCTCAAGAGCGGTCACGAGAACACGAAGCGGCTACTGCAGAAGGTCTGCGCGCTGGCGGAGCAAGTGACGCAACAACCGGCGGGAAAGGCGGGCCCAGACATGCTGGGTCCGGCGCCGACGGCCCCGACTCGCGTTTGGCCTCCCAATGGGCCGACCGGGGATTTCGAAAGCATAAAATAAGACCTCAACGGCGCGGCGACGCGATTTCCGCGCAGATGCATGCGGGCCATGAGCCGGCAATCATGGGCCGGCAATGCGGAACCAAGCCGCGCCGCGCTCCTGACAGATTTCTCAAGCTCTATTCCTCGCCAAAATCGATTGTGACCCGCAGGCCTTCTTCCGAGGGCGTCCGGGAGCGCATGATGCCCGGGCGGAGGACCGAGTTGATGATCAGACGTTCGTTGAAACCGCTGGTGGCCCTCGCTGCGCTAGCGCTGGCTGGCCAGGCTTCGGCGCAAGGGTCATCACCAGGGACTGCCCAGACCGGCAATCCGTCGCCTCCGGCCGTGGCACCGTCGCGCCCGCTCGCCGGCGGTTTCAAGCCGCCCGAAAGCTGCCTCAAGGAGTTCACGCCCTTGCGCGACGAAACGCTGCTCCGCGGCAGGCTGATGAGAGCGGCGGGCGAGCGGCATGCGCCAAATGCGGAAGCTTGCCGGCTGGTGCATGACTACGAATTGGCCCAGAGCAAAATGATCGATTTTGCTGTGGCACATGCCGAGACCTGCGGGATTCCGGCCAAGATCACCAATCAGCTCCGGGCGGGCCATGAGAGCACCGTGGCGCTGATGAAGAAGGTCTGCACGCTGACTCAGCGGGCGCCTGTAGAGCCCGGTGATCGTGCTTCGTTGATCGAGCCCGTCCGTTTTGGGATGGTGGTACAGTCCATGGTGACCAAGGACAATGCTGAACCCTCGAACCTGGCGGCGGCGATTCGCCTGCCTGAACTCTGATCGCAGTTCCCACGGGTCGGTTTGGGTCCGAAACGGTCCTTTTGGCCGGTGGACTGCGCCTCTGCGCCGCGTTGCTCACGAATTCGGCGGTTGTTTACAAGTGAGAGGAATCGTAAAAGCCCCTGAATCCGATCGCGCTTTGATCCGGAAGCTTGAAGGACAGCTTGGTCTTGCCGGAGAACCAGCCTTGATCATTCGCAGCCTGATTATGCCGCTCGCCGTCGCCGCCGTGCCCCTGTTTGCGGGGCAGGCGGTCGCGCAGAGCGCGTTTCCTGCGCCGCTGCCGGGCCAGACGCAGACCAGCAGTTCACCTTTTCCCCCTGTCAACGGCAATTCCGGCGCCAGCGCCGCCGCGCCGGCGAGCCCGTTCCCGAGCGCCGGTACCGCTCCCTTTGGGGGAGGCGGCGGCTTCTCGTCGCCAATGGCTCGTCCGCAGGGCGGTCCGTCCGACACCTGCATGAAGGATTTTCTTCCGCTGCGCGAGGAAGCGGAACGGCGCGGAAAGCTGATTAAGGCGGCGAGTGACCGCCACGCCTCTCCCGAGGAGGCTTGCAAGCTGATCGGCAATTTCGGTGCTGCCGAACTGAAGATGATCAAATATGTCGATGCGCATGCCGCGGGCTGCGGTATTCCGTCCCAGATCGCCGATCAGCTGAAGGCTGGCCATAAGAACACCGAGGCGCTGCAGAAGAAGGTCTGCAACGTGGCCCAGCAGATGCAGCAGCGCGGGCCGGCCGGTCCCACCTTGAGCGACGTGCTGGGGTCTTCGGCCTCGCTGCCCGAAGCCAACACGGCCAAGAAGGGCGGATCGGCGTTCGATACCTTGACCGGCAACGTTCTGACGCGATGAGCGACGCGGCCGTACGCGTTGCTGACGCGACCGGCAATTGGGTCGATACGGCGGCGCCGCCATGGGCGCGGCCCTATCTTAGAGTCGCGCGCTACGATCGGCCGATCGGTTCATGGCTGCTGTTGATGCCGTGCTGGTGGTCGGCCGCACTGGCCTCAGGCATTGCACACGATCTTATCCGGTTGCCGCTCTGGATCGCGCTGTTCTTCATCGGCGCTTTCGTGATGCGCGGGGCGGGCTGCACCTGGAACGACATCACCGATCGCGACCTCGATGCCAAGGTGGAACGCACGCGGTCCCGGCCGATTCCGGCCGGCCAGATCAGTGTCAAGCAGGCGCTGGTGTTTCTGGTCGCGCAGGCGCTGATCGGACTGATCGTGCTGCTGCAGTTCAACCGGTTCGCGATTGTGACCGGGATCGCCTCGCTGCTGATTGTTGCGATTTATCCGTTCATGAAACGCATCACCTGGTGGCCACAGACCGTGCTCGGGCTCGCCTTCTCCTGGGGCGCGCTGATGGGATTTGCCGTCGCTTTCGCGCGGCTCGATGCAACGGCGTTTCTGCTTTATGCCGGCTCGATCTTCTGGGTGATCGGCTATGACACGATCTATGCGCATCAGGACATCGAGGACGACGCGCTGATCGGCATCAAGTCGACGGCTCGGCTGTTCGGCGCGCGCACGTATCGCGCCCTGGCGATCCTCTACACACTTGCCGTCGTGCTGATTGGCGCGTCGCTGCTGTCGGCCGGCTCTCACGTCGCGGCTTGGGTCGGTCTTGCCGCCTTTGCGGTGCAACTCGGCTCGCAGATCCGTCGGCTCGACATCTCCGACACAGCGCTGTGCAAGCGGGTATTCTATTCGAACCGTGACGCCGGGCTGTTCCTGTTCGCCGGCCTCGTGGCCGATGCGGTGCTGCGGTCGCTGGTGTAACTCAATCCCGGGCGATGATCTCGCGCTCACCGCGATGGATCGTCGCGCCGTTCAGCAGGTCACCGACGCGGCGGCGCATCAGGAAACGCGGGCGGCGCGAACGGATCGCATTACGGCGGCGGCGGCGCGGGGCCGCTTCCTTTGTGGTGTCCTGCAGTTGGGGCAGCGCGAAGATTTCGCTCCACATCGTCCAGGCGGCTTCGATCTCGTCGTCATCGGCACTGATGCAAAGCGGCACGCTGAGCGAGGGGTCGCGGTGCACCAGCACCAGCATGTGCACGCTATCGGCCTCGCGCAATGCGATGCCGCGGAAGTCGCTGACCCGAACATTCACCGCCATCCGCATGCCGCGCACGGCGCGACGCAGCACGACGCGCTCGCGATGAAGTTCGACCTGCCGTACGCCGCCATCGGCACGGATATCGTGCGTGGAAAACGAGACGGGCAGGGAAGGAGGGTCGAGCCGCAGGCTGCGGCCCGACCCAGCGGAATTGCTTCCGCCTGTTGCTGTTTGACGCCTCACGGCTTGATCTCCCCGCCAGGATTATGTTCCCGGTCGATGCGTATGACCTTGCCACGGCTCCCGCCCGTTTCTGCTTAAAAAGCCTGGTTAATCAGACGTGACGAGGCATGCTCTTGCTGGCATGATTGACAAGAGCTTGGCTTGCATGATTGACGAAGCCTTGCCGAGTTGCCGACAATCCGACGCGTAATCGGCCTCATCAGCTTGAAGTCGGCGGCCGTCGCGCACATTTGTCTCAATAGAGCCGTCTCGGCGCCACCCGTACCCATTGGGATCCTGTTCGTGACCTCTTCACCATCAGCTACTTCGCCCACGAAAGCCGCCCAGAGCGATCTGCTCGATCAATCTGCGCTCAGTGCATTGGCTGAACGCCTCGTCGAGGCGGCGCGCAAGGCTGGCGCGGATGCTGCCGATGCGATCGCGGTGCGCGGCGTTTCGCAAGGAGTCGAGGTGCGCGATGGCCGCGTCGAGGAGTCGGAACGTTCGGAAGGCGATGACGTCGGCCTGCGTGTGATCGTGGGCCAGCGTCAGGCGGTGGTCTCGACCAACGATGTCAGCGGCGACGGCGTGGCCCGGCTTGCCGAACGCGCAGTCGCGATGGCGCGCGTCGCGCCCGACGACAAATATGTCGGCCTCGCCGATCCGGCGCTGCTGTCGCGCGATTTCCCCGACCTCGATCTGCTTGATCCGGATATCCCGTCGACCGCGGAACTGGAGCGCCGGGCGCAGGAGGCCGAAGCTGCGGCACTCGCGGTGAAAGGCGTGACAAGGTCAGGCGGCGCCTCGGCCGCGGCAGGCATTGGCGGCATGGTGCTGGTGACCAGCGCCGGCTTCCGTGGCGCCTATCTGCGCTCCAGCCAGAGCATCTCGACCACCGCGATCTCCGGCGAGGGGACCGGCATGGAGCGGGATTATGACTACACGTCCGCACCGCACGGTGCTGATCTGCTGCCGCCTGGGGCGGTCGGGCGCAATGCCGGGGAGCGCGCGGTCGCGCGTGCCAATCCGCGCAAGGTCGAGACCTGCCAGGTGCCGGTCGTGTTCGATCCGCGCGCCTCGGGCTCGCTGGTCGGCCATCTCGTCGGGGCCATCAATGGCGCCTCGATCGCGCGCAAGACCAGCTTTCTGAAGGACAAGCTTGGCGCGCAATTGTTCGCCAAGGGCATCCGCATCATCGACGATCCTTTGCGCAAGCGCGGGCTTCGTTCGCAGCCCTTCGATGCCGAGGGCGTCAGGGTCAAGACCACGGCGCTTGTCGATGACGGCGTACTGACGACATGGCTGCTCGATTCCGGGACCGCGCGCGAGCTTGGCCTGGTCACCACCGGTCACGCGCATCGGGGCGTTTCCTCCTCCCCATCCCCGGGGCCCTACAATCTGCATCTGGAAGCCGGCAGCGTCAGCCCGGCCGAACTGATGTCCGACATCAAGCAGGGCTTCTACATCACCGATCTGATCGGCTCGGGCGTCAACGGCGTGACCGGCGACTACAGCCGCGGCGCCTCCGGCTTCTGGATCGAGAATGGCAAGGCGACCTATGCTGTCAGCGAGGTGACGATCGCCGGCCATCTGTTCGAGATATTCAAGTCGATGGTGCCCGCCAACGATCTGGAATTCCGCTACGGCGTCAATGCGCCGACGGTGCGCGTCGAAGGATTGACGCTTGGCGGCCGCTGATCTCGAACCTTCCGACGCACAAAGCTTGCTGCGCGATGCCGAGCTCCTGAAGCACGCGGTGCGAGACGCTGGCCGGCTCGCGCTGTCGCTGTTCGGAACGGATTTGCGGAGGTGGACCAAGGGGGCCTCGTCGCCGGTTTCGGAAGCCGATATTGCGGTCAACGACCTCCTGGAAAGCCGGCTGCGCGCGGCGACCCCCGAATATGCCTGGCTTTCGGAGGAGAGTGTCGACGACGAGGCGCGCCTCGGCAAACGGCGGGTCTGGATCGTCGATCCCATCGATGGCACGCGCTCTTATCTCGGTGGCCGCGACGATTGGTGTGTCAGCGTAGCCCTGGTCGAGGATTCGGCGCCGATCCTGGCGGCGGTGTTCGTTCCCGTGACCGACGAGTTCTTCTTCGCTGCGCGCGGGCAGGGCACCATCCGCAATGGCGAGCTTGTCAGCGCCTCCGCAGGCAGCGTGCTCGACGTCTCGCGCATGGCGGGTCCGAAACCGCTGGTTGAAAAGCTTGTGTCCGGAACAGCCCGGATTGAACCTCATCCGCGAATCGGCTCGTTAGCACTGCGGCTGTGCCGTGTCGCGCATGGCGCACTCGATGCTGCTTTTGCAGGCGGACAAAGCCGCGATTGGGATCTTGCGGCGGCGCATTTGATCGTGCAGGAAGCGAATGGTAAAATGACCGCATTGTCCGGCGATCCGATCCTCTATAATCGTCGGGATGTGGCGCACGGGGTGCTGGTAGCAGCAGGACGCGATCGACATGCTGAAATCGTCACGCATTTTCGAGAAGCGTCCAAGCCTTGAGCCTTCGATCTGCGCCGTTCAAGTCGCCGCCTGTTAGTGCGGTGGATTTGACATTCGTCGCACTATGAATGTCAGCGCCGGGACACCAGGCGCGGAATTAGGAACTGCCATTATGCCAGATAGCGCCCCTCAGCAGCTGCTTCACCTCGTTCTTGGTGGCGAGCTCGTCAGCCTCGAGACGAACGAATTCAAGAATCTCGATAAGGTTGATATCGTCGGGGTGTTCCCGAATTACGCGACCGCCTATGCGGCGTGGAGAGCCAAGGCACAACAGACCGTCGACAACGCGCACATGCGCTACTTCATCGTGCATCTGCACCGCCTGCTCGACCCGGGTCACGACGCAAAGCCCGCGACTTGAAGCAACTCATTCGTAATACGCTGCGCAGCAACTGGTTTCAGCGTGCTGTGGGCTTCCTCGCGGCCGAGTATCTTCGCCTGGTGTGGCTGACCAACCGCTTCACCTATGAGCCGCCGGACGTCTACGACATCGTCGAACCGCAGATGCCGGCGATCTTCGCGTTCTGGCACGGCCAGCACTTCATGACGCCGTTTATCAAGACCAAGGCGAGCTACCGCGCCAAGGTCCTGATCTCGCGGCATCGGGACGGCGAATTCAACGCGATCGCCGTCGAGCGGCTCGGCGTCGGCACGATCAGGGGCTCGGGCGACCATGGCGCGGCCTTCCACCGCAAAGGCGGGGTAGGAGCCTTCAAGGAGATGGTGCGCGCGCTCGATGAGAACTATAACGTTGCACTGACTGCCGACGTGCCGAAGCGCGCACGGGCGGCGGGCCTCGGCATCATCATGCTGGCGCGGGAATCGGGACGACCGATCATGCCGTTTGCGATGGTCACCAGCCGTTTCATCCGGCTGAAGAATTGGGACAGCACCACCATCAATTTGCCATTCGGTCGCGGCGCATTGGTGGGGATCAAGGAAATCAGCGTGCCCCCTGACGCAGATGCCGCGACCATGGAACAGCTTCGCCTGGACCTTGAGGCGACGCTGAACGAATGCGCGCGCCGCGCCTACGAGATCATCGGCCGACCTCAAGATTGTCCTCAGGGAGCATCCGGTGCCTAACACGCTGCCGATGGCATTGCGCGTCTACCGCGGATTGTCCTCGGCGGCGGCACCGTTCGCGCCCGCCGTGATCAGGCAGCGCCTGAAACGCGGCAAGGAAGATCCGGCCCGCACCGAGGAACGGCGCGGGCTCAGCCATGATCTGCGGCCGCAGGGGCCGCTGGTTTGGATTCATGGCGCCAGCGTGGGCGAGGTGCTGGCAGCGGCGGCCTTGATCGAGCGGCTGCGGGCGCTGAATTTGCGCATTCTCATTACGTCGGGCACGGTGACCTCCGCTGCGATCGTGGCCAAGCGCTTTCCGCCCGATGTCATCCACCAATACGTCCCCTACGATTCGCCACGCTTCGTGGAACGGTTCCTCGACCATTGGCGACCCTCGCTTGCGCTGTTCATCGAATCCGATCTGTGGCCCAATCTGATTCTGGCTGGGGCGGCGCGGCGGCTCTCCATGGTGTTGATCAACGGCCGCATGTCGCCGCGGTCGTTTCCGCGCTGGCGCCGGATGTCGGGCACGATTTCGGCGCTGCTCGGCCGGTTCGATGTTTGCCTCGCACAATCGAAAGCCGACGCGGAGCGTTTCATCGCGCTTGGCGGCCGCAATGTGGTGACGACAGGTAATCTCAAGCTCGACGTGCCGGCGCCCCCGGCTGATCCGGCCAAGTTCGAGCGGCTGATGGCGACGATGCGGGGGCGTCCGATGATCGTGGCTGCCTCCACCCATCCAGGCGAGGACGAGATCCTGATCGCCACGCACAAGACGCTGTCCGGGTTCTTTCCCGGGCTGCTCACCGTGATCGTGCCGCGGCACCCCCATCGTGGCGTCGCCATCGCGCATTTGGTTGCCGCATCCGGCGTGCAGGTCGGCTTGCGCTCCCGCGAGGAGCTGCCGCACGCCGCGACCGGCATCTACGTCGCGGATACGATGGGCGAACTTGGCCTGTTCTATCGGTTGGCGCCGATCGTGTTCATGGGCGGGTCGCTGGTTGCTCATGGTGGCCAGAACCCGATCGAGGCCGTGAAGCTGGGGGCTGCGATCGTACACGGACCGCATGTCTTCAACTTCAGCGACGTCTACGAGGCGCTGGATGCCGCCGGCGGTGCACGGCTCGCCGATGGACAGGAAGCCCTGGTGCGGCAGCTCGGCCAGCTGTTGGCGGATCAGGAGGCGCGGCAGGCGCTGGCGTCGGCGGGAGGGCGCGTCGTCGAGCAGCTCGGCGGTGCGCTGGAGCGCACGCTCGCGGCGCTGGAGCCGTATCTGTTGCAGGTCCAACTCGAGATGGGAGCCGCCAGTGCGTGAGCCGGCCTTCTGGCACCGGCCATCCTCCTGGCAATCCCACCTGCTTTCCCCGCTGTCGGCCCTCTATGGCGCCGTGGCCGCGCATCGGCTGCAGCGCGCAGGTCTCGATGCCGGCATCCCGGTGATCTGTGTCGGCAACTATCATGTCGGGGGCGCCGGTAAGACGCCGACCGTATTGGCGCTGACGAATATCCTGCGCGATCTCGGCGAGCGGCCGGTGGTGCTGAGCCGAGGCTATGGCGGCCGGCTGCAGGGTCCTGTGATGGTCGATCCGGCGAGGCACAGCGCGGCGGAGGTCGGCGACGAACCGCTGATGATGGCGGCCCATGTGCCGGTGGCGGTGGCGCGTAACCGGATCGACGGTGTCGCCCTGGCGAAGTCACAAGGTGCGAGCCTGATCCTGATGGATGACGGTTTCCAGAATCCGGCCATTTCCAAGGACGTCGCGCTGATCGTGATCGACAGCGAGCGCGGGCTCGGCAATGCGAAGGTGTTTCCCGCAGGACCCTTGCGCGCGCCGCTGCCGCCGCAGCTTGCTGCTACGGATGCGCTGATCGTGATCGGACGGGGCCACGCCGCCGATACGGTGTCTGCGGCCATCGCGTCGGCCGGCAAACCCGTGCTGGCGGCAAGCTTGCAACCCGATGCGGAAATTGTGACCGCCTTGAAGGGCCAGCAAGTGCTCGCCTTCGCCGGCATCGGCGATCCGGCGCGCTTTATCCGCACCCTGCGTGCAGCCGGCATCGACGTGCAACGCGAGCGGGCCTTTGCGGATCACCACCCCTTCGCCGCCGATGAAATCACCGCTCTGATCGCGGAGGCGGAAAAAGACGGGCTAACCCTGGTCACCACGGAGAAGGACCTGGCCCGGCTGCGCCGAGGCGGGGCGTTGCCGCCGGCCGCGCGGGCGATCGCTGCCTTCCCGGTGACACTCCAGTTTGATGATGTCGCGAGATTGCGAGACTTTCTGAGTGCTCGCCTCTTCTCATCGCGTCAGAAACGATTCCAGGACGCAGGCTGAGTTGCACCTCGGCAGCCACTGTTCCAGCTTTGGCTTGGTCCAGCTCGGCTGACAGCTGCTCAGCCTTGCGCCTTCAATGCGCCGGGAAAATGCCGCTGCAGCACGGCACTGGGCACCGCATAGGCCTCCTGCAGGTCGACGCTCCAATATTTGAGCTCGTCCAGCGGAATCCGCACGTCGGTAATGGCGCAGCGTACATAGCTCCCCGGCGAGATCACGCGGAAATCGCCGTCGAGATACTGCACCTGGGCTTCGCCCTGGCTCGAAGGGCCAAACTTGTTGAGCACGTCCACTGTCTCCAATACCGCTTGCGTCTCAAGCAGGTAAAACCGATTGTTCATTGATATCTAGCATAGATAAGCCGTCCTGTCGCTTCCGCAAACCCACCGATTTGTGATGCTTCTGGCCAAAACCCCGTGCTAGCTAGGGGACGGTCCGCCGCAGATCCCGCGTCTCACCAATCGATGCGCTCCCTCGCACTCTCAGTCGTCCTGCTGCTCTGTGCTGCCCTTTCGGCGGCAAATGCCGGGTCGTCAGCTCCGCCTGGTGAAGTCGAGATCCCCTCCGGCAGCGTGGTTCTGCACGCGCAGCTGTACAAACCCCCCGGGGCCGGGCCGTTTCCGATCGTGATCGCGCTGCATGGCTGCGGCGGTCTGTCCGGCCGCTCCGAGTCGGTGTTGCCGCGCTATCGCGATTGGGCCGAAGAGCTGGTCAAGGACG
Source organism: Bradyrhizobium sp. SZCCHNR3119 (assembly GCF_032487775.1). Lineage (NCBI taxonomy): Bacteria > Pseudomonadati > Pseudomonadota > Alphaproteobacteria > Hyphomicrobiales > Nitrobacteraceae > Bradyrhizobium > Bradyrhizobium sp. SZCCHNR3119. The sequence goes on along the minus strand of NZ_JAUEUV010000001.1, from coordinate 1,296,684 downwards.
GCAAGGCCGTGCTGCTGCCCGACAGCTATGGCTCGCGCGGACTGGGGCCGCAATGCCGGGTCAAGGAGCGCCACATCACCGGTCGCCGCGACCGCGTCGCGGACATCATCGCCGCACGAAAGTGGCTGGCGCAGCAGGCCTGGGCCATGCCCGACCGCGTCAGCTTGCTCGGATGGGGCAGCGGTGCCAGCGCGATGTTGTGGGCGGTGCGCCCGCAACTGCCCGATCATGTCGAGCCGGACTTTCGATCGGCGATCGCGTTTTATCCCGATTGCCGCGCCTCGTCCGGCCTTGGCTGGAGCGCACGTGTGCCGACCTTGATCCTGATCGGGGGCAAGGATGACGTTTACTCCCCGCCGGCCTGCCGGCAGATGATCGAGGGGGCGCGGGGCCGCAGCGCTCTGACGCGGATCGTGATCTATCCGGGCGCCTATCACGATTTCGACCGCGTCAATCTGCCCGTGCATGCGCTGGCTGGTACCGATGCCGGGACACCCGAGCGCGGCCATGTCGGGTCGGATCCGGAAGCACGCGCCAACGCGCAGAAGCTTGTCGCCGAGTGGCTCGCGCGCTGAGCTGCTGGATCATCATCCGGCGAGACGGAATCGGATTCCGATCTCATCGCTTTGCCTGAGCGTGATCTCTGCGTAAGCGCGCTCGACCTTTGTCGTGAGGGAGCACTGGTTGCCGTTTCTCCGGATCATGCTCCGAAACCGGATCATGGTCTAAAACAGGCTTCCTTGGCCGGCCGGTTTCGACACGCGCTTCGATGCTGGCCGCGCTTCGCGTGTGGTCCTTTGATGATCCTCGGGCCTGACCGTGGTCGGCCGATCGCCATCGGCCGTCGCCCCGACACGCCCGTCGGCGAACTCGATCGAGAGTGCGGCACCGGGGTTGATGCTCGCGGCATTGTGCAGCGGATGGCCGGCGCCGTCCCGCACCAGCGCGAAGCCCCTCGCCAGCACGCTGCGATAGGATAGCGCCGCCAGCAGCTTCTCATTCTGCTCGATGCGGGCCGAAAGCCGCTGCAACGACGTCGAAAGCGCGCGTCGCGCGCGCTCTGCGAGACGCTGGGTGCGTTCGCGGTCGCGCCCGATTCTTTGGCGCTGCGCTTGCGCGTTGGCGAACTTGGAGGCCTTCAGACGCGCGGAAAGTCCGTCACAGCGCTCGCGCCGGCGGTGTAACAAAGCACGGGCCGACAGCGACAGCCGTTCGGCGGCGACCACGAGACGATGGTCGGCTTGGCCGATCTGCGCATGCAGCACCCGCAAGGTCAGCCTGGCGCTCGCCGCGGCAAACTGGCGGAAATGCACGTGGGTGTTGGTCTTCAGTGCGCGAGGCAGGCGGCCGGCCGCAGCGTCCAACCGCTGGCGCGGGATCGCCAGCAGGTCGCCTGCATTCGGCAGAGCGCGCGCGGCGGCGCGCAGCTCGTTGCGGCGGTTCTCCTGGCCTCTGAGCCAGCATATCCGGGTGCGTCGCGCGAGACTCTCGATCTCCTGGATCAGATCGCTGCGTACCGGCACCGCCATCTCGGCGGCGGCGGTCGGCGTCGGAGCGCGCTTGTCGGACGCAAAATCGATCAGTGTGACGTCCGTCTCATGACCCACCGCCGAGATCAGTGGGATCATGCTCTCGGCCGCGGCGCGGACCACGATCTCTTCATTGAAGGACCAGAGGTCCTCCAGCGAGCCGCCGCCGCGGGCGACGATCAGCACGTCCGGGCGAGGGATGCGGCCGTGTTCCGGCAGCGCATTGAAGCCGCGGATGGCGGCTGCGACCTGCTCGGCCGAGCCGTCGCCCTGCACCTTCACCGGCCACACCAAGACCCGACGCGGAAAGCGGTCCTCCAGCCGGTGCAGGATATCGCGGATCACTGCGCCGGTAGGCGAGGTGACCACGCCGATCACCTCCGGGAGCCAGGGCAGGGGTCGTTTGCGTGCCGGATCGAACAGGCCTTCGGCAGCAAGCTTCTTCTTCCGCTCCTCCATCAGCGCCATCAACGCGCCGATGCCGGCGGGCTCCAGCGCCTCGATCACGATCTGGTATTTCGACGAGTTCGGATACGTGGTGAGCTTGCCGGTGGCGATGACCTCGAGCCCTTCCTGGGGCTTGAAGCGCATCCGGTAGTGGGTGCCCTTCCAGATCACCGCCTCGATCTTGGCGTTCTCGTCCTTGAGCGAAAAATAGCAGTGGCCCGAGGAATGGGGACCGCGGAAGCCGGTGATCTCGCCGCGCACCCGGACGTGACCAAACCGGTCCTCGACCGTGCGCTTCAGCGCCGAGGAGAGCTCGGAAACGGTAAATTCGGGCGCGTTGGGCAGGGCTTCTGCGGGCGGCATCGCAACTGATTCGGGTTTGGGGTAGCCCCAACGTAGGGATTTTGGGCCGGCGTCGCCAATCATATTCTGCCGCGTGCCGCCCGTCGGCGCTGTGGAAATGGGGGGCTCTTGCGAGATCCTGCCGATTCGTGCTTCGCACTGGCGCTTCCACCACAGCGACGGCGCGACACATGCATATTCTCCTGATCGGTTCCGGCGGCCGCGAACACGCCCTGGCCTGGAAGATCGCCGCCTCTCCCCTGGTGACCAGATTGTGGTGTGCGCCCGGCAATGCGGGAATCGCGAAGGAGGCAGAATGCGTCGCGCTCGATGTCAGCGACCACGCGGCCGTGATCGCCTTCTGCCGGGCGAACGACGTGGCGCTGGTCGTGGTCGGGCCGGAGACGCCGCTGGCCGCCGGCATCGTCGACGACCTCACCGCTGCCGGGATCAAGGCGTTCGGGCCGAGCAGATCGGCTGCGCAACTCGAGGGATCGAAGGGGTTCACGAAAGATCTGTGCCGTGAGTTCGACATTCCAACCGGCGCCTATCGCCGCTTCGCCAACGCCGCCGACGCGCTGGCCTATGTGCGGGCGCAGGGCGCGCCGATCGTGGTCAAGGCAGATGGCCTCGCCGCCGGCAAGGGCGTCGTGGTGGCGAAGACGTTGCCGGAGGCTGAAGCGGCCATCGAGATGATGTTCGGCGGCGGATTCGGCAGTGCCGGCGCCGAGGTCGTGATCGAAGAGTTCCTTTCAGGACGAGAGGTTTCGTTCTTCGCGCTCTGTGATGGGGAGACCGCGATCCCGCTGGCCTCGGCGCAAGACCATAAGCGCGTGTTCGACCATGACGAGGGACCGAATACGGGCGGCATGGGCGCCTATTCGCCGACGCCGTTCGTCACGCCAGACATCCACGACCAGATCATGGATCGCATCATTCTGCCGACGATAGCGGGCATGAAGGCGCGTGGCACGCCGTTCAAGGGCATCCTCTATGCCGGGCTGATGCTGACCGAGCAGGGGCCGAAGCTGTTCGAATACAACGTTCGTTTCGGCGATCCCGAATGCCAGGTCTTGATGCTCAGACTGATGTCGGACCTGGTGCCGGCCATGCTCGCCGCCTGCGACGGGCAGTTGAAGAATTTCGACCTGCGCTGGTTCCGGGAGCCTGCAGTGACGGTGGTGATGGCGGCGAAGGGTTATCCCGGCGACTACAAGAAGGGCAGCGTCATCGAGGGACTTGACGAGGCGGCCAGGATCGAAGGTGTCGAGATCTTCCATGCCGGCACGGTGGCGAAGGATGCCACGATCGTGGCCAATGGCGGCCGTGTGCTCAATGTCTGCGCTTCCGGCAAGACGGTCACCGAAGCGCAGGCCCGCGCCTATCAGGCCGTGGATCGCATCAAATGGGCCGATGGCTTTTGCCGCCGCGACATCGCTTGGCAAGCCATCGAGCAGGAGAAGGCGAGAGAGTGAAGGCAGGGCATCCTTACCGCCTCGCCTTGAAGAATTCCCGCAGCAGCGTCGCCGCCTCCTGCTCGCCGACGGTGGAATAGACCTCCGGCGCATGATGGCAGGTGGGCGACGCAAAGAAGCGGACGCCCGATTCCACCGCGCCGCCCTTGGGATCGGCGGCGCCGTAATAGAGCCTGCGGATGCGGGCGAAGGAGATCGCGCCGGCGCACATGGTGCAGGGCTCGAGCGTGACGTAGAGATCGCAATCGACCAGCCGCTCGCTGCCGATCACCTGGGCCGCTTGGCGCAACGCCAGCATCTCGGCATGGGCGGTCGGATCGCGGTCGGTAAGGGTCCGGTTGGCGGCCGTGGCAATGACAGCATTGTTCCGTACCACCACGCAGCCGATCGGGACTTCGCCGGCCTTTGCGGCCGATTCGGCCGCTTCCAGCGCCAAATCCATGAAAGAAGGCGTGTTCATGGCTCGTATTGCCTGGATAAGTCTGCTACTGGGTTGGCCTTCAGCACAAGTGAACCCCGGTTTTTTGCGTGACATGCGCCGCTGAGAGCGCGTGTATCACTCTTTCCGTCCTGTACCTCGAAGTGAGACCTTCATGCCCCGCGACACCGATAAAGACAACGACTCCCGCGGCCGGCGTGATCGGCCTCAGCGGGCTCGGTCTGATGGCGGCAAGGGCCGTTCCGGCGCGGCTCGCGGACCGGAGAAGAAGTTCGCCAAGCGCGGCGCTGGCGGCGGCAAGGATTTCGCCGCCAAGCGCGACGGCGGTAAGCGCACCGCCGGAGAGGGGCGACCGCCGCGCCGTCGCGAGGACGCCGATGCGCCGCGCCGTCCCTATGGCGACAAGCCACGCTTCAACCGCGATGAACGTCCGCGGGGCGACCGGCCGTTCGCCGATCGTCGCTCGCGCGGCGAGGACGGCGAGAAGCGCGCCTTCAAGCCGCGCGGAGACCGGCCGAAATTCGACCGCGACGATCGTGGAGGCGATAAGCGTCCTTACACGCCGCGCGCCAATCGCGATGAGGGCCGCCCCGCAGCCCGATCGTCCGAGCGGAAATTTGGCGAGCGAAAGCCTTACGCCTCGCGAGACCGCGACGGAGACAAACGCCCCTACGCGCCGCGCGGTGACCGCAACGATCGCCCCCGCGGAGAGCGAAGCTTTGGCGACCGTCCACCCCGCAGCGGCGATCGGCCGGAGCGGAAATTCGGTGGGGACAAGAAGTTCTCGCGCGGTGCGGACGGCGATCGCAAGAGCTCCTGGACGGACCGCAAAGGCGATCGCGGTCCGCGCAGCAATTTTGGTGACCGTCCATCCCGTGGCGACAGCAAGCCTTGGCAGAAACGCGGGCCCGATGCGGATCGTCCGGAGCGCAGCGCACGTCCGCCTCGGGAGGGCGCGCGCAATTTCGACCGGCCGCGATCCGAGCGCACGGGCGAGGACCGTCCGAAGTTCGGCCGTCCGCGTTTCGAACGTGCGGGCGACGAGCGGCCGAGTCGCGGCCGCAGCGACTGGCAGGAGCATCCGCGCAGCGAGGGCCGTGGCGGTGACCGTTTCGCCGAGCGGCCGCGCCGTGAGAATGAGGATGATAGTCAGGTGTTCGCCAAGCGTCCGGCCTTTGGCGGTCGCGGACCCTATCGCGAACGCAAGCCTGACACGGACAAGCGCAGTGCACGCACGGCTGTTGAGCCGGCGACGTCCAAGAAGACCGGCGAGAGGATCGCCAAGGTGGTGGCCCGGGCAGGTCTTGCCTCGCGCCGCGACGCCGAGGAGATGATCACGCAGGGCCGCGTCGCCGTGAACGGGCGGGTGATCAACTCGCCAGCGCTCGACGTCACCGCGAATGATGTAATCACCGTCGACGGTGCGCCACTGCCGGAGCGCGAGCGCACGCGACTGTTCCTCTATCACAAGCCGCGCGGGCTGATGACGACGCACAGCGACCCCGAAGGGCGGCCGACGGTGTTCGACAATCTGCCGGAGGGGTTGCCGCGGCTGATCTCGATAGGCCGGCTCGACTTCAACACCGAGGGCCTGTTGCTGTTGACCAATGACGGCGGCCTGGCGCGTGTGCTGGAGCTGCCGGAAACGGGCTGGATGCGCCGCTATCGCGTCCGCGCCCATGGTGAGGTCACGCAGGCGCAGCTCGATCAGCTCGCCGCAGGCGTCGAGGTCGACGGCGTCAAATACGGGCCCATCGAGGCCACGCTCGAGCGCGACCAGGGCGCCAATGTCTGGCTGGTGGTGGCGATCCGTGAAGGCAAGAACCGCGAGGTGCGCAACGTGTTGTCGCATCTCGGGCTGGAGGTGAACCGGCTGATCCGCGTCTCGTACGGACCGTTCCAGCTCGGCGAGCTCGGCGAGGGCGAGGTGCAGGAGATCAAGTCGCGGGTGCTGCGCGAGCAGCTCGGCGAGAAGGTGATTGCGCAGGCCGGTGCCGATTTCGGAGTGGCGGCGGAGAGCAAATCGGGAAGCGGAGAACGTGAACCGCTGCCGTCGCCGAAGCCGAAAGCCAAGCGGGAAGTGGTGGCCGATCGCAAGGGCCGCCGCGTGCTGGTGCAGCGGACCGGCAGCGAGGAGGCGCGTGCCCGCCACGAGGCCGAGGCGCGTTTCCCCGGCCCGCCGCGGCGGCCGAAGCGCGGCTATCACGGCAAGCGCGATCTCGCGCCGCGGGACGAATAGGACGTTCTGATGCGCGTCGTCGGGGGACGGCTGAAGGGCCGCAACATCGCCTCGCCTGCCTCGCGAGAGATCCGTCCGACGCAGGATCGCTTGCGCGAGTCCGTCTTCAACATCCTGATCCACGCCTACGACAACCCGATCGAAGGCGCGCGGGTGCTCGACCTCTTCGCCGGTACCGGTGCGCTCGGTATCGAGGCGGTCTCGCGCGGGGCTGCGTTTGTGCTGTTCGTCGATAATGGCGCGGAAGCGCGGGCGCTGCTCCGCAACAATGTCGAGGCGCTCGCGCTCGGCGGCGTCACCAAGGTTTATCGTCGCGATGCGACCAATCTCGGCCCTGCGCGTCCGATCGAGCCGTTCTCGCTCGTCTTTCTGGATCCGCCCTATGGCAAGGGCCTCGCGGAGAAGGCGCTCCTCTCCTTGCGCGAGGGCGGCTGGCTCGTGCCATCGGCGCTGGTCGTGGTCGAAGAGGCCAAGGCTGCCGCGTTCAAAGCGCCTGATGGCTTCGAGGAGCTCGAGCGCCGCGCCTATGACGATACCGAGTTCGTATTCCTGCGCGCGTGATCCGCTATCTCCGCCCGAACAGCTTCTCGATATCCGATAATTTCAGTTCGACATAAGTCGGCCGGCCGTGATTGCATTGGCCGGAGTTCGGCGTGTCCTCCATCTCGCGAAGCAGCGCGTTCATCTCTTCCGGTTTGAGTCGGCGGCCCGCGCGCACCGAGCCGTGACAGGCCATGGTGGCGGCGACATGCATCAGGCGCCGCTCCAGCGGCAGCGCCTCGCCCCATTCCTCCATGTGCTCGGCGAGATCGCGGAGCAGCGCCGCCGCATCGATCTTGCCGAGCAGGGACGGCGTCTCGCGCACCGCGATCGCGCCGGGACCGAAGGATTCGATCGCAAGTCCAAAAGAGGCGAGCTCTTCGGCGCGCGACAGCAGCTGCTCGACGGTGGCTTCATCCAGCTCGACGATATCAGGGATCAAAAGGATCTGCCGCTGCACGCCATGCGCGGCGAGCGAGGCCTTCAGCCGCTCATAGACGATGCGCTCATGCGCGGCGTGCTGATCGACGATGACGAGCCCGTCGCGGGTCTGCGACACGATATAGGTGTCGTGGATCTGCGTGCGCGCCGCGCCCAGCGGACGGTCGAGCAGATCGACCGGGGCGGGCTGCTCATGCAGCCGCACATCGGCGGTGGGGGCGCCGACATCGAAGGCGCGCTGCCCCGCTTCGGCGAAGGCGTTGGCTGCGGCGCCGGCCAGCGCGGCCATCGGGCCCGCCGGAAACGATGGCGAATTGCGCCAGTCCCAATTGCCCGGACGCGCTGGCGCCACGAAGGCGGGCCGGAACGCGGTAATGGTGGCGCCGCCCTCATTGGCCGCGGTGCGCCGGCCCTCGCGCGCCAGCCCCTCTTTCAGCGCATGCACGATCAGCGCGCGCACCAGGCCGGCATTGCGGAAGCGCACCTCCGTCTTGGCGGGGTGCACATTGGCATCGACCTCGCGGGAATCCAGCGTGACGAACAGCGCCACCACCGGGTGCCGGTCGCGCGGTAGGTAATCGGCATAGGCGGCGCGCACGGCGCCCAGGATCAGCTTGTCGCGCACCGGACGGCCATTGACGAAGAGATACTGGCCAAGCGCGTTGGCGCGGGTCAGCGCCGGTGCCGCGGCAAAGCCCTCGACCACCACTCCGTCTCGTTCGCTCCGCACCACGATCGCATGGCTGCGGAAATCCGCGCCGAGGATGTCGCCAAGCCGCGTGAGCTGCCCCGGCGCTCCCGGCAGCGCCGCGGCCCAGGTCACGGGCGCACGCTCCTCGCCGGCAAGCGTAAAGGCGATATCGGGTCGCGCCATCGCCAGCCTGCGCACCACCTCGCGGATCGCTTCCGCTTCGGTGCGGTCCGTTTTCAGGAACTTCAGCCGCGCCGGGGTCGCATGGAAGAGATCGCTGACCTCGACCCTGGTCCCCTGGTTCAACGCGGCCGGCATCACCTTCGACTTCACGCCACCGTCGACCGAGAGCGCCCAGGCATGCGGCTCGCTCTTGTGGCGCGTGGTGATCGAGAGCCGCGCCACCGAGCCGATCGAGGGCAGCGCCTCGCCGCGGAAGCCCAGTGTCCTGATCTGCAGCAGGTCCTCGTCGTCGAGCTTGGAGGTGGCGTGGCGCTCGACCGCAAGCGCAAGATCGGCTGCGGTCATGCCGGCGCCGTCATCGGTGATGGCGATGCGCCGGCGGCCGCCGCCGTCGGTGAAGATGTCGACCCGGCTCGCGCCGGCATCGATCGCGTTCTCGACCAGCTCCTTGACCACGCTCGCGGGCCGTTCGACCACCTCGCCGGCGGCGATGCGGTTGACGACCTGTTCGGGTAACTGGCGGACGGGCATGGGCGATGCTGCACTGCGATTCGAAAGAGCCGCCCATTGTAGCCGCGCTCGAGGTCGATGGATGCAGCGAAATCGCGCCTGTCCCCATGGCGTCGCGCCAGAATTATGGCGCCGAGCCATCGAATCCCGCCCCCGGGAGGACAGCCCGGCCTCAGGTGGATTGTGAGGCGACAGGCGCGGGTATATCGTTTCGAAAAACAGCGATCTGCCGGGAGGGAACCATGTGCCATCTGTTCGCCCACCAGCCGCAACGCGACTATGAATCGCAGACGCGGTCTTTGCGCATCGGCGGCCACTGCACCTCGATCCGGCTCGAACTGTCGTTCTGGGACACGCTGGAGGAGATCGCGGCGAAGGAAGGCATGAGCCTCGCCAAGTTCCTCACCACGCTGTACAGCGAAGTGCTCGACCATCATGGCGAGGTCAGGAACTTCGCCTCGCTGCTGCGCTGCTCCTGCCTGATCTATCGCGCCAGGACCACCGCCGCGATGCCGGCATTCCCCGACAGCGCGGCCGCGATCCTGGATGCGGCGGAATGAATCGCAACCATCCGTCGAGACGCCCGCCTGCGGCGGGCTCCTCAGGATGAGGATGTTTTTGCGGCGCGATCCTTGATCCTCATGGTGAGCGGCGAAGCCGCGCGTCTCCGGACGATGCTACGCATCGCCTTGATAACCATGAGGCCCCTTCAAAGTCACGCGTTCAGATCTCCTTCTTCTGCATCATGCCGGCGATGGTGTCGGCCTGGCGGATCGCCAGCGCCACGATCGTCAGCGTCGGGTTGCAGGCCGCGCCCGATGTGAACTGGCTGCCGTCGGAGACGAACAGGTTCTTGATGTCGTGGGTCTGGCCGAACTTGTTGACGACGCCGTCCTTCGGCTTCTCGCTCATCCGGTTGGTGCCGAGATTGTGCGTCGAGGGATAGGGCGTGGTCGGATAGGTCACGGTCGCACCGACCGCCTCATAGACCGCCGCGCCCTGCTTGTAGGCATGCGCCCGCATCGCGAGGTCGTTCGGATGATCGTCGAAATGCACGGACGCGACCGGCATGCCGAACTTATCCTTTGCGACTGGATCGAGCGTGATGCGGTTGGTTTCCTGCGCCATGTCCTCGCCGACCAGCCACATGCCGGCCATGCGCGGATAGGTCTCCATCGCCGCGGTGAAGCTGCGGCCCCAGGCGCCGGGATTGAGGAACGCGGCCATGAAGGGCAGGCCCAGCGACAGCGTCTCCATCTCGTAACCGCCGACGAAGCCGCGCTTGGGGTCGTGCCGCGCCTCGTCGCGGATGATGCCGGCCATGGTGGTGCCGCGATACATGTGCACCGGATTTTCGAAGCTCGCATAGACGCTGCCGGTCATGTGCCGCATGTAGTTGCGCCCGACCTGGCCCGATGAGTTGGCGAGGCCGTCCGGGAACATGCTGGAGGCGCTGTTGAGCAGAAGCCGCGGGCTCTCGATCGAGTTGCCGGCGACCGCGACCACGCGCGCCTTCTGCAGCTGCATCTGGCCCTGGCCATCGGCATAGACCACACCAGTGACCTTGCCCGAGGCATCATGCTCGATCTTGATGGCCATGCTGTTGGGGCGCACTTCGAGATTGCCGGTGGCTTCGCCCTTCGGGATCTCGGTGTAGAGCGTCGACCATTTGGCGCCGGACTTGCAGCCCTGGAAGCAGAAGCCGATCTGCTGGCAGCTGCCGCGGCCGTCGCGCGGCTCGGAATTGATCGCCATGTTGCCGGTGTGCACGGTCTTGTAGCCGAGCCGCTTGGCGCCGGCCTCCAGCACCTTGAAATTGTTGTTGCCGGGCAGCCCCGGAATGCCGTTGGTGCGGGTCACGCCCATCTTGAACTCGGCCTTGGCGTACCATGGCTCCATCTCGGCCAAGGTGATCGGCCAATCCAGCAGGTTGGCACCGGGCACTGCGCCATAGGTGGTCCTGACCTTGAACTCATGCTCGTCGAAGCGCAGCGACGCGCCGGCCCAGTGCACGGTCGAGCCGCCGACGGCTTTGACGATCCAGGCCGGCAAATTGGGGAAGTCCTGATGGACGCGCCAGGTGCCGGAGGTCGTGCGCATGTCCTTCCAGGCGAGCTGGGTGAAGCTGTCCCACTCGTCATTGATGAAGTCGGGGATCTCGTAGCGGTCTCCCGCCTCGAGGATGACGACCTTGATGCCCTTCTGCGCGAGCTCGTTGCCCAGCGTGCCGCCGCCGGCGCCGGAGCCGATGATGACGACCACGCTTGAATCGTTCTGATCGAATTTGGCCATTGTGGTTTCCTCCGCGTTCTTGGTTTTTCGGGCTCAGGCTTTCGGCAGCCAGTCGATGTCGGAGAAGCCGCGGTTGATGTAGCCGCCGTGCTCGGCGGAGGAGCCCTCGTAGCCGAATTTCGGCCAGACCTCTTTTTGATTGTAGAGCGAGACGACGAGATCGCTGCGGATCGCCTTGAAGAAGGCCGTGTGCTCTATGCCCTGCAGGAGCGCCACGCGATCGGCTTCCCATGGTACGTCCGCGTAAGCGACGTTGTGGCGGTCGCGCGCATCCTGGTCGAGGCGCGCGACACCGTCATTGATCATGCTTTTGACCGCGGCGTCTGCTGCCGCCTTGCCGTCCCATGGCTTCACCGCGACGATGTAGTAGCGGTCGGCGAGGATATCGTGCGGATAGATGTCGCGCGCCACCTTCACCAGCGTCTTCAAGGTCGCCGGCGTCAGCGTCTTGGCGTCCTCGGCCCAGGCGTCGGTGACCCCGAGGCCGGTGGTGGTGGCAACGGCAACGGCGGGGACCGTCGATGCCGCACCTTTGAGAAAGACGCGGCGGTCGAACTTGCTGCGCGGATCGACTTCTCTCATGGTTTCCTCCGTGGGATTTTGATTGGGTCTTTGCCGTTCTCAGCCGAAGCGCCCGCCGCGCTGGATCACCTCGATCTTGTAGCCGTCGGGATCGGTGACGAAGAAGAAGCGGGCGAGCGTTGCTCCATTGTGCTTGAAGTCGCGCAGGGGCCCCGGCGATAGCTGCTCGCGTTCGAAGCGGGCGTGCTCGGCCTCGAGGTCGTCGACCACGACGGCGAGGTGGCCATATCCGTCGCCGAGCACATAGGGCTCCTTGCGGTCGTAGTTCACGGTCAACTCGACCTCGAACGGCGATGACGGATGGCGCAGATAGATTAGCGCGAAATCGTCGAACCGCAGGTGATCGGCGATCTCGAGGCCAAAGGCGCGCTTGTAGAAATCGAGCGACTTCGCCTCGTCGAAGACACGGATCATCGAATGAACGGGTTTGGCCATGTTACTTCAGCTCCTTCAGATGGGTGATGATCGCGGTGCGGACCTCCGGCTTGGCCTGGCGATAGGCCATCACGGCGCCGGGGATCACCTCTTGCGGGTTGGTCAGCCAGCTATCGAGCTTCGCCGCGTCCCAGGTGAAATCGGCTTTGGCGAAGCCCGCCGAGTAGTGGAAGCCCGCGAAGCTGCCGGCGCGGCGCCCGATCACGCCCACCAGCGGCGGGCCCTGGCGGATCGGCTCGGAGAGTGTCGTGGTATGACAGGTGCCACATTGCTGTTTGAACAGCGTCGCGCCGTCGACCGGCTTGGGCGCGGGCAGTGGCATCTGCGCCGTCGCGACGCCGACAAGCAGCACCGCGCCGCAACATCCAAGGCTCAGTCCAAGGCTCAGTCCAATTCCAATGCGCCGCGCTGCACGCCGTCCCGACATCGAGCCTCCCCATCGTTTTGGAGGAGACTAGGTCGTAGCGAATTGGCGTTGGTAGTAGCGGGCTATTTCAGGAAAGAACAAAGCGGGTGATGCACTCCTTGCAATGCGCAAGGCTTCAGAATCTCCGCCTTAATAGGATGAAATGGGGTCGATCTCGTGCGGCGAGCTCGGTTCACCTCTCCCGTTGGGAGAGGTCGGATTGCATCGTCAGATGCAATCCGGGTGAAGGGTTACGGTCCTTCGTGAGCGTGGAGCCCCCGCACCGGATCACTCATTACATTCGCCATCGACCTCTTCCCGCCGGGAGAGGTGAACCGAGCGTGCCGCGAGGTCGCATCGGTCATCGACTTCACTTAATCATCAAACCTCCGCGCGCCGCGGCCGGCCTTGATGTCGCCGCGGTGCTTCTTGCCTTCGAGCCGGCGCTGCTTGGAGCCGAGCGTCGGCCTGGTCGGACGGCGCACCTTCGGTCGCACCATCGCTTCGCGCAGGAGCGTGACCAGCCGCTCGATCGCGTCGGCCTTGTTGCGCTCCTGGGTGCGGAAGCGATCGGCCTGGATGACGATGACGCCGTTCTTGGTCATGCGCTGCCCGGCCAGGCGTTGCAGCCGCGCCGCGGCATCTTCCGGCAGAGGCAGACGAGCCGCATCGAAGCGCAGCTGCGCCGCGGTCGAGAGCTTGTTCACGTTCTGCCCGCCGGGACCGGAGGCGCGAACGAAAGTGATCTCGATGTCGTTCTCGTCGATGGCAAGGTCGCGGGCGATCCGCAGCATGAAGGCACCAGGCGCTAAGGATTCGGCGTGCACCATAGCGGGTTTATGGCGGGTTTGCGCGGGTCTGGATGGCTGGAGCGAGGCTGGCCCGGGTAAGAAACTAAAACTCCGCTGTCGTCCCGGCGTTCAGCCGGGACCGATACTCCCAGGGAGCAGTTCGGGGCACGCTCGTCGTTGGACCTCCCGCATCACATCCGCCGCGGCGTATGGGTCCCGGGTCGGCGCCACGACCGCGCTGGCGCGCGTCGCGGCTTGCCCGGGACGACAGCGGAGGCGAGGTTGGATTTACGTCTCAAACAGCCATGGCAGGTAACGGACGTGTCAGCGCGGTCTCGCGGCGCATCGCGCCCGAGGTCTGCAATCAGTTCGTCCCTCTTGAAAATCGAGAGGGCGCGGGGAATGCCGGGTGAAGGCCTCACCCATGGCCCGCCTGCAGAAAAAAAGCAGGCGGCAGTCACCACAGGTGCAGCCGATCAACCGGCATTCCCCGCGCGACGGTCTTAACGCTTATACGCAGTCTCCCTGGTGCGCCGGGCTTGTTGGCCACCATGCTGCGACAACGCGCGAGGCGCGTTGCGCAGGTGATACCAGCGTCGGGGTATCAGGACCCTGCGACTTCACGTCCGCGCCATGCCGTTCGTCTGCGTAGCAAGCTACGTTGCGTCATGGCAGCGGCCATCGCATCCCCGCCTCACGTGTCGTGACGATCGCGCGCAACGCCCCTCTCGCCGAGGCGGGATGGCGCTAGACAACCATGATTTCTGAAAATACGAAAGTGATTTATTTCTCACGGCAAGGCTGGACAGGCCAAATCAGCTTGAAGTGGCACGCGAAATTCGCCTCAGCGCGCATGTCATTTCCGCCTGTTCCAGAGGCTGGAAGCTGTCGGTCTTTCTTTGTGGCCCTCCTTCGAGACGTCCGCCGATGGCGGGCTCCTCGGGATGAGGACAGGCTCTGCGGCGCAATGTGCGATCCTCATGGCGAGGAGCGCCGGTAGCGGCGCATCTCGAACCGTGCGGCTGCCGGCCATAAAGCAAAGCCCTGCCGATGAGGGCAGGGCTAAGCTCAATTTGCTGCATCTTTGGTTGGTCGGCTCAATCCGGCTTGATCGCCGGTGCGGTGGCGGCGGCGGGCTGGGCCACGGCCTGCGGCGTGCGGCCGACCATCACGGTCAGCAGGCCCTGGCTCCACAGCCGCTTGGCGACGGCCTTGGCGTCCTCCAGCGTTACCGCGTTGACGACCTCGCTGCGCTTCTCGATGTAGTCGATCGGCATCTTGTCGAGCTGGTATTGCAACAGCGCCTGGGCCAGCTTCGAGGAGGTATCGAGCGCGAGCATCTGCGAGCCGTTGATGTAGGATTTGGCCTCGTCGAGCTCCTTCTGCGTCGGGCCCTCCTCGGCGATACGGCGGATTTCGCGGTCCACGGCGTCGATGGTCTCGCCGGCGCGGTCTGCGCGCGTGCCGGTGTTGCCGATGAACAGCGCCGAATGGTCCATCCAGATCAGCGCGTCATAGACCGAATAGGCAAGCCCGCGCTTCTCGCGCACTTCGCGGTAGAGCCGCGACGACAGCCCGCCGCCACCGAGGATGTGGTTCACGACATAGGCCGCCATGAACTGCGGATCGTGCCGGGCGATGCCGGGGCCACCGAAGGTGATCACGGTCTGCGGCACGTCGAGCGCGACCTGCACGCGTTGCGGCGGCTGGGTGGCGGCAACGTCGGGCACCGGAGTCAGGCTGGCCTTGGCCGGCAGCGAGCCGAAGGTCTGATCGAGCAGCTTGCCGAGCGTCGCCGGATCGACATCGCCGACCACGGCGACCTTCAGCGTGTCCTTGGCGACGACATGGCGGACATAGTCCTTGAGGTCGTCGATGGTGATGGTCGGGACGCTTTCCAGCGTGCCGTTGGCCGGCCGGCCATAGGGATGGCCGGGATAGGCGAGCTCGAGGAATTTGCGGCCCGCCATCGCGGACGGATTGGTGCTCTCGCGCCGCAGGTTCGAAATCACCTGCGAACGGATCCGCTCGACATCCTCGCTGTCGAAATGCGCCGAGGTCAGCGCCATCCGGAGCAGATCGAACGCCTCGTCCTTGTTGTCGCGCAGCATGCGCAGCGAGCCGCGAAGCTGATCGCGCGAGGTCGAGAAGCTCAATTCGATGGCGCGGCGATCAAGCCGCTCATGGTAGGTCTTGGAATCGAGGTCGCCGGAGCCCTCGTCGAGCAGGCTGGCGACGAGATTGCTGACGCCGGGCTTGCCCGCCGGATCCTGCGAAGCGCCGCCGGCGAAGGCATATTCCATCGCGATCAGCGGCACGGTGGAGTCCTGCACGAACCAGGCCTCGATCCCGCCGGGCGAGATCAGATGCTGGATCTTGGCGGCGGCCTGCGCAGAGGTCGATGCCGCAAGCGCGGCCGTTGCGACGACGAGCACGCAGGCGAAGCGGCGGGCGAAAGTGCTGATATGGCTCACGAACGCTTCTCCTCGCGCTTGGCCGAATTGTCCTTGACCAGATAACCGGTGACGGAGCGTGTCTTCTGCAGCCACTTCTGGGCCGCCGCGCGCACCTGCTCGGCGGTGACGGCCTTGATCCGATCCGGCCAGCTTCTGATGTCTTCGATGCTGAGGCCCGTAGTGAGGCCGCCGCCATACCACCGCGCCATGGTCGCCTGGTTGTCCTGGGCGTAGATCGCTTCTGCGACCAGCTGGGTCTTGACGCGCTCGAGATCCTCGGCGCGTGCCGGGTTCTGCGCGAGTTCGGCGATCACGCCATCGACCACCGCCTCGACCTGCGCGAAGTCGACGCCGGACCTTGGCGAGACCGCAATCGAGAACTGGGTCGGATCGAGCGAGGTGCCCTGATAGGACGCGCTCGCATTGACCGCGAGCGGCTTGTCGACCACCAGCGCGCGGTAGAGATAGGAGTTGCTGCCGCTGCCCATCAGCTGCGCCAGCACGTCCAGCGCGGCGGACTCGCCCGGGGCCGCGGTCGCGGCCGACGGCACCAGGTAGAAGCGGCGCATCGAGGGCTGCTCGACATGCGGATCGGCGAGCGTGACGGTGCGCGGGGCCACCGGCTCGGGTTCCTGCGGGCGAATGCGTCGCGGTGGGATATCGGGCTGGGCCGGGACCTTGGCGAAGGTCTGCTCGACCATCGGACGGACTTCGTTGATATCGGTGTCGCCCGCGATCACCAGGATCGCGTTGTTGGGCGCATAGAAGCGCCGGTAGAAGGCCAGCGCATCCTCGCGGCCGAGCTTCTCGATTTCGGGCTTCCAGCCGATCACCGGCCGGCCGTAAGGATGGTTCAGATACAGCGCAGCCATGATCTGCTCGTTGAGCCGCGCCTCCGGATTGTTGGCAACCCGCATGTTGTATTCTTCGAGCACGACGTCGCGCTCAGGCAGCACGTTCTCGTCCTTCAGCACGAGCCCGGTCATGCGATCGGCCTCGAACTCCATCATCTTGGCGAGCTGATCGCGCGGCACCCGCTGGAAGTAGCCGGTGTAGTCGACGGAGGTGAAGGCGTTCTCATTGCCGCCGATCTTCAGCACGGTCTGCGAGAACTCGCCGGCCGGATGCTTGGCCGTGCCCTTGAACATCAGGTGTTCGAGAAAATGCGCGAGGCCCGATTTGCCGGGCGTCTCGTCGGCGGAGCCGACCTTGTACCAGATCATCTCCGTGACCACCTGGGTACGGTGATCCTGGATCACCACCACCTGCAGGCCATTCGGAAGCGTGAAGCTGGCGGGAGGCTCCGATGCGAACGTCGTTTGTGCCTTGGCGCCGGTGGAGATCGCCGCGAGCGACATGAGGGCGGCGGCGAAGACGAAGCGGAAAGCGGACATCCTGATCCTTTTGAAAACCCGAAGACAAGCGATCGGGTGGGGCAACGGCATCCTACACCGAGCCGAAAACGCCCGGCGTCACAAAGCGGCGACGAAAATCGCAGCGCCGGCGTATTCCGAATCCGAATTAACATTCCCGACGACCACGTCAGCGAATGAGGATTCGAAGGGCAGTTCAAAAACCCTAGATCATGATGCGATTAGAAGGAATCGCATCATGATCTCATCTCTTTGATTGAGCATGATCTTTTCGGAAAACCGGCTTCCACTTTTCCGGATCATGCTCAAAGTTCCAGCGTGGCTTGGTTCAGCAACCCTCCGCGCCGTGAGCGCAGCCGGGGCGCATTCCGAACCACCACACGCGTTAAGCATGATGCGCACAATCCCGGAAAAATGCGGGCAGCGCGCGCCTCACTTCTCTTTGCCGGACATGATGTCCATCTGCTTGTTGTTCAAAGGCTCCATCGGACCGGTGCCGTAGGCATAGTTCGGCGACGGCGTCTGATAGCCCGGCGGTGGCTGGGTGAGGGTTTCCCGGGTCGGTTCGGTGCTGAAGGGCTTGCTCTCGCTGTCGTTGCCCTTGAACATGCCGAACAGGCCGCCTTTGAAGCCCAGCTGGGCCGGACTCAGCATCGGGTTGCCGGTGACGCCCGGCTGGACCGGATCGTTGCTCTTCTTCTCCGCCACCGCGGTCCCGGCCCTCAACTCGGCCGGCGTCAGCGGACGGGCGGATGCCGCCGGATCCTTGTTGTCCTTCTTGCGGGCGGCGGCGGCCGCCTTGCGGCGCTGCACGTCCGGATCCTTCGGCCAGTTCGGTGCGTTGGCTTCGGCAGAAGCGGCCGGCGGCGGCAGGTCGATCTTGGGCGGCACGACCAGCGGGGAGCGCTCCCGATAGTCGATGGAGGGCGTCTCCATGTTGGTCGCGCCCATGCCGCGCATGAGGTTGTCGATGATCTTCTCTTCGAAGGTCTTGTCGTCCTCTTCGTCGTCCTGGGCGCGGGCGGCGCCGGAGACGAGCAGCAGGCCGATGCCGAAGGCTGCGGCGGAGAGCTTCAGGACGCTCGTCATCGCGCGATGAGTGCTCCTTGCGCGGGTCTCGGTGCTATCGGTCTTGCGCATGGCTTTCCCTCGTTTCGGCTCGTGTCCCCGAACGGTGCAAATATCCGCCGATCGCGAAAAAGTGAGGAGGCTCAATCCCTTGCTGCCCCTCAGCGATCACTCGCCAAAGCGTCGTATCGACCCGGATCAGGGCGCTTTTGCGGCGGGGACTCCGATGAAGGAATCATACAATAGGGCGGCCACGCCAGCAACAATGGCCACATCCGCGAGATTGAACACGTACCAATTATAGACGTGGCCGGCGATCTCGACGTGGAACAGGGCGAAGTCGACCACCGCGCCATAGGCGAGGCGGTCGATGGCATTGCCGACCGCGCCGCCGATGATCATGCCGAGCGCGGTCGTCGCGAGCCTGGTCTGGGAGCGGACCATCCAGATCGCGAGCGCGACCACCGCGACGGCCTTCACCGCCATCAAGGCGAACTGGGCCAGGGGGCTGTCGTTCTGCAGCCAGCCGAAGCTGATGCCGATGTTCCAGGCGAGGTCCAAGTCGAAGAACGGCGTGACCCTGACCCGGCCCCGATTGGCAATATCGAAGACATAGAGCAGCCAGAGCTTGGAGGCCTGGTCGATGACCAAGGTGGCGAGGGCGGCGATCAGGCCGAGACGGAGCGGAGATTTCATGCCGGGGTGCTCGCGGCAATCAAGGACGTCGTCCGGGCGAACGCCGGGACCCATACCGCGTGATGGTTTTTGGCGGAAAGACTTCCGATCATCTGTCTTTTCTGACAAGCGAGGACGGTGGTTATGGATCCCGGCGTTCGCCGGGATAACGGCGGAGTTCGAGGTGGCTGGGCCGGGTTAAACACTCACCCCCAGCGCCTTCCATTCGCGCAGCGCCTGCGCATCGCGCGGCGAGACGTCGGGATAGTCGGGATCCTCGCCGACGGTCGGCAGCACTTTCCAGGAGCGCGCGCATTTGCGTCCCTGGGCCTTCTCGACCACCACGGCCACATCAGGCACGGACTCGAGACGAAACGCGCCAGCCGGCGCTTCGCCCTCGCGTACCTCGTAGTTCGAGGTGATGCAGATCTCGGCCAGATCAGCATCGAACAGCGTGGCGAGCAGGGCGCGGTCGCCGACATAGATGATCGGCGAGGCTTCGAGCGAGGAGCCGATGGTCTTGGCGGCGCGTTCGAGTTCGAGCGCACCGGTGACCACACGCCTGACGGCGCGGATGGTTTCCCACTTCGCCGCGAGCGTCTCGTCGCGATAGTCGCCAAGCCCGTCCGGGAACAGCGTCAGGTGCACCGATGGCTCAGCCTCCGGCCGTGCCATGCGCCAGGCTTCCTCGCAGGTGAAGGAGAGCACCGGGGCCAGCCATTTCAGGATCGCGTCGCAGATCATGTCGATCGCGGTCAGCGCGGCCTTGCGCACCACCGAGGACGGCGGATCGCAGTAGAGCGTGTCCTTGCGGATGTCGAAATAGAACGCCGACAGCTCCGAGTTCATGAAGGCCGCGAGCGAGGCGATCACCGTCTTGTAGTCGAACGCGGCATAGGCGCGGCTGACGATCTCGGCCTGCTGCGACAGCTGATGCAGCATCAGCCGTTCCAGCTCGGGCATCTCGGCATAGGCGACCGCCTCGCTGCGCTTGAAATGGTGCAAGGTGCCGAGCATCCAGCGGATGGTGTTGCGCAGCTTGCGATAGGTCTCGACCGTGTTCTTGAGGATCTCCGGTCCGATGCGCTGGTCGTCGGCATAGTCGGTGGCGCAGACCCAGAGCCTAAGGATATCGGCGCCGGAATCCTTGATCACCTTCTGCGGCTCGATCGTGTTGCCGAGCGACTTCGACATCTTGCGGCCGTTCTCGTCGAGCGTGAAGCCGTGGGTCAGCACGATGTCGTAGGGCGCGCGGCCGCGGGTGCCGCAGCTCTCCAGCAGCGAGGAGTGGAACCAGCCGCGATGCTGGTCGCTGCCTTCCAGATACATCACCGTGTCCTGGCCGCCATCGACCTTGCGCCTGATGCCGGCCAGACCCGGGAAGTGCACGGGATCGTCGAGCACGAAGGCATGGGTCGAGCCGGAGTCGAACCAGACGTCGCAGATGTCGTCGACCTTCTTCCAGTCTTCGTTGGCGCGCTTCCCTAAGAAGCGCTCGCGCGCGCCGTCGGCGTACCAGGCGTCGGCGCCTTCCTGCTCGAAGGCCTCCGTGATGCGCGCGTTGACGGCCTCGTCCTGCAGGATTTCCGCCGAGCCGTCGCCGGCCTCGCGCACGAACACCGCGATCGGCACGCCCCAGGCGCGCTGGCGCGAGATCACCCAGTCGGGACGGTTGGCGATCATGCCGTTGATGCGGTTCTGGCCGGCCGCCGGCACCCATTGCGTCACCGAGATCGCACGGAGCGCGCGGGCGCGGAGGGTGTCGCCGGATGTCGCCTTGCCGTGGTCCGCGATGTCCATAGCCCCGGGTTTACCCGGGGCGTCCACAATAGGTTTATCCATCGCGATGAACCATTGCGGCGTGTTGCGGAAGATCACCGGCTTCTTGGAGCGCCAGGAATGCGGATATTGATGCTTCAGCCGGCCGCGGGCGAGCAGCATGCCGGCCTCGACCAGCGCCTTGATCACGGCCTCGTTGGCGTCGCCCTTCTCGCCCTTGTCGGTGAGCACGCGGCTGCCGGTGAAGCCCGGCGCGTGATCGGTCAGCGCGCCGTTTTCGTCGACGGTGTAAGGGATCGTGGTTGCGATGCCGCGGCTGTCCAGCTCGCGCGCATGGGCCATCCAGACGTCGAAGTCCTCGCGGCCATGGCCGGGGGCGGTGTGCACGAAGCCGGTGCCGGTGTCGTCGGTGACGTGCTCGCCGGGCAGCAGCGGCACGGTGAAATTGTAGCCGCCGGCAAAACCCTTGAGCGGGTGCGCGCATTCCACCGCATCCAGCGTGTCGGCGGGGATGTCACGCAGCTTCTCGTAAGCCGTGACGCGGGCCTGCTTGAAGACGCCTTCGGCCAGCGCATCCGCCAGGATCAAGAGATCGCCGGTCTTGGCCCAATTGTCAGCGGGGGCGTCGGCGACCTTGTAGAGGCCATAGGCGATCTTCGGCGAGAACGAGATGGCGCGGTTGCCGGGCAGGGTCCAGGGCGTCGTGGTCCAGATCACGACCGAGGCAGCGGCGAGCGCGCCATGCGCCGGCGAGGTGACCGGAAACTTCACCCACACCGTATCCGAGGTGTGGTCCTCGTACTCGACCTCGGCTTCGGCGAGCGCGGTCTTCTCGACTACGCTCCACATCACCGGCTTGGAGCCGCGATAGAGCGTGCCGTTGGCGGCGAACTTCATCAGCTCGCGCGCGATCTGCGCTTCGGCCGGATAGCTCATCGTGGTGTAGGGATGATCCCAATCGCCGATCACGCCCAAGCGCTTGAATTCCTCGCGCTGCACGTTGAGCCAGTGGTTGGCATAGGCGCGGCACTCCTTGCGGAACGCCACCATGGCGGCGGAGTCGCGGAAGTCCGGCTTGGTCTTGCCCTTCTTGCGGTAGTTCTCCTCCTCGATCTTCCATTCGATCGGCAGGCCGTGGCAGTCCCAGCCGGGAACGTAGTTGGAATCGTGCCCGAGCATCTGCTGGCTCTTGGTCACGACGTCCTTGAGGATCTTGTTCAGCGCGTGCCCGATATGGATGTTGCCGTTGGCATAGGGCGGGCCGTCATGCAGCACGAACTTCGTGCGGTTCTCGCCGCTCGCGCGCAGCTTGCCGTAGAGGTCGATCTCGTTCCAGTAGTTGAGGATCTCCGGCTCGCGCTGCGGCAGGCCGGCGCGCATCGGGAAATCCGTCTGCGGCAGGAACAGGGTTTTGGAATAGTCGTTGGCGTCGGACTTTTGCGGCTTCTCGGACATCGTGATCTGGCTGGCTGAAAACAGGGCGCTGAGGCGCGATTGGATCGCGGCGGCGAAACAGAGAAATCCCGGTCTTGCGCCGAGCTTGAAAAGCTCAGGCGGAAGCCGGGCCGCTAATGCCGATGATGCGCCGCGTCAACATGGAGCTTCCATAGCAGCCGCGGGCCGGTTTCGCAAAGCCTTGGGGGCCGATTTAGCCGATCTCGCCGAGCTTCGGGAAGGCGGCCGGGTCGGCGGCGAGCTGGGCGCGCGCCTTGGCGCTGTCTTCGTCCATCTGCCGGATCAGGGCTTCGATCGAGGTGAATTTGGCCTCTTCCCGGATATAGCCGATGAAAGCGACATCGAGCGTCTCGCCATAGAGGCTGTCCTTGAAGTCGAACAGGAAGACCTCGAGCAGCGGCGCGCCATTGTCGAAGGTCGGGCGGCGGCCGAAATTGGCGACCCCGTCGATCAGGACCCGGCTGGCGCCCCGGCCGCGGCCGACGCGGACGGCGTAGATGCCATGCTTGAGCCCGCAGTCGCGGTCGAGCCGGATGTTGGCGGTCGGATAGCCGAGGTCGCGGCCGCGCTTGTCGCCGTGGATCACCTCGCCGGTGACGAACCAGGGGCCGCCGAGCATGGTGGTGGCCTCGTCGATGAGGCCCTCTGCCAGCGCCTCCCGGATCGCGGTGGAGGAGACCGGACGCTCGTCGATGTCGACATGCGGCTGGACATCGACCTCCATACCGAGCCGCGGCGCCTCGTTGACCAAAAGGCTCGGGGAGCCGACCCGGCCCTTGCCGAAATGGAAGTCGTAGCCGACCGCGATCCCGGACGCGCCGAGCCGTCCGATCAGATCATGGTGAATGAAATCTTGCGCCGTCGTTTGCGCCCGGCTCTTGTCGAAGGTCATGACCACGGCGCCCGTGAGCCCGATCCCGGCCAGGAGGCGCAGCTTGGCGCTCTCGTCGGTCAGGCGGAATTGGGGGGTATTGGGGCTGAAGAAGCGGCGCGGATGCGGTTCGAAGGTCAGCGCCAGAGCGGGGCGGCCATGCGCCTTGGCCATTTCCAGCGCGGCGTTGATGACGGCGCGGTGACCGAGATGAACGCCGTCGAAATTGCCCATCGCCACCACCGCCCCCCTGGGGATTGCCGATGACGGGGTGGTGTCGCGGATCACGGTGAAGCCAGGCATGTCGCGGGACGACCTTAAGAATTCTGCGGTTGGCCGGGAAGGGCCGATCGTTGGCGGGACCGTGGGCGGCGGGGGCCTCGAAGTCAAGCCGCTGGCTCCGGCTCAGGCAGTGGTTCGAAGTTGCGAACCGGCCGCAGTTAACGGGCTGTTTAACGCCTGATGCTAGTCGTGGAAGTGGATGCGGAGGGCCGTTGCCGGCCTCGTCCGCGGTTGAGTTCAAGTATTGAGTCTGCGCGTTTGTTCGCGTGTGGGGGAGTCAAGATGGCGGTGGATTTGACGATGCCGGTGCTCGTCGTCGACGATTACAGCACCATGATCCGTATCATCCGGAATCTTCTGAAACAGATTGGATTTGAGAATATCGACGATGCCAGCGACGGCTCGATGGCGCTGAACAAGATGCGCGCCAAGAAGTACGGCCTGGTGATCTCGGATTGGAACATGGAGCCGATGACGGGCTACGATCTGCTGCGCGAGGTGCGCGCCGATCCCAATCTCGCCACCACGCCCTTCATCATGATCACCGCGGAATCCAAGACCGAGAACGTGATCGCGGCGAAAAAGGCAGGCGTGAACAATTACATCGTCAAGCCGTTCAACGCGGCCACGCTGAAGACCAAGATCGAGGCGGTGTTCCCGGATCTCGCGACCGCCTGAGCGTGCGCTCGGGCATTACGACTCACCAAGAGACAAGAGAAAACGCCCGGCACGCGCCGGGCGTTTTCGTTTCACCACTTCAATTCGCGCATCAAGGCGCGCGGCGGATGGCCGAACAGCTCCCTGACCGAGGCCGGGTCGAGCTGGTCGACGCCGGCGAATTCCTCCGAGTGGATGCCGCGGGTGATGAACAGGCAGTCGATGCCGAAGCCGTGCGCGCCGGCGAGGTCGGTCCGCACGGAATCCCCGATCGCCAGCACCTGGCCAGGCGCGATGCTGTGGCCGGCATGCTCGGTGGCCAGCGTCATGGCGCGGTCATAGATCGGGCGGTGTGGCTTGCCGTAGAAGATCACCTCGCCGCCGAGATCGCGATACAGCTCGGCGATGGCGCCGGCGCAGTAGATCAGCCGGTCGCCGCGCTCCACCACGATATCCGGGTTGGCGCAGATCAGGGGCAGCTTTCGTTCGCGCGCACGCAGCATCATCGGCCGGTAATCCTCGGCCGTCTCGGTCTCGTCGTCGAGCAGCCCGGTGCAGATGATGTAGTCGGCCTCTTCCAGTGTCGACAGCACCGGCGTGAGGCCGCGATGGATCGAGTTGTCGCGCTCCGGGCCGAGCCAGAACAGCTTGCGTCCGGGATGCTCGGCGACATAGAGCCGGGTCAGGTCGCCGGAGGAGACGATCGCGTTGTAGGTCTCGTCGGCGACGCCGAGCTTGCGCAGCTGCCGCTGCACCGAATCCGCCGGCCGCGGCGCGTTGGTAATCAGGATGACGGTACCGCCGTCCCGGCGAAAGCGATGCAGCGCATCGCAGGCCTCGGGGAAGGATTCGAGCCCGTTATGGACCACGCCCCAGATGTCGCTGAGCACGACCGTTTTGCCGTCGAGAAGGTCGCGCAACCGCTCGACGAAGCGGAGTTCGGTCATGCCTCGTAAAACCGCTTAAACCGACCCTGCGATCCGACGGGCCAGCGCAGCGTTGCCGACCGCGCGTGGCGGCGGATTGGCGCTTGCGGCATCGGATACTGTGTTGCCGGGGACATTGGGGTCCTGAATCTTGATGTCCTGCCCGGTTCCCGGGCCGGGTGCGGCTTCGCCGGTAGCAGATGCGCCTTCGGGCCGCAATGGGCGGGGCGGCGCAAACAGGAAGCCCTGGCCGAAGCGGACATCGTAATCGAGCAGGTCCACCACCGAACGCTCCCCCTCGATCCGCTCCGCGATGAGGTCGATGCCGAAGCGGCCGAGCAGGTCGGACAGGTCCGAGGGATGGATGTCGGAGGCCGAGCTCTGCTTCGGATCGAGCAGCAGCGCCGCCGGCACCTTGATGTAGCGCACGCCGCGATCGGCGAGCTCGCGCGGCTCGAAGCGCAGGTCGGTGACATGATCGATCGAAAAGCGGTAGCCGCGCTGCGCAAGGGCGGCGAGGTGCTCGGTCTCGGTCGGCCCGAGACTGCGCAAGGTCGACTGCTTGAACTCCAGCACGAAGGACGGCGCCAGCGCCCGGTTGGCTTCGAGGAAGTCGAGGCACTGGGCAAAGATCGAGGGATTGCGCAACGTCGCGGAGGAGATGTTGCAGAAGATGCCAACCTCCTTGTTGCGGACCATCAGCCGGCGCAGCACCTGCACGCAGCGCAGGACCACCATGTGGTCGATCCGCCCGACCAGGCCGGCGGCCTCGGCAACGCCGATGAAATCCTCTGCGGCGAACACCTGGTCGCGCTCGTCGCGCAGCCGCGTCACCGCCTCGTAGAAGCGCACCTTGCGCTGGGGCAGGCTGACCAGCGGCTGCAGGTAGATGTCGAGCCGGTTCTGGTCGATCGCGCCCCTGACGGCAGCGAGAATCTGCGCCTGGCTGCGCGGGGCAGGGGCGGCGGCACCGGCCGCGGGAGCTGGCTGCGGGGCTGGAGCCGCCGCCGTCGCTGCGGCACTGCCGGCTGCAGCTTGCGGCAAAGTCTTCGCCGCGGGCGCCTTGGCCGGCACTTGCTTGAATTCGTCGGCAGAAGGCTGGGCGGGGACTTGGGTCCGGAGCTCGGGATGGAGCTGGGCGTGGACTTGGGTTTGGATCTGGAGCATGTCTGCCTCTGGCTTCGCGGCCGGAGCGTCATCGAGCGGTCCTTGCAGCGAAGGAGCCTGCGCGGGCGCCTCCGCCGCCGCAGCCAAGACATCCTCGTGTTGCGCGACCGTGGTCGCGAGCTGCTTGACGAGCCCGCCGAGCTCGTTGATCTCGCCGATGACTCCCTGCAGCCGATCATTGCCGGCGGAATTGGATGAAGCGACCCGGCCTTCGATGGCCGAGAGCCTGCGGCCGAATTCGGCCACCTGGCGGGCGAGGTCCGCGGTGCCGCGCGACAGGTCGGCGATCTGGTTGCCGACATCGCTGCGGTCACGCAGCCGCATCGACACTGCGTTGTAGAGGATCAGGAAAGTGAGCGCTGTCAGCGCCACGATCGCCGATTCGGGACCGCTGATGCCGGCCACCGAATAAAGGATGAGGCCGAGCGACGCTGCGACCAGAACCATGCAGATGGCGACGAAGATCGTGGAAATACGGATCATGCTGTGAGACGCTCCCAACCGAGAACGACTCTTAGCACTGTTGCTGATTCGCGAGGATAGCGGCGCGGATTCAAAAGCTCGCGTGCGCAGTCGATTTCTGCGTTGCGTTGCTTTTGGGCGCATTCGACGAGGAACCGTCATCCGCCACGCGAGCGTTGCGGGACGACTCCGGAAACACGAGTCAGCGCTGGCGGCGGCGCAGCGCGGCCAAGCCAAGCAGCAGACCCGCAACGGCGATGCCGACCGGGATGTTGACAGTATTGTTGCGGACGGAACGGGCCGCCCCATCCCTGTCGGCCGCTGACGGCGCAAGCGGAATGGTGTCGGGGTCGACATCGTCGGCAGCGGGATCGCGGACAGGCGCTGCGATCGCGACCCGGAGCCGGCTGGCGAGCGATGGATACTCCGGCGCCGGCCGCTTCATCCGGATGGCGCCGATCACGGCGCAGACGATGGCAATTAAGAGCAAGACACCGCCGACCGTACCGAACGCCGCGTAGGTGCCGGCGACAGTCCGGACCCAGTAGAACAACGTGCCGAGCCCGACCAGGAAAGCCAGCAGCACGAACAGGCCGGCGGCGGCGAACATCGCCCCGGCCATGGCGTAGGATTTTGCGGTCCCGGTGGCCTGGCGCGCGCGGTCGCGCAAATAAGCGTTGGTCGCGCGCTTGACGCGGGTGAGCCGCTGCTCGAGGCCCAGTCGCAACAAATCTCCCGGCGGCGCGAGCATGCGCGTCTCCTTTTCGGAAAAAAGCCAATCCTCGAGCAAAGCCGGTCGCCCCGCCGTGCTCGCCGGGATGAACGTGGAGCGATTTGGATGGTTCCGTTGCCGGGGCCGGATCATTCCGTCCGCGTCACCCCAACGAAAAATCCCCTCCATCGCGCGCGATGGAGGGGATCGAGACGTGAGGGAGCCGCTGAAGAGGAGACTCTTAAGCGACGGCCTTGATCACCTTGCCGACCTTCTCGACGATTTCGCCGATCTGGTCCTCGTTGATGATCAAAGGCGGGGTCAGCGCCAGGGTGTCGCCGGCGATGCGCAGCATCAGGTCATTGTTGTGGAACGCGGACTCCATGGCGGCGTAGCCGCGCTTGCCGGCGGCGTCGGGCAGCGATGCGAGATCGATGCCGGCCGTGAGTCCGACGGTGCGGATGTCGACCACGTTGGGCAGGCCCTTCAGCGACATCACGGCGTCGGCGAATTTCTGTTCGAGACCGCGGGCATGCTCGAACAGCTTCTCGTCGCGATAAATGTCGAGCGTCGCGAGACCGGCCGCGCAGGCGATCGGGTGGGCCGAATAGGTGTAGCCATGGGTGAATTCCACCATGTGCTCTGGGCCGGTCATGAAGGCATCGTGGATGGTGTCGCGCACCACCACGCCGCCCATCGGCGCCGCACCATTGGTGACGCCCTTGGCGAAGGTGAGCAGGTCCGGCGTCACCCCATAGCGCTCGGAGGCGAAGGCATAGCCCAGACGGCCGAAGCCGGTGATGACCTCGTCGAAGATCAGCAGGATGCCGTGCTTCTGGGTGATCTCGCGCAGCCGCTTCAGATAGCCCTTCGGCGCCGGGATCACGCCGGTCGAGCCCGCCATCGGCTCGACGATCACGGCGGCGATCGTGTTGGCGCCGTGCAGGTTGACGAGGTTCTCCAACTCGTCCGCGAAGTGCGCGCCATACTCCGGCTCGCCCTTGGTGAAGGCCTGCTTCTCGCGGTCATAGGTCGCGGGGATGTGGTCGACGCCGGTGAGCAGCGTGCCGAACAGCTTGCGGTTATTGACGATGCCGCCGACCGAGGTGCCGCCGAAGCCGACGCCATGATAGCCGCGGACGCGGCCGATCAGTCGGGTGCGGCTGCCCTGGCCGTTGATCTGGTGATAGGCGAGCGCGATCTTCAGCGCGGTATCGGCGGCTTCCGAACCGGAGTTGCAGAAGAAGACATGGTCGAGGCCGGCCGGCGCGAGGTCGGCGATGCGGCTCGCAAGCTCGAAGGCCTGCGGAATGCCGAACTGGAACGGCGGCGCATAGTCCAACGCCTCGGCCTGCTTGGCAATCGCGGTCGCGATCTGGGTGCGGCCATGGCCGGCATTGGTGCACCACATGCCGGAGGCGGCGTCGATGATCTTGCGGCCGTCGACGGTAATGTAGTGCATGTCCTTGGCGCCCGCGAGCAGGCGTGGATTCTTCTTGAAGGCCCGATTGGCAGTGAACGGCATCCAATGCGCGGCAAGATCGTTCGGGACGGTGACAGGGGAATGTGGGCTCTTGTCCAGCATGGGGACCTCTTCGGACGTTCAAGGCGAATGTTCAGATCGGCAGCATGGTCAGGAAAAGTGGAAGACCCGTTTTCCGGAACGATGGTGCTCAAGGTCGGATGCGCGGCAAAGACCGCGGCTCCCGGCTGCGCGCAAGCTATCAGCTTCGCAAGCGGACGGAAATGTCAAAGGACCGGCGTTCTCTGCTGAGCTGATGAGCGGTTTCTGCACGGCGTCCGCGTGAAAATCCTGCGGATCGGAGTGCTTGCATCTTTTCCCGGCAAATCCCGATCAGGGAGCCCGCAGCAGAGGCGGACGCTCTCAGCTCAAATCCGACGCGGTGATCCAGAACACCTCGCCTTCGGAATCCTCGGTGTCCAGCCACAGCAGCGGCAGGTCGGGATAGGCGGCCTCGATCTGCGGACGGTCGCG
This sequence comes from Bradyrhizobium sp. SZCCHNR3119, assembly GCF_032487775.1. Taxonomy (NCBI): domain Bacteria; kingdom Pseudomonadati; phylum Pseudomonadota; class Alphaproteobacteria; order Hyphomicrobiales; family Nitrobacteraceae; genus Bradyrhizobium; species Bradyrhizobium sp. SZCCHNR3119. The sequence goes on along the minus strand of NZ_JAUEUV010000001.1, from coordinate 1,267,463 downwards.
GCCGACCTCGCATAAGAGGCCGCCTTCCGCCGTCAGGTGGTCGCGGGCGTGCTCGAGGATGCGGCGGATGATGTCGATGCCGTCAGCACCGCCGTCGAAGGCGAGCTTGGGTTCGGCGCGGCATTCATCGGGCAGGGCTGCCATGCCCTCGGCATCGACGTAAGGCGGGTTGCTGATGATCAGGTCGTAGCGGCGGCCCTTGATCGGCGCGAACAGGTCGCCGCGATGCAGCGAGATGCGGTCCTGAAGGCCGTAATCGGCGACGTTGCGTTCCGCCACGGCGAGCGCATCCTTGGAGATGTCGACCGCATCGATCGTGGCGTCCGGGAAATGGCGGCTGGCGAGGATCGCAAGGCACCCGGATCCCGTGCAGAGATCGAGCACGCTCTCCACCGCGAACGGATCGTCGATCAGCGATGTGCCCTCGCTCTCGCTGCCGCCGAAATGCGACTCCAAAAGTTCGCCGATGAAAGACCGCGGCACGATGACGCGCTCGTCGACATAGAACGGCAAGCCCAGCATGTAGACCTTGTTGACGAGATAGGCGGCGGGCTTGCGCGTCGTCACCCGCGCTTCGACCAGGTCGAGGATCGTCTTGCCTTCGGTTGCGGTGACGCGCGCGGTAGCGAAGCTCTCGAACTGCTCGGGGCGCAGGTGCAGCGCCTCGCCGACCAGGAACGCGGCCTCCGCGATCGGGTCCGTGGTGCCATGCGCGAATGTAAGCTCGGCCGCCTGGAAACAGCTCACGGCGCAGCGGACGTAATCGAGCAGCGTCTGCAATTCGCCCGCGCCGACCTTCGGCAGGTTGGACACCTTGGGCGGGGACGCCTTCTTGACCGGTTTCGTCATCATGCCTTCCAGCGCGCGGCGGCTGCATCGTCGTGGCTCTTGGCCTCGACCCAGCTCGTACCGTCCTCGGTTTCTTCGCGCTTCCAGAACGGCGCGTTGGTCTTCAGATAATCCATCAGGAATTCGGCGGCTTCGAATGCCGCCTGGCGATGGCTCGACGCCGTCACCACCAGCACGATGTTCTCGCCCGGCGTGATGCGGCCGTAGCGATGGATCACGGTCAGCCCCGCGAGCGGCCAGCGCGCCATCGCCTGTTCGGCATGCCGCATGATCTCGGCTTCGGCCATGCCGGGATAATGTTCCAGGGTCAGCGCCGCCAGCGGCGCGTTGTGGTCGCTGCCGCGGCAGATGCCGGAGAAGGTCACGACCGCGCCGACATCGGTGCGCCCGCGGCTGAGCGCGGCGATCTCGCGCGCCGTGTCGAAGTCTTCCTGCTGCACGCGGACGGTGACGATGGCAGTCATGGGCGTCCTGTTGTTCGACGCGCGATGCGGTTTCAGCCGCCGGTCATCGGCGGGAAGAACGCGATCTCGCGCGCGCCCGAGATCGCCGTGTCCGGCTGCACATGGGCCTGGTCGATCGCAGCGCGAATGACCTTCGGCTTCTCGAATGCGTAGGCGTAACCCTCGCCACGGTCGCTCAACCAGGCGATCAACTCGGAGACCGTGTGCACGTGTTCCGGCGGCTCGATCGTCTCCTCGGCCTTGCCGATTCGCTCGCGCACCCAGGCGAAATATTTCACCTTCATCGGGCGTCTTCCTCGATGAGATGGTGGATGCCGGCACGGAAATAATCATAGCCGGTGTAGATCGTGAAGATCGCCGAGGTCCACAGCAGCACGAGTCCGATCTGGGTCACCACCGGCACCACCATGTCGCCGGCCTCGCCCGCCAGCAGGAAACCGATCGCAACCAGCTGCATCGTGGTCTTCCATTTCGCGACCTTGGTGACGGGAACGCTGACGCGCAGCGCCGCCAGATATTCGCGCAGGCCCGAGACCAGGATCTCGCGGCAGAGGATCACGATCGCAGCCCACAAGGTCCAGCCATGGATGATGCCGTCGGCCGCCAACATCAGAAGGCAGGAGGCAACGAGGAGCTTGTCGGCGATCGGGTCGAGCATGCGGCCGAACGCCGATTGCTGGTTCCAGATCCGCGCATAATAGCCGTCGAGATAGTCGGTGACGCCGGCCGCGATGAACACCGCGACGGCGACCCAGCGCAGCCACAGCGGATAATCCAGGATCGATTGCGCGTAGATGCAGCCGACCACGACCGGTATGGCGGCGATCCGCGCATAGGTCAGGATGTTCGGCAGGGACGTCGAGATCTTGCTGGTCCCACGGGCGGTGGCGATGTTCATCCGATGTACCAATACTGCTGTCGCGCGGACGTCAACCGTAGAGCAGGAGTGCCCTCTGGAAGATGACGGAGATATTACGCTAATCGCATTGAAGCCGTTCGCGGGAGATATGAGCTGGCGCGCAGGCCGGCAACGCGATTTCAAAACGCCATTAAGCAGACTGATCGGCAGGGCGCCAGCCCGGCGGGGCGGTCAGATCGCTTCTGCGCCGTGGACCTTGCGCCAGTGGGCCTGGCGCTCCGCGAAAACCCGGTCGCGAACATAGGCGACCGCCTCGTCGTCGAGCCGTTCCAACACCTCCAGCGCAAAGGCCTGGGGTCCATGGGCCGACCAGGCGGCCTGTAGACCGGCGTGCGGATGGCCGCCCTGGCGCAACGTAAACCAGAGCCGATTCTGGATCTTGTCCAAGTCCGCGGCGCGGCCGATCCAGCGCTGGCCCGTGACCCGGCAGACGACGGCATAGATGCCGCCGGCGGTCTTGCGCTCCTTGTAGGCGGCAAGGGCCGCCTTGCGTTGGGCCGGGGTCATCGCGTGTTCCGTAATTATTACCCGGATAATAATTGCCTTACTTTTTTATCCGGGTCAATATCTACTTGGAGCGCATCGGGATCATCTCCTTCGAGAGCAGGCGGAGGCGTGTATCCGCCCTGGCGCGCCTTACCAGGAGGGCCAAAACCCCTGTTGTTGCATCGGGCGATAATTCTGGCCGCCGCGCCGACGGGTGTAGGTGGGCTGCGAGTCCCAGCTCTGCTGGTAATAGGACCCGTAGCCGTCGTCGTACGTATCGTCTCTGCTCACGATGTCGGCCGTCGGCTGACGGGTGATGAAGCCGCCCTGGGGCTGGTTGCTCAGCACCGCGACGAACTCGGTGCGATAGTTGGTCTCCTCGCTGAGCGGCTCATCCGAGACCACGATCGAGGAGCGCGGCAATGCGGTGGGCGCGATCCGATCGAGCACCTCCTGCGGGATGGTGATGCGGTCGAGCGCAGTCTTGGCGTCGTCGCCGTTGTCGATCGTGACCACGCTCCAGCGCAGGCCCGCACCGTTCTGTGCCATCGCCGTGAACACATGCGTGCCGATCGGCCTGTTGGGATCGCGGATCGTGACGGGAACCTCGATGCTGGTATCGAACACCTCGCCGCCGCCGTCCCGCGCCGGCTTGTGCGTGTTGCGCCGCACATAGAGCTTCTGGGTGGCGCGGCTGATGTAGACCGAGACCGGCTCGAGCGCGAGCTTCGCCTCGGTCGCCGCCTTGGCAGTTTCGGCCTTCCTGGCCTCCGCCGCCTTGGTCGCATCCTTCGTTGCCGCGGCAGCATCGAGTTTCGGCTTCGAGTCGGCTTTGGCGGCTTCGAGCTGCGTCCCGATATCGGTGGCCTTGAGGGCGGCCTTTTGCTTCAGGTCCTCGGCGCGCGCTTTGGCCTGGTCGGTTTTCGCCGCGGCGAGCAGCTTGTCGGTGTAGGCGAGCTCGGCGTCGGCGCGAGTCTTGGCCCTTTCCAGCTTACGTAACGAGGTCGTGAGCGAGGTCGCCTCGCGCGAGCTCGCGGCGGCTGCCTGCTTGGCCTGGTCGGCCGCCTGGGCCGCGTCCGCGGCCTCGCGCGCCAGCGTCTCGGCACGTCCAGATGCGGCGGCCAGCGCCTGCGCATTCGGGACGAGCAGCGCCGGGTGGGAGATTTCGACCGGAGCCGGATCGTCGGGCGCAATGATCACCCGCATCCCGATGCGCGTCTTGTCGAACAGGTTCTGCGCAAAGCCGTAAGGCATCCGCACGCAGCCATGCGAGGCCGGATAACCGGGCAGCGGCCCGCCATGCAGCGCGATGCCGTTCCAGGTCAGGCGCTGCATGTTCGGCATCCAGGCGTCGTCGTAGAGCGTCGAATGATGGTCCTTGTCCTTCTCGATCACGGCAAAGACACCCGCCGGCGTCTCGCGCTCCGTGATTCCGGTCGACACCGGCGCGCGATAGATCCACCCCTCGGCGTCGTAAAACGTGACCTTCTGAGCCTTGATCGACACGATCGCCATGATCGGCTCGCCGGCCTCGCGCGGCGCCACAGCCTCCGCGGTGTGGGCAGGGCGCGCCTGCCGTGCCCCGGCATGGGCGGTCAACGCAAGCGTTGCTGCAAGCACCCCGATGGCGGAGAGCCCCCAGCGCCGCATCGTTCCGGTGGATTGCGGCGCCGCTACTCGATTGACCATGTCATGCCCCGGTTGAGATGCCTGTCCCGCGCCTGCCTCGGATTCGCGGTCTATATGTTCGATCTTACATTTGGGTGAAGTAAGGCGTCGCTCCGCTTGGACCACAACGGACGTCACAGGCGGTCTGTTCCGCGCCCCTCGCTTGTCAATACATGCCCTAATTCGGCTGGCTGTGGAAATACTCGAAGATCTTGCGCGCGCTTTCGGCCGAGACGCCGGGCACCTTGCCGAGATCGGCCATCGAGGCGCGCTCGATCTCCTTCAGCGTGCCGAAATGCAACAGCAGGGCGCGCTTGCGGGCGGGACCGATGCCGGGGATCTCCTGCAGGCCGGCCTCGCGGATGTCCTTCTTGCGCAGCTTGCGGTGCGAGCCGATCACGAAGCGATGCGCCTCGTCGCGCAGCCGCTGGATGAAATAGAGCACGGGATCGCGCGGCTCGAGCTTGATCGCCTCGCGCTCCGGGATGAACAGCGTCTCACGGCCGGCGTCGCGGTCCGGACCCTTGGCGACCGACATCAGCGCGACATCGGTGACGCCGAGCTCGCTGAAGATCTCTCTGACGGCGTTGAGCTGGCCGCGGCCGCCGTCGATGATGACAAGGTCGGGTCGTTGCGGGACATCGTCCTCCTTGGCGCGCGCGGTGTCCTTTTCCGACGGCGACAACAGCCGCTTGAAGCGGCGCTGCAGCACCTCCTTCATCATCGCATAGTCGTCGCCGGGCGTCAGCCCTTCCGACTTGATGTTGAACTTGCGGTACTGGTTCTTCATGAAGCCGTCGGGGCCGGCCACGATCATTGCGCCCACCGCGTTGGTGCCCTGGATGTGGCTGTTGTCGTAGACCTCGATCCGCTTCGGCACGGTCGGCAGGCCGAGCGTGGACGTCATCGCCTCCAGCAGCCGGCTCTGCGTCGCAGTGTCCGCGAGCTTGCGCCCCAAGGCCTCGCGCGCATTGGTCAGCGCGTGGATCACCAATTCCTTCTTCTCGCCGCGCTTCGGCGTCGTGACCTCGACCTTGTGGCCGGCCTTGACGCAGAGCGCCTCGGCCAGCAGCTCGGTCTCCTCGATCTCGTGCGACAGCAGGATCAGTTTCGGCGGCGGCTTGTCGTCATAGAACTGGGTGAGGAACGCCGCCAGCACCTCTTCGGGCGTGAAGGTCTTTTCGGCGCGCGGGAAGTAGGCGCGGTTGCCCCAGTTCTGTCCGGTGCGGAAGAAGAACACCTCGACGCAGGAATAGCCGCCTTCCTGATGGATGGCGAACACGTCGGCCTCTTCGACCGTGCGTGGATTGATGCCCTGCTGCGACTGGATCGCCGACAGTGCCGCGAGGCGATCGCGATAGACCGCCGCGGTCTCGAATTCGAGCTCGCTGGAGGCCTTCTCCATCTCCACCGCGAGCAATTGCTTCACCGCATGGCTGCGCCCGGAGAGGAAGTCGGTCGCCTCGCGCACCAGCTCGGTATAGCCGGGGAAATCGATCTCGCCGGTGCACGGGCCGGCGCAGCGGCGGATCTGGTAGAGCAGGCAGGGCCGGGTACGGCTTTCGAAGAAGGAATCCGTGCAGGAGCGGATCAGAAAGGCGCGCTGCAGCGCTGTGATGGTGCGGTTGACGGCGCCGGCGGACGCGAACGGGCCGAAATAGCGACCGGGCCGCGACTGCGCGCCGCGATGCTTGAGGATCTGCGGCGCCCAATGGTCGCCGGTGATCAGGATATAGGGGAACGACTTGTCGTCGCGTAGCTGCACGTTGAAGCGGGGCTTCAGCTGCTTGATGAGGTTGGCCTCGAGCAGCAGCGCTTCGGTCTCGGTCGTGGTCGAGATGATCTCGACGTTCACGGTCGCTGCGATCATGCGCAGGATGCGCGCCGGCAGCGGTGCGTTGGCCCGCGCATAGGACGACAGGCGCTTTTTGACGTTCTTGGCCTTGCCGACATAGAGCACGTCGTTGTTCGCATTCAGCATGCGATAGACGCCAGGCGAGGTCGGGGCCAGCCGCACCGCCTTCTCGATCGCCTCATGGCCGATCGCAAGCGGGCCTTCGGCAACAACCTCGGTGCTTTCCTCGGTCAGCTCGGGCAGGCGCCCTTCCTCGTCCTCGTCGGTCGAGGATGCGGCTGGATCGATGTCGGGGGATTCCAGGGGCTGCGGCGAGGCGTCGGCGCGCTTCATCTCGGGCGCGAGCGCCTTTGGTGGATCGGAGCTGTGGGTGGCCATGGGACGAATTTAAGCTTTGGGGGCTGCGCATGCCAGCACGCGGCGGCGCCCATGCACAGGCGCGGCGGTAACCGTCCATTAAGGACGTTAAGCGGCCGGTAACCGCGCTTAATGAGGCTTTAACCTCAAACTCTCGATAAATCTTCACGAAAAAAGCTGGAGTTCCGTAACCATGCCGGTCAGGTGCGCTGCCTCGTGCAGGCGCCGCACGCAGCCGGCGGGCACGGGTGTTGCGTGGAGTAGGTCATGAAGAGGTTCGTCGCCGGCGCGGTTGCGCTCGGGGCGCTGGGAACGGTGTCGGCGCAGGCCGCCGATTTCAACTATGCACCGCGTCCGGGCTACACGGTGAACCAGCCGTTGAATGCCTATAGCTGGGCCGGCCCCTATCTCGGCGGCACGCTCGGTTACAGCTGGGGCGAGGTCGGCAACAATCCGACCAAGCCGTCGGGCATCACCGGCGGGATCGAGGCGGGTTACAACTGGCAGACCGGTCCCTGGGTGTTCGGCATCGAGGGCGACATCAACCTGACCGGCGCCAACGACACCTTCGCGCCCTGGAAATTCTCCAACCCGTGGTTCGGCACCGTGCGCGGCCGCGCCGGCTACGCCTTCAACAACATCCTGTTTTACGGCACCGGCGGTCTCGCCTTCGGCGAGCTGCGCGGCGAAACCTTCGGCCTGTCCGAATCGCATTCGACGATCGGCTGGACCTTGGGCGCAGGCACCGAATTCGGGCTGGCGCAGAACTGGACCGCCAAGATCGAATATCTCTATGTCGATCTCGACAGCAGCAATTTCGTGGTTACGGGGGCGAAGAACGACTATCGGTTTGGAGTGGTGCGCGCAGGCATCAACTTCCACTTCTGATAGGAAGAAGAAACCGCAAAAATCATAACCTCCCGGCCGCGCGCGGCCGGGATTTTTTTGCATCATCTACGCGAATGTCGGCTGCGAGCTTCGCCGCACACGAGCCGGCTGCGCCGTCCGCGGCTCCAAGTTCAAACGACAAACAAAAGGACGTTCGTATTCCTCGCCTTCGCACTCCGCCGCAAACTGCGGACGAGTGTCGATCGGCGGCCTTACGACGACAGCACCAGATTGACCGCCTTCGGGCCCTTGCCCTTCTTGTCCGGTTCAACCTCGAAGCTGATCCGCTGTCCTTCAGTCAGATCCTTCAATCCGGCGCGCTCGACCGCGGTGATATGCACGAACACGTCGCGCCCGCCATCATCCGGTTTGATGAAGCCGTAGCCGCGTTCACCATTGAAGAACTTGACCGTACCCGTCATTGGCATCGGGAAACTCCTCCCCCCGCATTGCTTCCTCCACTGCGCGACATGCGCAGCGTCCGACCGGGCATCACTGAATCGGAAAGCGTGGCCACCTTTACGAGCCGACATTGTGCATGTGTCGGGTCGCTCGGATTCTTGTTGGGCCTTGATCACCCCGCCGCAACCATTCGCGGAAGCGGAACGTAAAGCCAGTCTCAATCAGTTATTTTACTACGGTTCCTCGGCAATTGCCTATGGATTTTCGACTAATTGCCGGCCCCGGCTTTGGGGAACTCGAGCCGGAAGCGCGCGGCCCCGCCCTGGCCGAGCGGCTTCTCCAACTCATGCAGGATGACCTTAAGCTCGTCATGCAACGTCCAGGGCGGGTTCACGACCAGGAGGCCGGTAGTGGCCAGCCCCTCTCCGGCGACCTGCGGCGCCACGCTGAACTCGACACGTAACAACTTACCGGGCGGTTTTGCCGCCGCCGCCAGCCCCGCCACGTGCTGCACCAACTCGTCGGTCGCACGGCGGCTCTTTGCTGGATACCAGAGCAAATAGATACCAGTCGGCCACTTGGCGAATGCGATTGCGAAGCGCTCGCCCAACCGCTCGAATTCATCCTTCGCCTCGAAGGGGGGATCGATCAGCACGAGGCCGCGCCGTTCGTTTGGCGGCACGAAAGCCGGCAGCGCCACCCAGCCATCGAGATCGACGACGCGGGCCTGGGTATCGCGCCGCAGCACGTCGATCAGATGCTTGCGCGGGACAGGTGCGAGCTCGCAGGCCGTCATCCGGTCCTGCGGCCGCAGGAGGGCGCGCGCGATCAAGGGCGAACCGGGATAGGCGGCGAGTTCGGCCTTGGGATTGAAGGCCCGGACGATGTCGAGATAGGGCGCCACCAGAGCAAGCGCCTGATCGCAGAACCGCGCCTGCATGATGCGGGCAATTCCGGTCCGCCATTCGCCGCTGCGGCTGGCCTCCTCGCCCGTGAGGTCGTAGAGACCCGCGCCGGCATGGGTGTCGATCACGCGGAACGCGGCCGGCTTCTCCTGCAGATAGATCAGGATGCGCGTGAGCACGATGTGCTTGATGACGTCGGCGAAGCCGCCGGCATGAAAGGCGTGACGGTAGTTCATCGCTGTGAGTTACGACGTCTTGCGACGAAAGTAACCCTGCATCATCACGGAAACAGCGCTCATCAGCGATGGCGCCGTTCCAGGGATTACGCCTTGAACGAGATCGCGGGCCTCAGCCGCCGCGGATTGGCGGCATCGTGACTTCGTCGCGGCGGCAGGCCTGGCGATCGATCTCATCGCAGGAGCGGAACTGCAGCTCCTTCGAGAGGCAGATCCTGACCTCGCTGAGCCGGGTGCGGTTGCAGGTCACGGCGACGGCGGAATTGGTGAGGTTGGGATTGGCCTTGACGAAGGCCTCCTCGACCGCGGCCGGCGTCACCGTCTTGGGCTCGGACAAGTCGAGGAATTCCGGCGGAATCTTGATCACCGCCCGAGCCTTGCGGATGGTCTCGAAATAGGCCTTGGCCGGCAGTCCGGAGCAGGTGCCGTGCTTGTCCCACTCGTTGTAGATCAGCCCCGGCGCCGGCATCAGGTCGAGCATCGAGACCATGATGTTGCGCGGCAGCCGCGGCGACGGCTGCTCGCAATACTCCGGATAGCCGTTCTCATATTGCGGCCAGAGCCCGTGGACCACGAAAGAGTAGGGACGGCCGCTGCACTGCTGGGACCGTCCGCCATTGCCGCGCTCCTCGACGTCCGCGCAGAACGAGGGCGACCAGGACAAGGACAGCACGTAAAAATCGAATGCGCCCGGTGCGTTCTGGCGGCGGTCTTGCGCCTGGGCTGGCGAGAGCTGGGCCGACCACAGGGTGATCCCGCTGAGCGCGAGAGCGGCGAGGATCTGAATTGTCCGCAGTCCGCGGCCGGAGTAGGTGGGCAGGCGATCAGACAACCGATCCAACATGGCGAGCTCCCAGGAACATGGCGAGAACTCTACCAGGAGGCGAAAGAACAATTCAAGAACAAAATTGGAGCCGCGCGCCGGCGAAAGCCTGCGACGCGTCTCGTCCAGTCCCGTTCAGTCGGTGGGAGTCTTAGGGCTTCGCCGCGCGGCAGGCGGGGTTGAAGGCCCAGTTGCGGTCGAGGCCGACCACGCAGAATTCGACACCCTCGCCGTAACCGGCAAAGCCGGCATCCTCGATCAGCGAGAAATTGACGGTGCGCGCCTTGCCGTCGCTGATCATCGCGGTGCCGGTGCAGTAGCGTCGCGGAATATTGTCGGACTGCCAGGGCCGGAAAGCGATTTCGTGGATGTTTGAAAAGCCCGTGATGGTCAACGAGGAATTCCAGAACGTGCTTTCCTTGTCCCGGAAGTCGCTGGCGACTCTGGACAGGGCCGATTCGCAGGGGGACAGGCGGCCATCATATTTCGGACCCGACAGCCAGAAGTTCAGCTCGAGCGGGTTGGCAGCTTGCGCTGGGGCAACAGCCGTGACAACGCCGAGCACCGCGCCGCAGACAGCGCCAATGGTCTTGAACGAGATGCTGAGGTCGCGCATAGGCCATCCGCAAAGCTGGAGAGAAGAATGGAACGTGCCGTGCCGGCCTGATGAGGTCAAGTGCAACGCGGCAACACTCCACGACAAGTCGGGGACTCCGCGCGCGGTGTTCTTTTCTTGCGCGGACAGCCCATTTAGGATGGGAGCTAACCGATGGAGATTGCAATGCTGATGACGAAGCCCAGTTTTTTCGACGTCGTTTCCAAGGCCGTCGGGCTGATGGCCGTGGGCGTCGCGCTGGCTGCAGGCCCGGCTCGGGCCGACTGGGTGCCGGCATTCAAGGGTAATGACACCGGCGGCATCATCGCCTATTCGCTCGCCCAGACCACCGATGCCAGGCAGTTGGCGGTCGACCACTGCGCGTCCTACGGCAAGGTGGTCAAGTTCCTGGCGGTGGACGCCCGGTATGGCGGCTATTTGTCGTTCTCGTGCCGTTGGGTGCCGTACGACTCGGCGCAGCGTCCGTTGCGCACGCTGTACTGAGCCGGTCTGGAATCACCCGGGAAGCTGAGGCGAATATGATCCGCGGACAGGTCGGCGCGAAGCTGTTGGGATGCAGCGTGCTGCTCGCGGCATCCCTCAGCAACGCATTCGCCGCCGAGCTGCCGACCCGCAAGCCGGGGCTTTGGGAAATGAAGATGGTCAGGACGGGCTCGCAGATGCCCGACATGACCATGCAGCACTGCACCGACGAGACCACCGACAAGGACCTCAACAACATGGTCTCGCCGATGGCCAAGCAGATCTGCTCCAAGCAGGACGTGCAGAAGACGCCGACCGGCTATGTCGTCGATTCGGTATGCAGCATGCGCGGCGTGAACACCGCCTCACATGCCGAGATCACCGGCGACTTCAACTCGGCCTACACGGTGAAGACGACCTCACACAGCGAGGGCGTGAGCAATGTCGTGCGCGACACCAGCCTGGCCAAGGTCCTGCGCGACACCACGATGACGATCGAGGCGAAGTGGTTGGGGGCCTGCAAGCCGGGTCAGAAGCCCGGTGACATCGTGATGCCAGGCGGTGGCTTCAAGCTGAACGTCAAAGACATGGACAAGCTGAAGGCATTGATTCCCGGCGCCAAGCAGTAGGCGGGATTCGAGCGCAGGCACAGGGGCATCACTGAGGCCCCGGCGACACCCGAGCGTCCGATTCCTACACTCCGCGAGCCTGTCGCTTGGCTGCCATGCTTTTGCAGCCTTCACACCGGAATGCGCACCGTCGCGCGCAGGCCGCCCGCCGGGCTCTCGCCCAGCATGATGTCGCCGCCATGGGAGCGGGCGATGTCGCGGGCGATCGCAAGCCCGAGACCGGTGCCGCCCTCGTCCTGATTGCGCGCATGATCGAGCCGCAGGAACGGCTTGAACACCTCCTCGCGCATCGCCTGCGGAATGCCCGGGCCGTCATCATCGACGGTGATCGTGAGGTAGCGGTGATCGCGATGGCCTGAGATCGCGATCGTGTCGGCATAGCGCGCCGCGTTGGACACGAGATTGCCGAGACAGCGCTTCAACGCCTGCGGTTTCACCGTGACGACCGGCAGGCCCCGGAATGCGACCGAGGCCGTGTGGCCGTTGCGCTCGGCATCGCTGCGCAACTCCTCCAGCGCGTTCGAGATGTCGGTCGGTTGCGCCACCTCGCCGCCGTCGCCGCGAGCGAAGGCGAGATAGTCTTCCAGCATGCCGGACATCTCGTCGATGTCCTTGCGCATCGCATCGATCTCGGGGCCGTCGCCGAGCAAGGCGAGCTCGAGCTTGAAGCGGGTGAGGATGGTGCGCAGGTCGTGGCTCACGCCGGCGAGCATCGCCGTGCGCTGGTCCATGGTGCGCTCGATCCGGGCCTTCATTTCCAGGAAGGCGTGCGCCGCCCGCCGCACCTCGCGCGCGCCGCGCGGCCGGAAGTTCGGGGCTTCGCGGCCCTTGCCGAAGCTCTCGGCCGCATCCGCCAGTCGCAGGATCGGCTTGATCTGGTTGCGCAGGAACAGCACCGAGACGATGAGCAGGATGGACGAGGTGCCGACCATCCAGAACAGGAAGATGTCGGTGTTGGAGGCATAGGCCGCGCTGCGCTGCGCGAACACGCGCATCACCGCGTCGTCGAGCGCAATGCGGATCTCGACCAGGTTGGAGCGGCCGACGGTGTCGATCCAATAGGGCCGGCTGATCTGCCGGCCGATCTGGCCCGACAGCGACTGATCGAGCAGGTTGAAGAACGGTTTCGGCCCTGGCGGCGGCATGTCGCCGGCGGGCAGGAAATCAACCACGAGATTGAGCCGCTGCTGGGCGATCCGCCGCAGCATCGTGCGGTCCTTGTCCTGCGGATAGCCTTTGTAGATGTCGATCAGCGCCGCGATGTCCTGCACGACGGCCGTCGAGAGTCGTCGCGTCACCGTGTTCCAGTGCCGCTCCATGAACACGCCGGCCACCACCGTCTGCAGGATCACCATCGGCACGATCATGATCAGGAGCGCACGTGCGTAGAGCCCGGTCGGCATCCAGCTCTTGAACGCATGGCCCATCCAGCCGTTCGCAGCCGACACGCGGCGCGAGGCAGTGCGGATGAAGGCTAAGCCGGTGTCGAGGGTGGTCATGTGAGTCGGACGGCGGCTTTCGCACCGACAACGGCGCCGCGAATCCGGGACACCTCTCCCCTGCGGGGAGGGGTCGGATTGCATAGCAATCCGGGTGAGGGGGAGCTCTCGATCGAAAGACCGTAACCCCTCACCCCAACCCTCTCCCTACGGGAGAGGGAGCGCAACGCGCTTGTGGCTCGGTATGATGCCATCATCGGAAATCGATCTCTCACGCACGTCACCCCGCCACCATCAGCCGATAGCCGATGCCGCGCACGGCCTGCAGGAACAGCGGATTGGCCGGATCGATTTCGATCTTGCGGCGGAGCCGGTTGATCTGCACATCGACCGCACGCTCGTTCACGGTGCCGTTGCCGGTGAGGGCACCGCGCGGCACGGTCTCGCCGCGGGCATTGGCGAGGATGCGCAGCATCTCGCGCTCGCGATCGGTGAGGTGGATCACCTCTTCGCCCTGCTTCAGCTCGCCCCGCGCCAGATGATAGCTGAAGGGACCGAAGGCGACCTGCTCGATCACCTCTTCCGCCGGCGGCGGCGCCGCCCGCTTCAGGATATTGCCGATGCGCAGCGCCAGCTCGCGCGGCTCGAACGGTTTGGCGACATAGTCATCCGCCCCGAGCTGCAGTCCCTCGATCCGGCTCTCCGGCTCGGAGCGCGCGGTCAGCATCACGATCGGGACCGAGGATTGGGTGCGGATGAAGCGGGCGAGGTCGAAGCCGCTCTCGCCGGGCATCATCACATCGAGGATCAAGAGATCGAAATGGAGGCCGGTGAGCTTGGCGCGGGCATCGCTCGCGCTCATCGCCGTGGTGACGCGGTAGCCTTCGGCGCGCAGGAAGCGCGACAACAGATCGCGGATGCGGCGGTCGTCATCGACGAGCAGCAGGTGCGGCGCGTCGTCGGCGGGTGTCTGCGGAGCGCGGGTGGTGATGGCGGCGAGCGGCACGATCACTCCTTTACGGTGACGACGGGCATCTTGAAGATCGCTTCCAGCACCTTGTCCGGGTCGTCGCGATCGATCATCGCGCGCAGGAACTGCTGGACCTTGTCCGCGCCTGCCGGCCCGATCTGCTCCAGCGCACGATCGATGCGCCGGGTCTGCAAGCCGGCAAGCTTGGTCACCAGCGCCTCGCCCTTGGGGGTGGCGAAAAGAAGGCGCTGCCTGCGGTCGTTGTTACCGGTCTTCTGCACGATGTAGCCTTCGTCGAGCAGCTGCTTCAGCACCCGCCCGAGCGACTGCTTGGTGATGCGCAGCACGTCCAGGAGATCGGCGACCTTGAGCCCGGGATAGCGGGTGACGAAATGGATCACCCGGTGATGGGCGCGGCCGAAGCCGAAAGCTTCCAGCTCGTGATCGGCATCGCCGACGAAATCGCGATAGGCAAAGAACAACAGCTCGATGATGTCCCACCGCAACGCCCGGTCGTCCCCAGCCGCCGCCTGGGGCTCGGAAGAGCGCGAATCGGAGCCTGGCGCGGACGTCGAGAAATTTATGTCAGCCATATTGACGTATCTTGGGTTCAATGTTACAAAACGGTCGGTCCCGACGAAATTTTAGGTCTTTTCGATCGGAGGTCAGGTTGTCCCATTGGCCCAAAGAAGCCGTCGCAGGCGGCAAAGGGCTTGGGCAGCGATCTACCGTGTTGTCGAGCGGCATTTCGGCAAACATACTGGACTTCCGCCCAGCGCAAAAGCATGTCCTCATCGACTTGCTGGCACCGCAACCGGCCCTGGGGCCGGCGGTCGTGACGTCCGGATTGATCAAGCCAGCGGGGCCGAACAGATCGGTCGGTCCCCACAACTCGCGATGGCCAGGACAGCGGGGAAAGCAAAAATGAGTCTGACGTTCGAAATCGAGCCGGCAAGCAATCCAATTTCGGCGGAGGAGCGCGCGGCGAAGCTCGCCAATCCGGGCTTCGGCCGGGTGTTCACCGACCATATGGCCGTGGTCCGCTACACCGACGCGAAGGGCTGGCACGATGCACGGATCATCGTCCGCAGCCACTTCCCGCTCGATCCGGCCGGGGCCGTCCTGCATTATGCGCAGGAGATCTTCGAGGGCCTGAAGGCTTACAAGCGCGACGATGGCGGCGTGAACCTGTTCCGCCCCGATGCCAATGCCAAGCGGTTCTGGAATTCGGCCGAGCGCATGGCGATGGCGCCACTACCCGAGGACCTGTTCATCGAAGCCGTCGAGCAGGTGGTGCGGATCGACCGCGACTGGATTCCGGGCGGCGAGGGCAGCCTCTACCTGCGGCCCTTCATGATCGCGAACGAGGTGTTCCTCGGTGTGAAGCCGTCCGGCGAATATCTCTTCGCCGTCATCGCCTCGCCGGTCGGCTCCTATTTCAAGGGCGGACCCGCGCCGGTGTCGATCTGGGTCTCCGAGAAATATACGCGCGCGGCGGTCGGCGGCACCGGCGGCGTCAAATGCGGCGGCAACTACGCCGCGAGCCTGCGCGCCCAGGCCGAAGCGATCGAGCACGGCTGCGATCAGGTCGTCTTCCTCGATGCGGTCGAGCGCCGCTATGTCGAGGAACTCGGCGGCATGAACGTCTTCTTCGTGTTCGACGATGGCTCGCTGTCGACCCCGCCGCTGGGCACGATCCTGCCGGGCATCACCCGCGATTCGATCATCACGCTGGCGAGAGATGCCGGCACGGTGGTGCGCGAGGAGCCCTACACGATCGACCAGTGGCGCGCCGACGCCAAGAGCGGCCGGCTGAAGGAAGCTTTCGCCTGCGGCACCGCCGCGGTGATCTCGCCGATCGGCAAGGTGCGCTCGGCGAGCGGCGACTTCCTGATCAGCGGCGGCGAGGCCGGTCCGGTCGCCATGGGCCTGCGCAAGAAGCTGGTCGACATCCAGTATGGCCGCAGCCCCGATCCGCACAACTGGATCCGCGAAGTGAAGTAAGCCGGGCGAACCGTGCCACAGGGACGGTAGGCTCCCCTCCCCCTTGCGGGGAGGGGGCGGGGGTGGGGGTAGCTCCACGCAGACTGCCCGCGGCGCCCCCCACCCCAACCCCTCCCCCGCAAGTGGGGAGGGAGCGCACCGCATGCGCGGCGATCGGGGGCTCTCGCCACATGTGAGCAGCTCGCAGCACTGAAGCATGTCAGCGGCGGTTGCCGCCTTGTGCGACGGCTGCTACCAAGCCGCCATGTCCGACAAACCCAAGAAACCCCAGAAGCTGAAGGCGCGGCTGCCGCGCGGGCTGGAGGATCGCGGTCCCGCCGCGATCGCGGCCACGCGCGAGATGGTCGAGAAGATCCGCGCCGTCTATGAGCGCTACGGTTTCGAGCCGGTGGAGACGCCGGCGTTCGAATACACCGACGCGCTCGGCAAATTCCTGCCCGACCAGGACCGTCCCAACGAGGGCGTGTTCTCGTTCCAGGACGATGACGAGCAGTGGATCTCGCTGCGCTACGATCTCACCGCGCCGCTCGCGCGCTACGTCGCCGAGAATTTCGATCACCTGCCGAAGCCGTATCGGTCTTATCGGGCCGGTTACGTATTCCGCAATGAGAAGCCGGGCCCCGGCCGTTTCCGCCAGTTCATGCAGTTCGATGCCGATACGGTGGGGTCGGGTTCGCCCGCGGCGGACGCCGAAATGTGCATGATGGCGGCCGACACGATGGAGGCGCTGGGCATTCCGCGCGGCTCTTATGTCGTGAAGGTCAACAACCGCAAGGTGCTCGATGGCGTGATGGAGGCGATCGGCATCGGCGGCGAAGAGCATGCAGGACGCCGGCTCACAGTCCTGCGCGCGATCGACAAGGCCGACAAGTTTCCGATCGCGGAAATCAGGAAGCTGCTCGGTGAAGGCCGCTGGGATGGCGGTGAGGTCGGCAAGGGCGACTTCACCAAGGGCGCGGGTCTCGACAACAACCAGATCGAGGCGCTGCTGGCCTTTTTTGAGATGAAGGTGGCTCAGCCGGCGTTTCAAAACGACGAGCAGGATTTGCAGTTCAATGCAACGGTGCTGGGCTCGGTCGCCCAGCGGAAATTGTTCATGTCGTCCGCGGCCTATGCCGACGGCATCAATGAACTGACTGAGATCGCGAAACTCTGCAGTGCGGCTGGCTACGGCTACAGCCGCGTTCGCATCGAGCCCTCCGTCGTCCGCGGCCTCGAATACTACACGGGCCCGGTCTACGAGGTCGAACTGCTGCTCGACACCAAGGACGAGAAGGGACGGCCGGTGCGGTTCGGTTCGGTCGGCGGCGGCGGGCGCTACGATGGCCTCGTCTCGCGCTTTCGCGGCGAGCCGGTCCCCGCGACCGGCTTCTCCATCGGCGTGTCGCGGCTGCAGGCGGCGCTGACGATGCTGGGCAAGCTCGACACGCGCCCGGCGTTCGGACCTGTGGTCGTCACTGTGTTCGACCGCGATCGCGTCGCCGATTATCAAGCCATGGTCTCGCAGCTACGCAATCACGGCATCCGCGCCGAGCTCTATCTCGGCAATCCCAAGAACATGGGCAACCAGCTCAAATATGCCGACCGCCGCAACGCGCCCTGCGTCATCATCCAGGGTTCGGATGAGAAGGCGCGCGGCGAGGTGCAGATCAAGGATCTGATCGAGGGCGCCAAGGCGGCGGCCGCGATCGCCTCCAACCAGGAATGGCGCGAGAGCCGGCCGGCGCAGTTCTCCTGCAAGGAGGACGAGCTCGTTGCCGGCGTGCGCGAGGTGCTCGCGAGGCATGATGTGAACTGGGGGTAGGCATTCCGCTCTGCTGTCATGCCCGGCCTTGTGCCGGGCATCCACGTCTTGTTTGATAGGCCCAACGTGGATGGCCGGGACATTCAGGGCGAAGACGCGCTTCGCGCTTTTGCTCGGCCAGAACGAAACAGCAGGGAGCAATGCATGCCCGAGATCACCGTGAACATGGCCGCTGGCCGCACCGACGAGCAGAAGGCTGGCATGATGCGCGACATCACCAAGGCGCTGGTGACGCATCTCGGCGTCGATGCAGAAGCCGTGGTGATCCAGATCAACGAGGCGCCGCTCTCCCACAAGATGAAGGGCGGCAAGACCTTCGTCGAACGCGCGGCCGAGTTAAAGAAATAGGTCATAGCGTCATTCCGGGGCGCGCGTAGCGCGAACCCGGAATCTCGAGCTATCATCTCTGGATTCCGGGTTCGCTCGCTATTGGCGAGCGCCCGGAATGACGAAAGCTGGGGCCCGACATGGACGCACGCGACATCATCAAAGTCGGCCTGAGCGCCGAGCGCATCCTGATCGTGCCGCCGGAGCGCACGGTCGGGCATTTTGTGCCGCACATGCCCATGGTTTATGCGACGCCGATGATGATCCTGGAAATGGAGATGACCTCGGGTGACGCGATCAAGGCCAGCCTGCCGGAGGGCTGGGTCACGGTCGGCACCGAGGTCGACATCAAGCATCTGGCGGCCGCGCCGGTCGGTGCCACCATCCGCACCACGGCCGAAGTGATCGAGGTCGAGCGGCGCGTGATCCGGTTTGCGGTCGCCGCATTCCACGGCGATCTCAAGATCGGCGAGGGCCGGCACGGCCGCGGGCTCGTCAATGTCGCGCAGTTCAAGAAGCGGTTTGGTGTGCCGTAGCGGCTACGACGAAGCCGTCATTCGAGGCGCGTAAGCGCCGAAGCAATCCAGGCTCTGTCCGCGCCTCATGCCTGGATTGCTTCGCGGAGCTCGTCATCCGGCCGCGCTTCGCGCGGACCGGGCGGCTCGCAACGACGGAAACTCCTACTTCGCCAATTCCTTGGACCGCGCCGCGGCGGCGGCCACCGCGCGCGTCAGCAGCGGGCCAAATCCGTCCGCGCCCATCAGCACCGCCAGCGCCGCGGCCGTGGTGCCGCCGGGCGAGGTCACGTTCTGGCGCAAGGTCGCCGCTGACAGCTCCGAGCGATGCAGCAATTCGCCCGCGCCCGACACCGTGTCGCGCGCGAGTTTCGTTGCCAGCGCTTCCGGCAGGCCAGCCGCGACACCGGCCCGCGCGAGCTCCTCGGCGAGCAGGAAGACGTAGGCCGGTCCCGAGCCCGATACGGCCGTCACAGCGTCCATCAGGGCTTCGTCATCGACCCATTCGACCGCGCCGGTGGCGCGCAGCAAGGCGTCGGCGATGGCGCGCTGTGCGGTGCTGACGTCGGGGGCCGGCACCGCGACCGTGATGCCGCGACCGATTGCGGCCGGCGTGTTCGGCATCGCCCGGACCACGGCGCCGCCCACGACCTCCTGGAGCGCGGCGATGGTGGTGCCGGCCATGATCGAGACCACCAGCGTCGACGCGCCCACGCAACGTTTCAGCGTCGGGCCGGCCTCGCGGAACATCTGCGGCTTCACCGCGATCACCAGCGTCTCCGCCTCCGGCGCTTCAGCCGGATTGAGCCGCACGCCCCTGGTCGCGAGCGCGCCGATCTCGGCTGACGGCATCGGATCGATCACCACCACGCGCGACGGATCGAGGCCTTGCGAAAGCCAGCCGGTCAGCATCGCGCCGCCCATCTTGCCGGCCCCGGCGAGTGCGATGGTGCCGGTGATGTTTTGGAGCTTATTGTTGTTCACTGTTGTCACCGCACAAAAGCTGTCGTCCCGGCCTTGAGCCGGGATCCATAACCCACCGCGGTTTTAGTGGAGCGATGGCAGAGCGACAAGCAGCTTGCCTGAACGGAGAGGTCACGCGTTATGGGTCCCGACGTGCGCCGGGACGACACCGAATTTGAGGCGGCAGCGATCCGCCGTTGTTTGCCTTACGCCTCGCCCTCGGTGTCGAACAGCGCCGCAGCCATGGCTTCCTGCGTCGACTTGCCCGCCCAGACCACGAATTGGAACGCCGGGTAATAGCGCTCGCAGGCATGGATCGCGCCCTCGAGCATGCTGGCGCATTGCTGTTCCGAAGCGGTGATGCCGCCGGGCAGCACCAGCGCCTGGCGGTGCATCACCATGCCGGTGTGGGTCCAGATATCGAAATGGCCAAGCCAGAGCTGCTCGTTGATCGCACCGATCAGCCGCTGCACTTCCGCGCGCCGGTTTTCCGGAATCTTCATGTCGAAGGCGCAAGCGAGATGCAGCGCCTCGATCTCGGCCATCCAGGTGAACGAGATCTGATAGTCCGTCCACTGCCCCCTGGAGGCGATGGTTACTTCATCGATGCCGGAGCGTTCGAACGCCCAGTTGTTATCCGCGGCGATGGTCTCGACCACGGTCAGCGGATCGTTTCCGGAATCGATGATGCCTTCGAGCAGGGACATGCCGTCTCGACCTCTGTCTTCTTGATCTGGGTGGTACTCACGCGGCGACCCGGCCCGCGCCGTTGGAGGCGCAGTCGCAACCGGCTTGCAGTCCCGGAGGAACCCCGGGCGTTGCGCGAACAAACTGATGTGATTTGCTGAATCCGCGCAACTGCACGCTGAATCCGTCCACAGCCAAACCCTATTTCGTCCACAGCTCATCAAGCGGTGGACTTCATGGCCGTGAACAAAACGGAATCGGATTCGGGGGGCGCGCTCGGCCTCAGCGACTTGATTCTGGCATTCGGGATTCGGCGGAGGCCGAGCCGGGACTGCATGGCCGGTGGTCGAATTTTGCCGGTCAGGGAACTTGTCGGGCTGCTCGCCGCCCGGCATAGTTCGAGCGGGCCGTCCAGCCGGGCGGTCCATGTTCTCAGGGCGGGGTGGAATTCCCCACCGGCGGTAAGGGCCTTCCTGGAAGCGTCCAAGCCCGCGAGCGCCCTGTCCGTTCTCGCGATCGGGCAGGGGTCAGCAGATTCGGTGCGACTCCGAAGCCGACGGTCACAGTCCGGATGAAAGAGAACGGGTCCCGGCACCCCGCGCATGCGCGTGGGGGCGTCGTCGTTCCGTATGCCCTGATTCTGGTCTCAAACGAGGACAACCATGAATCAGATGTTGCAAGACCCCCAAGCTGATATCGAAACCGAAGCCTCTCCGCAGGCCGCCGTGCCGGTGGAGCCAAGCCCGCCTGACGAGGCGCCGCCTACGCCCTCGCATCCGCGGTTTGCCAAGCCGCAGCGCGTCGCCTTCGTGCAGTCGGCTTGGCACCGCGACGTCGTCGCCGAATGCCGCATCGCCTTTCTCGACGAGATCGAGGCGCGGCATATCGCACGCGAGCGCGTCGACATCTTCGAGGTGCCGGGCTCCTTCGAGATCCCGCTGCATGCGCAGCTGCTGGCCAAGACGCGCCGCTACACCGCGATCGTTGCGGCCGGGCTGGTCGTCGATGGCGGCATCTACCGCCACGAATTCGTCGCCGATACCGTGATCAAGGCGCTGATGGATGTGCAGTTGCGAACGGAAGTGCCGGTGTTTTCGGCGGTGCTGACGCCGCAGCAATTCCACGAGACGCAGGCGCATTTCGAGTTCTTCCGCAAGCATTTTGCGGTCAAGGGCGGGGAAGTCGCCGAAGCCTGCGCCAACACGCTGCTGAGTTTGGAGCGGCTGCGCAGCCAGGTCGCGGCGGGGATCGTGTAACGCAATCGCGGACGGGTGTGATCTGTGATCAGGCCCGTCCGCGTCGGCTATCCACGCATTGTTTGCCATCGTGCTCGCCACCTCTATAACATCGGCGGTGGGAGGACGTCGGCCCGTGGCGACGGGTCGGCAAGCATCATGTTCGACGGACACGATCCCTTTCTGGTCGCGCTGTCGGTGGCAATCGCGATTCTGGGCGGCTACACCGGCTTCAGCCTGACCGCGCGCATCCGCGAGGCCGCGGGCGTGAACCGCCGCGTGCTGCTGTCCGGCGCCGCGGCCTTTCTCGCCGTTGGCATCTGGACCATGCATTTCGTCGGCGTCATGGCCGCACCGCTCCCGGCTGATGCCACCTACCTCATGCTGCCGACCGTCACCTCGTTCCTGATCTGCGCGCTGGTCGTCGGCATCTCGCTCTTCTTCGTCAGCATCGGCGAGCGGGGACCGGAGCGGATCATTCCTTCCGCCGTGCTGCTCGGCACCGGCATCGCCAGCATGCATTATGTCGGCATCCACGGCCTGTCGGGAAACTTCGCCATCACGCATGATCCGCCGATGGTGCTCCTGTCGGTCGCGATCGCGATGCTCGCTGCCTATGGCGGCTTGCGGATCTTTCTGGCGCGGCAGGACGGCCTGCGGCTCGCGGCAAGCGCGATCGCCTTCGGCATCGCCGTCTCCGGCATGCACTATACCGCGATGCTCGGCATGCATTTCGTGCCGCTCACGGCGGACGTTCATCACCATGGTGTCGCGGGCCTCGCTGCGTCGCAGCAGGTGCTGTCGATCGTGGTGTCTGTGCTGTGCTTCGTCATCGCGGCCGGGTTTCTGCTCTCCCTGGTGCCGGACGCGCGGCGGCAGGTCGAAGCCACTTCGGACGAACCAGCCCATCTGGAGCCGGAGAGGGCAGAGGACCTGGCTTCGGCCCCGCCCGAAGAAGCCGAGCCGATCCTTCCGACCAGTGCGCGCATGATGCCGGCGGCGCCGCTGGGCGGCCTCGGCCAGCCGCCGCGCGTTGCGGCGTCCCGGCTTCCGATCGAGGGTGCCAACGGCACCCATTTCATCGACGCCGCCGAGGTCCGCAGCGTCCGTGCCGATGCTCATTATACGAGGGTGCACGACGGCATGCGCGAGCGCATGTGCCCATGGTCGATCTCGGAGGCCGAAGCGCAACTCGATCCCAGCCTGTTCGTTCGTGTGCACCGCAGTCACATCGTCGCGATCTCGCATGTCTGCTTCGTGGGCAAGGACGGCGACGGCGCCATCATCGAACTCGACGGACCCGCGCCGCATCGCGTCCCCGTTAGCCGCGCCAAGATCGCCGAGGTCAAATCGCGCCTCGGGCTCGTGCGGCGGCAGGCATGATAGGTCGCACACGCTGACGCAGTTCGTGCGCTGCGGCCCGCAATTCGTGTGAATTGAGCCGCATTCGTGCCGGGCGCGTTGCGCCCGGCTCATTCTCGGACAAGCCTTCTCCCAACACGACGCGCCTCTTCTCTTCGCGGCTGCAACTTCGCGATTGCGGCAAGAGACGCGGCGAAAAATCAGAACAGGGAGGACAGCGGATGATTCCTGGTCCGTTCAGCTATCACCGGCCCGAGAGCGTGGCCGATGCGGTCAAGCTGCTCGCAGGTCTGGGCGACGAAGCCCGGCCGCTCGCCGGCGGCCATAGTCTCGTCCCGATGATGAAGCTCAGGCTCGCCACGCCGGCGCACCTGATCGATCTGCATGGCCTGTCCGAATTGAAATTCATCCGCCGCGACGGCAATCGCATCCGCATCGGCGCGATGACGACGCAACACGACCTGCTCACGTCCGACGAGATCCGTGCGAACCTGCCGATCCTGCAGGAGGCCGCCGCCCTGATCGCAGATCCCCAGGTGCGTTATCGCGGCACGCTGGGCGGCAATGTCGCCAATGGCGATCCCGGCAATGACATGCCGGCCCTGATGATGGCGCTGGGCGCAGGCTACAGGCTCGAAGGGCCCGGCGGGGCACGCGAGATCGCCGCCACCGAGTTCTATCAGGGCGCCTATTTCACTTCGCTCGAGCCCGGCGAGCTGTTGACGGAAATCTCCGTTCCTCTTCCGCCGGCCGGCCATGGCTATGCCTATGAGAAGCTGAAACGGAAAGTGGGCGATTACGCGACCGCCGCCGCCGCCGTGGTGCTGACAATGGCAAACGGCAAAGTCGCAGCCTGCGCGATTGGCCTGACCAATCTGCACGAGACGCCGCTGCTCGCGACCGATGCCGCCAACGCAGTGATCGGCACGGCGCTCGATCCGGCCGCGTTGAATGCGGCGGCCGACGCGGCGCGCGCCATCATGGCGCCGGCGGCCGATGCGCGCGGCCCAGTCGAATACCGCAAACATGTCGGCGGCATCATGGTGATCCGCGCGCTGCAGCGGGCAGCGCAACGCGCGAAGTGACGATCTGCTTTTCGGAGTGAAGCCGCCGCGAGCGCGGTCGTCTCCCTCCCTCTTGCGGGGAAGGGGCGGGGTGGGGGGAGCCCCAAGCGGCTCTGTCGCCGTGGACCCCCAACCCCTCCCCGCTGCCGACAATCGCTTCGCGATTGCGGCGTGGGGGGAGCAAACCGATGCCGTAGCCTCAGTGAGACCGATCCACAATTTCTTGAGGAAGCGAACCAATGCCCAAAACCCACGTCACGATGACAGTGAACGGCAGCGAGGTCGAAGGCCTCGTCGAGCCGCGCACGCTGCTGGTGCATTTCCTGCGCGAGCAGGCGCTGCTGACCGGCACGCATATTGGTTGCGAAACCACCCATTGCGGCGCCTGCACCGTCGACATCGACGGCATGAGCGTGAAGAGCTGCACGATGTTCGCGGTCCAGGCGCAGGGGACCGAGATCACCACGATCGAAGGCATGGCGAATGCCGACGGGACATTGTCGCCACTGCAGGAAGGCTTTCGCATGATGCACGGCCTGCAATGCGGCTTCTGCACGCCCGGCATGATCGTGCGCGCCCACCGGCTTCTGCAGGAAAATCCGTCGCCCACCGAAGAGGAAATCCGCGCCGGCATCTCCGGCAACATCTGCCGCTGCACCGGTTACCAGAACATCGTCAGGGCGATTCAATACGCCGCCGCCAAGATCAATGGCGTGGAATTCAAGGAGGCCGCCGAATGAACGACATGACTCCCACGCGGGAACAACGCGAAGCGGCGCTCGAAGGCATGGGCTGCAAGCGCAAGCGCGTCGAGGACATCCGCTTCACGCAAGGCAAGGGCAACTATGTCGACGACGTCAAGCTGCCGGGCATGCTGCACGGCGACTTCGTCCGCTCCCCGCATGCGCATGCGCGGGTGAAGTCGATCAACACCGAGGAGGCGCTGAAGGTGCCCGGCGTGCTCGCGGTCATCACCGCCGAGACGCTCAAGACGGTCAATCTCGCCTGGATGCCGACCTTGGCTGGCGACGTGCAGATGGTGCTCGCCGACGGCAAGGTGCTGTTCCAGAACCAGGAGGTTGCCTTCGTCGTCGCGACCGACCGCTATGCGGCGGACGATGGGGTCTGCAAGGTCGTGGTGGAATACGAGCCGCTGCCGGTGCTGATCGATCCGTTCAAGGCGATGGACCCCGACGCGCCGGTGCTGCGCGAGGATCTCGCCGGCAAGACGTCCGGCGCCCACGGCCCGCGCAAGCATCACAACCACATCTTCGAATGGAGCGTCGGCGACAAGGAGCTGACGGACGCAGCCTTCAACAAGGCCGAGGTCACGATCAAGGAGATGATCTCCTATCACCGCACCCATCCGTCGCCGCTGGAGACCTGCCAGTGCGTCTGCTCGTTCGACAAGATCAAGGGCGAACTGACGATCTGGGGCACCTTCCAGGCGCCGCATGTCATCCGCACGGTGGTGTCGCTGATCGCCAAGCTGCCGGAGCAGAAGATCCACGTGATCGCGCCCGACATCGGCGGCGGCTTCGGCAACAAGGTCGGCGCCTATCCGGGCTATATCTGCGCGGCGGTGGCCTCGATCGTCACCGGCAAGCCGGTGAAATGGGTCGAGGACCGCATCGAAAACCTGACCGCGACCGCGTTCGCACGCGACTATCACATGACGGCCGAAATCGCCGCGACGAAGGAGGGCAGGGTCACCGGCCTGCGTGTTCACGTGCTTGCCGATCACGGCGGCTTCGACGCCTGCGCCGATCCGTCGAAATGGCCGGCCGGCTTTTTCAACATCGTGACGGGATCGTATGACTTCCCGGTCGCGCATCTTGCGGTCGACGGCGTCTATACCAACAAGGCTCCGGGCGGCGTGGCCTACCGTTGCTCGTTCCGCGTTACGGAGGCTGCCTATTGCATCGAGCGCGCGATGGATATCCTGGCGCAGAAGCTCGGCATGGATCCGGCCGAATTGCGCCTGAAGAACTTCGTCAAGCCGGAGCAATTTCCGTATCATTCGGCGCTGGGCTGGGAGTACGATTCCGGCGACTACCACACCGCCATGCGCAAGATGATGGAGAGTGTGGATTACGCCGGCCTCCGCAAGGAGCAGGCTGAGAAGCGCGCGGCCTTCAAGCGCGGCGAGACCCGCGAGATCATGGGGCTCGGCATCTCCTTCTTCACCGAGATCGTCGGCGCCGGCCCATCGAAGAACTGCGACATCCTGGGCATCGCGATGTTCGATTCCTGCGAGATCCGCCTGCATCCAACCGGTGCGGGGATCGCACGGATGGGCACCAAGAGCCAGGGCCAGGGCCACGAGACCACCTGGGCACAGATCATCGCCACCGAAATCGGCATTCCCGCCGACAACATCATGGTCGAGGAGGGCAACACCGATACCGCGCCTTACGGCCTCGGCACTTACGGTTCGCGCTCGACGCCGGTCGCGGGTGCCGCGATCGCGATGGCCGCGCGGAAAATCAAGGCCAAGGCGCAGATGATCGCTGCCTACAAGCTCGAGGTTCACGAGGACGATCTCGAATGGGACATCGACGGCTTCCGCGTCAAGGGACTGCCGGAGAAGGTGATGTCGATGAAGGACATCTGCTGGGCGGCGTATAATTCCGTGCCGCCGGGCATGGAGCCGGGGCTGGAGGCGGTCTCGTATTATGATCCGCCCAATATGACCTATCCTTTCGGCGCCTATCTCTGTGTGATGGATATCGACGTCGACACCGGCGTCTACAAGATCAGACGCTTCTATGCGCTGGACGATTGCGGCACCCGCATCAATCCGATGATCATCGAAGGGCAGGTGCATGGCGGCCTCACCGAAGCTTTCGCGATCGCGATGGGCCAGGAGATCCGCTACGACGAGGGCGGCAATGTCGTCACCGGCTCGTTCATGGACTTCTTCATGCCGACCGCGGTGGAAACCCCGCATTGGGAAACCGACTTCACGGTCACGCCGTCGCCGCATCACCCGATCGGCGCCAAGGGGGTCGGCGAAAGCCCGAATGTCGGCGGCGTGCCGGCGTTCTCCAATGCGGTCAACGATGCCTTCTCGTTCTTAGGGTCGACGCATATCCAGATGCCGCACGATTTCTGGCGCAACTGGAAGGCGGCGAAGAAGCTGGGCGTGGTGGCGTGATGGCCCGTCCTTGCGAGGAGCAGCTCGTGATGCGTCAGCTTCGCTCTCTTGCAGAAGTGCCTCTACTCCCCTCCCCCTTGCGGGGAGGGGTCGGGGGTGGGGGTCTCCAAGCACACTGCCTGCTGGGTACCCCCCTCCCTAACCCTCCCCCGCAAGGGGGGAGGGAACGTGCTTCCGTTGTCGCTACAAATAAGTTTCGGCAATGAAAACCCGAGACCAGATTGCGGAACAACTCGCCGCCTGCGGCTACATCGCCGACAGCGAGCTCACGATCGCAATCTCGCTGATGCAGCTGTTGAAGCGTCCGCTGCTGCTCGAAGGCGAGGCGGGCGTCGGCAAGACGGAAGTGGCCAAGGCATTGGCCTGCGTGCACGCGACCGAGCTGATCCGACTGCAATGCTACGAAGGGCTCGACCAGTCCCAGGCGCTGTACGAGTGGAACTACCAGCGCCAGCTGCTTGCGATCGAGGCGCATCGCGGCCATGCCGACGAGATCGAGGACCAGATCTTCTCGGAAAAATATCTGCTGGAGCGGCCTCTGCTTGCCGCGATCCGGCGCGCCACGCCGCCGGTGCTCTTGATCGACGAGATCGACCGCGCCGACGACGAGTTCGAGGCGTTCCTGCTGGAGCTGCTCTCCGACTTCCAGGTCTCGATCCCTGAGCTCGGCACCATCAAGGCGACGTCGATCCCGCACGTGGTGCTGACCTCGAACGGCACCCGTGAGCTCTCCGATGCACTGCGCCGGCGCTGCCTCTACCATTATGTCGATTATCCCGACGTCGATCGCGAGGCCCGCATTATCCTGGCGCGGATCGACGGCGCATCGGCGCAGCTGTCGCTGCAGATCGCGCGCATGGTGGAATCGATCCGAAAGGAAGAGCTGCGCAAGGTGCCGGGCGTCGCCGAGACGCTCGACTGGGCGGCCGCGCTGGTCGGTCTCGACGTGCATGATCTCAAGGACCAGCCCGAGATCGTGCAGGAGACGCTGATGTGCCTGCTCAAGACCCATGAAGATCGCGCCCGGATCACGCGTGAGGTCTCGGCGCGCCTACTGGGGAAGGTCGCATGAGCTGCTGCGGTCCCACGCCAGATGCCGACGACATGAGCGCGGCCACGCGACTGATCGCGATCCGTCTTTCGGCGTTCTTGAAGACCCTGCGCGATAACGGCTTTGCCGTGGGCCTCGCCGAAGGCCGGGATACCGCGACCATCTTGACGTCCGGTTACGCGCAGAAGCCGGGCTTGCTTCGTTCGGCCCTGAAACACCTGCTCTCGGCGCGCAAGAGCGAATGGGACCGGTTCGACGGCCTGTTCGATGCATTCTGGCTGAACATGCGCGTGCGGTCGCGCTCGTTGATATCCGGATCGTCGAAGGCGGCGAACAGCCCATCCCTGAAGAGCTTGCTGGATGCAGATGACAGGCGCGGCACACCGCAATCGGCGACCGATCAGGTGCCGTCGTCGGACGACGCGCCGCAGGAGGCAGGTGGTGAAGGGCGCAGCGAGGGCGCCTCGCGCGTCGACAATCTTGCCGAGGTCGATTTCCGCAAGCTGTCCGATCCGGATCAGATGGCGCGGGCGCACGAGGCGGCCGCGCGGCTCGCGAAGGCCATGCGCACGGGGCTGACCCGCCGTGATCAGCTGACGAAGAAGGGCCAGCGGCTCGATCTGCGCCGCACTATCCATCGCAATATCAGTCATGGCGGCGTGCCGATCACGCTCGTGCATCGCCGCCGCAAGCACAAGCCGCTGCGGCTCGTCGTGCTGCTTGACGCCTCCGGCTCGATGAGCATGTACACGGCGGTGTTCCTGCGCTTCATCCATGGCGTGCTCGACGAATTTCGCGAGGCCGAGGCGTTCCTGTTCCACACGCGGCTGGTCCACGTCTCCGATGCGATGAAGGACAAGGATGCGGCGCGCGCGCTCGATCGTCTCTCGATGATGGCGCAGGGAGCGGGTGGCGGCACCAGGATCGGCGAGAGCCTCCAGACTTTCAACCGCTGGCACGCGACGCGCGTCATCCATTCGCGTAGCTGTGTGATGATCGTGTCCGACGGCTACGAGACCGGCGATGCTGCTCTGCTGGGACGGGAGATGGCGCAGCTGGCGCGGCGCTGCCGCCGCATCGTCTGGCTCAATCCGATGGCGGGCTGGCAGGGCTACGCGCCGGAGGCCAAGGGCATCCAAGCGGCGCTGCCTCATGTCGATCTCTATGCGCCGGCGCACACGCTCGCGTCGCTCGCGGCGCTGGAGCCATATCTGGCGAGGTTGTGATGATGGTGAGCCGGGTTGAAGCGAGACTGAGCCGAACTGGTAGCCCGAAGGCAGTATGCTCCCTCCCCCCTTGTGGGGGAGGGCTGGGGAGGGGGGCCTCCAGGCAGATCGCCCGTGGCTTACCCTCCTCCCTAACCCTCCCCCACAAGGGGGGAGGGAACGCATTTCTGATGCCTCGACAGTATGCCTCGAACGACCTGCGGAGCAGGCGCCAATGACCGCCATCCCCGAAGTGCTCGATCTCGCCGCGCAGCTGAAGGCGTCGGAGGAAAGCTTCGTGCTCGCCACCATCGTGCGCACGGTGTCGGTGACGGCGGCGAAGGCAGGGGCGAAGGCGATCATCCGTCCCGACGGCACCATCGTGGCGGGGTGGATCGGCGGTGGCTGCGCACGCGGCGCGGTGCTGAAGGCTGCGCGCGAGGCGCTGGCCGACGGCATCCCGCGCATGGTCTCGGTGCAGCCGGAAAACCTCCTGGCCGAACTCGGCGTCAAGGCTGGCGAGACGCGCCTGGGCGTGAAGTTCGCCAGCAACATGTGCCCGAGCAAGGGCACGATGGACATCTTCGTCGAGCCGGTGTTGCCGCATCCCTCGCTGGTGATCTTCGGCGCCAGCCCGGTGGCGCTGTCGTTGGCTGCGCAAGCCAAGCCGCTCGGCTATCACGTCACGCTGGCCGCGCCCGCATCCGACCTCGTCACCGCGCCGGAAGCCGATATGGTGATCGACGGCTTTGCGCTCGATCGGCTCGGCGATGCCAAGCGCTTCGTCGTCGTCTCGACGCAAGGGAAGGGCGACGAGGCGGCGCTGCGGGCGGCCATCGCCACCGATGCGACTTATCACGCCTTCGTCGGCAGCCGCCGCAAGATGGCCGTCTTGCGCACCAAGCTGATCGCCGAGGGCGCAAATCCTGCTGATCTCGACCGCGTCAAGGCGCCCGCCGGGCTCGATCTCGGCGCCATCACGCCGGAGGAGATCGCGATGTCGATCCTGGCGGAGATGACGATCGAGCGGAGGCGGGGGCAGCGCAGCGCTCATGCCTCCCCGACCGGTTAGAAAGAGCCACCATGCGCTTCGCGGCAGGGCGATGTCGCGCGGTCTTCGCGCAGCTTACATCATCTTTCCGCCGATCGCGCGCTGCAGCAGGCGCCTTGGCTCTTCGCTGGACACATCGTCGCCGGCCCAGGCCACGAACTGATCGGGCCGCACCAGGATCAGGCGGGCCTCATATCGCTCGCGGCCATTTGTTGCGGTGTCGTTGATGACCTTCAGCGGCACGCGCAGGTCCGCGGCCGCCTTCGCGAAGTGGGAGGCCGCGTCGCCGGCGCCGAGTGCGATCAGCGTGAAGCCTTGGCCCAGCTCCTCGAACACGTTCCTGCCCGATGACAGCTTCTGCGGCGTCAGGTGATGGCCGGCACGAGCGGCATAAGCATGGTTGCCGATCGCGCTACTCACGGCGCCCGGCGCTCCCCACACGATCGGCGAGCCCTCGTAGTTCGGCTCGAATGCGTTCACCTCGGCGCGCGCGCCGGACTGCCGCTCGCGCCAGGCCGTCTCGAAATCGGCGCGGTCGCGGGCCGGATCGTGGCTGCGGAGGAAGTCGCGGTCGGTGAGGATCGATTTCTCGATGAAGTCGCGTGCGGTGGAAGCGAACACCGGCTGCCGCTCGGCGCTGTAGCTGTCGAGCAGGCCGGCCTCTGCCCAGCCCTGCAGCCGGGCGGCCAGCTTCCAGGACAGGTTGACGGCATCCTCGAGCCCGCTGTTGACGCCATAGCCGCCATAGGGTGGATGGCTGTGGGCGGCGTCGCCGGCGATGAAGATGCGCCCCGCGCGATAGCTGTCGGCGATCGCGAAGCGCAGATCCCAGAAGCCGACATGCTCGAGCGTGACATCGAACTCGGCGCCCGCGGCCTCGTGCAGGAAGCGCTTGAAGTCGAAATTGTTGCGTGTCGTGTCGGCCGGCACCGGCGCATGGAAGAACCAGGTCGAGCCGAGATCGACGCGGCCGAAGAACTTCCAGTAGCCGTCAAGCGCCGGATGCAGCACGTTGTAGAATGACTTGCCGGGGTAGCGCGCCAGCAGTTCGTGCAGGCCGTTGGAGCGGAACACCAGCAGCACCATCAGCCGATCGTGGTCGGATTTCGTCTGGGTGATGCCGGCCTGCTCGCGCACCAGCGAGCGGCTGCCGTCGCAGCCGACCACGTACTCGGCGTGCAGGATCCGCTTGCCGCCGTCGCGATCGGCAATCTCGACCTCGGCATCGTCAGCGTTCTGGTGGACGGCGGTGCAGGTCCAGCCATAGAGCAGCTCGATCGCCTCGATCTCCGCCGCGCGCCGGCGCAGCACGGCTTCGGTGGCGTATTGCGGCAGCCGTTCGTTGTCGGTGAAGTAGAACGGCCGTACCAGCTCGCGCTGCAGCCAGTCATAGTTGTAGCCGCTGAGCAGCGAACCATAGGCGGTGAGCCCGCCGATGCCGTACTCGCGCGGGATGGTGCGCGCGGCGCGCAGCGCATCTTCCGCACCCCAGACATGGAAATGCTCCATGGTGCGCTGGGTCAGGTTCTGGCCCTTCGGGATCTGCTGCGGCTCGGTGTAGCGCTCGACGACGACCGACTTGATGCCGCGCAGGCCAAGATCGATCGCGAGCCCGATGCCGACCGGGCCGCCGCCGACGATCATGACAGGCGTTTTTGGGTGCGCCATCATCCGCATGCGTCTCCTCTCTTCGCGCGCCGCGGTCATTCCGGTCTGCCGGGCGCTCCGGTGCTTCACATGCCGTCTGTCGCCCGATGCGTCAATAAGAATCTCATATATTGAGATTTTGAATGGATTCGTCGAAGGCTTCTGTCCCGATCAGCCGAGCCGCCTCGCACACCTCCGTGCTGATCCGGTCGATCAGCTCGCCATTCGCCTGTTGTCCGCCGATGGTGACGCAGAGGCTGGCCACCGGATAACCGGCATCGAGGATCGGTGCGGCGACACCGACTGCGCCAGGCGTCACTTCGCCGAATGCCACCGCGACGCCGGCGCGCCGGATGCGCTTGAGCGCGGCCAGGATGTCATCCGGCGTCCTGCCGACGCCGACCTGGCGGAGATCGTCCGCATAGCGGCCGATCAACGCCATCAGTTGCGGCTTCGGCAGGAACGCCATGATCGAGCGGGCGATCGCGCCGCGTCCCATCGGCATCGGCCGTCCGCGCGGATAGCTGCTGATGGGATTGGGGGCGGAGGACTGTGAGGCGACGCACAGCATTTTGTCGCCATACCAGCGCACGACCAGCGCGGTGCAGGGATGGGCAGTGGTGAGGCGCGCCAGATGCGGCGTGGCCGCTGCGACCAGAGGGTCGGCGCGGCGGCTCAGGTAATCCATTTCGACAACGCGCGGACCGAGCGTCAGGCGGCCTCCCCGTGTCGACATCAAAAGCCCGATGTCCTTCAGGCTCTTCAGATAGCGATAGAGCGTCGGCCTGGTGTAGCCGAGGTCGCGCATCAACTCCTCGGGCGTCCAGAGCGGGCGGCTCTCACTGAAGAGGTCGAGCAGCGCCAGCACTCGATCCTGACTGTTGGTCTTCTTCAACGCCTGCCTCACCATGTCTCACGCCGCCGTCCTGATACCCGGATTTGCGGGTTCGCGAAAATGCTCGCGGCTGACGGCTTGTGTTGAATAAAATCTCATAATAAGAGATTTGAGACAAAAATCGATAACAGGCCGGCAGGCCACGGGGAAGGACGACGCGGATGGATCTCGACGTTAGGGCGAGGGCGGCAGCTGTTATCGACGTGCCGGAGACCATCGACCGTTTGCCGGTCGGTCCCTTCCAGATCCGCGTGCTCCTGATTTGTGCGGCGGTCCTGTTCGTCGATGGGTTCGACACCCAGGCCATTGGCTACGTCGCGCCGGCTCTGGCGCAGGAATGGAAGCTGACGCGCGGCGCGCTCGGGCCGGTGTTCAGCGCCGGCCTGTTCGGCCTCATGATCGGGGCCATGCTGTTCGGTACGATCGCCGACCGGATCGGGCGCAAGCGGATCATCGTGCTGAGCACCGCCGCATTCGGTGTCGGCACCTTGCTGACGATGCTGGCGCAGGATGCGACCTGGCTGATCGCGTTTCGTTTTCTCACCGGGCTTGGCCTTGGCGGCGCGATGCCGAACGCGGTGGCGCTGACCTCCGAGCTCAGCCCGCACCGGCGCCGCGCCACCATGGTGATGACGATGTTCGCAGGCTTCTCGATCGGCGCTGCGCTCGGCGGCCTGCTCGCAGCCGCGCTGATTCCCGCCTTCGGCTGGCGTTCGGTCTTCCTGGTCGGCGGGCTGGTGCCGCTGGCGTTGGCGCCGATCCTCGGCGTCGTGCTGCCGGAATCGATCCGCTATCTCACGCTGGTCGGCGGGCGCGACCGCGAGGTCGCTGCGCTGTTGCGGCGGGTCGCGCCGACGGTCGAGGTCGCACCCGACGCCCACTTCGTCGTGCGCGAGCCGAAACTGCCGGGTCTGCCGCTCGCGCATCTGTTCGCTGAGCATCGCGGCCGGGTGACGCTGCTGCTCTGGGTCGTCTTCTTCATGAGCCTGCTCGATCTCTATCTGTTGTCGAACTGGCTGCCGACCGTGCTCAACGATCTCGGCACCTCGGTCTCAGTTGCTGCGGTGATCGGCGCCATGCTGCAGGTCGGCGGCGTGGTCGGCACCTTCACGCTCGGCCGCGTCATCGACCGCTTTTCCTTCCAGGCGCTGGCGATCGTCTATTTCTGTGCGGCGCTAGCGGTCGCGGCGATCGGCTTCACCAGCCATTCGACCGGCTTCGTCACGGTCGCGATCTTCGCCGCCGGCTTCTGCATCGTCGGTGGTCAGATCGCCGCCAACGCGCTGACGGCGACCTATTATCCGACCGCGATCCGCTCCACCGGCATGGGCTGGGCGCTCGGCATCGGCCGCATCGGCTCGATCGTCGGACCGCTGGTCGGCGGCGCGATGCTGGCCGCCAAGGTCGGCGTCGACATGTTGTTCACGGCGGCGGCGATCCCGGCGCTGATCGCGGCCGTTGCGGCATTCGCGCTGATGCGTGCCACGCTGCCTGGCGAAGGGTGAGCGCAGACAGCGCAGTTGACGTCGTCGATGCTGAATGGATGAGCGGCGAAGGCGCCTCGGCATTGGCTCGTATTGCGCTGACAGGCGGCACGGTGTTGCGGCCGTTTCGCCTGTCAGCTCGTGAGCGGCAGGTCGAACCTCACCTTCAGCCCGTCGGCGGCGAAGTCGCGCGTGACTGCCCCGCCGAGCGCGGGGCCGAGAATGCGCTCGAACAGCAGCGAGCCGAAACCGTTGCGGGCCGGCTGCGTGACCTGAGGTCCGCCGCTCTCTTGCCACGACAGCTCGAGGCGGCCGCTGTCGAGCCTCCAGCCCAGCGTCACGCCGC
Organism: Bradyrhizobium sp. SZCCHNR3119; assembly: GCF_032487775.1. Taxonomy (NCBI): domain Bacteria; kingdom Pseudomonadati; phylum Pseudomonadota; class Alphaproteobacteria; order Hyphomicrobiales; family Nitrobacteraceae; genus Bradyrhizobium; species Bradyrhizobium sp. SZCCHNR3119. The sequence continues at coordinate 1,232,698 of NZ_JAUEUV010000001.1, read as the reverse complement.
CGGCATCGTTGGAGAGTGCGCCATACTTCACCGCGTTGGTGACGAGCTCATGCAGTCCCATCGAGAGATAAAGCGCAATACCCGGAGCAAGCTGCACCAAAGGGCCGTCGACCGCGATGCGCTCGCATTGCAGCGGCGCCAGCTCGGCCTCCACAAGCTCGTCGAGCGTGATCGCCTCACGGCCGCGATCGAGCGCCAGCGCGTGGCTGCGCGTCAGCGCCGCGATGCGGCCGCGCAGCGCCTCGCCGAAATTCACGAACGTCGCGTCGGCGCGGACGCTGAGAGCGATGATGCTGTCGACCAGGGCCAGCGTGTTCTTGACGCGGTGGTTGAGCTCGTGGACCAGCAGGCGATGGTGTTGCTCGACGGTCCGTCGTCGCGCATTCTCGGCGCGCAACGCGATCTCGTCCATCACGATCTCGCTGAGTTCGGTGAGCTGGGCGATGTCATCCTCGCTCCAGGCACGCGGGACGTGGTCGATGACGTAGAGCGCGCCGATCACCTCGCCTCCCGACAGCTTCAAGGGAACACCCAGATAGGCGATCACCCCGGGGACAGGCACGGCAAGATGGTTCTTCACCAGAGGATGCTGGCCCGCATCGGTGACGACCAGCGGCGCTGCTGTGCTCACGACGTGCTGGCAGAAGGAGTGATTCAGTGGCGTCTCCCGCAACGAATTCCACGGCTCGCACAGGCCGATCGAGCTCTTGAAGAATTGCCTGTCGCGATCGACGAGCGCGATGATCGCGGCCGGCGCCTGCAAGAGCCGCGTCGCGAGGCGCGTGACACGATCGAAGCCCGGCTCGGGCGGAGTGTCGAGCAGGTCCGTCTGCGACAGGCTGGTCAGTCGGTCCGGCGCGGGAGAGTCACGATCGGGGGGCATGCTGGACTTCGTCGGGCGGTTGAGCCGATGCGGACATGCCGCACGAGGACCGAGCCGGATACCCCATCCGGCATTGGACGGTCGTGCGGCGCGGTTTACTTCGGCTCGAACGAAGCCGGCACGGAAACAGGATGAAACCTTCGAGGCGAGTGTCCGCACGTCAGGCGCGCGGGCCGAAACTCGATTCCATGAGGAACAACCAAAAGGCAGAGTATGGCCTGACCAAGGCAGCTCCGACCTTCTTTCGCGCGCTCACGCTGGCATGCTGTATACGTGGTTCTCAGCCACCCTTGACGGCACCCGCCGTGAGCCCCGCCACGATCTGTCGCTGCGCGAACACGGTGAGCAGCAGCACGGGCGCGGTCACGATCAGCGCGGCGGCGGCGAGCGGGCCCCAGCTCAATTGGTCGAACGAGATCATGTTGTAGACCGCGACCGGCAAGGTGCGCGTCTCGCGCCCCGCCAGCACGATGCCGAACACGAAGTTGTTCCAGGAGAAGATCACGGACAGGATGAAGGCGACCGCCAAGCCGGGCTTGGCGACCGGGAGCGCTACATGACGGAATACCTGCCACCGCGTGGCGCCGTCGATCCTTGCCGCCTCTTCCAGCTCGATCGGCGTGGTTTCGAAATAGCCGATCATGATCCAGATCACGATCGGGACGGTGACCACGAGATGGATGATGATCTGCGGCACCAGCGTGCCGAGCAGGCCGAGCCATTGGAACAGGAGAAACAGCGGGATCAGGTAGGACAGGCCGGGCGTGATGCGTGCGATCAGGATCACGATGGCGGACTTGTGCGCCGCCATCCGCGCGATGCCGTAGCCCGCGGGCACGCCGACCAGCATCGCCAGCAAGGTGGCGCCGCCGGTGACCAGCACGCTGTTCTCGAAATAGGTCAGGAAGCGGTTGGAGGCGAGCACGTCGGCATAGTTGCTCCAGGCGAACCGCTCAGGGATGAAGACCGGCGGATAGGCCGCGTTGTCGATCTCGAACTTCACCGACAGCGACAGCATCCAGAGGAAGAACAGGATCGCGGGCGAGACGATCACGAAGACCGCCAGCGCCAATCCGATCCGAGCGAGGATCGCGCGCCCGTTCATGCCTCACTCCCGAGCGCGTTCCACTGCGCGCGTCGCCGAAGCAGCAGGAGCAGCGCGGTCAATGCGACGATCAGCGCGAAGAAGACGACCGCGATGGCGGAGGCATAGCCGAGATCGTAATAGGCGAAGGCGACATTGTAGAGATAGAGGTTGATGGTCTCCGAGGCGGTGCCGGGGCCGCCTTGGGTGATCGCGAAGATGATGTCGAAGCTCTTCACCGCGTCGATGCAGCGGATCATCGCGGCGATGAACAGGAACGGCATGATCAGGGGCAGGGTGATGTAGCGGAACATCTGCCACGGGCTGGCGCCGTCGATCTGCGCGCTTTCGTAAGGCTCGGTCGGCAGCGAGGCGATGCCGCCGAGCACGATCAGCATCACCAGCGGAGTCCATTGCCAGGTCTCCACCAGCACCAGCGAGGGGATCACGGTGGCCGGGTGAAACACCCAAAGCTGCGGCGGCAGGCCGACCAGCGACAGCAGGTAGTTCAGCACGCCGAGCTGGGGGTGGAACATCATGGTCCAGACCAGCGCGATCGCGACCGGCGTCGCCATCATCGGCATGATGAACAGCGCCCGCAACAGCCCCCGGCCCGGAAACCTGGCGTGGAAAACCACGGCCGCGAAGGTGCCGAAGACGAGCGGCAGCAACACCGAAAGCGCGGTGTAGGACAGCGTGTGCCCGACCGCCTCGACGAAGCGCGGGTCGGCCGGCAGCCGCAGGTAATTGGCGGCGCCGACGAAGATTGTCGGCGAGCCGACCTTCCATTCCTGGAAGCTCATCCAGATCGTGAACAGCCAGGGGAAGATGATCACCGACAGCACGACGACGAGCGCCGGGAGCACGAACGGCCAATAGGACGGCGGCCGCCACTGCTGCTCCGGCACGGTGACGTGCTCTGCTATGCCGGAGGCCTGTTCAAGGACCGTGCTCACGCCTTCTCGCTGCGCTCCAGGATCGGGCGATACTGCTCATGCGCCTTCTTCAATTCGCTCGCAGGATCGGCGCCGGAGAGGGTTGCGGTCAATGCGGCTCCGACGATGTCGCGATATTCGGCGACCGGGATCACGACGGGCAGGCCGAGCTTCGAGATCTTGGCGGAGTCGATCACCGACTGCAGCCATTCCTTCGGCAGCTTCACGCCGTTCTGCACCTCGGCATCGTTCAGGATGGAGTTGCGGAACGGCACGCCGCCGCCAGCCTGCAGCAGCCGCGCGCCTTGCGTCTTGGAGACGATCCATTGGCAGAGCAGATAGGCCGCCTCCTTGTTCTTGCTGGCTGCCGCGATGCCGATGCCATCGCCATAGGTGGCGGAGTACTGTCCCTTCGGTCCTGCCGGCACCACGGTGTAGCCGACCTTGCCGACCACGCGCGAGGCGTTCGGGTCTTCCAGCGGCGGCGCCCAGCCGACGCCGTCGATCCACATCGCAGAGCGGCCTTGCGTGAAGGAGGCCATCGACTCCATCCAGTTGAAGCCGGCGACGCCAGGCGGTGCGCTCGTCGTGAGCAGCCTCTGATAGAGCTTGGTTGCTGCAACGGCTTCCGGCCCGTCGCTCAGGATGTTGCCTTTGTCGTCGAGGAATTCGCCGCCATAGTTGAGATAGAAATTCGTCCACAAGGTCATGTTGGCGTTGCGAAGGCCGCGGCCGACGAAGCCGAAGGTGCCGTTCTTGGCATCCGTCAGCTTCTCGGCAGTCTCGGCCATCTCGTCGAGTGTCTTCGGCACCGCGACGCCCTTCTTCGCGAACAGCTCCTTGTTGTAGTAGAGGATGAAGTAGTCGACCGACCACGGCAGCGACAGCATCCGCCCCTTGTCGTTCTTGGCGTAAGCCAATCCAGCTGTTGAGAAATCGCTCTCGACAAGATCCGGCGCGGTGAGGTTCGGGTCCTTCATGTAGTCGGTGATGTCGGCCAGCCATCCGGCCTTCTCGAACTGCCGCTTCTGCACGTGATAGCTCAAGTGAACGACGTCGAAGCTCGGCTTGCCGGAGGAGAGCTCGATGACGACCTTCTGGCGCTGCTGCTGCTCGGGAATCTGCTCGGACTCGACCTCGATGCCGGTCAGTGCGGTGAATTCCTTGAGGTACTTCTGCACATTGTCGCCACGCGGCCCCTTGATCAGCATCGCCTCGAGTCGGGTGCCGGCGTATTTCTTCCACTGCGGCTCGGCCCAGGCCGGCCGGTCAGCGCCAATGCGCCCGCCGTTGCCGTGCCCGCAAGCATGTTGCGGCGCGTGATCGCTGTCATGGTGTCCTCCCCAGGATGTTTCTTGTTTGGCTGGGAAGTGTAGCGCGATCCAGCGGCGCTGCAACTGCGCCTTGCCTGCGAGTTTGGGGATGCAACGGTTGAGCGTGATGCGGCGAAGCCGGCCGTGAGGAAAACGGATGGCTCAGCTCTGCGCTTCAGCCGCGAAGTCGGCCCGTTCCAGCAACCACGAGAGCGCGAACCCGCCGACGAGACCCCAGAATGCGGCACCAATATTCAGCAGCGGCACGTCCGCGACCGTGACCAGGAAGGCGATCAGCGCACCCAGCGAGAAGCGGGCCTTGAACGCGGTCACGAACGCCGTCTGCAGCACGCGCAGCATGGCGAGCCCCGCGAGCGCGGTGACCAGGGATTTCGGCGCGATCAGCAGCAGGCGGGTGAAGGTCGGCGCCAGCAGGCCGAAGCCGAGTGCGAGCAGGCCGACGAACATCGCCGCTGTGTAGTGACGCTTGCGCTCGCCGCCAGAGACGACGATCGCATTGGTCGGCCCAGTCAGGCAGGTGGAGACACCTCCGACCACGGCAGCGAGCGCCGAGCCGAGGCCGCAGGCGACGGTGACGAGATTGACCGGTGGCGTGTGACCCGCGGCCGTCAACACCGCAAAGCCCTGGCCGTTCTGCACCACGAGCACGGTGACCGCGAGCGGCACGATCAGCTCGATCATGGCGGCAAGTGACCAGGACGGTACCTGGATCACCGGCGTGATCAGCTCGATCCGCAGCGCTGCGCCCTGATCGTATGTCCCGAGCAGCAGGGCGGCCAGCGTGCCGACGACGAGCGCGCCGATGATCGGCGGGCAGCGGCGGCCGAGCGCGGGCAGCGCGCTCAGGACGAGCCAGACCACGATCATCGGGCCGGCGATGGCGACATCAGTGAAGACGGCACGGACGAGATCGAGGCCGAAGCGCAGGAACACGCCGGCGACCATGCCCATCACGATCGGCATCGGCACCAGCTGCATCGCGCGCTTGACCCAGCCGGTCAGCCCCAGGACCAGCATCAACAGCGCGGTTCCGTAGAATGCGCCCACGACCTGCGGGAAGGTGAGATGCGTCAGCGACTGACCGACCAGCACCGTGCCGGGAATGGTCCAGAACAGCACCAGCGGCTCCCGATGCAGCCACGACAGGACAAGGGTGATCAGCCCGTTGATGAAGAACACGCCGAAGATCCAGGATGCGATCTCCGCTTGCGACAGACCGCCATTGGCGCCGACGGACAGGATGATGGCGACCGGCCCGGTGATGGCGAACAACCAGCCGATGAAGCCATGCGAGGCGTAGAGCGGGCCGAAATCATCGGCGATCCGGCCGAGGCCGGGCAGTGGTCCCGCGGGGCGTTCGATAGCGCTGAACATGAGGGCAGGGCTCTCGCGGTGTTCTTATTGTTGTCCGGGGCAGATCGTGGGATGTTGTGAACCAACCTAAGTGGGTGTGCAAGGCGCGGTGCAGACGCCCGCGCTTGGCGATCGTCATTTCGAGGAGTGACGGGGAGCAAGAGTGAGCTTCACTGCGAACCGATGAAGATGTCCTCGGGTTTTTCCAATCCGCGGCTTGGCGTCATTTGCTGCGGCCACGTGTTTCGTCGCGAGGGTCGTATTCGATATGCTTTGCATGAATCCGACGGCTGGAAATTCATGTGCGGCGAGAATGATCATTACTGCGCTGCAGACGGTCATTTTGTTCATGTCGGCGGGTTGCTCCAGTTCGATCCGAGTTTGCATGACATTTCGGACCTGCCTGCAGGGTGCAAAGCCGAGCGGACGGATGGCGCGTCGCCATGGGTTCGAACCCCATGAGTTGGTTTATGAGGATACGTCTCCGCGCCTTCGTTGGTGCATGCCTGCGTGAAGAGGCTCTCGCGCGACACGGTCGAACTTAGCAGACGATCTCTGCCCGGCGGGCAAATCAGGTCGCTTCGCGAAATCCTGTCCAGCCCTTCTGGAAGAAAGAAATCGCTTGGCGATTTCGGCAAATCAGCATTATGGTCGCGACCGTTCCGTTGCGTCGGAAGGGGACGTATCGCGGTCGTCACGGACGTCGGCAGCGGGATGCGGTGGGCGGGTTCGGGTTGCAGCGTGAGTCATTTGCGCCGACGAACAACCCGGCACGCACGGTCAAGTCGCGCGGTCCTGGCACCCCGATGCTGGTGTCACGTTTGCGACGACGCTCGCGCGTCGCGCAGGCAACGGTGGCTAACAAGCCCGGCGCACCGGGGAGAACGCGAAGCAGCCGTCAAAACCATCGCGCAGGGAAGGCCGGGTGTTTTCGGCCAGACCTGTGGTACCTGCCGCCTGCATTTTTTTGCCGCAGGCGGGCCACGGGCGCGGCCAGCGCCCGGCCTTCCCTGCACCCTCCACCTTATGAGGGTGACGCTGTGAGCAAAGCTCGGACGCGAAACGCGCCGCGAGATCGTGGAAGTTCGTCTGAAATGCTGATCGTGGTTGTCGGGCTGGACGTGGAGACATCACCCCACCCTGCCTTACGTTTCGCTGCGCTCCTCGTGAGGCGCCCCTCACCCTCCAGGGGAGGGGCGGCCAAATCGAGAGGCTTGCGCGCGAGGAGAATGGTCCGAGGAGGACGCGTGACCCTGTCAGGAAAACAGCGTCAGTCGAACAGGCTCGAGACCGACTCTTCTGCCGCGGTGCGGCCGATGGCTTCGGCAATCAGCGGCGCGATCGGCAGGGCGCGGATGTTCGGTGCATTGCGGACCGCTTCGGTCGGCATGATGGAGTCGGTGATGACGAGCTCCTTCAGCCGCGAGGAGGTGATGCGGCTGACCGCGCCGCCCGAGAGCACGCCATGGGTGATATAGGCGTAGACCTCCTTGGCGCCGTTGGCGAGCAGCGCGTCGGCCGCATTCACCAGGGTACCGCCGGAATCGACGATGTCGTCGACCAGGATGCAGGTGAAGCCGGCGACGTCGCCGATCACGTTCATGACCTCGGACTCGCCCGCGCGCTCGCGGCGCTTGTCGATGATTGCAAGCGGGGTGTTGATGCGCTTGGCAAGGCCGCGCGCGCGCACCACGCCGCCGACGTCGGGCGACACCACCATCACCTTGGCGAGATCGAAGCGCTCCTTGATGTCGCGCACCATCACCGGCGAGGCATAGAGATTGTCGGCCGGAATGTCGAAGAAGCCCTGGATCTGGAGGGCATGCAGGTCGAGCGTCATGACGCGGTCGGCACCGGCATGCGTAATCAAATTGGCGACGAGTTTGGCCGAGATCGGCGTGCGCGAACTGGATTTACGATCCTGCCGCGCATAGCCGAAATAGGGCACCACCGCGGTAATGCGGCGCGCCGAGGCACGGCGCAGCGCGTCGGTGATGATCAGGAGTTCCATCAGATGATCGTTCGCCGGATAGGACGTCGACTGCAGGATGAAGACGTCGGAACCGCGGACGTTTTCCTGGATCTCGACGAAGATCTCCATGTCGGCGAAGCGCCGGACCACAGCCTTTGTGAGCGGCAAGTCGAGTTCGGCCGCGATTGCGCTCGCCAATGCTGGATTGGAATTGCCGGCGACCAGTTTGATGGAGCCGTTCTTGGCCGACATCGAGATTTCTCCTCGCGCTTTGCTGGAGACAATATTCAGCATATCGGGCTACCCGTGGAACCGGCAATGTTGGACGCGCGAGGTGATATCAAGGACATAGCGCGGCTGGCAACCCGCGGGAGGCGTTTTTCCGACCAAAAATGGCCACGAATTCGATCGCCCCGGCTAATGATCGGTGTAGCCGAGGGCCGCGACGTTGGTGCTCTCGGCCGAGTCGGCCGGAGCCGCCGTCGCGACTGCAGGGCCCTGCGATGCGGGAGCGGGCTGCGATGGATTGTCGGCCGGCGCCGTTCCATTGAGCATGCTGGTGAGCCCGCTGAAGCCGGCTTGCGCGATCTTGCGCAGGACGAGATCGTCCGCCGCACCCCACGGATCACGCGTCGCATCTCGTCCCGCACGGCCTGTCGGCTCTTCGCCCGACAGCCGCAGCGTACGCTGCTGATTGCGATCGTAGACGTCCCATACCCAGGCGACCACGCTCTTGCCGCTGACCACCTGCGCGGAGAGATAGCTGCGCACGCGGTAGGCGGCGGGTGCCTCGCGCGACACGATGGCGAGGCTCCGGAGTTTCGACTCGCTGTCGAGCACATTCACCATCCGGTCGAAGACTTGCGGCGGCGGACCGTCGATCTGATCGAACGCGATGGTCGCGCCATCGCTCGGAACCGTCGATGTCGCCATCGCGTAGGAATTGCTCGCGCTGTTGTTGCTCGCGCAGCCAGCGAGCGCACAGGCGCACACCATCAGCATCGCTGCAACGCAAGCGTGCCGCGGAGTCCGGCCGAGTCGGTGAAGTAGTATTGACGCTCCCCTCATCGATTGGAGCGATATCGTTAAAATCGATTAACGTCTAGGTCGCCGGTGACACAGAGCGGGACAGAATGCAGCTGATTGTTCAGAAATAGTTAAGCAAACAAAGTGATGTCACAGTTTGGGCCAGCTTCAGCCTTCCAGCATGATCGCGTGCACATGGCGGCCATAATCCGGCTCCTTGCGGTGCACCGAACGGCGGTAACTGAAGAAGCGGTCGTCGGCGTAAGTGTCGTGACCGAGATCGTCGATCATGAGCACGCCGGCCTTGTCCAGTCGCGCGCGGATGAAGCCGGCGAGATCGAACATCGCATGTCCCTCGCGTGTAGAGGGCAGGAAGAACATCGCGTGCTCCGCATCGGCGTCGAGGAAACGTTCGACGAATTCGGCGCCCACTTCATAACTCGGCTGACGGATCATCGGGCCGATCGCGGCAATGATCTGCCCGCGTTCGGCGCCGAGCATCTCCATGGCACCGATGGTGGCTTCGAGAACGCCGGTGAGGGCTCCCTTCCAGCCGGCATGAGCCGCGCCGATCACGCGCTTGTGCGGGTCGACGAACAGCACGGGACCGCAATCGGCCGTGGTGACGCCGATCGCCAACTTCTCAATCTGAGTCACGATGGCATCGGCCTTCGGCCGCGCCGGTCCGTCCCATGGTCCGGTGGCGACCACGACGTCGGGCGAGTGGATCTGGTGCACGCTCAAGAAGTTCTCCGGCGTTGCGCCGAGATGCGCCGCCATGCGACGGCGGTTCTCGCGGACATTGTCCGGCAGGTCGTTCGAGCCGAGGCCGCCGTTCAATCCGGCATAGATCCCGGCGGAAACGCCGCCCTCGCGGGTGAAGAAGGCGTGCCGCAATCCGGGAACGGCGGAGATCAGGTCCGATGCCAGCATCATCACGCTCCCGCTTTGTCAGTTCCCGTTGTCGTCGCTGAGCGCCGGCAACACGGGGATACCGGGGTCGGAGACGGCCAAGACCTTGAACAGGGCCCCCATGCCGCCGCGGCCGCCGCCGATCAGGCGTTTCAGCCCGCTGGCGATGTCCTCGGCCACTTCAAGCGAGGCCTTCTGCATCAAGGTGAGTGCACGTGTCTCGATGCCGAGCCGCTGCAGGAATTCACCCTGGGTCACGGGTCCATGGACGCGCGCGCCGACCGCGTCGGCGGCGCGGCCCAGGGCGTCGAAATCGACATGGGCGGTAATATCGGCGAGGCCAGGTGCTTTCAACGGATCGGCGAAGCTGTGACGGGCGATCGCCTGGAAGGTGTCGCCGACCTCGCTGCGGGTATGGCCGTAGTCGATGATCAGCGCGGCGCCGCGCTGATCGCGCACGTGCTTGGCGAGCGCCATGATGTCCGTGTCGGGCCGCCACTCGAAGATGGCGCCGAGGGGCGCGGCGCGGACCAAGGGCGGCAGCAGCGCCTCGAAGCCGGGCGTCGGCTCGGCGGCGACGCCATAGGTGAAGTTCTCGTCGTCATCGAGCTCGATGACGCGTTCGTGCCAGCCGGTCTCGCGTCGCACCATCTGATGGATCGGCAGCACGTCGAAATATTCGTTGGCGAAGATGACGCAAGGGCCTTCCGGCACCTCGTCGAAGCGCTCATGCCAAGTGACGTCGCGCATGCCCGTCAGCATCGCCTGCTGCTTTTCCCGCAGCACCGGATTGACTTCGATCATGTGCACGGAGAGCGTCTGATACAATGGCGGCAGCACGCGCAGCGCGCGGAGCGCGTCCGACATCATGGTGCCGCGTCCGGGCCCGAGTTCGATCAGATGGAATTGCTGCGGCGAGCCGACCGCTTTCCAGACCGAGGCGGCCCACAAGCCCAACAGCTCGCCGAACATCTGGCTGACTTCCGGCGCGGTGGTGAAGTCGCCCTCGCGACCCAACGGATCGCGCGAGATATAATAGCCATGCTGCGGATGCAGCAGACACAGCTCCATGTAGCGCCAGACCGGCATCGGGCCGGATGCCTTGATCAGCCGCTTGATCTCGGTGTGGAGCGGGGACAGTTCGATCACGGCTGGGCCTGCACGGATGGGGCTGGCTGATGTTGGGGCTTGCGCAGCGCTCTCAGGATGAGGATCGCGCCGATGATCAACATCGGGACCGACAGCAGCATGCCCATCGTGAGGCCGCCCCAGAGAAAGCCGAGCTGCGGATCAGGTTCGCGAAAATGCTCGCCGGTGATGCGGGCGATCCCATAGAGCAGGATGAAGCTGCCGAGGATCAGGCCGGGTCGTTTCAAAGCACCAAAGCGAACCAGGATCGCCAGCACGATGAACAGCACGATTCCCTCGAGGCCGGCCTCATAAAGCTGGCTGGGATGTCGCGGCACCGGGCCGCCGCTCGGGAAGATCATCGCCCAGGGCAGGCTGGGGTCGGCGGGACGGCCCCACAATTCGCCGTTGATGAAATTGGCGATACGGCCCAGGAACAAGCCGATCGGTCCGACTGCGGTGGTGATATCGCCGAGCGAGAGGATCGGCAGTCCGTTGCGGCGGCAGAACCAGATGACGGCAATGACGCAGCCCATGAAGCCGCCGTGGAACGACATGCCGCCCTTCCACAGTTCGAAGATCTCCAGCGGGTGCTGCACGAAGAAGGGCAGGTTGTAGAACAGCACGTATCCGGTGCGGCCGCCGAGGATGATGCCGAGCGTGACCCAGAGGATGAAGTCGTCGAGCTGCAGAAGCGAGATCGGCGCGGAACCACCCCACAGCCGCTCATTCTTCAGCAGCGAGCGCGCATAGAGCCAGCCGATGACGATGCCGCTGATATAGGCGAGCGCGTACCAGCGGATCGCGAACGGCCCGATCGCAATGGCCACCGGATCGAACACCGGAAAGTCGATGAGGAGAGGGGTCATGCAGAGGCTTTCGTGGACACGGCATCCCTCATCTGGGATCTGCGGGACGCCACCGGCCCTCGCGAGGCCCGCTAGATGTACTTCTTAAAGCGCACCCGCTTAATGGGACGATTGCACCGTGCGATACCCGGGACATGTCATGACTTCAACTACGATGACAAGGAAACTGGTGCATGACAAGGCGAGGTTCGGCTTGAACGGAGCCGTCCGGATCGCCATTGTGTGATTGAGCCCAAGGCGAACCTAAAGGCCAAGTTTTAAGGCCGAACCTGAGCGCGAAGCGGAGTTTTGCATGACCCAGACCACCAATCGGTTTTTCGACGAACTCGGTCGCCTGATGAACGATGCCGCGGGCGCAGCGCAAGGCATGAAGCGCGAAGTCGATTCCCTGGTCCGCAACCAGGCGGAAAAGATCCTGAACGACCTCGACATCGTCAAGCGCGAGGAGTTCGAGGCCGTCAAGGAGATGGCACGTCTGGCCCGCGAGGAGAACGAGGTGCTGAAGGCGCGCATCGCCGCGCTGGAAGGCAAGCTCGGGGGCGGCCAGCCGGGGCCGGCGTCGGGGGCCTGAAGACGCGGCCGGTGGGCGGGCGGGATTCGTCGGCCGCCCGGCAGGGATAGGCGCGAACCGCCGGGCTGGAAAGGGAAGGAGGCCGCAAGAAAATCCTTTCATTTCCTTGTCATTTTGCCGCTTTGCGGCTAGAACGCCGCCGTGTCCGCGGCCCCCGCACCCCTGGAGGCTTGCCGCTGGATCCGAGAACGGGCCGCGTTGCGGCCTTTAACTTTTTTAAAACAAGGACTTACCACAATGGCGACCGTCAGAGAACTGAAGGCGACCGCCCGTCCGTCAGTCGGCAAGGGGGCCGCACGGGCAGAGCGTCGCGCCGGGAGAGTGCCCGGAGTGATTTATGGAGACAACCAGCCCCCGCTGCCGATCTCGGTCGACGACCGTGAACTGCGCCAGCGCATCGCCGCCGGTCGGTTCTTGACCACCATTTTCGACGTCAGCCTGGACGGCAAGAAGCACCGCGTGATCCCGCGCGACTTCCACCTCGATCCGGTCAGGGATTTCCCGATCCACGTCGACTTCATGCGGCTCGGGCAGGGCGCAACCATTCGCGTCAGCGTGCCGCTGCACGTCGTCAACGCGGAAACCGCCCCGGGCGTGAAGCGCGGTGGCACGGTGAACATCGTCACCCATACGCTCGAGCTGGAATGTCTTGCGGAGAACATCCCGCAGTTCATCGAAGCCGATGTCGGCGCGCTCGAGATCAACAATTCGCTGCATATGTCGGACGTCAAGCTGCCGACCGGTGTCAAGCCGCTGCGCGAGGACGCGACGCTCGTGACCATCGTGCCGCCGTCCGGTTATGGCGAAGAGCAGAAGGCGGGTGCCGCTCCGGCTGCAGGTGCCGCAGCTCCGGCCGCTGCCGCCCCGGCTGCCGCGGCTAAGGCTCCGGCTGCTGCCGCCAAGGCGCCCGCCGGCGGCGACAAGAAGAAGTAAGCTGCGTGCTTCTGAAGCTCGCGGGTAGGCCCGCGAGCTTCAGAACACCGGCTCGGAGCGCGGATGCCGCGTCATGTTGCTGTTTGTCGGCCTCGGCAATCCCGGCGCGAAGTATGCGCGCAACCGGCACAATATCGGCTTCATGGCGGTCGATGCGATCGCACGCCGCCATGGTTTCTCGCCGTGGCGCCGGCGTTTTCAAGGCGAGACGTCGGAAGGCTCGCTCGATAGCGAGCGGGTGATCCTTTTGAAGCCGACGACCTACATGAACGAGTCCGGCCGCTCCGTGCAGGAAGCGCTGAACTTCTTCAAGCTCGGCGCCGGCGAGGTCACCGTGTTCCAGGACGAGCTTGAGCTGCCGCCCGGCAAGCTGCGCGTCAAGGTCGGCGGCGGAATTGCCGGCCATAATGGATTGCGCTCGATCTCGGCGCATATCGGCAACGATTATCGTCGGGTGCGACTCGGGATCGGTCATCCCGGCGTCAAGGAATTGGTGCACGGGCATGTGCTGTCGGATTTCGCCAAGGCCGAGATGCCCTGGGTCGAAGCCCTCTGCGACGCGGTGGCCGACAATGCGGGGCTGTTGACCGGCAAGCGCGATTCCACCTTCGCGAACAAGGTGCACCTGGTGCTGCAGGCCAAGGGATTTTTGGACAAGGGCGATGCCGGCGCAGCTTGATGCGCGGCGGGCCAACGGAATTCGGGACGGATCATGGGATTCAAATGCGGAATCGTCGGGCTGCCGAACGTCGGCAAATCCACGCTGTTCAACGCGCTGACTGAGACTGCTGCGGCTCAGGCGGCCAACTACCCATTTTGCACGATCGAGCCCAATGTCGGCGAGGTCGCCGTTCCCGATCCCAGGCTGGAGAAGCTTGCGGCGGCTGCCAAGTCGGCGCAGATCATTCCGACCCGGCTGACCTTTGTCGACATTGCGGGCCTCGTGCGCGGCGCCTCGAAGGGGGAAGGTCTCGGCAATCAGTTTCTCGCCAACATCCGCGAGGTCGATGCGATCGCGCATGTCGTGCGCTGCTTCGAGGATTCCGATATCACTCATGTCGAGGGCAAGATCGCGCCGCTCGCCGATATCGAGACCATCGAGACCGAGCTGATGCTGTCAGATCTCGACAGCCTCGAGAAGCGGGTCGACAATCTCTCCAAGAAGGCCAAGGGCAACGACAAGGACGCCAAGGAGCAGTACGAGCTCGTGATCCGTGCGCTCGAACTGCTGCGTGCCGGCAAACCGGCGCGGCTTTTGGAACGTAAGCCCGAGGAGGAGCGTGCCTTCGGCATGCTGGGTCTGCTGACCTCCAAACCAGTCCTCTATGTCTGCAACGTTGAAGAGGGGTCGGCCAAGGACGGCAACAATTTCTCGCGCCAGGTGTTCGAGCAGGCTCAGAAGGAAGGGGCCGTCGCTGTCGTGATCTCGGCCAAGATCGAATCCGAGATTGCGACATTATCGCGCGAGGAGCGGACGGAATTCCTGGAGACGCTTGGTCTCGAGGAGGCCGGCCTCGATCGGCTGATCCGGGCCGGCTATCAGCTGCTCGATCTCATCACCTATTTTACCGTCGGACCGAAGGAAACGCGCGCCTGGACCATCCATCGCGGCACCAAGGCGCCGGCGGCGGCAGGCGTGATCCACACCGATTTTGAAAAGGGATTCATCCGCGCCGAAACCATCGCTTATGCCGATTACGTGGCGCTCGGCGGCGAGGCCGGCGCACGCGACGCCGGCAAGCTGCGTTTGGAAGGCAAGGATTATGTCGTCGCCGACGGCGACGTGATGCACTTCCGTTTCAACACGTAAACACCGTCAGTGCATCCGGCCCTGTTCGCGGATCGCGCCGAGATGCTCGTTGATGCGGAACACGATCAGGACGAATTCGGCAACGATGCGCGAGAACACGATGCCGACGATGACGCCGGCAATCGAGGACAACAGCATCAGGAAGCCGCCGAACGGGCTGATCGCCATCGCCGCGAGCCCGGAGAAGATTCCGGATACCCCGAACAGGAAGACGAGCGCAATCACGAGCCAGTAGAACGTCTTGATGATTGCCGGCGTAATGAACCGGTCCCACTGAAACAAATCGCGAAATTCGAACATCCTAAACTCCCCAGCTAAGTCGAATGTGCGAGCAGGATCTGGTCCTAATGCCCGCCCCATGCATTTGTCCAAGTCTCTTTGGTCCAAGCCTCTTTTGGCCGACTCTCACTTGTCCGACTCTCACTTGTCCAAGTCTCACTTGTAAGCCTCATTTGTCCAAGTCTCGCCGAAATGGAGGCCGCTGAGAGCGGCAGTGACGGGTTTCGGTCGGATGGATTATGAGCCATGCGGGTGGGCGGGTTGTGATTGCTGCAAAGTACGGCCACAATCGGGCTTCTTTCAGCCATTGATCAGTCCATGACACTCACCTTTGAAGATTTTCCGCTGGGCCATTTTGGCAGCTTTGGCCCGCGGCACGTGACACGCGAGGAGATCATCGCCTTCGCGACCGAATTCGATCCGCAGCCGATGCATCTCGATGAGGAGGCGGCCCGCGCCTCCATGCTCCAGGGGCTTTCCGGATCCGGCTGGCATCTTTGCTCGCTGACGATGCGAATGATGTTCGACGGCTTCATTGGCCGCACTGCGTCACTCGGCTCGCCCGGGGTCAACGAAATGCGCTGGATGTCGCCGCTGCGCCCCGGCGACGATTTGATGCTCGATGTCGAGGTCTTGGAAGCACGGGTGTCGCGCAGCCGTCCGACCACCGGGATCGTCACTTTCAAATGCGTGGTGCGGAACGCGGTCCGAGAGAAGCTCGGCGAGATGGTCTCGCCGATCATCGTCGAGCGGCGCAAAGAGCAGGTCGCCTGATGCGGTTTTTCGAAGATCTCGAAGTTGGCCAACGGCGCGAATTCGGCTCGTTCACTTTCACCGCCGAGGACATCAAGCGGTTTGCGTCGCAATTCGATCCGCAGCGGTTCCATCTTGATGAAGAGGAGGGACGCAACTCGCTGTTCGGCGGGCTTGCTGCATCCGGCTGGCATGTTGCCTCGGTCTGCATGAAGCTCCTCGTGGTCGACAATCAGCGTCTTGCGGAGCTCGCGCGCGCTCGCGGAGAGCCGGTCGCCGTCGGCGGACCGTCACCGGGCTTCCGCGAATTGCGCTGGATCAAGCCGGTGCTGGCTGGCGATGTTATAAGCTTTGCTAGCGAGATCGAATCCTTGCGCCTGTCCACCTCGCGCCCGGAATGGGGAATTTTGCAGGCGCGCAATGTCGGTACAAATCAGCGCGGCGAACTTGTGTTCGCGTTCCTTGCGTCGGGCTTCGTCCCGCGACGGAACAGAGGTTGAGGCGAAAAGGTCACGGCGATTAGGATTGTCTGGCCGGAACCAATTTCGCGCTAACGCATTTTGAACCGCGACTCTATAAGACAGCCACTTGGTACAAGCGTGGTAAGGGACGATCATGGCAGATCGCGGCGGCCTGAAACTTCTCGGCTTCATCTTCGCGAGTGTGATGCTGGCAGTGATGCTCGCAACTGGCATGGTCGTGAAGGGCTATGCCGACGGGTCCTACACGCTCGAGACCACCGCGGTCGACGGTCAATAAGTTAAGACTTCGTTAACCACGTGCGGCGATGACCGCCCGCCGGCACCGCGTCCAAGCGCTCCGAAGCCCGGTTGACGTGCATCAGCGGCTCCAGCTCCGGCGAACACCGCAACCGCGATCGACGACGTCCGACAACGTGCTGGTTCTTGGTCGCAGCCGCGCGATCCAGCTTGCGGACCCCCCGGACATAAACCAAGACCGCCGCACGAGGGCGCTCGCGCGGCGGTCCGGTGGGATGGCGGTTCGTTGGTTTCTGCCGTTCCGCGTCAGCCGTTGCGCAGGCCGTCCGCGGCGCGCTTCCACTGCGTGACGCTTTCGGCGATGATGCGGGTCGACTTCATCGCGGCCTGGCTCAGCTGGGCATAGCTGGCGATCTCGCGCTGGACCCGCTGGCCTTCGGCGTGCAGCACGTCGCGCAGGCTTTCCAGCTCCGAGATCAGGTGCTCGATCTCCGACAGCGAGGTGCCGGCGACGCGCTGGATCAGCGAGTTGACGTTGTTGACGGCGGCGTCTGTGCTGACGTCCACCAGCGCGGGATCGGCGCCGTTCGCAGGTCCCGGCCGGCGCAAATAAGCGATGTCGTTACGCACGAAATCGCGGATGCCGGCTTCGACTTCGGAGACCGCCGCGAGATCGGCGCTCAGCTCGGTTTCAGTTCCTTCGACCTTGTCCGGACGAATAGCGTTCATCGGCTAAATCCCTGTTGCGCGTTACGCGAGCGCGGTGTCCCCGCACGACGAAAGTGACGTGGATCTATCAGTTGCGGCGAAATTGGGCCACATCGCGGCCAAGATGCGGCAATGGTTCGACGATTGACTGCGAATTGCCCCATGTGAGGCGATCACCAGCTGCGCTTGAATCCCGCCGAGATGCTCTTGCTCGTGGTGCCCTGCGCGGTCTCGCCGATCGCGCCGGAGATGGTGACGCCGTCGTAGAGCTTTTGCTCGGCGCCGATCTTGCGCAGCCATTTGTCGTCGTTCGACGACAGCGATTGGCCGGCCGTCAGGCTGGTGCCGGTTTCGCCGATCGAGAGTTTGGCGGACTGCTCGGTGTCGAAGCTGCGGTTGGTGCGCGGGGCAGCGCCGGGCAGGGGCACCATGCCCTGCTGATTCACGTTGTAGCCGT
Organism: Bradyrhizobium sp. SZCCHNR3119; assembly: GCF_032487775.1. Lineage (NCBI taxonomy): Bacteria > Pseudomonadati > Pseudomonadota > Alphaproteobacteria > Hyphomicrobiales > Nitrobacteraceae > Bradyrhizobium > Bradyrhizobium sp. SZCCHNR3119. The sequence continues at coordinate 1,214,972 of NZ_JAUEUV010000001.1, read as the reverse complement.
TCTGCAGGGAGAGATTATAGCCGTCGAGCGGCACCGCCTTGGTGATGGTGGTGCCGATCTTGCTCTGGTCCGCGTTCGGATCGACGCGCGCTTCGATCGCGGTCTTGTCCCAGATCGCGCCGGCGCCGGGCGCCGTGACCGCGGCCCATGCGGTGCCGCCGGATTGCGGCACGTTGCCGCCGTTCTCGGCCCTCTCGGCCAAGAGCTCGGACATCGTGGTCGGCGTCTTCGTTACCGTCATGTCGGCTCCGACCCGCGCGTCCCAGAACGGCGACACACTCTGTTTGACGGAGACGGCCGAAGTGCCGTTGTCCTTGTTGTTGTTCGACCAGTTCAGGTTGTTGCCCGCGTTGGCCGTTGCGGGCTTGCCCGAACGGGGCTTTGCTTCCGGACGGTCGAAAAAAGTGGAAGCATCGACGTTGAGCTGGCTCCAGTCGACCTTGCTGACGTCGACCTCCTGCATCGAATCGGCCGCGGCCGCCTTCGGCGCGTCGCTCGCGTCCTCGGCGGCATCATCTGCGGGGGCGATCTGCTGCCAGGGCACGAGCTGCAGCGGCTGCTGCTTCAGCGGTTGCGTCAGGCTCTGCGCCACAACCGGGCATGCAGCAAAGCTCGCGCTCGCCGCCAAAAAAGCCAGCGTCAACCTGCCGATCATCATGAGAACCAACCCCCGCCCCTCGCGGAAAATCACGTCGCATTATGGTGGAATCTGGGCGCAGAATTATGACTGCACAAGTCACGTCTTGGTTCAGTGAACGTGATCGCAAGAACCATTCACGGCATCGCTCCGCCGCTGCGTCCGAGGCTAGCCGGCGAAGGAGCCGACCCGCGGCAGATGAATCGGGCGACCGAGCGTCTGCTCCACCAGATCGAACGTATCCACCAGCACGCGCAGCCGGATCAGCTTGCCGGCACGGAATTGCACGAAATGGGCAAAGCGCGTCGTGATCGGCTTCTCCGAATCCCGCGTCGCGAACGAACACCGCACCATGGACGCCGCTCTATCCTGATCCAGCATGATGGTCTCGCGGTCGAGACGGCGAATCCGCAAGGTTTGCGAGATCTGCCTGACGACCTCGATTACCGCGGCCTTGCCCTGGCGTGCGCCGAGAAAGGGAAACATGTCGATCGGGCCGTAGATCGCCCAATCGATGTCTTCGTCGAGCAATTCTGCGAGGTCTTCGAAATGGCGTTCGTTGATCGCGCGTTGCAAATCGCGCGACAGACGCCAGAGACGATGCTCTGCCATGGTGAATGTGGTCCTGAACTGGCTTTGCAAGGGCGCGCCGGCCTTCGGGTGACGTCATTCGCGACGTTACGGCCAGGGGCGCTACATCAAGTGCGCTTCATGAAAATTGCGAGGCCCCCACATAAGCCATTCCGCCCGGGGTGCAATCGATATTTTTGCATTGCACAAATGCACGCTACCGCTGCAGTCAGCCGTTCTCGCGCGGCTGGAGCGTGCGGGCGAGCGCGACGTCACGGTCGCGAATCGCGAGCAGCGCAAACAGCGCGGCACCGCCGAGCCCGCCGACCACCGCGCCGAGCGGCATGAAGGTGAAGAACACCAGCATGCCGCTATAGCCCTCGAAATCGCTGGTGTTGGCGATCTCGGTCCAGGCCAGCCCGAGCCCGACGCCGAGCACGGCACCCCCGAACATGCCGATGATCAGCCCCGCGAAGGCTAGCAAGGTGATTTTCATGCCGCTGGTGCGCTCGCTCGATTGATTGCGATAGGTCGCAGCGCGGCGGTGCAAGGTTCAAGCGGCGCGTTCGGAGCACCGGGAAATCGGCGAATCGCGTGGGCCGTTGAATTGGACGTTCCGATGAGAAGGCTGCGGACGAGTCGGCCGAAGCTTCGAACCCGCTCACGGCTCGCGCGGCAGATGCTCCATTGCCAGCGCGGCGAGATCGCGCTCCAGCACCTGCTGCACCAGGTCGAAGGTGTCCATGATTTCCCGGATGCGCGTGATGCGGCCATCCTTGAGGGTGTAGAACACGGCGACGTCGTACCGGACGATGCGATCGTTGGAGCGTTTGCGCAAATAGATGCGGAGATCAGCGGCGACCTGGTCGCCCTCGGCGATCAGCGCCAGCACCTCGTGCCGACGCTCGACATAGCGGCTGCGCACGGTTTCCCACATGCGCCGCACCTCGCTTCTGCCGCGGCGCGGCCCGAGATGCGGGAGGATGTCGATCGGCGCCGAGGCGAGATGCTCGACGTCCTCGCTGCACAACGACAGCACCTTATCGAAATCGCTGGCGGAGTACGCATCGAGCAGCTGCAGCACGCGTTCGCGGTTGGTTTGCTCGTTCATGCGGTCTCCATGATGGGGAAGCCGGTCATTGTTCCCAACTTGCGCAAGGGCTCGCGACCGTCAACTACCTCCGCGATTAGGTGTCGGTGTAATCGCTGAAAGAGTGAACGAATGCTGAGCAATTCCGGCGCAGATCGACGGCTTGCAGCTGTTTGTCGCGCCAGCGCGCGCTGGGTTCGACGCTTCGCGCCGGTGCATTCGCGTTCGCCGCGTGGTGCCGGGATAAGCCGCAGGCCGCTTGCCGTCGGTCTCGCGGGAACCGTGGTCCACCGTGGTGGTTAAAGCTTGCAAGATTCCTTTCCGGAGCATTCACCATGAAGATGCTGATCGCCGCTTCGCTCGCAGCCTGCGCGCTGCTCACCGCCCAGGCCGCCGAGGCCAAGGGCTGCATCAAGGGCGCCATCGTCGGCGGCGTCGCCGGCCATTATGCCGGCCATCATGGCATGCTCGGCGCCGCCGCCGGCTGCCTCTACGGCCGCCACCACGCCAAGGAGCAGCAAATGCAGCAGCAGCGTCAGCAGCGGCAGCCGAGCCAGGACGATGGCCGGACCTGAGAGGCCGAACTGACAGGGTAGGGTGGGCAAAGCGCGCAGCGCGTGCCCACCAATGACAACCTCGTTCGATAGGGTGGGCACGCCTTCGTTCTGCGAGCTTCGGCGGACAAGTCGCTTTGCCCACCCTGCGATCTGGATAGCGAGGCTGGCTGTCGTGCTGGACGAAGACGTCAGCGCGCGTTCTTCAATTTGGATTCAATTGTCAAACAGCCAATCTCACGCATGCAACGCGGTCATCGCGCGCCCCCGGGTCCCGCCTTGCTCGCCCGAGGGCAGGCTTCGCAAAGCGATCCAGCGCCGTTCGATGATTCTGGATTGCTTCGTCGCTTACGCTCCTCGCAATGACGCAGGCGGATACACGCCCGCGTCCTCGCGGCGCGATCTGCGCCCGAGCTTTGCATCTCGTCTCACCCTCCAAGAGACAGAGGGCGCAGGGAAGGCCGCATAGGCGTTAAGTTTATGCTTGAGTGTTGGAATCCGCCGTGATTCGAACAGGGGATGGCAGACGAATCGCTCCTGAACGAGGACTGGACGAGAGTGGTTGCGCAGCTGGGCGGGGCTGCGCAGCTCGAGAAAACTGCGCGCCAGACGAAGGCCTTCGCGCGTCGGCGGCAGATTCCAGATGCGGTGACGTTACTTCGGCTGATGCTGGCCTATTGTTTGGGTGAAAGAGGGCTGAGATCGACAGCCGCATGGGCGGCTTCTGTTGGCCTTGCCGACCTCACCAGCGTGGCGTTGTTCTATCGGCTGCGTCAATGTGGTGATTGGTTTGCGGTGCTGGTGGAGGGCTTGCTCGCTGCGGCAGCTCCGAAGGCGAGCCAAGGCCGCCTGATCCGCATCATCGATGCGACGACAGTGCCTCAGGCGGGACCGGCTGCGCGCAAGAACAGTGAGCTTTGGCGCGTTCATAGCGCATTTGATCTGCCCTATGAGCGCTTTGGTCACTTCGAGCTGACAGATCAGCAAGAGGGCGAAACGTTTGACCGGATACCAGTGGTCAAGAACGAGATCCGCATTGCTGACCGCGCTTATCTGCAACCTGACCGCATTGCGGCCGTCCGCGAAGCCGGGGCCGACGTTTTGATCCGAGCGGGCTGGAAGAACGCACGTTGGCTTGACGCCAAAGGCCTTCCGTTCGATCTGATGGCCCAATTGCGTGCCGCGAAGGCGCGCGGACTGGTCGATCGGGAGATTTGGATCAAGCGCAAGGGCGGCGCGCCTCTGGCTATGCGTCTGGTCGCAATCAAGAAGCCCACCGGTGCGGCTGCTGCTTCTCGGCGTAAAGCCCGGCAAGACGCAAAAGATGAAAACCGCATCATCTCCAAAGAAACTTTGGAGGCTGCGGATTGGGTCATTCTGATCACGTCGCTCGCGCGGGACGAGTTCTCCACCAAAGATGTGCTTGCGCTCTATCGATTGCGATGGCGGATCGAGCTTGGGTTCAAGCGACTGAAGAGTCTGATTGGCCTCAAGACGCCGCCAGGAACCGATCCGCGCTCTGCCAAGCCCTACCTGCTGGCCCACCTCCTGATCATCCTGTTGCTCGAGCCGCTTGCCAGCGACTTCGAGGACTCTCCCCACTGGACGCAGGCCGCTTAACGACGCCTGGCGCTTGGCGGGTCCTGCAGCAGCTCGTTGCATCCTTGCTGCAAGCAATCATTCCACAACCAACCATCCGTTGCTTGCGCCGCAGAAAACGCGCGTTGGGGCGCCACCTTCGCGAGCCTCCTCGAAAACGCAAGTATCAATCGATGCTCGCGCTACCTTAACGCCTATGGGGAAGGCCGGGTGCCGACCGCACCCATGGTCCGCGTGCAGCAAAAAAAGCACGCGGCAGAACCACAGGTTCGGCCAAGACATCCCGGCCTTCCCTGCGCGATGGGTTACGGCTTATACGCGATCTCCCCGGTGCGCCGGGCTGTTGGCCACCGTCGCCAGCGAGACGCGCAAGCGTCTTCGCCAACTTAATACTAGCGTCGGAGTATCAGGACCACGCGACTTCGCCGTCCGCGCCCGAGGCTGTTCGTCGTACAGCCCGCGCGCGTCCACCGCATCCCGCTTCCCACGTATCGTGACGACGCGTACGCCCCTCCATGTGGAGGCGGGATAAGCGAGATCATCGTTCTGATTTGGCCGACATGACAAGAGAAGACCGCCGCGACAGATTGGCACGACGGGCAGTCACAGAGGAGGTCACATTTCACGGCGCTCGTCCATCGCCGGAAAACAATCAGCCGCGTGCACCACTTATCCATCTGTGGTCAGCTTGAATCGCTCCACTGTCATCACGCGCGAAAGCGGGTGATCTAGTATTCCAGAGACTTCCGTTCTCGATCGAGACGTCACGGCGTACTGGATGCCCGCCTTCGCGGGCATGACGGTGTTTGTGAGGCTAAGCTTTCACGGACTATCGCTTCCGAAGCCAAGCCGATCAGCACGAACTCAAAAACTCCTCAGCTGCAGCTCGTGTCGGAAAGCGTCCCAGTTCTTCGTAATCCGGCTCATCCTCGGCCGTGTCAGGCGACCGAAGGGCGATGAACTGATTGTCCTCCTGCAGGATCAGCTTCGTGAGGTTCTGGCTGTCGAAGGGCGTCATGTCGCGGCGACCGCAATGAGGACATTCGTCATCACACATGCAGGACCATTCATCGGTCCATAGCTTTCGGCAACGGTCGCATCGATAGACGTTCAAGAACCAAGCCATCGCAACGATCCCTATCTTCGCAAACGGTACTGGCCGCGCGAGACAAACTCGATGAAGCCTTGATCGCGCAGGAACTGAAGCTGCTGGCGTATCTTCGGCCGGACATTCTGGTTGCCCGGATAGAGCTCGCTGAGATGACGCTCGAACGCGTAAACCTCGTCAAGGCCGAATTCCGGCTTTCCGATTGTTTCGACGCAGCGCATCACGTCGAGCAGCTAGCCGCGTCGGTCGGGTGACTCACTACGAAGAAAGAGTGTTTTCCGCCACTCCTGCAGCACATGCTCTTTCGGCCTGACGATACCGTTCTGGACGATGTGGATTTTCCCGGATTCGGGAACACGATCGAGTAGGATTTTCGAGCCGATCCAGCCAGCGCGACGCGCTGTGGCTGCCAGCGGCTTGCGTGCTTCGACGATATCGCGGACGAAGAAGTGCTTTGGGACGATGAGCAGGTTGACTACTGCGAGCGACTTCAGGTCGTAGTTCATCAGGAGCAGGTTGGGATTGTTGCTCGCCGCGATCCGTTCGCACTTAGTCTTGTAGGCACCGTCGGCGACCGTGGCGCCGAACGTGCCTTTCTGGCTCTTGAGCTCGAACTCCTCTTTGCATGAGGTGCAGAGAAAGTCCGCTAGCGGACTGTTGTTGGGAAATTGCGACATGTTGGTGTTGCCGCAGTGCGGGCAGTAGGCCTGAGCCTTCACCCAGGCTTCGGTCCAGGCCCGCGCCTTCTGCGTGCCGCTGGTGTAGGCGGTCTGGGATTCTTCGAAGCCGAGTTTCATGTGGTGAGAGTAGCGGATGCCATATCGATTTCCAGTGCGGGCTTGGAAGCTCGATGGGACGTCGTTGCGAGCGCAGAGAAGGCCGGAGTTCGTGCTTCGATATCTGGCATCTTGCCAAAGCAAGAGCGCCTGGGACTATGGATTCCGGGCTCATCATCGCTTCGCGATGCCTCGGAATGACGTTGTGAGAGAGCGCTGACAAAGGTCCGCGAGCGAGAGCGTCGTCCGGCACGGGCGGACCCACACGACGTCACCGCTTCTTCCATCCACCCCTCTTGCCCGGCGCGCCGCCGGTGGAGCGTGGGGCGGGGCCGAATTCGGGGCCGGAGTCGCGGGAGTTGGTCGGCTGAATGATGCGGCTCGTGGCGCCGAACGGTTTTTCCGGCAGCTTGGGGTTGGGGCGGTAGGGCAGGGATTCCGGGCCGTGCATCTCGTCGAGATGGGGCTTGTGGACTTTGGAGCCGCTGCGCGAAGAGCCCCCGGTGATGTCCTCGTAGGACGGCAGCAGCGGGTCGGTGTTGCGGGATTTGCCGCCACCACGACCGCCGCGACTCGCGGACCCCCCACCCCGCCCCTCCCCCGCAAGGGGGGAGGGAGAGGAGAGACCGCCCGGGCGGCTTGAGCCACTGCGCGCACCACCGCGCCCCTTCAAGGCCGCAGTCGGCAGATTGGCGGCGTCGCCGTATTTCTTGGCGCCGGCATAGGACCCGGCCTTGCCCTGCACCGTCTTCTGCTTGGCGGTGGGATCATCGACCACCGCGAGTTCGGTGGCGCGCAGGCGTTTCACTTCGTCGCGGAGGCGCGCGGCTTCCTCGAAGTTCAGGTCGGCGGCGGCTTCGCGCATCCTGGTTTCGAGATCGGCCAGCACGGTCTCGAAATTGTGCCCGATCGAGATCGCGTCGTCGGTCGTGGTGCCGCCGCCGGTCTCGACCAGGACGTGGTCGCGCTCGTAGACCGAGTTGAGGATGTCGCCGATCGACTTCTTCACGCTTTCCGGCGTGATGCCGTGGGCGTTGTTGTACTCCACCTGCTTCTCGCGGCGGCGATTGGTCTCGGCGATCGCGCGCTCCATCGAGCCCGTCATCTGGTCGGCATAGAGGATCACCTTGCCGTCGACGTTGCGCGCGGCGCGGCCGATGGTCTGGATCAACGAGGTCTCGCTGCGCAGAAAACCTTCCTTGTCGGCATCGAGGATGGCGACCAGCGCGCATTCGGGAATGTCGAGGCCCTCGCGCAACAGGTTGATGCCGACCAGCGCGTCGAACGCCCCTAACCGCAGATCGCGGATGATCTCGATGCGCTCGATGGTGTCGATGTCGCTGTGCATGTAGCGGACGCGGATGCCCTGCTCATGCAGATATTCCGTCAGGTCCTCCGCCATGCGCTTGGTCAGCACGGTGATCAGCGTGCGATAGCCCGCGGCCGCGGTGGCGCGCACTTCGCCGAGGAGATCGTCGACCTGGGTGCGCGCGGGGCGGATGTCGACCGGCGGATCGATCAGTCCGGTCGGGCGGATGACCTGCTCGACGAACACGCCGCCGGCCTCGTTCAGCTCCCAGCCGCTGGGCGTCGCTGATACCGCGACCGTCTGCGGCCGCATCATGTCCCATTCCTCGAAGCGCAGCGGGCGGTTGTCCATGCAGGAGGGCAGGCGGAAGCCGTATTCGGCCAGCGTCGCCTTGCGGCGGAAGTCGCCGCGGAACATGGCGCCGATCTGCGGGATGGTGACGTGGCTTTCGTCCGCGAACACCAGCGCGTTGTCGGGGACATATTCGAACAGGGTCGGCGGCGGCTCGCCAGGCCGGCGTCCGGTGAGATAGCGCGAATAGTTCTCGATACCGGCGCAGCTTCCCGTCGCCTCCATCATCTCGATGTCGAAGGTGGTGCGCTGCTCCAGCCGCTGCGCTTCGAGCAGGCGCCCCTGCGCGTGCAGCTGATCGAGCCTGATCTTCAGCTCCTGCTTGATCGACTTCATCGCCTGCACCAGGGTCGGGCGCGGCGTCACATAGTGCGAATTGGCGTAGACCTTGATGAATTCCAGCTCGTCCTGCTTGTGGCCGGTGAGCGGATCGAACTCCTCGATGTTCTCGACGGTGTCGCCGAACAGGTTCACGCGCCAGGCGCGGTCCTCATAGTGCGCCGGAAAGATGTCGATGACATCGCCCCGCACGCGAAAGGTGCCGCGGGTGAAATCGTGCTGGGTACGCTTGTACTGCAGCGCCACGAGATCGGCGATCAGCTGGCGCTGGTCGATGCGCTCGCCCTTCTTCAGCGCGAAGGTCATCGCGGTGTAGGTTTCGACCGAACCGATACCGTAGATGCAGGACACCGAGGCGACGATGATGACGTCGTCGCGCTCCAGCAGCGCGCGCGTCGCGGCGTGGCGCATGCGGTCGATCTGCTCGTTGATCGAGGAGTCCTTCTCGATATAGGTGTCCGTTCTGGGGACGTAGGCCTCGGGCTGGTAGTAGTCGTAATAGGAGACGAAGTACTCGACTGCGTTGTCGGGGAAGAAGCTCTTGAACTCGCCATAGAGCTGGGCGGCGAGGGTCTTGTTCGGCGCCAGGATCAGGGCAGGGCGCTGCGTCGCCTCGATCACCTTGGCCATGGTGTAGGTCTTGCCGGAGCCGGTGACGCCGAGCAGCACTTGCGTGCGGTCGTTGCGATCGATGCCCTCGACCAGTTCGGCGATCGCCTGCGGTTGGTCGCCCTTCGGCTCGTAGGACGATTTGATCTCGAAGCGAACGCCGCCTTCGCTCTTCTCCGGGCGCGGCGGCCGGTGCGGCGTCCACACCTTCAGCGAGCCGTCATCCTTGCGGAATTCCGGGCGCCCCTCGCGGATCAGCGCCTCCAGCGCTTCCGCCGTGGCTTTGACGCCGAGCGCCTCCATCTTGCTGCGGGGCGGACGGGCCAGCGCTTCCTCGTCGTCCTCCGCGGTCGGCAGGCCGAGCTGCCGCGCGAGCTCAGGATCGAGCGTGGGGATGGTGGCGGCGGTGCCGTAATTGGCTTGCGGGGCTTCGGCGAGGCCATGCTGACCTGTGCTCGGCTCGCCCCCACCCTGACCCTCTCCCGCAGGCGGGGGAGGGGACGCAAGCGGCGCGGCCACGGAATCGTTATTCGCATACGGGCTCGGCGTGTGCGGTCTGGAGCCCTCCCCCGCTTGCGGGGGAGGGTTGGGTGGGGGCGCCGCACGCGAGATATCGGACCGTCTTGCCCCCACCGGCTGCGGGTTCGGCCGCAGCGGCATCGGGTGGGGCTCTGCGGCATCGCGCTTCGCCACGTCCTCGCTCTTGCCGCGGGTCGAAGCGCGGGCGCGATGCGCGGCGGCCTCGCCGCCACTGCGGCGGTCCCAGGAGTTATCCGGCGGCGGCTGCAATCCCGTCGATGAGCCGATGCCGCTCTCGCCTCTGTTGATGGCGGGATTCAACAGCTCGGCGAGCGCCGGCCCGATCGGCTGCACGTCGGGCCGATGTGCTTTGGATTTCGGGGATTTCGCAGGTTTCTTGGTCGCGTCTGGATTCTTCGCCATGGCCGGAATATGGGACTGAAACGGCCGTCAGAAAAGAGCGAAGGCCAGCCATCGATGCTGTCGGCATGGAACGTGAGGGAAACCGAATGAGCGTAGCGCCCAAGGCCTTCATTGCGGGAGCGGTCATCGCTGCATTGTCAGGGAATTGTCAGCAGCTGGCAGCACAGCAGGCGGATGCCGAGCCGGCGACCCGCGCGGCCAACGCGACTTTCGCAAAGGATCTGCCGTTTGCCGATCGCGCCGACTTCGACGACGCCAAGCGCGGCTTCATCGCCACGGTGCAGGATGGCGTCATCGCCGGTCCGCGCGGGCCGGCCTTCGACACCAGGCCGTTCGCATTCCTCAACAGCGATCAGGTGCCGCCGACCGTCAATCCCAGCCTGTGGCGGCAGGCGCAGCTCAATGCCGCCAACGGCCTGTTCCAGGTCACGGACCGCGTCTACCAGGTGCGGGGCCTCGACATCTCGAACATGACCATCATCGAGGGCGACAGCGGATTGATCCTGATCGATCCCTTGCTGTCGAACGAGACCGCGAAGGCCGCGCTCGACCTCTATCTGAAGCACCGTCCGGCCAAGCCGGTCGTCGCCGTGGTCTACACCCACAGCCACATCGATCATTTCGGCGGCGCCAAGGGCGTCATCACCGCCGAGGATGCCGCCTCCGGCAAGGTCAAGGTGCTCGCGCCCGACGGCTTCATGGAGCATGCGGTCGCGGAGAACGTGATCGCGGGCGCCGCGATGGCCCGCCGCGCGCAATATATGTATGGCATCAACCTGCCGATCAGCGAGCGCGGTCAGATCGACATCGGGCTCGGCAAGGCGCTGTCGCGCGGCACCAACTCGCTGATCCCGCCGAACGACCTCATCAAGCAGGACTACGAGACGCGCACGATCGACGGCGTCGAGATCGAATTCTACCTGGTGCCGGGCTCGGAAGCGCCGGCCGAGATGCTGCTGTATTTTCCGCAGTTCAAGCTCCTGGACATGGCGGAAGACGCCACGCACAACATGCATAATCTCTACACGCTGCGCGGCGCCGAGATCCGCGACGGCCGGATGTGGTCGCGCTATATCGACGACGCCATCGCGCGCTATGGCGACCGCACTGACGTCGTGATCGCGCAGCATCACTGGCCGATGTGGGGTAATGAGCGGATCGTCGCGTTCCTGAAGCGGCACCGCGACCTCTACAAGTTCATCCACGACCAGACGGTGCGGCTGCTCAATCACGGGCTGACGTCGACGGAGATCGCGGAAAAATTGAAGCTGCCGGCGAGTCTGGCCGGCGACTGGTCGGCGCGCGGCTATTACGGCACGCTGAGCCATAACGCCAAGGCGGTCTATCAGTTCTATCTCGGCTGGTACGATGCCAATCCGGCCGACCTCAACCCGCTGCCGCGCAGCGAGTCCGCCAAGAAGACCATTGATTACATGGGTGGGGCGGATGCCGTGCTGGCGCGGGCGCAGGAGGATTTCAAGGCGGGGCAATACCGCTGGGTGGCGAGCATCATGAGCCAGCTCGTCTTCGCCGACCCCGAGAACAAGGCGGCGCGCGCGCTCGGGGCCGATGCGCTGGAGCAGCTCGGCTACCAGAGCGAGGCCGCGACCTGGCGCGATGCTTATCTCACCGGCGCGGCCGAGCTGCGCAATGGACCGCCGAAGCCGCAAGCGGCGGCGGCAGCGAATGCCGAGCTCCTGAAGGGCGTCAGCATCGATCTCGCCTTCGATTTCCTCGGCGTGCGGCTGAACGCCGCCAAGGCCGAGGGCAAGCACATCGTGATCAACTGGACCTTCACCGATAGCGGCGAGACCCAGGTGATGAACCTGGAGAATTCGGCGCTGACCCATCGCGCCGGTCCGCTCGACGACAAGGCCGATGCCGGCGTCAAGCTGACCCGCGCCACGTTCGATGCGATCTCGAGCAAGCAGCGCACCATGCTGGCGGCGGTCGCGACCGGCGAGGTCGCGCTGTCGGGCAATCCGCTCAAGCTGCAGGAGCTGTTTGCGATGTTCGACGAGTTTGCCGGCGGCTTCGCGATCGTCGAGCCGCCCAAGCAAGCGGTGGAGTAGCTAGTGCCGCGTCGGCGGCTCGATGATGTCGAGATGCACGCCCTGGCAGGACACGCATTGCAGCGCCCAATATTCGGCGCCGCCGCGGCCGTCGATCACGCGCAGCACCGTCAGCTGCCCGTCGCAGTCGGGGCAACGGGAGCGGATCGTGGCACTCCAGTGCCGGATTTGAGGCTCGGCCATGATGGCGGTCCGCGGTGAGCAGTGAAAGGACTGGTTGAGAAGGGCTTTTTAGTTCGCCTGTTAGTTGGCTGGCACGGAAGCTTGCGAGTTATCCCCAGCGCTTCCGAAACCGATCGATGTGGCTCTTGGCATCGGCCACCGCCATTTCGACATCCGACCAGGCGAAGCCGACTTCCAGGCTGGGAAACGAGACCCCATTGATGATGACAGGGCTCATGTCCGAGCGGCGAATCCGCGCGTGCCAGAGACCTCGACCCGCTTCGAAAGGTTCGATGGTAAAATCCTCGTACTGATACGTCATAAGCAGTCCTGGTACCCGCAGTCCGAAATCCCCTGCGCGGATGCCGCGGATTCGAACCTGAGGGACTTCAGACCGAATAGCGGTACGCAAGCGGCGGCTCCCAGCAGGCTGACTTGAGCATTCGCGCAACCCGCTGCGGCGACCACGCACGCGAATTCCGGTCAGCAGGGCTGAAGACACCGAACCTCCATCACATCATGAATTTGTGCCGGCGTGTGTGAGTCGGTTCACATGATCACGTCTTTTTTGTCGAACGACGTCGGGTCGGGCCGCTGTGCCATCGGGCTGCGCTGCAGCATGCATGATCCAGCGGCGGAAAGCGGTAAAATCGCGCTGTCCGGACTGGAAGCTGCGATACACCAGATACCAGCGCTCGCCTTTGGGGACGCTGAGCGCAAACGGCGCAACCAGCCGGCCGGCAGCGAGGTCGTCATCGATATAAGGACGGATGCCCATGGCGACGCCGAGGCCGTCGACCGCGGCCTGCAGCGCCTGGCCGTAGTATTCGAAGACGGTGCCGCGCGCCGCGATCCGCGTCAGGCCGGCGGCCTTCAGCCAGAGCGACCAGTCCTCGGCGGCGTGTGCGACGCGCAAGAGGCTCGGTCCTTTCAGATCCGCGGGCCGCTTCAAGGAGGCCGCCAGCCGCGGCGTGCAGACCGGCAGCAGATCGGCGGCGAACAGCGGCTCGGCGACCAGGCCCGGCCAGGCTCCGTCGCCGAGACGGATGCCGCAGCTCCAATCGTCGCCGAACGGGACCGCGGCGCCACCGGTCGTGATCCGCACCTCGATGTCGGGCTCTTCCTTGCTGAAATCCACCAGCCGTGGGATCAGCCACTTCATCGCAAAGGTCGGTCCCACCCCGAGCGTCAGCACGCGCCGATTCGCCGGCGCCATGACCTGCGCGGTGAGCGAGGCCAGCGCATCGAAGATCGGGGTCAAGCCGTTCTGATAGGTGCGGCCCGCGGCGGTGAGTGCCAGGCGGTTGGCCTTGCGCTCGAACAGCACGACGCCCAGCCGCTGCTCGAGCAGGTGGACCATGCGGCTGATCGCGGCAGCCGAGACGTTGAGCTCCGCACCGGCCGCGGCGAAGCTGCCACTGCGCGCCGCCGCCTCGAATGCCTTGATGCCGTTGAGAAACAGGACCCGCCGCATAAACCCTCAGGAAAGCTGATGGAGGACAACATAACTCGGTTTGCGTCACAGGCAATGCGGAGCAATTCATAGCTGCAGAGGAGAACGGACATGACGGCGGCGCTGATCACAGCACTTGGATTGTTGATGGTCGGGACAGCCTTCCTGTCCGGCATCTTCGGCATGGTGGGCGGGCTGATCCTGATCGGCGTGCTGCTGGCGCTGATGCCGCTGCCCGCGGCCATGGTGCTGCATGCGATCACCCAGATGGCCTCGAACGGCTGGCGCGCGGTGCTGTGGCGCCGCCATGTCCGCTGGCGGCCGGTCCTCGTCTATCTCATCGGTTGTGCGCTGGCGCTGGCGGCGTGGTCGCTGGTCCGCTACGTGCCGGACAAGCCGGCCGCGCTGCTGATGCTCGGCATCACGCCCTTCCTGGCGCGGATGATGCCGGCCGGATTGAAGCCGGATCCGGACAGCATCTGGCAAGGCACGCTGTACGGCTCGGTCTGCATGGGGCTGATGCTGATGACCGGCGTATCGGGGCCGCTACTGGATACCTTCTTTTTGGGAGCCCGCTTCGACCGCCGCGCGATCGTCGCCACCAAGGCGACCTGCCAGGTCGCAAGCCACCTGACCAAGCTGATCTATTTCGGCGGCATCATCGACCAGGCCGCGCGCCTCGATCCTACGCTCGCGGTCGTTGCGATCGCCGCCTCGATGCTCGGCACCACCTTGGCCCGCCGCATCCTGGAGGCGCTGAGCGAGCAGCAGTTCCGGATCTGGGCCAACCGCCTGATCACGACCGTTGCCGGCTACTACATACTCTACGGCGGGTGGCTGCTGCTGTTTGCCCGCAGCACCCTCGCCGCCGATTAAGGGAGAGCGAGCATGAGCGAAATTGCCGATCCGCTGGTGCTGGACTTCGTCGAATGGATCGCGCGGGCGCCGCGCAGCCACGCCGAGGTGATCGCGACCTGGAAGACGTCGTGTCCGCGGCTGACGATCTTCGAGGATGCTGCCGAGTGCGGCTACGTCACGCGCGAGACCATCGAGGGCTTCGGCGTCGTGATCACGGTGACCGAAGCGGGCGAGCAGCTGTTGCGGACGCATGGGCGGACGTCGTAGGCGCGATCACATTTCTGCGGGTGCCGCGACCGGCATTGACTTGCGGATGCGTTCCGGCGAGTTTCATGCAGATGCATCTTCTTGCATGAGGCACAGGGAAACGCGCGATGATCGACCTCTATTACTGGACCACGCCGAACGGCCACAAGATCACGATGTTCCTGGAGGAGACCGGGCTGCCCTACAGGATCATCCCGATCAATATCGGCAAAGGCGAGCAGTTCGCGCCCGAGTTTCTGGCCGTGGCGCCGAACAACCGGATTCCCGCGCTGACCGACCATGAGCCGAAGGGCGGCGGCAAGCCGATCTCGATCTTCGAATCCGGCGCGATGCTGCTCTATCTCGCCGAGAAGACCGGGCAGTTTCTGCCCTCCAACATCTATGGCCGCTACGACGTGATCCAGTGGACGTTCTGGCAGATGGGAGGCCTCGGGCCGATGGCCGGGCAGAACCATCACTTCCGCAACTACGCGCCGGAAAAGATCCCGTACGCGATCGACCGCTACGTCAACGAGACCAATCGGCTCTATGGCGTGCTCAACAAGCGCCTGGCCGGCCGCGAATTCATCGCCGACGATTATTCGATCGCCGACATGGCCTGCTATCCCTGGGTGGTGCCGCACGAGGCGCAGGGCCAGAACATCGAGGACTTCCCGAACGTGAAGCGCTGGCTCGCCGACATCAAGGCGCGACCGGCGACGCAGCGCGCTTATGCCAAGGCCAAGGAGGTCAATCCCAATTACGGCCAGCCGGCGATCCGCACCGAAGAGGAGCGCAAGATCCTGTTCGGCCAGACCGCGTCGGTGGTGCGCTAGACGGGCCACGTTCCGGCTGTCATCATCAGCGAAAGCAGATGATCCAGTAGACGCAGCTGTTTCGATCAACAATGACCGGCTCGGCGTACTGGATGCCCCGCCTGCGCGGGGCATGACTATCGGGAACGGGAGGAACGCATGTCACTCAAACTGTTTGAACTCGTCGGCACCGACGAAACCCGTCCGTTCAGCCCCTATTGCTGGCGCATTCGAATGGCGCTGGCGCATAAGGGCCTCACAGCGGAATCGATTCCGTGGCGCTTCACCGAGAAGGCAGCGATCGCTCCGCACGGTGCGGACAAGGTCCCGGTGATGCTCGACCGCGACAAAGCGGTGGTCGATTCCTGGGTGATCGCGAACTACCTGGAAGACACCTATCCGGAACGACCGTCGCTGTTCGGCGGCGACGGCGGTCGCGCCGTGGCGCGCTTCATGAACTGGTGGGGCGACATCGCCATCGTCGGCGGCATCTTTCCGTTCATCATCGCCGACATCCCGAAAAATCTTGCCGCCGTCGATGCCGATTACTTCCGCGCATCCCGCGAGGCACGGTTCGGCAAGAGCCTCGAAGAGGTGATGGCCAATCGCGATCAGGCCGTGCCCGGTTTTCGCAAGTCGCTCGACCCGTTGCGGCTGACGATGAAGTCGCAGCCCTTCATTGGCGGTCAGCAGCCAAATTACGCCGACTACATCGTGTTCGGCGGCTTTCAATGGGCGCGCGTCGTGAGCCCCTTCAAGCTGCTGGACCAGGACGATCCCGTCTATGCCTGGCGCGAGCGGCTGCTCGACGCCTTCGATGGCATGGCGCGCAAGTCGCCGGGCTTTCCCGTCTAACGATCAGAACTTCGGCGGCCGGCGTTCGTGCCAGGCCGCCAACCCCTCCGCAAGATCGCGACCGCCGACGAGGCGGGCGAATTGCTCGCTCTCGACCAGCAAGCCCTCCGCAACCGCCATGTTGAGCCCACGCGTCGCAGCCGTGATGATGCTCGTGACCGCATCGGGCGAATGACGGGTGATACGGCGCGCAAGCTCGCGTGCGGCGGGCAGCAGCTCGTCATGCGGCACCACCGCATTGACGAGGCCGATCTCTATTGCGCGCTCAGGCGAGAACGGATCGCCGGTCAGTAGCAATTCGAGGCCGCGCTTGCGGCCGACCAGCCGCGGCAGCCGCTGTGTGCCGCCGAATGTCGGCGGCATGCCGAGCTTGATTTCGGGCTTGGCAAACGAGGCGCGCTCGCTGGCGATGGCGAGGTGCACGGCTTCCGTGATCTCGCAGCCCCCGCCGAAGGCCAGGCCATTGACGGCGGCGATCACCGGCTTGCCGAAGGACTCCAGCCGCGCGGTCAGGGCTTGCCCGCGCCGGACGAAATCGCGGATCGCCGCTCCACGGCCCTGACGAACGCTCACGGAGAATTCGTGGATGTCGGCGCCGGCCGAGAAAGCGCGCTCGCCGGCGCCGGTCAGGATGGCCGCGCGCACCGCAGAGTCGGTTTCGATGCGGTCGAGCGCGGCCATCAGCGCATCGATCAGACCGTAGTTCAGTGCGTTGAGGCGCTCAGGCCGGCTCAGCGTCAGGAGCGCGATGTGGTCCTCGATCTCGATCAGGACAGGGGCGGGCATGCAAGTGGTCTCCGGCTGGGCAAAGCAGTCATTAAAGTAGAGGAGGGTCCACATTGTGTATATTCACTGGTCAGTATACATTGACGCCATGGCCCGTTCCTCCGATCCGACCCGCACGCGCATCATCCAGGCGGCAAGCGCGCTGTTCTATAGCGAGGGGATCCGCGCCGTCAGCGTCGATGCGGTGGCGGAGAAGGCGGGGCTCACCAAGAAGACGCTGTATTATCATTTCCGGAGCAAGGACGACCTGATCGCCGCCTATCTCGCCGCGCGCGACCAGCCCAATCTGGCGCTGTTCAAACGCTGGTTCGAGGAGGCCGAAGGGGCTCTGCCGGACAAGGTCGCCGCCATCTTCACGAACCTCGCGCGCTCGGTGCGCCATCCGAAATGGCGCGGCTGCGGCTTCCTGCGCACCACGGCCGAACTCGCCAATCTGCCCGGGCATCCCGCGATCAAGATCGGCGCCGCGCACAAGAAGAAGTTCGAAGGCTGGCTGCTTGCCGCTTTCGAAGCCGCAGGGATTCGCGACGCGGGCGAACTGGCGCGGCAGATGCTGTTGCTATTGGACGGCGCCTTCGCCGTCGTGCTGCTGCATCGGGATGCCGGCTATATGGAGACGGCCGGCAGCGCCGCGCACGCGCTGGTCGCTGCTGCGCTCGCGGGCGGTCCCCGTCCTATCGGCGCCTCCGGCACGGACGGCATCCGCAGGCCCGCGACGGCATCGAAACGCGCGCACCGGCGTCCGCTAGGCCAATGAGCCGCGCCGCGGCTATGACCTGACGCCCGCGTCCGCTACTTCGGAAATCCGACCGTCTGCGACAGCAGGACCTCCTGATCGTGACTGAGGCCGAGCGCATTGGCGATCGCCTCGCGGTCGATCCAGGCGCGGATAACGGTCGCCAGCCCGTTCGCGGCGGCAAACAGGTAGACATTCTGGGTGATCGCGCCGGCCGCAACGTTCGCATAGCTCGCGCGCATGTTCACCGGGATCAGCTTCATCCGACCGTGGTCGGCGACATAGACGAGGTCGAGCGGCGCATTGTCGACGAAATCCTGATAGCCGGTCACGCGCCTGACGTCGCTGCCGGCGACAAGGCGGAGTGCGTTTGCGGCTGCATCGTAAAGATATGCCCCGGTGGGCAGGGCAACGTAGATGTCGATTTCCTGAGTGTTCATCGCCGATGGGGCGGTGCGTCCGCCGTCATCGCGATTGATTCCGTTGGCGGCCCACAACAGGTTGGCGAGAAGCGGCAGCGGCAGTTCGGTGGCGGCGAACTCGCGCGAGGAATGTCGCTCCGCAAGCGCCAGCATCAGGGGCGCGCGCTTGTCGGGGGGCGGCAGGGGGAGGGTCGGCGAGGCGTCGCCACGGACGGGTTTCGGGCGGAGACGTCCCATGGCGCCGAGCGCAAACTTGGTCAGCGTGCTCACGATGAACTCCCAGGCGGCGTTGCGATCAGTGCATCACGCACCGCATTCGGAGATCGCGTATTGCGTCAGATCAAGGAACGCGTCGCACCGTAAGTCATTCGAGAACTGCCACTCTGGCCCGCGTCTTTGCCGTTGTGAAGCTGCTCCCGGAATTCTAGCTACATGGAACCCCTGGCCGCGCCGCGCACGCGCTCGTGACCGCTGCATTTTCCGCCGCGCTACGCAGCGCAGCCGCGTCCGGTCACTCGCTCGCCGAGGACAACGGCACTGACCATTTCGGTCGCGAGGCCATCGAAATCCGACAGGCGCAAATAGCCGTTGGCAAACGCCTCCTGCGTCAAGCGCACAATGCGCCGGTCGTCGGGCGTGTCCCATTGCTTGGCAATATAGTCAGCGCCGGCTGGACCGTAGATCTCTGGGTAGCGATCATGCTGGTTCTGGCGATCACGGTAGTACGCATTCAATCCGCCAATGAATTTCGGTCGGTTCGGGCCGCAGCGCTCGCTCCATGGCCTATCGAGCGCAGCCAAGGCGTCTTTGCGATTCGATCGGCGAGCATCCTCGATGTATTTCTCGTGTTCGTCGAATTCTATTCCACTTATCGGCGTGAAAGATTCGGGTGTTGGAGTCGCTGCCGGCGTCCAGGTGCGCACGGCAACTTGCCAGATCACGATGGCCCAGACGATGAACCAGAGGCGACTCATCGCGCGTCTCGCCCCGTATGCAGCTGTCTCGGCAGGCAGATTGGTGATTCGTCGTCACCCCAGAAGGACGGTCCGGTGAACTGAAGCATCTCGAACCGAACATCTTCCGGAAAATCGACCTTGACCACGCCCTTTTGCTCGAAGGCCTCGTTGAAGGCATCCTGCACGCGCTTGTCCAGCGGAGTCGAGAACGTGTCTGCGGCATCCCTGATCGTCTTGTCGCTGCAGAACATCATCAGGCCTCCGGGGCGGGGGCAATCCAGTTTGGCGATGTAGGCCCGCGTATAGGCCGTCACGGCATCGACCAGGTTCTTCTTCATCGTCTTGTCGCATGGCGACATTTTGTAGGCGGTGGCAGCCTGGAGCGCGTCGAGTCGCAGCGCATCGAGCTTGGGATTCTTGTCGCTCTGCGAAGTGTGCTCGGCGATCCAGGCCTTTCGCTCGAATTCCTTGGCATGATCGTCGCCGAAGGTCGTATCAACAAGCGCAGGGACTTGCGCGGCTAACTGGGGGGCCGGCGCTCGCATCGGAAAGCCGCGAATGGCCCAACTGACACCCACAAAGGTCGTGACGAAGGCAATGCAGACAACGACAACGAAGCGGGTCATGAAACGCTCATTTGGAATTCGAGCGCGATGTAGCATTTAGGGGTTAACCGGAAAATATGGCCTGCATTCCGCAGGGAAGATCGTAAATAGAGTTTAGCAGCCTAAGCCTGCTTTTGATGAGATCGGATCGCTGCCAGACAGGCCGCGTGCTGGTCGGCTCATAGATCTGCGGGCTGACTGCCGTCGCCACGCGCGAGATCCAGAACCCCGTTTCTCGCGAGGAGCTTGATCGCCGCATAGAGACTCGGGAGCACGGCGGCACATCGCGCCCGCGTCTCCTCGGTCGGTGCGACGATGTCCGGGACCATCAGCGTGATCGCGCCGGCGGCATGGGCTGCCGCGACCCCGGGATTGGAGTCCTCCACGGCGAGGCAAGCTTGCGCAACGGTGCCGAGGCGCTCGGCGGCGAGCAGATAGAGGTCGGGATGCGGCTTGCCGCGGCTGACATCATCGCGCGTCAGGATTGCGTCGAAGCGCGCGCCGATGCCGGCCGCGCCGAGATGCTGCGCGGCCGTCCGCCGGGACGAGGACGTGACGATCGCCTTTGGGAGGCAGGCGGCTTCGAGCGCATCGAGCAGCGCGATCGCGCCACGCTTCAACGGCAAGCCCTGTTTGAGAATCTCGGCGCAGTTCGCCGCGAACAGCCCGTTCACCTGCTCGATCGGAAAGTCAGCGCCGAAATGCTCGCGCAAAAGCAGCTGACATTCCGGGCCGGGGATGCCGATCATCCGGTGGCACAGCGCCTCGACGCCATCGGTGTAGCCGAGCGTCCCCAGCGCTGCGATCGAAGCTTCGAGATAGACCTTCTCGGTGTCGAGTAGCGTGCCGTCCATGTCGAGCAGGACGGCCTCGATGTGCCAGCGTTCCATCACCGCGCAGCCGCATTCCGCTCATTCGCAAGCCTGCGCAGGCAGTCGCGGCACAAGCAGTCCTGATCCGAGCCGCTCGCGCCGGCGGCGGGCAGCGGCAAGCGAACGGCTTCTTCGAAGCACCAGCAGGCCCCGCCGGGATCGCAGGTGAATTCGGTCCCGCAGGCTGCGCAGGTAAGGCGGCGCGCAACGCCTTCCAAAAGCGGGGCGCTTTCTAAACGATTTGTCATGATCGGAACCGCGCCCTTTCATGTCAGGTTCATGTGGCCGCCAAGTATAGTGGCGCGTCGGCCAATATGCCACAGTGCAAGCTGGGCGCTGCATCGGCCGGTGCATGAGATCGTGTAGGTGATGACGATGGCCCGGGATCCGCAAGCAGCCCTCGTTGCGCTCAATCGTTTCGGCTTCGGTGCGCGCGGCGGCGCGTCAGGCGATTTCACCAATGCGGCGACGGACCCGCGCGGCTTCGTCAAATCAGAGATCGCTCGCGCGAGCGGTGCGCTGCTCGAGGTGCCTGGGCTGCAATCGACGCAAGCCTTGGCGGAAGCCGTCTTCGCCTATCAGGACGAGGTGAAGCGCGCGCGAGAAATGGCGAGATCCGGTGCGCCAACAACCGAGTCTCCGCCCTCGGCTCCAACGGGTGGCAAGCCGCTGCAACGTAGCCTCTCGCTCAACGCGCTCGCCAGCAACGTCGGAGGCGGCGCGCCGGAAACGAAGCCTGCGGACGGCGATGCGAGCATGGCCGCGCCTGGCGTCGCCCAGTCCAACGCGGCAATGCAGCCCAATATGGCCAGGCCGGCGCCGCAGCCACAACAACCGCTCAACGTGATCCAGAAGACCTACCGCGTTGAAGCCTTGGCTCGGCTGCAGCGCGCGGTGCTGGCCGACTGCGGATTCACCGAGCGGCTGGTGGCATTCTGGTCGAACCATTTCTGCATTTCCGCCAGCAAGGGCGAACTGGCTCGGATCTGGGCCGGCGCATTTGAACGCGAGGCAATCCGCCCGCATGTGTTCGGCCGCTTCGCGGACATGCTGAAGGCGGTCGAGCAGCATCCGGCCATGTTGTTCTTTCTCGATAACCAGCAATCGCTGGGACCGGACTCGCGGGCCGGGCGGAATCGCCAGCGTGGCCTGAACGAGAATCTGGCGCGCGAGATTATGGAACTGCATACACTCGGCGTCGGCGGCGGCTATACCCAGGAAGACGTCACCACGCTCGCGCGCATCATCACGGGCTGGACCTTCGCCGGGCGGCGGGGCCAATTAGGGACGCCAGGCAGCTTCGCGTTCAACGCCAACGCGCACGAGCCGGGGCCGCAGACCTTGCTCGGCAAGGTCTATCAGGACAACGGCCTGGCGCAGGGCGAAGCCGCGCTCGCCGACATCGCGCGCCATCCCTCGACCGCAAGATTTATCGCGACCAAATTCGTGCGCCATTTCGTTGCCGATGATCCTCCGCCCGCACTGGTGGCGCGGCTCGAGAGCGTGTTCAGGAGCACCGATGGCGACCTGAACGCGCTCACGCTCGCGCTCGTCGACGCCGACGAGGCGTGGTCGGCGCCGCTGACCAAGATCCGCAACCCTTATGAATTCCTGGTGGCGAGCGGACGCTTGCTGGCCCGGGTGCCGGAAGATCCCGGCCCTTATCTCGGCGGCCTCAATAGCCTGGGGCAGCCGTTGTGGACCCCGGCGGGCCCCAATGGCTTTCCCGATACCAACGCGGCCTGGGCCGCGCCGGAGGGCATGAAGTTGCGGCTCGACATCTCTGCGCAGCTGGCCTCGAAGCTCGGCAATGCGATCGATGCGCGCGAGCTGCTGGATCTCGTCGCGGGCGACGCAGCGTCGAGCGAGACGCGGCGCACCATCGAACGGGCGGAGTCGCGCCAGCAGGCGCTCGCGCTGTTGTTGATGTCGCCGGAATTCCAGAGGAGATGACGATGGAGCTGATCAAGCCGCCGCTGCTGACGTCACGCCGCCAGTTTTTGCTCGCCGGCGCATCCTTCGCTGCCTGGGCTTACCTGCCGAGGTCAGCATGTGCCGCGGATGCGCGCGATCCGCGTCTTGTCGTCATCATCCTGCGCGGCGCGCTGGATGGCCTCGCCACGGTCGCTCCGATCGGCGATCCCGATTATGCCGGCCTGCACGGCGCGATCGCGTTGAGCGCCGACGGTCCGCATCCTGCCCTCGTGCTCGACGCGTTCTTCGCGCTGCATCCGTCGATGCCGGAATTCGCCCGCATGTATCGGGACAAGCATGCGGCGGTGGTGCATGCGGTCGCGACGTCCTATCGTGATCGCTCGCATTTCGACGGTCAGGACGTGCTGGAGAGCGGATTTCCCGGTCCCGGCCGGGTGCAGTCCGGCTGGCTCAACCGCGCCGTCGAGGCGCTGCCGCGTGGCGAGCACGTGGCCGGTGCGCTCGCGGTCGGGCCGACCACGCCGCTGGTGTTGCGGGGCACGGCTCCGACGGTCGGTTGGGCGCCGGTGAGCCTGCCGCAAGCCGATGACGACACCGCGATGCGCCTCATCGATCTCTACACCCATCGCGATCCGGCGCTGGCGACCGTGCTCTCGCAAGGCCTGCAACTGGAGAAAGTCGCGCTCGGCAATGATATGAAGGTCAAGCTCGGCGGCAACGCCGCCGCAGCCATGCGCCAAGTCGCGCGGGGTGCCGCCAAGCTGATGGCTGCCGATGACGGTCCGCGGATCGCAGCGCTCGCGTTCGACGGCTGGGATACCCATGCCAATGAAGGCGGCGCGGTCGGGCGCCTCGCCGGCCTGCTCTCGGGTCTCGACGGCGCGCTGGCCGAATTCGAGAGCGGGCTCGGCTCACATTGGCGCGACACCGTCGTCGTGGTCGCAACCGAGTTCGGCCGCACGGCGAAGATCAACGGCACCGAGGGCACCGATCACGGCACCGGCACCGTCGCGCTGCTCGCGGGTGGTGCCGTGAACGGTGGCCGCGTGATCGCGGACTGGCCAGGCCTGAAGCCCGCGAACCTCTATCAGGCCCGGGACCTCGCGCCGACGACCGATCTGCGCGCTGTGCTGAAGGGTGTGCTCGCCGATCATCTCGGCATCGGCGATCGCGCGCTGGCTGCAACCGTATTCCCGGACAGCGCCGCAGTGAAGCCGATGAAGGGATTGGTGGCGTAGGCGGGCGGCCGCAAAGTCTGCTACTGAGGTGTCGCGGCACATACCGTAGCAGGAGATCAGCATGTTCATCGCCATGAATCGCTTTCGCGTCGCCAAGGGCTCGGAGGCCGCTTTCGAGCAGGTCTGGGCGTCGCGCGACAGCCACCTCGATAAGGTGCCGGGCTTCGTCGAGTTTCATCTGTTGAAAGGGCCCGAGGCCGAGGATCACACGCTTTACGCCTCGCACACGATCTGGGCGAGCCGTGCCGCCTTCGAGGATTGGACACGCTCGGAGGCCTTCCGTGCCGCGCACAAGGGCGCCGGCGACCACAAGGTGATGTATCTCGGTCCGCCGCAATTCGAAGGCTTTGAAGTGCGGCAGACGGTCGGCGGAAAGTAAGCGCCGACAAACAGGCGCAACAATAGGTTACAAAAAAAATGCGGCCCCGGTCAGATGCGGCAACTGACGGGACCGCTGCGCATGATCCTTGACGGGGGGCCTGATCAAACGCCGGATGAGGATAGCCTTGCCGTGTTACGTAGTCGTGACAGTCGCATGATCGAACCGCAGCAAGCTTTCGCTGCAACTCTCGTGGTGTTACATCGTCTTGCGATACACGATGAACCCCGAACGCTCCGCGACCTTGTCATAGAGCGCCTGCGCGACAGTATTGGTCTCGTGGGTCTGCCAATAGACACGCGGCGATCCGGCACGCCGGGCTTCGTCATAGACCGCCTCGATCAAAGCGCGCCCAACGCCCTTGCCGCGCGCGGCGTCCGCCGTGAACAGATCGTTCAAGTAGCAGAGCGGTACGATCGCCGTTGTCGTGCGGTGAAAAAGATAATGCGCAAGCCCCAGCAATGTCCCGCCGCTTTCAGCGACCACCGCATGCACCGGCTCATAGGCGTCGAAGAAGCGCGACCACGTCGTTGCGGTCACTTCCGCCGGCAGTGCAGTCGCGCCGCTGCGTCCATAGAAGGCGTTATAGCCGTCCCAGAGCGGCAGCCAGCGGTCGTAATCCTGGCGCGTGATGGCGCGAATGGTCAGTGCGTCGGACATCGAAGGTCTCACCATGTGAACGAACCTTCGATACGCGGCATGTCTTACAGGATCAATCCGGCTCGGATGTTTGTTGTGTGGGCGGCTCGGCGGCGCGGACTTGGACCACCGGACCGTCGCTGAGCGGCCACAGCGAGAGTTCGCCGCGGCGCTCGATGGCGATGACAAGGGAGGCGGCCAGCAGGATCGCGAGAGCCAAGCTGACGGCAACGATTACGACAGTTGATTTCATCGCCATGTGGTGCGCGCGAGACGATCATCGCCCGTTGTCGCGAAAACCGCGATGGGTTGTCATAATGGCCTGAAGCTACGTGGGGATGGACAGGCTGGCTTTGATCGTCAGCACCGCGATGGTGACACTGACGCAAAGTGACAGCGTGCCGACGGCGATGATCGCGGCCACCATGTTGGTGAAATGCGAGGAGAGCGTGAGTGTCGTCTCGCCGTGAAAGCCGGCCTCCGACAGGTTCGGGCCCGAGCCACGTCGTTGCGACGTTCGCAACGGATGGCTGCGGGGAAGCCTTGTAGACTTCACGAGCGGGGCGCGAGGCGACCGAACCATGAACCGGAATCCCTTACCCGTACATGCACGGGCGAATCACCCGCAGAAGTAAATTCTAAGGGAATGGCAGGCAGGATTGCGGCGGTGCGCCATGGAAAAAGGCGGAATCGAGGCAGTGCAGGGGTTTGTTCCCGCTAATCCGGGTTTTTTACCCGATATTTTGCTTTTGGGGCCGACTGCCCATCAGTCGTAGTCGGCGGCGATTCCGGCGCTGTCGGCCACGTCGGCCGGTTGCCAGTCCATCGTCACGAAGCCGGGGGTCTGCTCGACCCGCCGCAGCCAGGACCGCACTTTCGGAAACGTCGAAAGATCGTAGTCGCAGCGGTCGGCGACATGGGTATAGCCATACAGCGCGATGTCGGCCACCGTGAGCTGGCCGGCGGCAAAGTAGTCGTTGCCCTTGAGATGATTCTCCATCACCTGCAGCGCCGCATAGCCGCGCTCCATCCAGTCCTCCAAGGCGTGCGTCTGCAGGTCGCGCCCACCCTTCACCAGCAAGAGCCAGAAATAGGCCGCGCCGATGTTCGGCTCCAGCGCGTGCTGCTCGAAGAACATCCATTGCAGCGCTTCGGCGCGCTCGATGCGGGATTCCGGCACCAGGGGCGTGCCGCCAGCGACATACCAAAGGATCGCATTGGACTCCGCGATGAAGCGCTCATCGCCGACCTCGAGCAGCGGCACCTGGCCGCTCGGGTTCTTGGCGAGGAATTCAGGCGTGCGGCTTTCGCCGCGCAGGATGTCGATCTCGACCGCCTGATAGGGCGCGTTCAAAAGCGCGAGCGCAAGGCGGACCTTGTAGCTGTTGCCCGAGCGCTGCATCGAATAGAGCTTGTACATTCGGCCGTTTCGGTTTGACGAAGCTTGCGATGGAAGGAAGCGCCACGCGCAGTCTACCAGAGCAGGATAGCAAATCATCCCGCAATGCGGCCAGACAATGATGCCGAAGGCGGCGCGCTGCAAGGGCCGGCGGCTGGAAAAAGTCGAAAAGCACTGCCGCAGTGCAGCGGCGAGCAACAACTTGCCCGCCCGTTCAAACAAATGAGATCACGCTTGCGCGATATGCGCCTGCACGGCGATCTCGGCAGCGCGATCATTCCACGCGCGTCGCATGGTGAGGGTGAATAGCATCAGCATGACGATCAGGCCGAGCGGAACGGTGGTGAGGCCGGCGACACTGCGTGATAGCAGCGGCACGATCCAGGCCGCGCCAAGCAGGCTGATCTCATAGTCGCGAAAACCGTGCGCAAGACCGTGGCGGACGAAGAAGATGATCGAAACGGCGAGCACGACGAGATCGTAATCGAGCACGTAGGGCGTCGCCAGCAGGCTCGCGGTGGCCAGCGCCGAAGCCTTCAAATCGAATGCGGCATCGCTGTGCCAAAGCCAGGCAACGCTCGCTGCGAGCGTCAGCGCAAGCAGCATCTGCATGGCGTAGGCAGTGTGGATGTCGGCGCCCCAATGCCGCACTGCGGAGAAGATCGACTGGATCTTCTCCCAGCCGGTGCCACCCTGTTCGAGCACCACGGTCTGCGTGAAATTCATCGATTGAAAGAAGGCATGCCACACCTCGCTGCCGAGCGTGGCAAAGCTGATGGCGACCAGCGCCGCCACCGTGGCGGCGGCCGCCGCAATGGCCGACCAGCGCGAGCCTGCCAGCAGCGCGAGCGGGATCAGCACCCCGAATTGCGGCTTGTAGGCGAGCAGGCCGATCAGCACGCCGGCGAGCCAGGGCTTGCGCTCCAGCGCGAGCATGGCCCCACCCAGAAGGGCCGCGGTGAAGAACGCGTTCTGGCCGTGGCCGATATTGACGAACACTGCCGGGAAGGCTGCCGCCACGAGCAGGGTTTCCGGGCGCGGTAGCATTGCACGCATCACCGCGAGATACATCGCAAGGCTCGCAAACACCCACAGCGCCAGTCCGCCGGCATAAGGAAGGAGCGCCGTCGCGGCGGCGATGGCGAAAAAGAACGGCGGATAATGCCAGCCGAAGAACGGCACGTCGCGGCCGTCGAACACGGCCATCTCGGCGGCGTGCTGCAGCGGCGGGTCGTAGGCATCGGCCGCCTTGCCCTTCAGGGTCAGCACCCCTGCCGCATAGACATTGGAGAAATCGGTGCCGATCGGCTTGCCGTTGCGGTCGACCAGATGATCCGAGAGCGCGATCCAGCCCGCGATGGCCACCACCGCGAGCCCCAGCAGCATCAGGCTGTAGGTTCTGATCCGCGCGGCCGTCAGCCAGTCGCCGGATCGCAAGGCGGCAAGGAAATCGTTCATTTTCGGCCGGCAAATTCGAACAATGTTACGTGGCAGCCTAGCCGGGCGGCTTTAATGTTCCCTAAAGTCTTGGGAGCCATGTGGTTAAGCTTCTTGCGATGCAGCGCCGCACGCCTTACGATGCGGCGTTTCCCAAACATGACAAGTCGTGGCCGAAGAGCGGTTCACGACGCCTGCATAGGAGCTGATGATGCCTTTCCTTGCCGCTGCGCTCGACCGTGTGAAGCCGTCCGCGACCATCGCGGTCACGGACAAAGCGCGCGTCCTCAAAGCGGCGGGCCGCAACGTCATCGGCCTCGGCGCCGGCGAGCCGGATTTCGACACGCCGGAGAACATCAAGCAGGCGGCGATCAAGGCGATCCAGGACGGCAAGACCAAGTACACCGCGGTCGACGGCATCCCCGAGCTGAAGGAAGCCATCATCGCCAAGTTCCAGCGCGAGAACGGGCTCAGCTACAAGCCGAACCAGGTCATCGTCGGCGTCGGCGGCAAGCAGGTGCTGTACAACGCGCTGATGGCGACCATCAATCCGGGTGACGAGGTGATCGTGCCGGCGCCCTATTGGGTCAGCTATCCCGAGATGGTCGCGCTCGCCGGCGGCGAGCCGGTGCCGGTGGTCTGCACCGCCGAGCACGGTTTCAAGCTGCAGCCGCAGGCCCTGGAAAAGGCGATCACGCCGAAGACCAAGTGGCTGATCCTCAACTCGCCGTCGAACCCGACCGGCGCGGCCTACAGCAAGGCCGAGCTGAAGGCGCTCACCGACGTCCTGGTCAAGCATCCGCATGTCTGGATCATGACCGACGACATGTATGAGCACCTGGTCTATGACGACTTCGTGTTCACCACGCCGGCGCAGATCGAGCCGAGCCTGCTCGACCGCACGCTGACCGTGAACGGCGTCTCCAAGGCTTATTGCATGACCGGCTGGCGCATCGGCTACGCTGGCGGGCCTGCGCAACTGATCAAGGCGATGGCGACGATCCAGTCGCAATCGACCTCGAACCCGTGCTCGATCGCGCAATGGGCCGCAGTCGAGGCCTTGAACGGTCCGCAGGATTTCATTCCGAAGAACAACAAGATCTTCAAGGAGCGGCGCGACCTCGTGGTCTCGATGCTCAACCAGGCGAGCGGCATCGAATGTCCGCGCCCTGAAGGTGCGTTCTATGTCTACCCGTCCTGCGCCGGCACGATCGGCAAGACCGCGCCGTCGGGCAAAGTGATCGAGAACGACGAGGCGTTCGTCACCGAATTGCTGGAAGCCGAAGGCGTCGCGGTGGTGCACGGTTCGGCGTTCGGCCTCGGCCCGGCATTCCGCATCTCCTACGCAACCAAGACCTCCGACCTCGAGGACGCCTGCAAGCGCATCCAACGCTTCTGCGGCAATTTGAGGTAATCGGGCAACAGCGCCCTCGAATCCGGAACTGTCAATTTCCGCCCGGGAAAGCGCCATGTTTTCAACATGGCGCTTTTCTTGTGTCTGCAACGCAAGTTTGTAGCGTTGCGGAGTTCGAGTTTTGACGCGCCGGGTCCTGCTGTCGATCGTGTTGTTGGCTTGGTTCGCACCGGTCGCGCAGGCCCATTATCTCCGGCCGATGCGTGTCGGCATCCTCGAATGCGAAGGCCATCGGCATCCCGGCTATTTCGTGACCTCCTCTGCACGCCTGCGCTGCTTGTTTCGCAGCCAGGGCTATCGCCCCGAGCGCTATGCCGCGCGGCTGCGCCGCTTCGGGATTGATCTCGGCGTCACCGCGCGGACCAGGCTGGCCTGGGCCGTGACTGCACCGGTCAACGAGTTCGGCCGCAGCGAGTTGCGCGGGCGCTATGGCGGCTTCACGGCCAACGGTTCGGCCGGCGTCGGCTTCGGCGGCAATTTCCTGTGGGGCGGACCTGATCGTGCAGCGGCGCTGCAGCCGATCAGCCTGCAGGGCCAGATCGGCCTCAACATCGCCGCCGGCGTCGTCGAGGTCGAGCTGCAGCCGATTCTGCCACTGCATCGCAGTCCGAGCCATCCGTCGTCCCACCTCGAACTATTCTACCGTTGAGCCCGCGAGAGGCGCGCAGCGCTGCGACGATTTGTCGACCTGATCGGTGTGAAGAACTTCGCGGACGAAGCGGAGTGGATGAATGGAGGTTCAGGAACGCGAGCATCCGCCGCGTCTCCATGGGGTTTCCGCGAGTCGAAATCGCTTCGTCGCCGTTCGTCTTGATTGTCTTTCGCAGCGAAGATGCTTTCGCCTCCTGGTACGAACTCCTTCATTGTGCCATAGATGCGGTGCGCGGTTGATCGCGCTCCTGATCGCCGGGCCTGCATCATCTTTCATTTCATCCGGAGTTTTTGTTCATGCGCTCGTCTCTCCTTGCGGGGCTCGCGGCCATCGTCGTGGCGGCCACCGGCGCCGGCGCTCATGCGCAACAGATGGACCGCGTCCGCGTCGGCGTGCTCGAATGCCGCGGCGGCACGAGCATCGGATTTATTGTCGGCTCGGTCACTCATCTCGGCTGCGTGCTGCGCGCCGATGGCTTGCCCGAGGACCGCTATATCGCGACGATCCGGAAGGTGGGCGTCGACCTCGGCATCACACAGGAATCGACGCTGGCCTGGGTGGTCTATGCGCCTGTCGCGCGGCTCGGGATCGGCGATCTGTCGGGCGACTACGCCGGCGCCCAGGGCTCGGCGGCGGTCGGCGTCGGCCTCGGCGGCAACGTGCTGATCGGCGGCTCCGCCAATTCGATCGCGCTGCAGCCGCTCAGCGTGCAAGGGCAGGTCGGCCTCGCCGTGTCGGCAGGACTCGAAAGCCTGGAACTGCGTCCGGGTCGTTGATCTTCCTTTTGTAATCTTCCCTTTGTCGTGAACACGGCCTCTCTCCGTAAAGCCCCGGGGAGAGGAAGCGTCTCTGCAACGCAGCGACGTTTTCCCGCTTGCCAAAGTAGCTCGCCAGGCAGAGCATTAGCCTTCGCCGACCCAATCAAGGGCCGAGCTCCAGATCAAGGAGGCGGCGAATGGGACAAGACGTCAGAAGTCCCCGCGGTCCACGGTGCATCGCACTGGTGGGCCCTTTCCAAAGCGGTAAAACCACTCTGTTGGAAGCGATCCTGGCGCGGACGGGCGCGATTGCGCGCGCCGGCAGCGTCGACGCCGGCACCTCCGTCGGCGACGCCAGCCCTGAGGCGCGCCATCATAAGATGAGCATCGCCCTGACGGTCGCGACCACGCAATTCATGGGTGACAGCTACACGTTCCTCGACTGCCCAGGCTCGATCGAATTCGCGCACGACATGCGCGCGGCGCTGCCTGCGGTGGACGCCGCGATCGTGGTCTGCGAGGCGGACGAGAAGAAGCTGCCGCAGCTGCAGATCATTCTGCGCGAACTAGAAGAGCTCGGCATTCCGCGTTTTCTGTTCCTGAACAAGATCGACCGCGCCAATGCGCGGATCAGGGACACGCTGGCGATCTTGCAGCCGGCCTCACGGATGCCGCTGGTGTTGCGACAAATCCCGATCTGGAACGGCGAGCTGATCGAAGGTTTCGTCGATCTCGCGCTGGAACGGGCCTTCGTCTATCGCGAGCATAAGGCTTCCGAGGTGATCGCGCTCGAAGGCGGCGATCTCGACCGTGAGAAGGAGGCGCGCTTCTCGATGCTGGAGAAGCTCGCCGACCATGACGACGCGCTGATGGAGCAGTTGCTCGAAGACATCCAGCCGCCGCGCGATGCCGTGTTCGATGATCTCGCCCGCGAACTGCGCGAAGGGGTGATTTGTCCGGTGCTGCTCGGCTCGGCGCTGCGCGAGAACGGCGTGCTGCGCCTCCTGAAGGCGTTGCGCCATGAAGCGCCAGGTGTGGCCGAGACCGCGAAGCGGCTCGGCGTGAAGGACCAGAAGGAAGCGCTCGGCTACGTTTTCAAGACGCTCCATCTGCAGCATGGCGGCAAGCTGTCGTTGACGCGGCTCCTGGCCGGTCATCTCGACGACGGCGCCACGTTGCATGTGGCTTCGGGCGAGACCGCGCGGGTCTCCGGTATTCTTGCCGCCAACGGCAGCTACGATAACAAGCGCGCGGCCGCGGAAGCTGGAGACACCGTTGCACTTGGCAAGCTCGACCCGGTCAAGACGGGCGACACGATCGCGACCGGCAAGAGCGCGCCTGCGGCACTGAGCAAGGTCGAGCCGTGCTCTCCGGTGCTCGCGATCTCGATCGCCGCTATCGACCGTAAGGACGACGTCAAGCTGGGTCAGGCACTGCTCAGGCTGAGCGAAGAGGATCCGTCGCTTTCGATGGTGCAGAACCAACGCACCCATGACACGGTGCTATGGGGGCAGGGCGAGATGCACCTGCGGGTCGCGCTGGAGCGCTTGCGTGACCGCTTCGGCGTCAATGTCAAATCGCATGCGCCGGGAATCGGCTATCAGGAAACCATCCGAAAGCCCATCACCCAGCGCGGGCGCCACAAGAAGCAGTCCGGCGGCCACGGCCAATTCGGGGATGTCGTACTCGAGATCAAGCCGTTGTCGCGCGGCGAGGGTTTCAAGTTTGCCGAGACCGTGGTCGGCGGCGCGGTGCCGCGCAACTACATCCCGGCGGTGGAAGAGGGCGTCGTCGATGGGCTTGCGCGCGGCCCGCTCGGTTTCCCCGTGATCGACGTCGCGGTGACGTTGACCGACGGCTCCTATCACAGCGTCGACTCCTCCGATCTCGCGTTCCGGACCGCGGCCCGGATCGGTCTCAGCGAGGCGCTGCCGCAGTGCCAGCCGGTGCTGCTCGAGCCGATCTACACGGTCGAGATCGTCTGTCCCACCGATGCGACCGCCAAGATCAATGCCATTCTGTCGGCGCGACGCGGCCAGATCCTCTCCTTCGACACGCGCGACGGCTGGCCGGGCTGGGATTGCGTGCGGGCGATGATGCCGGAGGCCGAGATCGGCGAACTGATCGTCGAATTGCGCTCCGCCACCGCCGGGGCCGGCAGCTTCACTCGCCAGTTCGACCACATGGCCGAGGTGGCGGGGCGCGCCGCCGAGCACATCATCGCTTCGCATCGGGATGCGGCCTAAGGACTAAGCCCCTCGTTCGGCTGCGGGCCTCCCCTCCTGAACGGGGGGAGGTTTGCTCTTGCTTCACGTCCTTGTGTGATGTATTTTACATCATTGTCTTGGTTCTAAGCATCAGTTATGATGCTTGTCACGTGAGGCCAGTGTGATCACGTCGTTCCAGATGCGGGCAGCGCGAGCGCTGCTCGGGATAGATCAGAAAACCTTGGCCGAGCTGGCCGGTGTGTCCTTACCGACGATCCAGCGGATGGAAGCCTCTACAGGCAACGTCCGGGGCGTCGTGGATACGCTGACCAAGGTCGTCGATGCGCTCAATCGTGCGGGCGTGGATCTGATCGGCGAACATACGCGCAGCGAGAATGGCGGGCGCGGTGTTCGTCTGAAGGAGCCGGGACCGCCTCCGCCGCGTGGGCCGTCAAATATTGAGGCTGAACGCGATGACGCGTCATAGGCTTGCGCCGCACGGCGGAGCCGGCGCGTTTCGTCGTGCTTGAGACATCGTTGCGTGGCGGGAGCCGGCCGATGATACGACGGGAGCATTGTAAATGAGCATTGCCAGTGAGCGCGTGACGCGGAGCCGGGGCGCGGAGCATCAGCCGACTTTCGCCGAGCTGTTTTCGCCCAAGCTGCTGACTGTGCTGCGCGAAGGCTATGGCCTCTCCGACCTCCGGGCGGATGCACTCTCCGGTCTTACCGTTGCGATCGTGGCGCTTCCGCTCTCCATGGCGATCGCGATCGCCTCCGGCGTCTCGCCGGGACGAGGGCTCTATACCGCCGTGATCGGCGGCTTCCTGGTGTCGCTGCTCGGTGGCAGCCGTTTCCAGATCGGTGGCCCGGCCGGCGCTTTCATCGTGCTGGTCGCCCATACCGTCGATGTCCAGGGCCTCGACGGCGTGATCCTGGCGACCATGATGTCCGGTGTGATCCTGGTGATCGCGGGCTACTTGCGGCTTGGCACCTACATCAAGTTCATCCCCTATCCGGTGACGGTCGGCTTCACGGCAGGCATCGCCGTGATCATCTTCGCAAGCCAGCTCAAGGATCTGTTCGGCATCACGCTGACGGAAAAGGAGCCCGGCGAATTGCTTCCGAAGCTGGTTGCGCTGGCCCATGGCGCGCCGACGACCAACATCCCTGCACTCCTGCTCGCCGCGGCCGCGATTTTGATCATCGTCGGGTTGAAGCGGCTGCGCCCGACCTGGCCCGGGATTCTGATTGCTGTCGCCGTTGCCGCTGTCTTCACCTGGGCCTTCAACCTTCCGGTCGAAACCATCGGTACCCGCTTCGGCGGCATCCCGCGCGAGCTGCCGCTGCCGGCCCTGCCGGCCTTCTCGCTCGCCAAGGCGGTGGCTGTGTTCCCGGATGCCATCGCTTTTGCGCTGCTGGGTGCGATCGAGTCGCTGCTGTCGGCCGTCGTTGCCGACGGCATGACCGGCCGCCGGCACCGCTCCAATTGCGAACTGGTGGCGCAGGGCTTTGCGAATGTCGGTTCGGCGTTGTTCGGCGGCATCTGCGTCACCGGGACTATCGCCCGTACTGCGACCAATGTGCGGGCCGGCGCGCGCGGCCCTGTCTCCGGCATGTTGCACTCGGTATTTCTGATGCTGTTCATGCTGATCGCGGCACCGCTGGCGAGCTACATCCCGCTGTCCGCGCTCGCCGCCGTGCTCGTGGTGGTGGCTTGGAACATGGCCGAGAAGCACGAATTCATGACCCTGATCCGCTCCTCCTGGGGCGATGCCACCGTGCTGCTTTCGACTTTCCTGCTCACGATTTTCCGCGATCTCACCGAAGGCATCCTGGTCGGCTTCGCGCTCGGCGCCGTCCTCTTCATCCACCGCATGGCGCAGATGACGGGTGTGGAGGCTGGTACGCCGCTGGCGACGGAAGACCGGCCGGACTTCGACGACGCGCGGGTGCCCTATGATCCGAAGCTCGGTTCCGACAAGGACGTGCTGATCTACCGCATCACCGGCGCCTTCTTCTTCGGCGCCGCCTCGACCGTGGGCACCGTGCTCGATTCGATCGCCGATCGCCGCAAGGCTTTCGTGGTCGATTTTTCCGCCGTGCCGTTCCTGGATTCGACCGCCGCCAACGCCATGAGCCGGGTGGCCGCGAAAGCCAAGCGCCAGGGCATCAGGCTCTTCATCACCGGCGCCTCTCCCACTGTCCGCCGTGCTCTCCTGACCCATGGCGTGCGCCCGCCGTTGGTGCGCTATCGCGAGACCATCGAGCGGGCGGTGAGCGACATCAAAGGCGGCGAAGCACCGCCGGATATCGCGGCCGAGGCGCTGGCCGCGAGCTGATGCTCATTCCGCCGACGGCTTTCTCCTGATCGATAGGAACCGAGCCGGCGGAGCGGCTTTAGAAGCCCGATGTCCGGCCGGTCAATGCTGGCCCGGCTCCGTTCACCCTCTCCCCGGTGGGCGAGGGGGAACGCATCTGCGATGGGCGCCAGCTCACCAATACGTTCGCTTTGAAAACAGCGCTGGCATCGGCTGCTTTTCATGCTCGACGATCTCCGGAACCTGATCCTTGCCCTCGCCTTGAGCGCGCTCGCCGGCTTCGTCGACGGCATCGGTTTTTTGCATCTGGGCGGCCTGTTCGTCTCCTTCATGAGCGGCAACGCGACCCGCATGAGCGTCAGCCTCGCTGAAGCGCAGTGGTGGGAGGCGGCCTATGCGGCCGGCCTGATCGGCCTGTTCGTGGCGGGCGCGGCGCTGGGAAGCCTGATCATGCGCTTGCGCAGCGCCTATGCGCAGTCTCTGCTGTTGGTGGTCGAGGGTGGCCTGCTGGTCGCGGCGACGCTTTGTCATCTGAAGGGCCTGCCCCAGAGCGCGGTGGCCGGCATCGTGGTGGCCATGGGCCTGGAGAATGCAGCCTGTCAGATCGGCGGGGCCGGCGGGCTCGGCCTGACCTATGTGAGCGGCGCGCTGGTCAAAGTGGCCAGCAACTCGCGGTAGCCTTGACCGGCGGACCCCGGTTTGGCTGGGTGCCGAACGTCCTGCTCTGGGCCGCGCTGGTGGCGGGCTCGGCCGCTGATGCCTGGGCTTATCCGCAGCTCAATCTGATGGCGGTCTGGATCGCGGCGGCCTTTGCGCTGCTGCTAGCCCTGTACGCCGCCGCAGCCGTCGAGCCCAAGCATTGACCAGGCCTTGACCGCAAGCATTGACAGCACCGCGCGCTTGGCCAATGTCACCGCCATGACCGCTCCCAAAGCCCGCGCTGCCTGTTTGATCGGCTGGCCCGCCGCGCATTCGCGCTCGCCCCTGATCCATCATCACTGGCTCCACAAGCTTGGGATCGCCGGCGGCTATTCGATCGAAGCCGTGCCGCCGGAGGAACTGGCCGACTTCGTCACCCATCTCTCCAAGCACGGCTTCATCGGCGCCAATGTCACGATTCCGCACAAGGAGCGCGTGCTCACATTGACGCAGCCAGATGCCCGCGCCCACGCGGTCGGCGCCGCGAACACGCTGTGGTACGATGACGGGGTACTGCGATCGACCAACACCGACGTCGAGGGCTTCATCGAAAATCTCGATGCTTCGGCGCCTGGCTGGGACCGTACCGACGAGGCGCTCGTGCTGGGTTCCGGCGGCGCGGCGCGCGCCGTCGTGTTCGGGCTGCTCGAGCGCGGCATCGGCCGCGTTCATGTCGTCAACCGCACGCTGGCGCGGGCCCAAGGCCTCGCCGATCAGTTCGGCGCGTGCGTGCTGCCAACGCGCTGGGACGGCATCGGTGCGCTGCTGCCGCGCGCCGGCCTGTTCGTCAACACCACCTCCCTCGGCATGCACGGCCAGCCGCCGCTCGAGCTCGACATCGGCGCATTGCCGGAAAGCTGCGTGGTCGCTGATCTCGTCTATGTGCCGCTCGAAACGCAATTGCTGGCAGCCGCGCGGGCGAGGGGACTGCGGACCGCCGATGGGCTCGGCATGCTGCTGCACCAGGCTGTCCGCGGTTTCGAGCTGTGGTTCGGGGAGCGGCCGCAAGTGACGGCGGAACTCCGCGCGCTGGTCGAAGCCGATCTCACAAGGGCTTGAGCGCGGAATAAGCGCGAAGGTGGAGCGTATCTATCTTCGTCCCCCGCACGCGTCGTGTGGGCCGCGGATGGGAATTCATCCGCGGCAAGCCTCGGAGCTCATCATGCCTGTTCGTGTCGTTCTGGTCCGCCCGTTTGTTACAGTCGTCATGCTTGCATCGACATCCCTTTTCGCGCTCGCCCAGCAGGCGCCGGTGCCGACGCGCGTGCGTGGCACGGTCGAGACCACCGATGGCGATGTGATCACGGTGAAGTCGCGCACAGGCGAGGACGTCCGGCTGCACATGACCGGCGATCTCCGCGTGGTCGGCGTCGTCAAGGCGCAGCTCGCGGATGTGAAGGTCGGCTCCTTCATCGGCGTCACCACGCTGCCGGGTCCGGACGGCGCGCCGAAGGCGGTCGAGGTGCACATCTTTCCGGAGAATATGCGCGGCACGGGCGAGGGCTCGCGGCCGTGGGACCTGAAGCCGAACTCCAGCATGACCAACGCCACGGTCTCGGAGAGCGTCGTCTCCAATGACGGTCACACGCTGCTGGTCAAATACAAGGGCGGCGAGAAGAAGGTCGACGTGACACCGGAGACGCCCGTCGTCACCTTCTTGCCCGGCGACAAGTCCGAGCTCAAGCCGGGCGCCAAGGTGATCGCCTTCATGAAACAGCTGCCCGACGGCTCGTTCGAGACCAGCCGTGTCAGCGTCGGCCGCGATGGAATAACGCCGCCGATGTAACAGCCGCCGCTTCGTTGCGTAATACCCTCATATCCAGCTGCGCGCTGTCACCTGAATAGCTCCGTTGTGGTCGGGTCGCAGGTTGTGGATTGTTCCAGCATCCGGAGAGGTTATGTCGAAAATGTTCTCTTTTGAAGTCGGGCCTTGCGGCGCTTGCG
This sequence comes from Bradyrhizobium sp. SZCCHNR3119, assembly GCF_032487775.1. NCBI lineage: Bacteria > Pseudomonadati > Pseudomonadota > Alphaproteobacteria > Hyphomicrobiales > Nitrobacteraceae > Bradyrhizobium > Bradyrhizobium sp. SZCCHNR3119. The sequence continues at coordinate 1,177,228 of NZ_JAUEUV010000001.1, read as the reverse complement.
CTCGGTCTGGTCTCCACGCTTGCTCTCGCTCAGCAGCCGTCCACAGTCCGCATTCGGGGGCAGATCGAGGCGATCGACGGTCCCGTGCTCGCCATCAAGACGCGAGATGGCAACGAGGTGAAGGTCCGCATGACCGATGACGTTGCGGTGTTCGCGGTTGTCAAGACCTCCTTGGCCGAGATCAATGATGGCTCCTATATCGGCGTCACCGGCATGCCTCAGCCCGATGGCACCCAGAAGGCGATCGCTGTTCACATCTTCCCGGAGAATCAGCGCGGCGCGGCAGAAGGCTTCCGTCCCTGGGACCGCCAGCCGAACTCGACCATGACCAACGCGACCGTGGCACAGACGGTGAAGGGTACCGACGGCCAGAACATCCTGGTCAAGTACAAGGATGGGGAGAAGAAGGTCGTGGTGCCGCCGGGCACGCCGATCGTGACCTTCGTCGCCAGCGATAAGTCCGAAGTGAAGGTGGGGGCGCAGATCATCATTTTCGGAGCGACCAAGAAGGACGACATGCTGGAAGCCAACCGCGTCAACGTCGGCCGCGACGGCATCACGCCGCCCATGTGACTGCTCCTGCCCTCTCTCCTTATGGGAGCGAGTGCTTGCGAAGCCGGCTGCGGCGTCTGTTTCCAACCAGCTTTTTGGCGGCACAAACCCGAACGTTCGACCACGCCGGCACGTCTCGCCGGGACTCGATCGGCCCGAGACTGATTGCGGGTGGCAGGCGACATGGGCGCTGCTCCGCAAAGCCGCCATTCTCGGAAATAGTTGGCGCGCCGGCTCACTCACCAAACAAAAAAAAGGCCGTCGAACTTATCGTTCGACGGCCTTTTCGGTGCGCATGTGATGAGGGGACAACCTTGGGGATGGTTCGGGTCATCACACCGACCGAATGCAGCGATCAAGATCTAGGCCGGGTCCATTTTCATTCCCTGCGATCTGGTCACTCAACCATTGGCAAACGGTCTATCGGAGGACACATGAGCGGGTAACTCGGGATTACGCGAGGTAGTAGACTTACGGGGAAAGCGCCTCCAGCGCCAAGATCCGGTCAGCCTGGGTACGTTCACGGCGCCGCTTGGAAACCGAGAGTTGATCCTGATCAACTCGACGGATAGCGGGCCTGCTATCAGGTTTGCTGGCTGTCGCTGGGGAAAGCGCTGTGCCTGGTAAATCCGTGATCCATGTCGTCGAAGATGATCGAGCGATGCGCGAGTCTCTGCTCGATCTGCTCGAAGACGCCGGCTACACGGTCCGCACCTACAAACGGGCTGAGGAATTGCTGGCGCGAGGCGCGGGGCTGGAGCCCGGTTGCATCGTGAGCGACGTCCGCATGCCGGGCGTGGATGGTCTCACACTCCTGCGCCGGCTTCGGGCTGCCGGCGCGATGTTGCCGTTCATGCTGATCACGGGCCATGGCGACGTTTCCATGGCCGTGGCGGCAATGAAATTGGGCGCAGTGGATTTTCTGGAAAAGCCGTTTGAAGCCGATGCGCTGCTGGCCGCTATCGATCTGGCCCTGCGTCCCCAGCAGAGCTATATCGGGACAATCGACGCCGAAACGGCGCGCCGCTGCCTCCAAAAGTTGACGCCGCGGGAAGACGAGGTTTTCAAGCGTCTGGTGACCGGAAAAGCCAACAAGGAGATCGCCGTCGAACTCGGCATCAGCCCGCGTACCGTGGAATTCCATCGGGCGCATATCGTTGAAAAGCTGGCGGCGAAAGGGCTGCCGGATCTCGTCCGTCTGTGGCTCTCAAGCCAACTCTCGCCATCGTAAATGAGCGACCAGGCAGCCTCTCAAGGTGCGCGCGACGGGGACACAGTTGACCAGCTGTCAGCCTACGAGGGGCTCGACAGCGAGATCGGACTCATCAATCTTCAGCCGACAGCCACGCAAAATCGTATCGCGCGCAGAGCCGTCGTGCTTCTATTTTTCACCGTTGCGATTGTTGCTCCCTTCGCGTCGATCACGCTGCCGATCTTCGCCGCGTTCATACCGTTCCTGAACGCCACGATTCTCGTCACCGATCTGATCACGGCCATTCTGTTGTTCGCCCAGTTCTCGATCTCCCGGTCACGCGCATTGCTGGTACTTGCGGGCGGCTATCTTTTCACGGCGCTCATTGTCATTCCCCATGCGCTGACTTTTCCGGGCGCCTTTGCTCCGGCAGGCTTCCTCGGCGCTGGTATCCAGACTACCGCGTGGCTCTATATTTTCTGGCATTTTGGCTTCCCGGCGGCTCTCTCTGCCTATGTCTTGCTGAAACGCGACCCGTCCGGAATTCGGGGCCCGATCCGGTCTGCTATCGGCCGATGCGTGGCGATCACGGTTGCAATCGTATTGGCATTGACAGGAATCGCAATTGCGGCAGATCCGTATTTGCCGCGCCTTTTCACAAGCGCAACGGATCTCACGATGCTGGGTACGTTCGCCCCGTTGGTCGACTTGCTGTTTTGTGCGCTCTCGCTCGGATTGTTGTGGGTATATCGTCGATCTATTCTCGATCTCGGGTTGATGGTGGTGGTTTGCGCGATGATCGGCGAACTGGCTCTTACTGTGGTTCGCTTTAGTCTTGGATTTTACGTCAGCCGCATGCTTTCAATCGCCACCTCGACGATTGTGCTCGTCATCCTGCTTGCAGAGACGACCGGACTGTACACGCGCCTTGCTGGTGCGAATGCGATGTTGCGACGCGAGCGCGACAACAAGTTGATGAACTTGGAGGCGGCGGTTGCGTCGATCTCGCACGAGGTCAAGCAGCCCCTTGCCGCCATCGTGATGAGGGGAAGCACCGCTTTGCGATTCTTGGGCCATACCCCGCCTGATGTCGGGAAGGCGCGGTCGGCCCTCAACAAGATCGTCACCGAAGGACGCCGAGCGAGCGAGATATTCGATAACATTCGCGACCTGTTCCGGAAGTCCAATCGCCGGCGGATGGCGATCGATGTGAACGCAATGATCTCAAGCATTGTGGAGAGTTTGCATTTCGAGTTCGCAGAACACGACATTGAAGTGCAAACGGAACTTCAGCCGGGGCTGCCGCTCGTTTGGGGGCATCGGGGTCAATTGCAGGACGTCCTCCTCAACCTGATTCGCAACGCCATCGAGGCCATGGATGCAAGCGAAGGTAAACTCCGGGTCCTGAGATTGACGACCGAGCGGCGGCTGAACGATGGGATCGGCATCAAGGTCACGGACACCGGACCCGGCATCGATCCGGAGAAGCTCGACACCATCTTCGATGCTTTCGTGACCACGAAATCTCAGGGAATGGGGTTGGGACTGGCCATCTGTCGATTGATCGTGGAGCGCCACGGCGGGCAACTCTTGGCGTCGTCTGCAGAAGGCGGCGGCGCGCAGTTTGAAATCAATCTGCCCGTCGAGCTGTGCCCCAACGCGGCTGCGAATTGACGACCGGCTCGGCGCCGCTCTCATGGTTCAATGCGCCTCGGAGCGGCGCTGGACCCGTAGATCTACCACCTCGCAATCTACCGAGCTACGGAACGGTGCCCGACCCGCTAAGTCTCCTGCATACTTGAAGTGATTGTAGACCGGGATCTGAGCCTCGTGCTCCGCTACCGCGTCGACATAAAGGAGGCCGCCGAATTTCGGTTCGGCGGCCTCAATTTGCTGTCGTCTCATATGGTCGGCGGGAGCGACTTTGTAGCCACAATCAGGCTGCGGCCTCGCGTCAGTTGCGTCCGCGCCCTAATTCGCCAGCACCTTTCGGTCGATCTCGGCGATGGTGTTGACGCCGCAGAGCCCCATGGTGGTGTTGAGCTCGTTCCTGATGATGTCGATGGCCTTCGCCACGCCCATCTGGCCGCCGGCGCCGAGGCCGTAGGCATAGGCGCGGCCGATCATGCAGGATTTCGCGCCGAGTGCGAGCGCGCGCATCACGTCCTGACCGGAACGGATGCCGCCATCGAACATGATCTCGATCTTGTCACCGACCGCGTCGACGATGCCGGGCAGCACATGGATCGACGACGGCGCGCCATCGAGCTGACGGCCGCCATGGTTCGAGACCACCAGCGCCTGCGCACCGGTCTCTGTCGCAAGCTTGGCGTCCTCCACGTCGTGAATGCCCTTCAAGATCAGTTTGCCCGGCCAGATCGAGCGGATCCAGTCGATGTCCTTCCAGTTCAGGCTGGTGTCGAATTGCGATGCCGTCCAGGCCGACAGCTTGGTGAGATCTTCCGTGTTCTTGACGTGGCCGGCGATGTTGCCGAAGGTGCGGCGCTTGCCTTGCAGCACGCCCTTGACCCAGGCCGGCTTGGTCGCAAAGTCGAACAACTTGGACAACGACCATTCCGGCGGCACGCTCATGCCGTTCTTGATGTCCTGGTGGCGCTGGCCGATCACCTGCAGATCGACGGTCAGGCACAGCGCGCTGCACTTCGCGGCGATCGCGCGCTCGATCAGCGCCTTGATGAAGCCGCGGTCTCTCATCACGTAGAGCTGGAACCAGAACGGCTTCTCCACGCTGCCGGCGATGTCCTCGATCGAGCAGATCGACATCGTGCTCTGCGTAAACGGGATGCCGGCCGCCTGCGCGGCGCGGCAGGCGTGAATCTCGCCGTCGCCATGCTGCATGCCCAGCAGGCCGACAGGGGCGAGGACGATCGGCAGCGCCGACGGCTCGCCCAGGATCGTGGTCGACAGATCGCGCTTGGAGACGTCGACCAGGATGCGCTGCCGGAATTTGATCTTCTGCAGGTCGTCGCGATTGGCGCGCAGGGTCTCCTCGGCATAGGAGCCGCGATCGGCATAGTCGAAGAAGGCCTTCGGCACGCGCCGCTTGTGCAGCTCGCGCAGATCCTCGATGCAGGTGATATGCTTCATCGCTGTTGGCTCCCGGCCCCGTCTTGCTTTTGATGCGCGGGGTGTCATCTAGCATCTTTGCGGCGGCTGCCAAATCGAACTTGGAACAGGACGCAATGCCGGGGAGTCAAGGTAGGGCGAGACAGAAGACGGGGCGAGATGAAAGGGCTCCCAGCCATGAGCGCGAAACCAAAAGACCGGGACGCCACGGACAAGAAAAAGGACACGGAAAAGGCGCGGCTCGAAGCGGAGCTGGAGGAGGGGCTGGAGGAGACCTTCCCGGCCTCCGATCCCGTGAGTGCGACGCAGCCGGCCCCATCCCGGGACAAAGGTAGCGGAGAACGCCGCGAGTAGTACGGGCTTGATCTGGCAAATATTAATGTTAACAACGGGTTAGGTGTGGCTTCGAAGTCTCGCGGTAACGATTCATCATTTTTTTTGAAGCCATCTTCGCAGTAACGCGATTATAACCCCGCAGCTGGCCGGTGAATTGGAACGGATCCGTTGATTCGTCGCCCGGCACGGAATCCAGGGGCTGTTGCTGGGGGTTTTATGAGCCGTAACTATTTTGGGACCGACGGGATTCGTGGCCGCGCCAATGGCCTGATCACGCCGGAACTCGCGCTCAAAGTCGGGCAGGCCGCGGGTCTACTGTTTCAACGCGGCGAGTATCGCCATCGCGTCGTGATCGGCAAGGATACCCGCCTCTCGGGCTACATGATCGAATACGCCATGGTGGCGGGCTTCACCTCGGTCGGCATGGATGTGATGCTGGTCGGCCCGATGCCGACCCCGGCGGTCGCGATGCTGACCAAGTCGATGCGCGCCGATCTCGGCGTCATGATCTCGGCCTCGCACAACCTGTTCGAGGACAACGGCATCAAGCTGTTCGGCCCGCAGGGTTTCAAGCTCTCCGACGAGGTCGAGAAGCAGATCGAGCAGTTGCTCAACGAGCCGCTCGAGAAGAAGCTCGCGCAGAGCGCTAGCCTCGGTCGCGCGCGCCGCATCGACGGCGTGCATGACCGCTACATCGAATTCGCCAAGCGGACGCTGCCGCGCGATCTCTCGCTGGACGGCCTGCGCGTCGTGGTCGATTGCGCCAACGGTGCCGCCTACAAGGTGGTGCCGGAAGCGCTGTGGGAATTGGGCGCCGACGTGATCGCGATCGGCGTCGAGCCGGACGGTTTCAACATCAACAAGGAGTGCGGCTCGACCTCGCCGGAGGCGCTGTGCCGCAAGGTGCGGGAGATGCGCGCCGATATCGGCATCGCGCTGGACGGCGATGCCGACCGCGTCATCCTGGTCGACGAGCGCGGCCACATCGTCGATGGCGATCAATTGCTCGCGGTGATCGCGCAGAGCTGGAAGGAAGACGGACGATTGGCGCGGCCCGGCATCGTTGCGACCGTGATGTCCAATCTCGGTCTGGAGCGCTTCCTGCAGGGGCAGGGCCTGGAGCTGGTGCGTACGCCGGTCGGCGACCGCTATGTGCTCGAACGCATGCTGGCCGACGGCTACAACCTCGGCGGCGAGCAGTCCGGCCATATCATCCTGTCCGATTACGCGACCACCGGCGACGGCTTCGTCGCCGCGCTGCAAGTGCTGGCGACGGTGCAGAAGCTGCGGCGTCCGGTCTCCGAAGTCTGCCATCGCTTCGATCCACTGCCGCAGATCCTCAAGAACGTACGCTATCGCAGCGGCAAGCCGCTCGACGATGCCGATGTCAAGGCAGCGATCGACACCGGCCAGAAGCGCCTGAACGGCCATGGCCGGCTGCTGGTGCGTTCCTCCGGCACCGAGCCCGTGATCCGCGTGATGGGCGAGGGCGATGACCGCATCCTGGTCGAGGAGGTCGTCGACAACATCGTCGATGCGCTCGGTCAGGCCGCTGCTGCCGCGGCGTGAGCTGTTAGCCCATTCGAGCTTTGCGACGAACTGCGCCGGCCGTCATTGAATTGACGGTCGGCGTCGTCGTCTTTGCCGCTCGTACCTGATCGGCCTGCGATGAGGGGGCGATGCGAGCGAGTTGTTAGTTCGGCCGTAGTCCGGTTTCGGCGCCCGGCGAGATCTGCGTCCGTTCTTTCATAGATCGATTGCTGTAAGTTGTTAGTTATTTGATGGGCACGCAATGCGTGTATTTGTGCTGTGTCCATGCGGCTGCGCGCGATCAAGCAATTATCAACCTTAATTATTAGGGTTAAGTGGCGCTTAAGCATTTGACGTCATCGTGTAGCCGTCAGTTTTGATGTGGGCCTCGAATTTCGCCCCCACCGCGCTAAAGGGACGAAGCAATGCGTAGCGTTATGTCTTTGATCGCCGCCGGAGCGGCCTCGCTGTTTTCTACACTGGCCTTTGCGGCCGATATGCCGATCGCGCCTCCGCCCATGTACGCGCCGCCGCCGGCCGCGGATTTCGGCGGTTGGTATTTGCGCGGTGAGATCGGTTTCAGCAACCAAAGGACCAGTGACGTTCATTACACCCGCGAGTCGGCCTATACGCCGATGACGTCATTCAACCAGACCTCGGCGTTCGATACCGCCGGCATCTACGGGGTCGGCGTCGGGTACCGCTTCAACAACTGGTTCCGCGGCGACATCACCGGGCAATATCGCGGCAATTCGAACTTCAAGGGGACGGACCGCTTCACCGCAACTGCCTTCGGCATCCCGTATTCCGGCATCGACAACTACAGCGCCAGCAAGTCCGAATGGCTGGTTCTGGCCAACGCCTATGTCGATCTCGGCACCTGGTGGTGCATCACCCCGTTCATCGGTGCGGGCGTCGGCGGCGCGCGCGTGACCATCTCGAACTTCACCGACACCGGCATCAACAGCTTCACGGGCGCTCCGAGCTTCGCCAGCGCGCCGAGCGCCTCGAGATGGAATTTCGCCTGGGCGGCCCATGCGGGTCTCGCCTATCAGGTCGATCCCAACCTCGTGCTCGAACTCGCCTACAGTTACGTCAACATGGGCGAAGGACGGACCGGCGTGCTGTCGGCCTATGACGGCACCACCACCGGCAACTACTTCAAGTTCAAGGACATCACCTCGCACGATCTGAAGCTCGGCGTGCGCTGGAATTTCGACAGTCCGCCGCCGCCTCCGATGATGCCGCTGATCCGCAAGGGCTGAGCGGACACCTGAACTGACGACTTGCCGACGGCGCGGGCTTTCCCGCGCCGTTTTGCTTTGTTTGCGCTCCATGTCCGCTCGACCAGGGGATGAAAGAATTGCAGCTCGGCAATTTTAGACACGAATGATTAAGGTTAACGCGCGATGATCTCGGTCAGAGTTCAGTTGTCCGATTTGGAGCGTTGCGATGCGTCGCGTTGTGCTGGCGGGTGTGATCTGCGGTTTCGTTTCTGCTGCTGCTCACGCCGCCGACCTGCCGGATCTTCCCGTTCTGCGGGGCAGCTTCACCGACGGCCTCACCACCTCTCAGGTCAACTGGGAGGGCTTCTACATCGGTGGACAGGGCGGCTACGGCTCGTCGGATGAGAAGTTCAGCGGCAGCAATCAGACGATGACGGCCGCGTTGCTCGCCAACACTACCATCGAGAGCAGTTATGGTGTGTCACAGTGGCCGCTTCCCTTCGGCAAGACGACCGCGCAAACCAGCGCCTATGGCGCCTTCGCAGGATATAATTCGCAGTGGGACGACGTCGTGCTGGGCGTTGAGATGAGCTATATGCACGGCTCCTTCGGAGGCACCTCGTCCGCCAGCATGTCGCGTGCATTCAATTCCCCGGTCAACGGCTTCTATCACGCCGTCACGTCGACGGCTACGTCGTCCATATCGATCTCCGACATGGCCACCATTCGCGGCCGGGCCGGCTACGCGATGGGCAGTTTCCTGCCTTACGCATTCTTCGGGTTGGCACTGGGAAAGGCCGATATCACCCGGGGCGTATCCGTCGACGACAATTATGCGACGACTTACGCGGTTGCGGTCTCCCCCTGCAACAGCGCAACGCCCCCGTTCTGCGCGACGCTGAGCGCGTCTGAAGGGCAGCACAATCGTCTGATCTACGGCTATTCCGCCGGCCTCGGTGTCGACGTCAATCTGATCGCGGGACTCTTTGCCCGCTTCGAGTACGAATACGTTCGCTTCACGACCACAGTCGACACGAACATCAATACCGTTCGCGCCGGTCTCGGCTACAAGTTCTGAGACTTTCAAAGATCTGCCGATCGCTCGTGGCGGTTGACACCGCCACAGACACCTGCTGCTCTGCGACTATCACGAGGCAGCGACATGAAAATCTACGGCGATCGCATATCCGGCAATTGTCTCAAGGTGAAATGGGTGTGCGACCTGCTCGCATTGCCCTATGACTGGATCGACATCGACGTCGTCAAGGGCGAGACCCGCACCTCCGGCTTTCTCGCGCTCAATCCCTGGGGGCAGGTGCCGACCGTCGTTCTCGCCGACGCGCGGATCTTGACTCAGTCCAACGCCATCATCCGCTATCTGGCGCGCGACAGCGTGCTCATTCCGGCCGATCCCTTCTCGGCTGCGCAGATGGATTCCTGGCTGTTCTGGGAGCAGTACAGTCACGAGCCATATATCGCGGTGGCGCGGTTTCAGGTCGCCTATCTCGGCAGGCCGGTCGATGCGCTCGACCGCAATCTGTTCACGCGCGGCTATCGGGCGTTGGACCACATGGAGCGTCAGCTGAACGCCACGAGCTTCCTGGTGGACGATACGCTCTCGCTTGCCGATATCGCACTGCTCGCCTATACGCGCATGGCGCATGAGGGCGGCTTCGATCTGTCGCGCTATCCGGCGCTGAGGCGCTGGATTGCCGTCGCGGAAGCCGAACTCGGTCTGCAGCCTGCGGCCTGAGAGCAGGACAATCATGACCGAAACGACTGCAATCACCATCCGTGCCGCGCGGCGCGAGGATGTCGCGGCGATCGTCGCGATGCTCGCGGACGATCATCTTGGCCGCGCGCGCGAGCGGATCGAGGATCCGCTGCCCGCCTCGTATTTCGCGGCGTTCGAGGCCATCGTAGCTGATCCGAATCTCACGCTCGTGGTGGCTGAGCACGCGGGGAGGGTGGTCGGCTGTCTGCAGCTCTGCATTCTGCCGGGCTTGAGTTCGCAGGGCGCCTCGCGCGCGCTGGTGGAAGACGTCCGGGTGGCGTCCGACCGGCGCAGCCGTGGCATCGGTGAGCTGCTGTTGCGCTGGGCGATCGCGCAGGCGCGCGAGAAGCGCTGTAAGCTGATCGAGTTGTTGACCCACAACAGCCGCGTCGATGCGCAGCGCTTCTATGAGCGGCTCGGCTTCGAGCGCAGCCATGTCGGCATGACGATCCGGTTCTGACGACAGAGCTACAAGGAAAGGCGGTAGGCAGCCTTTGCATTTGAGCCGAACGCCTTGTCTCGGAACGAAGGGCCGAGCCTCGCCAGGCAGCGCTCCAGCGCACGCTTGATCGTGCCATAGTCGCCGGCAAGCAGGCACACCGGCCAGTCCGAGCCGAAGATCAGGCGATCCTCGCCGAAACAGCGCGCGGCGTGCGCGACATACGAGGACAGCCGTTCGGCGTCCCAATCGTCCCACATGGCTTCCGTCGCAAGTCCCGAGACCTTGCACCAGACGTTCGTGCACGCGGCGAGTTCGGCGAACCGGCCCGCCCAAATCTGATCGAAGCCGGCCGCAATCGGCGGCTTGGCGCAGTGGTCGAGCACGAAGCGGCCTTGCGGAAAGGCGCGCGCCGTCGCGGTCGCGGCCGGCAGCTCGCGGGTACGGACCAGAAAATCATAAGCCAGATCGCGCCTGATCACAGCTTCGATGCCACGCTGGACATCGGCACGGCAGAGCCAGTTCGCATCCGGTTCGTCGTGCACCTGGTGACGAATGCCGATCAGCTTGCGGCCGCCGCGAAGTGTCCGCAGCCGATCGATCGTGGCACCCACGGCAGGATTGGTCAGATCGACCCAGCCGACCACTCCGGCGACGAACGGCGTGACGTCTGCGATGCCAAGAAATTCCTCGGTTTCGGCAACCGATGATCGGGTCTGCACGAGAATGCTGGCATCGATGCCGTCAGCATCGAGCAGTGGCGCCAGATCGGTCGGCCCAAAAGGGCGGCGGATCGGCGCCATCGCGTCTCCCTGCATCCAGGGATAGTCGGCCCTTCCAGGATCCCAGAAATGCTGATGGGCATCGATCGTCATCGCATATCTCCCGGCAGTGGGGCTCGCGGGTCGACAAGATTGCGAGCGCGGAGCTCCTGCCAGAAAGACGCCGGCACCGGAGCGTTCGCCATCGCGACGTTCTCGGCGGCTTCATCGGCTGAGCGGGCGCCCTGCAGTGCCACCGTCACCGCCGGATGCGCGACGCAGAATTGGATGGAAGCGGCCTTGAGTTCGGTGCCATGCTGCTTGCAGAGCGCATCGAGTTCTTGTGCCCGCGCCACCAGCGCGGCATCGGCATCCTCGTAGTTGAACTTCGCCGCGCCATGGGGATCGGCGAGGATGCCGCTATTGTAGATGCCGCCGAGAACAATGCCGATGTTCTGGGCGAGGCAGATCGGAAGCAGGGCTGTCAGCGCGCCTTGGTCGAGCAAGGTGTAGCGGCCGGCCAGCAGGAAGCAGTCGACAGGCACGCTCTCCGCAAAGCGTGCCAGCATCTCAGATTGGTTCATGCCCGCGCCGATCGCGCCCACCGAGCCGTCCTCGCGCAGCCGCTGCAGCGCGCGGAACGCGCCGTTAACGGCATCGCCAAAGTGATCGTCCGGGTCGTGCACCAGCAGAATGTCGATGCGGTCGAGGCCGAGACGCGCGAGGCTCTCCTCGACGGAGCGCATCACGCCGTCATAGCTGAAATCGAATTGCGGCCGCAGGCGCGGTGTGCCCTTGTAGTGATCGTCCTCTGCCGCCGCGGCGCCGGCACGGAGGAGACGCCCGACCTTGGTCGAGATCACGTAAGTGTCGCGGGGCTGCGCGCGCAGAAATCGGCCGAGCCGCTGCTCGGCAAGTCCGAAGCCGTAGAGTGGCGCGGTGTCGAAATAGCGCACACCGAGGGACCACGCGCGGGCGATGGTCGCTTCGGCATCTTCCTCGCTCACCGGCGCAAAGAGGCCGCCGAGCGGGGCGGTGCCAAGACCGAGCTTGGTCAGTTCGAGATCGCTCCTCCCGAGACGGACGCGTTCCATCGCTGTATCCTTGTTGTTGGCGCGTGCTGCGCATTGGCCGCGTGTCGCATTCTGCATGATTGTCATTAGCGAGACAATGAAGTCGGTTTGTGCGGCACGGCAACAGAATGATGGGAGCAGGTGCGATGTCTGCAATCAATCCGCTTACGGCCCTCGGTGTCGTGCTCGCGACCGCGGCCACCGACGCGGTCTACGTGATGTTCACGACGGCAGTGGTGGCGCGTAAGCGCGGCTCCGCCGCGACCTGGAGCTCGGTCTGGTACGTGCTCTCGTCCTTCGCAGTGATCAGCTACACGGAGAACTGGGTCTATGTCGGCTTCGCCGCGATCGGGTCGTGGATCGGCGCCTATGCATCGATGACGTTCCTACATCGTCCGCCAGCGGGGCAGGCGCCGATTGGCGCCGCGCCCGAATAGAGGTGAGCGACCACGACTGCGTGATGCTGTCTCCGCGCCGCGCGAACTTCCTTGACGCTGCGTCGCGTTTCCCTTAATCACGACGGCGGGACACCTCCCCCCAACGGGAGGCTTACTATCTGGAAGGGTAGATCATGACTGCAGCGAGGCCCGCTCAGCGGCCTGTCGTGCCGCATTTTTCGTCCGGCCCCTGTGCCAAGCGCCCCGGCTGGACCCCCGAAAACCTCAAAGACGCAGCGCTCGGACGCTCCCATCGCGCCAAGATCGGCAAGGCCAAGCTCAAGCAGGCCATCGAGTTGACGCGCGAAGTGCTGGAAGTTCCGGCCGACTACAAGATCGGCATCGTGCCGGCGTCCGACACCGGTGCAGTCGAGATGGCGTTGTGGTCGCTGCTCGGAGCGCGTCCGGTGACTACGATCGCCTGGGAATCGTTCGGCGAAGGTTGGGTCAGCGACATCGTCAAGGAGCTGAAGCTCAAGGACGTCACCAAGCTGCACGCCGCTTACGGCGAGATCCCGGATCTCTCCAAGGTCGATCCGGCGAGCGACATCGTCTTCACCTGGAACGGCACCACCTCCGGTGTGCGCGTCCCGAACGCCGACTGGATCAGCGCTGACCGCGCGGGCCTTACCATTTGCGACGCGACCTCCGCCGCCTTCGCGCAGGCGCTCGACTGGCCGAAGCTCGACGTCGTGACCTTCTCCTGGCAGAAGGCGCTCGGCGGCGAGGCCGCGCACGGCATGCTGATCCTGTCCCCTCGCGCGGTGGAGCGGCTCGAGACCTACAAGCCGGCCTGGCCGCTGCCGAAGATCTTCCGTCTGACCAAGGGTGGCAAACTCAATGCCGGCATCTTCGAGGGCGAGACCATCAACACGCCGTCGATGCTCTGCGTCGAGGACTATCTGGACGCGCTGAACTGGGGCAAGTCGATCGGCGGCCTGAAGGCGCTGATTGCGCGCGCTGACGCCAACACCAAGGCGTTGGCGGACTGGAAAGCGCGAACTCCCTGGATCGATTTCCTCGCCAAGGATCCGGCGATCCGCTCCAACACCTCGGTGTGCCTGAAGGTGATCGATCCCGCCGTCACCTCGCTCTCGGCCGATGCCCAGGCCGAGTTTGCGAAGAAGCTGGTGGCGCTGGTCGAGAAGGAGAATGCCGGCTTCGACTTCGCGCATTACCGCGACGCGCCGGCCGGCCTGCGCATCTGGTGCGGCGCCACGGTGGAAGCGAAGGACGTCGAGATCCTGACGCGGTGGATCGACTGGGCCTTTGCCGAAACCAAGGCGGCGCTGCCCAAGGCGGCTTAAGCTCGCTCTTCTCGTCATTGCGAGCGCAGCGAAGCAATCCAGGGACAAGCAAAAAGTCTGGATTGCTTCGTCGCAAGAGCTCCTCGCGATGACGGATTCATAAACAGCGAAGATGGTGGGCACGCTTCGCTTTGCCCACCCTACAAGACTTTCGCCGACGTTGTCCCTCTCTCACAAGGAGAGAGGGCTTGGACTGCCATGCCAATTCCGCTTTGCAGGATAGACCCCATGTCCAAACCCAAGGTTCTCATTTCCGACGCACTCTCTCCCGCTGCCGTCCAGATCTTCAAGGACCGCGGCATCGAGGTCGACTTCCAGCCCAATCTCGGCAAGGACAAGGACAAGCTCGCCGACATCATCGGCGACTATGACGGCCTTGCGATCCGCTCGGCTACCAAGGCCACCGCCAAGATTATCGAGCGCGCGAAGCGGCTGAAGGTGATCGGCCGTGCCGGCATCGGCGTCGACAATGTCGAGATTCCTGCGGCCACCGCCAAGGGCATCATCGTGATGAACACGCCATTCGGCAATTCGATCACGACCGCCGAACATGCGATCACCATGATGCTGTCGCTGGCCCGCGAGATTCCGCAGGCCGACGCCTCGACCCAGGCCGGGAAGTGGGAGAAGAACCGCTTCATGGGCGTCGAGATCACCGGCAAGGTGCTCGGCGTGATCGGTTGCGGCAACATCGGCTCGATCGTCTGCAACCGCGCCCAGGGCTTGCATATGAAGGTGATCGGCTTCGATCCGTTCCTGACCGAGGAGCGCGCGCGCGATCTCGGCGTCGAGAAGGTCGAGCTTGACGAACTGTTGAAGCGCGCCGACTTCATCACCTTGCACACGCCGCTGACCGAGAAGACGAAGAACATCATTGATGCCGCGGCGATCGCCAAGATGAAGAAGGGCGTGCGCATCATCAATTGCGCCCGCGGCGGCCTCGTCGACGAGCAGGCGCTGCTCGATGCGCTCAATTCGAAGCATGTCGCCGGTGCGGCGCTCGACGTGTTCGCCGAGGAGCCGGCGACCAGCAATCCGCTGTTCGGCCACGCCAATGTGATCTGCACGCCGCATCTCGGCGCCTCCACGACCGAGGCGCAGGAGAATGTCGCACTGCAGGTCGCCGAGCAGATGTCGGACTACCTGCTGACCGGCGCGATCTCGAACGCGATCAATTTCCCCTCCATCACGGCCGAAGAAGCGCCGAAGCTGAAGCCGTTCATCGCGCTCGCCGAAAAGCTCGGCTCGTTCGCGGGCCAGCTCACCGAGAGCAGCATCGCCAAGATCCAGATCACCTATGAGGGGCAGGTCGCGGAGATGAAGACCAAGGCGCTGACTTCGGCGGTGCTGGCCGGCCTGCTGCGGCCGATGCTGGGCGAGGTCAATGTCGTGTCCGCGCCTGTCATCGCCAAGGAACGCGGCATGGTCGTCGACGAGATCCTGCGTGCCGGCGAGAGCGACTATGAGAGCCTGATCACGGTGACCGTCACCACCGAGCATCAGGAGCGCGCGGTCTCCGGCACGGTCTATGCCGACGGCAAGCCGCGGCTGGTCGACATCAAGGGTATCCGCGTCGATGCCGAGTTCGGCAAGTCGATGATCTACGTCACCAACGAGGACAAGCCGGGGTTCATCGGCCGCTTCGCAAGCTTGTTGGGCGACGCCAAGATCAACATCGCGACCTTCCATCTGGGGCGCGTCGCGGCCGGCGGCGATGCGATCGCGCTGGTCGAGGTGGACGGCGCGGTACCTGCGAATCTGCTCGCGCAGATCCAGGCGCTGCCCCAGGTCAAGCAGGCCAAGGCGCTGGCGTTCTGAGCTGGGGTGCGCCCCAGCCGGTCTTACGTTGTTGCCGTGCAGACTTTCCCCTCCTGTGGCTCAGGAGGGGAGGTTCGTGGTCAAATGCCGCGCTGTAGAATTTTGCTTCAGTCCCGCGAAAGCCACGCGTCGCCGACCTTCTCGTATTTGTGCTTCACCGCGGCCCAGGCGACGCGGTGGGCGATGCGCTCGCGCTGAAGTTGGCCGCGTGCGGCATATTGCGTCCATGCATTGTTGAAGGCTGCGCGATAGATCTCCTGCGCATGCACGGGCAAGTGCATCCGTACCGATGGCGGAAGATCGTCGATCTCGGCATAGGGCACGTCCGGGTCCTCGACCGGCTGGACTTCGTCGATCATCAAACCATGGCGGGTGCGGCGCGGCTTGATCCAGGACAAGCCCGAGAACCTGCCGTTTGTTAAGTGGTCGATTTGGAAAGGCGATGCCGTTCCGGCGTTATGACCAGCATGCCCGACCCGACGAAAGGCGCCTCACATGGAATCCGATCCGTCCACCCGCAAGCAGGCCATTGCCATCGGCTATATCCTGCTGGCCGGCTTCGGCATGCTGCTGCTGCAATGGCTGCTGACCACCTATAATACGGTCGAGACCATCCCCTACAGTCAATTCGAACAACTGATCGACCAGGGCAAGATCTCCGAGGTCGCGGTCGCCCAGGACACGATCCAGGGCAAGTTCAAGGACAAGCAGCCGGACGGCAAGACCGGCTTCATCACGGCGCGGGTGGACCCGCAGCTTGCCGCCAAGCTCGCCGCCAAAGGCGTCACCGTGACCGGCGTGCCGCCCGGCGGTTTCATCCAGACGCTGCTGTCCTGGGTGGTCCCGGGGCTGATGTTCTATCTGATCTGGGTGTTCCTCGGCCGTCGGGTGATGGACCGCCAAGGCTTCGGCGGATTGATGTCGATCGGCAAGTCGCGGGCCAAGGTCTATGTCGAAACCGACACCAAGGTCACCTTCGCCGATGTCGCCGGGGTCGAAGAGGCAAAGTTCGAATTGCAGGAGGTGGTGCAGTTCCTGAAGGATCCGAAGGCTTACGGGCGCCTGGGTGCGCATGTGCCGAAGGGCATTCTGCTGGTCGGTCCGCCCGGCACCGGCAAGACCTTGCTCGCGCGCGCCGTCGCGGGCGAAGCCGGCGTTGCATTCTTCTCGATCTCCGGCTCCGAATTCGTCGAGATGTTTGTTGGCGTGGGTGCGGCGCGCGTGCGCGACCTGTTCGAGCAGGCGCGGAAGGCCGCACCTTGTATCATCTTCATCGATGAGCTCGATGCGCTCGGCCGCAGCCGCAGCGCCGGTGGCTCGTTCGGCGGCTATGACGAGAAGGAGCAGACGCTGAATCAGCTGCTCGCCGAACTCGACGGCTTCGATCCGAGCTCGGGGGTCATCCTGCTTGCCGCGACCAACCGGCCGGAAATCCTCGATCCGGCGCTGTTGCGCGCCGGTCGCTTCGATCGCCAGGTGCTGGTCGATCGTCCCGACAAAAGTGGACGGCTCGCAATTCTCAAGGTGCACGTCCGCAAGATCCAGATGGCCGCCAACGTGGATCTCGACAAAGTGGCGGGCCTCACGGCTGGCTTCACTGGAGCCGACCTTGCCAACCTGATCAACGAGGCCGCGATCGCCGCGACCCGCCGCAAGGGTCACGAAGTCACGTTCGACGATTTCACGGTCGCGATCGAGCGCATCGTCGCCGGCATCGAAAAGAAGAGCCGAGTCCTCAGCCCTGCTGAGCGTCGCCGCGTTGCCTATCATGAGATGGGACATGCGCTGGTCGCGGCCAATCTGGCCGGTGTCGATCCGGTGCAGAAGGTCTCGATCATTCCGCGCGGCGTCGGCGCGCTCGGCTACACGATGCAGCGACCCACCGAGGATCGCTTCCTGCTATCGGTCAGCGAATTGAAGAATCGCATTGCGGTGCTGATGGGCGGCCGCGCTTCGGAGCAGCTGATCTTCGACGGCGATGTCTCCACCGGCGCCGCCGACGATCTGCAGCGCGCGACCGAAATTGCGATCGAAATGGTCACGAAATACGGGATGGACAAGACCGTCGGCCAGCGAACCTACGCGCCACGGCCTCAGATGTCTTTCCTGCAGGCGCAGGACCAGGTGGTCTCAGCCGCGGAGGCCACGGGTCGGGAGATCGATCTCGCGGTTCGCGATCTCATCGCCGAGGGCGATGCGCGGGCGCGCAGTCTTCTCGAAGGCCACCGCCAAGACCTCGAGCGCGGCGTCGCGCTTTTGATCACCAAGGAGACGCTGACCGCGGACGAGTTTCCGCCGCTGCGGCCTCTGGCGGAGCAGAAGCTGTCGGCGTGACGGCGTCGCTGAGGCGAGCCAACGGCTCCGCGCGATGCGCGGTCCGGAAGGACTCGATGAGTTCTTGAGGCAGAATGATCTGTACCAGGCCGGTCTGCGCGCGCCACGAGGCGACGGTAAATTTGGCTGCCGTGGAGCGCTGCATCGACAGTTCCGCGCCCTCAACGATCTAGAATCGTGTCTGCAGGCTGGCCGTATCAGAGCGTGCGTAGATCACGCGCGTCCTCCGCAATTCTACCGACTTCCGCGTACAGCAAGTACTAAGAAACCGCAGCTAGCTTGAGAGGAATTGCCTCGAACGTTCGTAAAATCCCTCGGAGGAGCTGCCGTGCTGCTGAACAACATCAAGATCGGGCCCAAGCTTGCCATCGTCGTCGGCGTTGCGCTGTTGGGGCTCGGTGCGGCCGGTACGCTCGCGAGCCAGCTGATGGAGCGTGAGATGCTGAACGCGCGGATCGACCAAGCCAAGGCGATCGTCGAGACCGCGCGCAACCTGGCGGCGGCCATCTGGAAGGATGTCGAGGCCGGCAAGATGAGCAAGGAGGCCGCACTGGCCGAATTCAGCCGCCGCGCCAATTCCATGACGTATGACAACGGCAACGGCTATCTGTTCGGCACCAATTATGAGGGCATCACGGTGCTGGCGCCCGATCCCAAGCAGGTCGGCACCAACCGGATGGACGTGTTGACCGGCGGCCGCAAGCTGTCCCAAGAGCTGATGGACGGCGTGAAGGCCAAAGGTGAAATCCTTCTGACCTACGAATTCGCCCGGCCCGGTCAGGAGACGCTGAACCGCAAGATCAGCTACGCGGTCGCAGTGCCCGGCTTCAACATGTATCTCGGCACCGGCAGCTACATCGACGACATCGATGCCAAGCTGCGGCCGCTGAAATGGCTGCTGGGCCTGTCGACCCTCGGCATTGCCGTGATCGCCGGCGGCATTGCCTGGATGATCGGGCGCAGCATCTCTGGCCCGCTCAATCAGCTGAGCAGCCGCATGCGCGAGCTCGCCGACGGCAGGCTCGATGCGGAGATCCCCGGCGTCGGGCGCGGCGACGAGGTCGGGGCGATGGCTGCGACGGTCCAGATCTTCAAGGACAATGCGCTGCGCATGCGCGAGCTCGAGCGCGGGGAGGTCGCCAGCCAGGAGCGTGCGGCTGCGGAGCGCCGCACCGCGATGGAGAACCTGGCGGCCGAGTTCGAGCGCAGCGTCAATGGCATCGTGCGCTCGGTCGCTGCGGCGGCCCAGGGCATGCAGAGCACTGCGCAGTCGATGACGGCGACCGCGAGCGACGCCACGGCACGGGCTTCCACCGTCAGCACCGCCACGCAGGGCGCGACCGACAACGTGGGCACCGTGGCGGCGGCGGCCGAGGAGCTGTCGAGCTCGGTCGCCGAGATCTCCCGGCAGGTGACCCGTTCCAGCGAGATCGCAAGCAAGGCGGTGAGCGACGCGGAGCGCACCAACGCGACCGTGCAGGTGCTTTCGACCGGGGCCGAGAAGATCGGCGAGGTGATCGGCCTCATCAACAGTATCGCTGCGCAAACCAATCTGCTGGCGCTCAATGCGACCATCGAGGCCGCCCGCGCCGGAGAGGCGGGCAAGGGCTTTGCGGTCGTCGCCTCCGAGGTCAAGGCGCTGGCCAATCAGACCGCCAAGGCGACCGAAGAGATCTCCGCGCAGGTCGCGGCGATGCAGACCTCCACCGGCGATGCAGTTGCCGCGATCAGCGGCATCGGTCAGACCATCGCGCAGATGAGCGAGATCACCAGCTCGATCTCGATCTCCATCGCGCAGCAGGGTGATGCGACGCGCGAGATCGCCCGCAACATCCAGTCGGTCGCGGCGGGCTCGAACGAGATCAGCGCCCATATCGGCGGCGTGACCCAGGCCGCGGTGGCGACGGGCACGGCGGCTTCCGAGGTGCTGGCCAATGCCCGCGAACTCGAGAACCAGTCCGCTCTGCTGCACCAGGCCGTCGACGGCTTCCTGGCCAAGGTGCGCGCGGCCTGATCGAGGTCTGCGGCCATGGCGAGCGCATCCTGCGCCCGTCATTGGCGTCAGGGGCGCATTCGTGGCGGGCATGGCGGAAAGTCGCCGGTCGTAACCGGGCGCTAAAGGGTTTCCATTTACCTTCACGGCAGGCGTGACCGGTTGTCATGCCAATTCGGTTCGTCCCTGCCGTGGAGTGCCCCGTGAAGCTGAACAATATGAAGATCGCCCCCAAGCTCGCCATCGTGGTGGGCGTGGCGCTGATTGGCCTTTGCATCGCGGGCACCCTTGCCGGCTATCTGATGCAGCGGGAGATGCTGAACGCCAAGATCGAGCAGATCCATGCCGTGATCGACGTCGCCCGCAGCATGGCCGCGGGCCTGCAAAAGGAGGTCGAGGCGGGCCGGATGACCAAGGAGGCGGCGCTTGCCGAGTTCGGCAGGCGGGGCAACTCGATCCGCTACGACAATGGCGACGGCTACCTGTTCGGTGCTGACATGGATGGCATGCAGATCCTGGTGCCTGATCCGAAGCAGATCGGCGTCAACCGGTTGAACACGTCGACCAATGGCCGTTTCATCGCACGCGAATGGCGCGACAATGTCGCGGCCAAGGGCGAGCATCTGATGTATTTCGACTATATGAAGCCGGGCACCACCCAGCCGATTCCCAAGGTGGCGTATGCGGCCGCGATTCCCTTCTTCAACATGTATGTCGGGACCGGCGTCTATATCGACGACATCGAAGCGCGCATGGGGCCGCTGAAATGGATGATGGGCCTTGCGATCCTCGGCATCGTCGCAATTGCAGGCGGCATCGCCTGGATGATCGGCCGGAGCATCAGCGTTCCCCTGAACCTGCTCGGCAGGCGGATGCAGGAGATCGCCGACGGCAGGCTCGACGGCGAGATTCCCGGTGTCGGCCGCGGCGACGAGGTCGGCGCGATGGCCGCCACCGTGCAGATATTCAAGGACAATGCGCTGCGCATGCGCGAGCTTGAGCAGGCGGAGGCGGCGACCCAGGAGCGTGCGGCCGGGGAGCGTCGGGCCGCGATGGAGAATCTGGCGGCCGAGTTCGAGCGCAGCGTCAATGGCATCGTGCGCTCGGTCGCAGCGGCTGCCCAGGGCATGCAAAGCACGGCGCAGTCGATGACGGCGACCGCAAGCGATGCCAGCGTGCGCGCCTCGACGGTGAGTGCCGCGTCGCAAAGCGCCACCAGCAATGTCGGCACGGTGGCCGCCGCCGCCGAGGAACTGTCGGGCTCGGTCGCCGAGATCTCCCGCCAGGTGACCCGTTCCAGCGAGATTGCAAGCCAGGCGGTCAGCGACGCCGAGCGCACCAATGCGACCGTGAAGGTGCTTTCGACCGGGGCCGAGAAGATCGGGGAGGTGGTCGGCCTGATCAACAGCATCGCGGCGCAGACCAACCTATTGGCGCTCAATGCGACGATCGAGGCCGCTCGCGCCGGCGAGGCGGGCAAGGGCTTCGCGGTCGTTGCGTCCGAGGTCAAGGCACTGGCCAATCAGACCGCCAAGGCGACCGAAGAGATCTCGGCGCAGGTCGCGGCGATGCAGACGTCGACCAACGACGCGGTCGCCGCGATCAACGGCATCACCCAGACCATCGCGCAGATGAGCGAGATCACCGGCTCGATCTCGACCTCGATCGCGCAGCAGGGGGATGCGACGCGCGAGATCGCGCGCAACATCCAGTCGGTGGCCGCGGGCTCCAACGAGATCAGTGCCCATATCGGCGGCGTGACCCAGGCCGCTGCGGCCACCGGGGCCGCGGCTTCGGATGTGCTGACCAATGCCCGCGAGCTCGACAACCAATCCGGCCTGCTGCGCCAGGCGGTCGACGGCTTCCTCGCCAAGGTCCGGGCGGCCTGAATTCGCTCTCATCAGGAAGAACAGGTAGGGCGGCCGCGGCTGCCCTGTTTTTTTGCGCTACCGGAGCGGGACGCGGTGATCACGCCAGCGAGCACCAGCGCATAGCCGACGAGATGGAAAAGCTGCGGCTGCTCACCGAGCAAAAGGATCGCGAGCGCCGAACCGAACACCGGGACTAGATGCAGGAACGGCGCGGCGCGGTTCGGCCCGATCAGGCTGATGCCGCGATTGAAGAACAGATAGGCGAGCGTCGATGCAAAGACGATCACATAGGCCAATGTCGAGAGCGACAGCAGATCGGGCTTGAGCACGGCACCGGATGAATATTCCCACGCCGCGAGCGGCAGCAGCAGCAAGGCTCCGGCTGCGGTGCAGAACGAGATCAGGGACAGCTGATGCATGGTCGGCCGTCGTGACATCAGCGCCGAATAGAGCCCGAACGTGAAGAGCGCGCCAGCGAACATCAGGTCGCCGCGATTGAACTGAATGTTGGCCAGAGCAGCAAGGTCGCCGCGCAACAGGATCACCAGGACGCCGGCTAACGAGACCGCGATGCCCGTCAATTGCGGCGCGGTGAGGCGGACGCCGAACAGCGCGAGCGACCACAGGGCGACGAACAGCGGGGTGGACGACTGGATCAGCAGCCCGTTCAGCGCCTGCGTATACTGCATCGCCCAATAGGACAACGCGTTGTTGAGTGCGAATCCCGTCAGCGCGAACAGCAGCAGCAATGGCCAATGCGCCCGCATCACAGGCCAGTCCCGTTTCACATGGGGGCGGGCAAACGGCCAGAGCATCAGGAACGTGCCGATCCAGCGGATGCAGGATAGCGTCAAAGGTGGCACATGGCCCGCGACATAGCGCGCCAACACGATGTTGCCGGCCCAGAACAGCGAGGCGAGAGCGAGCAACAGATAGGGCTGGTTGTTGAGCCAGCGCAACGGAGATGCGGGTTTTGTCAGCAAGGAAAAAATGCAGATGTGCAGGGCAACGGCAAGTTGGGCCTAATCGTCTCCGGCGGCAAGCAGGGCTGGCGTATTGGTGCCATGCATCGGGCGGCAAGCTTGGTCGGCGATGCGCTTGCGCTCGCGACGCGATCGGCTCAAGTCTGCGGACCGGACAGCGAGATCTCGCGCTCGGCGCGGAAGACGTTGCTGTAGAGGTTGGCGATCCATTGCCGTCCGACCGAAGTGACGTTGAGATAGCGGATCGCGGTCTGCACGTGTGGCGCGACGCTGTTCCAATAGAACTGAGGATAGAGATTGACGAGGTCGGCGGGCGAGGAATAGCCGAGCTGGCGGTTCATACCGGTCTCCTCGAATTCGTAATAAAGCGCATTGGCCTTGCGGATATAGTTGGGATCGCCGAGTTGGCCGATCAGGTCGGCCGCGCGCAGGATCGCCGCGTCGTCGTCGCTGGATTCGGTGCCGTCCGGGAGGCTGCAGGGAAATCGCGTGCCCTCGATGGCCGCGGCGATCCGCCCCTTGTCGAGCGCCGCAATCCCTTCCATCCGCTCCCTCACGAACATCTTGGAGCGATCGACGTGATAGGCCATCAGCGCCGCATCGGAGGAGCCGCGCGGCAAGGTGATCTTACGGCCGGAGTCGTCGACCACGTAGCCGTCCTCGTCGTCGGCCATGAACAGGCCGCGCACATAGCCGATATCATGGGTCAGACAGGCGATGATGATGTGGGCGTAGTCTTCCGCCGGCATGTGGCTGTGCAGTGCCCGGCCGCGCAGGATCTCGTGGCCGGCCAAGGTCACCAGCATCGTGTGCTCGACATTGTGATACAGCGCATCGCTGTTGCCGATGCATTCGATGGCGATCCGGGCGATCGAGGGCACCATCTCGACCAGTTCAGCCTGCTGGGATCCAAATCGGCGGCGCATATAGTTGGCCAGGAATTTGCCCAGCGCGTCGGCTACCAGTTCCGGAACGGTCGTCATCTCGGTTACCCCGAAAGATCGCGAGCCCGCCGTCGGGTGGACGAGACCGCCACGCTCAGCATAGCGCGGCTGTGCGACAGCATCTATGGGGACCGGAAAACCCCGTCCCGGGTCGATTTGCCTCAGGTCGGGGTCAGCTCGCCTGCTTGCGCGAGGCGACGAACACGCCCGCGAGTACGAGAGCAAAGCCGAGAAAATGGAACGCCTGCGGCCGTTCGCCGAGGAACGCGATGGCCATGATCGAGCCGAATACCGGCACGACGTGGAAGAACGGCGCTGCCCTGTTGGCGCCGATCAGGAGCACGCCTCGGTTGAAGCAGAGATAGGCGATCGTCGAGGGGAAAATGGCCACGTAAAGCAGTGACAGCAGATTCTTGGCGTCGAATGCCATCACGGGGCGGGCATAGAGCTCCCAAGCCAACAACGGGATCAGGCTGGCGGCGCCGCAGCCAAAGGTGAAGGTGACGAACGACAGGCCGTGGATCGGCGGCCGTTTCAGCGAGAGCACGGAATAGAAGCCGAAGATCGCCATCGCGACCAGGAAGATCAGGTCGCCCCGATTGAAGCTGATCTGCGTAAGTGCCGTGAGATCGCCACGTGTCAGGATGGTGAGCACACCCGCCATGGAGAGCAGGATGCCGAGGCCTTGCGCGACGGTGAGATGGACGCGCAGCAGCAGGATCGACCACACCGCCACGATCAGCGGACCTGCGGACTGCAGAAGCAGGATGTTGAGCGCCTGGGTGTATTCGAGCGACCAGTATTGCAGCGTGTTGAAGGCACCGATACCGGCGATCGACAGCGTGATCATGAGACCGAGCCGGGAGCGGATCGCGGGCCAATCCTGCCGCAGCTGCTTCCAGGTGAACGGCAGAATGATCAGGAAGGCCAGTGACCAGCGCAGGAACGACAGGGTCACCGGTGGAATGTGACCGGCCGCAAGCCGGCCGACGATGGCATTGCCCGCCCAGCACAGCGCGGTGATGCTGAGCAGCAGATAGGGCTGGTTGGCGATCCAGGCGCGCGCAGGTGAAGCAGGCGCGGCGGGGTCTGCGGCGGACATGATCAGGTCTAAGGCCCGGTTCGATGCGCCGCGACGTTCGAGCCCGACTGCGATCGAGCCGGCATTTGCCTCGGCTCAATCCAAAGACATCAATTGCGAGTGCCTATCAAGGGGGCAGATGCATCGCAACTATGCAGCGGGCGCCCGCCTGCTTCGACGGGGCGCGACGGATCGAGCCCGCAGCAAACCGAATCTCTGTAACCGTGATGCCTTGCCACATGCCCGCTTCCTCACGCGCCCGCTTCGTGTCGGTGTCGCCTGTATCTTCGGCTCACGTGTCGCACCATCGGGCGCACCGCGAGTGACTTCAGGCGCTCGGCACAGACGAGATAGAGGACAACCAGCAGCGCGATGGTGCCAAGCAGCGCTGCTGGCAACGGGACGAAGCCGAACCATGTCCCGACCGGCGTGAACGGAATGATCATTGCGACCAGAAGCGCGATCAGCGAGGAGGCCGTCAGCGCGGGGTCGGGACGATCGCTCCAGGGCGGCCCGTTGGTCCGGATGATGAAGATGACGAGAATCTGCGTCGCCATGGATTCGATGAACCAGGCAGTGCGGAATTCGTCCGGCGAAGCCTTGAACAGGTAGATCAGCGCCGCGAAGGTCAGGATATCGAACACCGACGACAGGGGACCCATGATCGCCGCAAAGCGGACCAGACGCCTCATGCTCCAGAGCTGCGGCCGCGCTGTCGCCCGCGGGCTGACGCAGTCGAAGGGAATGCCAAGCTCAGATAAGTCGTAGAGCAGGTTGTTGAGCAGGATCTGAGTGGGCAGCATCGGCAGGAACGGCAACACGACCGAAGCCAGGGCCATCGACAGCATGTTGCCGAAATTGGAGCTTGCGCCCATCCGGATGTATTTCAGGATGTTGGCGAAGGTGCGTCGTCCTTCCTCCACGCCGTCGGCGACCACTTCGAGATCGGAGGCGAGCAGGATCATGTCGGCCGCTGCCTGCGCGACGCCCGTCGCGGAATCAACTGATAATCCGATATCGGCGGCCTTCAGAGCCGGAGCATCATTGATGCCGTCGCCGAGAAAGCCGACCACCTCGCCGGAGGCCTGCAGCGCCTTGACGATACGCGACTTCTGGTCGGGCGCGAGCCGGCCGAAGGCATCGGCGGAGTGGACTTGAACGGCGAGTGCCTCGTCGCTGAGTTCGGCAATGTCGCTGCCCGATAGCACGCGCTCGGCTTTCAGCCCCACCAGCCCGGCGAGCCGCTTGACCACCACGGGATCGTCGCCCGACAGGATCTTCAGCCCGATGCCTGCATGTGCAAGCCGCGTGATCGCCGCCGCTGCGGTCGGCTTGGGTGGATCGGCGAAGGCACAGAGACCCTCGAAGACGAGGTCCAGTTCGTCCTCAGTCTCTATCTCGCGGGGCGCGCCGGGCCAGGGGCGGGAGGCAATGGCAACGGTCCGCAATCCCTCCTGGGCCAGCGCATGAACCTGCGCGAGTGCAGCCGCGCGGCCGGCCTTGTCCATGCTGTCCGTGTTTGTCCCATGTCGTTGCGTCGTGCAGAGTTCGAGCACGGCTTCGGGCGCCCCCTTGACGATCAGCACCCGTTCCAGCGAGCTGACCGCGAGTGCCGATCCCAGCCTGCGGGAGAAGTCGAAAGCCTGGCGACCGCCGAGGCTCCAGCCCTCGGCGGCATGACCGGCTCCGGCCACCAGCGCAGCATCGAGCGAGCCACGGTCGCCGCCAAGCGCCGCAGCGATCGCGCCGAGTTCGGCCGGGCGCTTGCTGTCGCTGCCATCGGGCGCGACGCTGCGTGCCAGGGTGATCTCCGCCGAGGTCAGCGTTCCCGTCTTGTCGGTGCACAGCATCGACATTGCACCGAGATCGTGAATGGACGCGAGCCGCTTCACGATGACCTTGCGACCGGCCATGCGCAGCGCACCGCGCGACAGCGTCACGGTCGTGATCATCGGCAGCAGTTCCGGCGTCAGCCCCACCGCGAGTGCGACAGCAAACAAGAGAGAGTCCAGCACCGGCCGGCCGGCCACGACACGGATCGACAGCACGATGAAGGCGAGCGCGAGCGTGAGGCGCGCCGTGACCAGGCCGAATTCATGCAGGTCGCGCTCGAACGGAGTCCGGCCATGGGCTTCGGCCAGCGCCGAGGCTGCGGCGCCGAACACCGTGTTCGGCCCGGTCATGACAGCAATCGCGATCGCTTCACCGGTCTGTGCCACCGATCCGCGGAATACGACATTCGATCTCTCGTCCGGATCGCTTGGAACACCCGGACGCTTGGCGACGGGATAGGGTTCTCCGGTCAGCGCTGCTTCACCGGCCGTGAAGGCGATGCTCTCGAGGATGAGCGCGTCAGCCGGCACGATATCTCCGGCGCGGATGCGCAAGACGTCGCCGGGCACGACGGCGTCGACCTCGATTTCGCGGAACACGCCATCGCGCTTGGCCTCCGCCTTCAATGCGACGGAGCGGCGGAGCATCTCGGCGGCTCTGACGGCGTGCCCTTCCTGCACCGTGTCGAGTCCGATCGAAAGGACCAGGATCAGCACGATGATGGTTCCGCCGATACCGTCGCCGGTCAACATCGAGATCACCCCGGCGACGAGCAGGATGAGTGAGAGCGGTTCGAGCAGGCGGCGCAGCACGGCGCGCAAGGGGCCCACGGCGTGGGGCGGCGCGTCGCTGTTCGGACCGTAACGTTCCAGCCGCTCGCCGGCTTCGGCGCTGCTGAGGCCATCGAGGCCGCAACCGAGCATGTCGCCGGCCTGTGCCGGCGACAGCCGCCAGAACTGGTGCTCAGTCTGCTTCAGGTCGTTGACCACCGTCGGCTCCATTCATCTTCATGGATGACTGTTCATGTTCCTCTCTGATTTGCATGAAGATTCGTCAGGCGATTGACCCAGCGCAACACGGGAACAGCTTGGAGTATTAGTTGCTGTAATCCCCGACCGACATGGTCCAACAGAGAAGACCGCGCTTTGGCCGGTTCTGTCATGAATGTGATGGTTCAACACTCTGCCGTCCTTCCGCCCAAGCGCACCATCGAAGTGCATGCGGTGTGGTCCGCGATTTCCGCTCATCGCTGGCTTATTCTCGCCGTTCTGCTGCTGGCCGGCATTGGAGCTTGGCAAGGCGCTCGTGTCATCTTTGGCCCCGCTGTGGTGGTGGACCAGGTCAGGCGCGGCAATTTGGTCGAAACGGTCGTCGCCAGTGGTCATGTGGAGACACCCTATCGGGTCGAGATCGGCAGCCAGGTCACCGGTACGGTCGAGGAGGTGCTGGTGCGGGAGGGCGAGCGCGTCACCAAAGGACAGCCTCTGATCTCGCTGGAATCGCGTGAGCTGAAGGCAGCCGTCGTGCAGGCGCAGGGCTCGGTGGCGCAGGCCGAGGCGCGGATGCGCCAGCTCGCCGAATTGACGCTGCCTTCGGCGAAGGAGGCCCTGACCCAGGCGCAGGCCACGCTGCTGAATGCGCAGCAGACCTATAATCGCACCTCGCACCTGGCGGAGGGCGGCTATGCCACGCGCCAGGCGCTCGACGACGTGCAGAAGACGCTCGACGTCGCGCTCGCACAGAAGCGTGCGGCCGAATTCCAGGTCTTTACCGCAAGTCCGGGTGGCAGCGATTATGTGATGGCGGAGACGCTGTTGAACCAGTCGCGCG
Source organism: Bradyrhizobium sp. SZCCHNR3119 (assembly GCF_032487775.1). NCBI lineage: Bacteria > Pseudomonadati > Pseudomonadota > Alphaproteobacteria > Hyphomicrobiales > Nitrobacteraceae > Bradyrhizobium > Bradyrhizobium sp. SZCCHNR3119. The sequence goes on along the minus strand of NZ_JAUEUV010000001.1, from coordinate 1,148,827 downwards.
CGAATCTCGACACTGCGCAGTCGCGCCTGGGGTATGCCACGATTGTGGCGCCGCGCGATGGCGTTCTGATCACGCGCAATGTCGAGCGGGGCACGGTGGCCCAGCCGGGTAAGGCGCTGCTGGTGCTCGCGCCCGCCGGTGAGGTCCAGCTCGTGTTGCAGATCGATGAGCGCAACCTCGGCAAGCTCGCGCTGGGACAGAAGGCGCTGGCGTCGGCGGATGCCTATCCGGACCGGCGCTTCGCCGCCATCGTCAGCTACATCAATCCCGGCATCGACATTTCCCGGGCATCGGTCCAGGTCAAACTCACGGTGCAGGATCCGCCGGATTATCTGCGGCAGGACATGACGGTGTCGGTCGACATCAACGTGGCCTCGAAGAACGATGCGCTGGTCCTTCCGGTTCGCTCCGTTCATGATCTCACCTCGGGGCAGCCCTGGGTGCTCGGCGTGAAGGATGGCCGGGCCGTCAAACGTCCGGTGCAGGTCGGCATCCGCGGCAACAGCCACGTCGAGATCGTCGGCGGCCTCTCGGCCGGTGATGTCGCAATTCCCGCCAATTCAGGCATCCTGACCGGCCAGCGGCTGCGTCCGGTGTTGTCGTGAACCGCTGGCTGCCGTTCGAGTGGATCGCCGCGGTGCGCTTCCTGCGCGAAGGGCGCCTGCAAACGCTGTTCATCATCGGCGGCATCTCCATCGGTGTCGGCGTCATCGTGTTCATGTCGGCGATGCTGGCCGGGCTGGAAGCGAATTTCATCAAACGTGTGCTGACCTCGCAGCCGCAGATCCAGCTGCTGACGCCCGATCAGGTCGCGCGGCCGTTGCGCAATGACAAGGGCGTGATCGAGGACGCGGTCGTGCAGCGCCCGAGCCAGCGGGTGATCTCGATCGACCAGTGGCCGAAGATCCGCGACCAGATGCAGGCGATGCCCGAGGTGACGGCGGTGTCGCCGACCATTGCGGGCTCCGTGCTCGCGATTCGCGGCGATGCCAGCCGCGCGGTCACGCTGTCGGGCATCGAGCCAGAGACCTATTTCAAGATCGTCAAGATCCCAGACTATATCGCCGCCGGCGAGCCGCGTTTGACCAGCGACGATATCATCATCGGCACCGAACTCGCCAAGGATCTCGGCGCCTCCGTCGGCGACAAGCTCAACATCCAGGCGGCTTCGGGCGCCAATCGCGTGCTGACGGTGACCGGACTGGTCGATCTCGGCAGCAAAGGTGTCAACCAGCGCGCGGCCTATGCCGCCTTGCGTACGGCGCAGTCGCTGCTCGGAATGATCGGCGGCGTCACCACCATCGACATCACCGTGCAGGACATCTACGCCGCCGAGACAATCGCGCAGCGCATCCAGGCATCCAACGTCGTCAAGGCCGACAGCTGGATCAAGACCAACGCGCAGTTCTTCACGGCCGTGCGCGCGCAAGAGACCTCCAATACGCTGATCCGGCTGTTCGTCGGGCTTTCGGTCGCATTCGGCATCGCGGCCGTGCTGATCGTCTCGGTAATTCAGCGTTCCAAGGAGATCGGCATCCTGCGCGCGATGGGCACCTCGCGCGGCCAGATTTTGCGCGTGTTCCTATTGCAGGGAGGGCTGCTCGGCTTTGTCGGCTCGTTGTTCGGAGCGGCATTAGGGGCAGGCGCCCTGATCTATTGGCACTCGGTTGCGCGGCAGGCCGATGGCTCGGAGCTGTTTCCGCTGATCCTCGAACGCCAGCTCTTCGTGATGACTGCGCTGCTCGCCACGATAACCGGGCTGCTGGCGGCGATGGCGCCGGCGCTGCGCGCGGCCAAGCTCGATCCGGTGGTGGCGATCCGTGGCTGAGGAAATCCTGCGTCTTCAGAACGTTTGCAAAGCCTATAATATCGGCCAGCCGACCGAGACCGAGGTGCTGCACGACATCGACCTCGAGGTCGACCGTGGCGAGTTCGTCGCGCTGATCGGCCCATCCGGCTCCGGCAAGAGCACGCTGCTCAACATCGTCGGTCTGCTCGACAGGCCGACCTCCGGCCAGCTCACCATCAAGGGCGAGGATACGGCGGCACTCGGCGACACCGAGATCACCCGCCTGCGCGGCCACACCATCGGATTCGTGTTCCAATATCATTTGCTGATTTCGGCATTCACGGCCAAGGAGAACGTCATGATGCCGATGCTGGTCGATCGCGGCTTCCCGAGCACAGACATCGAGCAGCGCGCGCTGAAGCTGTTGCAGCAGGTCGGCCTGGAGAAGTTCGCCAACAATCTCGCCACCAACATGTCCGGCGGTCAGCAGCAGCGGGTCGCGGTGGCCCGCGCGCTGGCCATGAATCCCGACCTGGTGCTTGCGGACGAGCCCACCGGCAATCTCGATACCAAATCCGCCGACGCCGTCTTCGAGTTGATGCGGCAGGTCAATCGCGAGAGCGGCACCAGCTTCCTTCTGGTGACGCACAATCTCGACCTGGCGCGCCGCTGCGACCGCATCATCGAGGTGGTCGATGGCCGGATCCAATCCTGACGCCGCCGATGTGACCGTGGGCTGCAGCACGCTCTCGACGGCCACACGCACCGATGACCTACATTTGCCGTCGTCCTGTGGTGATTGAGGCAAGCTCCGGGAGACTCCGCCGCCAAGAAGCGGGATGACCGGGCGCAATCCGACCCGACGGGTGGGGCGGCATGAAATTTTGGGGCTTATCAAAGGCTTGGACGCGCCCTGGCGGGTCCAAAAGCCCCGTTCTTGCTTGCCTAGCCGGGCCGCTTCCTTTATCCGGTGGGGCGCCTCGCGTGCGAGCGGTCCCGGCCGCGATTCTGGCTGGGCGCATGATTGGGCACGACGGCCCTTGGAAATGGGAACCGTTAATTTCCGCGCAGATCGTGCTGTTTTGGATAATGGCAGAGGAAAGAGCTGGGAATGGCTAATGTGGTCGTCGTCGGCGCCCAATGGGGCGACGAGGGGAAGGGCAAGATCGTCGACTGGCTGTCGGAGCAAGCCGACATCGTCGTGCGCTTCCAGGGCGGCCATAATGCCGGCCATACCCTTGTCATCAATGGCGCGACCTACAAGCTCGCGCTGCTGCCCTCGGGCGTGCTCCGGCCGGGCAAGCTGTCGGTGATCGGCAACGGCGTCGTGTTCGACCCGCAGGCCTTCCTGGAGGAGGTCGCAAAGCTTCAGGGCCAGGGCGTCGCGATCGGGCCGGACAATCTGCGCATCGCCGAAAACGTCACGCTGATCCTGCCGCTGCACCGTGAGCTCGATGCGCTCAGGGAGTCGTCGAACACGGCGACTGCGATCGGCACCACGCGCCGCGGCATTGGCCCGGCCTATGAGGACAAGGTCGGCCGCCGTGCGATCCGCCTGATGGACCTCGCCGATCTCGGCACCTTGCCGCACAAGATCGATCGGCTGCTTGCCCATCACAATGCGCTGCGCCGGGGCCTCGGCCTCGAACAGATCGACGGCAACGAAATCCTGCGCGGGCTGGCGGAGATGGCGCCGCAGCTTCTGCCTTACGCCGAGACGGTCTGGCGCCTGCTCGATGCCAAGCGGCGCGAGGGCAAGCGCATCCTGTTCGAGGGCGCGCAGGGCGCGCTGCTCGACGTCGATCACGGCACCTATCCGTATGTCACCTCGTCGAACACGGTGGCGGCGCAGGCGGCGACCGGGACCGGCATGGGGCCCGGCAGTGTCGGCTATGTGCTCGGCATCTGCAAAGCCTACACCACGCGCGTTGGCCAGGGGCCCTTCCCGACCGAACTCACCAATGAGATCGGGGAAGAGATCGGTCGCAGGGGCAAGGAATTCGGCGTCAACACCGGGCGCAAGCGCCGTTGCGGCTGGTTCGACGCCGTGCTGGTGCGCCAGACGGTGCGGACCTGCGGCATCAGCGGGCTGGCGCTGACCAAGCTCGACATTCTCGATGGCTTCGATTCGATCGATGTCTGTGTCGGCTACAGGCTGGACGGCAAGGAAATCGATCATCTGCCCGCCGGCGAAGGTGCGCAGGCGCGGGTCGAGCCGATCTACGAGACCATCGAAGGCTGGAAGCAGCCCACGGCGAATGCGCGGTCCTGGGCGGATCTGCCGGCGCAGGCGATCAAATATGTGCGGCGGGTCGAGGAACTGGTGGGTTGTCCGATTGCTCTGCTTTCCACGAGCCCCGAACGCGAGGATACTATTCTGGTCCAGAACCCGTTCGAGGCTTGACTGGATATGGCAGGCAAGCGCGCAAGTTGAGTTGACATGGCCGACTACTACCCGCTGATCGCCCGTGCCATCGCCGGACTGGACCCCAATGCCAGCGGCGAAAGTCGTCGTGCGCTCTATGAGCGGGCACGAGCGGCGCTGATCGCGCAGTTGCGCGGCGTGCAGCCGCCGCTGTCCGAATCGGAAATCACCCGCGAGCGGCTGGCGCTGGAAGAGGCGGTCCGCAAGGTCGAAGCGGAAGCCGCGCAGCGTGCGCGCGATGCAGCGCGGGCGGCGGGCGGCAGCCCCCGGCCGGGCGATGCCCTGCGCCGTGCCGGTGGGCGCGGTGCAGACGCTCCATCCGCCCCAGCGGGGCAGCCGGGAGCGCCACCGCCGGCCGGGTCCGAGCAGGGTGCCAGTGCGCCAGGACCACGGCCGCGGCCGGCCGCTCCTTCTCAAGGGCGCAGCGAGCGGCCGCCGGGCGGTGAGCCTGCGTCCCCCGACCAGACGCGGCTGCCGCGCAATCCACGGCCCGACGCCGGGCAAGCGGCGATGCCGCCTCGGCCGCAGCCGCCACAGGGCCAGCCGCAAGGGGCGATCCCGGAGGCGCGGATGCCGCCCCTGCGCGAGCGTGCCGCGGGACCGCGGCGCGGTCCCGACAACAATAATGGGGACGGGCAGCCGCCGGCCATGCGCGGCTTCCGCGATATCACGGCCGACGTCGACGACCTCGGCAAGGCGACGGCCCAGGCCAACCGGGCCGCGCGCAAGACCTACGCCAACGTGCCGCCGACCGACCTGGACCGGCTGGAGCCGGGGCCCGATGACCATGGGGCGGCGTCCGACGGACCTTATTCCTACGATGAAGCGGTGGAGGAAGCCGAACGCTACGCGTTGCCGGCGCAATCCGGCCGGTCGCGCGCTGGCGCCGAGCGGGACCGCGAGGCCAACAAGAAGCTGGGCGGGCGCGCCACATTCCCGTTCAAGAGCGCGATCGCGGTCGGCGTCGTCCTGATTCTGATCGGCGCGGGCCTGTTGTGGGGCAGGCCGATTGTTTCGGCCGTCGGCAACATGCTCAGGTCGTCGCCCGCCGTCGAGACACCGAAGGACACCACGGCGCCGTTGACCAAACCAAAGATTCCGGATCGGGTCGGTCAGTCGCAGTCCGACCAGATCGCGCCGGTCGCCCAGCGCGTGGTGCTCTACGATGAGGATCCGTCCGATCCCAAGGGCAAGCAGTATATCGGGACGGTGGTCTGGCGCACCGAGCAGATCAAGGGCTCCGGCCAGCAGAAGCCGGACATCGCGGTACGCGGCGACATCGAGATCCCGGATCGCAAGTTCAAGATGACGATGTCGTTCCGGCGCAACATGGATTCGTCGCTGCCGGCCAGCCATACGGTCGAGCTGACCTTCATCCTGCCGCCTGACTTCTCCGGCGGCGGCGTGGGGAACGTGCCGGGCCTGCTGATGAAGTCCAACGAGCAGGCGCGCGGTACGCCCCTCGCAGGCCTCGCGGTCAAGGTCACCGACGGCTTCTTCCTGGTCGGATTGTCCAATGTGGACTCCGACCGCGCCCGCAACACCCAGCTCCTGAAGGAGCGCTCCTGGTTCGACGTGCCGCTGGTCTACACCAACCAGCGCCGCGCGATCATCGCGATCGAGAAGGGTGAGCCTGGCGAGCGCGCCTTCAACGATGCGTTCGCTCAATGGGGTGAGTAAGCGGGCGCCCGGCTGCGATCGACCGGCAGGGCGGAGGGAGTGAGGCATGAAACGCTATCTGATCTTCGTCGCCGTAGGACCTGCGCTCGGCGGATTCTGCCTCCTGCTCGTCACCACCTATCAGTCCGGCTACTGGACCGGCACCAATGCGGCCGAGATCGCAAAGGTGTTCAAGGTCTTCGCGGTTTCGCTGCAATACAGCTACCTGTTCGGCTTCCTGCCTGCGCTCATGATGTGCGCCATCGACGACATCCTCTGCCATGTCAGGCGCATCGGGCCGGTCGTGCGCATGCTGCTGGTCGGCGCGATCGCGTTCCTGCTGGCTGCTTTCAACTATTCGTCGCACGGGGCGGATTCCGGCGTGGCGCAGTTCATCCTGTACGGCCTGGTCGGTTTCATCCCGGCGACGGTCTCGTCCTGGCTGGTGCACAAATTCGTTGAGGAACCGCAGCCGGCTGCCCCTTCGGCCGCCTGAGCGCGACGGCGTGACGCAACTTGTGTTGCGCTCTCGCGTTTCCATCTCATGGGCATGCCACAAGACAACATCACGAGCCGGTCGCGCCGCCCCACCGGACGGACCTCGCATGCGCGCTTCACGGGCGCCGAGGCGCGCGGGCCGGTGATCGACCAGGAGGGGCGCGAAGTCCCGTACGAAATGCCCCATGGGGCGTTTACGGGTTCGTTCCAGAATGCGGGCGGTTACCGTTTCGATTTCCAGACGGCCAATCCATTCGGCAACCTGACCCGCGAGCAGCGGATGATCCGCCTGGAAGCGATCGCGAAGCTGCTCGACGTCGCCTTCGTGCTGCCCGGCACCAATATCCGTTACGGCATCGATGGCATCATCGGCCTGATCCCGGTCGTTGGCGACCTGATCGCGACGGCATTGTCGCTGTGGCTGGTGCGCGAGGCCCGCGCGCTCGGCGCGCCCTGGCATGTCATCACCCGCATGCTCGCCAATGTCGCCGTCGAAGGCGTGGTCGGCATGGTGCCCGTGGCGGGTGACGCATTCGACGTGTTGTTCCGCGCCAATATGCGCAACGCCCGGATCTTGCGGCGCTGGCTGGACACCCAGCCGCGGTAAACCGGCAAAAGCAGCAAAAGAGGCTTCAGAAAAAAACTGCCCCGCACAAGGCGGGGCAGGGTTTAAAGTCGAATGTATCGGAGGCTTACGCCGCATTGGCATCCGGCGTCTTCGGCGCCGCGCGGCGCGGCAGCGGGAACGCCTCGCTCTCGTACAGCGAGCGAATGCCGTTCTGGTCGAAGCGGGCCTCCTCGACCTGCAGATAGGCGCCGTTCAGCGAATCCGCCGGCAGTTCCTCCATGGCAAAACGCACGGCTTCCGCCGCGGTGCCAAACCGCCGATAGGCAAAGCCTGCCCGCTTCTTCTTGCGGATGGCGGCGGGGAACAGTTCGGCCGATGTGTTGAAGTTGAACGGACGCATAGGACGCATGGTCTGAGACCTCTTCTTGTCGGATGGAGCGCTGACGCGAGCTTTCTGTTGCAGCGTGGCGGCTGGCGCCAGCGATTGCGGGTGTCGAGGGCGGTTAAAGCCGCCCAGGCGGCCCGGCCCTGCATGTCAGTTACAGCGCTAATATAAGCCTTTTTGACAAAATTGCGAATCCCCCAGGAGCACATCGTAAATCCAGGAGCGCTCCCCTCGAGCCCGGAAAATAAATGTATTTCAGTAACTTATGTTATTTTCAACCAGTGGGTGAATAATCATTTCCTGATCACCCTCCTGGCGATGTCGTGTGCTGGTTTGATTGCTTTGGCAGGAGCGGGACGGCGCCCGCCTACCTCCGCCGGATGACGGGCCAAGGGCGGACCCCAGCGCCGCCCTCACCAGTTCACCGCGGCTTCAGCTTCAGCGCCGCCGAATTGATGCAATAACGCAGCCCCGTCGGGCCGGGGCCATCCGGAAAAACGTGACCGAGATGGCCGCTGCAGCGCGAGCACAGGACCTCGGTGCGGACCATGCCGTGGCTGGTATCGCTCTCTTCGTCGATATGGCTCTCGGCCGCCGGCCGGGTGAAGCTCGGCCAGCCGCAGCCGGACTCGAACTTCGCATCGGACTCGAACAGGGTCTGGCCGCATCCGGCGCAGACGTAAGTGCCGGCGCGGTGATCATGCTCGTACTCGCCGGTGAAGGGGCGCTCGGTCGCCTTCTCGCGCAGCACCGCATATTGCATCGGTGTCAGCTCCTTGCGCCACTCTGTCTCGCTCTTGACGATCTTCTCGCTCGTCTTGGTGTCGGTCATGTCTCGCTCTCCAGCGGCTTGATCAGCCGCATTCTTGTTATGCCGTCAGTTGGTTCGCCTTAGTTGGTCGCTTTGGCGTCGCTCACCAAGGTCGGCTTTTCCAGGTAGTTCTCGGCGAAGATCTTCTTCAGGTTCTCGATCTTCGGCAGGTCGTTATAGGCAATATAGGGCTGGCTCGGGTGCAGCGTCAGATAGTCCTGATGATAACCTTCCGCCGGATAGAAGCCATCGAGCTTGCCGATCTTGGTCACGATCGGCTTCTTGAACACCTTGGCCTGGTCGAGCTGGGCGATATAGGCCTCCGCCACCTTCTTCTGCGCGTCTGAGGTTACGAAGATCGCCGAGCGATATTGCGTTCCGGTATCCGGCCCCTGCCGGTTGAGCTGGGTCGGATCGTGCACGACCGAGAAGAAGATCTGCAGGATCTTGCCGTAGCTGATCTTCTTCGGGTCGAATTTGATCTCGACGGATTCCGCGTGGCCGGTACTGCCGGTCGAGACGGTGTGGTAGTCGGCGGTCGCCTTGCTGCCGCCGGCGTAGCCCGACACCGCATTCACGACGCCCGCGGTGTGCTGATAGACGCCCTGTACCCCCCAGAAGCAGCCGCCGGCCAGGACGGCCGTCTCCAGCCCGCTGGCGGCCGGCTCATCCTGGGCTGGCGGCGGGATCACCACGGCATCCTCGGCCGCACGCAAAGGCGCGACGGCGAGCAGGGCGGCTCCGGCCAAGACGCCTGTCAAGACGCCGAGGATCGTGGCTTTCGGGAGCAGGCGGTGGAGCGGATTGCGGCGCATGGGGTGTCCTCTCAGTCAGTCTCTGGCTATTCGTCGTCAAGTCCGGACGGGGCGAGGCTGTCCCGCCGGCATCCTCGCAAGATACGCGCATCGTCCGTGCCCGTTACGGCCTCCGGGACACGACTGCGTGATAGGATAAGGGTTGCGACCGGACCGCTCTGGGCCGATGAAAGCCGAAGCTGAAAGCGAACATGACTGCCGACCTCGCGGCGCGTTTTGCGTCCGAGTGATGATGGTTTCGCGTCCCTCTCCGCGAAGAGGGCACAGGGAAGGCCGGATGCTGGCCGCACCCATGGCCCGCCTGCAGAAGAAAATGCAGGCGGCAGTCACCACAGGTACGAGCCGAACAACCGGCCTTCCCTGCACGACGGTCTTACGGCTTATACGTGGTCTCCCCGGTGCGCCGGGCTTTTTGGCCACCGTCACCTGCGCGAGGCGAAACCTCATCGCGAGCTTGATACTAGCGTCGGAGTATCAGGACCACACGATTTCACCGTACGCGCTGATATCGTTCGTCGGCGTGCAACCACGCTGCGATACCCTTGCGTCCGTCGCATCCCAGGCCCGACACTCGTGACGATCGCGAAGCGCCCCTCTTGTGGGCTGAGACGCGGGAGAGTGTGCCGGTGATTTGCCCGACACGGCAAGGCGACACACATGCGGCAGATTGGCACGACGGGCAATTTCTGCATGAGGCTATGTCTCGATCTTGCATGCAGCATCCTCGCACCGGTCGAGATGCTGCTCTAAACTTCCCTCATGCGGCGAATTCCTCTGAAAAACATCGAAGCCTTTGTGGCGGTGGCGCGCGTCGGCAGCCTGGCGCAAGCCGCGCTTCGGTTGAACCTCACGGTGCCTGCATTGAGCCGGCGCATCCAGCTGTTGGAGGCCGAGCTTGACGCACGGCTGTTCGAACGGCAGCCGCGCGGACTCTCGCTGACAGATGCCGGTCGTGACTACTTCGCGGCACTCGATCCGGCCTGGGAGCGGATGGCGCGGGCGACGGAGGCGGTGAGGAGGCGTGGGCAGCGCAAGGGCCTGACCGTCAGCGTGATGCCGACATTCGCCGCAAATTGGCTGATTCCACGTTTGCAGCGTTTTCAGACGCAGCACGATGGGATCGAACTCCAGCTGCACACCTCGCCGGAGATCGAAGACCTGGAGTCCCGTCGGGAGATCGACTGCGCGATCCGGCTCGGGCGGGGACCGTGGCCGGGTCTCGTCTGCGAACCGCTGCTGGCCGTCGACGCAGTGCCGGTGGCCAGCCCGCAGTTTCTCGGCAAGACCGAATGCCACGAGCCGCGCGCGCTGTTGGAGCAGAGGCTGATCGGCACCAGCCATCAGATCGCGTTCTGGCAGGAGTGGTTCGCCGGCGTCGGGGTCAACGCTATCCCGCAACACTGTCTTGCCTTCGACAATCTGCAGGTCGTCTACGAGGCCGCCTCTGCGGGCATGGGCATCGCGCTCGGGCTCGATCCGGTGGTTCGGCCATTCGTTGCGAGCGGCCGGCTGACGCCGTTGTTCACCGAGCCTGTGCGGCTGCCGCGCCAGTTTCATCTGGTGCATCGCGGCGGTCGTGCGGAGCAGGCGCGCGGCTTCGCGCAATTCCGCGACTGGCTGTTTGCGGAGGCCGCGGCCTTCGCGGCATAGATGGGAGGCGTGACGACGCCTTGCATGCCGCTGAAGGCTTGCAGCCGAAAACTGAATGGTCAGGTCCGCCGCGCTCGTTTAGGCTTCCGTCCGCACATGGAGGCGACCGCTGAGATGGCGACCTATCGGCTGCACTATTTCCCGGAATCCGGCAACAGCTACAAGCTGGCGCTCATGCTCACGCTTTGCGGCCAAAGCTTCGAACCGGTGTGGACCGATTTCGGTGGCGGCGTCACCCTCACGCCGGAGTGGCGCGGGAGCGTCAATCCCATGGGCGAGATTCCGGTGCTGGAGGAGGATGGTGTCCGCCTGACCCAGACCGCGCCGATTCTGCTACGGCTCGCCGAGCGCTATGGACAGTTCGGCGCGACCGACGAGCGCGAGCGGTTCGAGATCCTGCGCTGGCTGTTCTGGGACAATCACAAGCTATCGGGCTACATGGCGAGCTACCGCTATCGCCGTGCCTTCACACCGTCGCCGAACGAGGGCGTGCAGAAATTCTTCCGCAAGCGCATCGATGATTTCCTCTCGATTGTCGCGAGCGAAGTGGCGCAGCGGCCGTTCATCATCGGCGAGCGGCCGACGGTGGCCGACATCTCGATGTGCGGCTACCTCATGTTTCCGGTGGAGGAGAGCGGCTACGATCTCGCCGCAAACTTTCCTGATGTTCACGCTTGGCTGCGGCGCATCGCCGCGCTGCCCGGCTGGAAGGCGCCATATGACCTGCTGCCAGGGAAGCGGCTGGCGCGGTACTTCTGACGCTCCCGCGAGAATCATCGTGGAAGCATCGCGAAACGCTGTGAGACCATCGTCAGTCAGCGGTCGCGGAGCCGTGATCGCCAGCCATTAGTTCTTTGTCAGCACGCGTCTGCCGGGGAATAAAACCGTCTTGCGCACCGTCTCGGAAGCGAGAGCAACAAACAACGCGCTTTCGGGAGCGGAGGAGCGCGCATCGAGAACGATAGTTCGTATCATTCGCATGGTCGTGATGCACGGTGATTGGGCGTCTGCCGGCGTGCTTCCTACATCGGCATCACCGACAAGAATTTCCGCTGGAAACGTCTCCGATCAGAGCAGCAGACGAACGCGTTTCTCCGCACGTAAGAGAGACGGAGGACAACCATGACTATTTGGAAGGTATTTGCAGTGACGCTTGCGCTGTCGGCAGTTGCTGGCGCTGCGCCGGCATCGGCCCAGGGCTGGTTCTGGGGCGAGCAGGAGCCGTCTGCATTTCAGGCCATGTACCCCAATCGCGACGTGCTCAATGGCGGGGCGCTGACGCCCGCGGGCCGCATGGGCCTGGAGCGCGCCGGCGGCGCGGCGCCGGTTTATCCGTATGCTACTCCGGTGCCGGGCCGGGTCTATGTGCATCATCAGCGGCCGTATCGCCGCTGATGATGGCGGCCTGATGTTGCAGGAACCGTTGGCGTGCTATGATCTTTTCCAGCAGCTGGAGGTTGAATTCATGACGAGGACCGTTGCGAAGACACTTGCCGCATCGCTGGTGCTGTCCATGGCGGCCATGTCCGCCGGATCGGCACAGTCGTTCTCGGAGCCTGCCGCCTTTCAGGCGATGCACCCCGATCGCGACGTGCTCAATGGCGGCGCGCTGACGCCCGAGGCCCTGATGCGGCGGGCGCACCAGATGGCGCCCTTGGATGCCACGGCCGGGCCGACGCCGGTGGTTCCTCGCAGGCCGTATCGTCGCCGGCATTGACGCGCGCGATGTGGCGATGACGTCGATCACACCACGATCGAGAGCCGCTTCGCGGCGCGGGTGATGCCGGTATAGAGCCAACGGGCGCGGCTCTCGCCGAAAGCAAAGCTCTCGTCGAACAGCACGACGTCGTCCCATTGCGAGCCCTGCGACTTGTGCACGGTCAGCACATAGCCGTAGTCGAACTCATCATAGGGCTTGCGCTGTTCCCAGGGAATGTCCTCGATGCCGCCGGCGAAGCACTCGCCGCGGACCGAGACCTTGGTCACCTTGCGACCGAGATCCTCGTCCGGCGCGAGCCGCATGCCGATGATCTTCGATTTCGAAGCGGTGCGCGATTTCACCCGCCACAGCCCGCCATTGAATAGGCCCTTCTTGCGATTGTTACGCAGGCAGACCAGCTTGTCGCCGGCGACCGGCAATGTGTCCTCGATGTCGAGGCGCTGCCGCACCCGCATGTTGTAGGCGCGGCGGGTGTTGTTGCGCCCGACCAGGACCTGATCGGCGCCCATCACGCGGGTGGGGTCGAGCTCGTGGCGCTCCACCACTTCGCTCTCGCCGTAGCGGCCGACATCGAGCGTGTTGCCTTCGCGGACATCCATCGACATCCGCACGATCGGATCGTCCTGCGCCTGGCGATGCACCTCGGTCAGCATCGCATCCGGCTCCGACTCCGTGAAGAAGCCGCCGCCCTTGATCGGCGGCAACTGCGCGGGATCGCCGAGCACGAGCAGGGGGCAATCGAAGGAGAGCAAGTCGCGGCCGAGATCGGCATCCACCATCGAGCATTCGTCGATGATGATCAGCTTGGCCTTGGAGGCCGGCGCATCGTCCCACAACTCGAAATTCGGCTGCTCCTCGCCGCTCTCCTGCGCCCGGTAGATCAGCGAATGGATGGTGGAGGCGTTGTCGCAGCCCTTGTTGCGCATGACGAGCGCGGCCTTGCCGGTGAAGGCGGCGAACTTGACCTCGCCGTCGACGCCTTCGGCGATGTGACGGGCCAGCGTGGTCTTGCCGGTTCCGGCATAGCCGAACAGGCGAAATACCGGCGGCGTGCCGTTGCGGCCGGGCTTGGCCTTCAGCCAGTCGCCGACGGCTTTCAGTGCGGAATCCTGGTGCGGGGTGAAGGTGGGCATTGCTCAACGGGTGAAGCCGCGGGGGCGACTCGGGACCCGGTGAACCTAAGGGCTGTTTCTGGGAGATCAAGCGGGTTCGGGCAGAGACGATCCTGACGTGTCGAGGTCGGGAGCTGCGCTCTCGCAACGCGGGCGGTGCGCTCCCTCCCCCCTTGCGGAGGAGGGTCGGGGAGGGGGGCTCAGCAAAGACTGCCCGTGTGGACCCCCACCCCCAACCCCTCCCCGCAAGGGGGAGGGGAGACCACCGAGCTCTTGGCTAGGGCTTACGACATATCGACGCGTAAGGACTACACGGTCTTCTACTGCCACCCCGGCACGCCGCGCATGTCGGGCAGGTGGTGCGCGATGCCCTTGTGGCAGTCGATGCAGGTCTTTTCGCCGGTGAACAGGAAACGCTGATGTGCCACCGCCGCGCGCGGCGATTGCTTGGTGATGTCCATCGATTGCGCGCTGTGGCAGTTGCGGCATTCGAGCGAATCATTGGCCTTGAAGCGCGCCCATTCATGGGCGGCGAGTTCGATCCTGCGATCGGTGAACTTCTCGCGGGTGTCGATCGAGCCGAACAGATGGCCCCAGACTTCCTTCGATGCCTGCATCTTGCGTGCGATCTTGTCGGTCCAATTGTGCGGCACGTGGCAATCCGGGCAGCTCGCGCGCACGCCGGAGCGGTTCGAGAAGTGGATCGTCGATTTCAGCTCGGCGAACACGTTGTCGCGCATCTCGTGGCAGCCGGTGCAGAATTTCTCGGTGTTGGTCAGCTCCAACGCGGTGTTGAAGCCGCCCCAGAAAACGACGCCGGCGACGAAGCCGGCGAGCACCAGCGCGCCGAGCGCGAACACCGAGCTCGGCTTGAGCAGCACATCGATCAGGTCGAGGACGAAGGTCCAGGCGCGCTCGAGCAATCCGCGGCGCTTGGCCGGCGCGCCGCCTTCGGTTTCGCGGGTACTCATCGGCGGCCACCGGGACGTTCGCGGCTCAGCATCGTGTCGATATCAACGAAGTCGTTGCTGACCGGCGGCGTCGCAACGCTCTGCGGCACGTGGCATTCGGTGCAGAAGAAGCGGCGCGGCGACACCGAGGCCAGGAACTGGCCGTCGCGGTCCATGAAATGCGTCACCGAAATCATCGGCGCCTGCGACTCCGCGGTACGGGCGCGGGCATGACAGGACAGGCATTTGTTGCCCTGCATGTCGACCTGATAGCCTTCGATCGAATGCGGGATCACCGGTGGCTGCTCCGGATAGTTGCGCACCTCCTTCTCGGCGGTGTTCTTCATCGCCGTCATCGGCGGCGCCGGGCCTTCCTCGTTGAGCGGCGCCGGCCCGCGCAGAGAGGACGACACGCTTTGCGCCAGCAGCGCGCTTGATCCGGCCGCGAGGGTCGCGGCGAGCAGCATCATCGTGAGTTTCTTGAACATGGCGCTTACACCCGCTCGATGCGCACGGCGCATTTCTTGAAATCGGCCTGCAGCGAGATCGGATCGGTGGCGTCGAGCGTCACCTTGTTGATCAGCTTGGATTCGTCGAACCAGGGCACGAAGACGAGCCCGCGCGGTGGCTTGTCGCGGCCGCGCGTCTCGATCCGGGCGCGGATGAAGCCGCGGCGGGACGCCACCTTCACCTCGTCGCCGCGCCGCAGGTTCGCGTCCTGCGCATCGTCAGGGTGCATGAAGCAGACCGCTTCGGGGAAAGCCTTGTAGAGCTCGGGCACCCGGCGCGTCATGGTGCCGGAATGCCAGTGCTCGATGACGCGGCCGGTCGAGAGCCAGAACGGATAATCCTTGTCGGGCGATTCCGCCGGCGGCTCGTAGGGAAGGGCGAAGATGCGGGCCTTGCCGTCGGGAAAGCCATAGAACTGAATGCCCGCGCCTTGCTTCACGTAAGGATCGCTGCCCTCGCGGAAGCGCCAGCGCGTCTCCTGGCCGTTGACCACCGGCCAGCGCAGGCCGCGCTCGCGGTGATAGGATTCGAACGGCGCGAGGTCATGGCCGTGGCCGCGGCCGAACGAGGCATATTCTTCGAACAGCCCCTTCTGGACGTAGAAGCCGAACGCCCTGGATTCGTCGTTGGCGTAGCCGGCCTCGATCTCACTGACCGGAAACTGGTCGACTTGGCCGTTGCGATAGAGCACGTCGAACAGCGTCTTGCCGCGAACCTCCGGCATCTTGACGATCAGCTCCTCCGGCCAGACCTCCTCGACCTTGAAGCGCTTGGAGAACTCCATCAGCTGCCAGAGGTCGGAGCGCGCCTCGCCGGGCGCTGTCACGAGCTGATGCCAGAATTGGGTGCGCCGCTCGGCATTGCCGTAAGCGCCTTCCTTCTCCACCCACATGGCGGTCGGCAGAACGAGATCGGCGGCGAGCGCGGTCACCGACGGATAGGCATCCGAGACCACGATGAAGTTGTCGGCGTTCCGGAAGCCGGGATAGGTCTCCTGGTTGGCGTTGGGGCCGGCCTGCAAATTGTTGTTGACCTGAACCCAATAGGCATTGAGCAGGCCGTCCTTCAGCATGCGGCTCTGCTGAACGGCGTGATAGCCGGGCTTGTCGGGAATGGTGCCTTCCGGCAGCTTCCAGATGTGCTCGGCCTTGGCGCGATGCTCCTTGTTGGTCACCACCATGTCGGCCGGCAGGCGATGCGAGAAGGTGCCGACCTCGCGCGCGGTGCCGCAGGCCGAGGGCTGGCCGGTGAGCGAGAACGGGCTGTTGCCGGCTTCTGCGATCTTTCCGGTCAACAGGTGGATGTTGTAGACGAGGTTGTTGCACCAGACGCCGCGGGTGTGCTGGTTGAAGCCCATGGTCCAGAACGAGACCACCTTGGTCTTCGGATCGGCATAGAGCTCTGCCAACGCCTCGAGCCGGTTGAGCGGCACGCCGGACATCTCGGCGGCCTTCTCCAGCGTGTAGTCCGAGACGAATTTCACGTACTCATCGAAGCTGATGTCGGTCGCGTCATTGGCCTTGGTGCGCCCGGTCGCCTTCTGCTCCAGCGGATGCTCCGGCCGCAGCCCGTAGCCGATGTCGGTCTGGCCGCGCCTAAACACGGTATGTGCGGAGACGAACTCCTTGTTGACGCGGCCGGTCTTGATGATGTGGTTGGCGATGGCGTTGAGGATGTAGAGATCGGTCTGCGGCTTGAACACCATGCCGATGTCGGCGAGATCGAAGGAGCGGTGCTCGAAGGTCGAGAGCACGGCGACCCGGACATGCGGCGCCGACAGCCTGCGGTCGGTCACCCGTGTCCACAGGATCGGATGCATCTCCGCCATGTTGGAGCCCCACAGCACGAAGGCGTCGGTGGCCTCGATATCGTCATAGCAGCCGGCCGGCTCGTCGATGCCGAAGGTGCGCATCATGCCAGCGACCGCGGAGGCCATGCAGTGGCGCGCATTGGGATCGATATTGTTGGAGCGGAAGCCGGCCTTGAACAGTTTCGAAGCGGCATAGCCCTCCCAGATCGTCCACTGGCCCGAGCCGAACATGCCGACGCCGGAAGGGCCGCGCTTTTTCAGCGCATCCTTGAACTTCACGGCCATGATGTCGAACGCTTCGTCCCACGACACCGGCGTGAACTCGCCGTTCTTGTCGTATCTGCCGTTGGTCTTACGCAGCATCGGCTGCGTCAGCCGGTCGTGGCCATACATGATCTTGGACAGGAAATAGCCCTTGACGCAGTTCAGCCCGCGGTTGACCTCGGCCTTGATGTCGCCGTGGGTGGCGACCACGCGATTGTCCTTGGTCGCGACCATCACGCTGCAGCCGGTGCCGCAGAAGCGGCAGGCCGCCTTGTCCCATTTCAGCGCGCTGGCTTCGCGCTCGGTGATGAGGTTTGCCGCCAGGCTCGACCTCGGCATGCCGGCTGCGGCCGCGGCAATCGCGGCGGCCTCGAGCTTCAGCATCTGGCGGCGATCGATCTTCATGTCGGTCATTGTGGTCTCTTGTGATTAGCCGGCGTCGATGGCGTGGAAGACGAGGCAGGCGGAATGGACATGGGGGAGCGAGGCGATCGTGTTCATGGTCGAACCGAGCGCGCCGGCGTTGGGGGCATCGACGACGACGATCAGCTTGCCCCTGATGTCGCGGCCGTGGATTTCGCAGCCAGGGAGCGCGAGGATGCCGGCTTCGACCGTGGTGAGCTGATCGGGACGGGCCTGCACGATGATCGAGGCGATCTCGCCTGAGGGCGGCGCGATCACGCGCTCGGTGGTCAGTGCGCGGCCGGTGATGAGCGCGCGGCGATTAATGGAAGATTGGAGGCGGGACACGGGGGAATCCTGATGGTCGAGGAGAGCGGTTCAGTGCGAGGCAGGCGGTCCCGGCGGCCCGGCGAGCATCTGGTAGCACCACACCGCAAGCCCATAGGAGCCGACGCTCGCCACTGCGAGCGCGGGCATCAGCACAGCCGTTAGAAACAGGAAGGCGAAAATTTCCATGCGTCTGCGACGCGCATGCGCGTTCGCATCGCTGCCCACGGGCGACATGAGAGAATTCTCTTCTGAGGAGGGGGGATTGGCGGCATCCGGGCCGCGGCCTGTTTGTACGCTAATCAACGGCCGTGTTGCCGACGTTGACCTGGATCAATCGACACAGGACCGCATCGAAGGTTGCGCAGAGATGAGGACGGAGGCGATGCAGCCGATCGCCAATACGGTTGATGAACCGTGAAGGACCGTGAGTGCGCGTTCGGCCGCTAGAAATTCTCCCTGCATCGGCTTTGCTTGTTGAAACAAACATCGCGCCGGGAGCCTGCCGACAGGACTGATATCGCTATTTTTTCCGGGTGCTCGACAGCCATTTCGGCAATCCCCATCATCTTTCGCATCGCATCAACGCGGATGCGGGTGTGGGGATCTGGAGATGGCAATGAAACGGCGGGACTTCTTGAAACTATCGCTCGGCGCGGCGGCGATCGCAGCCTTGGCTGCGCCGGCCTTCGCCGAGGACAGGCCGAAGGAGATCCGCATCGGCACGCAGAAGGGCGGCTTCTTCCCGGCCGTGAAGGCGCGCCATACGCTGGAGGACGCATTCAAGGCCGATGGCATCGACATCGTCTGGGTGGATTTCCAATTCGGTCCGCCGTTGCTGGAGGCCATCAACGTCGGCAGCGTGGATTTCGGCTATGTCGGCGACGCGCCGCCGATCTTCGCGCAGGCCGCGGGCGCCAAGGTCCGTTATGCCGCGGCTGTCAAGCAGAATGGCAGCAGCCAGGCCATCATCGTCCCGAAGGATTCGCCGATCAGGACGCTCGCGGACCTGAAGGGCAAGCGCGTCGCTTTCGGCAGGGGCTCCAGCGCGCATAATCTTCTGGTTGCCGCGTTGGAGAAAGCCGGCCTGTCCTGGAGCGACATCATTCCGGCGCCGCTTGCGCCGGCCGATGCGACGGCAGCTTTCGTCAAAGGCTCGGTCGATGCCTGGTCGATCTGGGATCCCTATCTCGCGCTGGCCGAACTGAAGGAGAATGCGCGGGCCATCGTCTTCGACAAGGACGTGCACAAGCCGAATTCGTTCTACATCGTCGGCAGCGACTTCGTGGAGAAGTATCCGGGCCTGGTCGCCAAGCTGAACGCGGCCTTCGCCGCCGAAGGCGTATGGGCAAACAGCCATCACGAGGAGGTCGCAAAAGCGCAGGCCGAGGCGACCGGCGTCGATCTCGCCGCGGTGAGGCGCTTCGTCGATCGCTCGATCTACAGCGTCGTTCCGCTCGATGACGACATCATCAAGAGCCAGCAGGCGGTCGCCGATCGCTTCGCGCGGGTCGGTCTCATTCCAAAGCCCGTCAACGTCGCCGACATCGTCTGGAAGTGGACGCCGTCCACCTGAACCCGCGACATCAGCGGCAGCCATGCCGCAGCCACATCAACGATGAGAGCAACGTATGAGTAACGTTTCCAACGCCAATATTCTCTGGTTCCTGCCCACCCACGGCGATGGCCGCTATCTCGGCACGTCGGAAGGCGGGCGTGAGGTCAATTTCAACTATTTGCGCCAGATCGCACAAGCCGCCGATCAGCTCGGCTATTATGGCGTGCTGATCCCGACAGGGCGCAGCTGCGAGGATTCTTGGATCGTGGCCTCGGCGGTGGCGCCGTTCACCGAGCGGCTGCGCTACTTGGTCGCGGTGCGCCCCGGCCTGCAATCGCCGAGCGTGGCGGCGCGCATGACCGCGACGCTGGACCGCGTCACCAACGGGCGGCTGCTCGTCAACGTCGTCACCGGCGGCGACCCGATCGAGAACAAGGGCGACGGCATCTATCTCAGCCATGCCGAGCGCTATGAGGTGACGCGCGAATTCCTCACCGTCTACAACGATCTGCTCGAAGGCAAGGCGGTGAATTTCTCCGGCAAGCACATCCGGATCGAGGATGGCCGGCTGCTGTTTGCGCCGGTGCAGGCGCCGCGGCCGCCCTTGTTCTTCGGCGGTTCGTCGGATGCCGGGATCGACGTCGCGGTCGATACCGTCGACAAATATCTCACTTGGGGCGAGCCGCCGGCCCAGGTCGCCGAGAAGATCGCGAAGGTGCGGGCCGTTGCCGATGCGCGCGGCCGCAAATTGTCGTTCGGCATTCGCTTGCACGTGATCGTGCGCGAGACCAATGCCGAAGCCTGGGCCGCGGCCGACGACCTGATCAGATACGTCACCGATGATACGATCGCGTCCGCGCAGAAGATCTTCGCGCGGATGGATTCGGTCGGACAGCAGCGGATGCTGCAGCTGCATGGCGGCCGCCGCGACAAGCTCGAGATCAGCCCGAATCTGTGGGCCGGCGTCGGCCTCGTGCGCGGCGGCGCCGGCACCGCGCTGGTCGGCGATCCCGACACGGTCGCTGCGCGCATCCGCGAGTATCAAGATCTCGGCATCGACACTTTCATCCTGTCCGGCTACCCTCATCTGGAAGAAGCCTATCGTTTCGCCGAACTGGTGTTTCCGCGGCTTGCCTTGGATCGGCCAAGCAATATCTCCAGGCTGCGGGCGAACACCGGCCCGTTCGGCGAGACCATCGCCAACGAGCAGTTGCCGCTGCGGAGGGCCTCGCAATCATGAGCCTGATCGACAGTCTTCCCCGGGCGCGCAAGCTTACTCTGCCGCGCGCCGACGGGTTGATCCCCTGGCTCGTGCCGCTCGCCATCATCCTGATCTGGCAAGCCGCCTGCGTCGCCGGCCTGGTGCCGGTGCGGGTGTTGCCGGCCCCGAGCGATGTGGCCCGCGCCGGCTGGAAGCTGCTCCTTTCCGGCGAGCTGGCGCAGAACATCTGGGTCAGTTTCTGGCGTGCCAGCATCGGCTTCGTGATCGGCGGCGGCATCGGCTTCGCCTTCGGCCTCGCCAACGGATTGTCGCAGCTCTCGGCCAAGCTCACCGACACCACCTTGCAGATGGTGCGCAACGTGCCGCATCTGGCGCTGATTCCGCTGGTGATCTTGTGGTTCGGCATCGACGAGAGCGCCAAGCTGTTCCTGGTCGCGCTCGGCGTGTTCTTTCCGGTCTATCTGAACACGCTGCACGGCATCCGCACCGTCGATCCGCAGCTGATCGAGATGGGCCGCGTCTATGGCATGAGCGACGGCGAATTGTTCCGCCGGGTGATCTTCCCGGGCGCGCTGCCGTCGATCTTCGTCGGTCTGCGCTTCGCGCTCGGCATCATGTGGCTGACCTTGATCGTCGCCGAGACCATCGCCGCATCGTCCGGGCTCGGCTACATGGCGATGCAGGCACGCGAGTTCATGCAGATCGACGTCGTCGTGTTGTCGATCCTGATCTACGCCCTGCTGGGCAAGCTCGCCGACAGCGCCGCGCGCGTGCTGGAGCGGCTGACGCTGGCCTGGCATCCGGCATTCAGCAAAGCTTGAGGTTTCCATGCAGCAACTTCTTCGCGTTCCGCTCTCCGGCACCGAGGCGATCGATCAGTCGGACTTCCTGCCGCAGGCGGAAGCCTTGCGGGACACGGCGGATGTGCGCGGCCTGCCGCTCACCATCCGCGACCTGCGCAAATCCTTCGGCGACCATGAGGTGCTGCGCGGCATCGACCTGCACATTCCCGCAGGCCAGTTCGTCGCCATCGTCGGCCGTTCGGGCTGCGGCAAGAGCACGCTGTTGCGTTTGATCGCAGGGCTCGACAAGCCGACGGCCGGCGCGATCAGCTTCGGTGCGGCCGCGCGGCCGGAGGACGTCCGGGTGATGTTCCAGGAGCCGCGTCTGCTGCCGTGGGCGCGGGTGCTGTCCAATGTCGAGGTCGGCCTGGGGCGCGACCGCAAGGCGCAAGGCGCACGCCAGCGCGCCGAGCATGCGCTGGCCGAGGTCGGACTGGCCGACAAGCGCGATCAATGGCCGTCCATCCTGTCCGGCGGCCAGAAGCAGCGCGTGGCCTTGGCGCGCGCGCTGGTCAGCGGACCGCGGCTGCTGGCCTTCGACGAGCCGCTCGGTGCGCTCGATGCCTTGACCCGGATCGCGATGCAGCGGCTGCTCGAGCGGGTCTGGGCGGATCAGGCGTTCACGGCTATTCTCGTGACCCACGATGTCTCCGAGGCGGTCGCCCTGGCGGATCGGGTGCTGGTGATCGAAGATGGCCGCATTGCGGAGGACATCAAGGTCGGATTTGCGCGGCCGCGCGAGCGCGGCTCCGCGGAGCTCGCGGCACTCGAAGGCGCTATCCTGCGCGAGCTGCTCGGGCCGGGCTTGACGGAATAGGGGTACCTCATGAACTCGATCGTACGCATCAAGCCCGAGGCGGATGCGGATTTCCGTGCCGCGATGCGCCACCTCGTCGGCGGCGTCAGCGTCATCACGGTCGGGCGCGGCAGCGAAATCACCGGCATGACGGTGACGTCGGTGTCCTCGCTTGCGGTCGATCCGCCGTCCCTGATCGTCAGCGTCAACCGTGGCGCTTCGTCCTGGCCGCTGTTGCAGAGCGAGCGCGCCTTCGGAGTCAACATCCTGGCGGCCGATCAGCTCGAGATCGCCGAGCGCTTCGCCGGCAAGGGCGGCTTCAAGGGAGCCGAGCGCTTTGCGGGTGCCGACTGGCGCCGGCGGGTGACGGGCGTGCCGCTGCTGGTTGGCGCTCTGGCGGCGGTCGACTGCGAAGTCGAGGACCTGATCGAGCGGCACTCGCATGCGATCGTGATCGGCCGCGTCGTGCATCTCGATGTCGCCCCGCCGGCCGCCGCGCTGGCCTATTGGCAGGGCAGCTATGTCGCGATCGATCGCGACGAGGACATGGCGCGCCTTGCCGCGCTCAGCGTGCCCAATCCGCCGTCGCGGCTGAAGGGTTAGGCTGCGCGGGAACTCCCCCATCGCATCGGGGTGGCATTCGCTGCGAAGACGACTTAGAACCGCTTCATTCTCCTATCGGCGGAGCCAATGAAGCGCATCGGCAAGCGTATCGGCACTTGGGTCTTGTATGTCGTCGGCACGGCCGCGATCCTTTATCTCGCGCTGTACGCCTATGCCGTCTTCACCAGACGCGAGTTCACGCCCGGCGACCCCATCCACATCTTCCGCAGTCCGGACGCGCCGAGCTATTCGTGAATGGCTGCGCCGTCATGATTATCGTCATGGCGCGGAGCGTCAGTTCCGAAGCAATCCAGACTTTTCCGTGCTTGCGGATTGCGTCGCGGCGCCTGTCATCCGGCCGCGCTTTGCGCGGACCGGGAGGCTCGCAATGAACGGCAGGGCTGAAGCAGTCTGATCGCGGAAAGATGCCCCGATTGGGGGCATCGTTTCGCGATGTCTGGAATGGCGTCGTCGAATTTAGCCGATCGTGGTCGGCATCCGCGCCTCGCCCGCGCCCGGCGGCGGGATCGGGATGCCGCCATCGGCATATTCGTTGAGCTTGTTGCGCAGCGTCCGGATCGAGATGCCGAGGATGTTCGCGGCGTGGGTGCGGTTGCCGAGGCAGTGCTTCAAGGTCTCCAGGATCAGGTCGCGCTCGACATCGGCTACGGTGCGGCCGACCAGCGCCCGCGTCACCTGTTCGGCGGCCATGGTGGCGTGCGCCACCGCGGGCTGGGTCTTGACGATATCGAGACGGCTGCCATCGGGGGTCAGGATCGCCTCGGGCCCGATCTCGTCGCCAACCGCCATCAGCACCGCGCGATGCATGGTGTTTTCGAGCTCGCGCACGTTGCCCGGCCAACGATTGCTGCTCAGCACGCGCTTGGCCTCGGCCGAAATGGGGCGAAGCGGCACGCCATTGGCGTCGGAATATTTGCGGGCGAAGTGATGGGCGAGTTCGAGGATGTCGGCCGGCCGCTCGCGCAGCGGCGGGATTTTCAGGTTCACGACATTGAGTCGGAACAGCAGGTCCTCGCGGAAGGTGCCCTCGCGCACGGCGTCGGCAAGGTTGCGGTTCGAGGTCGCGATGATCCGGATGTCGACCGGGACCGGCCGCGTGCCGCCGACGCGGTCGATCACGCGTTCCTGGATGGCGCGGAGCAGCTTCGACTGCAGCCGCACGTCCATCTCGGAGATTTCGTCGAGCAGCAGCGTGCCGCCGGAGGCTTCCTCGAACTTGCCGATCCGGCGCGCGATCGCGCCGGTGAAGGCGCCCTTCTCATGGCCGAACAGTTCGGACTCCAGGAGATGCTCGGGGATCGCCGCGCAGTTGATGGAGATGAAGGGACGTTTGGCGCGGGCGGAGCGGCTGTGGACATAGCGTGCCAGCACTTCCTTGCCGGTCCCCGACTCGCCGGTGATCATCACCGAGGCATCCGAGCCCGCGATCTGCTGGGCCAGCCTGATCACCCTGGCCATCGCGTCGTCGCGATAGACGAGGTCGCGGGAATCGTTGGCGACCGCAGCCAGCACCGCTGCGATCAGCTCCGGGTCCGGCGGCAGCGGGATATATTCCTTGGCGCCGGCATGGATCGCGGCGACCGCGGCGCGGGCGTCGCTGGTGATGCCGCAGGCGACGATCGGCACATGGATGTGCTCGGCATCGAGCCGCATCACGAGGTCGCGGATATCGAGGCCGACGTCGACCAGCAACAGGTCCGCGCCCTTGCCGCCGCGCAGGACGCGCATCGCCTGCTCGTTGTCCTCGGCGTGGGTGACGGTCGCGCCATTGTCCATGGCGATCTTGGTGGCGGCGGTCAGCTGGCCCTTCAGCGTTCCGACGATGAGAAGCCGCATGTCGATCTCCTATTTGTCATTCCGCGCAGCACTGCAGCAGGCGCGCAGGGATCATCCATCTCAGTTGCGATCGGATTTGATGATTTCTGTCATCGTCACGCCGAGCTTGTCTTCCACCAGCACCACCTCGCCGCGTGCCACGAGACGGTTGTTGACGTAGATGTCGATAGCCTCGCCGACCTTGCGGTCGAGTTCGAGCACGGTGCCCGGCCCGAGCTTCAATAGCTCGCCGACGTCCATCTTGGAGCGGCCGAGCACGGCCGAGACCTGCACCGGCACGTCGAACACGGCTTCGAGGTCTGCGGCAACGCGGGCCGCCTGTTCATCCTCGGTATAGGTGACGTCGCCGAGCGGCGGCGCGTCGGCGCCATTCAGATCGGGAAGCGGGACCTGAGAATCGGTGTCGCTCATGACTTAAACTCCCTTGGCCGCAGCGGTGGCCTGATTCCTGGACGCGATATCCTGATTCCTGGACGCGATATAACGTCCGACGAGTTCGTTGATCTTGGCGTCGATCGCCGCGCGCTCCAGCACCACGCCGCCATCGGCCCATTCGATGCGGCAGTCGCCGGTCACGATCTCCGGCTCGGCCAGGATCACGAGGCGGCCCTCGAAGCCGCTCTGTTTGGCGAGCTTCTCGATCCGTTCGCGCGCGGCTTCGTAGAGCTGCTCATTGATGCGAACGACGAGATGCGGCGTCGCGACCAGATGCGCGAAGCAGTCGGTGATCAGTGCGGTGATCTCGCCGAGCGGTTCGGCGGCAACCAGCGCGCTGCACAGTTTGCGGGCGACCGCGATGGCAACATCGACTGCCTCGGTCTCCATCCGTCCCTCGACGCTGGAGAAACGCGCGGCGATGCCCTGCAGATGGATATTGATCTGTTCCAAAGCCGCGGCCATGCGCCGGTCGGCCTCCACCTTCGCTTCGCGCTGCGCGGCCTCGTAGCCGTTGCGATAGGCGATGGCCTCGGCCGCCGCGACCTTCTGGGCGATCTCCGCCGCGGTCGCCGCCCGTTCCCGGCTCTTGTCGGGGGCGGAGAAATCCGTATCGAACAGGAATTTCGCGGGCTGGGCCATCAGTACACCAGTTCGTCGTCGGCGCGATTCTTGGTGAGCATGATCTCACCCTTGGCGGCGAGGTCCTTGGCGAGATTGACCAGCAGCGCTTGCGCCTCGTCGACGTCGCGCAGGCGCACCGGTCCCATCGCGGCCATGTCGTCCTGCAGCATCTTGGCGGCGCGCGAGGACATGTTGCTGAAGAAGAAGTTGCGAACCTCCTCGTTGGCGCTCTTCAGCGCAATCCCGAGCTTCTCCTTGTCGACGTTGCGCATCAAGGTCTGCGCCGAGGCGGAATCGAGCTTGATCAGGTCGTCGAAGGTGAACATCAGCGCCTTGATGCGCTCGGCGGATTCCCGGTTTTCTTCTTCCAGCGAGGTGATGAAGCGGGTCTCGGTCTGGCGGTCGAAATTGTTGAAGATCTCCGCCATCACCTCGTGGGCATCGCGCCGGCGGGTCTGCGACAGGTTCGACATGAATTCGGTGCGCAGGGTCTGTTCGACGCGCTCGATCACTTCCTTCTGCACCGCTTCCATCCGCAGCATGCGGCCGATCACGTCCAGCGCCATGTCCTCGGGCAGAATGGCGAGCACGCGCGCGGCATGCTCCGGCTTCAGCTTCGACAGCACCACCGCAATCGTCTGCGGATATTCGTTCTTCAGGTAGTTGGCGAGCACCTCTTCCTGGACGTTGGAGAGCTTCTCCCACATGTTGCGGCCGGCGGGACCGCGGATTTCGTCCATGATGCCGTTGACGCGCTCCGCCGGCAGATATTGCTGCAGCAGCCGCTCGGTGGCGTCGAAATTGCCCATCAGCGCGCCGGAAGCCGACATCCGGGAGACGAATTCCAGCATCAGGTCTTCGACCACGTCGGCCTCGACCGTGCCGAGCGTCGACATGGCGAGCGACAGCTCGCGCACCTCGTCGTCATCGAGCTGCTGCCAGATCTTGCCGCCATATTGTTCGCCGAGCGCCAGCATCATGACGGCCGCACGCTTCGGTCCGCTCAGAGGCTGGCTCTTCGGACGCTGGGCCTGGCGGCTCGCGAGCGTCGCGATGACGGTTGAGATGTCGTTCGTGTTTGCGTTCTGCGTCTGCGGGAGCGACATGGCAATCTATGGTCTGCGTTTCAGTTCTGCGCTTGGCGTTGGCGGATCAGCCCTGCTGCGGCTCGGCGAGCCACTGCCGGATGATGGAGGCGGCTTCGCCCGGGTTGCGTTCGGCGAGCTCGCCGACGCGATGAACGGATTGGGCGTGAACCTGGCCCTGAACCTGGGCGACGTCGATCAGATGCGCGGTCTGCTGGGAGTTCGCGGCCTGGGCGACGGCTTGCACCGTCTCGTCGGTCAGCGCCGGTAGCCCGGTCAGCGCGGCGGCCTCGTCGGATGCAAGAATCTTCTTCACCAGCGGTCGGATCACCATGAACATCACGACCAGACCGAGCAGCATCATCACGGCGAGCTCGATGACGTACATGACGTCGTCCTTGGTGAACTGCAGCATTCCGAGGATGCCGCTCGGCTCGTTGATCTGCGGCACTGCGGGGGCGTCGGCGAATTTCAGATTGACCACTTCCACCTGGTCACCGCGCTTCTGGTCGAAGCCGATCGCCGAGCGCACCAAGGCTGCGATGCGGTCGAGTTCTTCCTTGTTGCGCTCCTGGTAGACCAACTCGCCCTTCTCGTTTTTGGCGTACGCGCCGTCGACGAGCACCGCGACCGAGATGCGGTTGACGCGGCCGGCCTCGGTCACCTCGGTCGTGGTCGTCCGCGAGATCTCGTAATTGTTGGTCTCCTCGGTCTTCTTGCTCTGGTCGCGGGGAGGAGGCGGACTGCCGTTGTTGTTGCCCGGCGCGGCCGGCAGCTCGTTGGCGACCGTGACCTGGCCATTGCTCTCGGTGGTCGCCGAGGATTCTTCCCGGGTCTGGCTCGAGCGCAGCACCCGGCCTTCGGGATCGAACTTGTCGGAAGTCTGGGTGACGCGGTTGAAGTCGAAATCGGCCGAGAGCTGGACCCGGGCGCGGCCCTGGCCGACCACGGAGGAGACGATGTCCTCGACCTGCTTGCGCAGCCGCTTTTCGAAGGCGGTGCGCCGCTCGTCGCCGACCGCCTGCTCGACATCGGAGACTGAGCCGTCGGCGAGCAGTTGGCCGGCTTCATCGACGATCGAGACCCGTTGCGGCTTCAATCCGTTGACCGCGGAGGCCACCAGATGGCGGATGGCGCGGATCTGCGCCGGTTCGAGTGCGCCGCGCACGCGCACGACGATCGAGGCCGACGGTTCCGGCGTCTCGCGCGAGAACAGGGGCCGCTCCGGCAGCACCAGGTGAACCCGCGCCGCCTGCACGCGGTCGATGGAGCGGATGGTGCGGGCGAGTTCGCCTTCCAGCGCGCGCAGATGGTTGATGTTCTGGACGAAGCTCGTGGTGCCGAGCGCATCGGACTTGTCGAAGATCTCATAGCCGACGCCGCCGCCCTTGGGCAGGCCGCCCTCGGCGAGCTTCATGCGCAGGCGGGTGACCTTGTCCTTCGGCACCAGGATCACGCTGCCCTCGTTGCGCAGCTCGAACTGAATGCCTTGGCGTTCCAGGTCCTTGATGATGCTGGAGGAGTCCTCCATGCTGAGATCGGTAAAGAGTGTGGTCATCTGCGGCGTGGTGACGCGCATGATGACGAAGGCGAAGAAGCCGATCAGCGCTGCGGTGACCGCGATCATCGCCATCAACCGCGCCGCACCCAAACCCTTCAGGAAATCCACCAGGCCTTGCAAGCAACTGCCCCACAGTTCGGTATTCAACAGATGGCTGCTGGGGCGGGATTTGAACTTCGCGGGCCTTTACGGCCGATTGCAACGAACGCGAGATTTGATCCCAACCTTCACCCGACACCTGCATTCCAGGTGGTCTCTCGATCCCGACTCCGTGCGCCGCGCCTCGCGGGCGGTGGACGAAAATCTGAATCGGACCACTGGGCAATTATTGCCTATGGGAAGGTTTCGATATGGTTAACGATAGTTAAGGGCTGCTAACAAACTGCGGACATGACAAAAATCGGCTTGACGGGGTCAAGCCGATTTTTTGTAGGGCGAAACGCTATCGGTGAGGGATTTATTGCCGATATTGCTGAATTCGGGTCGTACGCAGACCGGCGAGGCCGTGCTGGTCGATCGAAAACTGCCAAGACAGGAATTCGTCGACAGTCAGGGTGTAGCGGCTGCAGGCCTCTTCGAGGGACAGCAATCCACCGCGGACGGCAGCGACAACTTCGGCCTTGCGGCGGATCACCCACCGTTTGGTGCCGGGGGCAGGCAGATCGGCGATAGTGAGCGGACTGCCGTCGGGCCCGATGACGTATTTCACCCTCGGGCGATGGGGTTCTGTCATGGCTTACTCACAAACTCTTAACCACTGAACTCACGGTACCAACCTACGCCGCCCGGCTTAAAAATTGCCTAAGCAGAGAGCTGCAATAAAGGGCTCATTGGAAATGACGGAGGGTCCGGCGCCGAAAAGCGCCAGACCGCGAGTCATGGTAAATATTTGGTTAAGCTGGCCCGGATGTCGGTCCGGTGTCTCGGGTGTGTTGGGCGTCTTGCTGCCCTGCACGAGTCTGAATCGGTTCGTGCGGCGAATTTGAAGCTCCGGTCAGATCCCCCGCGCACTCCCTCGTCGGAACTACAAATTCAAAGCCGCACGAGAAGCCTCGGTTCCGACATGGGCAACGAAGCCGCGATTCGATCCGAAGTCAGTTGATGATTTGCTGGATCTGGTTGACCGCATAGGTCTGTCCGCCGATCGACAGCATCGGTGGCTGCTGGGTCAGGTCGACGGAGGACACCAGGCCCGCGATCTGGGTGTTGACCGCCACCGGCTTGCCGGAGCTGTCGGTCGCCGTTGTCGTCAGCTTGTATTGTCCGTCCGGCCATTGCGTGCCGTCATTGCCCTGGCCATTCCATTGGAATGGCTGGTTGTTGCCGGCAGGGGCGGAATATTTCCCGGTAAAGACGGTCTGGCCGACGCTGTTGGTGATGTTCACGGTCAGATTGCAGTTCGACGGGATGTTGAGATTCCAAGCCGCCTTCGAATTGGCCAAGCTGGTCGTCGAGCCGTTGACCACGGCGGTCTTGCCGACAAAGTTGAGCGCCTGGGTGGCCTGGGTCGTCTGCTGCAGCGAGACCAATGAGGAGAGCTGATCGTTGGTCTTGAGCTGCTGCTCGACGCCGGCAAATTGCACCAGCTGCTGCGTGAACTGGTTGGTGTCCAGCGGGTCGAGCGGGTTCTGGTTCTTTAGCTGCGTCGTCAACAGCGTCAGGAAGGTCTGGAAGTTGCCCGCGATCGAGCTGTTCGCCGTCGAGGAGACGCCCGAATTGGAGCCCGAATTGGAGGAGGTGGGCGTGGTTCCTGAAACCACCGGGCTTCCCGTGATTGCGTCGCCAATGGCCATGATGCTCTCCCTTAGACTCTGATATCGACGCCGCCCTGCGGCCCGAACATGCGACCATAGGAGCGTCCGGCCACCTGGGCCGGAATGGTTTCGTCCTCGGTCACGATCAGGCGCTGCGCATTGCCGTTGGATTGGTTGTCATTGCCGTTCTGGCCGGACGAATTCTGGTCGCGGAGCGAAAATTGCAGCCCGCTATTGCTGGTCTTGAGGCCGGCATCGGCGAGCGCCTGCTGCAACTGCGGCGCGGTCTGCTGCAGCATCGACAGGGTTTCCGGCTTCTCGACCCGCAGATGCGACGTGACCTGGCCGTTCTTGTCGACATCGATGCGGACGTCGATACGGCCAAGTTCGGCTGGATCCAGTCGAATCTCGAAGCGGCTCTTGCCGTTCAGTGCGGAGGCTGCGATCTCCACCGCGAGCCCGTGCAGGGGGACGGTGGCCGACGTCGCTGCGGTCGCGGTCAGATTTGCCGATGTGATCGGCGCGGCTGTCGCGGTGGGCGGAGAGAGCTGCTGCTGCAGCGTGTTGGCAACTTGGGCGCCGGGGTCGGAGGTCACTGCGGTTTGGGCATTGGCCTGCGCGCCAGCCCGATCATGCGCCGCCGGCGAAGCCGCATTGCCTTCGGCTTTGGCTGCATCGGCGACCGGCACGGCGGCCTTGTCGACGACGGTCTGCTGTTGCCCGGGCTCGGCGTGATTGGGCTGAACGGCCTGAGTTGTCGGAGCGGTCGGATCGGATGTCTTCGCGCCGTCACCGGTGAGTCCGGTGGCGACCTTGCCCTGCGCGGGCGCAGCCTTGCCCGGCGCCTTCCCGGTCGACGGCACGGCAGCGTCCAGCGCGGCCGTGAATGTACCCGTTTCGCTCGGCGTAGTCGGATCGGTGGTCGACGGTGTCCCGGATGTGCCGCCGGCTGCGGTTTCGCCAGCGGAATTGGCGGCTGCGCCAGTGCCAGCCTTCGCTGCCGCGGCGATCAGGCCCGTCTTCGCATCCGCTGCGCCGGCTGCGGAGCCGGCCGCCTGGGCGGCGGCCGCAGCCGCCACTCCGGCCGTGGCACCGGTGCCGTCAGTGGCCGCAGGGGCTGCCGGCGCATCGGCCGCGGAGACATTCGGCTGCACCGCGACGGCAACTGGAGCGGCTGATGCCGCCGTCGGGTCCACGGGGGCGGCGGCTGCGCCATCGTCCTTGGCGCTCTTGTTGGTGTCGGAGGTGTCGGCCGACTTGCTGCTATCCGTCCCGCTCTTCCCGGTCGCGCCGGATTTGCTGCCGGTCTTGGTGGCCTTGTCGCTCTGGCCGCTGTCGTCGGCCCGGTCGGTACGCGCCGAATTCGTGTTCGTATCGCTGGCGGATTGCGGTCCGGAGGGGTCGGTGCTGCTGCGCGAGGAGTCGCGGCTCGCGCTGGATGAATTGGCGCTGCTGCGCTGTGGCGGGCTCGGGGGCGTAGGCAAGGCCGGCGCGGAGGATGACGAATCGGTGGGTGGGGTCGCCGCATCGACCAGCGCCGCAAAGCCGTCTCTGAGCTGCGCAGGGTCGGGCCGCGTCGATCGCGCTGCCGTTGCCTGGAAGGCCGTGCTGGCCGGAATCTCTGACGTGACGCTGACCACCTTAGAACCTCTCACGAGCGACTCGATCAAAGGGCGTTTCAGCAAGGAGCGGGCCAGAGCGGGGCAGGGAGAATTTTATCGTGATATCAATGGATTGCCAGAGGGGGGACCTGTCCCCTATGCGGCAGCGCCCGCGCTTTTTCTGCCCGGCCGGCAAGATTTGCCGCGCGGTCCTGCGCCCAGGATGATTGCTTCACAGGATAGGCACCTATATTAAAGGGGTGCTTTTTCAGCGGGTTCCGATGCGGTCTCGTTCCGCCCGGACATCGCGCAAAGGGCTTGACCGCATAACGGGCCAGCAGAGAGTTCCCGATCGTCGGGAATTCCGACGTGGTCCATCGCAGTGACCTGACCATGCTCAACAGTCTCGATCTCGAAGGCCGTCCGCAGGACACCAGGGTGGTCGTCGCCATGTCCGGCGGCGTCGACTCGTCGGTGACGGCCGCGCTGTTGAAGTCCGAAGGCTACGACGTGGTCGGCATCACCCTGCAGCTTTATGACCATGGCGCGGCGACCCACCGCAAGGGCGCCTGCTGCGCCGGCCAGGACATTCACGACGCGCGCAATGTCGCGGCAAGGCTCGGCATTCCGCATTACGTGCTGGATTATGAGGATCGCTTCCGCGAGCAGGTGATCGACAATTTTGCCGCCAGCTATGCCTCGGGCGAAACGCCGGTGCCGTGCATCGAATGCAACCGCGCCATCAAGTTCGGCGATCTCCTGACCACTGCTCGCGAACTCGGCGCCTCCGTGCTGGCAACCGGCCATTACGTCGCCTCGCGTCGATTGGCCGATGGATCGCGTGCGCTGATTTGCGCCGCCGATGCCGATCGCGACCAGAGCTACTTCCTGTTCGCGACCACCCAGGAGCAGCTCGATTACCTGCGCTTTCCGCTCGGCGACATGACGAAGCCGGAGGTGCGCGAATTGGCGCGGCGGTTCGGGCTCGAGGTCGCCGACAAGCACGACAGCCAGGACATCTGCTTCGTCCCGACCGGCCGCTACACCGACATCATCGGGCGGCTGCGGCCGAACGCGATGGAGCCGGGCGAGATCGTCGATCTCGAAGGGCGCGTGCTCGGCACTCATCTTGGGATTGCCAATTTCACCGTCGGCCAGCGCAAGGGACTCGGCATCGCCAAGGGAGCGCCGCTTTACGTCGTGCGCCTCGATGCGCAGACCCGGCGCGTGGTGGTCGGTCCGCGCGAGGCGCTGCGTACCCACCGCATCGTGCTGCGCGAGGTCAACTGGATCGGCGACGGTGCGCTCGATGCCGCCGTGCGCGACGGGCTCGAACTGTTCGTGCGGGTGCGCTCGACCCGTCCGCCGCAGCCGGCCTGGCTGCGCGGCGCCGACGGCCACTACGAGGTCGAACTGGTCGCGGGTGAAGAAGGCGTCTCGCCGGGCCAGGCGTGCGTGTTCTACGATGCGCCGTCCGGCCGTGCGCGCGTGCTCGGCGGCGGCTTCATCCAGAGTGCCGACGCCAAGTCAAAGGTATCGTCACAGGCGGCAGGCCGCCATACGGGGCCGCAGCGCATCGCCGAGGCGGTTCGCGGCTGATCATCAAGTCAGGGTAAGAGGGGCATGGGGGACATCGACCGCGCCGGGGTCGAAAAGGCCTATGAGCGCTGGGCGCCGATCTATGATCTGGTGTTCGGCAAGGTGTTTGCGCAGGGACGGCAGTCGACCATTGCGGAGGCCGATCGGATCGGTGGCCGCATTCTCGACGTCGGCGTTGGCACCGGGCTGTCGCTGTCGGATTACGCGCGCACGACCAGGATCTGCGGCGTCGATATTTCCGAGCCGATGCTGCGGCGGGCGCAGCAGCGCGTGCGCGAGCTGAAGCTCGGCAATGTCGAAGTGCTTGCGGTGATGGATGCGAAGCACCTCGCCTTCCCCGACAATTTCTTCGATGCGGTGGTGGCGCAGTATGTCATCACCGCGGTGCCGGATCCCGAAGCCACGCTCGACGATTTCATCCGTGTGCTCAAGCCCGGTGGCGAACTGATCCTGGTCAATCACATCGGGGCCGAGAAGGGGCCGCGGCGTCTGTTCGAACTGGCGTTTGCGCCGATCGCGCGGCGGCTCGGCTGGCGGCCAGAATTCCCCTGGGCGCGGCTCGCCAATTGGGCCGCGAAGCATGGCGGCGTAGCGTTATCCGAGCGCCGGCCGATGCCGCCGCTCGGACATTTCTCGCTGATCCGTTACCGCAAGGGCTGACGGGCCCCACGTAGCGCAGGGACGGGCGGTTCCGTCTGCCAAGATGACGCCATCGGCGGAACGACATGGCAGGGCCGGCGTTGCCGAGCCATGAGCATCAGGCAGTCATTCGTGGTTTCCTTCGTGCTTGCGACGGCCGCCGCCGCGGCTCACGCCCAAGCGCCGCCAACCCCGGCTACGCCGCCGCAGGCCACAGCGCCTGCGCCGGCCCCGGATCAGAACGCCGCTTGCGCGCCGAACGCGCGGGCGATGCCGACGCCAGACGGCATCACCACCGGTCAATCCGGGGAACCTCTGGGTGAGAAGCTTGCCAAGACCAATGGCGTGCTGTGTCCGCCATCGGGCGTCGATCCGCAGATGCATGCGCCCACCCCGGAAGGCGGCACGACGCCGGTGATCCCGCCGCCCGGCAGCCCCGGCGGCAATCCCAACGTGCAGCCGAAGTGAACTGGATGGCTGTCGCGTGCGCCGGCGAGCGCAGCAGGCGGCGGGTGTCGCCGCAGTCGACCCAACCCGTCTCAGGTTATGACGCGACGCGCCGAACGGAAGCTTCTTGCTGCACCTGCGACGTTTGCTTGACAGGGGCCGGACCGGCTCCTTATATGCCGCGCGTTCGCAATGCGGTCCGCGGTCTTCTGACCCCTTTACGGACCTCTGCCGAACGCCGTGGCGGGGTAGCTCAGCTGGTTAGAGCACGGGAATCATAATCCTGGGGTCGGGGGTTCGAGTCCCTCCCCCGCTACCAACAATCCCCCCGACACCGATATATTAGGGAACATCTCTGGATTGCCGCAGATCGCGGCCAAGCGCCCCTTGATGTCGAGTCTGACCCGCCGTCCCTCGGCCTTTTCCTTGCCGTCCCCGCCGGCGTCGCTCGGCGCAGCATGCACAACGATCGCAGTCACGAGCTCGCGGATCACAGCGAATGCGCCGGCGGTGAGCTCGGCGTCGCCCTGGGCCAACTCCTCGGCCAAGGTGGCGATTGCGGCTTTGTAGCGGGTGAGCGCTCTTGGGTGCAAGTAAGAGAAATCCGTTTGAAATCAGCGGACTTAAATGGTGGGCGCACAAGGGATCGAACCTTGGACCTGTCCCGTGTGAAGGTAGGTGAGACCCTGTACTAGTGGTTTGTTTTCATTGTTGTTTTGGGAGTCCCTTGATGTGTCTGGGCAGATTTCGGGCGCTTTGGCCCTTCCTATTGTTAGCGGGAACCATTGACAAGTGACTGGCTTGCGTTCTGCATTCCCAGCAACTTTGCATTTGGGGGAGGAGCTTCGGGCGACAGATAACGCCTTTAAGGTACCGGAGGCTTGGCGCAATCACGGAGCAAAGCGTTCGATCGCAGCTACTCGTTTGCAGCGAGGTGATTTAAGGCGCCTCTACCGACTGATAAACGATCAGCAGATCGAATACCGAGACAAAGTTATCGGCCATCTCGCATTGCTGCCAAACGAGGGGCAGACTGAGTTTGAGGCTCGAAAGAAAAGGTGTTCGGGTCCTTTGTTACGTCGATGACAATTGCGAGAGTCGAGGACGAATCTCTTTACGAAAATAATGAGGCGTTCCTCGAAGAGGGAAATCTTCCGCACGATATCCGGTCAATATTTTTTTCGACCGCTACGGTTCCGCTGGCTGTTTTAGGCCTAGATCCGATCTGCAAGATTATTCTGTTCTTGGATTTTACAGCATCGCCGCTGCTCGACTTTCAGAGGCTTCCAACGTTGCCGACGCCGAACGAAAGCAACTATGAAGTTTCAGCGGACAATTACTCTTGGTTTGTCGCATCGAACGCGAAGCTAGAGTCGTTTTTCAAAGAGCGAAAGGCTGGACATGATTGGTTACACCGCGCGGGAGTTTATGACTTGCTTCTGTTTTGTTTGGGTCTGCCAATCGCGATTTGGTTGGACTATCGCTTGAGCAAGTCACTCCCTATGACTATGCCGTCCATGGTGAGCGCGGCGGTCTATGTGTACGCTTTCTTTCTCTCATTGCAGATCTTTCGGGTGTTGTTTTCCTACGCCAGATGGGTTTTCCCGAAAGTTGAGATTGAAAGTGTCCGGGGCACACCTCGAATCCGTCAACGGGGCTGGTGGTTGGCAATAATGGGTTCGCTGGCGGCCGCGCTCCTCTACGACATCGTCAAAACTGCTCTTACGAATTGGGTGAACTGAGACACTGCGAGCCCGATCGCGCAAAGGTCGCCGTCGTCGCCGCTTTTGCGCCCGACCTCGATCTCGGACAGATTGCCTTGCGTGATGCCCGCGCGTTTGGCGAGATCATCTTGACTCAAGCCGCGTTTTTTTACGGAAGAATGCGAGCGGCGTTTTCGCAGCAGTGCTTTTGCGAAATCGGCCGTCCCCCGCTTGCTTAGACATTAACTGCAAGTGGTTGGACCATGAGATTCAGAGGTCGATCAAAACCTAAGTCCTGAACGTCACAATTTCACTGTCCAGCTTTTGGACGATTCGGTCGGCGGCTTTAACGATCTTTTCCGCAATTGTGCGATACTCGCCGAGGGGGTGAAAATCCCCGAAACCAGTGATAGGGACTTCCGCGGTGTCGGTTTCTGGAATCGACTTCAGCAATTTCAAAGCGCGCGGAAGTTCAGAGCGAATCAAATCAAGGTCAAAACTCAACGTGGCTGGAAACATCTCAAGATGGTTCCAGGCCTCGTCGAAGTCGGCTCGATCGGTCATTTGGATCTGTGGTGTGCTCACTTTGCGATGGGCGGACCACATATTGAAGCCGAGCCGTTGGACGACATTATCGGCTTCCTCCCGGAGCTTTTCGGCGGCATGGCGAAGCCTCAAATAGAGGCCGAGCTTCTTTCGTTCCGTGTCACGCTGTTCCTTTTCCCTGCCGAAATTGACCTTTGCCATCGCACCACGGTAGGCGAGCGTTCCCGCGCCAAGCGCGATGATCGCCGCCATCAGCGGTTGCCAGTCCTTGAGCTTAAAACCCGGCTCTGCCCCAGCAATGACTATCGTCAGGATTAACAATATCCCGACCGCGCTTGCGAGGCCTGCCAGTCTGTCAAAGTTCATTGCCTCAGGAGGCCTTGCGCTTTTTCGCGCGCGGGCGCGGTGCGTCTTCCTCGCTCGGCTCGTCGGGCACCAAACTATCGAGCGTCACTTTCAGCGCGTTCGCCAGCTTGCGCAGCGTTTGAACGTCGCCGCTCTTGCGCCCGACCTCGATCTCGGACAGATAGCCTTGCGTGATGCCCGCGCATTTAGCCAGTTCATCTTGGCTCAAGCCGCGCTTTTTGCGGAAGAATGCGAGCGGCGTTTTCGCCGCAAGGAACGCGTCAACCTCGTCGCTGCTAAAGGTTTCTTCCTCGCCGCTCTCAACGCGGGCGATCGAGCGGCGCAGGGTTTCCGCGTCGGCGGCGTCTTCATTGGCTGCGGCAACCAGTTGATCGTATTCCTTGCGGGACAAGATCACGATGTCATCGCCTTGCGGGGTTTTGGTCATCACGGGCATGTCGGTTGTCCTTAGTCATAAATCCCGCCACGCGGGCCGATATCGTGAATGGTGATGGTGTCGGCAGTCTCAGTAAACAAGATGCGAAAGTCTTGAACGCGCAACCGCAAACGATCGCTTCCGACCAGCGCCTTGACGTTGCGGGCTTGGGCTGCCGGGTTTGCGGCATACTGCTCGATCTTAGACCGGATCAGCTTAGCTCTGTTGGCATGGCGCTTAAGGGCGGTCATTGCCGTGAGGGTGTAAGCGATCGTTTTTATGGTGTGAATATTGCTTATAGCAATATTTTTGTCAATTGCTAATAGCGATATATGCGCCGAGGTGCGCAGGAAAGTTCATAGGGGCTGCGAGCATGGTAAGGTCGCACCATGGAAACGAAAGCTGAAAGGCCGGCGACCGGCCTTGCGCTTTGTCTCATAATGGGGGCGGGCGCGTTTATCCTCGGCACGGGACTTTCCGCAGGCCCGTTTGCGGCCTTGGCGGCCGCCGGCGCGTGTCTGTTTTTGCTGGGGTTTGCGGCCGGGATGAAGGTGCCTGTCACGCCACCGAAACCATAAATTCGGGTAGGAAATCAGTGGGGGCGGTCGGGGGGATGCAGGTAGCGCCTCCCGCTACCATTTGAATTCGTTGAGATTTTCACGATTTCAAGCCCAGGAAAATCGACCCAAGAAAATCGACCCGTACAAAACATCCACGATTCCTGGTAGTCGCAAACAACTCCTCTGATCGAGGAAGTTTCGGGTAGCGCTGTGTAGTCGGAGACGGCGCAATCTGTTTCGCACCATGAACGATCTTACATCCGACGCGCTCGCCGTGAGCGATTTCCCACCGCCGTGAACCATTTCACACTTTCGGCTTCGGCACCCCGCCGGCCCCGCAGAGATCCTTTCGACGCCGTCGCCTAGACATCTGACGGCTTGCGCTTAGGGGCACCGCCTCGACGCCCAATCCGATCCCCGCAATGAGACGCCAAAAGAGCAGGCCCTCAGAGCTCGTCTGAAAGGCCATCACTATCGTTGCTGCGGTGTAGATGAGCGCCCACGTGAACACGAAGCGGCGTCATCCGGTTCGCCTGTCGCCTTCGCGGACATACCTCAAGGCGCGGTGCTCGGGCTGACGCCGCCGACATCGCGTGCAATCATTCAAACACAGATCCTTCGCAACCAGATCAAGGCGAGCCCAAAGCTAGAGATCGATTCGCTGAACATCATGCACAGCACTGGAGGCCGGCCTGGGATGCGCCATTCTAGCAAGGTCAACCGTGGGCAGCGATCTCTTGAAAAGCGGCATTCATGCGCGGCGCATCGTCGAGCCAAGCTTGATACGGGAACTCAGCCTGATTTCGCTGTCCGAGCAGCCCCAGACCAGGGCCCTTATTGAAGTGAGACAAATAGTGAGGACGGCTGTGCTTCAGGACGTGAAGAATGGGCGCTGGCCAGCCGAGATAGTGGAGCAGGCCAGAAAGCGGTCCGGAAAGGGGCGCCAACGTGCTCGCTTAGATAGTCGTCCACATTACTGGGGATCGGTGCTTGTTTCCATCAAGCAAACATATGGCGCGTAGAGTAGGTGCCCTCATCGACCTCGCGACAGAAATCCCGAAATCACACACTCGGCCACGGACTGAATTGCGGGGAGGCCGACCCTCACTTCAGTCTAGAACGGAGGATAAGCAGACGATTTCTCCGGCGCAGTCGAAGCGTCCGGTTTCACTGTTAAGGCGTATTGCCGGCACCCCCAGTACGCAGCGGTGGGAAGACACCGCGCTCTCCATTGAGCGTCGTGAGGGATGAGTCTGCTGCTGCAGTCGCTGCGCGACCCGCGGGTTCGCGCGAATGAATGATGAGGGACAGATCTCTGCGCGCAGGTCGCTGGAGGCGGCCTAGCAATCTGCACTTACAAAACTACGCTCGTCCTGCATTTCCGGTCCGGAGGCGCGCGACGATCAACCCCGCCTTGGCTGCCTCGACGCCCAGAACACGCAGGATTGCTTCGGCTGCCATAGCGGGAATCGATTTATCCGGCCGGCCCAGGCCTTCGCGCATGGCTGCGCCCACGATCGCCAACAACATCGCGTAGAGGGCAGGGGAGTCGGCGGTCTTGAAATAGCCCTGCTTGATTCCAATCCGGACATCCTTGCGAATGCCGGAAAAGATCTGCTCGCGAAACTCTCCGAGCTCCGCAAGCGCGTTGACGATCAGGCGCCCCCATGTGGGATCCTGAAGGCCACGTTCGATGAACAGCATCGTTGCGAGCGCCACACGTTCCGTGCCCTGTTCGACCCCGGCAATGGCCTCGTCGACCTCGCGCACCAGTGCGGCGGCGACAGCACCGGCGACTGCCTCGATCAGCTCCGCCTTGTTGCGAAAATGGTAATAGAAGCTTCCGTTGGAAAGCCCAGCCTGTTCTGCCACTTCCAGAATCGAAGTTCGCTCGAGTCCCTTCTTGGCCAGGACAGCAATCGCCGTATCCAATATCAACGCCCGCGTCCGCAGGCGCTTGGTGTCGTCCTGACTTGCGTCCTGGAAGTGACGGTTTTTTTTCGTGCGGGTCGGATGCGTGCTCATTCGGTGCACGATAGCATAATCAGGCGGACGTCACACACCGATCACCCCATCCAATGAGCGCTGAATCATCTCCGTATATTCCGCCGCAGACGGGTGGTAGCGTGCGGTCAGGTTGAACGGGCTCGCATGTGCGCGCGAGCCCAGAGCTGAGACGTCGACCGCCCTGTAGCCAAGCTCGACCAAGGTCGCCGGCAGGTTCAGCGCCCGCATCAAGTCCGCGATTGCCGCGGAAAGCGACGCGCCGGGGGACAGTCCCAGCGCCTGCGCAATGGCCGCGGCCCGATTGGGGGCGTGACGGCTGACCAAATCCAACGAGCAGACCAGGCCGATGCCGCTCAACAGGCCATGATGGAAGCCCTGGTCGCCGCAGGTGATCGCGATGGCATGGGCCGGCCCCAGGCCCATGCCGATGGCCACGCCGCCCGCATAGGCAGCAGCCATCATCTCCGATCGCGCGCGAACATCGTCTCCGCGCTGGGTCGCATCTCGGATGGCCGCCATTGCTCGTTGGATGCCGTCCAATGCGAGCGCGTCGGCAAAGGGCGACATTCGGCTGGAAAGATAGCCTTCCACACAGTGCGAGATCGCGTCGATACCGGTGGCCGCGGTGAGCCGGGATGGCAACGTCAATGTCAGCTCCGGATCGAGCACTGCAAGATGCGGCACGATGGCGGGTGAGCTCATTCCCGTCGAGGCGGTCGCGGCATCCGGGTGGATGCCAGCATCCGGCGACGCCTCGCTTCCGGTGCCGGCTGTGGTTGGAATGACCGCAAGCGGGGCGCATCGTCGAGGCTTCGCCGCGGGATTGCCGGCATAGGCGCTGACGGTGCCAGGGTTGGTGGCGAGCAGCGCGATATATTTTGCAGTGTCGATCACCGAGCCGCCGCCGAGCGCAATCACACCGTCGCAGTTGCTTGTCCGGTAGAGCGCCGCACCCCGGTCGGCGTCCGAGAACAGCGGATTTTCGGTGACGTCGTTCAGGATTGCCGCGACGGTGCGCTGCTTGAGCACGGCGTTGACGCGTTCGACCACGCCGACTGTCACGATCCCTTGGTCGGTCACCAGCATCGGCCGCTGCATGCCGAAACGACCGAGCTCCTCGTCAAGGCAGGATAGAGCGCCGGCACCGAACACGGTGCGCGGAAGCTGCAATGATGCGATCATGTGCGGGCTGGTGATCATTTTCCGCTGAAGACCATACGCAATCCTCTCATGACAAGAGCCCAGCTCAGAAACCTGTAGCCGGCCCGCAGCTCGTCGCCGCGAAGCACGCCCTTCATCGGCATGGCACCCATGATGGTGCCGCCGACGACAATCCCATCCTTCGTCGCTTCGACGCTGGTG
Organism: Bradyrhizobium sp. SZCCHNR3119; assembly: GCF_032487775.1. Lineage (NCBI taxonomy): Bacteria > Pseudomonadati > Pseudomonadota > Alphaproteobacteria > Hyphomicrobiales > Nitrobacteraceae > Bradyrhizobium > Bradyrhizobium sp. SZCCHNR3119. Next base: position 1,107,550 of record NZ_JAUEUV010000001.1, on the reverse strand, counting down.
ATCGTCATCAGCTCGGTCCCTTCGGGTGTGAAGATCCGCATCAGTTCACCCGATCAGACGCTCGAAGTTGATCTTCAGATCCTGGCATGCCCTGATCGCGGTCGCGCGGCCTGCACCGCTGACACTCGAGACATTGATCGCGGTCCCCGTGAGATAGAGGTTCTCGATCCCCGGTATCTTCAGTTTCGCGAGCTCGGGATTGGGGCGGTGGCCGCCGATCTGGTGCAGATATTCGCCGGCCCCGCTCACGTCGCCTTTCTGGAACATCGACGAATGCCGTGACACCTCCAATGGTGTATCGAAACGGCGGCCGATGATGTTCTCACGGGTGACGTTGGGCGCATATTCGCGGTAACGCTCAAGCAGCCAGTCGCCGATTTCCCATTGGCGCTCATCCCAGGATGCCGCGCCGGTCCGCAGCTCGAACGGACCGAAGCCATAGACGGTGATCGCGGCCTTGCCCGGGGGACATTGGGTTTCGTCGAACTGGCACTGCATATGCGAGGCGAGGATGGTGTCGGTCGATCCTTCGTTCCACATGTCGCCGTAACGATAATTGTCGAAGACGCGCAGGAATCGCTCGAGCGTGGGCGGCGCATAATTGGCCAAGATCACGCGCCCTGCGTCCGCGCCGGCCTTGTATTTCGGCGGCTCGTTGAGCGCGAGATGCTGGGGCATGATGGAGAAGGCGCCGGTCTTGACCCGCCTGGCGCGGGCGGCGACGTCCGGCGCCACCTTCTCGACAATATCGCCGATCAGCCAGGGATGAATCTGACCGATCACGGCGACGCGCGCTGTGATCTCCTCGCCGGATGCCAAACGGACGCAGGTGGCGCGGCCGTTTTGCACCAGCACCTTTTCAACTGGCGCTTCCGTGCGAAACTCTGCGCCGTGATCCGCGAGGCAGGCGACCAATGCATCGACCAGCGCGCCGCTGCCGCCTACCGGCACGCCGATCGGATAGGTATGGACCATGCCGGGCATGGTGTAGAGGATGAACCCGGTGCCCATCTCCTCCGGCGCCGTCAGCGTCTCCGCGGCGAATTTGAGCAGATGAATGATCAGCTTGTCGCTCTCGAACCATTCGCGGCAGATGTCGAGCTTGCTCATCTGCAGGGCGCGGAAGATCTCCTGTCCTTCGAGACTCTGGTCGAGCAGGGCGTAGAAGGGCCCTTGCTGCGGCGCGGGCGTGAACAGGCTCTGCGTCACCATCGGCACGATCTTCATGCTCATCGCCGCGAAGCGGCGGTAGGCATCGGCGTCCCTGGGCGAGATCCTGGCAATGCTCTCGCAGGTCCGCTCGACATCCTTGTAGGTGATCAGCGAAGAGCCGTCTTCGAACATCGTCGAATAGACGGCATCAGGGTAGAGATATTTCAAGCCATATTTGGACTGCAGCTTCAGCTCGTCATTCCTGATCAGAGGATTGGCCTGGATGTTGACGTGCAACGACGAATGCAGATCGAACTTGAAGCCGGGAGCCAGGATTTCCTTGGTCACCACGCCGCCACCGAGCCAGTCGTTCTTTTCCAGCACGAGCACGCTGAGGTCTGCCTTGGCCAGATAGGCTGCGGTCGTCAGGCCGTTGTGGCCGGATCCGACTACCACGATGTCATAGCTCTTCGACATTTGATGTTCCTCGCGATCGCGGCCAAGGGTCAGATCGGATAGTGCTGGTTGGGATCCTCGACCGAGATCCACTGCACGTCGGTGAACTCGTGGATGCCCGGCGCGCCGCCGAACCGGCCATAGCCGCTGGCCTTCATGCCGCCGAGCGGCATCTGCGCTTCGTCATTGACGGTCGGTCCGTTGATATGGCAGCAGCCGAAATCGAGCCGCTGCGCGATCGCCATTGCGAGGCCGACATCTCGGGTGAAGATCGCAGAGGAAAGGCCATATTCGGTGTCGTTGGCGACGCGGATGGCGTCCTCGACGTCATTGACGCGCACGATCGTCGTTACCGGTCCGAAGGACTCCTCGTAGTAAATGTCCATGCCGGGCCTGACGTGATCGAGCAGCGCCGCATTCATCAGCGGGCCGTCCGCGTCGCCACCGGCGAGCAGCTTCGCCCCCTTTCCGACTGCGTCCGCGATCAGCGCCTGCACGCGATGGACGGACTGGACGGAAATCAATCCGCCGAGCGGGACATCGCTGGTTAACGGATTGCCCGCGACCAGAGTTTTGGCCTTGGCCGCCAGTCTGTCGCCGAATTCGTCGGCGACGGTGTGATCGACAACCACGCGCTCCGTCGACATGCAGATCTGGCCCTGGTGCATGTAGGCGCCGAACGCAGTCGCTGCGACCGCGGCGTCGATATCCGCATCTTTCAGCACAAGAATCGGAGCTTTGCCGCCGAGTTCGAGCAGTGCCGGTTTCAGATAGCGGGCGCAGGTTTCGGCGACAATCCTGCCGGTTCGCGTCGAACCGGTGAAGTTGACGCGGCGCACGGCCGGATGCGCGATCATCGCCTCCGCGACGGCTCCCGCATCCTGCGGCTTGTGCGTGATGAAATTGAGCACGCCTGGAGGCAGTCCCGCATCGTGCATCACCTGTGCGAGCTTGAACTGGGTCCCGGGACTGAGCTCGGAGGCCTTGAGAACGACCGTGTTGCCGCAAGCAATGGCCGTGCAAACCGCACGGACCGCCAGGATCACCGGCGCATTCCACGGCGCAATCGCCAACACCACACCGGCCGGACGTCGTACTGCCATCGAGAACATTCCTGGCTTGTTGCTCGGAATGATCTCTCCCTTCACCTGGGTGGTGAGACCGGCGGCTTCCCGCAACATGCCGGCGGCAAGTTTCGCGTTGAACACGTACCAGGACTTCGATGCTCCGGTCTCGCCGATCATGACGTCCCTGAATTCGTCAGTGCGCGCTTCGAGCAGGGCTGCAGCCTTCAGGAGAATATCGCGTTTTGCTGCTGGTGCCGTGGCAGCCCAGGCGGGGAAGGCCGCCGCGCAGGACGCGACGGCCTCAATGGCCTGCTCGGGCGTCGCTGCGGCTGCTTCCGTGACCAGATCGCCGCTGATCGCGCTGCGCCTCTCGAACTGCCCGGCCGCGCCGGGCCGCTCTGCGCCGTCGATAATCAATGATGCCTTGAGCATGCTTTCCTCCCAAAACCGCCGCGTCGGATCTGGTCCCGTCAACCAAGTCCGCGCTTGTTGTTTTTGAGAGTACTCTCGAAAATGACGGGCTGTCAAACTGAAGATCGTGAAAAGCGAAGAACACGGTCTGGATCTGTGATCCGGCGCCACTCTGCGGAACGGGTTAGTATCGAGAATGTCGATACATCTCATCGATACAATCCGTTTTGTGGTTTGAGGGACCATCCATAGAGTACGTATTCGAAAAATAGAAACATAAGAGTGGTCGATGGAGGGATGCTTCGCCTGGGTGGTGTCGATGCCGTCGTGGCCCGCGCGACTGACAATTCGGATGGGCTCTCGGCTGCCGTCTTCAGCGGTTATCTCCCGCATGTGAGGCGGATGAAACTTCAGGAAACCAAGCAGAGCGTTCCTGGCGTGTTTGCAGGGCGGCGGCCCAGCTGTGCGCGACGTCGATGACCGGCCCGATCATGGAATGATCGGACACCGGCTTCGATGATCCCTCCCGCGTTGTCCCGATCTCGTTGTGAAAGGAACTCGAAATGAACGAACATGTGCGGCTGGCGGAGGGCCTGCAGTTTCCGGATGATATTGTCTTTCAGGGTTATGCTGCGCCCGTTCGGATCGAAGGCAGCGTTCACGATCTGGAAGTCGTCGGCGCCATTCCTCCCGAACTCGAAGGCGTCTATTACCGCAATAGCGCGGATCATGCCTATCCGCCGCTGCACGGCCGCGACATTTTCCTCAACGGCGATGGCATGGTGCACATGGTGCGGTTCGAGCGCGGGCACGCCGATCTCACCACGCGCTACGTGCGCACGCGCAAGTTCGAGCTGGAGCGGGCGGCCAGGCGAGCGCTGTTCGGGGCTTACCGCAATCCGTTCACGGATTCCCCCGAAGTTGCGGGCGAGAACGCCAACACCGCGAACACATCCGTGATGTGGCACCACGGCAAGCTGTACGCCCTGAAGGAATCGGGCAGGCCGTATGAGCTGGATCCGCTCACCCTGGAAACCCGCGGGGAGAGCAATTTCGCCGGCCAGCTGAAGAGCCGCACTTTCACGGCTCATCCGAAGTTCGATCCCTTGACTGGCGAATGTATTGCGTTCGCCTACAATTGCGAAGGTGTGGCGAGCGACGAAATCGAGCTCTACAGGGTTGATCGCGAAGGCTGCTTCACTCGCACCGAGCGCTTCAAGGCGCCATACTGCTCGATGGTGCATGACTTCCTGGTCTCGCGAAACTACATCGCTTTCGTCATCTGTCCGATGGTGTGCGATTGGGAGCGCGTCCAGCGCGGCGAGTCGTATTGGCATTGGGACAGTCATCGAAAGACCTATATCGGCGTGATCCCGCGTGAGCAGGGCGTCAGCGCGATCCGCTGGTTCACCGCGCCGAAGCCGGCGATGCAGACGCACAGCTTCAACGCCTGGGAAGATGGCAGCAGGCTGGTTCTCGATCATTTCGTGACCGAGTCCGGCTGGCTGAGCCAGTTTCCGGACCTGCACAACCCTAATGCTCACGAGTTGCCGCCATTTGGCGAGCGCTGGGTCGTCGATCTCGCGAGCGAAGCCGACCGCGTCGAGATTACACGGTTCATCGAGCACATTGGCGAGATGCCGGTGATCGATCCCCGCTTCGCGATGAGCCGCGCCCGGCATTACTGGTTCGGAACCAACAATCCGAAGCTCGGACCCATGCTGCCGTTTGGCCCGAAGGGGCCGCCCTTCACGTGTTTGGGTCACTTCGACGAGGCGAGCGGGAAACTGGATTTTTATTATGCAGGACCCGACTCCTCTCCCGAGGAGCCTTACTTCGTGCCCAGGAGCGCGGATGCCAAAGAGGGCGACGGCTGGTTGCTGTCAATGGTCGGCCGAAGAGCGGAGAACCGGACTGATCTTGTGATCCTCGACGCCCTGCATCTGAGCCGCGGACCTGTTGCCATCGTGAAATTTCCCTGCCGCGTGCACGAAGGTTTCCACGGCACCTGGGTCAGCCAAACGGCGCTTGAGCGGTCCCTGTGACGCGCTCATCGATATCTGCAGCATCGAGGTTTTAAGGTGATCACGCTCTATGGATCGTTGCATTCGCGGGCCCTCCGGAACGCGTGGATGCTCAGGGAACTCGGGTTGGAATGGGAGAATGTGCCGACCAATTTTCAGGACGGCAGCACGCGCACCCCGGAGTTTCTCGCCATCAATCCCAATGGCCGTGTCCCCGCGCTGGACGACGACGGCCTTCGACTGTGCGAGTCGCTTGCGATCAATCTCTATCTCGCACGCAAGTATGGCGGACCGCTCGCACCTCGCACGATGGAGGAGGAGGCACTCGCGACGCAGTGGAGCTTCTGGGTCATCACCGAAATCGAGAAGCCGCTGCTGCTGGCTGCGGCCAACCGAGTTTTGTTCGAGCCTGCGAGTGCGCGACGTGAGGCCGAGGTCGAAATCGCTCTCGGCAAGCTTGCACGACCCTGGGGCGTTCTCAACACGCATCTGCAGAGGCAGGCTTATCTTGTGAATGAGCACTTCACCGTTGCCGACCTGAACGTCGCATCGGTCATGACGCTTCTCCCGCTCGCCGGCATTGATATCGAAGCCTGGCCGTCCATGCAGCGTTGGCTGCGCGAATGTCTCGATCGTCCCGCGGTCGCGGACTGGAAGGACGTCAGCTTCAAGATCCCACGTCCCGAAACGGCGCTTGAGATGCTGCGGATGTTTGTTTGACGCGGAGCAGCCAGCAAGACTTGGTCGTGAGACGCGGATAGGGAATTCCAGTCGTCACGGGTCGCGGTGGTTTTGCGCAGGGGGGCTGTGCAACTGGGTACGATGGACGATTTGCCTCTTCGGAGATCTGTCCGGTAAAACAAAAAGCTCGATACAAACGAACAAAAACGATCGGGGAAGGAAAATGATTAAAACCACAAGCGAGACATGGCCAGGTCGCGCCGTCCTCCTGGTATCACATGTGGCGGGGCTCGCGGATCTTGTCGTTTTGCCGCTATGGGTCGGCGGTCTAGTCCAGTCGCATGGCTTTACGTCACAACAAGCGGGGTTGCTTGTCACCCTCTATATCGCGGGCATTCTCGCCAGTAATCTGATCTTGGGACCGCGCTTCGATCGGGTCGACGGCAGGCTGGTGGCGGGTCTCGGCTTTGCTGTCGCGGCCGGGTGCTTCCTGGCAATGGCGCAACTCGATGGGCTCCTGGTGTTTACGCCTCTGCACCTCCTTGCCGGGCTTGGCGCTGGGGCAGGGCTCTCTTGCGTGCACGGCACGATCGGCCGCAGCCGCAATCCGCATCGGCTCTTTGCGCTGGTCAACGTCGGCGTGGGTGCATTCGGCATCCCGTTCTTCGCTGTCGTTCCTCATTTGATGACCCAGAGCGGCGTTGCCGCTGTCTTTATCGTCTTGGGCTCCTTGATGCTGGCGGCTTCGGTTCTCAGCGCGATCGCCTTTCCGCACAAGCTGGAGAGTGTGACATTGGCTGTGGTGGGGGAACCCGAGCGGAGCCCGCTCGATACTCGCGTGATGGCCTTCCTGGGCGTTGTGCTGCTGACCTCCGCGCAGTCGGCCATTTTCAGCTTTATCGAGCGTGTCGGCTCCTATGATGGGTTTCCTGCCGCGTCGGTCGCGACGATGCTTGCAATAGCAGCCTTTATCAATCTTTCCGCTCCCGCTCTCGCCGGGCTCCTTCAAGGACGTCTGTCGCCAACCCACGTGGCCGCCTGTGGCATGTTCCTGCACGGCTGCGCATCACTGATCATCACCCACGCCACGTTGTTCGCCGTCTATGCGATAGCAGCCTCGACACCGGTCTTTCTTGTCGTATTTTCCCATGTCTTCATGTTCGGCCTGATCGCCAAGCTCGATCGCAGCGGTCACATGGCGGCGCTGACGCCGGCGATGATGATGATCGGCACCGCGATCGGGCCGTTTCTCGGAGGCAGCGTTGTGACCGGCTTCGGCTATCCGGCGCTCGGTATCACCGCGGCGATGCTGGCATGGGGAGCGGCTGCATGCTTCGTCGGCGTGCACTTGCGGACCAGCGGCGTCGAGACGCGGTCAGCGGATCTGTCTGCACGTCTTTCCGCCTGAAGTCCGCACAAGGAAGATGTGACGCGCACTCGAGAGTTCAAAACAAAGCAGGTCGATTTTCATGTCCGAACAGACGCGCCCGCTGGCTTACGGCGTCCCGATCACACTTTCGCGCGCCAAGGAGCTGGCAGGAACAGCCGTCAACGAGGCGACGAGACGCGGCTGGACATTCTCGATCGCAATCACCGACCCAAATGGCGACCTCGTCTATCTCGAGCGAATGGACGACACGCACCTTGCGTCATGGATGATCGCGATCGAGAAAGCGCGTACGGCGGCTCGATTTCGACGCCCGACAAAGGCGTTCTTCGATCTGGTGGAAGCAGGGCGTGTCTATATCACGACGCTCACGCCGGGACTCGTCGCAGTGCCGGGCGGCGTCCCGATCGTAGAAGACGGCAAGATCATCGAGGCGATCGGCACCAGCGGCGGGACCGGTAAGCAGGACGAGATCGTTGCGCTCAGTGCCGTGGCAAGCCTGACTTAGGCTGGTCCATATATCATCAAAGAAATCCTCGATAATTCGTCGTTCCGCCGACTAATTATCAGTCGCGACCATCGGTCGTACGGGATGTTGCAGCGGTGGTCTCTGCGCGGCGTGACCTGCTGAAGGAACGCGTGCGGGAGCCAATCGATGGGATGCTATCAAGAACGACAATAGCTCGTATCGATCGATTTCGTTTGTTCGGAGAGCGCCAACTCTCCAGGATCGCGATGTTTATGCAAGCTCTTCAGAGAGCGCGGTTGGCCAGTATCCCGAAGAGGATCACAGCCGCCGAAAACAAAAAATGGGGGAGGATATATGGCATTTCGTTGCCACTTGCTTGCGTCTGTCATCATCGTTCAGCTGGGTGTGGTTGCCAATGCTGCGGACTTGGCTGTCATGGCAAACCCGCCGCCGGATCAACCGTTCTTCTTCGTCGTCGACAATCGAGCGACCTTTTCATGGATGCCGAGCGGAACAACCCCCGGCCAGTTCAGCGTCAACCCGAACGGAACGGTCAACGGCACGACCGCGAAGCAGGTCTACGCGTTCACGCACTTCGACGCATGGGCCTACGGCACCAACTTCGTGAACATCATGATGCTCAAGTCGGGTCACAATGACCCGGCGTCGCCCTGCATCAATGCTGGCGTCACGGTCAATTTCACGCCGGGAGATTGCGCGGGGGGGACCGAGTTCTACGGCTTGTTCCGAAGCACCTTCGGTTGGAATCAGATATTCAACACCAATGCCTTCAGTGTTGGACCGTTGCACGACGTGTCCTTCGAGATCGGCGCGGACGTCGAGACTGACAACATCTTCCTCGCGCCGGCCAAGCGCGAGGCCGTTGCCGGGCTCCAATTTGCGTTTGACTTGCCGTATAAGGGCTATTTCAACGTCGCGCCCTTGGTGTCCTGGGAATTCTCCAACCACAACGCGTTTACTCAGTGCGGAACCGCCTTTGCAGGCGGGCAGGTTGCCGGCGTCAGCTGTAACGCCACCGGCAATGTCAGCTACCACCCGACATGGGCTGTGGAAGCCAATTATTACATGGACCTGGGTTTCCTGCCGCCGTCCCTGCAATTCTTCTCGATCAGCGGACGCGCCGGCTGGTATGGGACCAAAGGGGATTCGAATGGCCTGCCGGCACTCTCAGGCGCTGGACGGTTCAGCACGGCCAGCGCCGTCGAGTTCAACAGCGAGCCTGTCAGGCTGACGTTCGATGCCAGCAAGGCAATGATGGGTCCCAAATATTCGCATCTGGTGGATGTCTGGGTTGCCTACCGGTATTGGCAGAACAAGTTCGGTCTCGACCACAACGCCATGCCCGGCGTGTGCACTGTCGCCGCGACCGGCCAAAGCACGAACTCCTGCACGGAAAAGACGGTCTATAGCGGTATCACCGTGAAGTTCTAGTTCATTGCTCACGTGGCTGGCTTCGAAGCGGCGCTGCGATATTCACGCAGCGCCGCTCCGGACAAGGGTGGGCAGACTGGTGCGCAAACGGGCCATCGTGCCTCCACGTCGGCCGCCGAGGTTTGGATCATCTCGCGCAGCCACATATTGGCAGGATCCTTGTCGAGATGCACGGGCCACTGCAGCCTTTCGGTGATGGTTGGGAGCTCGAAGTCGGTCTGCAGAATACGAAGCGGCAGCCCTTGCGCGCGAGACAGGACCAGGCGCAACGGCAGGATCGCCATATACGGCGTGCCGACGATGAACTCGGGCACCAGCAGGAGACTCTGCAGGCGGATCGTTTTCGTCCGCCGGATCCCCACGGACTGGAAGAACTGATCGACGATGCGGACGCTCAAGCGCTCGTCGAGTGCAACAGAAACGTGGGTGAAGGCCGCAATCGCGTTCAGCGAGACGGGGTCCACCACCGCCGTATTGCCGGCCCAGACAACAGGAACGAACCGCTCCTCCCATAGCACGCTGGTGTTGACGGCGGCATGGAAGGGAACGTTGGAGCCGATGAAAACATCGAATTCAGCGGCGGACGCACGCTCACGCGTGTCCGGAAGCGGCAGTTGGGAAATCGAAATACCCGGCGCAGCCTGGGCGACCCGCTTGATGAGATTGGACAAGAGAATACCGGCTACGTAATCCAACGCGACGACCGCGAAGTCGTGCTCTGCGGTTTCCGGCGTAAACTCGGCGCGCGCCAGCGCTATCGTACGGGCGCGCGCCACGAACTGATCGACCGAGTCCGCGATCTGCGCGGCGAACGGGGTCGCCAGCATCTCGCGGCCGGATTGAATCAGGAGGTCGTCATCGAAGTGACTGCGTAACCGCGCCAGTGCGCTGCTGATCGTGGACTGAGTCAGGTTGAGTGTCTCGGCGACCCGGCTGACGTTCCTCAGCTTGAGCAGCAGGTCGAGGACCAGCAGCAGGTTCAGGTCCAGTCTATGGCACCGCATGGGCCCTCCGCTGACGAGGATTCGTAGGTCGGCCGCCCGCCGAGATGTGCGGCCGGTCCGCTCAGGAGAGCGCGAACAGGCGCTCGGCGTTCTGGTATGCGATCAGCTCGCGCTCGCGCTGCGTGAGCGCAGCTCCTTCGAGGAAGCGGAGCGCCTCAGCATCATCCTCGTAAGGAAAGTCGGCAGCGAACAGGATGCGTTCAGCTCCGAGCACGTCGATCGACAGCCGAAGCGCGGGCATGGAGGTGACCCCGGCCGTTGTGATCACGAAGTTGTCCAGGAAGTACTCGCTCGGCAGCCGGGGCAGCTTTTCGACGGCGCCGATCTTCACCTGCAGGAGATAGCGATTGTCGATGCGCTGCAGCCAGAACGGGATGCCTTCGCCCATATGGCCGAGAATGATCTTGAGCTTCGGATGGCGAGCGAAGCTGCCGGACATGATCAGCCGCATGGCGTGCAGGCCGGTCTCCGCCGCAAAGCCCCAGCCGGCGAAATAAAGGCCGTAATCGAGGAACGGCTGAACCATTCCGGGTGCAGGTTCGCGCGGATGCAAGTACATCGGCAGGCCGGTCGCCTCCATCGCCTCGAAGATCGGGACATAGCGGGGCGCGTCAAGATATTCGCCGAACGTGTGGGAGTTGACGATCAGGCCGCGCAGGCCGAGCGACTTGATCCGTTCGATCTCGCGCGCGGCCGCGGGGGGATCCTGCGGCGCGATGGCGCCCAGTCCGGCCAGCCGCGTCGGTGCAGCGCGCACTGCTTCGGCGAGCGCGTCGTTGGCGTCGGCTGCGAGCCGTACGGCGAGATCGGGCGCGAACACCTGGACGCCGGGGGACGTCAAGGAGAGCACCTGCATGTCGACGCCGACCTCGTCCATATGCGCGATCCGGCCCTTGCCGATGTCAACCAGGCGTCCATGCAGCAGCGCGTTGCCGGGCGTGTCGGCCAGGATGCTTTCGCCCATCTTGGCAAAGCCTGGTTCGACGTCTGAGCGCGCCAGCACCTTCGTCCATTCTGCGGCGATCTCGGCGGTGACGAAGGCTTCTTCGACGGCAATCTTTTTCATGTCACGCTCCTTGCGACGCTGTCCGGCCGCTCATTCTTCGGTCCCGAAATAAAGATGACGCAGCCGCTCGTCCGCACGCAGGACGGCCGGCGGGCCGGACAGAGTAATCCGTCCCTTGTTGATGATGTGGGCGACATCGGCAAGGTCGAGCGCGCGCTCGATATCCTGCTCCACGACCAGCATGGACAGCCCCTCGCGCTTGAGCTCGGCAAGCGCCGCATACAGGCGGTCCATCATGACCGGCGCGAGACCAAGGCTGATCTCGTCGAGAATAACGAGCCGCGGCTTGGCCATCAACGCGCGACCGATCGCCAAGGCCTGCTGCTGGCCGCCCGACATCGAGGTGCCCGGCGCGTTACGCCGCTCCGCGAGCACCGGAAACAGGGCGTAGACGCGCGCCAGACGCGCCTTGCGTTCTGCTGTGTCGGCGCGGCGTGCAGCCACCAGCAGATTTTCCTCGACCGACAACGAGCCGAAGATGCGCCGCCCCTCCATGCAATGGGCGATGCCGCGCGCCGCCACCGCATGCGGCGGCAAGCGTGTGATGTCCTCGCCATCGAATCGGATCCGGCCGGCAGTGATTGGCAAGGCGCGGCTGATCACATGAGCGAGGGTGGTCTTGCCGGCGCCGTTGCTGCCGAGAATGCCCACGACCTGACCCGGCATCACCGACAGGCTGAGGTCATGAATCACCCGAGCCTGGCCATAGCCCGCGTACACGCCATCGAGTGCAAGCAGCGGCTCAGCGCCTGCCGTCGACGCAATGACGTTGGCGCGCGGCGTCTCTGAAGAGGAGGTCTTGGGGGCGGCGCCATGGCTGGTGCCGAGATAGATCGCGGCGACATCGTCGCTCGCCAGCACGTCGGTGGTCGGCCCCCTCGCCAGGAGCTTGCCGAAGTTGATGACCATAAGATCGTCGCAGCACTCCTTCACGATCCGGATCACGTGTTCGATGACGATGATCGAGCGCTCGCCGTCGTTCAGCGACTGGATCAGGGCGATCAGCTCGCTGACTTCGCTGTCGATCAGGCCGGCACCGACCTCATCGAGCAGCAACAGCTTTGGTTTGAGCGCTAGCGCGCGGGCGACTTCGAGGCGCTTGCGCCGGAGCAGCGGCAGATCGCGGGCCTTGACGTGGGCGGCACCGCCGAGCCCACAGCGGTCGAGGATGTCGCGCCGTTCGGCCGCGGCCGTCGAGGTGGCGATGAACGGGGTCAGCGAGAATTGGCCGACGGCGAGATTCTCCTCCACGGTCATGTCGAGGAAGGGGCGGGGGATCTGGTAGGTGCGGCCGATGCCGCTCCGCGCTCGCTCGGAGGCGGGCAGACCGGTGATGTCGCGGCCCTCGAAATCGATGCGTCCTGCACTCGCGGAAATGGCGCCGCCGAGCAGCCCGATCAGGGTCGACTTACCGGCGCCATTCGGGCCGATCACACCGAGCACGCGACCCTTTTCGAGCCTGATATCCAGGCTTTCGATCGCGACGAGGCCGCCATAGCGCTTGCCGAGACCGACGGCGTCGAGCAGCGGAGTCGTATTGGTGGCGACGGTCATGAGCTCGCAGCCCTGGTGGGGCCGGCGCGCCGCAGCGCGGCTTCGACGAGGCCGCAGAGTCCGCGCGACGCGAAGCGGATCAGAATGATGAGAATGACTCCGGTGATCGCGACATGGAGCTCTGGGTAGTCGGCGAGCAGCTCGCCGATGGCGACGAAGAAGACTGCGCCGATGATGGCGCCGAAGCGCATGCCGAGTCCGCCGATGATCACGATCGCGAGCGGATCGACCGACCATTGCAGGCCGAAGCTGCCGTAGGGTTCGATGGCGCCGAGCTTGATCGCCTGAAGACCCCCGGCAATTGCGACGAGCGCGCTGGCCGCAGTGAACGCCGCGAGCTTGACGCGGAACGCACGCACGCCGACCTGGCTTGCGGCGTCCTCGTCGTCGCGCACCGCCCGCAGCAGTACCGAGAAGCGAGAGCCGGTTGCCAAGGTCATAACCAGCGAGGCGAGGACAAGCAGCAGCGCGGTGTCGCGAAACAACGCTGTGATATCGGGCAAATCGGCGCTGACGAACAGGCCGGTAGCGCCGCCGAACCAGGGCACATTGACGACGAGCAGCCGCAGCGCTTCGGCAAGCGCCAAGGTGCCGACGGTGAAATAGAGTCCACGCAGCCGAAACAGACCGCGCGACATCACAAGCGCGAGTGCCATGGCCGCAACCGCCGAGGCAGCCAGCGCCAAGGCGATGCCGCTATCGGCGTAATTGAGCAGCCCGACCGTGACATAGGCGCCAAGGCCGAAGAAGGAGGAGCTTCCCAAGGACACCAGCCCGCCATAGCCGGCAAGCAGATTCCACGCTTCCGCCAGCACGATATAGAGCAGCAGCTTGAAGCCGATCTCGACAAAATAGGTTGGCAGAATCGAAGGCGCGACCATCAGCGCCGCGAAGAAGATGCCGGCGAGGGCGAGGCGGACAAGCGGATGATGCAGCAGCAGGCTGTGCTCGGGAGCGCGTGTGGTCAGCACGGTCATGCGCGGCTCCCGAGGAAGCCCTGCGGCCTGAGCTGCAGCATCGCCAGGAACAGCACCAGGCCGACCAGGTCGCGATAGCCGTCCCCGAGCGTGAGCCCGCCGACGCTCTGCAGCACGCCGAGCACGATGCCTCCGACCAGCGTTCCCAGCACATTGCCGAGTCCGCCGAGCACGATCACCGCGAAATCCGTCAACAGATAGGTGGCGCCGCTGGTCGGCGTGAAAGACAGCGCCACCCCGATCAGCGTGCCGCCGATTCCGGCGCAGGCGGTGCCGAGGCAGAAGGTCAAGGCATAGACCCGGCTGACATTGATGCCGATGATGGCAGCCGCAAGCGGCTGGTCGGCGCTGGCGCGCAGCTCGCTGCCGAACCGGCTGCGTGCGATCAACAGATGCACCGCCAGGATCAGCGCGGCCGAGATGGCGAAGCCGATCACGTAGATCTGCGGCGCGCTGATCGGGCCGAGCGTCAGCGGAACCGTGGCGTAATCGCGCTCGATGGCGCGGGTGTCGGCGCTGAACAGCAGCACGAACAGGTTCTGCAGGATGATGGAGAGGCCGAACATGGTCATCATGGCCGCTTCCGATCCCTTGCCGGCCAGCGGCTCCAGCAGGAAGCGATAGATCGGATAGCCGATCAGCGCGAGAATGAGGCCGATCAGCGCTAATCCGGCCAGCGGATCGATGCCGGTTCGCTGCAGCAGGAAGAGGCCGGCATAGGCGCCCGCCACGAGAAATTCGCCATGCGCGAGGTTCACCAGACGCATGACGCCAAGGATGATCGACAGGCCAAGCGCCGTCAGCGCCAGCATGCCGCCGAGCAGCAGGCCCGAGATCAGTGCATTGACGATCACATCGAGACCAGGCATTCGCATTCGCCCGCATGACATCGGTGACGGCCGGCGCGATCGGCGCCGGCCTTGTCTCAGCGGTCAAGGCACCGGGAACAGGATCTTGCCGGTGGCGCGGTCCGCCGGCCAGACGATGCTCGTCTTGCCGCCCTGCCATTGCAGCATCGCCAGCGGCAGCTTGGCGGTGTGGTTCTCGTCGAACTTGATGGGCCCGACCACATAGGTCTTGTCGGTCTTGGCGGCCGCAGCGTTGATCTTCTCGGGATCGAGCGAGCCGGCCGCCGCGATCGCGTCGAGCAGGATCTGCGCCGCAGCATAGCTGTCGGCGATGTGCTGGCTGAAGGTCAGCTTGGTCTCGCTTTCGAACGCGGCCGCGAGATCCTTGGCGCCCGGATAGGGAAAGCTCGGATCCCAGTAGCCGCCGACCAGCACACCGTCAGCAAGCTTGCCGAGCGCTTCGGCGAACTGCACCGGCTCGGCCCCCTTCTCGATGACGAGCAGCTTGGGTGCAAAGCCTGCGGACGCAATCTGCTTGCGGATCGAGACCGCTTGCGGGGTGATGGCATCGACCAGCACGATCTCGGCGCCTTTCGCCTTCGCCTCGGCGACAACCGAAGTGAACTGGGTGTTATCGACTGGGAACGACGCGTTCTGCACGACGTCATAGCCGGCGTCCTTGGCGATCTGCGGCCACAGCGTGCCGCCAACGACCTGGCCGTCCGGGCCGTTGTCATGGAAGATCGCGACCTTCTTGTTGGTCTCGAGCTTGAGATCGTCCAGCACCTTGAACGGGATCGCGGCGAGTTCGGGCTCGTGGAAGAACAGGTCCCAGACGTAATTCCACTTACGGACCGACTTGAATGCCTCGATCGGATTGCAGCCGGTGACCAGCGGGATCTTCTTGCGTTCGGCGACCAGCGCGCCGGCATTGACCAGTGCCGGGGTGCAGGAGCCGAGCAGGGCGCGCGCCTGATCGCGCGACAGCAGGCTCTCGGTATTGGCGGCGGTGACGTTGGGATCGGTCTTGTCGTCACGCAGCACGAGCCGGACCGGCATCTTCTTGCCATCGATGGTGATGCCGCCAGCCTTGTTGACCTCGTCGACCGCACGGCTGTAGCCCCATTTCTGGAAGCTGCCGAACCCGGCCAGCGGTCCGCTCAGCGGAATCGACGCGCCGATGACGATGTCGTCGGCTGCGTTGGCTGGCGTTGCGGACCAAGCTGCGGCCAGCGAAAGCAGCGTGATGGGCAGAATTCGTTTGAGGACGGGAAGCCGTCTTGATAACGGCGCCTGCGACGTGCGGGTGGCCATGTTTCCTCCAATTGCTGCGCGAGGCCGTTTTGGCCCATCTCTTATTTGGGGGCGCTCCTTGAGCCGGAGCGCCCCGCGCCGCCTTAGAACGTGTTGTCGCCGGTATAGCGCCGGTACAGGACGGGCAAGATCTCGGCGAGGTAACCCATTTCCTCGGTGGCGTGCTGGTGCAGGCGTCGGGTGAAATCGTCGTTGAGCTGGCGCTTGCGCCCTTCGACGGCGATATGTTCGGGCACCGGCTCGCGCGTCTTCTTGTCGGCGAGAATGCCGAGCCAGAAGCGGGAGCGCATCTCGCAGCCATAATCGGTATCCCGCACGAAATGACACATCCGGCCGACATGGACCGGCGCGTCCTGATCGCCGATGCGCGCGCAGACTGCGACTGCGCCGGAGGCGTCATAGCGTGCGGCGTCGAAGATCTCGTGCGGATGGTGGAAGTCGATGACGAGATCATAAAGCGGCCCTGTAGGACCTACCATATATTCGCTGACGACGTGAGAGGCGCCGATATAGTTGCCGTCGACTCGGTTGAGCCAGGCACTGGCGACATGATCCCGCGGATGCCAGAGCTTGTATTGCTCGATGCCGCCGAGCCAGCCGAACCACCAGTGCACCATCTTGGCGCGGCAGCCCGGCATCCGCGTCAAGGCGGCGACCAGCTTCTTGCCGGCGGCGAGATCCTTGTAGCCCGACTCGAACGGAAGATAGCCGGGATCAAGCAGATGATTGCAGTCCTCGAATTCCACCGTTTCCTCCCGATGTAGTTATCGTTGATCTTGCTTATTGTCTTCGTCTCAAGCGCGAGACACCATGCTACGCGGCGTGAGATGGTCGTCCCGAAAGGTTGAGTATCTCCCGCGCGCTGGGTGCGGTTGCAACGCTCCCGTTTGCTTCGCGAACGAGACGTGCAGCGCGGGCAACAAACTCAGCATTGTTCTTGGCAAGGCGGCCCTTGGCATAGAGTACGTTGTCCTCCATACCGACCCTGATATGCCCCCCTAGCGAAAGGGTGGCGAACAAGATTGGCAGATGGCCAGCGCCGATGCCGAAAGCCGACCACTCCGCATGACGTGGCAAGAGGCTCTTGAGGAACACGAGGTTTTCGACCGTAGCGGCGATACCTCCGGCTGCGCCCAGTACGAACTGGAAATAGCCGGGTCCTCGCAACACGCTTTTCTTCATGTAGTGGATGGCGTTGTAGAGCATGCCCGGATCGAATACCTCGATCTCCGGCATAACGTCGTTCTCGTTCATGACTCCGGCAAGCCTCTCAAGGAAGGCCGGATGATTGATGAACAGCGTCGAATGCATCCAATTCATCGAGCCAGCGTCGAAGGAAGCGAGCTCGGGTTTCAGCTCGATCAGATGCGCCATGCGGGTCTCATCTGTCGCGTTCAGGTCGCCTGACGTGGTGAGGTTCAGCACGACGTCGCAGCGTTGGCGGATGCGTCCGACGGTCTCGATAAATCGACCTTTGTCCATGGTACCCTTGCCGGCATCGTCGCGCATATGCAAATGCGCGATTGCTGCGCCGGCCTGCCAGCATTCGTAGACGTCCTCGGCAATTTCGCGTGGCGTGAGTGGAATTGCTGGATTGTGCTCCTTGGTTGGAAACGCGCCGGTGGGAGCGACGGTGATGATGGTGTCGGCCATAAATCTTTTTCCTCTCCTTTGTGCACCAGCGGCGTTACGGCTTGATCGTTGACTAGAATCTCACGAATAATCGCTTGACGCCTTGAGCTGTTTCACCAGGCGCCCGAGAAAGGCGCGGCGGATCGCAGGGATGTTCTCCTTGTCGTAGACGTAGAATCCTTCACCCGTCTTGATCCCGAGCTTGCCCTCGGCGACCTTCTGCCGCAGCAACGGGCTGGCCTGGCGCGAGGCGTCCATCGCCGCGAGCAGATTGTCGCCGACGGTGAGCCAGATATCGAGGCCGCCAAAATCGGCGACCTCGAGCTGGCCGGTGGTGGCATAGCGGAAGGCCGGGCCGAATTTCAGCGCGGTGTCGACGTCGGCGGCGTCGGCGACGCCCTGCTCGATCAGGGAGAACACCTCGCGCGCGATCGCCTGCTGAATCCGATTGGCAATCAGGCCTGGCACATCCTTCGCCACCTTGGCGATGCGCTTGTCGATCTGCCGATGCAGGGCTATGACCTCTTCGAGCAGGTCAGGCGGCATGTTGCCGAAGGCGGAGATTTCGACCAGCGGCATCAGCAGCGGCGGGTTGTACCAATGCGTCACCAGCGTGCGGGCCTGACGCGCCCCCGGCAGAGCTGCAATCATTGGCGCGAGCGGCAGGCTCGAGGTGTTGGTGGCGAAGATCGCGTGAGCCGGCGCCAGACTGTCGAGCTCTGCCAACAGCGCCTGCTTCAGCTCCAGCTTCTCGGGCGCGGCCTCGACGATGAAGTCGCGGTCTTGGACTGCTGGCGCCAAGGATTCGAATAGAGTGATGCGCTCGATGGCGGCTGTGGCCGCGTCCGCTGCGACAGATGCCTCGTCCACCAGGAGGTCATAGCCGGCCTCGACCTCAGACCTGATGGTGGCGCGCTGCGCGGCCGAGGGTTCGACCAAGTTCACCGGAAAGCCGCGCAGCGCGAACGCGGCCGCGATGCCGCGCCCCATCGTGCCGCCACCGATCACTGCAATCCGCTGCAACATGCCTGTCTCCAGCTGTCAGGAGTTCGGCGGCGGGGATTATCCCGCCGTGTAGCCGCCGTCGGCGTCGAGGGTATGGCCGGTGTAGAAATCCGAGGCTCGCGAGACCAGGAACAGCAGGGGACCTGCGAGATCCTGCGGCTCGCCGAGCCGTCCCTTGGGAACGCGGGCCAGAAAGCCTTTGCGTACGTCGCGCGCCCGCTCGGTGTCCTCGAACATCCAGGCCGTCAGCGGCGAGCGGAACACCGTTGGCGCGATCGCATTGACGGTGATGCCGCTATCGCCCCATTCGCAGCCGAGTGCGCGAGTGATGCCGTCGATCGCGGATTTCGAGGCGCAATAGGCCGAATAGCCGGCGGGATGGCCGAGCTTGCCGCGCGCCGAGGACATCAGCACGATCTTGCCGCCGCGGCCCTGCGCCAGCATCTGCTTGCCGGCTGCCTTGGCCATCAGCCAGGACTGCGTCACATTGGCATCCATCACGTCGAGGAAGCGCGCTGGCGCCATGTCGACGATTTTGGATACGTCGTTCTTGCCGGAGGCGACGACGAGGATATCGACGCCGCCGAAGGCAGCGACCGTCTTGGCAACAATGTCGTCGCAGGTCTTCTCATCGCGCGGGCGCGCTTGGATGCTCAGCGCCTCGGCGCCGAGCGCTCTCGCATCGGCGACCGTCTTGTCCAGCGCTTCAGCATTGCCGGCGACCGCAGCGACCTTGGCACCGGCTCCGGCCAGCACCTGGACAGCCAGCGCGCCAAACGCACCCGAGGCGCCGGTCACGACCGCGACCTTGCCGCCGATATCGAACAGAGACAGGGGATTTTTCAGGAAGTTCGCGCTCTTGCTCATGGCGTGACACCCGGCGGATAGGGGATGATGACCAGCATGGTGCAGACATCATTGCGGCGATTGACGATCTCGCGGACCTCGTTCGGCGCGATGGTGCAGCTGTCATAGGGACTGAGCACGGTCTCCTTCCCGTCTACGATCACCGTCATCTCGCCGGCGAGGACGACATAGACCTTCTCGAACGGCGTCGAATCCGGACCGGCGCCGCCACCTGGCAGGAATTGCGAGAGGCCGACCCATTGGTTGGTCGGGCCGCCCGGCTCAAACCCCTGCAGCCGCAGGCCAACCACGCCGCGGTGGTTGGGCGCGTCATAGGGCTTGGCATCATGGAAGCGCTTCACATGCATCAGAACGCCTCGCCCTTCTCGATGCGGTAAGCTTGGTTTGGATCGGTGATGGCAACCAAGCGGATGATGCAGCCGTCACCGCGATCCCAATTCCAAGGGAAGAACGCGAAGGTGCAGCGCTTGCCGGTGACCTCGTCGAGATCACCGCCGACATTCTCGATGCCGAGAATGCCGTGCTTGAAGAGCTTGTTATGGACCGGCTCCCATTCCGGGAAGTCCTCGGTCCAGTCGCGACCGCCGGACCAGGCGCGATATTCTTCCCGCAGATGCGGCAGCAGCGGGCCGTTGCGATGCTGGCCGATGGCCGTGGCGAGCGGATGGTCGTTGGCCTGGGTGTCGTGGCCCACCACCTTCACTTGCTTGTCGACCATCCAGTCTGCCGCTGACGGGACCAAGCCCGGGCAGTAGGCGAAGTAATCGCCATCTTCGTAAGCCTTATGCCAACCGGTGTTGATGATCAGCACGTCGTGCGGACGGATCGCATGGCCGCAGGCCTTTTCCAGATCATCGGCGGTGATGGATTCCCACTTCTTCTTCGGCAGCGACACCACGAGGCCCGAGCCGAAGAAATGCGGCAGCGGCACTTCGTCGATGAAGGGCGTGCCCTGCACCACATGGGCCGGTGCATCGATATGCGTGGTCGAATGCATCGAGGTCGTGATGCGCTGAGACAGCACGCCAGACTTCGCCATGTAGTGGATGCGCTCGATCTTCACGTCTTCGAAATAGGGCCAGTTCGGGCACTGGAATCCCCAGCGATGGGAGAGGTTGGTGAACCTCAGACCCATGGCGTTGTCGGTGTTGCTCTGAAAATCGATGCCCCGAATCTTGATGGACATGCGCATCCTTCCCCTTTGAACTGCTTTTTCCTCGAAGCAAGTAATCCTGCTTGCCCCACATTGCGATACACATGTACCATATAACGGAAAAGGTCAACCGAAATTCGGACGCGCAACGGCTCATGCCAACCGGCGCGTCGGCCAGTCAGGGACATCGGTGTGATCCGAGCGCGCGGCGTCGTCGTGTTTTTGGCCGTTGCGCTAAAGTGTCAGCGAGCAGATTCCGATCGCATGATCGGTCCAATCGGAGGATAAGAGACTGATGTCGAAAGCCGCAGCGCGGGCATTAAAAACCAGAGCCTCCGCGCCGCCACCGTCTGATGAACGTGGCGGCAATGGCATCCAGGTGCTGGCGCGCGCCGGCAGCATTCTGCGCACGCTGGAGAGCCATCCGAACGGCTTGAGCCTCGGCCAGATTGCGAAGTCGGTCGGGCTCGCCCGCTCGACGGTGCAGCGGATCGTGGCGGCGCTGATGGCCGAGGACTTCGTCACGTCGAGCGGGCCCGGACAGGTTCGGATCGGCATGGGCCTGTTGCGGATCGCGGCTTCAATCGGTGCAAATTCCAGCGAAATTATTCGTCCGCACCTTCTCGCCTTGGGCGAAGAGGTTGGCGAAACCGTCGATCTGTCCGTCCTGTCGGGCGGGTCGGTGGTGTTCGTCGATCAGGTGCCTGGCCGTCGCCGGCTAACAGCGCTGTCCGCAGTCGGCGAGCGTTTCCCGCTCCATTGCACCGCGAACGGCAAGGCCGTGCTGTCCTGTTTCTCGCCGGAAGAAAGCGAGGAACTAATCGAGAAGAGCCTGGCCGAGCACCCCGACTTCCCGCTCGCCAACCGCAAGCGCCTGATCGACGAGCTCAATGATATTCGCCGCACTCATCTCGCCTACGATCTCGAAGAGCATGGTGCGGGCATCAGCGCGATCGGCACGGCCGTGATCGATCATTTCGGCCGTCCGGTCGCGGTGTCGATTCCAGTGCCGACGCAGCGCTTTCTGGAAAACCGCGACGCCTTTGCCGAAAAGCTGCTCGGCTTCCGGCGGAGGGTTGAAGGCATTCTGTCGCGCTGAGGGGCGAATGGGCTCTTGCGAGCGCAACCATGATGCGGTACATCTGAACCGAATAACAATACAGCGATAGAAGATGTCCGTTCGAGACATCCACGCTGTAGGACCGGGGGCGAACAAGCTCCGGGCGCATGAGGGCAGGAGGAAACGCCATGATCACACGTCGGTCGGCTCTGCTTGGGGCCATCTCGGGAGCTGCGGTCGGGATGGTCGGCTCACGGTCCGCCAGGGCCGAGCCGATCGGTCTGAAAGTCTCGCATTATCTGCCGCCCAATCACACGTTTCACCGCGAGCTGACAAAATGGGGCGAGAGCCTCACCGAGCAGTCGCAAGGGCAGCTGACGCTCAACATCTTCCCGGCCTCCCAGCTCGGTCCGGTGAACCGCCAATTCGATCTCGTGCGCAACGGCGTCGTGGACATCGCGGTCGGTCTCCATGGCGCAACGCCCGGCCGTTTCCCAATGGCAGATCTGGTGGCGTTGCCTTACTCGGCGCCGAAGGCAGGCAACAACAGCGCCGTCACCTCGCGTAGGCTCACAGAATTGGCGCCGACCTACCTCTATCCGGAACATCAGGGCATGAAGGTGTTGTGGATGGCGGTGACCAATCCGCTCATGGTCCACACCAGCAAGCGTCCCGTTGCCAAGCTCGAAGATTTCAAGGGCTTGCGGGTCCGCTATGCCGGCGAGCAGTTCGCGCAGATCATTCCGCTGCTCGGTGCAACGCCGCTCGCCGTGCCTCCGGCCGAAACCGCAGACAGCCTCTCCAAGGGCATCATTGATGCCGCGACATTTCCCTACGAAGCGTGCCAAAGCTTTGATCTGGGTACCGTGATCAAATATTCACTGGAGCCGGGTGTCAGCACCGCGACCTTCGCGGTGGCCATGAATCCAAACAAGTTCAAATCACTGCCGGCCGAACTGCAACAGCTGATCGACAAGACCACGGGGCCCGCGATGGCCGAGCGCTTCGGAGCTGCCTTCGACGCCAGCGAAAAGGCCGGTCGTGCGTACATGGCCGGCAAGGGCGTGCAGATCTCGCAATTCGCCGATGCTGAGCTCTCCCGCGTGAAGGAGATTCTTGCTCCGCTGCGCAACAAGGCCCTCGGCGAGCTCGAGAAGGCAGGCAAGCCGGGCAAAGCGTTTCTCGACGCCTACACCGCCTAAAGCGGAAGCCACCTGACGCCTGCCGAAAACCCGGCGGTGTGCTGCGATAGGATATCAACATGGCCGCCGCGCCACTTGAAACCTTCACCGCCCGTCTGAAAACAGCTCAAGTCCGGCTCGCAATGATCGCGCTCGTCATCATGATGCTCAGCACATGCGTCGACGTGACTTTGCGCTTTCTCTTCAACCGCCCGATCCGCGGGGCCTACGACATCGTCGAGGCGTGCCTCGTCGTTTTCGTCTTTCATGGGATGTCGGCGAGTTTCTTTGCGCGCAAGAACATCGTGATCGATATCGTCGATTCCCTGGTCAGCTCACGCGTCGAGCGCGTGCTGGTCCGCCTCTCCGACGTGATCTCGCTCGCGCTTCTCATCGTTGTCACCGCGGCGATGATCGCGCCCGCCCTGCAGGCCTATGATTACGGTGATCGCAAGCTGGAGCTGGGTCTGCAGCTCTGGGTGCTCTGGATCTTTGCGATCGTCGGCCTGATCGGCACGCTGCTGTGCGCGCTCGGACCCTTGGTGCGGCCAGTACCGGCCTCGCGCAGGATCTCTCATGCCGAAGGCGGGGAGGGGGCATGAGTGTCCAGTGGATCGGTGCGATCGGCGTTCTCGCGCTGTTTGCGCTTTTGTTCCTGCGCGTTCCGGTCTGGGCGGCACTGCTCATCGTCGGCCTCACCGGCAACACCGTCATCAATGGCTGGGCCGCAGCTTTCACGACGCTCGGCACGACGCCGTTCGACGTCGCCAATTCCTATGCACTGTCGGTGATTCCGCTGTTCATCCTGATGGGCGATGTCGCTTCGAGCACGCGGCTATCGGCGGATCTATTCAATGCCGCGCGCCTGCTGCTGTCGGGCGTGCGCGGCGGTCTCGCGGTCGCGGCGATCGGGGCCTCCGCCTGCTTCGGTGCGGTCTGCGGCTCATCGATTGCGACCGCGGCCACCATGTCGCGCATTGCGTTGCCGGAAATGCGCGAGGCGAGCTACGATGACGGTCTTGCCGCCGGTGCGATCGCGGCGGGGGGATCGATCGGCATTCTGGTGCCGCCATCGATCATCCTGGTGATCTACGGCGCCATCGCCGAGCAGTCGGTGCCAAAGCTGTTCGCGGCTGCGCTGTTTCCGGCGATTATCCTCACCGTGTCCTATGTCGCGCTGGCGCTGCTTGCGGCGAAGCTGAACCCAAAGCTCGCCCCGCTCGGCAAGCCCGTCGGCTGGCGCGAGCGTCTCGGCGCGCTACGCCAGCCCTGGCAATTCCTGCTGCTGTTCACGCTGACCATTGGCGGCATTTATGGCGGCATTTTCAGTCCGACCGAAGCCGCTGCGCTCGGTGCGTTCGGCGCGATCGTGCTCGGCGTGATCGGCCGCAGGCTGTCGGCAGCCCAGCTGTTTCAGGCGGTCGAGGGCGCGGTATCGACCTCGGCCTTGCTGTTCGCCATCATCATCGGCGCGACCTATTTCGCGAGCTTCGTCGTTCAGACGCAATTGCCACAGCTGCTCGCCACGATCGCCCAATCGCTGCATCTGCCCGGCCTTGCGGTGATGGGCATCATCATAGTCGCTTATGTCGTGATCGGCTGCTTCCTCGAAGGCATCGGCATGGTTCTGATCACGGTGCCGGTGTTTCTGCCGCTGGTCACGCAATATGGCTACGACCCGGTGTGGTTCTCGATCATCGTGGTGATCGTGGTCGAGCTCGGCCTGATCCATCCGCCGGTTGGGATGAACCTGTTCGTGATCCAGGCGCAGGTGCCGGATATCAGCCTCGGCGCAATCTATCGCGGCATTCTGCCGTTCCTGATTGCGCCTTTCCTGCTGCTTGCTCTGCTCCTGATCTTTCCCGAACTCGCACTCTGGCTGCCGAGGGTCCTGTATGGCTGATCGTCCTCTCGAGATCGTCGTAATCACGCAGGACGTGCCACGGCTTGCGGCGCGCCTCGCCGAAACTTGTCCGGAGGTCATCATCCATGCCGGAGGGTCGGCATCGGCGGTGCTCGCGCACGCAGCCTCGGCCCGGGTGCTGATGGGACTCGCGCAGTCGATCACGCCTGGGCTCGTTGCGGCCACCCCGCGGCTGCAATGGATCCAAGCCTTCACCACCGGGGTCGATCCATTGCTGGCGCTTGGCCTGCCGAACCACATCCTCGTCACCTCGGCGCGCGGCATCCACGGGCCTCAGATGTCGGAGATGGCGTTCATGCACATGCTCGCGTTGGGGCGGGGACTGCCGCGGATGGTCGACAACCAGCATCGCGCAGCATGGGAGCGTTGGCCGCAGCGTCTCCTGCTCGGAAAGACCGCCGTGCTGGTCGGGGTCGGGGCGATCAGCGAGGATCTGGCGGTGCGCTGCCAGGCATTCGGCGTGCGCGTGATCGGCATCAGCGACGCGCGCGGCGAGGGACGTGGATTTGACGCTGTTCGTCCCCGCGGCGAACTGGTGCGCACCGCGCGGGAGGCCGATTTCCTGATCGTGCTTGCAGCTTATACGCCCGAGACGCGGCACCTGATCGACGGGACGGTGCTGGACGCGCTGCCATCCCACAGCTTCCTGATCAATCTGGCGCGCGGGCCGGTCGTGGATGAGGCCGCGCTGATCGACCGGCTGCAGCGGCGGACATTCGCCGGGGCAGGTCTTGACGTCTTCGATGTCGAGCCGTTGCCTGCCACCAGCGCCCTCTGGCAGCTGGACAATGTGCTGATCACGCCGCATCTCGGCGGCATGAGCGACTGCTATGAAGAGCAGCTGCTACCGCTTGTGATGGAGAACGTGAGGGCGTTTGCGGCGGGCGATCATGCGCGGATGCGCAATCGGATCATATCAGGTCGAGCTGGAGCTGCCGCATGAGCGTGCACGAACGAATTCCGGTCCGCATCAGCGATGCGGAACTCTCTCGGCGCTGGGCCGCGATGCGGGCCGCGTTGAAGCAGCACGGCATCGACGTCGTCATCGTGCAGGCCACCAATGATTGGCTCGGCGGAAACGTCAAGTGGCTGACCGACATTCCGGCCAACAACGGCTATCCGCGGACGGTCTTGTTCTATGCCGACGACCTCATGACCGTGATCGAAATGGGCGTCTTCAACGGTCGGCGTTCGCTCAAGGGTGAAGACCCGATCCACCGCGGTGTCGGTACCATCCTGACGACACCGTCATTTCCGTCGATCGATTATACGGTGCGCTATGACGCCGATTTGGCCGTGGCGGATCTGCAGGCGCGGAATGTGCGGCGGGTCGGGCTCGCCAATGCCGGGGGGGTTCTCGCCGGGTTCAGCGAGGCGCTGCGCGCTGGGCTTGCCAATATCGAGATCGTCGACGTCACGGAGGAGATCGATGCGATCAAGGCGATCAAGAGCGAGGAGGAGCAGGGCTTGATCCGACGCACCGCGGCGCAGCAGGATGAGGTGTTCGCGCATGTCTGCCGCGTCATTCGTCCCGGACTGCGTGATATCGACATCACCTCGGCCGCGCAGATGAAGGCCCAGCAGCTCGGCAGCGAGCAGGGCATCTTTCTGGGCGCCTCCGCCAAGATCGGCATTCGCTCGCCCTTCATGGGCCGGCACTTCCAGGGCCGCACCTTGGCCGAGGGCGATCATCTGTCGCTGCTGATCGAGGTCAACGGGCCCGGCGGCTTCTTTTGCGAGATTGCGCGCACCTTGGTGCTGGGCAAGGCCAGCGCGGAGCTGCGCGATGGCTTCGCGGCGGTCAAGGCGGCTCAAGACCATACGTTGTCGCTGCTCAAGCCGGGAACATCGGCCCGGTCTATTGCCGCGGCCCACGACGACTACATGACCACCCGCGGCCTTCCGCCCGAGGTGAGGCTCTATGCCCACAGCCAGGGCTACGATATGGTGGAACGGCCGCTGATCCGTCGCGACGAGACCATGGCGATCGCCGTCGGCATGAATTTGGCCGTGCATCCAGGATATGAGACCGACGCGATTTTCGCCGTGATCTGCGACAATTATCTCATTGGCCCGGGAGGGCCGGGTGCGTGCCTCCATCGCACCGAGAAGAAGTTATTCGAGCTATAGCGGTCGCATGCTCGCTGCTGCGGCAGTACCCCGGCCAGGCAGTGGTGAGATGAAGGCGGAAGTTGCCGTCCAGAGACGGATTCGTGTACGCACGCCGGCCTGTCGTGCTGTCCAAGCATCGACAACTGGTAATCTCGGCACGAAATAGTCTGTGATCGGGGTTGGGTCCGCCAATCCGGCTCCTGATCTGTTGTGGCACAGGGCCCTACCTCCTTACGGACCCTGCAAGCTGGTACAAATCCTTGGGAGGACCCTGTAAGTTCAGCCTGCGGTCTTCGGGAGAGACTAACGCCATCGGCCCTCGCATTCAGCCATTTCCAGACGATCCCCGATGCCCCACAAACCGCAATGGGATCCAGACGCCCGCTCCTGGGCTAGTACTACTGAGTCAAAAACCGCCGGTACGTCAGGCTAAGAATCAAGTATTTGTAGAGATTCAGACTTTCACGCGCGGGAGGGTCGAATGGATCTCAAGCTTGAAGAAGCCAGTGCGCGTCGATTTGCGTCCTATGTCGAAGGTCTCGCGAGCGAGATCGGGCACGCAGACAGAATAAGCCCGCTGCACGACTATTGTACAGGCCTGATGCTGCCCGGGGAGCGCAAGAGCGTGGAACCGATGGCAGCTAGGACAGCTCCGGCCCGCACGGCGGCCCAGCATCAGTCGCTGCTGCACTTTGTCGGTGTCTCCTCCTGGTCGGACGAGAAGGTGCTGGCCAAGGTGCGCGAGATGGTGCTGCCGGCGATGGAAAAAGCCGGGCCGATCGAGGCCTGGATTCTCGATGACACGTCGTTTGCCAAGAAGGGAAAGCATTCGGTTGGCGTGCACCACCAATATTGTGGCGAGCTCGGCAAGCAGGCCAATTGCCAAGTGACGGTATCGCTGTCGATTGCCAATCACGCCGCCAGCCTGCCGGTGGCCTATCGGCTGTACCTGCCGGAAGCCTGGAGCAAGAACCGCGTCCGGCGAAACAAGGCGGGTGTGCCCAAAGACATCAAGTTCATGACCAAGTCGAAGATCGCGCTCGAGCAGATACGTCGTGCATGCGAAGCCGGTCTTCCACGTGGGGCAGTCTTGATGGACTCCGGCTATGGCCGTGACTCGGAGCTGCGCACAGAACTCACGTCTCTCGGATTGACCTATGTTGCGGGCATTCTGCCGAACACCCTGATGTGGCGGCCCGGGAGCGGCCCGCGGCGGAAGGGAAAGCCGCTGAACAACACGGGTCGTCGTGACGAGCCGGACCTGGTACCGGCCGAGAAAGTAGCTCGCGGCCTGCCCAAGGAGGCCTGGCGCACGATCAGGTGGCGGGAGGGGTCGGCCGAATGGCTGTCATCACGGTTCGCCCGTATGCGCGTTCGTGTCGGGCACAACAAGCTGATCCCGGAGAAGCTCCAATCGGAATGGCTGCTGATCGAGTGGCCTGAAGGGGAAAAGAAACCCACCAAATACTGGCTCTCGACATTGCCCGCGAACACCAGCTTCCGGCACCTTGTCGACTTTGCCAAGCTGCGTTGGCGCGTCGAGCGCGACTATGAGGAGCTTAAGCAGGAAGTCGGACTCGGGCACTATGAGGGACGCGGCTGGCGCGGCTTCCATCATCACGCCACGCTTTGCATCGCGGCTTACGGCTTCCTGATCGCCGAGCAGGCGACGATTCCCCCCTCAGGACCGCGTTGCGCCCCGAGAATCCAGGCGCCTCCCTTACCCGCCGATTATCGACCCAGAGGAGCCGCCTACGCGGCCTGAGCGCCACGTGCCGAACTCGATCGCAACCATGCGCGTCCGGCTGATCCGAGCCCTGGTAAGAACATTGCCCCGATGTCCATGTTGCGGCCTTGTCTCGGCGCCAAAAACGCGGAGAAATTTGTGACGCAGTAGTACTAGGCTGCCCTTCAATAGGAAAACAGCGTTTTCAAAGTGCTGAGTTTAGCGCGTAGAGGACCCTTGCTGCCATCCGCCGATGAGAGATTGCCAAATGCAGGATTGTCCATTTGGCATCGATGGTGCGTTTGCCGGGGAGTAGGCTGGCGGCCTCACTGATGTGGAAGAGTTATCTCCGTTATGTTGGGAGGTCCAACCTTCTAGCCGGCTTCCAATCGATAGGGGACGTCCCTGAGACTGCTCCGCTCGGAACGGCACTCGGCAAAGCCGTTCGACCCGCTGCTTCGAGCAGCGATTTGAGATGGTTGCAGGTCCCCGCAACCAAGACATAGATACTGCCCCAAGCCGATGCTGCGGGAGTGTCTTTGCTTTGAAGATCGACGCGTCCAGCAGAGCATCCGGCTTCATGGGCCCATGCGGCCACAGCACAATCGTGCTGATGCGCCGGATCTCCTCGCCGTTCATCGCTGACGTCTCGCCTTAGCTCCAGTGCCTTCGCCGATCGGTACGCTTCAGTGAGGCATCGAGGCGGTCAATATCTAAGATCAAAACGATCAATTTTACGAATGTTCCGCGATCGCTCATCAATGACGCGATCGGACGGCGCGGGCGCGTCGCCAGGACGAAGGTCGACGGGCGCAAGCTCGTTTCGAAGAAGAACGCGCCGCTAAAAAGGGGGGATCCATGAGAACAGGACTGATGCGGCCCGTGTCCGTAGCATTGATAATGGTCGGACTGATCCGGGGCGCGTGGGCCGCCGAGAACGGGACTACGAACTACCCGGCGGGCTCGCCCGGGGTGTTCATCTCCGCATTTCCGCCGATTCCGGGTCTGTTTGCGATCAGTCAGACCAACTACACCAGTTCGAACGGCTTGTATGACGGACAGGGCAACAAGCTGCCGATCAACTTCAAGCTCTCTGCCGTATCGGAGACAATGCGGTTTCTCGCCAGCTATCCCGGCGATTTCTTCGGCGCGCACATCTATTCTCAGCTGGTCGTGCCCTATGTTCACCTCGAAAGCTCCAATCCGGGAGGATCGTTCCAGGCCAACGGCTTTGCCAACCCGACCTTTTCGCCGATCATCCTGAACTGGGTGTCGCCTATGCAGAGCTTCACCCTCGGCCTCGACATCATGCCGAATATCGGCACCTATTCGGCGCGGCAGCCGCTGAATGTCGGCACCAATTATACCACGATCTCGCCGGTGCTGGCTTATCGCTATGCCGATCCGAAAGGATTAGAGGTCGCCGTTTCGCCGCGTCTGCTGCTGAACAACACCAACACAGACTCAGTCAACGCCTTTACGCAACTGACCCAGCAGTACCGGAGCGGCGATGCGCTCGTCGTCGACTTCGCCGCGGGCTACAATATCGGCGCCTGGAAATTCGGGGTGGTCGGCGGCTATACGCATCAGTACCAGGACGACAAGGTCAACGGCATGAAGGCGTTCAACTTCGCCGGCGTGCAGGACGGAAACCGCCTCCGGTCCATCAATGCAGGCCCGTCGCTGACCTACAATGCGGGGCCCTATCAGATCAACATCAACTACCAGCATACGTTCTACGTCGAGAACGGCAGCCGCGGCGATACGGTCTGGGCCAATCTGGCTTTCCCCATCTGGGTGCCGGCGCCGCCGCCGCCGCCCGGAGCCGGGCCGGTCAAACACTGAGTCGCCAGCCTTGATCCATCGCCTCTGGGCGGAAACGGTCGCGCGACGCACGGCCGTTCCTTCTTGACCGCGGCTGATCGACTGCCATCAGGGTAACTCGGCGACGACTTCGCGCATCAGATCGCGCAGCCATAAGAGACCTGCGTCGTTGGAGCGGTAGCGGTGCCATTGCACGCGCTGCCGCAGGGCAGGCAATGAGACCGGCAGCTCGATGATGCGGATGGGGAGGCTCCGCTGCGCGGCGACCGCAAGCCGCCGGTGCACGGTCGCAATCCGGTTTGTGCCGGCGACGAGATGCGGGATCGCGGTGAAAGCATAGACTGAAACATCCTCGCTGCGGCTCATGTTGCGCTGCTCCAGATAGTAGCTCTCCAGCGATTGGGCCGTAGCCGCCGGCCGCATCACGACGTGTGACGCCCTGGCGAACTCCTGGCGTGACAGCTTTCCCTTGCCATACCTTCCCTTGCTCCACGCGATGACGCAGAAGTCGTCTTCGAAAATCAGTTCCGACGGATGCAGCTTCGAGCTGAATTCCTCCGGGATGATGAGAAGGTCGACATCGCCGCGCTCGAGCGCACGCTCGGGACGCTGGACCTGCTGGATGAAATCGAAGCGGATTCCGGGCGCAAGCGCTTCGGTGCGTGCCATCAAGCGCGGGATCATCGTAACCAGCGTGTAGTCCGACGCCAGGATCTTGAAGCAGCGATCCGATTGAGCCGGATCGAACTGTGCGGACGAGGCGATAGCCCAGTCGACCCGCACCAGAAGGTCTCTGATCGAGTCCTTAAGCACCTCGGCTCGGGGGGTGAGCTCCATCTTGCGGCCGATCTTTACCAGGAGTTCGTCGTCGAAATAGGTGCGCAGGCGCAGCAGGGCGTTGCTCATTGCCGATTGCGTCATGTTCATCCGCGCGGCAGCGCCACTGACGCTGCGTAGGTGCAAGAGATGATCGAGCGCCACCAGAAGATTGAGGTCGAACTTGTTGTTGAAGCGCATCGCCGGCCTCGCTGGATGTATTCAGACAATCAATGCGAACGATCTTGATAATCAATTTTTCGAAATGGTCAAACGAGGCTAATCCAGATTTTGGGAAGAACGTCCAAAGGCGCGTGACGCCTCAGCGCCGCGAGTGGAGCCATGTTCAAATATTTTCCGACCAATTATGTCTGGAATCTCTCGGTCGATCTCGCGATCGAGATGGGCGCCCGGATCGGCGAGATCGAGGAGATGTGCGCGCCGCTGCAGGAGGCGGCACGACAGCCCGACGCGAGCGGCACGCAGGCTTTTCGCGAAACCTGGGCGCGGATGGCGGACAAGCTCTGCGAGCTGGCGGCCGAGGACGAAGGGAGGGGCCGGCTACTGTCGGCTGGCGAGAAGTACGGGCGGGCGGCGAGCTATCTGATTACCTGCGAGCGTCTGCAGGCGCACGATGCGCCGGGACGGCTGGCGCTCTACCAGAAGTGCCTCGATGTCTTTGCCAAGGGAATCGCGCTGGCGCGGGAGAACTGCGAGCGCGTCGAAATCCCCTACGAGGGTACTCACATTGCAGGTCTTCTCGTCCGCGCGGAAGGCCGCGACGGACCGGTGCCGCTGCTGGTGCAGGTCAACGGACTGGATTCAACCAAGGAGATGAAATACCGCGTCGGCCTCCCCGCCTGGCTTGCCCGCCGAGGCGTGTCGTCTCTCGTGATCGATCAGCCGGGATCGGGTGAGGCGCTGCGGCTGCAGGGGCTTCCCGCACGCTACGACACCGAGCATTGGGCATCGCGTGTGGTCGACTGGCTGGAAACCCGCAGCGATGTCGACCCGAAGCGGATCGGCCTCGAGGGAGTCTCGCTCGGCGGCTACTACTGCCCCCGCGCCGTGGCCTTCGAGCCGCGCTTCGCCTGCGGGGTGGCGTGGGGCGCCAATCATGATTGGCGCGAGGTGCAGAAAAGGCGCCTGCAGAAGGAAGGTAATTTCCCGGTCCCGCATTATTGGGCGCATGTGCGCTGGGTGTGGGGCGCAAAGGATCAGGACGACTTCCTGCGGATCGCCGAACAGGTCCATCTCAATGGCATACTCGACCGCATCAGGGTGCCTTTCCTGGTGACCCATGGCGAGAAGGACTCGCAGATCCCGCTACATTGGGCCGAACGGACCTATGAGCAGCTGATCAATTCGCCCAAGCGTGAGCTGAAGATCTTCACCGACCGCGAAGGTGGCTCCCAGCATGCGAGCTTCGACAACAGCATCAATGCCGGCCACTACATCGCGGACTGGGTCGCGGAGACGTTGAACGGGCATGTCGCCTGAGCTGCAGGCGGGAGGAGAGTGATGAGAATTGTCGGACTGGACAGCCTGATATTCGGTGTCGATGACGTGGCCGGCGCAGCACGCTTCCTGGTCGATTACGGGCTGACGCCCGTCGATGTGTCTGACCGCGGCGGGCGCTTCGAGGCGATCGACGGGACGGCGGTGGTGATCGCGCGGCATGATGATCCGGCTCTGCCGCCGGGCCCCGTT
This sequence comes from Bradyrhizobium sp. SZCCHNR3119, assembly GCF_032487775.1. NCBI lineage: Bacteria > Pseudomonadati > Pseudomonadota > Alphaproteobacteria > Hyphomicrobiales > Nitrobacteraceae > Bradyrhizobium > Bradyrhizobium sp. SZCCHNR3119. The sequence continues at coordinate 1,074,678 of NZ_JAUEUV010000001.1, read as the reverse complement.
CCCGGCTGCCGTCTGCGCAAGACCGTGATGGGCGTCGCCGACGATGCGACGCTCGGTGCGATTGCCGCCGAGTTGCGGCGTGATCGCGAGGTCCGTCGTTTTGCGGATGGATCGATCGAATCGATCGACGATGCGGGATTCGTGATCGGCTTTCAGCGGACGGTGCGCCGGCCCTTCATCCTCCCGGGTGAGATCTCGAATGCTCCCGGCGGCGTGGTCTTCCGGCCAGTCAACAGCCTCGGCGTCCCGCCGCCGGGTAGCGTGATCCGCCCGCGCACGCTGTCCCATGTCGTCTACTTCGTGCCAGATGTGGTGAAGGCCGAGGCCTTCTACGTCAACCGGCTCGGCTTCCGCTGCACCGACCGATTCACCGGCACCGGGCCGTTCCTGCAGCCCGGCGGCTCGCTCGACCACCACACCCATTTCCTCATCGGGGCGCCTCCGCAGATGCACGGGGTCGAGCACTTCACCTTCCATTTCGGCGGCCCCTCGGAAATGATCACCAACGGTTATCGCTTCGTCGAGAAGGGCTATCAGGCGTTCTGGGGCCCTGGCCGGCATATCCTGGGGTCGAACTGGTTCTGGTACTTCAACAGTCCGTTCGGCTGCCACGTCGAGATGGATGCCGACATGGACCAGCATGATGCGAGCTGGCAGCCGCGCGAGGCGACGGCGTCTGCCGACAATTCGCAGACCTTCCTGATGAAGATGCGCAAGAAATGGTACCCCGGCCCTGGAATTTCCGAGAATGGCGATTACGCGTGAAGCCGGATCGGCAGAGTGGGTGCGGTTGTGCCGTTCGGACGAGATCGGCGAAGCTCAGTCGCGCGGCTTCGATCCGGACGATGAGGGACAGGACAGCCTGTTCGTCGTGCGATGCCGCGGACAGCTTCACGGCTGGCGCAATGCCTGTCCGCATGTCGACGGCGCACCGATGGCTTGGCGCAGGGATGCGTATCTCAATGCCGACGGCACGCGCATCGTCTGTCATGCGCACGGTGCCGAATTCATGCCCGACACCGGGCTGTGCGTGCAGGGGCCCTGTCGCGGTGAGCGGCTGACCCGGGTTGGGCTCATCGTCGATGCCGACGGCGAGCTGTTGGCGAAGTCATAACACGCCTGCAAGGGCGGACTGCAGAGGGGAAGAAGGCGCCATGGCAGTGGTGAGCAGGGTGCTGACGATCGGCGGCGGCTTTTCCGGCATGGCCGCGTCGATCCAGATGCGCAAGGCTGGCATCGATGTCGATCTCGTCGAGATCGATCGCAACTGGCGTCCGGAAGGGGCGGGCATCACCGTCAGCGGGCCGACCTTGCGCGCGTTGGAGGCGATCGGCGTGTTCGCGGAGTTCACCAAGCGCGGCTACACGTCTGATGGCGTCGATCTGTTTACGCCGTCAGGTCATCGGATCGGCGAGATTCCTACGCCCAAGGTGGCAGGATCCGACGTGCCCGGCGGCGGCGGGATCATGCGGCCGGAGCTCGGGAGCATCCTCGCCGATGCGACGCTACTCAGCGGCGTCAACGTCAGGGTCGGATGCACCTATACCCACATCGCCCAGCACGAGAGTAATGTCGAGGTCACCTTCAGCGATGGCACGACCGGACGCTACGATCTCGTCGTGGCCGCCGACGGCGTTCACTCGAAGACCAGGGCGCTACTGTTTCCGGAGGTTAGGCCGCCGCAATATATCGGGCAGGGCGTTTGGCGCGCGGTGCTGCCGCGGCCGTTCGATATCGTGCGGCCGCGCATGTGGCTGGGTGGCGCAGTCAAGGCCGGCGTCAATCCGGTCTCACCAAGCCATATGTATTTGTTCGTGACCGAAGCGCGGCCCGAAAAGCTTCAGGTCGATCGTGCGGTATGGCCACAGATGCTCGCGGATCTGCTGGCCCCCTTCAGCGATCCCGTGCTCGCAGCACAACGCGCCAATCTGCTCGCCGCGGAGGCTGCGATCGACTACCGGCCGCTGGCGAATCTGCTCGTGCCCGCGCCGTGGAATCGCGGACGGGTCATTCTGATCGGCGACACCGTCGCTGCGACTACGCCGCATCTCGCCTCCGGGGCGGGCATCGGCATCGAGAGCGGAATCGTCCTGGCCGAAGAGCTCGCGCGTGCGGCGGCCTTGCAGGAGGCGTTCGACCGCTTCCATCTGCGCCGCTGGGATCGCTGCCGCATGGTGATCGAGAACTCCGCACAGCTTTGCCGGATCGAGATGGAGAATGGCGACAAGACCGAACACACGCGGATCATGCGGGAGTCGGTGATGGCTCTGGTGCAGCCGATCTGAACGACAAGAACAGCAGAAAAGGGGAGGAACAAGTGACGGTGACGACGGAAACATGGCGGGGGCGAACAGCCCTGATGATCGCGCATTGCGCCGGGATGGTCGACCTCGTAGCGCTGCCGGTCTGGGTCGGCGCGCTGATCGAGCGCTACAGGTTCAGCCCGCAGCAGGCCGGCATGCTGGCAACGTTGTTCCTGCTGGGCGCCGTCCTCAGCAGCCTGTTCTTTGCACCTCGTTTCAACCGGTTGAACGCTCGTCTGGCCACGGTCGGGGGCTTTGCCGTTGCCGCGCTCGTGTTCCTCGCAGCGAGCCGTACGTCGGAATTTTCGCTGCTCGCGATCCTGCATGCCCTCGCCGGTGCGACGGCGGCTTGCGGCCTGAGCTTCACCCACGGCACGATCGCACGCAGCGCCAACCCTCACCGTGTGTTCGCCATCGTCGGCATGGCGCTCGGGGTCTTCGCAATTCTCTTCCTCGGCGTGACACCCAATCTCGTGGCGACGTTCGGGGGATCCGCGCTGTTCCTTGTGTTCGCCGGCGTCATGGCGGTTGCCGCGCTGGCGGCAGCGCTGTCCTTTCCAAAGGGCATGGTGCGCAGTGACGAGGATCTCATGGCCGATGTCAGCCATCTCCCTCGCGCGGTGTGGTTCGGGATTGCCGGCATCAGCTGCATGGCCCTGACGCAGGCGATGCTGTTCAGCTTCATCGAGCGCATAGGCAGCGATCGTGGCTTCGGCCCGGAGGCGGTCACCGGCGTTCTCATTGCGCTGGGTTTCGTCAATCTGCTGCCGGCGCCGCTGGCCGCGGTTCTGGAGAAGCGATTGCCGGCCCGATACGTTCTGCCGGCAGGGCCGGTGTTCCAGGCGCTGATCGCGGTGACGATCACCTTCGGCTCCGGCTTCCTGGCGTATGCCATTCCGACGGCGATCTTCGCCGCGGTGATGATCTTCACCCACACCTTTGCGTTCGGGCTGCTGTCGCGCCTCGATCCCACTGCGCGGGCACTCGCCGGTACGCCCGCCATGCTGATGACCGGTGCCGCTATCGGTCCCATTCTCGGCGGGACACTGGTGCAACTGTTCGGCTATCCGGCGCTCGGCCTCGGCACCGTCATCATCTCATCAGTCGCGGTCGTGATGTTCTCACGTGTGTTTGCCGCGCGCGGCCCGGCTGCTGCCGCTTCCCTCGAAATCGCCTGATCAGGAGACTCCCCGCATGACCCTTCCGCAGATTCGCCGCGTTGTCACCGGCCATGATGAGCAGGGCGCCGCCGTGATCTCATCGGACGGCGGATTGCCGACCGTCACCGAGCTGGCCGCGATCCCCGGCACGTTCTTCCACGAGGTCTGGAGCACACAGGCGACGCCGGCACTCATCGACAATGGTCCGGATCCGACCGTCGGGCAGCTCCGGCTGCCGCCGCCGGCCCATGGCAGCCGTATCCGTTTTGTCGACATTCCGCCGGATACTGAGGATTTTCTCCACAACGGTGCGACCCGGATGAAAGCCGCCTTCAGTCAGATCGGTGATCCGCATGCCTCGACGGTGACGACGGAGTCGCCGCACCCGCTGATGCATCGGACCGAGACCATCGACTACGGCATCGTCATCTCCGGCGAGATCACGCTGGTGCTCGACAAGGGTACCGCTGATCTGAAGGCGGGCGACGTCGTGATTCAGCGCGGCACCAACCACGCCTGGGCCAATCGCAGCGACAAGCCCTGCCGCATGCTGTTCATTCTGGTCGACGGCAAGTTCGGTCCCGAAGCCAACCCGACCAAGGCCGGCTGATGAAGCTCGCGACATATCAGAACGGCAGCATCGATGGTGGCCTGGTCATTATCTCCAACGATCAAGCGCGTGCGATCGACGCGAGTGGGATCGCGCCGGACCTCTTGACTGCGCTCCGCCATTGGCAGGAAGCAGAGGCACCGCTCCGCCGTCTCGCCGATCGGCTCGAGGATGGATCGGCTGGAAATGTCTTCCCGTTCGATCCTGCGCGATGTCTGGCACCGCTGCCGCGCGCGCCGCAATGGTGCGACGGCTCGGCCTTCCTGAATCATGGACGGCTGATGGACGTAGCCTTCAACAAGCCGCCGATCCCCGACTTCGAGACGATCCCGGTGATGTACCAGGGGGCGAGCGACGATTTCCTCGGGCCGCAGGCCGACGTCCCGTTCGTCGCTGAGGCCGACGGCATCGATTTCGAAGGCGAGTTCGGCGTGGTCGTGGACGAGGTGCCCATGGCCGTTTCCGCCGAAGAGGCCGCGCGACGGATCCGGCTGCTGGTTCAGATCAACGATTGGAGCCTGCGTGCGGTCGGCGCGCGCGAGGTTCGCACCGGCTTCGGCTTCCTGCAGGCCAAGCCGTCCACCAGCTTTGCGCCGATCGCCGTCACGCCGGACGACGTTGGCCACGCCTGGCGTGACGGCCGTCTCGACATGGCTCTGCATGTCTGGCGCAATGGCGAGCGGATCGGTGCGGCGTCGGGCCTCGAGATGGCGTTCTCCTTTCCGCAACTGATTGCCCATGCTGCGCGGACCCGTCGGCTGACGGCGGGGACGATCATCGGATCGGGAACGGTCTCGAATGCCGACCGCGCTGCCGGGTCGAGCTGTCTTGCCGAACGCAGGGCGATCGAAATGATCGATCTTGGCGAGGCACGGACGCCATTTCTGCGCTTCGGTGAGCGCGTGACGATGGAGGCCTGTCTCGGCGACGGCAGGCCCGGTCCATTTGGACGCATCGATCAGCAGGTTGTTTGCGCATCTGGCGAGATGCCGGGTTGAACCGATGCGCATTCTCATCACGGGCGCTGCGGGCTTTGTGGGCGGCGCCTTGCTGGGTCGTTTGCTGAGGGACTCGGACGAAGCCGAGGTCACCGCGCTCGATCTCACGGCGCAGCCGTCCTGGGCCTCCGGCCCTCGCCTGCGCTGGATCAGGGGTGGCCTTGACGATCGCGCCGTGCTGGATCAACTTGGCCGTACCTCGTTCGATCTGGTGTTTCATCTCGCCAGCATTCCCGGCGGTCGCGCCGAGGTGGAGCCGGCGCTCGGTCGCTGCGTCAATCTCGATGCGTCGCTCGATCTCCTGCAATCGCTTGCGAAGGTACGAAACCGCCCGCGCGTCGTCTACGCGAGCAGCATCGCTGTGTACGGCGCGCTCTCCGGGGAGCCGGTGACCTCGCACACGGAGGCGCGGCCGGCCATTACTTACGGCGCGCACAAGCGGATGGTAGAGATTGCACTCGCCGATCACACCCGGCGCGGAGATATGTCTGGGATTTCGCTGCGGCTGCCCGGCATCGTCGCGCGCCCGAGACCGGTGAGCGGCTTTGGATCGGCCTTCATGAGCGAGCTGCTGCATGCGGTCTCCGCGGCAGAAAAGTATGTCTGTCCGGTATCGCCGGCAGCCACTGCCTGGTGGCTCTCCACCAAGACCGCAGTTGACAATCTCATCACCGCCGGCGCTATCGACACTTGCGGCACTCTGCAACTCCCGGCGCTTCGCCTCTCGATCGCCGAAGTCGTGAACGGATTGGCTGAGCTGTATGGCCCCGAGCGTACCGCACGCGTAACGTTCGATCCCGACCCACGCATCGAGGCGGTTTTCGGTCGCTATCCCGCGCTGGATACGCGCGCCGAATCGGCCCTGGGCTTTGTTCACGATGGATCGGTCGCGGAAATGATTCCGAATGCGCTTTGAGCCGGAAGCGGGTAACACAAGTGCCATCCTCACCGCTCCGGTCCCCTCGCGGGCTTTCGAACGGACAACCGGCCGCCGGGCCAACAGGGCACGCTGATCGAGGTTGCGCCTCCTCGATTTGGACCTGGAAGCTGAGCTGAGCAGAATTCTGACGACGGACACCAGGTTGTCATTCCGCCTGCAATATTGGCTCTTGAGCAATCTTGGTGCAGCGCCGATTAGTTAGTCTGGCTTGGAGCAGCTAGATTTTCCAACGATTGTATATTTTTTGGCTCTAGGAGTTTGAGCCGGGTGATCTCCTCGGTCTGTCCGCGAACCATCCTACTGCTATGGCCGGTATCGCGCGGGATTTGCTCGATCGTCATCCCGCTCTTCGATGGGTCATGATGGTCGCGTTGGTGTCCTCGCGGTTAGTATATCTTCACAATACAGGCGCTCGGCCACGGTGAACAGGTTGGGATGAATTGTGGTCGTCCCGATTGCGTCGCGAATCTGGCGCATTGGTTTGCGGACGGCATCGAGAAATGCGCCGAAGCAAAACGCCCGACGAGGAATGGCCGACGATCAGTGTGCTCCTCAGATTTTCGAACAAGGGGTACCTCGCAGTCACGACGCTTGTCGGAACTGGGCTCGTCAATAGCTGGTATTTGGTTGGCTCGGTCCCCAACCTGCTGACAACCGCCTATGGCCAGGTCCTGCTTGCGAAGCTTCTGTTGTTCGGCGGAATGCTCACACTTGCGATGGCGAACCGGTTTTCGCTGGTTCCAGCTGTCAGGGGCTTGGGGCCTGCCGCCTCGGCAGAGCGGGGCGACGCGCCACTCCGGAAGTTGTGCAAACACGTGCTAGGCGAACAGGTGTTGGGAGCAATGATCATCGCGATCGAGAGTCTCCTCGGCACAATGGCGCCGGGTCTTTCCAAGTAACGGCGACTCTTGACCTTGTCGGCACTCACCGAGTGCCAGTCCGATCTGTCGTTCAGCGAATGGTGTTTTTTGCAGGGCGCCGCCTTTGCGCGTGCATTGGGAAGTTGAGCCAGATCAACGACCCAAGTGATGCTTTACGCATAGGCATGCATAGTCTAAAAGCTTGAGATTATGCTCCGCGCATACGATATGAGTGGGCAGGTGGACCGCAATGCGTCTGGTTCGAACGATGATGGCCTTGATGATCGCCCTGTCGGTGGCAATGCTGCCGGCAGCGGTGAGGGCTACGCCGGTCGTCCAATCGACGCCGCAAGCTACCACGGAGGCGACGGCAAAGGATACCGTCATGGCCTCCGACATGTCCGGCGCAATGGATGAATGCTGTCCGCATCACGCCAAGGCCAAGCCCTGCGACCAGTCGAACGGTCAATGCCCGATGGCATTTTGCGCGATCCAAGCCGTGAGCCTCGCCGTTGCTGCTGCTTTCCACTTTGATTCTCCAATGGGTGCGGGTCATCCGCTTCCGATTCCGGAGGACCAGGTTCTCGCTCTGCACAGCAGCAGTCCGCCCTTCCGACCTCCTCGAGTCTGATCCTCTCCCAAAACAAGCTGCGCGTGATCCTTGGGCTCGCGCGTAACGACGCTTGCCGTGCGTACCGCTTTGCGGCGCGACGGAGATCAGATCCATGAGGAGAAAGTTATGATTTCGAAGTTCACGCGAATCGCGGCGCTCGCTGCGACGATGACGCTTGCCGGCACCGCAGCCTTCGCAGCGGCAAGCGACTACACCTTCGAGCCGGTCAATGCTGAAACGAAAAAGGGCGATGACGTCACGGTTGCCGTGCGCCTGACCAACAAGGTGACAGGAAAGCCGGTATCGGATGCGGTGATCATCCGTACGCGCGTCGACATGGCGCCGGACGGAATGGCGGAAATGGAATCGCCCGTCGTGCCCCTGCCGGCGAATGAGCCTGGTGTCTACGCGTTCAAGACGGATCTGCCGATGGCCGGACGCTATCAGCTGAGCCTCTCTGCGAAAGTGCAGGGCGAGGTGGAGACCGTGAGCGGCAAGGTCGTGATCAAGGCAAACAAGTGAGGTCCGGGAGCTCTGCTTTTCAACAGAGCTCCCGCTTCGATTGCGGCCCTCATTCACGATCAGCAGGTAAACGCCATGACCACGATTCGACTCCTGACGGCATTTGCGCTCGGCATCGGCCTGGCCGCAGGCGGATATTGGACGTCACAAAAATCCCTTTGGCCGTTAGGCTCGCATCTCGCACCGCCGGCCGTCGCCGCCGAGAGGCCCGCGCTCTACTACCGTGATCCAAGCGGGGCGCCGTTCTGGTCAGCCGGTCCGAAGAAGGACAGCGATGGCCGTGACTATCTGCCGGTCTATGATGAGGACGAGGGCTCTTCCGAGCCCGCCAAGCCGAAGCAGCAGGCGGATTCGTCGCGCAAAATTCTCTACTACCGCAACCCTATGGGCCTGCCGGACACGTCCCCCATCCCCAAGAAGGACCCAATGGGGATGAACTACGTCCCGGTCTATGAAGGTGACGACACCGATGACAGTGCCGTCAAGCTTTCGCCGGGCAAGATCCAGCGCACCGGTGTGAAGTCCGAGCCCGTCGAGCGACGCGCGATCAGCGTCTCGATCAGGGCGCCGGGCACCGTCCAGCTGGATGAGCGGCGTGTGTCGGTGATCGCGATGCGCTCCGAAAGCTTCGTCCAGAAGGTGGCCGACGTGACCACCGGCACCCGCGTCAAGGCGGGCCAGCCGCTGATGGAAATCTACAGTTCGGCCATTGCCGCCGCGGCAGCGGAGTATCTTTCCACCATCAACTCGAAGATCGTGGGCGGCATCGAGTCCTACGGCCGCGGCTCCCGCCAGCGCTTGACCAATCTGGATGTTCCGGAACCGGTCATCGCAACGATGGAGAAGTCCCACGTTGCGCCCGTCACGGTGCAGTGGTCGGCGCCCCGCGACGGGATCGTGCTCGAACGCAACGCGGTCGAAGGCATGCGGGCCAATCCGGGCGATGTGCTGTTTCGGATCGCGGACATATCAGTCGTCTGGGCTTTGATCGATGTGGCCGAACGGGACTTGGGCAGCATCGCGGTGGGACAGCCGGTTGCGATTCGGGCGCGCAGTTTTCCCGGCCGGACCTTCTCAGGAAAAATTTCGGTCATCTATCCCCAAGTGAACCGCGATACGCGGACCGCTCGCGTCCGGGTCGAACTGGCCAATCCGGACTTCGCACTGCTGCCGGACATGTACGTCGATGCCGATATCGACACCGCCGATGCCGCGCCCGTCCTGGCCGTAGCCGACAGTTCGGTGCTCGACACCGGTACGCGCCAGGTCGTCCTCGTCGACAAGAGCGAAGGCCGGTATGAGCCGCGGCAGGTGAAGCTCGGTCGCCGCGGCGGCGGCTACATCGAGGTGCGGGACGGCCTTTCCGCAGGTGAAGCGGTGGTCACCTCGGCGAACTTCCTGATCGACGCCGAAAGCAACTTGAAGGCGGCGTTGAAGAGCTTTTCCGAAGCGGACGCGCCGCGGGCAACAGTTCCGTCGAGCGACATGAACGGCATGAAGAACAAGGGAGACCAGCAATGATCGCCCGCATCATCGCCTGGTCCGCGCGCAACCTGCTGCTGGTGCTGTTCGGCACCGGCTTTGCGGCCGCTGCCGGCCTCTATGCGCTCGTGCACCTCCCATTGGATGCAATTCCGGACCTCTCCGACACCCAGGTCATTGTCTACACCGAATACCCGGGCCAGGCACCGCAGGTCATTGAAGATCAGGTCACGTATCCGCTGACGACGGCGATGTTGACCGTGCCGAAGTCCAAGGTCGTGCGCGGCTTCTCCTTTTTCGGCGTGTCCTTCGTCTACGTCATCTTTGAGGATGGCACCGACATCTATTGGGCGCGTTCGCGTGTGATGGAATTTCTCAACAGCGCGGCGTCCAGATTGCCGGCTGGCGTCACGCCCACGATCGGCCCCGATGCCACCGGCGTCGGCTGGGTCTACCAGTATGCCGTGATCTCGAAAGAGTTGAACCTGGCCGACACGCGCACGATCCAGGACTGGAACTTGAAATTCGCGCTGGCCAAGGCCGAAGGCGTCGCCGAGGTCGCCAGCATCGGTGGCTTCGTCAAGCAATACAACGTGGTCCTCGATCCGCAGCGGATGCGCGATCGCGGCATCAGCATGCAGAAGATCCGGGAGGCCATTCGCGCCAGCAACGCCGATGTCGGCGGGCGCACCGTCGAGCTCTCGGAATTCGAATATGTCATTCGCGGCAAGGGCTACCTCAGGAGCATCAACGATCTCGGCAACATCGTGCTGAAGACCTCCGGTGGCACGCCGGTGCTGTTGCGCGACGTCGCGCGCGTCGAGCTCGGTCCCGACGAGCGGCGCGGCATCGCCGAGCTGAACGGCGAGGGTGAGGTCGCGAGCGGCATCGTGCTGCAGCGCTTCGGCGTGAACGCGCTCGATGTGATCGAGAACGTCAAGAAGCGCTTCAAGGAGATCGCGAGCAGCCTGCCGAAATCGGTCGAGATCGTCCCGGTCTACGATCGCTCCAACCTGATCTATGCTGCCATCGACACGCTCAAGCACACGCTCGTGGAGGAGAGCTTCGTCGTCGCGCTGGTCTGCGTGGTGTTCCTGCTGCACGTCCGCAGCGCGCTGGTGGCGATCCTGATGCTTCCCGTCGGCGTGCTGATGGCGTTCGGCGCCATGAAGCTGCTGGGGCTCGGCTCCAACATCATGAGTCTCGGCGGCATCGCGATCGCAATCGGCGCCATGGTGGACGCCGCGATCGTCATGATCGAGAACGCCCACAAGCATCTCGAGCGGGCCAAGCCCGAGCAATCGCGAGTCCAGATCCTGATCGATGCGGCCTCGGAGGTCGGGCCGGCGCTGTTCTTCAGTCTGCTCATCATCACCGTCTCCTTCATGCCGATCTTCACCTTGGAAGCGCAGGAGGGCCGGCTGTTCAGCCCGCTCGCCTTCACCAAGACCTTCTCGATGGCCGCGGCGGCTCTCTTGTCCGTGACGCTGGTGCCGGCGCTGATGGTGATCTTCGTTCGTGGAAGGATCGTCCCCGAGCACAAGAACTTCATCAATCGCTTCCTGATCTGGATCTACCGCCCCGTGATCAAGGGCGTGCTGCGGGCCAAGACCTTGGTCATTCTCGCTGCCGTAGCGCTCCTCGCGGTCACGATCTGGCCGGCCCGCCAGCTCGGCACCGAGTTCATGCCGACGTTGAATGAAGGCACGCTGCTCTACATGCCGACCACGCTGCCCGGCATCTCCGTCACGAAGGCGGCCGACCTGATGCAGATGCAGGACCGCATCATCAAGTCGGTCCCGGAGGTCGCCTCGGTCTACGGCAAGGCCGGCCGGGCGGCGACCGCGACCGATCCGGCGCCGACCGAGATGTTCGAGACCATGGTCAACCTGAAGCCGAAAGAGCAGTGGCGGCCTGGCGTCACCGTCGACGGCCTCATTGCCGAGATGGACAAGGCGCTGCAGTTTCCCGGCGTGTCGAACGCCTGGACCATGCCGATCAGGGCGCGCATCGACATGCTCTCCACCGGTATCCGCACGCCCGTCGGCATCAAGGTCATGGGCACCGACCTCGTCGAAATCGATCGGCTGGCCAAGCAGATCGAGCGCGTCATCAAGACGGTTCCTGGGACCTCTTCGGCCTATGCCGAACGCGGCATCGGCGGATACTACCTGGAGATCACCCCGGATCGCGAGGCGCTCGCCCGCTACGGCATCCTGATCCAGGACGTGCAGGACACGATCGCTGCGGCGCTCGGCGGCCAGACGGTCACCACGACGGTCGAGGGGCGGCAGCGGTTCACGGTGAACATGCGCTATCCGCGGGATCTCCGCGACAATCCGAAGGCCATCGCCGGCGACATCCTGGTGCCGATGCCCACCGGCGGCGCCGTGCCGCTCGGCGAGGTCGCAAAAGTCGAGCCGGCCCGCGGCCCCACCTCGATCCGCACCGAGAACGGACAGCTCGCGACCTACGTTTATGTCGATATTCGCGATCGCGACGTCGGAAGCTACGTGGCCGACGCGCAACGCGCCGTGACCGAGAGCATCCAGTTTCCAGCGGGCTATTACGTGATCTGGAGCGGCCATTACGAATATCTGCAACGTGCCGCTGCCCGCCTGAAGATTGTGGTCCCGGTGACGCTGACCATTATCTTCCTGCTGCTGTACCTGAACTTCAGGTCGCTGACCGAGACTTTGATCGTGATGCTGTCGCTGCCGTTTGCGCTGGTCGGCGGAATCTGGATGATGTGGTGGCTCGGCTTCAATCTCTCGGTCGCGGTGGCGGTTGGGTTCATCGCGCTCGCCGGCGTCGCCGCCGAGACTGGCGTGATCATGCTGATTTACCTCAATCACGCCCTCGCCGAGATGAGGGTGAAGCGGCGTGCGGAAGAAGGCCGCCGCCTGACGCGTGAGGACCTTTACGACGCCATCATGGAGGGCGCCGTCGAGCGGGTCCGTCCGAAGATGATGACAGTCGTCGCGATCATGGCCGGCCTTCTGCCGATCATGTGGAGCACAGGAACGGGATCGGAGATCATGCAGCGCATCGCCGTGCCGATGATCGGCGGCATGATCTCGTCGACCTTGCTGACGCTGATCGTGATCCCGGCGATCTTCGGGCTGGTCAAAGGATTCCGGTTGCATCCGACCAACGTCAACGAGCAAGCGATGGCAAAGCCCATTGCCGAGGCTGCCGAGTAAGGTGCGCCATGATCGACGACAGAATGGCTCGGCAAGGGCGAACTCCGTTGCTGTGCTCCCTTGCGGGTCCATCTGACGGAGCACAAGCGCCACAGGAGAAGTGCTGTTTGCTGTGAAGAATTCCACATCGCACACATGTCAGCGAGCCCGCAAACGGGACGTGGGCAAGACCCTGATCTGGATCAACCGAGCGATTTGAAAGCTGCGGCAGGATGCTGGCCGGTTCTCGCTGGAGGCTGCAGATGATGGACTATTGGATGTACGGCTTCGGCCCGGCCCATTGGTTTTGGTTCATCGTAATGATCGCGGTGGTCATTTATCCGGTGGGCCGCATTCTCAGCCGTCTCGGGCTTTCGCCGATTTGGTCGATCCTGACGCTCATTCCGCTGGTCAATCTGATCGCACTTTGGGTTCTGGCCTTCACAGATTGGCCGGACCGGGAGTAGATCAACCGCGGGTTCGCCCGCGCCAATCGCAATGAACTGCGGGAGCAGTCAGCTCATGCTCGCGTCGGTCCTATTGTGGTCGCAAAGATAAATAAGTGCGATCTCTGCGTGTGTGTCTTCGTCTGAGCTCGATCGCGCCCTGGAAAGCCGTTACAGTGCCCGCTCGATTTGTGCGGGTGTCGGCGCCTGATGCAGTTTCAGGTTCGCGGGCCTAGACCGCGCGGGTTCACTCGCCTGAGGAATTTGGCATAGCTGTCGCGCGACCAGATGCCGCTCACGTAACCGAACTGCAGGCAGACGAGCGGCGCCACCAGTTGCTTGGCGAGTCCGGCCAGGTCGGCGCCGACCACCCAGCCCGTCAGCACGAGGAAGCCTGCACCCAAGGTGAAGAGCGGAACGAGCGCCAAAATATCAAAATATAGGCCGATATAAATCCCAGCAACACAGGCGTACACAGAAAGTGCAGTCATTTCTATGGGTTCCGTAGTGGGCTGACTGCCATCGGATATTTTGCATCTGTCGTTTCTTTATTTTATATTTTCGAGTATTAATAAGAAATTAAACTGTGTTTTAATGCGTCGCTTATTGGGGTGTGGTTGGCGTCGCTACGTCAGCCTTTCGGCCCCAGAGTGTTTGTTCATGCCGACTGGTTCTGAGATACATCAGGCGATGGAGCAGCCCGCGGTCCCGACCAGGGATTCCGTCGTCCTCTCCGGCAATCTGATTCCCTATGTGCTTTCGACCGCGGATGCCCTGATCATCCTGTTTTCCTGTGTCGGTGCCGGACTGGGTTACGAGTATCTGGCTGGCTATCGGGCCTCCGACCTCCTTCCCTATTGCGCGCTCGGTCTCCTGGCCGCCTTCATCCATATCTCGAGGATGAGCGGTAGCGGCTATTATGAGCTGTTCGACAGCGCAAAGCCGACCGTGGAGATCACCGAGGTCGTTGTGGTCTGGTCGATGACCGGTTTGCTGCTCGCGTTTTTTGCGTTCCTGTTCAAAGTCAGCGTCTTCTTTTCCCGGGGAGCTTTCATCGGCTTTTACGTCGTCACGCCGGTCGGATTGCTCGGCGTGCGCAAGCTGACGAAATATTGGCTTTCCAATGCGCTCGTGCATGACGTCATCGGACGCCGCGACGTCGTGATACTAGGCGATCGAACGGAATTGGATGCTCTCGACCAGCGGGACATGCTCGGATTCGTTGGCGCGCCCAGTGCTGTGCAGTTTGCCTTGAGCGATGAATGTGATCCCAACGCGCGCGAGGCGGCGGACCGGCGAACGCTCGCCTCGCTCTCGAACTTCGTGCGCCAAAATGACTGCAGGGAACTGCTGGTGATCTTGCCCTGGCACGACTCGGCGCGGTTCGACCTTGTCCGCGACTACCTCAAAACGGTTCCCATCGCTGCGCGCCTGCTGCCTGACATGCGGGTCAGAACGCTGACGAGTTATGTGTGGTCCGCCCGGCAGCGGGTGTTGACGGTCGATATTCAGCGGGCGCCGCTTACGGCCATGGAACGACTGGTCAAGCGTGGTATGGACATCGTGCTGTCCAGCCTGGCGCTGCTTTTTCTTTCGCCAGTCCTGCTGTTGACCGCCGTTGCCATCAAGATCGACAGCCCGGGGCCGGTGATCTTCAAGCAATCCCGTAAGGGGTTTAATGGGAAGGAATTTGTCATGTTCAAATTCCGGACCATGACGGTTCAGGAGAACGGACCGGATATCGTTCAGGCTGTGCGCAATGATCCGAGGGTCACCCGGGTGGGGAAGCCGCTGAGGGCTGCGAGCATCGATGAACTGCCGCAGTTTCTCAATGTCCTGCGGGGTGAGATGTCACTGATCGGGCCACGTCCACATGCCCTCGCGCATGACAGCTATTTCGAGAAGGCTCTGCGGGAATACGCCTTTCGGCATCATGTCAAACCAGGCATGACCGGCTGGGCGCAATGCAATGGTGCGAGAGGGGCGACCCCTTCCCTGGAATACGTCAAGGAACGTGTGAAGCTCGATCTTTGGTACATCAACAACTGGAGTCTTTGGCTCGACGTCCAAATACTCATCAAGACGTTTTTCGAGGTCCTGCGGAAGCGTAACGCATACTAGAGCACGATGCCGACAGGTCGGTCGTCGCGGAACTTGAAGATGTCCCTCCACGCACGCCATTTGCGCATGTAGAGTTAAGAGAGCGGTGATGCGTGATGAGCGGCGCCTCTCGTCGTGCAACTGTTGGAGCCGAGCCGTGGGATCTGAAGTCCCTCGTCGCGGGAGATCAATTGCCGATCGAGGTTGGATCAGTTCGCTGCGCCACCCATCAATAGTGGGTCATTCGAAGATTGCAGATAGTGCATTAGAGTATGTCATGAAGGACAAGCGTTACACGAGCAGCGAACCGCCGGATCTCCCGTTGCACGACGATGAGGCCCTGAGAGCGAGCTATGCCGAGGTCAAGAAGCTTCGGGACAAGGTCGAGGAGAGAGAACGGCAAGCGCGCCGCCGCCGCTCGCTCAATCGTCGGAGAATTCCGAAAGACCAATAGAACATCCCAGTACGGGGATGGAGTTAAGTGTGTGCGCGGCGGTCAGAGATGTCGGGGCGCCGTCCTCGGCTAACGACCCCTGCAGGCCTGCCGGCAGGTCTGAGCTTGGCCGTCACACGAACTGACGCAGGGGGCTCCCAAGGTCGTTGGGCAGATACGTTTGCAGGACGCATCCACTGCGGCGCAATTGGCGAGGCAGGCTTCGGTCGACGATTGCGCGACGCGAAATTTTGTCGCAAGGCCTTCAGCCCAAACCGTATGGGGCACGAGAATGCAGAATAACGCCACGCTTGCCAAACGTTTCACGTCCAGCCTCCATTGCCGACCAGGATCATCGCGCACGATGGCCCTTCTTCTGGCCAGAACTCTTGGAATCTTCGGCTTTTTTGATCACAAAATCCTCGATATGCCGCCCCGTCTTGAGCGCTGCGACCAGCCAGCGTGGCTGCTTGCCGCGGCCGGACCACGTTTCCGACGGCTGACTCGGATTCTGATATTTGGGATAAACTCTTGGGTATTTTCTTCGTCCGCGAGTTGCGGGTTGCGCCGCAGAAAGATCAGGGCCACCCATGCCCTTTTCCCGATTGAGCCGCGCGAGCCGATTTTCCAGTTCGCGTTTTTCAGAGGCCAGCCGCACCGAAAGGACCCGCCCAACTTCCTCGTAGAGCTGCCACATCTCGTCTACGGTCATGGAATTGAAATTGAATGCTTTCATGGGGTCTGACTTCGGCATCTTGGCGCCTAGCGTCTCCTCGTGGCAGTTAAAGTCGCGCGAAGGATAAGAGCGTCACATTTTCCCGGATTCGCAACTCATCAAAACGAAAAAATGACCGCAGATCAACTTGCAGTTGACAGGACGTCACAGTATTTGTGACCAGCGGCGGGAAATTGCAAGCCAACTGGCGGCCTTATCGCAAAGTTGTGCAAGAATTGCCTGCCGAACCAATTTTCGTTTCGCAATGCACGATAAATAGCAATGACACTGATCCGCGGTCTGGCTCGGAAGGGTGTCATTCGGCGCTGAGCGAATGTTGCTCGGCGGCATTAATGCGAACGGCCAGGAAGCCATACTCAAGTATCGATAAGAATCGGCCATTGCACCATTGGCAATATCCGGAGGAGACCTCTCGGAAAAAGCAATTGTCGACAGCTTAAATGTTTCATTTCATTAAATTGATGGCTTCTATCGAGCTCTGCTGCGCAGAAATATCGTCCCCGTAACTCTACTGCCCGAGTTCTCGCCGTACTTTAATCGGGGGACAGCTGCTGCCTGGAAGCCGATGTCAAACCCAGCCCTCCGCGGATGCTTGCGGAACTCTGCGCGATGTGCGGTGAAATCGCCCTGATTGGGGGACATCGCCATCGCCGTCAGGCGGGCGCGGGGGGCAGGTCAGCAGGAGGATAGTTGCCGCCGTACCAGCTCGGTCAAATTCGGAGTAGGGCGGCTGCGCGCGGCGGCGAGCGGGTGTTCGCATGCGAGCCGCCAATTCCGGAGCCGACGCATGTTTGGGCATCTGCAATCCGGGTTCTGTGCTCCGATGCCCTGCTCCGATGCCCTGCTACGATGCCATCGACAGGTAGTAATCCGCTGCGGCCTGCCACGCGTCTGTCGCGCTCCAGCCGTAACGTCCGCCATCGACCAGGTCAGTATTGACCCGAACCATGGGCTCAGCAAAGTCCGTCTGAGCGAGCAGCGAAATGGCGCACGGCCGGCCGAGGCGTGGTCTCATTTCGTCAGCGAAGCGTCGTGCGAAGGCGCCTTGACTCTCGACATAAAAGCTCGGGTTGAACCTTGCGATGCGGCTGGTTTGCGCCGGCACACGTTCGGCCCAATCCCGATAGGCTTGTGCGAGCAGATCGACATGGATGTTGTCGCGGACGTAGAGCGGCGTGCGGACCGAGGGGACCTCACCCTTGAGCCAGCACCGGATGAGATAGCTGCAGAAGCGAGGCTCCTCGAACGGCCCGAACGGATTGGCGATGACGAATTTGCCGAGGTTGAACCCCATGGTGGCGCTGAGAAAGCGGAAGGACTGCCAGGTGAATCCTTTCGACAGGCCGTAGGGCGAGAAGGCTGCAAGCGGCGCGGTACCCGCGCCCTCATCGTTCTCGAATACCGAGCCCGTGAGGACCACCCCGGACAGGCCGCGGCTCAACAGCTGTTTCAGCACGGTCCCAAGGTTGTGGGTGTTTTCGGCGAGCGCCGCTGTGGCATCGAAACTCGGGCTGCGATAATCCTGCGTTTGTGCGGCATGATGACAGAGAAGGTCCCAGGTCCCGTCCGCAATCAGGTCGAGGAAGCGTGCCGACCCAAAGGGGGCGTTCTCGACAACGGCCGCAATTTTTTTTAGCTCAGCGATGCGCATCGCTCGGATGCCATCGTAATCGCCGCTTCTGAGCGGTGCGACGACCGTGTGCCCTTTTGCCGCCAGTTCACGTGCGAACCACAGCCCCGTGAAGGACGAGGCGCCCGTCAACAGGATCCTCACGCCAATCCTCGCATCAGCTCTGATTCGTGAAACGCCGGGTCGAAATCGGGCCAATTGCGATCCTTGGGAGACATTTCCACCGGAAGCATCGGCCATTGCACACCAAAGTGCGGATCATCGAAGCGTACACCACGTTCATGGTCCGGCGCGTAGGTGGCGCTCACGAGATACAAGGCCTCGGTGTCGTCGGCCAGCGTCAGGAAGCCGTGGGCGAAACCGCGCGGCACCAGCAGCATGCGCCGGTTCTCGGCCGTCAATTCGGTGCCGTACCAGCGCCCATGGGTCGGGGAGTCCGGGCGCAGATCGATGATCGCATCGAACAGCGCGCCTTTGATGCACCGCACCACCTTGATTTCTGCGGCCGGCGGCAGCTGATAATGCATGCCGCGCAGCGTGCCGGCCTTGGCTGTGAGCGAATTGTTGATCTGGACCACCGCCATCGGCAGTCCGGCCTCGGCAAATTCCTGCTGGCAAAAGAAGCGCGCAAAGAAGCCGCGGTCGTCCCCGCGCTTCTCGAGTTCGATGGTAAAGGCGCCATGCAGCGGTGTCGGGACGAACTTCATCGGCGGTTGTTCTCTGCCTCTTGCCATCTGAGGTCGGCGGACAACCGCCGCTCGGCGATATGGGTTTTCAGCGAATGCAGCCGGATCAAGGACGAGGTCCTGAACTCTCTATCCGCAAAACCGATCGAGCGCAGGCCATCGTGCAGGTTTCTGACGGAATCGGTGAGGGATACGACGGGCGTATGCGACGGCGCGAGCTGCGCAAACAGTGAGAAGTCTACCTTGTAGGAACGCTTGTCAGGCGGGGCTTGCCGGTTGATGCTGACGCGCACGTCCGGGATTTCCGCAGCGACGACCTCCGCCAGATCGCGCACCTGGTAATTGGCGCTGTTGCTGCCGGCATTGACGACCAGAAAGCGACCGCCTTGGTCTGGGTCGCGTCCGATCGCCCATTCGATCGCGCGGGCCATATCGCTCACATCGATCAGCGGGCGCCACGGCGTGCCATCCGAGAGGACGGTGATCTCTCCGGTCGCCATCGCAGCGGCAACGAAGTCGTTGAGCACAAGATCGAGGCGCAGCCGCTCCGACATGCCGCACGCCGTGGCGAAGCGCAGGCAAGTCGTGGTCATCATCCCTTCATTACTGGCCCGCAGTGTATCCTCCATGGCCACCTTGGAGCGGGCATAGGCCGTCAGCGGGTTGAGCTCGTCACTTTCGCGTCGTGGGCGCCCCTCGGCCGCGCCATAGATGCTGCAACTCGACGCGAACACGAACCGGGCCACCCCTCGGTGCTCTGCCAGCCGCGCCAGGCGGATGCTCGCGCGCTCGTTGATCTGCTCCGTGACGTGCTCGAATTCTTTGCCCATCGGATCGTTCGAGATCGCTGCGAGGTGGACCACGGTATCGACGCCGTCGAGCAGTTCCGCAGGGAAGTCGCGTATGTCGCCGATATGGATCCGGTCGAACAGCGTCTCCGGAAGCCTCTGCGCTGCGGTGAGATTGTGGGCAAAAAAGCCGCTGTCGAACCCGATCAATTCCGCCGTGGGAAATCGTCGGCGCAGATGTCGTGCCAGAACGGGCCCGACATAGCCCATCGCCCCGGTAATCAATATCCGCATGGGCCTACCACTTCTTCCAAGGCGCGACCTTACGCGACCAGAGATCCTCAAGGTAGCGCTTGTCGCGCAGCGTATCCATCGGATGCCAAAAACCGTCATGGAAGTACGCGCTGAGCTGGCCGTCCTGGGCCAGAGCGGTCATGGGCTCCTTTTCCCAGACCGTCGCATCGTCGGCGATATAGTCGCCGACCTTGGGCGAAAGCACGAAGAAGCCGCCATTGATCCAGCCGCCGTCACCACGGGGCTTTTCCTGGAAACCGGTCACGCGCGTGCCGTCGTGATTGATGGCGCCGAAGCGGCCCGGCGGCTTGGTTGCGGTCACCGTTGCAAGTCGTCCTTCCCGGCGGTGAAACGCGATGCTTTCCCGGATGTCGATATCGGCTACGCCGTCGCCATAGGTCAGACAAAACGCATCGTCATCGCGGACGTACGGCAGGATCCGCTTGATCCGTCCTCCGATCATGGTGTCCTCGCCGGTGTCGATCAGCGTGACACGCCAGGGCTCCGCGTGCTTCTCGAGCACTTCCATGCGATTCTCGCGCAGGTCGAAGGTGACGTTGGACTGATGCAGGAAATAATTGGAGAAGTACTCCTTTATGACGTAACCCTTGTAGCCCAGGCAGACGATGAAGTCGTGGATGCCGTGATGGCTGTAGATTTTCATGATGTGCCAGAGGATCGGCCAGCCGCCGATCTCGATCATCGGCTTGGGCCGAACATCCGTCTCTTCGGCAAATCGGGTTCCAAGGCCGCCGGCCAGAATCACTGCACGCATTTAATTCGACACTGTTGAATAT
This sequence comes from Bradyrhizobium sp. SZCCHNR3119, assembly GCF_032487775.1. Lineage (NCBI taxonomy): Bacteria > Pseudomonadati > Pseudomonadota > Alphaproteobacteria > Hyphomicrobiales > Nitrobacteraceae > Bradyrhizobium > Bradyrhizobium sp. SZCCHNR3119. Next base: position 1,054,098 of record NZ_JAUEUV010000001.1, on the reverse strand, counting down.
GGATTTGAAAAACCGCGACCGGCGCGACACATTGTCCAGCGCGTAGCGCGGGAATGTGCCGTATAATCTCGTTTAAATCGTCGAGAGATTAAATTCAATCGGCGCAGCGGTCGAAATGGAAAAATCCCGCAAAACCAGAGGGTAACGGACTTTTTGGCACGCGAGGGCTGGCTCTGTCGGTCCGGCGGCTGGAGGTGTTTTTCCCCATGTGCCTTCGGCTCACGGGAAAATCGGGATTGCACCGCTGGCCGACAACACGTCAAAAGGGATCGGGCGCGGGAATAAACTGTACTCGGTTGGACGGGCACGGCTCGCCATCTGGAGCGCGGCCGGAACCAGGCGAGGCGCGACGGTCGTGTCGCAGGAGCGATCTTGGAATGGGAGTCTGGCAGCGCGTCGAACATTTCTCCAAGGCCGCGATCTTCGTTGCGCGCGAGCGCCTGCTGGGCTGCGAGGTCATCCGGACACCCGCCCTGGATCAGGAGGGGTTAGCCGTTTTCACCACCGCGTTGGAAACGACCTCGGTCTATCTCGAGTATGGCAGCGGAGGGTCGACGCTGACCGCATCGCGTATGGTCCGCAAGCTCGTAAGCGTCGAGAGCGATCCCGTCTTCGGCCGGGCCGTGTTGGACGCAATCCCCGCCGACGCCACGGCTGAGGTTGCCGTGCTGAGGCCGGATATCGGCGTCACTCACGCGTGGGGATTTCCCGTCTTCGGCAGGCCGACGCCGTCGCGAACCGAGAAATGGAAGGCGTATCCCAAGGCACCATGGCCTGTTCTGCGAGACGCCGTTCCTGACACCATCCTGATCGACGGGCGCTTCCGCGTTGCCTGCGCGCTGGAAAGCCTGCGCCATGTCGGGCGGGATACCAGGATACTGGTCGACGATTATCTCGGGCGGAATTATCAGACCATCGAGAGTTTCGCCGAACTGGTTGCCATGCATGGCAGGATGGCGGAGTTCAGGAAATCGTCTCGGTTCGATGCGGCAGCGTGCAGGAGTTGCTTGGAGACGGCCTATGCTGACGCGTGGTGAGATTACGTTAGGCGCTTCCTGCGGGAGAGGGCGGGCAGTCAGGCAAGGCCGGATTGCGCACCGTGTTGAGTGCAAAGCCCTTTGCGAAGACGCTGTGACGTAGCGAGTCGCCGAGCAGGTGGGGGGCCGTGCTATCCTCCTTGCCGGTGAGACGCACGCGCAGGCGCCACAGCGCGAGGCCTGTGAGCATGCCGGCGTCCGTCAGCGCTGCGCGCAGCGGCCCGAAATTCTTCAGGAAGTAGCGCCGCCGCGCTTCGAATACGTAGGCGGGGAGGCGCTTCGGCCTTGCGGTGACGCCGGTCGACTGTCCGACGAGGTGGACAACTCGGCTCCCCGGCACATACCATGTGGTCCAGCCCCGCCGCAGCGCCCGGAAGCAATAGTCGCAATCGTCGAAATAGGTGTAGAGGCCTTCGTCGAGCAGGCCGATCTCATCGAGCACCGCGCGGCGGATGATCATGCTGGCGCCGGGCACCCAGTCGGTCTGAAACGTGCGGTCGACGGCGGGCGGCGCCACCATCCAGCGATTGAGCAGCCGACTGATGATGCCCAGCCGCAGATGCGCCTCGAATTCACCGAGTGGCGACTGGAAGCGGAAGGCGGAGCGCTGTGGTGTGCCGTCGGGGTCTTCGAGCCGGCTGCCGGCAATGCCAACCTGTGGATGTGCATCCATGAAGTCGACCAGCGCCTTGAAGGCGTCCGGCCGCACCACGGTGTCGGCGTTGAGCAGCAACACGTAGTCCGGCGCGTCGGTCGCGGCGAGTGCCGGCCGGATGACGGCGTTGTTGCCGCCGGTAAAGCCGAGATTGACGGGGAGGGTGGTCAGCGTGCACCACCCGTCCCAGCCATGCTCGTCGATGGCACGCTGGAGCCGCGCCGCGGCATCGCCGCCGGTCCCATTCTCACAGATGGCGACCTGCGTGTCCGGGACGCTTGCGATCTCCGGCGCCACGGACCGCAGGCAATCGATGGCGAGGTCGGTGACGCGATAATTGACGATGACAACGAGCAGCTTCAAGGTGGTTCAATCCGGTGGGGCCGCGCGGCGTGGTGGGCGAGATAGCGTGTATTTTATGGCGGGATGGAGCGGTGATCCAGTGCCACGATTCCGTAATTCCGATAGGGGCATTTCGGCCGCGGCGATTGGAGTGTCCTGAGTCCTAGCTGTCCGTTTTCGTTCGAAGGTTGTCGATCTAGGACGGTAATGCATGCTCATAAATCTCGGGTGTTACGGTGGCGCGGGCCTCAAAGCAGCAGCCGGCTCCTCGGCCGCCCTGCTATGCAGCCGCTTGAGCCGCAAAAACGGGCTTTCGAGATATTTGAAACTCAGCTGCGCCGTGCCGAAAATGATGGCAAGGTAGAGCAGGCTCCACGGCCATCCTCCGATCGGGACCATGTTGAGCAGATACAACATCGGCAAATGATACACGTACAATCCGTACGAGATCCGACCGCTTGCAACGGCTGGCTTGGATTCAAGGATAAGGTTTACCGGACCTCCCCTGATCGCAGCGATGATCAAGGCCGCGGAAGCGAAGTTCAGCAGCGTGTATCCCCAGACGAAGCCATTCGCTTGCATGAGGTACATGGGATAGCCAAAGCTCCATTTAACGGCGTTGTGGCAACACAAATGTTGATAGACCAGGGCCATTGCGCCTGCCAGAGTGGTTAGTCCGATTGTTCCCGCGGCCAAGCTTACGGCGTTTCTCCACTCGTAAGGCTTCCATAGGAAGATCGCCGCCCCGGTCGCAAACGCGTCGAACTGAGAGATCGGAAGGCAGTAAATGCTGCGCCCGATCCATTCCTGGTCCATTTCGGCGAAGAGATGAAAAAGACCTAGCCTGACGCCTGGAGTGAGAAGAATGAAAGCGAGCACAACGCGCTTGAATGTGTGAAGGGGCAGCGCCCAGACGATGAGTGGCCAGATCAGGTAAAATTGCTCCTCAACCGCCAATGACCACAAGTGCACGAATGCCGGGTCGATATCGATCTCTCTCAGCCGGCCGAAATTGGTCGTATATGTCAGAAGGAAAGGCCAGTCCTGTTTGAATGAGCCTGGCTCGGTCGTGAGCATGAAAATGACGGCGACCGCTGCGATAAAGAAAAAATATAGCGGAAAGATTCGTAGGGATCGACGCCAGACGAAGCCGGTCAGGTATTCGCGCAAGGATCCATTCTTCTGCTCGATCAGACCGCGCGTGATCAGGTAGCCAGACAGCACGAAGAACAACTGTACGCCGGCCCAGCCGACGAGCAGAATGCCGGAGTGAAAAAGAAGGACCAACAGGATCGCGATGCCGCGGATTCCGTCAAGAGATTTAATGTAGCTCATTTGACGGTCGGGCCGGAGCAATCTCTGCAGTTTTCTTTCACCGGGTCGTTCGCAGCAGGAAAAAGGTAAGGGCTCAATTCGTGAGATGCGAGCGCGTTCGATCAAACGATGTGGGAAGTTACGCGGAGCAAACGGAGATCATGCCACCTTGTCGGCGTCCCATTTTGTCGGGGCGCCGGCCAGGGAGGACTTTGGGGATAATGTCAGCGACATGTTATCCTTGCGGGGTATTAGAAGTCTACTGTTGTATCATTTAATTTGCGCTGGACCTCTACCCACGCATGTGAGGCTGGCGGTCATCTCTCGGGATCCTCGCCATTAATTAGGTTTTCGTCCCAACGGTATTCGCCGTAACAAGCCGGCCGAATCTGTTGAGAGATTCGAGGAAGGCAACATGCAAATCTCCAGGCGCGACATCTTGTCAGGCGTGGCCGCCGTTCCGGCGATGGCAATCGGCACGTCCCTCGTCGGAGCCGGCGTCGCTTACGGAGCCGCCGGTGCCAAGGCTGCGAACAGGCTCTTGATCGGGACCACGATCGAGCCTGGCATGTTCAAGAATCTGGTTCGTTCGCTCGATAGTTTGCAGTCGAACGCTGGTTACGCCTATCCGTCGATTCTTGATGCGAATGGATATCCAGCCGCGGCGCCTCAGTACAACATTTCCGGAAGGATCGGCCTGCCTTCCAAAATCAAGCCTTCGGACAAGATGGTGCTAAAATTCAAGGGCACCGGGACCATCCAATTGATGCGTGGCGTGCCCGGGTTTCGTGTCCTGCTCGGCTCTGGCTACGTCAGCGGTGGGACCGATTTCAACATGACTGTCGCGGGCACCAATGCGCGGGTTGTGTTCACTTTCAGTGCGTCGGTGCCGGAGTCCGTCATCTTTGTTTTTCCAGCCGGTGCGAAGTTCGCTGGAATGAACAATGCGGTGCTGTGCCGGCTGGTCGATGAGGATGCCATCGACGACGCAAAGACGCCCGAGGAGATGTTCGACGACGATTATGTCAATGTGTATCGCTCGCTCAATCTCGGTGTAGTTCGTCCGATGGGATGGGCTGGCCCGAACTTTTCATCTGCGTCGCAATCCCGTTACGTGCCCCCCTGGCGAACCGGGTTCGGCATAAGCACGCAGCGATGGGCTCCTGGTGCCTGGGCGGGATCCGCCAGCGGCACGAACGCCTATATCTGCGCGGCTCAGCGCGATGCCGGGAAGAGCTATGTCGACGGCGAGATGATCCAGCTGCAATTTGTCGATGCCAACACAACGAGCCAGGTGACGATCGATTCCGGCGGACGCGGCGCTGTGCCTCTCCTCTACGGCTCCGGCGGGCAGACAGGTCAGCCGCTCGCGGTCGGGGTGATCAAGGCGAATAGCCTTGCCACCCTGACTTACGATGGGCTTCTGAATGCATTCATGTGGCAGTCGGGCGGCCAAACACCCTGCATTCCCTTCGAGCTTCAGGTCGCCTTCGCCAACCGCATCAACGCGCACTACTGGTGCACATTTCCCGCCTATTTCGACGATGCGTCGATCACCGCCGTGACGGCTCTGGTGAGAGATCTGCTGTCGCCGTCGCTCGACGCCTATTTCGAGTACGGCAACGAGGTCTGGAATTTCAGCTTCCCGGTCACGCACTGGGCGGCGGCGAGAGGGGCCGCGCTCGGTTTTCCGGCCGACAATAATCGCCGCATGCATGGTTGGTACGCAGCCCGCTATTGCCAGGTCATGGAGCTCGTCAAGAAGGCGTGGTCGCCGCGTTCGGCCAGCCAGCTTCGGCGCGTCATGGCGTTTCAGGCGTTTGGCGCAGCGGGGGCGACATTGAGCTATCGTTTCCAAGGTGCCGATTTGTCCGGGTCGCTCTACCCAAATTACGCAAGGTACGGATTTGCCGATCACAATGTCGCTCCGCACCGGCCGATCGACCTGTGCGACGTGCTGTCCTACGCGACCTATTACTCCGGAGCGCAATGCACGAACTTCGATGGCAATTACATCAGCCGGGGACCGGCCAATATTGCGGGTCTGTTGGCCGCGGCTGACGATTACGCCAGTGCCGTTCCCGCCAAGATGGCCGCGGCGCTCGATTTCCTCGACAAGGATATCCGGGCGGGAACATTGGCCAACGGCAAGCCTGGTGGAGAAACGTTGCGTGCGCTCAAGTCGGGAGCGAACGGCACCGGCATCTATCCTGTCTGGGACCGGATCGCGCAGCAATTCGGCAAATCGGTCGAGTGCTATGAAGGCGGCTTCGAGAGCTGGTATCCTTCGACGCAGACCTGTACCGCGCTGGGCATCTCGACTGATTATGGTGGACCGAAGGGCAGGGTTGCCGCGCTGCTCCAGGCTTACAAGATGTCGGACAGCTTCGCCGCGCTCGTGCGTGAGCAATGGCAGGACTTCATGAGCATGCCGGCCTCGCGCACGGCCGCCTGGCTGCTTATTCCAGGAGTCAATCAATGGGCCTTGAGCGCCGGCGATACCTATGCCCCCAAATTCAAGTCCTGGGATGCTGCCCTCGCATTTAATCATGGTGGCTGACGTGAGATTTACCGGCTTCCGCTCTGCAGCCATGCCTGTTATTCAATCCTGAATTTAATTCAGGGTATGCCGTGGCGGGGCCGTCCGGCGCGCCTGGCACGGGCGATCAATCGGGCAATGTCGAATGGGGACGGGCGGGATCATTGCCTTTGGACTGTGGGCCGTCGTCGCGCTCGTGCTTTACAGCCAGCTGCCGGTCGGCCGTGCCACGATATGGACGTTTCTCGGCGCGCAGATGCTGTTGCCGGCAGCGGGATCATTCAAGGTCCCGGTGTTGTCGCCGATCGACAAAGCCCTGGTTCCGACCCTATGTGCCGCGATTGGAATATTCTTTATTGCGTCCCGGTCGCGAAGCCCGCGATTCAGGCTCGGCTGGCCGCTCGTTCTTCTGACCTTGGCGGTCGGCGTGCCTATACTCTCCAGCCTTGCCAATGAGGATACGATCCTCATCGGTGACCGGGTCCTTCCCGGTGTCGGCTTCTATGACGGCTTTTCGTCGGCGGAGCTGGCGCTCTTCACCGTGCTTCCGTTCGTATTCGGCCGCCGCGCGCTTCGAACCGAGCAGGACAGCGAAGATCTGCTGCGGGCGTTGATGCTCGCGGGCATTATCTACTCGCTGCCGATGCTGTTCGAGGTTCGCTTCAGTCCGCAGCTGCACTATTGGGTTTACGGATACTATTCCAGCGATTTCATCCAGGCGATCCGTGGCGGCGGATATCGGCCCATGGTCTTCATGGGCCATGGCCTCATCGCCAGCTTCTTCATGATGGCGACACTGGTTGCTGCGGTCGCGCTGTGGCGTGCGCGAGCGCCGAGCAGGCTTCCTGTGAAGGCGGGGCCGGTCGCCGGCTATCTCGGTCTTGTACTGTTGTTGTGCAAGAGCCTGGGAGCCGCCTTCTACGCCCTGATTGCCGTCCCGCTGGTCCGCTTCGCGACTCCGCGCACGATGCTGCGCGTCGCCGTGTTGTTGTCCGTCATTTCCGTTGGATATCCGCTCTTGCGCACCGAGGGACTGGTGCCGACCGGTTCGATCCTGTCGGTCGTGCGCCTGTGGAGCGAGGAGAGGGCGGACTCCTTGGAGTTCCGTTTCATCAATGAGGATCAGCTGCTGGAACGCGCCAATCAACGCATCCTGACAGGATGGGGGCGATTTGGCCGAAACCGCGTCTACGCGGAATGGGGTAGCGACGTCTCGGTGACGGATGGACGCTGGATCATCGTGCTCGGACAATATGGCGTGTTCGGATTCCTTGCCGAGTTCGGCTTGTTGACTTACGGTGTCTTCAGGGCGCTTGGCGCGCTGAAATATGTCCGCTCCGAACGTGAAGCGGTGTATCTGGGCGCGATAGCCTTGATCCTCGCGCTCAATGTGCTCGATCTGCTTCCCAACTCCGCTCTCTTGCCGTTGACCTTCCTGATGGCAGGCTCTCTCGTGGGAAGGAGCGAAAATCTCGTCGCGCGTAGCCGAAAACGCACGAGGCTGATTGAGCGTCCGCAGGACCAACTCAACGCACCCGCGTATAGCTGACGTGCCCCTCCAGAGCCACGAGTCCTGATGCTGCGGTTCAACTTGAATTATTGGGTGACCGAGGCTCAGTCACTCAAAGTGCGTGCTGTTCGGGCTGCGAGCATTGCCGTGGTTGGGCATTTTGCCTCGCTGGCACTACGGCTGGCTGCAACGATCATACTCACGCGGCTGTTGTCTCCCGATGTATTTGGAATTTTGGCTATCGTCACGACAGTTCAGGTCGTCGTGGCACTCTTGACCGACATCGGCCTGCGGCCCGCGGTTGTGCGGAGCGCGAATGGCGACAAACCGGAATTTCAGGATACGGCCTGGACGCTGCAGGTGATCCGGGGAGGAGTGGTCTTCGGCGTGGCAGCTCTCCTTGCCGCCTTGGCCTTCATGGTTCAGCGGGCGGGGGTTGTGCCGGCGAATTCGACTTATGCGGAGTCGCAACTGCCTGCGCTAGTCCTCGTCAGCAGCTTCGCCAGCGTGATCCTCGGTTTTCAGTCGATCAACGCGATCGTCGCTGGTCGTGCCTTGAATCTCGGTCGACTCACGCTGATTGAGCTGGTCGCACAGCTTGGCAGTCTCCTGGTCGTGATCATTCTTGCCCTGATGACTCGATCGATCTGGGCCTACGTCATTGGCGGCCTTGCCGGAGCGGCATTCAACACGGCGCTGAGCTACGTCTGGCTGCCCGGCCGACAGGCGCGGTTCGGCTGGCATCAGGAAGCCGCTGCCGAGTTGAAGCGCTTCGGCAAATGGGTGTTCGTCTCATCTGCGGTTGGCGCTTTGGGACTAAATGGTGATCGCCTGCTGCTGGCTGCCTTGGTCAGTCCCACGGTCCTGGGCTATTTTTCGATTGCGAACAATATCGCCGGGATCCCCGACGGCGTGATCGGGCGGTTGCAGGGCGGAATTTCTCTGCCTGCGTTAAGCGAGATCTGGCGCGACCAGCCGCATCGGCTTCGCGAGATCTATTGGCGCATGCGCTGGATGATGGACCTCACGGGAATCGGCCTTGCCGGCTTCTTCTTTGCTGCTGGGCCGGCGATCATCCATCTGATGTATGACATACGTTATGCTTCTGCAGGCCACGTCCTGCAGCTATTGTCCTTCGGTTTGTTACTGTCGCGCTATGGGTTGGCGTCGAATGTGTATCTGGCCTTGGGGCGGCCCCAATACGTGACGCTGCTGACTGCGGTCAGGCTGGCCTCTCTGTTCGTGATCGTGCCGTCGCTCTACGTTCTGTGGGGAGTGGATGGGGCTCTCCTGGGCGTTGCCATTCAGATGCTGCCTGCCGCGCTCCTCACCTTTTACCTCAACCGCCAGTTCAAGCTGAATAGCTTTGCCTATGAAGCGCTGTTGCTGCTGGCTTGGCCGTTGGGCTGCTTGGCCGGCTGGCCCCTATCGCTCGCCTACGGTGGCTGACAGAGGGGCTGGAGCGAAAATGCTGATGTCAGTCAGCGTGCGGCTTCCGTCGAGAACAGCATAGTAGATTGTTTCGACCTGCGCGGCCTTGGCCTCCCAGGTCAGGTTTGTTTCGACGAAGGCGCGGCCGGAAGCCCCGAGTGGCGCAAGCAGAGTAGGAACGTCGACCCATCGGTTGATTGCCGATGTAAGGCCGCTCAAAAGGCTCTGTTCGTCGGTGAACGGGACACGAACGCCACGAGAGGAATCGATCAATTCCGCGGGCCCACCATAGTCGGCAACAATGGCGGGCAGGCCCATAGCGAGCGATTCGAGCACCACTCCGCCGCCGAATTCGCGAATGCTTGGCAGCGCCGTGAAGTCGCAGCGGCCAAGAATGTCATGGATGGCGTGATGCGGCACCCAGCCATGGAACGTCACGCGGGAGTCGATGCCGAGCTCTGCCGTCAACCGGCGCAAATCGGGCATCTGGGGGCCGTCGCCGACGATATGGAGATGAAGCCGACCGGCTCGCAACTGTGCGCGAGCGGCGCGTAACAGCAGATCTGCACCCTTGTAAGGGACCAGACGGCCGACGAAGGCCGCCTGAAGCGGCAACTGCGGGCGGCGTTGACCGAGCGGAAATTTCGCGAGGTCGACGCCGTTCTCCGGCAGATAAATACATCTGCTTTTGACCGCTGAGGGCATCTCATCCAGCGTGTGTCTCGATCCGCATAGGATGGCTGCGGCCGAGCGCCGGGTCGCGTGAAAGAACGGCATGAGGCGATAGAGAGCGCGTAGATCCGACAGCCAGTCGCGCTCGGCCATCTGTCGGTGTTTGAAATGTGGCGGCCACGGAATACCGCCATTCAGCGGCCCGATGATGAAGGGAATGCCGGCCCGAGCAAGGCGCGGAGCGATCAAGCTCTGGCTGGTGGGGCTGACCGGCGTCACGCGGTGGACGAGGGCAAATTCGCCCGCGAGCAGCCGGGTCTTGAAGCGAGACCACACCTGTTGCTCGAACGTATAATAGGCGAGGGATGCAAAGGCCGTCGACATCGTCCAACCCTTGCCGGAGCCGCCCTTCAATCGATCGGCCATGCGCCAGAACGAAGCTGCGTAGGCGTCATTGTCTATGACGGTGAAATCCTCTCCTTCCCTCAGTCCGGCACGAAGAAAAGCTGCGCGGTTGCGCACCTGGGTTACGATGTGGGTGTCGAGCCGGTCAGACAGGGCCTTGCACAAGCTCCAGCCGATCAGTGGCACACTCGTCCATTCAGGATTGGCCGTTTCGGCCAGCAGCAGCACCTTGCCGAGAGCAGTGGGTTTAATATTGGCGAATTCATTCATTCGCAGGTACTCTCAAGGGCTGAACGCGAACTTTCGATGGGGATAAACCCAGTAAAATGTACGAACCGAGGATTCAAACGGGCCGCCATGCGATCAAGAGTCTCAGGCAACGTTTTGACGCGCTGTATGACAGCTCGATCGTTGGAGCCGGCTTTTTCGAGAAAGACGAGTACTATGTCAACGATCGCGAGCGATATTGGCGATCGCTGAATGCGTTGTTGAAACTGCCGTTGCCCCGGCCGGCTCGGATCCTCGAGATCGGCGGAGGACAGATGGCGCTTCTTTGTAAGGCCTTGTTTGAAGATCGTTGTGTGGTCGGGGACGTATCAGACCGGTACGTCGAACCGATTCTGAAAGCTGGTTTGGAGTTCGTCGAGTTCAACCTGATGGACGAGCGGGCCCAGAGCTCCGACGATGAATATGATGCGATCGTTCTGCTGGAGGTGGTCGAGCATCTCCCTCTGCCTGCCTATGTGATCTTTGATCGTCTTAAGCGGCTACTCAAACCGAATGGCTTTCTCTTTCTGACGACGCCGAATCTGTTCAGGATGCGCAATCTGATCAGGATGGCTCTTGGCATAGAGTTCTTGGACCGCTTCATGTTGCCGCAGCCGGGGCAAGGGCTGGGGCACCAGATCGAATATTCGGCGGATCATTTGCGGTGGCAGCTTGATCGCGCAGGTTTCGACGTCGTCTTTCTTGAGCACGACGATTTGGGTCGGGTGGGCCATTCTCCGAAGGCTCGCCTCGCTCGTAGACTTTTGGCGCCCTTGAGCCTTCGTCCCATTTGGCGCGACGGATTGGTGGCTGCCGCGCAGCCCCTGAGGAGTTGAGGCGGAGTTCTACGCCGGAGACACGTCAGATACCGGCTTTGCCTTTCGTTTAAGCCCATCAACGATTATCAGGCCGAAACAATGTTCAACCGCTGAAATCGAAAAAAACGTGGCGTCGACGAAATCTGTCGTGGATGAATCGATTATTGCAGAGTTTGCATATTAAATATCCTCTTCGTTGCTTATAAAAATCATGACTAATCGATGCTTGTAATTTAGTGTGTAAAACTGCATGTTCCGTAGAAATCTGCACCTTTCTCCAGCGGTGGCGGCTGCGCCGTATGGTCGGCTGGTGCGGCGGGTGTTTCAAGGCCCCGGAACGGCGGAGTCGGCTGCGGTGGATCGTGAGGTCCTCTGCCCGGAAGAGATCGCCGCGACCCGGCCGCCGGTGTACCTCGCGGGTCAACTTGACCGCCTTACCGCGAGCACAGGCCACAACCCGCTGAGCGTCGAGATTGAGAGCATGCTCGCGGTGCGCTACACGCATGCGCCGACGATCGCATATCACCTGCGCGATGCCGTGCTTCACGACGGGTCGATCTATGCGAAGAATATGCGACACTTTATCGGCCGGCGTACAGGACGGGCGGGACAGGTTCGCCACATCCGCAAGGGGGCCCTGGCATCGAGCGCGGTCGGCTACACCTATTTCGGCCATTGGCTGCGGGACGATTGTTGCCAATATTTGCTCGCCGAGCAGGCGGGCCATCCGATCTGCGTGTTCAGACCATCGGCGTTCGAACATCTTCCGCCCTATGCGTCGTGTTTGCGGCAGGCGTGGACGCCGATGGAATATGCGGTTTTCGGCGAGCTGACGATCTATCAGGATTTCGCGCAGAACAGCCTGAAGCACCAGCGCTACAGGATACTGTCGCAGCGGCTGGCGGAGTCGTTCCCACCGCCTTTGAGGCGCGACAAGTTGATCTATCTTCGCCGTGGCAACACCGGAGCGGCCCGCGTCGTGAAGGATGAGCCAGAACTCATCAATGCTCTCCAGCGGAACGGATTCGAGATCGTCGACGTCGCTGGGCCGCTCAGCGAGATAATCCCTACGCTCCAGCGGGCCAAGCTGGTGATCTCGATGGAGGGCAGTCATGTCGCGCACTGTACCTTTACGCTCGATCCGGGATGCGGATTGGTGCTCCTGCAGCCGGCAGACCGGTTTACGGCGATCCACCGACATTGGACCGAATGCGTCGGCGTCGGTCTCGGCTTCGTCGTGGGCGAGGTAGACCGAGCGGCGTATGTCTTCCACCCCGAGGAGATCCTCAGAACGGCCGATCTGGTCCTGAGCGGCTTGGCATAGGTTCTGCGCAGCCCCGGATTGTTGAAAGCGCGCGTCAGTGGTTCTAGCTGTAAGCCGCCGGCGACGCCTAGGTCGCTAACTGTCGCGAGCCTCCAACAATATGGGTATCAACCGCTTCATCAGATCAGAGCGGTGCTTGAAGATGGCCTCGGTCGAGAATAGCGAGCCGTCGCGCGCAGCTGCCCTTGAACGCAAATGCAGGGTCGAGTCATCGAACAATGTCTCGACCGCGGCGGCCAGAGAGACGACGTCATCCGGCGAAATCAACAGTCCACCGTGATGTTCGGCAACGAGTTGGGACGCGTAATCCGAGCGATATCCGACCAGGGGAAGGCCGCATGCCAGGGCTTCGATCAGGCATCGAGGCGATTCCCGGGTCTTGTGACAGAACACGAAAGCGTCGGCGTTCTTGAGCGCACTCAGCAGGTCGTTATGGGAGATCGATCCCTCGAAGCGGATGACCGCATCGAGAGACCGTCTTTTGACCTCCGCTCGGGCAGCCTCCAGATCGGGGCCGCTGCCAAACCAGGTGGCGCGAAAATCTTGCCGTTTCTGCGCGAGCGTGGCGAAGACCGCGATCCAATCATGGATGCCTTTGTCTCGATGTGCGCGCCCGGCGTAAACGAAATGGCGTAATGATTGCCTCGCCAGCCGTGTGGAGAGTTCGGCTTCGGAGATATGAGCGTCCGTACCAAGGTGTACGTCGTCAACCAGCTGCGGGTTCGTCGAAAAGCGAGAGTAGGCGTTGTAGCAATCCATGCCGTGAAACAGGCCGAGGCCAGCTCGCCTGATGACGGACCGTTCCAGGAGCTGAGTTAGGATCGCATTCATCTGCCCATACAGGCGCCTCAGGCCGCTCTTTGATGAGGCCTGAAAACGGATGACGTCAGACTCCACCCGATCAGTCCAGACGGCGTAGGGGCGCTGCATGCGGCTTGCGAGCACACATGAAAAAGAGCCCCAGTCCCCCCAGAAACCGCCGATCGCAAAGTGCAGGTAATTCGATTCCGCAATCAGGGTCCGCAGCCGGGACATCGTCGGCAGGAGGGCGCGGGCGAACGTGCCGGGTGAATATGCATAGGGTAATGCATGGAAGCAAAATCGACCTTGCGTCGGCAGGGAATCGATTGGCAGGGTATCGGCTGGTGCCTCGCTTGCAACGATGGTGGGGCATGCCAGAGTGACGGTTTGGAAGTTGTCCAGCCACCTCAGCAGGCCATTGCACGCCTGATCATCGGTAAAGATCCTGCCGTGAACGTTGTACGCCCGTAGCGGCAGCACAAGGAGAATGCTTTCGTTTGCCATCATGTCGACGATGTCAGGAGGGGCAGATGCCAAGTGGAGATTAATGTGGGTAGGTTCGCCCGGTTCGATCAGGCCTCACTTGTATTCGATGATCTCCTGGCTGCTGCAGTTCAAACGGTTTACCCGAAATTTCATCTGCCCGATTGCCTCGGGAAAACGCGCCATCAGTTGAAACAGAGCGAGCTTGAAGCGCTCCTGCCACGGGCCTGAGCCGCGCAGGGTCTGCCGCAGCACTTGCAGCGGCAGAAGCAGCAGCAGCGCGAGGCCGATGGGGCCGATCGCGGCCAAGGTTGCCAGGACCGCCAGCGGCAGTCCGAGACCCCAGATCAGCGCGCGGCGGCTTTCCCACACCCAGAAGCGCTCCGGGGGCGCACCATGCAGATGGCTGCCCTCGGCGAAGGCATAGCCGCTGCGCAAGGTGCGGCGCCACCATTGCCCGAAGCGCAGCAGGTTGGCATCGTGCCGCGTCATCTCCTGTTCGATCCGCCAGATTGACCAACCGGCCGCCCGCAGCCTCACACACAGTTCGGGCTCTTCGCCGGCGATCATCGTGTCGCGATAGCCGCCGAGGGCGCGCAAGGCTTCGGTCCGTGCCATGATGTCGCCGCCGCAATAACGCACCTCGCCGGGCTGCCCGGACCATTCCTGGTCGCACAGCCAGTTGTACGGTGACCGTTCGGGGTGGCGCTCGCGGCGCCGGCCGAAAACGACCGCAGCTCTCGCGTGGCAAGCGAGGAATTCGATTGCCTGCGCCGGCCAGTCCGAGATCATCTCGCAATCGCCATCGACGAACTGCACATAGAGCAGATCAGGCGCCAGCTCCATCAGGCGGGCGAAGCCGGCGTTGCGCGCACGCGCCGCGGTGAAGCTCGCCGCGGTGTCGAGCTCCACCACCTCAATGCCGCGGCTCGTCGCCCATTCCATCGATCCATCGCTCGAGCCGGAGTCGACATAGACCGTCAGCGCCGCGTCCGACACCGACGAGAGGCAGCGCTTGAGCCGCTCACCCTCGTTGCGACCGATCGCGACCACGCCATAGGCGGGCGGCTTGCAGACGGCCGGCATCATGCTTCCTCGGCGCCGCGCGATCGCGGCTTGATGACGGCGGGAACGCCGACCGCAATGCAGTTCTCGGGGACGTCCTGCAAGACCACGGCGTTGGCGCCGATGATCGCGTTGTCGCCGATCGTGATCGGCCCGAGCAACTTGGCGCCCGCGCCAATGTCGACATTGTTGCCGATGACGGGGGCGGCGGGCTCATCGACGCGGCGCAGCCCCACGACGACGCCGTTGCGGATCCGACAATCGTCGCCGAACCGTGCGTAGCCGCTGATGATGATGCCGCCGAAATGATCGATCACGAAATTGCGGCCGACCACCGCCTCGCACGGCAGCTCGATGCCGGTCAGGATCTGAACCAGCTTGAACATGAACTTGTAAAGCAGCGAGCAGGGCTTGCGCAGCAGCGGAGATCGAATGCCGTAACGCCACCGGCCGAAGCGGTAGACGGCCATGACCCAAAGTCCCTGTGCGCCCCAGTTGCGCCCATGCGCGGCAAAATCAGCGCGGATGTTCTCAAACATGGATGATTGATTTCGCTGGTCCGGTTTGCTTCGGGTCAAATCGCTCATTTCGCATGGCGCTCCTGCAACGCGTGGCTCCGCGTCGTCAACGGATCAGTCCGACGGCCGTCTGGCCTGGCCCAACGTCGGTGATGACCACGGCATTGGCGCCGATCCGTGCATGGTTGCCGATGGTCAAGGCACCCAGAATCTTGGCTCCGGCGCCGATATCCACGTGGCCGCCGATAAGCGGCACGCCGGGGCCCTCGCGGCTGCCGATCGTCACCTGCTGGAAGATCAGGCAATTGACCCCGATCTCGGCTGCGGGATGGATGACGATGCCGTTCGGGTGGGGGATCAAAAGGCCGCCGCCGATCCTGCAGGTCAGCGGAATATCGGCGCCGGTGACGACGCTCCAGAAGCGATGGCGAAGGACGGCCAGCTTGCAGAGCAGTTTCGGCAACAGCCCACGCCGCGCGCGCCAGGCCTGGTAGTTGCGAATGGCCAGCAGCAGCTTTCGTCCCGGATCCCATAATTGCCGCGGCTGTTCGCGGCTCCAGTCCGCAATGTCCGCGCTGATCTCGGGTAACGTCCGATCCATCATATTGAAGGGCCAGGTGGCCGAATGGGGAATGCCGGTTGGCGGGTGCGCGGCGCGCCGCGACGATCCGAATAGCACATTTCTGCTCTCTGCCAGCCGGTCGGCCACGGTCATTGGGAGACGGGCGGCTGCCGGGAGTGGATATAGCGGGACAGGATGCCCTTGGGTGATGTGACTGGTTTGCCACGCTGCGCCGCAAATTAAATGGATTAAATCGAATTTACCGCCCTTGTATTCTGCGTTAAACTAAATTTAAAGGCGGGAGGCATCGGGCCGTTATCGTCGATATTGGTATAATTGTTTTAGTTCGAGGCGTTGTCGTGAAAACCTTGCGTTTCGGTCGTGGTGCTGGGTTAGCGACGGCGGCGCGAACGCAGCCTGCATTTCAGGACGAGGCGCAGTCGACCCCGGCGCAGGACGACAGGAACGATCATCTCTCGCGTAACGTCTACGGCCTGCTGGGAATCCCCATCGACGCGATCAGCTTTACCATCCTGCTGGGTGCCATCCAGGACGCTGCGGACCGTGGGGCGCCGTTTCTGATTTCGACGCCGAACGTGAATTTTCTGGTGAAGAGCCAGGAGAGTGCCGCCTTCCGGGAATCGCTCCTGTGCAGCCATCTCTGCCTCGCCGACGGCATGCCGCTGATCTGGATTGCGAGGCTGCTGGGGATTCCGCTGCCGGAGCGGATTGCAGGAGCCGACCTGTTCAGCCGACTGAAGTCGGCGGTCAGCAGTGAACGGCCGTTGCGGGTGTTTCTGGTGGGCGGCGCGGAGGGGGTCGCTGCGGAAGTCCGCGACAAGCTCAACGCGGAGCAGTGCGGCCTGCGTTGTGTCGGCGCGCTCAACCCGGGCTATGGCTCCATCGAGGAGATCAGCGCCCCGGCCGTGCTGGACCAGATCAACGAAAATCCCGCCGACCTGCTCGCGGTGTTCTTCGGCGCGGAAAAGGCGCAGGGCTGGCTGATGCACAACGCGCAACGGTTGCGTCCGCCGATCCGGGCCCAGTTCGGCGCGACCATCAATTTCGAGGCCGGACGAGTCAGGCGAGCGCCGCGATTCATGCGGCGTAATGGCCTTGAGTGGTTATGGCGGATCAAGGAGGAGCCTTATCTCTGGCGCCGCTACTTCAACGATGGCAGGGCGCTGCTCGGCCTCCTCGCCGGCTCGGTGCTGCCGTTGATGTTGGAAGCACTTCGTTCGCGCCGATCGCAGGACGCCTTGAGGATCTCCGTTGCGGAGAACGCCGATTCGGTCGTGGTGCGCCTCGCCGGCGACGCCACCGCCGCGCATGTCGATGGCGCGATCCTCCAGTTCCGGACGGCACTGGCCGCAGGAAAATCGATATCGATTGATCTGTCTGAGGCGCGCCGGATCGATGCTCGTTTCTTCGGACTTTTGCTGACGCTGCGGCAGGCCCTCTCCGAAGGTGGCAACCGACTCGACTTCACCGGGCTGAGGCGCGGGATGAGGCGGTTATTCAGGCTGAACAGGTTCGAGTTTCTTCTGTCGCAGACGGGTGTGGCAGTACCAGATCTTGAGTTCGAGGTATGCAGATGATGTTGCGTCGGCTTCCAATGAGTACGAGCAGGTGGCTTGCGACCGCGGCATCGATCGTTCTGTCGAGCCTGCTGCTATCCGGCTGTGGTTCGCCGGAGGAGAAGGCGCAGGCCTACTATCAAAGCGGCATGGCTTTGATCGAAAAGCAGGACGACCTCAATGCCCGCGTGGAACTGTTGAAGGCGGTCAAATACAAGAGCGACAAGGTCGAGGTCTGGCGTGCTTTGGCTGGGATCGACGAGCGCACCAAAGCCCAGTCGCTCTTTCTCGATCTCCGCCGTATCGTCGAGCTCGACCCGAACGATCTCGGCGCACGTCTGAAGCTGGTGCGGATTATGGTGTCCGGCGGAGCGGCCGAGGCTGCGCTCAAGGTCCTCGACGTCGCCACGGAAGGCGACAAGCCGAACAGCGAATTGCACGCCGTCAGAGCCATCGCGCTGTTGCGGAACAAGGACACGCAGGGCGCTGTGCGCGAGGCGCGCCGCGCGGTCGAGATCGATGCCTCCAATTCCGAGGCCTTGACCCTGCTGGCGGCCAAGGCATTGTCCGACGGCGATGCCGATGGCGCCCTGAAGTTGCTTGGGGCCGTCAAGGTGACGCCGGCGGACGAAGCGCGCGTCACCGTTCTACGAGCGCAGGCCTTCGAGAAAAAGGGAGACCTGAAACAAGTCGAAGGTCTCCTGAAGACGCTCGTGACACTCGATCCGGAGACCTATCAGGAGTCTTGGCTCCGCTTCCTGCTCAGCCAGCGTCGGTTCGACGATGCCGAGAAGGTGTTGCGGACGCGGGCCACGGCCCATCCGGGTGATAGCAAGTTTGAGCTCGAATTGGTGCGGTTCCTGGCGAGCGCACGCGGTCCCGATGCGGCTCGCAGCGAGCTGGAAAGCCGCATCAAGGCAGGCGGTGAGGTTTTCGACTACCAGCTTGCCCTGGCGGAGCTCAATTTTGCCCAAGGTAACGCTGCGGATGCGGTCCAGGCGCTGCAAGCGCTGGCCGCCAATGCCTCGCCCCCGGAGCGGAAGCTCTCAGCGCAGGTCAAGCTCGCGGAGATGTACGTCGCCAAGTCCAATCTGGCTGCCGCGGAGCCGCTGATCGCCGGTATCCTGGCCAAGGACCGGCGCAATTCGGGCGCCCTGCGCCTACGGGCCGGTATCGCCGTCAGCAGGGGACAGTTCGACAGTGCGGTCGCTGATCTGCGCGAAGCGCTCAACGATGAGCCGAAATCGGTCGACCTCCTGATGGCGCTGGCGCTCGCCTATGAGCGGGGGGACAAGAACGAACTTGCGGATCGGCAATATGCCGATGCGCTGCGGTCTTCCGAATTCAATCCGGAAGTGGTGCTTCGTTATGTCGCGTTCCTGCAGCGAAGGAAGGATCTTTCGCGTGCGGAGGACATCCTGGCCGAGGCCGCCGGGCGGACACCCGGCAATCTGCAGGTGCTGTCGTCATTGGCCCAGATCAGGCTGGCGCGCCAAAACTGGGCTGGTGCCATGGCGCTGGCCGAGACCATCGGCCACGTCAACGGCGGCAGCGTGTTGGCCGACGAAGTTCGCGCTTCTGCGCTCGCCGGCCAGAACAAGATCGAGGAAAGCGTTGCCGCGCTGGAACAAGCCCGGCGAGCGTCACCGGATGCGGTGGCTCCGCTGGTGGCGTTGGTTTCGGCCTACGCCAGGGCTAAGAACTTCGACAAGGCACTTGCCGTGTTGAGCGAAGCCCGGCAGAAAAACCCCGATAATGCGCAGCTGCTCGTGATGCTGGGGAAGGTCGAGCTCGCTCAGAACAAGGAACGAGATGCGATCAACCATTTCAAGGAGGCGATCGCCAGGCAGCCGAAGGACGCCGCCGGCTACACGGCTCTGTCCGACCTCTACGACTCCCAGAAGAAATACGACGCGGCCGAAGAGGTCATTCAGGCAGCGCTCAAACAGATGCCTGATAATCTCAACTTCCGTCTCGCTCTGGCTGGCGTGAAGCTGCTGAGGCCGGACTATGAAGCCGCCATCGCCCAATACGAAGCGATCTTGCGCGATCAGCCGACGTCCGTCGTTGCGACCAATAATCTGGTCAGCCTGTTGCTGGATTACCGCACGGACCAGCAGAGCCTTGATCGGGCCGTCACGCTGTCGCAGTCGCTGAAGGGGACCGCGCTGCCGTCTCTGAAGGATACGCTGGGATGGGCTCAATACCGCAGCGGAGATTACAAGAGCGCGATTGCAACGCTTGAGGATGTCGTCGCGGCAGTCCCCAATCTGGCTGTGGCGCGCTATCATCTCGGCATGAGCTACAAGGCAGCAGGGCAGGCCGACAAGGCCGCCGATCAGCTGAAGACCGCTCTGAACCTCGAGCCGGACGGGACCGAGCTGAAGGACCGCATCCGCACCGCGATCCAATAGGCCTGCCGCCGGCTGTTCGCCCATGGCGGCCGGTACTTCGCAAGGCCTGCTCGTGCCGTAGTCAGCGGGGCGGCCTCTTACACGGTCGAGCGATGGCCCGGGTTTTCCGCCCTGCCGGCGATCGCAACGAAGGCCGACCCCACTCCGTCGCGTCGAACTTGAGGATTGTCGCGTCGGCCGTCCAGGGACGACGGCCAAGCCTCGTGGGTTGCGTTTCGCCGTGGCCCTCGCGCGGGGGGGCACGTCATCCGGCGCTACGGCGGAAGCACCATATAGCTATGGGTTACCACCATCAGGATGGAGTGCGAGTCGGCGGCGCCCAAGCCGGTGACGGTGGGGAGGCCGGTGATCGGATCAAAGATCGTGGTCCCGGAACTCGAGAAGCGGTGCAGGTAGCGGTAGGATAGTTGGGCGTTCCATTCCCGTGTGAACTCGTGGGTGTAGCCGGCTGACGCCGAGGCGAAGTCGGTCGTCGTGGTTGACACCTGGCGATTGCCGCTGGCCGAGAGGGACAACGATGAATGCGAGTTGATCGTGTAGTTCAGCGTCGTCGTGAGCGAGTCGCGCTTGAAGAGACTGCCGACGATGCTCGGCGATATCGACTGGTCGGCCGCGACGATCAAGGTCGTGTCTCGGAACATCTTGTAGGTCAAGACCGCATTACCGATCCAGTCGGTGCTGGTGCTTCCGAAGGGAACGATCGGACCGGTCGCGGGCACACCGCCTTGGATGGACGTGACGGCAGGCCCGACGCTGCCGCGGAAAGAAAGCTGCGGCGATAGCGCGAGATCGGTCCCGATCTGGTTCCGATAGATCTGAATCCGCGTGTTGAACGCGTTGTCGAAGTTGAGAAATTCGGCCTCTGACGAGGCCGTCATGGCCGCGATCGGCGATAGATTGTGTCGCCAGAAGCCGGTCGCAAGGGTATCCGTAAAGGGGGTGCCGCCGGTCGCGGGCTCGTAGCTCGTCCGTGTCGAGAATGCCCTGAGACTGATCGAATCGAGTGCAGTCAAGGTTCGGTCGATCCCCCCGCCGAGTGTCAGGCGATCGAGAAAGCCGTTGACGTTGGTGGCGACGCCGAGATCCCTCAGGAGCGCAAGCGCGGTGCTCTGCTGCCGCCAGCTCGTTTCGACATATTCTCGATCGAACGCCGTCTTTTCCTTGAACTCATAGCGGGCGTTCACGCCGTAGTTGATGAACTCGGATGCCTGCAGGTTCGCCGCCGGTCCCCAGTTCTTGCGATAGGACCCGTCCACATCAAGATTGAATTTGGTGATGGGGGTCCGCGCTTCCGCTTGGGCCGACAGCAGTGAATAGGATCCGACGACACCTGCGGGCGGCGTGTTCAAGAAGAGATTGCTGTTGAGCTCGACGGTCTGGCTTTGGGACGTCATCAGCGACCAGTCCACAGCAAGGGCCGGTGATGCCGCCAAGCCGAGCCAGACCGGGACCGCTATGGCCGCCCTTTTCACAGCGCTGTGCCTCGACGCGAGATCGAATTCAACTAGTCGAACAGCCCTCGTTCCGGAACCATGATGACGTCGCCGGCGCGGAGCATGATGTTGCCCTCGACGGCGGCGCCGGCTTCGTAGGCCTTATAATCGAATACGAAGATCGCCTCGTTACCGCTGGCCTCGCGCCGCCTGATCTGAATGTGCCGCTTGGCGGCGTATGGTCCAAGCCCCCCGGCCAGTGCGATGGCCTGCATCAAGTTCGTCGGTTGGCGTACGACGTAGTAGCCGGGCTTGAGCACCTCGCCGGTGATGTAAACCCGCGGCTTCAGATCTTCCTCCGGGGTCGCCGCATTGGCGACCGCGACCGTGATATCGAGATCGCCATCCTTGTAATTCGCCCGGAGCTTGGCCCTGAGGATATTCTCGACTGCCAAAGGCGTGAGGCCGCTCACCCGGACATGGCCTGCCAACGGGAAGGCAATCTCGCCGAGCGGGTCAACCACGACCGTTCGGTCGAGCTTGGGCTCCTGCAAAACCGTAATGGCGAGGGTGTCGCCCGATTTCAGTGCCTGCGCCTTGGCACTGGAAATTAAACCGAGCAGACAAAAAATAAATACCAGAGTTCGCATGCTCGCAGGCCCTAAGTATTGAATATTACTGCATTTTTGGTGGCGTCCCCGGCGCGGTCGAATTAAAAGCGCAGTGTCGCCACCGGTTGGACTCTTAAATGAAGAATTAATGCGAAGCCAATGTTTTAGGGAACTCGTGCGATCGTCTTGACCGGAAAAATACTGTACTGTTGCTTGTCTGCAATGACGTCCTGGATCAATTGGTCCGTAATGACGGTCCTCTCGTTTGCGAATCCGTAGACCAGCGCGATATCGCACAGCACGTTGATCATCCGGGGAATACCTCCGCTGGCCTTTGCGATCAGACTGCAGGCATCCAAGGTGAAGAGTGGTCGAGGCGAGCCTGCGGCTCTCAGGCGAAAGTCGATGTAGCAGGCGACTTCGTTGTCATCGAGCGCCGGTATGTGGAAATCCGACGAGATGCGCTGTGCGAATTGGTGCAGCTGTGAGCTCTGCAGGAGCTCGCGCAACTGAGGCTGCCCGACGAGGACCAACTGCAGGATCTGGAACTTGTCGGAGTTGATGTTCGACAACATCCGCAGGTGTTCCAGTGCCCCGGGCTCCAGGTTCTGGGCTTCGTCGATGATGAGAATGGTCCGGCGGCGGCTTGCAAACTGTCCGTGGAGAAAATCCTGCAGGCGCTTGAACAGGGCTGGATAACTGCCCTCGAAGGGCTGGCCGAGCGACATCAGGATCCACTGCAGCAGTTCCTCGCGGCCCTGGGGAGCGCTGGAGATCAAGCCGATGGTGATTCCCGGGGTCACCTGCCGCAGGAGATAACGGACCAGCGTCGTCTTTCCGGATCCGATTTCGCCGGTAATTACGGTGAACCCGGCATTGTTCATGATGCCGAATTCCAGCATCGTGAACGCCATCGAATGGATTTTGCCCCAGTAGATCAGATCGGGATCAGGCAGGATCGTGAAGGGCTTCTCCCGGAGCTGATAGAATGCCTCGTACATCGAAATTCCTTGCTGGGACTCCGATTGACTATAGCGGAATTCGCAGCTGACCGCCGCAATTATAGCGCAATTAAAAGAGGCAACTTGGGAAAAGTATCGAATTCCGGCAAATTAATGCAAGATGCACGCCGCACCGGCCACGCCGTCACTGGTTTGCACGGTTTTTGATGGCAAGGCGCATTAATCTCTCAATTAAATCTGAAGCGATGCTATATTTCGGAAAGGCTCCCATTCAGGTCGTTTTGGCCAATTCATGGCATGAAGCATGCTTAAGAAGCTTGATTACGAGGACGATTTCGAAGAGGACGAGCAGGATCGCAGCTACCTGCTGACTGCAAGCTTTTACCTGGAAGTTCTGAAGCGCCGCTGGGCTTTGATCCTTGTGCCGTTCCTCGTCTTCGGCAGCCTCGGGATCGCCGTGGCCATCGTTTGGCCCGCGACCTATTTGTCCGAAGGCAAGATCCTGGTGCAATCGCAGCAGATTCCGACCGAACTGGTACGCCCCACGATCACCAGTGCCGCCCAGGAGCGGATCCAGGTGATCGAGCAGCGGACGATGACGCGCGACAATCTGGTCGCGATCGCAGACAAGTTCCAACTCTTTCCGGGTAAGCGAACGTTGATGTCGGTGACCGAGCTCGTCGAGCTGATGAAGAAGCAGACGAAGATCGCTCCCGTCGATCTGGATCTCGATTTCAAACAGCGGCGCTCCTCGGAACCTCCGACCATCGTGTTTTCCGTTGGCTTCGAATATTCCGATGCGGCCGTTGCGGCCCAGGTCGCCAACGAACTTATGACGCGGATATTGAATGAGGACCTGCGCGATCGCACGAGCCGGGCGATCGACACCACGAAGTTCCTCGCGCGCGAGGTCCAAAAGCTTCAGGCCGACAACGCTGCCCTCGACACGAAGATTGCCCAGTTGAAGGTCGGGCAGTCGAGGCCGACCTCAGCCGCGGCCGATCAGCCCACCATGCTGAGTCAACTCAGGGCTGAACTCGTGCAGAAGAGTGCGCTCTATTCCGAGCGTCATCCCGTGATTCAGTCCTTGAAAAAGCAAATTCAGGCATTGGAGGCTGCGGCGGCTTCGGTTGCAAAGGCGGAGACCATCCAGGGCGCGACGCTGGGGGCGTTGTTGGCGCAGCAGGATGCATTGCAGAAGAATCTGGAAGCCGCGACGGCAAAGTTGGCGGCAGCGCGGCTCGGCGAAAATCTCGAGAAGGATCAACAGGCTGAGAAGCTCGAAGTCATCGAGCAGCCAACCGTCCCGCAACGGCCGATCAAGCCGAATCGCCCGAAGCTCGCAGCTCTCTCGCTTCTGCTCGCTTTGGCCGCGGGGGCCGGGCTGACGATGGTCTTCGAGATGCTGGACAAGTCGATCCGCCGCACCAGTGATATCTTCAGCCTGGTGGATAGCCAGCTCGTTTTATCGATTCCGTATATCGAGACGGCGGCCGAGCAGCGCCGGAAGCAATGGCGGATCCGGATCTTGTTGTTGGGTCTGGTTGCGCTGGTTTCTGCGACTTTGATCGCGGCCTATCTCTTCCTGCCGATCGACCTCATGGTTGCGAAGGCGAGGGTAGGTCTGTTCAAATAGGCTTAGGGACGGAGGCTTCGGTTGGACCCGATCAAGCAGGCGATCAATCTGGCGCGTGGCGGCGACGGCAGCGGAAGCGCATCTTCGGATCTCGTGCACTCCAGCGTTACCCCGATTGCCAGGGAAGTACGGCTGGTGCCACCGGATCTGCAAGCCAAACGCGTCGTGGCTCTGGGAGGCACCAATCCGAACGGGCGTGCGTATGACATGCTGCGCACTCAGGTGCTGCAGGAGATGGACAAGCGGGGATGGCAGTTTCTCGCGATCACCTCGCCTTCGCCGGCCTGTGGAAAGACCGTGACGGCGTGCAACCTCGCGCTGAGTGTTGGCCGGTTGCCGGAGCGATCGGTGCTTCTGATCGATCTGGACCTGCACAAGCCGTCGGTCGCGAACTACCTCAGCCTCGACAACGGTGCCGGTGTCATCGATCTGCTCGAAGGGCGCCTGAAGCCGAGTGCGGCCATGCTGCGCGCGAGATTTGGCCCCAATCAGATTACCGTGCTGCCCGGTTCGATCGTCTCGTCGGGACCCTCGGAGTGGATGGCGTCGCATCGCATGGTTTCCCTGCTGCAGACGATCAGGCGCGACTTCCGATCGAGTCTCGTGATCTTCGATCTGCCGCCGCTTCTGCTTGGGGACGACGTCATCTCGATCCTGCCGTTGATGGATGCGGTGCTTCTGGTGACGGCAGTCGGGACGACCACGACGACCGAGATCAAGGAGTGTCAGAAACATCTGCAGCGGACGCCGATCGTGCGCGTCGTCGTCAACAAGGCGCCCGAGTCCCACTCCACCTATTACGGCTACTATTGAGCGGCTGCGTCCAAAGTCCGAGCAAGGTCACCCGCCTTGGAGCGGACGACCGCCGATCGGCTCGCGGTTCTGAGGCGGACGATTTGCGAAGATCTTCGCCGCCCTCCGAACTGACCTATGTGCGGTCGATGTCATGACGCTCCGACGAAGAACTTCAGCTCTTGCGCCGGGATTGCGCGGAGCAGATCGCGGATGAACTGATCCTGCAATCTGAATGCGGCATCCTCCGATAGGCCGATGGTCGAGATTCGGATGAGGGCGCCGTCCGGAATGATTCCCTTCAAGCCATATTTGAGACGACTCAGCTGATTGTCGATCACGCCATTCGAGATGTCGTTGCCGACCCGCATCCAATAGGTGATCGGCTCGAGGCGGGATTCTCGTTCCGCAATCAGCCTTGCTACGTTGATCGGCGATTCGCCGGGGCCGATTTGCAGTGTTGTCGCGGTCTTGCCTGAGACCCGGAAACCATTGGCAGTATAACAGATTTCTGGCCGATGGGCTTTCAGCCGATAATTCTGGACCGGCCCGTATGCGACCAGCAGCATTACGATGTTGCCCTGTCCATCGCTGTAACCACGAGCCGCCTCCTGGCTGTAGACCTTGGCGGCGCGTTCGTCGGGCTGGAAATAGGCATCGGTATCGATCGGCTTGATGGGGCTGATCTCGGGAACGAACCGCCAAGTGCCGAACTGCCGCGGGATGATCTCCTCAAGGCTGGGCGAGGCGGCTGTCCGGGCCATCAATCGCTTCGGAACCATGACCTGGGAAAGGATGGCGGCCAGGACGATTGCGGTCGACGCCAGAACGATCTGAGCGTGGCGCAGGCTCATTTGTCTGTTGATCTCCGGGAAACGGCGGGGTAGCGGATGATTTAATATACGATAAACGTATTTAATGCCAATCGCGATGGCTTCGGTGGCCCTCCGTGCCGTCTCGAGCGTCTGGTCGAGCGATCATGACGGAGTGCGGATAATTTGTGGGTCGTGGGTAAGGTCGTCCCTCGGCGCGTTTGTGGAGTATTAAATGAGCGTTAGGATGCCCTTGTTGCGGTGCGGGCGCGGGTTGGCACCTCTTGGGCGGGGTCTCGTTCGAGGCGCTTTCGTCGCGATGGTTGCGGCGATGCTCGTCGGCTGCGAAAAAAAGGAACAAACGAGCTCGTCGAGCCAGGTCGTCGCGCGGATCGGCAAGGACGTCGTGACGACGCAAGAGTTGGAGAACGAGTTTCGCGCCAACAACGTTTCGCTCGACAGGCAGAACGATCCCAATGCCGTTCGGCAGGTGCTAGGCGGGCTCGTCGTACGCAAATATGTCGTACAACAGGCGCTGGCAGCGGGGCTGGATCGCGAGCCCAGCGTGCTCCTGGACGTGCTCCGCTCCCGCGAGCAGGTCCTGGAGAATGCCTATCTCAATCGCCGGGCCTCTGGCCGATCTCCCGGCCGAGCCGATATCGATCAATTCATCGCCAACAATCCATCGAGATTCGCTGGCCGAAAGCTTTTCAACATCGAGCAGATCAGCCTTCCGATTACGCCGGAGGCACAGTCGTTCGTCGAGGCGAATAAACAGGCCAAGTCGCTCGACGAGGTCGATCAAGCGCTGTCCGAAGCCGGCTTGATGCATGTCCGGCAGCTGGGGCTTCTGAACAGCAGCGATCTGAACCCGGACTATTTGACAGCGATCGAGCAGCGCAAGCCGGACGAAGTTTTCTTCGTTCGCGCGGGGGCCACCGGGGTTTTTTTCCAGGTGACCGGGGAACAGGCTCGTCCCCTCGAAGGCGAAGCGGCAGCCAACATGGCGCGACAATTGATGCGGGCCGATGTGGTGAAGGCCGAGGCCGGCCTCGCAGCCTACGCTGCCAATATCGAGGTCAAATATGAAGGCGATTATGCCAAGGCGATGCAGCGCGACGACGGTCCTCAGAGCGCCATCCGCAAGTAAAACGGTCGCACCGGTCGCGGCAACGCCAGCATCAGGGCAGCATGAGCACGATCTTTGATTTCGTTACGGTCGGTTGCTTCGGCGTGGTCGTGCTCATCTTCTTTCGCTTCACCGATCGCGGTATCCAAACACTGCTGAATGTGCTGTTGGCGTGCCTGTTGTTCGCGGTTGCAAACCAACTCGGAAACGCTGGATCTGCGATCCTTGCTTCAGTCTTGATATTGGCCGGGATTGTCTGGGTCACTCTGGCAGCGCAGAGATAGACATAACGCAGTTGTTGTTAGGTATGGCGTCGGATGTTAGCCTTGGTGATCGTCGGAAGGTCTTTATCGTGCGTCTTCATTGGTGACGGGTATGAAGCCCCTGTCGTTCGCTGATCAATCGGCTGGTGGCCTCTCCATCAGAAATCTCTGGGGACCCGTCCTGCTCTCGGCAGCGTTTCTGGTTGCATATGTTCCGACTTTCCGGGGCTTGATCGACGGTCCTTGGCAGACCGAGCAGGAGGGGCACGGACCGCTGGTGATCTGTGCATCGCTCTGGTTCATCTGGCAGAGCCGCAACCGGCTCATGACCGTGGTCGATAATCCCGCTCCCATTCTGGGGTGGGGAGCTCTCCTGGGGGGGCTCGTGCTGTTGTTTCTCGCCCGCATTCAGCAGGGACTGCTGACGTTCGAGGCGCTGTCGATGATCCTCGTCATCATCGGTTGTGTCCTGATCACGGCCGGGTGGTCGACGCTTCGCGTGCTCGCATTTCCGCTCGGGTTTCTATTCTTTGCGGTGCCGATGCCCGATTGGCTGATCGACGCTGCGACAATCCCCTTGAAGGTCTTCATCTCCAACACGGTCACGGAGGTGCTGTATCACCTGGGCTATCCGATCGCGCAGAACGGCGTCATGATCATGATCTCGACCTATCAGCTCCTGGTGAAGGATGCATGTTCGGGTCTGAACTCGATCTTTGCCTTGTCGGCGATCGGTGTGTTCTATGCCTACGTATTCCGAGGGGATGAGAAGCTGCGTAGCTTCATCCTCTTGGCCTCGATCATCCCGATCACCATTGCGGCCAATTTCATCCGCGTTCTGACGCTGGTGCTCATCGCCTATTATGGTGGTCCCGACCTGCTCGAAGGCATCGTCCATGATCTCACCGGCATCGGTCTCTTCATAGTTGCACTCATTCTCCTGCTGCTGCTCGACGCTCTTCTCACTTTGGTGTCAAACTTGGCCAGGCGCCCGTTGCTTCGCTCTGCGCCAACTCCGGTTCTCAATGCGGCGTCCTCGACTTGATCCGGTCCGCCGGGCTCGAAAGCCCTGAGGGAAGCGCGCCGGTCGTGGCGGTTTTGTTGTCCAGATGGGTCTGACCTACGCCATTCCGGATATCCACGGCCGTGCGGACCTCCTGCGGCTGGCCATGGAGACGATTGCAGGACATGCGGGGGCGACGCCCGCGACGGTTGTTACGCTCGGAGACTATGTCGACCGGGGCCCGCAAAGCAGGGAGGTGGTCGAGCTTCTGATGTCCTGGCAATCCGCCACGATGCGTCTCGTCAGCCTCAAGGGCAATCATGAAGCGATGATGTGGGAGGCCTGCAGCGGGCTCTGCGAATGGGA
Organism: Bradyrhizobium sp. SZCCHNR3119; assembly: GCF_032487775.1. Classification (NCBI taxonomy): domain Bacteria; kingdom Pseudomonadati; phylum Pseudomonadota; class Alphaproteobacteria; order Hyphomicrobiales; family Nitrobacteraceae; genus Bradyrhizobium; species Bradyrhizobium sp. SZCCHNR3119. The sequence continues at coordinate 1,025,357 of NZ_JAUEUV010000001.1, read as the reverse complement.
CTGGTGGATCGAGAACGGCGGCAGCGATACGTTGGCCTCGTTCGGCGAGGGCCTCGGCAGGTTCGAGATGCGGGATGTGGCGGTGTCACATCTGCAATGGATCAGCAAACTTCCGCTCGTGCATGCCGACCGACATCGGGTGTTTGTTCACGCCGGCGTGGATCCCGCTGTTCCGCTGCGGGCGCAGAGCGAGCGCACGCTGCTCTGGAAACGCTATTCGGAGCGGGCCGATATCGGCCACGGCCGCCGGCACGTCGTGCATGGCCATCACGCCGATGTTCGTGCTCCGCTGGCCGGAAGATACCGGACCAATCTCGATGGAATGGCGTGGAAGACGGGACGGCTGATCGTCGGCGTTTTCGATGATGATCGGCCCGGCAACGCGTTGGAGTATCTGGAAATCACCGGCTCGTCCGATCGGCGCGAGGTGCCCTGAATGAACGGATCGCAGCGCCGCAACCGAGCGTGCTATCCAGCCATCGCGCTTTGCGCTATCGCCGTCTGAAAGTGATCGGCGAGTTTGGCCGCTTCCTTGTCGATGTCGTGCCGGTCACGAACGCGGTGGTAGCCGGCGCTCCCGAAGCTTTCGAGGATTTCGGCCGGCGCATCGAGGCAGGCCTGCATCGCATCCGCCAGGGCCTCACTGTCGCCGGCCGGTACGAGCCAACCATGCTCGCCCGGGACGACGAGTTCAGGAATCCCGGCAACGAACGTGCTGATGACGGGGCGCCGCAATGCCATTGCTTCCATGATGACGACTGGCAGTCCCTCGGCGAAGCTGGGCAGCACCAACGCCCGCGCCGCAACGAGCTCGTCGCGAACGCGATCCCCGCCGATCCAGCCGGTAATCCGCACCTTCCTCTGCAGGTCATAGCGGGTGATCAGAGCCTCAATGGCGCCTCTCAGTTCGCCATCGCCTGCCAGGACCAGTTCGAACATCACGCCCCGGGCGGCGAGCCGTCGCGCCGCATCGAGCAGAAGTGCCTGTCCTTTTTGCTCGCAGAGGCGACCGACGCAGACCAGGCGTGCAGGCGGGGCGCCGTCTGCGACAGCTTGCCGATAGAATGTCGACTCGATTCCGCAATGAACCACCTCGATCTTGTTCCACTGATCGTGAGTGACTTGCCGGAACAGCTGGCTGCGGCCGAACGAACTGACGGCCACGACGAAGCTTGCACGCTGAATTTTTTCAGCCAGTGCGATCATCTGCGCCTTGTCGAATTCCTCCGGACCGTGGGCGGTAAAGCTCCAGGATGGTCCTCCCAGGGAATGGACCAGCATCGCGACGACGGCCGAATTGGTCCCGAAATGGGCGTGCAGATGTTCGATCCCTTCGTCCTTCAGCCAGTTGAGAACGCGACAAGCTTCAAAAAGATAGATCAGGTGGACGATCAGCGGACGTTCGGCGCGGCGGCCGATCTTCCACACGAGCCGCAATGTGGTCGACAACCGTCCCGGGCGCGTCAGGGCGACCCTGACGAAGGCGAAAGCGAGTGGCAAAGGACCCTGATCGAGAACGTAGCGGGTCAGTTTGCGTTCGGTCTCGTCCGTGACGTCGCTCAGCTCATCCGCCCAGCCGCGCAGGGCGATCCGCAAGACCTGGTGATTTAATCGCTCGAGCGCGTGAATCTCGCGCCGAATGAAGCTATGACTGACAGCGGGATATCGATTGATTAAATAGGCAAGACGCATTCAATAATCCGTACGCCACAAGTGGATAATACTGCGAGCACAAGACCATAATCGGACGGCTCGTCAAGTTGCAGGGGCCATCGACGAACGAGATTTGGCACGCCGGCGCGCCGACCCGCAGCAAATGGCGCCTGGGCAGTGAGAGGCAATTGACAGCAGGATGACGATCTTTCTGACGATATCGCTGACGTTGATCGCCGGAATAATCGGTATTCCGATCGCCCTCTTGATGATCGAGGTTTGCGCATCGCTGCTCAAGGCTGCAGAAGCGGAGGGGCAGCGTGGCGCATCGCCACGGGCGGCCGTCGTCGTGCCCGCTCACAACGAGAGTGGTGGCATCGTTCCCACGCTTCGGGACTTGCGTACGCAAATGACCGATCGGGACCGCCTCATCGTCGTGGCCGACAATTGCTCCGACGACACGGCCACGGTGGCCTATGGCGAAGGTGCAGAGGTCATCGAGCGCCACGATCCGTCACGGATTGGCAAGGGCTTTGCGTTGGCGTACGCGGTCGACTTCCTGCGGTCCGATCCTCCAGAGATCATCATGTTCGTCGACGCGGACTGCCGCTTGTCTGCCGGCGCTGTTCGGAAGATGTCGGTCGCATGCTCTCGCATCCAGAAACCGTTGCAGTGCAATTATCGTATGACCGCTGCTCCCGGACCTGCGGGGGGCAGCGGTCTTGCCCAATTTGCCTGGACGATCAAGAACTGGGTCCGTCCGCTCGGGCTAAGCAGACTCGGCTGGCCTGTTCAATTGATGGGCACGGGCATGGCCTTTCCCTGGCACGTCATCGAACGTGCGCCACTGGCGAACGGGGATCTGGTGGAAGACATGAAGCTCGGGCTCGATCTGGCCGAGCAGGGATACGCGCCCCGCTTCTTTCCCTTCGTCGAAATCGTCAGCGAGTTTCCGGTATCTGAGGAGGGTGCGGATCGCCAACGTCAACGCTGGATCCAAGGTCATCTTTCGCTGATGACTGCCGTGCCGCGTCTGATTCTTAGGGCGGTCCGGCAGCGAAACTGGGATCTTCTCTTGCTTGCGCTCGACATCGCCATTCCTCCGCTGTCGCTGCTCGTCTTGCTGACGCTCGGAGTTTGCGTCATCGACGTGCTGATGGTCGCGGTCACTGGCGCGCTCGCTCCTTTCGCAACCGCGGCCACCGACTTTGTGTTGCTCAGCGTGACAATCTTGATTGCGTGGGCCGGATTTGGGCGTAACATTCTTCCGTTCCGCCGCATCGTGCTCAGCGGACTGGGCTTGTTGAGGCAGATGAAGCTTTTTGTGGATATTTTTCGTGGGCGCGGACCACGCAGCTGGATAAGAACGGAGCGTCGACGAAGCTGATTGATATTGATGATGTATCTTCATATTTTCTTGGCATGAGCGGCATAATATTCGAATTTAATTCTGCCGCGACTTCCAAGCGGCAATCGCAGCCCGAGTTGCGACACACGATTCGAACCTTTGCTCGAGCCGTGTGACCAAGAGACACAAAAGCCACCGAAGTAGGAGTTGAGCCTCCCAGTCGGTATTTTGAGCAAGCGACTTTTTAAGGTATTGATGGTGTCGAGAGTTCGGTTGAGATCCTCCCAATCCCGTTATGCTTCTCGTAGCGCGTGGACCTGGAGAGACGTTGTCGTATGTCGTCAGCCTTTGAGACATCCACAACTTGCCAAGCTGTACTTGCAAGTCCGAAGGCTTCGCTTAGAGGTCATGAAAGCTGAAACGGTCGAGATGCACGGCCGGCTTGAGAATCGAACACCGTAGCTCGCTCGCGCTGATCCGGCTGTGAACGAACTGCCGGTCGGCTTCTCTGAAGGCGTTTGCGTACCCAATTATGGATTGTGCTGGCTCGCCATGAAGCTGGAGAGCGAGGTCGCATGTCGTTGGATCGGTTCGCCATCGAGTTGTTGGAGGCCCTCAACAATGTCACGGAGGGGCCGGAGCGTCTCGTCAGGCCTTACGAGTCGCGAGTAGACCATCGAGCCTGTTCGGCTGACCTCCAAGGGCCAGGGCAGTTGGATCCGGCTTCTGCAGAAAATGGCAGGGCGTACGACGCCCAGAACCGCTTCGTATCAACGATTCACGCCTGCTTGACCAAGGTCCGGACGGTCGACTGAAGGGTGATTTGAATCCCAAGGTGGACATTTAAATGTCGATCTTCCGGCTTTGCCATAATCCCAATTGAAATAATCTTGTGGCCGGCATTCCTGTTCCTGATCGGCCACAGTTGTGGCTGGATATTGTTGCGTCGAATCTAAGCAATTGATTTATTTCATGTATTTTATTGTTTAAAAACATTTTATTGGTTAATAATCCATTGAGCTGCCGGCTCGATTAAGATAAGAATTAAATCCGAAGGGAGCGAGTCTGGGGCGGTCCTTAGCCGTGGAAGAGGCCGCGTCGTAGAGGAGGCAGGAGGCGAAAGGTCGCCGCGATTGATAGCTCGCGGGACAACCTGAACGTTCTGTCGACGTCTGATGCTCCCAGACTTGTTTCCTAATTCGTTTGATCAGTTTCGAATAGAAAGGGGCGAGATATGAAGCTTATTCAGGCCGGTTTGCTGGCGCTCTCGATGGTCGCAGCATCCATAGTGCCTTCCAAGGCCTATACCGTAGTGCCTGCGAGCGGCAGCTCGTTGGGGCTGAACCCCAACATCAATTTTACGATCAGTGGGCTGAACGCCGGTGAGGCTTTCGACATCAACTATACTTTCAGTCTGTCGTCTCTGTCGGGCCTCTCCAACTTCAAGGCCGGGCTCACGGATGCCTCGGGACAGGTCCAGGGGCTGACGGTCGATATCTGGTCTGGGTCGATCGGTGGTACGCTCGTTGCGTCCGGGACCGGTTTCCTGGTTGCCGGGGTGCAGTTTGCCCAGGCTATCGATTCGTTTGCGGCGAACGGCGACTACATCCTGCAGATCTTCGGCAAGAACTCGGGCAATGGTCCGACCAACCTTCAGGTTGCCGGCAACACCTTCACTGTCGCGGTTCCTGAACCCAGCACATGGGCGCTGATGGGGATCGGCTTCGCTTGCCTTGGCTTCATGGCCTACCGTCGCCGCGGCAGCGCTGCGTCCTTCCGCTTCATCTGAAGTAAGACTCTCGCCCTGCCGTCTCATCGATGTCGTTGCCCCGTGTGTCGGGGCAACGTTGCGAGGGAGGGGCGCGAACTCGGCGCATGACCTGCTCGTCTCGTGATTCGGCAAACGTCGCATCGCATAACGGACGATCTGATTCGTATCGCTTACGGATGTTTGACTGAATTGAAGCGGTAAATCTTTGTAATTCGAGTTGGTACGGCTGATGCATTCAGCTTTGGTCTAGACGGTGCTCGGCTGGTTTAGTGGGAGATTTGTATGCGTAATGTAGCGGCCTGGATCACCCTGACGGTTATCAGCTTGTTTTGCGCGCCGGCGCGGGCAGCCATCGTTTACAGCGGCCCGTCCACTCCGATGGTGACAGACACATCTTTCTCGGTCGACTTCCATTCGTCCAACGCGATCTCCTCTGGCCTGAGCTTCGTGCTTAATGGCTATATCAGTCTCGATGGGCATAACTATTTCGAGGACGACTTCAGGCTTGCATTGAATGGCACCCAGATATTCCGGGGGACCTTCAATCTCGGCGGCGGATCCGACGAAACGCAGGCTGTCGTATACTCCAATCCGCTCGGTGCAACTTTCAGCAACCCAACCAATAACGGCACTGGAATTTGCTATTGCGGCGGTGAGCAGCAATTCAGTTTTGCCTCCATCCCGCTGGTGGCGGGAAAGAACACGTTGACCTTCTCTTATGAGAGCCTGGGCGGCGATTATCGTGCAGGTTTTCAGGGGGCGAAGGATGAGCTCTGGTCGATCGCTGATGTCAACGTCAGTGCCGTTCCCGAGCCTTCGACATGGGCAATGATGCTGCTTGGATTCACCGGCCTAAGCTTCATGGCGTATCGGCGTTCGCGGCTGAGAACGGCTGCGGCCTGAGCGGCTCTTCCGGGGCCGCCTGCTGCGCGTTGTGTGCAGATCGCGATCTAATCGTTGGTCCACTTTTGATTAAATCGACTTGTCAATTTCCGTTTCGCCCGTATTGCGCAAAATCTGGTTAGTGCTGTGCAAAATAGTTGGTGCTGAACATGCTTAGACGTGACGGTATGCGCCTTGTTGCTCGTGCTGCACCGGTCGGTCCGATCGGCTTGACGCCGAAGCGCGCTGTAGACATCATACTCGCGCTGACTGGCATTGTCCTCTTGGCGCCGCTGCTTATCATCTGCGGCCTCCTGGTCTTCCTGTCCTCTTCCGGGCCCATTCTGTTCCGCCATAGGCGAGTAGGGTTCAACGGACGAAACTTCGATTGCCTGAAGTTTCGCACGATGGTGGTGGATTCGTCGGAGCAATTGCGATGGCTGCTCGAGCACGATAGCGCTGCCGCGGCGGAATGGGCTGCCAATCATAAGCTGAAGCGAGATCCGCGGGTGACGATGATCGGAGCCATTTTGCGCCGGTCGAGCCTCGACGAGTTGCCGCAGCTCTTCAATGTTCTGAAGGGCGATATGAGCATCGTCGGCCCCCGTCCCGTGACAGAGCAGGAACTGGTGCGATATTCGGAATCCGCCCGCGCTTATCTGGCTTGCCGTCCCGGCATCACTGGGCTCTGGCAGGTTAGCGGTCGGAGTGCGACGAGCTACGGCGAACGTGTTGCTTACGACACGTTCTACGCCCATCAGTGGTCGATGGCGCTCGATGCAAAGATCCTGATCGTGACGATCCCTTCGTTGTTGCTGTCCGACGGAGCTTGTTGACGAGCCGATACGTCCTGGCCGGTCAGCGAAGTTTCACCCTGATGTAGTTGGCGTTCGAGCGGGTTGCACGCCGCGTCTGCCTGCTGGTCTCGCCAGTAGCGGGAAGTCGAATCGCACGGAGTGAAATTCAAACGGGACTCCGTTGATTTTCGCTAGGTGTAACTTCCGATGTCTATCGCTCCTGATTCCGGCGGCCGGAGTTGGCGTAGCGAAGCTGCGCGCGCAGCAGCGTGAGGACACAGTCCAGCGTCGGCATGTGGCATCCGAGCCACCGTGCGACTTCAAGCGGTGCTTCCGCGAGCGCGTCGAGTTCGAGCGCACGCCCCGCGCGGATGTCCTGCAACGTCGATGGCACGTGCGGCCCTGCGCGCCGCAGTTCGTGGACGAAGCCGTCGAGATCAGGTGCGGTCGGATAGCCGAGTTTCTCGGCAAGCTCAGCCACCTCGCGCGCGATATTGCTCGTGACAGCGAGGAGGCCGGTATCGTTGCCGATTTGCTCCAGGTTCGTGCCGGTCAGGCCGGAGACCAGATTCGTCGAAGCATTGCGCAATAATTTACGCCAGACTTCGCGGCGAACATCCGTCTCCACGCTGACGGTAACTCCCGCCGACGCCAGCTGATTGCCGAGCGCAATGGGAGGCGGCACAGGTCCGACCTGTCCGATCCGGAGGCTTTGCTCGCCATGCACGATGATGTCGCCGTCGTCGTTCATCGCAGCACGCGTATAGACGACGCAGCCGATCAGGCGCTCCGCCGGAAAGTGCGAGAGCATGTCGCCGTTGGGATCGAGAGATGCAAGCGAGGTTCGGGCAAAACGGCTCGCACCGAGAAAATACCACCAGGGCAGCCCATTGACGGCGGGCATCAGCAGCGCCGAGGGCGCCATGGCTTGCACAAGCTGCGGCAGCAGCTCCGGCAGCGCCTGCGCCTTCACTGCGACCACGACCACATCACAGGTCGCAAGCTCGCGCAGCGTGATGATCGCGGGATGCGCGATCGCGAGCTCGCCGCTGCCGTTGCGCAGCCGCACGCCCTCCCTGGCCAGCAGTTCGCGGCGCGCGCCGCGCGCAACCAGTGACACGGGCTGGCCGGCGAGCGCAAGCTGGGCGGCCAACGCAGAGCCGATTGCGCCGGCCCCGACGATCCCGATCTTAAGCGGCTGAGCCGGCGGCATCGATGAAGCCCGATCGCGCGATCAGAACGGCTTGCCCTTGACGGCGCTCATGCGGCGGATGGCCGCGTCGAAGAATAGTCTCGCGAATTCGGCTTCCTCGATCAGACGCTTGGAATTCGAGACGCACTGCGCGCGCACGGCATCCGGTAGCGCGCTATCCGGCCCCGGGATCATGCCGGCCTGGCACTGGATCTCGCAGGCGCGCTGCACGGTCCACAGCAGCATGAAGGTGCGTGGCACGTCGGCGGCTCCGACGGCGACGCCGTGGTTGCGCAGGATCAGCACGTCGCCATTGCCAAGACTCGCCAGCATGCGCTCGCGCTCGTCGTCGAACAGCGTGATGCCCTCGAAGGTGTGATAGCCGGTGCGTCCGGCGAGCTGCGCGCCGTAGAAATTATCGTGGCTCAACCCGTCCTTCTTCTGCGCCACCGCCGACATCGCCGTCGTGTGCGCATGCGCGACGCAGTGGAGGTCCTCGCGCCCGGCGTGGATCGCGCCGTGCAGCGCAAAGCCGGCCGGATTTGGCTTGTAGTTCGAGTCGCCGATCAGATGGCCAGTGACGTCGACGGTCAGCAGATTGTCAGGCGTGACCTCGTTGTAGTTCAGTCCGAACGGATTGACCAGGTAGCGCTTCTCGACGCCGGGTAGGCGCACCGAGATGTGGTTGAAGATCATCTCGGTCCAGCCGAAGAAATCGACCAGCCGATAGAACAGCGCGAGCTCGCTCCGGAGGTGATGTTCCTCGTCCTGTTCGCTTCGTTTGACCATCAGCATGTTGCACCTGCCTTTGCCCGCGCCATTGCGGGCTTCGAGAACGTCTAGGATGCGGCTGCCCGAATCCCGAGATAGGAATTGATCACGTCGGGATTGCTCGCGACTTCGGAGGCCGGGCCTTCGAGCATGATGGCACCGGATTCCATCACATAGGCGTAGTCGGCAATGCGCAGCGCGGCGCGCGCATTCTGCTCGACCAGCAGGCAAGATACGCCGCGATCGCGCAAGCCGGCCACGGAGCGCAAAATGTCGCGGGTGACGAGTGGGGCAAGCCCGAGGCTCGGCTCATCCAGCATCAGAAGCTGAGGTTTGGACATCAGCGCGCGGCCCATCGCCAGCATCTGGCGCTCGCCGCCAGACAGGGTGCTCGCGAGCTGCCAACGCCGCTCTTTCAATCGGGGCAGCAGCGCGTAGACCTCTTCAAGAGTATTTAAATAGCTCTTGTCTCCGCGGCGGTAGCGCAGGAAGGCGCCGAGCATCAGATTGTCCTCGACGGTCATAGTCGTGAACAATTCGCGGGTCTCCGGGATCAAGGTCATGCCGCGGCCAACCAGCGTCTCGACGGGCGGCTGTTCCGCCGCGACTTCACCGAAGAAGGTCAGCCGGCCGCGCACCGGCAATTGCCCCATCAGGCCGCTCAGCAATGTGGTCTTACCGGCGCCGTTGGGGCCGATGATCGCGACGATCTGGCCGCGCCGGATCGAAAGGTTCAGGCCTCGGATGACTTCGACGCGGCCGTAGCCGATGCTGATGTTCTCGGCCGCGAGCAGGACGTCGGAGCTGGTGGATGCAGCGCTCATTCCACGCCTCCGAGATAGGCTTCGATCACCTTGGAATTGGCCTGGACCTCGGCTGGCGTGCCTTCGGCGAGCTTCTCGCCGAATTGCATCACGACGATCCGGTCCGCCAAGTTCATCACGAAGTCCATGTCGTGCTCCACGATCATCACGGCCATGCCCTCGGTCCTGAGCTGTGAAAGCAAATCGGCGAGTGCTTTCTTCTCAAGATGGCGCAGGCCTGCGGCGGGTTCGTCGAGCAGGAGGAGGCAGGGATCGGAGCAGAGCGCGCGTGCAATTTCCAGCACCCGCTGCTGGCCGAGCGCGAGGCTGCCGGCATTGCGCTCGGCGAGCTGCGCAAGACCAACACGTGTGAGCTGCCGTTGTGCTTCCGCCAGCAGCGTCGCCTCTTCCTTGCGATCGAGGAGCAGGCTGGCGGTGACGAGGCCGGTCGCCCCACGGGCATGCGCGCCCAGCGCGACGTTTTCGATCACGCTCATGTCGGGGATGATGCGGACGTGCTGGAAGGTGCGGCCCATGCCGTCAAGCGACAGTGCGCGGGTGGCATAACGGCTTTCCTTGCCGAGAAAGTTGATCGAGCCTTTGGTTGGCGACTGCACGCCAGAAATCAGGTCGAACAGCGTGCTCTTGCCGGCGCCATTGGGGCCGATCAGCGCCAGTATCTCACCAGCATGGACATCGAGCGAAATGTCGCGGTTGGCTTTTACGACGCCGAACGATTTCGTGACGTTGATCACCGAGAGGATAGCGCGGCCGCGCGCCGGCTTGTCGCGCTCAGGCAGGCGCGGCGCGCCCTCGGCCTTCGGGCGCGCGTCGGGCACGTTGAGTCTCAACAGGTTGATCAGCGCCGGCCAGATGCCCTCGGGCAGGAATTGCAGCATTGCGACCGCCGCGATGCCGAAGATGACAATCTCGAAATCGCCCTGAACATGCAGGAGCGACGGAAGATGGCTCTGCAGCCATTGATTGGAGAGCACCACGATGCCGGCGCCGGCCACCGCGCCCGCGATCGAGGAGGCTCCGCCGATCACAGCCATGAACAGATATTCGATGCCTTGCCCGAAGGAGAAGGGGGAAGGGTTGATGAAGCGCTGGAAATGCGCATAGAGCCAGCCGGCGAGCGCCGCCATCAGACAGGCGATCACAAAGCTTGCGACCTTGTAGCTTTGCGTATTGACCCCGACGCTCTCGGCCATGATCGTGCCGTAACGCAGCGAACGGATGGCGCGCCCGGGCCGGGAATCCAAGAGATTACGCGTGCCGACCAGGAGCGCGAGCAGCACCGTCCAGATCGCGACATAGAAGCTTTTGGGATCCTTGAGCGCGAAGCCTGCAATCGAGAGCGGCGGGATGTCGCTCATACCGGCCTGACCGCCGGTCTGGGGCAGGCTGCCGAATAGATAGAAGGCGACGATCGCGAGCGCCAAGGTCGCCAGCGGCAGATAGTGGCCGGACAGGCGGACCGCAATCAGCGAGTTCACCAGCGCGATCGTAAAGGCAACGGCCAGGACGGCCAGGAGCGTGAGCCACGGCGAGATGCCGTAGACCGATGAAAGATAGCCGGTGACATAAGCTCCGATCCCGACATAGGCGGCCTGCGAGAACGAGGTGAGGCCGGCGACGCCGGTAAGCAATACGAGACCGAGGACGGTGATGGACGCCAACCCGACATAGTCGAGCATTGCGATGCTGTAATCGGAGAAGATGATCGGCGATACCAGCACGAAGGCGAGGAATGCGAGTTCGAGGCCGCGGCGCCAAAGCCGCCGGCGCGCTAGCGCTTCAGGGCAGAGATCTTCCTGCGCATGGGCGGCCGGTTCTTCCGCGATGTCTTCCTTTTCCCGTCGCGACATCCGCATCGAACGAAATAGGAGGATCGGGATCACCAGGCCGAAGACGATGACCTCCTTGTAGGTCGAAGCTGCGAAGGAGGCGTAGCTTTCGAGCAGGCCGACCACGATTGCGCCGATCGCCGAGAGCGGAAAACTGATGAGGCCACCGAGAATCGCTGCAACGAATCCTTTCAGCCCAAGCAGAAAGCCGGTGTCGTAGATGATCGTGGTCGTGGGTGCGATCAGCACACCGGCTAGCGCTCCGATGGTTGCGGCGAGCGTAAAGGCGATCCGGCCGGAGAGCGGCACCGAGATGCCCATCAGCCGCGCGCCTTCGCGGTTGATCGCGGCGGCAAGCATGGCCTTGCCGTAGAGCGTGCGCTGGGAGGCGTAGTAAAGGAGCGCAATCACAGCCAGCGTGACCAGCAAGATCGCGATGGTCTGGCCCGCGATCGGCACGCCGGCCACGATAAAGCTGCCGTCGATCAGCGGTGCGGAGCGCTGACCGCCCGGGCCGAAGACGAACAGCGCGATGCCGACCATGACGAAATGCAAGGCGACCGAGACGATCATCAACACCAGCACGGAGGCGGCGGCGATCGGCTGGTACACCAAACGGTAGAGCAGGGGGCCGCAGGCACCGACCACTGCGATCGCGATCACGGCTTTGAACACCAGCGGCAGATCGAGTTGAGCGCCGATGAACGCCAACGCCGCGATGCCGAGTGGCAGCACGGCGCGCCGCAAGGCCGGGAGCAGCACCGCGATGCCGCGGCTTCGGCCGTCCGCGATCACGTCGGCGATGAATTGCAGGAGAACGAGGACCGCGAGGAGCGGGATTGTTCCGGGCGTGTGCCCATCCTGCAGCGTCGTGAAGGTCAGCGCACTGAAAGAGACGAACTCGCCTTGCGGGACGAAGATCGCGCGCGTGACCGAGAACAACAGTACGATTGCGACCGCCAACAGGGCATAGACGAGGCCGTTGGCGATGCCATCCTGGGCGAGGTAGAGCGCGACGAAAAGGTTCACGAAGATGCTCCGGCCGGAACGCGGTGGCGCAGGCGGAAGGAGTTTTCCGCCCGCGCCTTTCGCTTACTTGACCAGCGACCAGCTGCCGTTCTTGACCGCGATCATGACGATGCTGCGCTGATCGAAGCCGGAATGATCCTTTGCGGTCATGTTGTAGACGCCCTGGGCGCCGGTGAGGTCTTTGACCTCTTCGAGCGCGTCGCGAAGCGCCGCGCGAAACTCCGGGGTGCCGGGCTTTGCCTTGGTGGCGGCCACCGGAACGGCGCGCTCGAGCAGCAGCCCGGCATCGTAGATGTTGGCGCCGAACGTGCCGGGTTCGACGTCATAGATTTTCTTGTAGGCCGCGATGTAGTCGAGCGCGACCTTGCGCGATGCGACATCGTCACCGATCTCGGACAACACCAGCATTGGGCTTGCGGCGAGGAAAGTGCCTTCCACCTTCTTGCCGCCGATCTTCAGGAACTCCGGCGTCGCAGCGCCATGGGTCTGGTAGATCTTGCCGGCAAAACCCTGGTCGACCAAGGTCACTTCGGGCAGCACGGTCGCAGCACCAGCGGCGCCGATCAGCACGGCGTCGGGAGATGCCGCGCGGATCTTCAGGGCTTGGCCGGTCACAGAGGTATCGGTGCGGGCGAAGCGCTCCTCGGCGATGATCTTCAGGCCGGCCGGCTCGGCGGCGGCCTTGAAAGCGGCCGCAAAATTGTCGCCGAGCGGATCGCTGGTGCCGATGAAGGCGACCGTCTTGATGCCGGTCTTCTTCATATGCGCGACGATCGCGTCCATGACGAGGTTATCATTCTGCGTCGTCTTGAATACCCAGCGCTTCTTGTCGTCCATCGGCAGCACCACCGCCGTGGTGCCGACCGGCGCCAGCATCGGGGTCTTGGCGTCGGCGATGAACGGGAGCACTGCGACGGCATTGGGCGAGCCGGACGGACCGATCAGCGCGTCGATCTTGTCGTCGATCAGCATCTTCTGGACGTTCTTGGTCGCCTGCGTCGGATCGCTGTTGTCGTCCATGTAGATATAATCGACGGCGACGTCGCCGATCTTCTTCGGAAGCAGCGCGGCTGTGTTCTTCTGCTGCACGCCGACCACGGAGACCGGGCCGGTCGAGGAAGCGATGACGCCCACTTTCATCTGGGCACTGGCGGGGAATACGGTCGCGGTCAGCAGCGCCGCCGCGGCAATAAGTCTGAGCACGACACGATCCTTTCACATTCTTTATGACGGCCGCGAAAGCGGCACGGCGTGCCGAGCTGCCGGCACTCCGGCTGCCGGGCTGTGGCTCTCTGCCGGCGGCTTCAAATTACTCGCATATTCACTAGAACAATCAAGCAAGTTAATTCGGCTGAATCCGCCGCTTCTCGCGGCAAGCTGCATGATTAGCAGTCAGTTGAGTACTAATCCCGGCCGTCGTCGCGCGTGGAGCGGCGGGAAGTCACATTATTATGGCGACAGGTTCTCGAAGATGCGGGCCGACAGCGAATTGAGCAATTGCACCTCGGTCTTGGTCAAGCCGCGCAGCGCTTCCTTGAAGACGTGTTTGGTCTTTTCCCGGGTCTGTTCGAGGAGGGCGAGGCCCTCTGGAGTGATCATGACCTCGGTCGAGCGCGCATCGGCGCTCGACGTGCGGACCGTCACCAGGCCCTCGCTGACCATGCGCGTGATGGTCTTTGCCATCGTGGAAATATGCGCCACGCAGTCCTCTGCGATTTCGGACACGGTAATAGGTTCGCGCTCGGCAAGGAGGCTCAACACGCGCCAGCGCGCCATATCGATGCCGGATGGCTTCAGCACCGCGTTCATACGCGCGTAGTACCGGGCGAGCATGCGAACGGTATGGTAGAAGGGGGAGCGGCTGGCGAGGAAGCGGCTGTCCTCGGCCCTCACATGGCGCTTGATCTCGTCCAATTCGGTCTTTCGCATTTGTCTCGGTTCCGTCGGACGTTCCTCATCCGGCTGCCGTCCTTAGCAACACCAGATTGCATAAAGCAAGGCAGCTGTGCTGCGCCACCCTCGCCGTCCTGTGCGTGTGCGAACGGGCTGGTGCTTAGTTTGCGTTCGGCAGGGAGGGCCGCGAGTTGGTCGTCTGCTGCTGCTGCCGCGCGCGTGCGCTGCAAGGTCGTTAAGCAGGCACTCACGGAATAATCTTTGTGCAATGAAGCTAGATTTTTCGCTGGAAATTTCCACTAATTGGCATTCTTATCCTATCGATGTCTGGACAATGAGGCTCGACCGATGACGCCACCGCTTGCGACGATCGCCAGAGAGACGGAGGCAGCCGCTGCAGCGCAGAGCCTGCCGGCGCTGCTCGCCGAGATCAAGGCGCGCCGCTCCGAGTTCGTCGCCGCACAGAAGATTCCGGACGACATCATCGAAGGGTTCAAGCGGATCGGCGTCTATCGCGCCATGGTCGCCAAGCGGTTCGGCGGCGAGGAGCGTTCGCCGGCGGAGTTCTGCCGCCTGATCGAGGCGATTTCGGAGGCGGACGGTTCGGCTGGCTGGGTGGCGAGCTTTGGCAGTGCCGCCGGCTATCTCGCCACCTTGCCAGAGGAAACGCTGCGCAAGGTCTATGCGAAGGGGCCCGATGTCGTGTTCGCCGGCGGATTGTTTCCGCTGCAGCCCGCCAAGCGCACGTCCGGCGGTTTCCTGGTCAACGGTGTCTGGAAATTCGGCAGCGGCTCGCCGGGTGCGGAGCTGATCGGTGTCGGCATCACCGTGGATGGCGATTCCACCGGCGGCCTGCCGCGCGTGGCTGTCATGCCCGCTGAGAAGGTGATGATCCGTCAGAACTGGGACGTCATTGGTCTGCAAGGCACCGGCAGCCATGATCTGATCGTCAACGACGTCGTGGTGCCGGAAGAATGGACCTTGATCCGCGGCGGCAAGGCCACGCTCGATCTGCCGATCTATCGTTATCCGTCGCTGGCCTTCGCCGCGCAGGTGCTGGCGATCGTCGCGATCGGCGTCGCGCGTTCGGCGCTGGACGATGTCAGTGCGATGGCCGGGACGCGCGGTTCGATCACCGGCGCGCCCGTCATGGCCGATCGTGGCTACGTCCAGCTCGAAATCGCGCGCGCCGAGGCGCTGTTGCGCTCGGCCCGCGCCTTCTTCTATGAGGCGACGGAAGAGCTGTGGAGCGAAGTGGTGAACGGCGCGCCGAACCAGAAGACTGTCACCCTGATGCGGCTGGCGGCAACTCATGCGGCGCGGTCGGGCGCGGACGTCGCCCGTATCGCCTGCGGTCTCGCCGGCACGGCTTCGATCTACACCTCGCACAATCTGGCGCGAGCAATGTGCGATAGCCTCGTCGTCGCGCAGCACGCCTTTTTGAGCGAGGGCACGATGCAGAGCGCGGGCCGGGTGCTGCTCGGGCTGCCGACGCAGCCGGGCTTCCCATAAACTGTCTTTAAACTCCAATTCGATCCGAGGCGTCCTCAAGGATATCAGCTGATGACCACAACCGCCGAAGCCAACGTCGACATTCGCCCGCTGATCCAGCCCGACCGCGCCAAGACCACGCTCTATACCGACCCCGATATATTCAAGACGGAGATGCGGAAGGTCTTCGAGAACACCTGGGTCTGGGTCGCGCATGAGAGCGAGATCGCCAATCCCGGCGACTTCAAGACCGCGCAGGTCGGTTTGCATCCGGTGATCGTCGTGCGCGACCGCAAGGGCGCCATTCACGTGCACGTCAATCGCTGCCGGCATCGTGCGGCCACGGTGTGCGAAGTGGCAAAGGGCAAGACCAACAGCTTCGTCTGTCCGTATCATGGCTGGAGCTACGGGCTCGACGGCTCGCTGCGCGGCGTTCCCTATGAAAAGGGCTATGAGGGCGTGCTGGATCGGGCGAAGTTTCCGCTGCGCTCGCTGCGGGTGGAATCCTATGCCGGCATGATCTTCGCGACCTTCCGCGACGACATCGAGCCGCTGGTCGATTTCCTCGGCCCGGCCAAGAAGTGGATGGACCTGTTCATGAAGCAGGGCGCGGGCTATCCGGTCACGACCCTCGGCGAGCACAAATTCCGCTTTCCCGGCAACTGGAAGATCCAGCTCGAGAACACCACGGATGCCTATCACTTCCCGCTGGTGCACAAATCCTTCCTGACCGCGGTCGACAGCGAGACGCAGACCACGCTCGACATGATGAACAATGGCGGCTTCGTCGAAGATCTCGGCAACGGCCACAGTGTCATGGTGATGATCCCCGAACTGATCGATCTGGAAGACAATCTGGAGGCGCCGATCCCGGAGAAGTTCAAAGATCTCGCCGCCGAGCTCGCCAGGGATTACAGCGATCTGGAAGTCCGCCGCATCGTCCGTGCGGTCGGCGGCTCCGGCTTCAACCTCAATCTGTTCCCGAATGTCGCCTGCTCGATGGCGTTCTTCCGGGTGCTGCAACCGGTATCCGTGGAAGAAACCGAAATCCGTCACATCGCGATCGGCATGAAGGGCGGACCGGCCGCGGCGAACCGCGCGCGCATGCGGCTGCACGAGTTCTTCCAGGGGCCGATGGGATTCGGCAGCCCGGATGACGCCGAGGTGTGGGATCGCGTGCAGCATGGCGCGCAGGGCGACCACGATCTGTGGCTGATGCTCAATCGCGGCCTGCCGCAGGAAACCGCGATGCCGGACGGCCATCGCCGCGGCGACGTCAGCGCAGAAACCGGCATGCGCGCGGCCTATGCGCAATGGACCAAGATGATGGCGGCCTGAGAGAGGACGAACAACATGACCCAGGCGATCACCCTTGACGAGGCCATGACCTTCACTTGGTATGAGGCCGACCTGCTCGACAATGCCGAATACGACGAATGGCTGTCGTTGTGGACGTCCGATGCCCATTATGTGGTTCCGATCGAGCCGGGAGAAACCGATTTCGAGAACACGCTGAACTACGCCTATGACGACCACTCCATGCGCCAGAAGCGTGTCGACCGCCTGCGCAACGGCCAGTCGATCTCGACCTCGCCGGTGGCGCGCACCGTGCGGGTGCAGTCGCGCTTCCGGATCCTGAAAACCGATCCGACGGCCTGCGAGCTGCGCTGTGCGCAGATCCTGACCGAATTCCGCCGCGGTCGCGAACGCAACTACACCGCCGACATCGAGTTCAGCCTGGTGCGCGGCGGCGACGGCAAGCTGAAGATCTCGCGCAAGGTGGTGCGCCTGATCAACTCGACGGACGCGCTGACCGGCATCGGGTACATCCTGTGACGGCGATCGGTGAAGAGAAGCGGGCTGCCGTCGTCACCGGCGCCGGCAGCGGTGTCGGCGAGGCGATCGCGCGCGTGCTGCATGGCGGCGGCTATCGCGTCATGGTCGCCGATATCGATGAAGCGGCGGCACAGCGTGTCGTCGCCGAACTCGATCCGTCCGGCACGACTGCGCTGGCGCAGCGGCTCGACGTGCGCGAGAAGCCGCAATTCGCGGCGGCGCTGCAAGCAGTGCTCGCGCAGTGGGGGACGGTGCACGCCCTGGTGAACAATGCCGCCGTCACGGTGGCGCGTCCGGTGATGGAGATCTCGCCGGAGGAGTTCGACGCCGTCATCGCGGTCAACCTGCGCGGCACCTTTCTCGGCTGCCAGGTGTTCGGCAGCTATTTCAAGACGCGCGGCCACGGCCGCATCATCAATATGGCCTCGCTCGCCGGCCAGAGCGGCGGCACAGCGACCGGCGCGCACTACGCTGCATCCAAGGGCGGCATCATCACGCTGACCAAAGTGTTCGCGCGCGACCTCGGGCCATCGGGGGTGACCGTGAACGCGATCGCACCAGGCCCGATCGATTCGCCGATGGTCCATCGCACGCTGTCGCCCGAGCGGCTGGAAGCCGTGAAGGCGACGATCCCGGTCGGCCAGATCGGGGACGCCAGCTTCATCGGCAAGCTGGTGTTGCAATTGGCCTCGCCCGAGGCGGCATTTGCGACGGGCGCGACCTGGGACGTCAACGGCGGCATCTATCTGCGTTGAGCAAAGATTAAAGTGAGCATGAGTGAACAGACGCTGGATGTCGTCGTCGTCAGCCGCAGCGAGCCGGCGGAGGACATCGTCGTGCTCGATCTCGCGGCCGCGGCCGGAGCCAGCCTGCCGCGGTTCGAGCCGGGCGCGCATGTCGATGTCCATCTGGGGCCCGATCTGATCCGGCAATATTCGCTGTGCGGTGATCCGGCCGATCGTTCGCGCTATCAGCTCGGCATCCTGCTGGCCGAAGGCTCGCGCGGCGGCTCCGCCGCGATCCACCGGGACGTGCACGCCGGCGATCACTTGCGGATCGGCGTGCCGCGCAACCTGTTTCCGCTGCAAGCCGCGGCCAGCAAGACGATCCTGATCGGCGGCGGTATCGGCGTGACGCCGCTGCTGGCAATGGCGCGGCATTGTGCCGCCCACGCCAAGGATTTCACGCTGCGTTATTGCGCGCGCAGCCGAGCCAAGGCCGCGTTCCTGGATGTGCTCGAGGCAGCACCGCTCGCCGCGCACAGCTGTTTGCATTTGGACGACGGCCCCGAAGCCCAGCGCTTCCTGCCGGAGCGCGACTTGCCGGCGCCCGCAGCGGGCACTCACCTTTATGTCTGCGGTCCCGCTGGATTCATGGAATGGGTGATCGGCGAGGCGCATCGGCTGGGCTACCCCGAGGCGCAGATCCATCGTGAATATTTCGAAGCCGATGTGGATACCTCGGGTGATGCCTTCGAGGTGAAACTCGCCAAGTCCGGCAAGAGCGTCATGGTTCCGGCCGGCGTCCCGATCGTCAAGGCGCTCGCGGAGATCGGGGTCAAAGTTGAAGTGTCGTGCGAGCAGGGCATCTGCGGCACCTGCATGTGCACGGTGCTGGAGGGGGGGCCCGACCACCGCGACAACTATCTGACCGACGAGGAGAAGGCAGCCAACGACCAGATCCTGGTGTGCTGTTCTCGCTCGAAGACGCCGACGCTCGTGCTCGATCTCTGAGGGCGGAATGACTGTGATGAGCCCGATCGGCCAAAACGAATTCCGCGACGCGATGAGCCGGTTGGGAGCCGCCGTGAATGTGGTGACGACCGACGGTCCCGCCGGCCGGCACGGGTTGACGGCCTCGGCCGTCTGTAGCGTGACGGATACCCCACCGACCTTGCTCGTCTGCGTCAACCGGCAGGCCGGCGCGCATGCCCATCTCGTCGAAAATGGCGTGCTGTGCGTCAACGTCCTGACCGGCCGGCACGAGGCGCTGTCCGGCGCATTCGGCGGCAAGGGGCTGGAGATCACCGAGCGTTTTGCGCGGGCGTCGTGGCGGGCGCTGACCACAGGCGCGCCGGTGCTGAGCGATGCGTCCGTCAGCCTGGATTGCAGGATCGTGCGCAACGAGGAGGTCGGCACCCACACGGTGTTCTTCTGCGAGGTGATCGATGTTGCGATCGCGACCGATGCGGAAGGTCTCATCTATTTCAACCGTGCCTATCATCACCTGAATGCGGCCGCGCCGGCGCTGCCGGCCAAGGAGCAGGAGACCACCTGAGATGAAGCTGGAAGATCTGGCGGCCAAGCTGGAGGCGCTTGAGAAACAGGTTGAAGTGCTGCGCGCGGAAGCCGACATTCGCCGGGTCCAGGCGCGCTACATGTTCCTGTGTGACACCCCATGCCCGGAGGCTGGCGCGGACGACGATGCCGAGCGGATCAACCGCATCATGGAGCTCTACACCGAAGACGCGATCTGGGAAGGCGTCGGCTCCTATTATGACAACCAGTTCGGCCGTATGGTCGGCAAGGCCGCGATCCGCAAGCATTTCGAGGGCTTCTGGGGCACCAAGCGCGATCCCGCGCTGGTGCTCAACGTGCATTACCTGACCTCGGAGCAGATCCATGTTCGCGGCGACGAGGCGGATGGTCAATGGGTGCATTGCCAGCCCTGGATCTTCAGCGACGGCTCGTCGCTGTTGCGGTCGAGCCGGCTCAACAACGCCTTCCGCAAGGAGAACGGCGTCTGGAAAGTGGCGCGGACGCGGACCGAGAACGTCTTCGTCGCGCCGCTGACATCCGGCTGGGCGGAAAGCATTCCGGAAAAATCGGTGTTGATGCGCGCCTGAGCCGCATCAACCTCATTTGTCACGAGATCAGGAGCCGCCATCATGTCCGTTTCAGCCAGTCCATTCACCGCCGCCGCTGCCGCCGAGGCCGATGCCCTGCATCGGCTGCTGCAGGCCTGGTTTCGTGCCGAAGGCAGCGACGATCCGGCGCCGATCCTCGCCCGCTTCGATGAGGGGTTCACGATGGTCTCGCCCGCCGGCAAGCTGGTGACTTACGCGCAGTTTGCGGGCGGGCTGCCGTCCATGCGCGGCTCGCGGCCGACGCTGATCATGGAGATCAGCGAGGTCGTCGTGCGGCATGTCAGCGACACGACTGCGCTCGTCACCTATCACGAGCGGCAGATCCAGGACTCCGGCACCACCGAGCGGGTCTCGACTGCACTGCTGCTCAGCCGCCCCGATCGTCCGACGCCGGTGTGGCGCCATCTGCAGGAAACCTGGATCGCGTAGGCGCGAGCGGGAGAAGGAGACAGCGTCATGGCCGATCGGGCGGAGATGTGGCGGCTCTATGGGTTCCGCGGCTACAAGGTTCGCGTCGTCCAGCAATGGCGCGATCCGTTCGGCGTGTCCCATGTCCGCATCGAGACCGCGGACGATAACGGCGCGATGGCGGAGGGCATGCCGGAGACTGTGTTCATGAAGGACGCCAGCCTTATTGCCGAGTAGCCTGACGCATGGAGGCGCCGTTCCGCGACGCAGGCCGACGCGATCTCCGCGCACGATTTCACCGTCTCGCGGCGCGTTTGCGTCCGAGCTATCAACTTCGTTTTACCCTCTCACCACGAAGAGGGTGCCGGGAATGCCGGGTGAAGGCCTCACCCATGGCCCGCCTGCAGAAAAGAAAGCAGGCGGCAGTCACCACAGGTTTAGCCGGATCAACCGGCATTCCCTGCGCGATAGTTTGACGGCGTATACGTGATCTCCCCGGGGATCGGCTTTCTTGTCCCCGTCATCGGCGCGATGCATCATCCGCATCCTCGCCAACTTAGCGCCAGCACCGAGGCGCCAGAACCACACGATTTGGCCATGCGCACCGATGCTGTTCGTCGGCATGGATGAACCATGCTGCAACGCCGGTGCGCCTACCGCATCCCGCACTCAACGTCCGTGACGATCGCGATACGTCCCTCAACGAGGCGGGATGGCAGAATAGAAACATGAATTCTGAAAAAGCGAAAGAGAAATTTTGCGCCGATGGGGGGCGGATCGGCCGATCTATTTGAACGGCTTCACGAAATGAATGTTTCAGGGCGCGCCATTCGGCGGCGACATATCGCCGACGGGCAGGCATAGCAAGTGCCGGCCGCACAACGTCGTACTGATGGTTTGCCCGTCGGGTCGGATGCTCAAGGGACCAATGTCCAAGGCGAGGTAGACCCGTTCGCCGTCCGTCAGCGCGATCTCGCCCTGCTGCTCGTGGCGGATCGCATGCGCCATGACGCGCAGCCTGGGATCGCTGAGGCCGTGCCATTCCTGCCCGAGCTTGGCGGTCGCGATCCAGTTCGATTGAGCGGGAGTCATATTGCGACAACATTTGATTCCGAAACCGCACGTCAAAGCCGCGTCACCCGACGAATTTGCACAGTGGCGACGACAGCAACTCGAGGCCGTTCGCAAACGTCATAGCGCGAGTTATCTCGACGGCAGACCATCGCATGTCCCACTTCGACAACGGCGGCCATGATCAGTCGCGGTCGAAAGCTCAGATCCCGATATTCGCCTTTAAGTTGAATCTTGAGCTTCGCGATGCGGAAGGTGAAATCCGTATCTGTCCGCAGTCGCGGCAGACGTGGCTTGCGATTGTCGAGGATCAGGTCCTCATCAGCTCCAATTCCGAACGGCTCCGACCGTAGCAAGGAGGCGAGCGAATTGGCCGACATGTTCATGGGACCGGAGCGGGACGCCTTCGGATTCCTGCTGCCAGGGGCGATCCGCCGATTGAAAGGGACAATTTACCATGTGTGGAGGGCTTCGAGCCCCGGGGCGACCGATTCGGGCTGGCGCCCCCCGCCAGCGCCGCACAACGCGAACGGAAGGATCAGGAACCGAAGACCAGTGCTCTGACTTAGGCTTGAGGCGACCAACGGCCTGCGAGCTGGCCGTCGCGCGATTTTTGGGGTGTTTAGCTGTAAAATGTAACTTGTGGTTGTTGACAACCTCCGGTATCCTCCGGATACCCATGACGGCCACTCTGCGCTAGACATAGCGTAGCCCTCTTGGGCGTTTCCTCCCTGGACTTGGGCCGCCTGCATAATCGTGCAGGCGGCCTCTCTTTTTGATCTGCATCAAATTGATCTACGTCAAATCCGGGCGATGGAATTCGTCGGCTAGCGAGCAATCGGCAAATGTCGATTCGTGTTAGTGCGGGCCGATGCTTCGGCCGTTTAGCTAGCGATCGCGAGCCGCAGCGACGATTGCATCTCCGGCCCGGCCGACAAGCCATCACGGCGATCGATCCCGATAATGAGTTGAATGGTCGCGCGCGCCCGCGTGTTTGGGGCGCATGTGATAACGCCTCTCTACACCAATGAAGAGCTCGTCAGCCGCGCTGATACATCACTGCCAAGCCGGACGTGAGAATCTTGATGATTTGGCGTGGAGCTCTCCGAAGTCCGCCCAGAACGCGGCTGATCTGTCGACGGGCATCACGTAGTCCTTGGTCCTTGTGGACGAGTTCGACGGCTGATGCTCTATCAAGTGTACCGCGCGTCCATGGCTCCGCCGCGGGATGCGTCGAGCGCGCAGAATGGCACAGAGGCGTTATGGGGCAATCCCGGCGATAGCCCTGCGGCGAGACGGGAGCGGCGCACACGAAGCGATTCATGGGGGCGATCTCGCCTGGCGTCGCGAGCTTGTCGCCGCGTAGTTTGTCGCGCTTCAGATCGGCGAATTGGTCGTCCAGTCTTAACCTCCTCACGCGGAGTTCATCGGCGTTGCAATGCGGCATGAGTCGAGACCAGGTTGATCCCGCTCCGCAACCCATGCGAATGAAACGGGGATGCCGGCCAGGCGTAATGGTCGCCCGTTGGACGAGCGAGAATCTGCCGAGCGCCACGGAGATCGCGAAGAAGTCTGTTTCCGCCTAGCAGCCGGCCACGCGAGGTCCGAAGGGCGCTCCGGCTAGAAAAAAAGAGCCGCCAGACAAATGGCGGCAACGGCGACAAAGGGGAGAAACATGAAGCTCAAGGCCATCTTGATGGGCTGCATGGCGACGATGCCGCTCATGTCAAGCGATGTCGCCGCCGCAGCCGAGATCGAGATTTCTGCCCACGACATCGGCGGCCAGGTGAGTGGGACCAACGGTCCAGAAGCCGGCGTCTGGGTGATTGCCGAGACCAGCGATCTGCCGACCAAATACGCCAAGGTCGTCGTCACCGATGACCAAGGTCGCTACGTGATCCCCGAACTCCCCGATGCGACCTACAAAGTTTGGGTCCGCGGCTACGGACTGCAGGACACCGCGCAGATCGAGGTGCGGCCGGGCAGGGCGGTCGATTTCAATGCGGTGCCGTCAGCATCGCCAGCCGCTGCTGCGCAGCTCTATCCCGGTATGTACTGGTATTCGATGCTCGACATTCCCGCGCCCGAGGAATTTCCCGGCACGGGCGACAAGGGCAACAAGATGCCTGAGACGATGAAGTCGCAGGCGCAGTGGGTGGATACGGTCAAGAATGCCTGCCAGTCCTGTCATGCGTTGGGATCGCGCGGTATCCGCGAAGTGCCGAAGGTCTTCCTGGAAGGGCACAACTCGCAGGAGGCCTGGGCGATTCGAACCCAGGCCGGCCAGGCGATGGAATACATGGCCACGGTGGTTGGCAGCATGGGACCGGACAAGGTCTATGCGCTATTCTCACAATGGACCGACCGCATCGCGGCCGGCGAGCTGCCGTTCGACAAGCCGGAGCGGCCGAGGGGCGTCGAGCGCAACGTCGTCTACACCATGTGGGATTGGGCGTCGCCGACGCACTATCAGCATGATGCGATCTCGACCGACAAGCGCAATCCGAGCGTCAATGCCAATGGTCTCATCTACGGCTCGCCGGAGGAGAGCACCGACCTGATCCCGACACTCGATCCGGTCAAGAACGTGGCTTCGACCATCACCGAGCCCTATCTCGATCCCAACACGCCGTCGTCGACGGATGCGCCACGTGGCACCTCGGCCTATTGGGGTGACGATCCGATCTGGGACGGCCACACCAGCATTCATAACGTCATCATGGACGAGCAGGGCAAGGTCTGGTTTACCGCGCGCCTGCGGCCGCCGCAGAATCCCGACTATTGCAAGCAGGGCTCCAGCCATCCGTCCGCGCAGGTCGACCCGCAGGCCACCTCGGTGCGCCAGCTGTCGCGCTTCGATCCCGCGACCGGACAATGGGATCTGATCAACACCTGTTTCTCGACCCACCATCTCTACTTCGGGCACGATCCGAACGATACGCTGTGGATGAGCGCGGGTGGTCCCGGCCTCGGCGGTGGTCTCGTCGGCTGGCTGAATGTGAAACAGTTCCGCGAGACGCGCGATGGTGTCGCCGCGCAAGGCTGGACACCGCTTGTGATCGACACCGATGGCAACGGCAAGCGCGATGTTTACGTCGGGCCGAAGGATCCGCTCGACCCGGCCAAGGACAAGCGTGTCGTCGCCTCCTTCTACGGCATCATGCCGAGTCCGGTCGATGATTCGATCTGGGGGCAATCGATGGACCGCGGCTTCTCGCGCATGGACCAGCCCGGCTACATCATCCGCGTCGTGCCCGGAGCCGATCCGGCCAACACGGCGCTCGCTGAGATCTATCAGCCGCCGGAGGGCACGTTTGGACCACGCGGTATCGATATCGGGCTGGATGGTGTGGTATGGACTGCACTCTCCAGCGGGCATCTCGCGAGCTTCGACCGCAGCCTGTGCAAGGGTCCGCTGAACGGGCCAGGCACTGCCGAGGGCAAGCAATGTCCGGAAGGCTGGAAAGTGTACCGGATGCCGGGTCCGCAGTTCAAAGGGCTGGATCCAAAGGGCAGCGCCAATCACGCCTATTATCTCTGGGTCGATCGCTTCAACATTCTCGGCCTCGGCGCCAACGTGCCGATCGCCTCCGCCAACGGCGGCGAGTCGCTGCTTGCCCTGGTGAACGGCGAATTCGTCACCTTACGTGTGCCGTATCCGCTCGGCTTCTTCACCAAGAACGTCGATGGTCGGATCGACGATCCCACAGCAGGCTGGAAGGGGCGCGGCCTTTGGACCACGTCCGGCACCCGTGCCAATTTCCATGGCGAGGGCGGGAAGGAGGCTTATCCCAAGGTGTTCAAGGTCCAGATGCGGCCTGATCCGCTCGCGCATTGATGTCCGTGATCATTCAAAATGGAGTTTGTCATGACCATCACCTCTCGACGCAATCTTCTCACGGCGGCTGCGGGCGCGGCTGCGGCTGTCGCCTCGGAAGCGCTCCCTGCTGCGGCCCAGGGCGGCCCTAAGCCGATCTTTATGGTGCCGGCAACGACGATCCCGATCGCGGGCGAGGACGGGGTGTTTCCGGTCCGCCGGATCTATTGCATCGGCCGCAACTATGCGGCGCATGCGATCGAGCGCGGCTCCGACCCGAATCGCGAGCCGCCATTCTTCTTCCAGAAGCCGACCGATGCGATCCAGAACGTCGCGATCGGCGAGGTGGCCGATCACCCCTATCCGTCACTGACCAAGAACTATCATCACGAGGTCGAACTGGTTGCCGCGCTGAAGTCCGGCGGCACCAATATTCCATCCGATGCGGCGCTCGACCACGTCTATGGCTACGCGGTCGGTCTCGACATGACCCGGCGCGACCTGCAGAACGGCATGGCCGCGGAGAAGAAGCCCTGGGAGATCGGCAAGAGCTTTGATCATGCCGCGGTGCTCGGGCCGATTCATCCGGTCGCGAAGGTCGGGCATCTGAAAATGGGAGCAATCTCGCTCGCCGTGAACGGCGTGGTGCGGCAGAACTCGAACCTCGACAAGATGATCTGGAGCGTTGCCGAGCAGATTTCGAAATTGTCCGAGGCCTTCGAGCTGAAGGCCGGCGACATCATCTATTCCGGCACGCCGGAGAATGTCGGTCCGGTGGTGAAGGGCGACGTATTGTTGTGCAAGCTCGAGGGCCTGCCGGACATGTCGATCAAGATCGTATAGGCGTGCCAACCCGGCGTATGCGTGTGCGCTGACAAGAAAATGCCCCGCTCGCAAGAAGCACAAGCGGGGCACCAAGTCGTCAGGAAGGAACGCTTCCAAAAGGGACGCCCGTCGGCGTTCCCCTAGTTCAGCAGCGTCGTGGCTTACGCTGCTTTCGCTTTCGCCACGTGGGTGGCGATTGCATCCATCAGGGCCGGCGACAGGCAGTCATAGGGCTCAAGCCCGAGCTCCTTGAGCCGCGCTCTGATCGCGCCCATCTGCTCCGGCTTGACGCCGGATTCGATGACTGAGGAGACGAAGGCAGCGAACCCGGGGGCAGCCGAGCCTTGTTCTTGGAACAGCTCGGGATGGATGAAGTCCAGGCCATAGAACGGGTGGCCCGTGTTCTCGATTCGGCCGTACATATGCGTGCCGCATTCCCGGCAGGCATAGCGCTGGATCACCGCGGAGGGATCGACGATCTGCAGCTTGTCGCCGTTCTCCAGCACGGTCACGTTCTGCCGCGGTACCACCGCGACGACGGAGAAGATCGCGCCTTGGGGTTTCCAGCACTTCGTGCAGCCACAGGCGTGATTGTGGGCGACGTCACCCTTGACGCCGACCTTGACCGGCCTGTCCTTGCACTTGCAGACCAAGGTCCCACCCGCGAAGTGGCCCGAGCCCTGCTTGACACCGTTGTCGACCGAGGGGTGAATGTGAACAGTCATGGCGCAATCCTCCTAGTGCTTGCCGTTGGTGAGTTAGTAGACGACGACGGAGCGGATCGACTTGCCCTCATGCATCAGGTCGAAGCCCTTGTTGATCTCTTCGAGCTTCAGCGTGTGGGTGATCATCGGATCGATCTCGATTTTTCCGTTCATGTACCAGTCGACGATCTTGGGCACGTCGGTGCGGCCGCGCGCGCCGCCGAACGCGGTGCCCTTCCAGACGCGGCCGGTGACGAGCTGGAACGGACGGGTAGAAATCTCCTTTCCGGCCTCGGCGACGCCGATGATGATCGAGACGCCCCAGCCGCGATGACAGGCTTCCAGAGCCTGTCGCATCACCGCGGTGTTGCCGGTGCAATCGAAGGTGTAGTCGGCGCCGCCGTCGGTCAGTGCGGTGAGGTGCTGGACGATGTCGCCCGAGATCTTCTTCGGATTGACGAAATGGGTCATGCCGAAACGGCGGCCCCATTCCTCCTTGCTGTCGTTGAGGTCGACCCCGACGATCTTGTCGGCGCCGACCATCTTGGCGCCCTGGATCACGTTGAGCCCGATGCCGCCAAGGCCGAACACCACCACATTGGAGCCGGGGGTGACCTTTGCGGTGTTCACGACCGCGCCGACGCCGGTGGTCACGCCGCAGCCGATGTAGCAGCTCTTGTCGAAAGGCGCGTCCTCACGGATTTTCGCCACCGCGATCTCCGGCAGCACGGTGAAGTTGGAGAACGTCGAGCAGCCCATGTAATGGTAGATGGTCTGACCCTTGTAGGAAAAGCGCGAGGTGCCGTCCGGCATCACGCCCTTGCCCTGGGTCGCGCGGATTGCGGTGCACAGATTGGTCTTCTGGCTGAGGCAGCTTTTGCACTGGCGACATTCCGGCGTGTAGAGCGGGATCACGTGGTCACCCGGTTTCACCGACAGCACGCCGGCGCCGACCTCGCGCACGATACCGGCGCCTTCATGGCCGAGGATCGAAGGGAATATGCCCTCGCTGTCCAAGCCGTCCAGGGTGTAGGCATCAGTGTGGCAGATGCCGGTCGCCTTGATCTCGACCAGCACTTCGCCGGCCTTCGGACCTTCGAGGTCGACCTCGACGATCTCGAGTGGCTTCTTGGCTTCGAAGGCGACCGCGGCGCGCGTTTTCATCTCTAAACTCCTATTCTTTCCCAGGACCGGCAGCTGAAACGCCGCGATCCCCCATCAGTGTTTGCCCATGCAGGAATTTTCCGCTTCCGTGTAGGCTGGCGGCTTATCCTCGTGCTTGGCAGGACGTGCACGTCCCCACGCATCATTAGCGCGAGCGCGCAAATAGACATAGATGTCATCCATGTAGCAGGCGACATTTGGATTGTCGCCGAAGGCTGGCATGACGTTCTCCTGGGCGGTGCTGACGTTCTTGCGACCGCTGGCGACGACGCCGAGGAAATCGCCATAGCTCATCGTCTTCAGCGAATCCTTCAGTGCCGGTGCGTACGTCGATCCCATTCCGTCCGGGCCGTGGCAGACGTGACATTCCGAATGGTAGCGACGGTATCCCGAGTAGGTGTACCAGTCGACGGTGCCGTCGGCGGCAACCTTGTAGGTCGGGTTTCCGTCCTTATCGAAATATTTGCCATCTTCGGACTTCACCGCAGTCGGATCGCCGGATCCGTCCGCCATGGCAATTCCCACAAAGACATTTCCCGTTCCCGTCGCACCCATTCCTCCGGCTGCCACGCAGAAAACCGCAGCGACCGCAAAGCAGATTTTACGCAAGAGCTTGATCCTTGATTTCGGTGGCAGGCAAACCGGCGCATGAAACAAGTTCATGCGCCGGAAGCTGGCAATCCCGGGTTACTGCGGCAGGGAGAACACGGTGAGCGTGCCGCCCAGCGCAGTGTAGTTGGAGAGCGCCGCGTAACCGCCGACTGCACCGAGACCGGCCGTCGGATCGGTCAAGCCCGCCGCGAGACCGATGCCGGCCCAACCGCCGACACCCGACAAGATTGCGATATACTGCTTGCCGTTGTTCTCATAGGTCGTCACGTTGCCGATGATCCCGGACGGAGTCTTGAACTTGTAGAGCTCCTTGCCGGTCTTGGCGTCGACCGCCTTGAGATAGCCTTCGAGCGTGCCGTAGAACACCACGCCGCCAGCGGTTGCGAGTGCGCCCGACCACACCGAGAAGGGCTCCTTGTTCGACCAGACGATCTTGCCGGTCTTGCCGTCCCAGGCGATGAAGTTACCCATGTTGGTGTCGCCCTGAGGCGGATACATCGACAGGGTGGCGCCGACATAGGGCTGACCCGCGGTGTAGCTCACCTTGAACGGCTCGTAGTCCATGCAGACATGGTTGGTCGGCACGTAGAACAGCTGGGTGTCGGGAGAATACGCTGCCGGCTGTTCGTCCTTGGAGCCGAGCGCTGCCGGACAGACCCCCTTGGTGTTGACATCCTCGCCGTTATGGTCGGTCGAATATTGAGCGACCACCTTCGGACGGCCATAGGTCGGCGAGTTCTTGTCCATGTCGACGCCGGTGGTCCAGTTCACCTTCGGGTCGAACTTCTCGGCGACCAGGAGCTCGCCGGTCGCGCGATCGAGCGTATAGCCGAGACCGTTGCGATCGAAATGCGTCAGCAGCTTGCGGGGTTGTCCGCCGACTTGCTGGTCAGTGAGGATCATCTCATTGATGCCGTCATAGTCCCATTCGTCGTGCGGCGTCATCTGATAGACCCACTTCGCCACGCCCGTATCCGGGTTGCGCGCGAAGATCGTCATCGACCATTTGTTGTCTCCGGGGCGCTGCTTCGGATTCCAAGTCGACGGATTTCCGGAGCCGTAATAGACGAGGTCGAGCTGCGGATCATACGACACCCAGCCCCAGGTGCAGCCGCCGCCGATCTTCCACTGATCGCCCTGCCAGGTCTTCACGCTGGAGTCCTTGCCGACCGGCTTGCCGAGCGAGGTCGTGCTGGCATCGAACAGGATCTGGTCGTCCGGCCCCTCGGAATAGGCCTTCCACACCTGCTTGCCCGACTTGATGTCGTAGGCGGTCATGCTGCACTGCACGCCGAATTCGCCGCCGGAGGTTCCGACGAGGACCTTGTCCTTGATCACGTAAGGCGCCGAAGTGCCGGTCTGTCCCTTGGACGGATCGCCATTGACGATGCTCCAGACCAGATTTCCGGTCTTGGCGTCGAGAGCAATCAGCTTGTCGTCGGCCTGATGCAGGAAGATCTTGCCGTCACCATAGGAGAGGCCGCGATTGACCGTATCGCAGCACATCACCGGAATGACGTTCGGGTCCTGCTTGGGCTCATACCGCCAGACGATCTTGTTGTCCTGCGACAGGTCGAGTGCATACACCTTGTTGGGGAACGGCGTATGCACGTACATCATGTTGCCGATGATCAGCGGGCCGCCCTCGTGACCGCGGAGCACGCCGGTCGAGAAGGTCCATGCGACCTGCAGCTTCCCAACGTTCTGGGCGTTGATCTGGTTGAGTTTCGAGTAGCGGGTGTTGGCATAATCGCCCGCAGGCATCACCCAGTCTTTGGGGTTTTGTGACATCTTGACCAGCTCATCGCTGGCCAATGCGCCACCCGCGGCAAGCGCCGCGACCGACGTCAGACAGGTTGCGAGCAGTACATTTCGCATCGTCCATCCTCCCATTTTGAACAAAGGTCCGCAGGACGCGGCCCAGTCTCATTCTTCAGCACTCATCCATATCCAGTTCGAAATCGGGAAACTTGCCCAAGAGTGAAACTCGTTTGCTCTAGAGTGAACCGAAGTGAAGTTTTTCGAAACAGTTTTGCTTTGCTGGCCCGCAACATACGGCTGCATGTGAATGTTGCAGAGCACCAACGGTCCGGATGCCCCCGACCTTCGACTGAAGGTTGATGTTCTTCTTGACGGCTTTGAAATGAAGTCCGAGGATCGTTCTCGGGCTCGTGGTGCGGCACGAGCAGCGGCGAGTGGGCAAAGCAGCCGGTGGACAAAGCAAATCGGCTGCCCAAAAAAGGGAGTAATTTAGCTTCACTTTCGTCACCCGCCTTTATGCGGCGGGCCGTTGCGTTCGATCTCGAAATCGGTGGATGGACATGCCCGATACGATCCGCTCGCTCAACACGACGGGCTTGACGCCCAGAACCCAGCTCCAGCGATGGTCAGACGCACTGACCGATCTGTGTGGCCGATTTGACGTTGATCCGCTGGAGGGATCGTCATTCAACGGCCGGATTAACTACACGACGATGTCTCGACTGAAGCTTTGCCAGATCGAAGCGAGCCAACATCGCATCGCTCATACGCTGGCACGAGCCCGATCCACCGAGCATCCCTATATCAAGATCCTGTTCCAGACCTATGGCATCTCCTATTTCGAGCAGGATGAGCGGCGCATCGAAATCGGGCCCGGTGATTGTCTGGCCTATGACGTATCCAGCCCGCACACGATCGTCAGCCCCGGATTGACGCGCCATGAGGTCGTCATCGTGCCGAAGGAACTGCTTCACGAGCGCGGCTTTCGTTTGGACAAGATGGTCGCCTGCAAGCTGTCTGCCCGCAGTGGAACCGGACGGATTGCGCATGACGTCGCGCACGCCGCGTTTGACGAAGCCACAAAGCTGTCTCCGCACAGCGCGGTCGGCGTGGCGGAATCGCTGATCGACTTGCTGCTGCTGCCGCTGCGGGAAGCCGATGCGATGTTCGATCGCGGCGGCCCGGAGGCCATCTATATCCGCGCCCAGGCGTTCATCCGCGAGCACCTGCGCGATCCCGATCTGTGCATCGATGAGATTTCAGCGGCTCTTGGCTGTACCAAGCGCTATCTGCACATGGTGTTCAGCGACCGTGGCATGACCGTGAGCGATTATATCTGGCGCGCTCGGTTACAACACTGTCGTCAGGAACTCGAAACCCAGTCCGGCAAGACAATCACGGACGTAGCGTTCTCTTGGGGCTTTTCCAGCTCGTCCCATTTCAGCCGTGTGTTCCGGAAGTATTTCGGCGTGGTCCCGTCATCCGTCCACAAGGGCGGCCGCGCGGCGACGGCTGGCTGACTCTCTTGAAGTAACTCACGCTCTTGGCGCAGGCCCAACCGCCCTTGCCGCTCTTGTCATGCCGAGGGCGGCGCTATCGGGCGCCGCTGTGCAGCACCTTCTGGAATGCATCGCCCAGGATCATCGGCTCGCGCGGCGGCAGATAGGTGAGGCCGGCCGCGCGGCCGAGTTCGGGCAGGGTGCCCGCATCCTGCAGTTCCGAAATCGCACGATCCACCGAAGTCAGCAGATCCGGATTGCCGGCCAGGGCGACATAGCCGCGGTTGGCCCCAATCGGATAAAGATAGCCGGAGCCTATCAGCTTGGTGTCGGAATGGGCGGCGCGATAGGCATCGAAACGTCTGAGGTCGAGCAGGGTCGCGTCGAATCTGCCTTGCTCCAGCGCACCGAGCAGATCGTCGCGCCCGGGCACGACATGGGTAATGTCGTCGATCAGGCGCCCCTTGTCGAAGGTCATCAGGATCGCATCGGCAAGCGTACCGCTCTCGATTGCGATGCGCAGCCCGGCGAGATCGCCGATTCCTGCGACGTGCCGCTGCTTCGCGTCCGGACCCAGCACCACGGTGAGCGTCGAGAACATGTAAGGCTTGCTCGGCGTCAGGACGCCGAGCGGGACACGTCGACGCCGATCCTCCCGCGTGGCGCCGTCGAAGTCGGGCAACTTCGCGGTCTTGGCCCCCGGCACGACCAGCGCGTCCTGGGTGAAGGCATAGCCGCCGAGCAGTTCGCAACGACCGTCGGATAGCAGCGCATTGGCTTCGAGCGAAGGGCTCGAGTCCTCGTCGAGCTTGCTCTCGAACCATTGGATTTCGAGTTGGCGGCCGAGGCGATCGGCCACGGCTTGCGCGAGTGCGACATCGAAGCCCGCGCCGGGTTTGCCCCGGTGGTGTGCCGAGAGCGGTGGCAGGTCCTCATCCAGGCAGACCCGCAGCGGCTTGTCGGCGGCCTGCACCGGCAGGAGCGTCGTCAGCAGGAGGGCGGCGGAACAGACCGCTTTCAACGCGCTGCTCATTGCGCCCTCCGACTGGACACATAGGCCCAGAGCGCCGCGATGTCGTCGTCCGTGAGAATGTCGCCCCACGGCGGCATACGGCCGTTCTTCCCTTGCTTCACCGTCGTGACAAAGCGCGGCGGGTCATCGGGAAACCGCCGGAGGTCAGGCGTGATGGTGCCAGAATTGACCATGTTGGGACCGTGACAGTGCGAGCACTTCTGCGCGAACGTCATCTTGCCCTGGTCGATTTTGCCGTGCGCTTCGCCTTCGTCCTGTTGCTGCTGGGCAACCGCGGTCGTGCAAAGCACGACGGCAATCGCCCCGACGGCGGCGAAATGCGCCGCCGTCGACATCAATGCATCTATCTTCACGGGCATTCCATACTTAGTTCTTGACCGCGAAGACCCAGAGAGAACCGCCGGCCGGAACGTTGGCCAGGCGCTCGTCACCGGAGAATAGCGAGTAGACGCCGCCGTAGCCTGACGTGACCGCGACATACTGTACGCCGTCCTGCTGCCAGGTCACGGGTTGCCCCTCGATCCCCGAGCCGGTCTGGAACTGCCATAGCTTCTTGCCGCTGTCGGCGTCGAAGGCTTCGAATTCGCCGGTCAACTGACCTGAGAAGACGAGGCCGCTGGCGGTCGACAGCACGCCTGAGAAGCGCGGAATATCGCTCGGCTGCTCCCATTTGCTCTTCCCCGTCATGGGATCGATCGCCTTGAGCTGACCGCGCGGACCATTACCCCATTCCCAGAGGTCGGTCAGGTCCATGCCGAGATACCATTCGCCAGCCTTGTAGGTCGCGGGCTCCGTCTTGTAGTGACCGCCGAACACCAGCGTATTGGCATAAGCCAAGCCTGTCTGCGGATTATACGACATCGGCTCCCAGTTCTTGCCGCCGAGAATCGACGGGAAGACGACGACCTTCTTGCCTTCCCGCGCGTCTCGCGTGACGTCGGTCTCGATCGGCTTGCCGGTCTTCATGTCGATGCCGGAAGCCCAGTTCACCTTCACGTATGGATTGGCAGCCAGCAGCTTGCCGTCGGTGCGATCGAGCACATAGAAGAAGCCGTTGCGGTTGGCGTCCATCAGCACCTTGGTCGGCTTGCCTTCGACCTTGATGTCGGCGAGCACCATTTCCGCGACCGAATCATAGTCGAACGGGTTGTTCGGCGAGAACTGGTAGTGCCACTTGATCTTGCCGGTCTTCGGATCGAGCGCCAGCACCGAGCAGGTGTAGAGGTTGTCGCCAGGACGTACCGCTGCGTTGAACGGGCCCGGGTTGCCGACACCCCAATAGACCGTGTTGAGCTCGGGGTCATAAGAGCCGGTGATCCAGGTCGAGCCGCCACCAAGTTTCCAGGTGTCGCCCTTCCAGGTGTCGCCGCCGGGCTCGTCCGGGCTCGGCACCGTATGTGTCCGCCACAAATGCTTGCCCGTCGCCGGATCCCAGCCGTCGATGAAGCCGCGCGTGCCGAACTCCGCTCCGGAAACACCGGTCAGCACGATGCCGTCCGCCACCAGCGGCGCGACGGTCATCGAATAGCCTTCCTTGATGTCGGCGGCCTTCTGCCGCCATAGCTCCTTGCCGGTCTTCGCGTCGAGCGCGATCACATTGGCATCGAGCGTGGTCCGAAAGACCTTGCCGTCGAACAGTGCGGCGCCGCGATTGATGATGCCGCAGCAGACGATACGCGGGGTCTCGGCCGGATATTCGATCTTGCTTTTCCAGATCTGCTTGCCGGTCTTTGCATCGATTGCCATCGTGGCGTTGTGCGTCGTGAGATAGATGACGCCCTGGTACACCAGCGGCTGCGATTCCTCGCTGCGGTCGTCGGCAAGGCTGTAATTCCAAACTGGGACGAGATTCTTGATGTTGTCCTTGGAGATCTGTGTCAGCGGGCTAAACCGCTGCAGATTATAGCCCATCCCATAATTCAGCACGTTCGACGTATCTGTCGCACCCTTCACCAACTGATCGGCGGTTTGTGCGTTTGCGCCAAACGATGCAAACATCGCGAGGCCAGCGGCCAGCGCAATCCGTTTCATTCATTTCCTCCCGAGTCTTTTCTCGCGCGCCTATTCTGACGCTGCACGCACAACACTCTGCTCGAAACGAAAAAGCGTCAATACGAAAACGTAAGCAGCGCAATTCGAGGCAGGGCAGTGACGACGCTGAGCCAGATGTACTTATTCCATTAGCTCTAACTCATTCCGCTCCTGGGAAAACGGAATTGGCATGATCGCACCGCCTCTGTGTTGCGATGCGACATGAAGCTTGATTCCTCGAATCTGGCGTTGCGCGAATGGGATCAGGCGTTGATGCAGCCCGATGTCCCGCGTCATGTTGTGGCGAGGCCGACGCCTATTTCGCGGACGAGATTCATGTGAGCGAGGGCAAGACCTATGCGGTCGTTACGGATGACCGGCCTGCTCCGGTCAGATCGGCGTGATTGCAGCCGGCTACTTCGGATTTGCCTGGAATCCTGTCGGCACCCTTCGCGACTCGCACTTGCGAAGGCGCGAACGCGCGACGAGCCTTGACGGCAAGTCCCAAGCGCTGACCCGATCTTGACGGATGTCAGGCCGCCGTGCCTTGAAGCTGCTGGACGAGTACGTCGTCACGGCACGGTTTAATGCAGCGAACGCGGACAGCGACGGAACCCTCGACGCCAGGGAGTTGGCGCGGCCGTCCGGGCAAAGGCTGGTGCCTCCGTTGCGACGATAGACGCTGAGCTTTCCGTGGCTTAGCCGCGGGTCTTGCGTTTGACTTGATGCGGTTCTAGCTTCAACATCGGTGCGATGAGCGCGCCAGAAATGACAGTGTCAGAACTTGGGAGCTTGAAATGGCCTGGAGAACCCCGAAGATCGTCGAAGTGCCGGTGGGCATGGAAATCAACATGTATGCCTGCGCGGCCCGCAAGTAAGCGGCTCGCAGATCAAAAATGAACGATCTGCCAAGCCCGACCGAGCCGGATTATGCTCACGAGGGCTTGGCAGTTTTGTTTGATATCGCGATCTCGCGCTTTAGTATTCAGACGCTCTGTGCTCAGACGTTTTGTGTGTCGAACAAGTAGAGATCGACGCCGCCATCGGCGAAATTCGGAAGATCTGCTGCTGCGGCCTTCCCTTCGGACGATCCCATTCCAGCCTTCAACGCGTCCATCGTGTCGAATGTCAGCGTCGCGACCAGATGGATATTGCTCGGACCCGCGGGCCCGGCGACCGGACCACGGCTGATATCATAGGCCGTCAGACCCGGAATCTTCTTTGCCAGCGGGATATGAATATTCGTGTAGTGCTTGTCGAATGCTTCGGCGCTCTTCGGCGTCTTGTACAGCACCAGAACTTTGGCCATTGCGTCATCCTCCCCGTTTTCTTCAAGTTATGATGACTGTTACCATCGCAGTCCTCGGTTCGCGGATCAAGCGCCCGCTCGCCGGCAGCGGAACGCGGATCTGTGATAGGCGGCGTTTATTCCGTCGGGCGTTAGAAACCCCATCGTCCCAAAATCGTATTTGGTATACTTACGTGAACGGGTGCGGCGGAAACTTGAGTTCCGATCAGCCGACTCCGCGTACGCTGATCGGAGCATCGAATTCAAAGCAGCACTGAAATCAAGGGTTTGCTCATGCTCTTCAATTCCGAAGTTGGCACATGAGCTTGCCCCGATAGGATACGAACTTCGGAATCGGAGTACTCACTAGCTTCGAAGGATTGCAGGCATGAGCCCAATCGACCTCGTCATCACCATCTGTGCGGTCCTTTCGCCGACCACTTGCGAAGAGACCCATCTCGTGTTCACCGATGGCGGCTCGCTGCGCCAGTGCGCGATGCAGGCGCCTCCCTATATTGCGCAGTGGGTCGGCGAGCATCCGAAATGGACGGCCGTGAAGTGGCGCTGCGAATATCCGCACAGCAACGATAAGGCCGAAGGTACGAGCGCAAATCCGGCGGGTTGAGCCGCGTTCGATCTCACTTCGTGCAGTCCTTCAGATCCTTGTCGGTGATCGAGACGATGGCGTCGGGCTTGATCTCGATGTCGCGCACGAAGCACTGCTTAGAGTCGGCATAGCTGACCTTGGCGTCATAGCGCCCCGGTTCGACGTCGGTGAGCCGCAGCCGCTCGTCGTGGTCGACCTCCTTGTCCTTGTCATTGAGGGTCTGATTCTGGCCCCAATTGTTCTGGCCCGTCGGGGACAGTTGAAAGCCGGTGATGGTTGCCGTCGTCAAATTCCAAAGACGGATGCCCTTGCCTTGCGCGAGCAGGGCAGCCGGCATGGTCAGACAAAAGGTTGCGGTGAGCGTCAATATTCTTGGCATCACGTCCTCCCGAACCGCGCTTCTTGTCCACCAGCTGTTATCGATGTGCGTCATTGTCCTGCAAGGTCCAATCGCGCCAGATCGGCCTTGGTCGCGGTGATCACCTCGTCCGTCCGCGCCGCACGTGGTGTCTGGATCGGGACGGCGTGGAGCAGACGGGCCGGGCGGGAGGACAGAAAGAACAGCCGGTCC
The DNA here is from genome assembly GCF_032487775.1 of Bradyrhizobium sp. SZCCHNR3119. Taxonomy (NCBI): domain Bacteria; kingdom Pseudomonadati; phylum Pseudomonadota; class Alphaproteobacteria; order Hyphomicrobiales; family Nitrobacteraceae; genus Bradyrhizobium; species Bradyrhizobium sp. SZCCHNR3119. Next base: position 987,784 of record NZ_JAUEUV010000001.1, on the reverse strand, counting down.
CCGAGCCGCACCGCGTCTTCCAGACTGTGCGTCACCAGCAATGTGATCATCGGTCGGCTGCCGACCAGTGTCGCGATCTCCTCGCGCAGTCGCGAGGCCAAGGCTTCATCGAGCGAGGCCAACGGCTCGTCCAGGATCAGAAAGTCAGGTTCGACCGCAACTGCCCGAGCAATTGCCACCCGGCGGGCAAGACCGAGCGACAACTCGCCCGGATAATGCTCGCGGTGGCCGCTCAACTCGAGCACCGCAAAGATCGCATCGAGCTTGGCCGCATCGATATCGGGCGCCGCCAGGCGGACATTTTGCTCGACGGAGCGCCACGGCAACAGCCGCGGCTCCTGGAATACCATTGCTAGCCGGGCGGTCTCGGGGCGCACGACGTGACCTTCGAAATCGGAATCGAGACCGGCAAGAATCCGCAGCATCGTGCTCTTGCCGCAACCGGAGGGGCCGACAACGACGCCGACTTCGCCGGAATAGAGCGAGAACTCGATGCGCGCGAGCACCTCTTGCCGCTTGCCCGCGGCGTTCGTGAAGCTCTTGCCGGTGATGTCGACGTCAAGCCGCACGAAGCCGCCACCGCGATGCGCGCCGCTCGAACGGCTGTACGAATGAGGTCTCGATCACAAGCACGACCGCCGCGAAGCTCAAGGAATAGGTGAGCAGCAGCGGAATGTCGAACAGCTGAAAGGCCACGCCGATCTCGAAGCCGACGCCGTTCGGCCGCCCCAGCAGTTCTGCGACCAGCACGATCTTCCAGACCAGCGACAGCCCGGACCGCGCCGCGGCTGCAATGTAGGGCGCAAGCTGCGGCAGCAGCACGTGCCGGAAGCTGCGCCAGCGCGAGACGGCGAATACGTTCGCCATTTCGTCGAGCGTCGGGTCGAGCGCGCGGGCGCCTTCGCGCAAGGTAACGACCGCGGTCGGCAGCTTGTTGATCGCGATGGCGCTGATCGCTGCGACCTCGGTCAACCCCGCCCAGATATAGGCCAGCACGATCACCACCAGCGCCGGCAGGTTGAGCAGCAGGATCAGCCAGGGATCGCCGAGCCGATCGGCCAATCGATGGCGCCCCATCAGGTAGCCGAGCACGGAGCCGACGGCCATCGCCAGCGTGAAGGCGAGCCCGACGCGCGCCAGCGTCGCGCCAAGATGCAGGAAGAGTGCGCCGGACTCCGCTTCCTGCCGCACGACGCGGAGCACCGCGGCGGGGGGCGGCAGTTTGGCGCTGCCGGCGAGCGCGGCTGCGATCCACCACGTCGCTAAAAACAGCACAGAGGATACGAGCCGCAGCACCTCAGTCCCTCGGACCTAGATTGTAGTAGGTGCCGGGGCTGAGCTGCTCAGCGGGGCCCACCAGGTCGCGTCCGCCGGTCTCCGCCAGCACGCGATAGAGCAGGCGGGCATCCGCTTCTTCGTCGGCTATCGCGCGGCGCGGAATACCGTCTCGGTAGCGGTCGCGATAGGCGCGCAGGGTCGCAGCATCCGATGCGCCGGTGAGCGGTGCGATCGTGTCCCATTCGGCGTCGGAGCTGGCGAGAATGTTCTTGGCCTTTGCGGTCACGTCCAGGAAGCGCGCCATCAGGTCGCGATGTGCCTTGGCCCAATCCTCGTCAAAGACATAGCCGACCATCGCAACGCGTCCCTTGGCGCCGAATTGCGGCAGCAGGTCCTCAATGCCGATCAGGCGGCGAAAGCCCTTGGCTTCGAGCGCGGCACAGAAATTCCAAAAGTTGAGGCCGGCGTCCATTTCGCCATCAGCCATCTTCGCCGCGAGCAGAGGCGGCGCACCATAAGTCACGGTCGCCTGCGATTTGAGATCGAGGCCGCCGCGCTTGGCTGCCGCCTGCAGCAACAGCCAGCTCTTGTCGAGCGGCCCTCCGGCCACTGCGAGCTTGTGGCCCTTCAGATCTGCAAGCTGCCGGATCTGCGAGGACGGCGGGATCATCACGGCGCCGAGCGCGCTCGAATAGGGATAGAACTGCAGCCTGGCGCCGAGAGCTCGTTCCCGCGACACCCACAGCCAGTCGGAGACCATCAGGTCGGCGTTGCCCGCGCGCAATGCGACCTTGCCGGCTTCCGGACTTGCCAGTTCGATCGCCTCGATGGCGAGGTCGGCCTTCTTGTCGAGACCGTGCGCCCGGATCACCGCCAATTCCCAGGCAAAGGTCCCCGTCTTTTGCACTGCAACGCGAATCGTGTCGGCGGCGCCACATGCCGAGATGGGGGCGGCGGCGCAGATAAAAAAACCAAACAACAAACCAAGGAGCTGCTTCATCAGGCGGTACGCCGTTTCCGTCGGTATCGTCTTTTCAGACCATCAATCATAGCATAGCTTCCCACGTGTACCGCGGGAGGACCAGTATGACGTCTGCTGCTTCACTACGACCGATCGTCGCTGCATGGGTTATCCTGACCGGCATGGTTGTGGCGGCGCATGCCGAGGATATCAACGACTATCCGACCTCGGCGCGGGCCGAATATGTCTTCGGCTGTATGAAGGCCAATGGCGAAACGCGCCAGGCGATCGAGCAGTGCTCCTGCTCGATCGACGTGATCGCCTCGATCCTTCCCTATGACCGCTACGTCACCGCCGAGACGGTGCTCAGCATGTCGCAAGTGCATAGCACTCTCGGCGCGCAGTTCCGCACGTCCGAGCAGGCGACCAACGCTCTCAACGATCTCCGGCGCGCCCAGGCGGAGGGCGAGGTGAGGTGTTTCTGAGCTCGTTCCGCGCTTCCCCATTACGTGCCTGAGCCGTCGACCGGCCATTCATGCTCGAAGACGTGGCCCTGGGTGTCCTTGGCCTCGGCCCGGAATCGCTTGGCGCCATTCGACACATAAGTGAAGCGGATGTTCGGATCTTCCGAGATCGAGATGCCGCCCTCCATCGCGAGCACCAGACTGTCGTCCTGAGACAGGCGCAACTGGTCGATGAAGAAGGCCGGGATATAGAGCTGGGTGAGCTGGTCCATCTGCAGCCCGGAATTGTTGGGATGGCCGATCATCACCTGCGCCTCGCGCGTGCCGCTCGTGGCGCCGTCCGACGCCTGCGTAAACTGCCGGTAGCGCATCTGGCCGATATGTGCCTTGGCCTCCTCGGGGTTCTTCGCTGCGGGCGCCGAGCAGCCGCCGGAGGCCTTCACATAGATCTTGGTCACGTAAAGCTGGCCGTCGCTGAGTTCGGCGACCGCATGCACGTTCGTGTAGTTGTTGACCCGCACGCGCGTCGAGATCGCCGTCACGTTGGCGTCCGGGCCGAGGGTGAATTTCGCGGCCATCGGCGCCGGGTTCTGGTCGATCACCAGCGTGATCGTCTTGATGCGGCGGCTATCGGTCGGACCAAGCTTGCTCTGCAGGGTGACGGGCACGACCGAGGCATCTTCCGCGCGCGCCGGCATGTCGATGGCGATCACGTCACTGCCATCTTGCATCGGGCGATTGCTGAAGATGTCCTGCACCAGGCCCGGCCAGGGGTCATAGCTCTCGGCGGCCTTCGCAGGTGCGAAGGCAACTGCGAGCAGGGTGCCGAGAAGCGCAGCGGAAAAGGGGCCGAAGCACAACCGTGTCATGTCGCGTTCCTCCTGATCTCGTGAGGTCAACTCCCACCATAGCGTGGGGTCATCGTCATTCCCATTCAAGTTCCGAAAACGCCGCAGTGGCGTTGCGGGCGTGATAATCGTCGAACAGCTCCCAATTCGGACGCTCCGAGGCGCCCGCCGTGGCGGCGTCGGCGATCGGCCGGCCGCGCGCGATCAGTCCTCTGATGTCACCGGCCAATATGTCGAGGTAACGGCGCTCATCCGCCAATGCTCCAGGCCATGGGCTCACGGGGCCATGGCCGGGCACGACGCGCTCGGCCTGAACTGCGGACAGCCCCGCCATATCGCCGAGCCATCCGCGCAGGCTGCCATCGACGACCGGAATATGGCGCAAGAATACCAGATCGCCGGAAAACAAGATCCGGCTTTGCTCGTCATAAACGGTCAGATCGCAGTCGCTATGCGCCGTATTCCAGGCTTTCAGGACGATGGTTCTGCCCCCGAGATCAAGGGACTTGCTGTCATCCACGAGTACGGAAGGGGAAACGAGACGGACCTCGTCGACCAGTTTCGCGCCCATGATCTGCCGGAAGGCTTCGATGTAGTGGGGCCCGCGCACCGCCAGCGCGCGCGGCAGGTTCTTGGCCCCGACGAATGTCGTGCCTGCCTGCTGGAACGCCGCATTGCCGAACATATGATCCGGGTGGGCATGGGTGTTGATGACATAGCGGATCGGCTTGTCGGTCCGCGCCCGGACCGCGGCGAGCAGTTGCCGTCCCTCGCGGACGCTGCCGCCGGTATCGATCACGGCGACCGCTTCGTTCCCGATGATAAAGCCGAGATTGGCGATCGCGCCTTCATTCTCCGCCGTCATCAGCGCGATCTGGCCGATATGAACGTAGACGCCCGGCGCGATCTCGCTGACATCGAGCTCCCGCTGCTGACCGCTGGCACGGGTGGCTGCGATGATTGCGAGGAGTGCGACGAGACAAACGCGGAGGCGAGTCATGGTTTCGCTCCGATGCCGTGACACGAACGTGACGAATGGTGCTGTTTGCACTGCAGCAGATACTCACGCCTTCGCGATGATTTCGCCTGTTGCGCGCGCCGATGCTGCAGCTTAGCATTTTCAAAAAACACGCTTTGCGCGCAACGGGGACGGAAAGAATAATGATGGAATGTCAGACCTATGTCCGCTCTTTGATGGCTGTCGCCGCGGGCCTTGCCTTGCTCGGCTCTTGGGCAGCGTTTGCGCAGAGTAGCGACCACGCCGATCTCTCGATCGAGCTCGTCGATCCCAATGTGCTGCGCGTCTGTGCCGATCCGCGCAACTTGCCATTCTCCGACGAGAAGGGCCAGGGTTTCGAGAACAAGATCGCCGAGCTGTTTGCGGCGAAGCTGCAGAAGAAGCTGGACTACGCGTTTTATCCGCAGGCCACCGGCTTCGTGCGGATGACGCTGGGCTCGCATCGCTGCGACGTCATCATGGGCTTCCCCCAAGGCGACGAGCTGGTGCAGAGCACCACCCCCTATTACCGGACGTCCTATGCGATCGTCACCCGGCAGGGGTCCGATCTCGGCGACGTCGCGACCCTGGAAGATCCGCGACTGAAGGGCAAGCATATCGGCATCGTCGCCGGCACGCCGCCGGCAACCAATATGGCTGCTGCCGGCCTGATGACGACCGCAAAGCCCTATCCGCTGATGATCGACACCCGCGTCGATTCGTCGGCCGAAGCCATGATCAAGGACCTGAAATCCGGCGAGATCGACGCCGGCGTGTTGTGGGGACCGATGGCCGGTTATTATGCGAAGCAGGCGAACCCGCCGTTGCACGTGACGCCGCTGATCAACGAGACGACCGGACCGAAGCTGGTCTATCGCATCGCCATGGGCGTCCGCGCCACGGACGTGAACTGGAGACGCCAGCTCAATCGGCTGATCCAGGAGAGCCAGCCGGACATCAACAAGATCCTGCTGGAGTTCGGCGTGCCGCTTTTGGACGAGAGCAATCATCTGATCACCGCGGAGGCGGCGGCGAAGTCGCCATGAGCCGGCGACCGCTCCGCGTCGGCGTGGCCGCTGTGCTGCTGATCGCTGCCGCGCATGCGGACGACGGCGTTCGCGAGCCCGACGACTATCGCACCGAGAACTATCGTGCGCCGGTGCCGACGACGCTGGCCGGTGCGCGCGTACTCTCGACTGACCAAGCCGAGGCGATCTGGCGCGCGAAGTCGGGCGCTTTCATCGACGTGCTGCCGCGTGCGCCCAAGCCGAAGAACCTGCCGGCGGGCACCGTCTGGCGCGACCAGCCGCGGCAAGACATTCCCGGCAGCACCTGGCTGCCCGATACCGGCTACGGTGTTATCGCGCCGGCGACCGAAGCCTACCTGAAGCGGGGGCTTGAGCAGGCCTCCGGCGGCGATCGGGCGAGACTTCTGGTGTTCTACTGTCTGGCCAATTGCTGGATGTCGTGGAATGCCGCCAAGCGCGCTTTGTCCTATGGCTACGCGAACGTCGCCTGGTATCCCGAAGGCACCGACGGCTGGGCGGCTGCGGATCTGCCGTTGGCCGAGGTGCAACCGGAGCCGCGGTCGGAGGAGTGAGCTGGCAAAGAATACGGTGCGCGACCTCTCCCCGGCAGCGGGGCGAGGTCGCATCGGTGCCGCTATGGGAACGAGCTCAACTCGACCTGTGCGATCGGCTGGCATCGGTCGGCTACTCCATGTCCTGCTGGATCTCGCGCGCAAGCGCGAACAGGCGCTGGTCGATCGTGGTCGGCACCTCGCAGACGAATTTCAAGACCCGCCTGCGGTCCTCGAAGATGCGGGTCTCCCAGGTCAGCTGATTGCTGAGCTCATCGACCTTGGCCTGGTCAGGCGAAGGGGCGCTCTGCAGCTGCTGGAGCGTCGTCGTATCGGCCCTGACCTTCTCGACCGCCTCGCGCTGTTTGCGCATGGTGCGCTCGAGCCCGTTCATCACCGTGGTCCGCTGTGCATTGAGCGTATCGAATAGCCCGGCGAACAACAGCTTGCCTTTGCGGGTCTTCTCCTCGGGCGTGCCGGTGAGGAAATCTGCGATGTCCTTTTGCGCTTCCTCCAGCGGCGTGCGCCGCGCCGCCAGCTTGCTGACCAGTGCGGAGACCTTGGCGTCGTCTTTCCAGCTGGTGCCGACATCGTCGAGCGGCGGTCCGGTCCAGACTGCGGCAATCGAAATGTCCGGAACCTTGGCCTGCGGGCAGGGCCAGTCGGGATAGCGCGGGTCGGCAGCAAGCCCCGCCCGCGCCGAAGCCAACACGGCAATGGCCGCCATCAAAATCTGCCGTCTCATGTTTCGCCTCCGGGAGCGCGCCGGACGAAGCCGCGCGACGGATCATAGGCCAGGATCGCGCCGATCATGAAGGCGGCGGTGCAGCCGGCGACCACCGCGAGCGAGATCCAGTTGATCTTGCCGTAGAGCGCAAAGCGGATGAGCTCGACCGCGTGGGTGAAGGGATTGGCCTCGCAGAGATAGGCGAGCCACGGGCTACCTTCCTCGACCCGCCACAGCGGGTAGAGAGCGGAGGAGGCGAAGAACATCGGGAAGATCACGAAGTTCATGACGCCTGCGAAATTCTCGAGCTGCTTGATCCCGGAGGAGATCAGCATGCCGAGCGCGCCGAGCATCAGGCCGGAGAGGATCAGCGCCGGCAACACCGTGAGATAGCCGATCGGCGGCGGCGTGATGTCCCAGAACCAGGCGATCAGCAGGAAGGCGTAGACCTGCAGCACCGAGACCGCGGTGCCCGCTAGCAGCTTGCAGAACAGAAGATACCAGCGCGGCAGCGGGCTCACGAGCAGCGTGCGCATATTGCCCATCTCGCGGTCGTAGACCATCGACAGCGAGGATTGCATGCCGTTGAAGAGCTGGATCATCGCCATCAGGCCGGGCGCGATATAGACCTCGTAGAGAATGTAGGTCTCGTAAGGCGGGATGATCGAGATGCCGAGCACCTGCCGGAAACCGGCGGCAAAGATGAACAGCCAGACCAGCGGCCGCACGAGCGCCGAGACGAAGCGCTCGCGCTGATGCAGGAAGCGCAGGCCCTCGCGCCAGACGATGCCGGTCAGGCAGGTGATGTACTCGCCGGCCGAGAAGCCGCGGCGCGGCGAATTGAGTGTGGTCACGCTCATGGTTCAGAACTCCGCAGCGGGCTCGGCTGCGTGGTGAGGCGCGCGAAGGCGGCATTGAGGTCGGAGGCGCCGGCTTCCGCCACCACGTGCTGCACGGGCCCTTGCGCGAGCACGCGGCCCTGATGCAAGACCACCAGATCGTCGCCTTGCGCAATCTCGTCGAACAGATGCGTGGCCCAGAGCACGCCGATGCCTTGCTCGGCCACCAGCTGCCGGACGTGACTGACGATGTCGGACCGTGCCTTGACGTCGAGCCCGACCGTCGGCTCGTCGAGTAGCAGCAGGCGTGGCCGGTGCAGCAGCGCGCGGGCGATCTCCAGCCGACGCATCTGGCCGCCGGAGAGATCGCGCGCCTTGTTGCCGGACCGGTCGGCAAGCCCGATCCGCGCCAGCAGTTCGTCGGCGCGCGCGCGTGCCTCGCGGCGCGAGATGCCGTGCAGGGCCGCGTGATAGAGCAGGTTCTGCATCAGCGACAGATCGAGATCGAGCGTGCGCGGCTGGAACACGACCCCGAGCAGGCGCAAGGCCTCGCTGGGTGCTTTCCCAATGTCATGACCGAAGATGCCGATCTGTCCGCTTTGAACCCCGAACAGCCGCGTGATCAGCGAAAACAGCGTGCTCTTGCCGGCGCCGTTGAGGCCGAGCAGAGCGGTGAAGCTCGCTGGCTGCACGTCGAAACTGACATCGTCCAGCGCCTTGCGCGCGCCGTAGGAGTGACTGACGCCGGCAATCGACAGCGCGGACACGGCACCTGGCGCGGGCTGCTGCGCCGCGGTTGACATCTGGTCGATGGCGGAGGCGTCGCGCGTCATCATGGCTGTGCAATCGTAATGCCCCAGGGCAGTTCGCCGACCTGGATGGTCTTGATCACCTTCTGTGCGGCGACGTCGATCACCGAGACATCGTTGGAGACGCCGTTGGTCACGAGCAGATATTTCTCGTCCGGCGTGAACGCCATGTGCCAGACGCGCTGGCCGACCAGCAGATATTTCTTCACCTCGCGACTGGCGGTATCGACGACGGCCACGCGGTTGGCAGGGCCAAGCGCGACGAAGGCGGTTTTGCCGTCCTTGGTGATGCCGATGCCGACCGGCTGGATCGCTTCGTTGCGTAGGCCGGGAATGGCGAATTTGATCTTGCCGATGACCTCGTGCTTGGCCGGATCGATGATCGAGACTGCGCCGCCGATCTCGGCGGAAACCCAGAGCTCGGAGCCGTCCCGCTTGAATTCGGCAAAGCGCGGCCGGGCGTCGACCAGCACATTGGCGACGATCTGGCGCGTTCCGGTGTCGATGAAATGCGCCATGTTGGTGGTTTCGGACGTGCAGATCAGGGTCTTGCCGTCGGGGCTGACGGTCATGCCCTCGGGCTCGACTCCCACCTGGACGTCGCCGATGCGCGCCCGCTTCGCAAGGTCGATCACGGTGACCGTGTTGTCGTTCTCATTGGCGACATAGAGCGTCTTGCCGGCGGCATCCTGGGTGAACAGTTCGGGATCGGGACCGGAGGGCAGGGTGTCCGTCACTTCCTGCGTCTTGGTGTCGATCACCTGAATGGTATCGTCGTCGCCGACGGCGACCATGACGAACTTGCCGTCACGGGTGAACTCGATGCCGCGCGGCCGCTGCCCGACCTTGATGGTCTTGGTCACCGTCCAGGAGTCGGTATCGATCACCGAGACCGTGTTGCCCTTCTCATTGGAGACATAGGCGACGAAGGCGGACGCGGGAGCGACCGTCATGAGCCACAGCGCTCCGGCCAATGAGATCCAAATTCTTGCAACAACTTTATCGGCCGACATGTCCGGATCACGCCTCACTGCAATTTGCATTTGGTTTCGGGGCGGTCGCCCCCGAGCGTGTCGAGCTCGGAGACCTGGTGCAGGAAACCTTCCTGCGGCGAGACCGAGACGATCATGCGTCCGTCGCTTAAAAGAATGGGTTGGCGAAGCTGCAGGTTCCAGTCGCGCAACGTCAGGCGCGTGCCCTTGAAGGCGGCGATCGAGAAGTTCGGTCCCTTCATGAAGTCGACGAGCGCCTTGGGATCCCCGGAATTCACGCGCGAGGCGGCTTCGCCGATCATCCGCACCGCGGTCCAGGCCTGCATGTCCAGCGCACTCATGCGCCGCGAGGCCAATTTCACGAACCGGTTCTGCAGCTGGGTCGCGCCCCATTGATCTTGCGCGGGATCCCAGCTGGTGGGCTTTAAGCCGGCCGAGCCGGCCACGGGACGGGGATCCCAGGTGCGATAGGGTAAGTAGGACGCAAAAACCTCGCTCTCGTCCGCGGCAACCAGCACGTCGTAGGCCGGTGCGCGCTGGGTGAAGACCGGCATCTGGCGCTGGATCAACGTCATGCCGGAATCGGTACGGCGGGCGCCGCCGGTGTCCTCGAAGGTGCGCTCCTCGACGATCTTGGCGCCGAAGCGGGTGGCGGCGCGGCGCAACGCATCGGCAAACAGCTTGTCATTGTCGTGCGAGCCGGTCACCAGCAGCCAGCGCTTCCACTGCTTCCAGACCAGATATTGCGCAAGGCCATCGGCCAGCATGGAGCGGGTCGGCGCGACATGGATCACATTGGCGCGGCAGTCCTGCTCGCGCAGGCGATCGTCGGTGGCGCCGACGTTGAGAAGCGTGACGCCGCGCGGACGCAGCGCGTCAGCGACCTTCAACAGCGCGTCGGCCGGCAGATCGGCGAGAATGAAGCCGGTCTTGGCGGCGAGATCGTTCGCGGCCTGCGTCGGATCCTCCTCGTCCTTCACGCGATGCTCGAGCAGGGTGAAGCGCTGGTTGAGGAACTTCCCGGTGGTGTTGTTGTCCTCGATCGCGAGCCTTGCGCCGGCAATGCCATCATCGGCGGCCGGCTGGTCGACCGGCGACAAGGTCTGCGGCACGGTTGCGCGGCCGAGATAACCAATGGCAATGTTGACCGGCTCCGCCGCTGCCGCGCCTACGGCGAAGGCAACTGCAGCGAAGGCGACAAGGCTGATCGCACCGATCAGCGACCGGATCATATGTCCTCCCAATGGTCCTGCCTCCGCTTCTCACTGAGCGTTTGCCCTTGCAACATGACCGAATTGGCCTAGCTTGCAACCCCACTTTTGTTCGCACTACGCCATTTCGGATCACGACCGTGAAATCTGTTCTTCTGCTGACCGCGATGATGCTGCTTGTTGCAGCCCCGTTGCGTGCCGAACCGCCGAAGGTCGCGGTGTTCGACTTCGAACTGATCGATAGCAGCCTGCAGGGCGAGATGCAGGGACCGCGGCAGGACGAAGCGGCCCGGCTGGCGCGGGCTGCGGAACAGTTGCGCAAAGCATTGCAGGAGTCGGGCCAATATCGCGTTCTCGATATCGAACCGGTGAAGAGTGCGGCGCACAATAGCAATCTGCAGGCCTGCGGCGGCTGCGACATCAAGCTGGCGGCGCAGCTCGGGGCCGATCTCGAGATCACCGGCGTCGTGCAGAAGGTCTCCAACCTCATCCTCAACATGAACCTCTATCTGCGCGACGTGCGCAGCGGCCAGCCCGTTGCGGCGATGAGCGCCGACATGCGCGGCAATACCGACGAGTCCTGGTCGCGCACCATGGCCTGGCTGATCCGCAACCGCATGCTGGCGGCGAACTACGGTCTGCCGCAGAAGCAATGAAGTGATCTGAAATCGACACGTGACAACGATCGAACGCAACAACACGTTCTCGCGGCGCGATTCGCGTCCGAGCTTTGCGTTAGCGCGGCCCTCTGAAGGAGAGGGCGCCGGGAAGGCCGGGTGCTGGTCGCACCCATGGCCCGCCTGCAAGAAAAAAGCAGGCGGCAGTCACCACAGGTACGAGCCGGACACGCCGGCCTTCCCTGCGCGATGGTTTTAACGCTTATGTCGCGCTCTCCTCGGTGTGCCGGGCTTGTTAGCCACCGTCACCGGCAGGAATCATCGCCTGCCGATTTAGCGCCAGCGTCGGGGCGCCAGGACCACGCAATTTCGCCGTCCGCATCGGTGCCGTTCGCCTGCATGAGCGATCATGCTGCGGCCCCGACGCGTCCATCGCATCCCGCGCTCGACGTCCGTGACGATCGCGATCCGCCCCTCTTGTGAGCGCGAGACGGGCGGAATGATCGTTCTGATTTGCCCGACACGGCAAGGTTTGATGCCTGCGACAGATTGGCACGACGGGCAAAATGGCTGGCCTCCGTCCATGGCGACCTGCCACGTCATTGCGTACGTCAGCTAAGCAATCCAGCCTGCACGGGGATTCTGGATTGCTTCGGAGCTTACGCTCCTCGCAATGACGCCGAGCTTGTCGACACCGGTCCGGGTGACGACGGCTGCTTCCGTTTCCGGGCTTATTCCTCAGCTCCCGAGCCGCGCGGCGTGCCAGCGCAGATGATCCGCCATGAACGTGGAGATGAAGTAGTAGCTGTGGTCGTACCCCTCCTGCCGACGCAACAGCAAACGGATGTTGGCCTTCTCGCAGGCGGCCTGCAACAGCTGCGGGCGAAGCTGCTCGGTGAGGAACTGGTCGGCATCGCCATAATCGACCAGGAGGTCGGAGAAGTGTGCGCCGTCCTCGATCAGCGCCACCGCATCGTGCTTGCGCCATGCCGCCTTGTCATCGCCGAGATAGCCGCCGAGCGCCTTGATGCCCCAGGGCACCTGCGACGGCGCAACGATGGGCGAAAATGCGCTGGCCGCGCGATAGCGATCGGGATTGCGCAAGGCGACCGTCAGCGCGCCGTGCCCGCCCATCGAATGGCCCATCACCGATTGCCGTCGCGGGTCGATCGGAAAATTGGCGGCGAGCACGCTCGGCAGTTCCTCGGTAACATAGCTCCACATGCGATAATTGCGCGCATACGGCTCCTTGCTGGCATCGACGTAGAAGCCGGCGCCAAGGCCGAAATCATAGGCATTGTTGGCATCGCCCGGAACGCCCTCGCCGCGCGGGCTGGTATCGGGCGCGACGAACACCAGGCCAAGCTCGGCGCAGGCGGCGCGGAATTCGCCCTTCTCGGTGACATTGGCGTGGGTGCAGGTCAGGCCAGACAGATACCAGACCACCGGCAATTTCGCGCCCTCCGCATGCGGCGGCACGAACACCGAGAAGGTCATGTCGGTCTTGGTCTCGGCGCTGGCGTGCCGATAGACGCCCTGCGTGCCGCCATGGGATTTGTTGGTCGAAACGGTGGTGAGCGTCATGATGTCGTATCCTGTTGAGTGCGGCCCGGGTGTTTCAGCTCACGCCATGCGCAATGGCGAGACGGACCAGTTCGCCGGAGGTCTTCACCCCAAGCTTGTGACGGATGATCGAGGCGGTATTGGCGACCGTCTTGTAGGAGGATTGAATGAGCCAGGCGATTTCCGACAGGCTCTTGCCGGCGCTGAGCAGACGCAAGATCTCCATCTCCCGCGGGTTCAGCTTCGCCAGCGGGCTTTGGGCGAAGGCCGGGCCGGCAAAGGCAATGCTGCGGGCGATGGCCGGCGGCAGATAGGTATCTCCGCGACGGACCTGACGGATCGCCTCCACCAGATCGTTCGGGTCGCCGCTTTTCGAGACGTACCCCTTGGCCCCGATATCGATGGCACGCGCCGCGAAGGCCGGGTCGTCGTTCATGCTGAACATGATCAGGCGGGCGCCTGCCTCATGGGCGAGGATGCGGCGCGCGAGTTCGAAGCCCGACACGGTCGGCAGGTTGATGTCGATGACCGAGACATCCGGGCGCTCGGCAAGAAAGGTTTGCTCGCCACTCTCGGCATCCGAGGCTTCGAGCAGCACGACATCCGCCTCGCCGGAGAGCACGGCGCGGCAGCCCGATGCGACAATGGGATGATCATCGACGATCAGAACGCGCATGCCCTGGGTTCCCGCAATTCTCGTATCGCTTGTTGCAGTGCATCAAAGATGCATCGCGCGCGATCTCATGGTTGGATTAGATCGCCCGCCAATTTGCCTGTCAATGTCGGCGGACATGTGAATGAGACGCACCACGGATCAATAAGATGTGGCAGAATTTGTCGCTACGCGCCCGGATCAACCTGCTGCTCGCGTTGGTGCTGGCGCTGGGACTTGGCATCAATATCGGCCGGCTGGTCTGGGAAGCCGGTCCGCGCGTGCGCGCCGAGGATCAGAGCGTGATCCGGCTCGCGCGCGGCTTTGTCGAGACCATCGTCGCCGGGTTGAACGAGGCGCCGGACCCCGATGCGCAGCTGAGGCGGATCGTGGGCGATCTGAGCCAGCTTCGTCATGTCAGCGTCATGAGTCGGAACGCATCCGTCTTGCAGACTTCCGATCGGCCCGGCGGAGCCAGCACGCGGTCAGCGCCGGATTGGTTCGTCGCGCTGGTGCATCCGGAGAAGCGATCGGTCGTGGTTCCCGTTATGGTTGCGGGGCGGCCGGACACGCTGGTGATCACGTCGCATCCGGACGACGAGATTGCCGAGATCTGGGATGGCATACTGACCCAGCTCATCGTCGGCACGGCGATCGCCGCCGCCTCGTTCCTGATCACCATGCTGGTGGTGGACCGGGCGCTTTCGCCGCTGGGCGACCTGTCGCGCGCGATGGCGCAGATCGAAGGCGGCGCCTACGACGCGCGGGTGAAGCCGGGCGGCTCGCCTGAGCTCGCTGCGATCTGCCAGAAGCTCAACCACCTCGCTGCAGTGCTCGGGGACGCCGTGGAGGAAAAACGGCGCCTCGCCGAGCGCACGGTGTCGCTGCAGGACCATGAACGCAAGGAGATCGCCCGCGATCTGCATGACGAGTTCGGTCCGCACCTGTTCGCGCTGCGTGCACATGCCAGCGCCTTGATGCGGCTCGCCGACACCGGCGCGATCGATGTCGCCGCGCTGCGCAAGCATGGCCAGGCGATCCTCGATCAGGTCAATGCCGTGCAGCAGTTCAACCGCCGCATCCTGGAGCGGCTGCGCCCGGTCGGCCTGGCCGAGCTTGGCTTGCGCGAAGCTGTCGGCGCCTTGGTGCGACTGTGGCGCGAGGCGCGCCCGGATATCGCGATCAAGACCCGGATATCGGATGCGCTCGGTGCGCATGGCGAGGCCGCCGACCTCACCATCTACCGCGTGGTGCAGGAATCGCTCACCAACGTGTTTCGCCACGCCGAGGCGAGCCTGGTCGATGTCACCATCGAGCCGGCCGCGCAGGAGATGCAATCGCGCAGCGGCCGCAGCTACACGCGCGTCCTGATCAGTGACGATGGCCGCGGCTTGCAGCCGGACCACAGACTCGGTTTTGGCTTGACCGGCATGCGCGAGCGGTTGCTCGCGCTGGGCGGCAGTCTCACGGTGGTCTCGGCCGGGAGCGGCGTCGTCGTCGAAGCCATGGTGCCTGCGGACGCGGCCTGACATAGCCTGCCTCTGAAATCGGGAGCATTTCTCGCTCATGATCGCGTTCGACGGCGTTTGCTGATTCCGAAGGCATCATCCCGACAGGAACCATCTTGGGATCAGCGCATTTGATGAGCACGATGCGACAGACGTGACCCGTATTCACGGGACCGTGACTGCCATGCTTGCGGTGCTCGAATGACCAAGAGGTTGATCGCTTTGAGCTTCGCCCTCCTGTCGACGGCGTGGCCGCTGCACCTTGCGCTGGCGCGCGATGACGGCCGCTATGCCAACTCGCCGCTGAAGGCCTGGTTTGACAGCTTGAAAAGCGGACGCGGCCCGTGTTGCTCCGATGCCGACGGCTTGGCCGTCTCGGATCCCGACTGGGATATGGAAGGCACACATTATCGCGTTCGCCTCGATGGCGAGTGGGTCGTCGTGCCCGACGATGCCGTGATCACCGAGCCCAACCGCTCGGGGCGCACCATGGTGTGGCCGATCAAGGGATCGCTCGGCACCTCGATCCGCTGCTTCATGCCGGGAACTCTCGGTTGAAGAACGACAATAGGGACGAATGACCGATCTCGATCACAACAGCGAGCCGCTGCCCGCCGCCGACGTGCTGGAACTTCATCGGACGTTGCGCATTGCCGTCGTAGGTCGCGTCCAAGGGACGTGCCTGCACGGCCTTGCCTCGCTGTGCCAGCCCCCGGAGGGGCGGGGCCGTGCGCCTCGTTTCGCGTGAGATCGTGCTCATGGACCAGCCGACAGACGAGAGAATCCGCGAGCGCGCGCATCAGCTGTGGGAACAAGCCGGCCGGCCCGAGGGGCGACAGGATGAGTTCTGGTACCTGGCCGAGCAGGAATTGCGCGAGACCGAGCAGTTGCGCGAGCAGGCCGAGGCGCCGCCGCCGACCATTCTGCCCGGCTAAGGCGGAGGTGAGGTCGCCACCGCCTGTGTGATGCTCGCCGATCCGCTCTCCAGCTACACCTCGGGGACGACGGTCGCGGTGACCGGCGGCAAGCCGTTCATTTGAGTGCCGCGCTCTTGTCTCGCATCTCGACGCCGGCCCATTCCTCGACCACGCGCGCGATCGAGGTGAAGTCGGAGGTCGGGCCGTATTTGGCGTTGGTGATCGCCAGCATCTGGCGGACCACCGCGCCGCACACCATCGGCACGCCCATGGCTTCCGCTTCGTCCAGGCACAGCCGCACGTCCTTGTAGGACAGTCCGGTGGCGAAGCCGAAATCGAACGTGCCGGGCAGGACCGACCGCGGAAACTTGTCTTGGGAGGCGCTGTTGCGGCCGGTGCTGGCATTGATGATGTCGATCAGCACCTTGGCATCGAGCCCGCCCTTCACGCCCATCGCCACAGCTTCAGACGTGATCACGAGCGCGGCCGCCGCCATCAGATTGTTGGCGAGCTTCGCGGTCTGTCCGAGTCCCGCCGTCTCGCCGGCATGAAACAGCCGGCCGAAATTCGCTAAGATCGGTTCGATGACATCGTAGGTGGGCCGCGGGCAGGACACCATGACGGCGAGCGTGCCGTTCACGGCGCCCTTGATGCCGCCGCTGACGGGTGCATCGACGAGCGTGATCGCCTTCGCCCGCAGCCCTTCGGCGATCTGCCTGGCCGCACTGGGACCGGTGGTCGACAGATCGATCATGATGCGGGACCGCGTACCCGCGACTACTCCGTCCGGGCCCAGCGCGACGGCCCTGACGATGTCGGGCGTGGGCAGGCTGGTCAGCACGATATCCGCCGAGGAGGCGACCTCCGCCGGAGAGGCTGCGCCTTGCGCGCCACGCGCAAGCAGCGGCGCCATCGCCTCAGGCCGGGTGTCGTAGACGCAAAGCTTATAACCGGCGTCGAGCAGTCTGCCCGCCATCGGGCCGCCCATGCGGCCGGTTCCGACAAATCCGATCACCTGGCTCGCGGCATCGCCTGCCATCGTTCACTCCCCGTTATTTTGCCCCGCGTCGTTCGGCGGGAGCGTTCTTGTTGGTTTGGCGCAGGTAGCGAAGTGGCCAGATTGTCGGCTAACCTGCAAGTGTGGGATTTCGCACATGCGCCATGTCTTACGCGCTGCGCAGGCGCGTCATCTCCGTTCAACCATGACAAGGATACATCATGAGCAAGAGCCCGCTGTTCGAAGAAGGTCTCAAGGTGCGCAAGGAGGTGCTCGGAGAGGACTACGTCAACAAATCCATCGCCGGCGCGGACGAGTTCACCCGTACCATGGCGGAATGGTCGACCGAGTTCTGCTGGGGCGCATTGTGGACCCGCCCGGGACTGGACCGGCGCACCCGCAGCATCATCAATCTGGCCATGCTTGGCGCGCTCGGCCGTCCGCACGAACTCAAGCTTCACGTCAAGGGCGCAATCAAGAACGGCCTGACCAAGGACGAAATCAAGGAAGTGCTGCTGCAGGTCGCAGTCTATTGCGGGGTGCCGGCCGGCATCGACGCGTTCCGCAATGCCCGCGAGGCCTTCAAGGAACTTGAAGGTTCATGAGATCGCAAGCTGTGTGCAAGGGGCCGGCGGAACGACCATGTTCGGCTGTCCACTCTGTGTCCTGCGTGCAGTTTTCGCCTGTCTTTCTTCAAGGATGCTCTTGACCGAGCGCGAGCAGAGTCCGCATTGGACGACGCATCCCAGACAGTCATAGACCTGAGCCGGTGAGCCGAACGCGACATCGGCCGTGGTCACGATGTCGCGGATCGCGCGGTCGCTGATGACATTGCAAGAGCAGATGATCATGGTGTCTTGGCTCGCTTCTGCAAGCCATAAGCAACAACGGTGCCAATCGGAGAAGCGGTGGAACAGTGGCCAGGAGGAAGACGTCTCGCTCCGATGCAATCAGGTGCCTTGCAGTGACAGGCAGAACGATCGCCTATGGCCCAAACTGGACCGGGCCTCATGGTTCGAGACGTGCCGCAAGCGGCGTTCCTCACCATGAGGGGCTGTCATTTTTGCCCCAAACCAAGCCCTCGTCTTCGACTGCCTGGCAGCGAACGGAGAGCAGTCCAGAATGATGCGTTACCTTCTGCCGGCCTCATCGCGACGCGCCTCAGCGCCACGTGGTTCTCTGCGCGATCCGCATCAGTCCGTCTTGGCCGGCGCGGCGAGATCGTGCGCTGTGTCGACGGCGTGCTCCGCCGCATGCTGCTGGGCGACGGCGAGCGTCGCTGCCGCGATCGCCTGTCCGCGATCGTCGATCCCGGTCCATTGCGCATGTCGGCCGCGCGGATCAATCTCCAGAAGCTTGATGCCTGCGGGCACGTCGCTGCCGTCGCGGACGATGCCGCGCAGAACGCCGTCATACGGCGCGACAAGGGCGGTACCGGACAAGTGGCCGACGACGAAACCCTTGTAGATGCGCGTGCCGATTTCGACCGGCGTGTGCCAGCGGCCTTCATAAGGCGAGTAGACGAAACGCTCGGCGCCCACGCCACCCAACCGCGGCGGCACGCCGTCGGCCGCGGCCGTCCAGCCCTCACGCACGATCAGGCCGCTTTGCCCGGGCTTGGTTTCAATCGCGACATCGCAGTTGGCCGAGGGCGAGAACCCCGGTCCCAATCCGATCGAGAAACGGGTGATCCCCCTGAGGTCCGGAGTGATGTTGCGCCGCTGCATGCGCGCATCCACGAGCAGGTTGATCTCGCCCACTGGGAGCAAGTCGAGGAGACCAAGCCAAGTGACGAGGACGTGCCGCGGCGCGCGCAGTGCCTTGAAGACATCCATGCTGCCCTCGATGCGCTCGCCGATCACATTTTCGACCCGCGCGAAATCCGCAAACAGCGCATCGTGGAACGCCATCTTGCGGCGCATGACGGGCGGATTGGGATCGTGCGAGAGCACCACGCAGTAGCCTGCGCGATGCAGATGGACGGCGATCGCCGATGCAATTTCGTTCGTGCCGAGAATGACGGCGAGCCTGACGGCGCTCAATCCCATCGAAAAAAGGCCCTGCAGCGTTCAGCGTCTGGCCGGCCGGACAGACGGCGGCAGTGTTGTTGGAAAGTTGGTTGTGAGAACTTGATTGTCAGAATGAGAGCAAGAGTTGGACCAGCTCCGTGGAGCTCGGAGAATGTGCCTTACGTCAATGGGTTATGCGAATTGCCGCCACGACGGCGTCGCTCTTGATGTCTGAAACCGGCCAAGCTGTCGTGAATCCGACAGCGATGGCTGCTCGCGCGTGTTCCGGCGCCGACATTCACTCGTGCTCAGAGCTGCGCTTCGGTGGCGCGAAAGCGCAGGAGCTAAGCGACTGTTATGAGTAGCTGTTGAGGATTGGATGTTCGTTTTCGAAGTTCCAGCGGCAGTTCGCGAAACTCAAGCTCACCGCACCAGCGTCGTCTTTTGCTGGCCCAAATCCTGCAGCACTACCACAAGACCACCGAGCAGCCTCTCAGGGGCGAGGATCGGTCGCCTGGAGCGCAACACCGGGAGCGCGTGTGAGTCTCGATCTCGAACAAGGCGAACGACAAGCCGAAGCCGAGCCTGGTTCGGCTGCTTTGCTATGTCCGTTCCATGGCGCCGCGTCTGTCGGCACGGGAGCGCGGCAAGAGCAGAAGACGATGGTGCTGACCGGCGGCTCACGCGGGATCGGGCACGCCACCGCGAAATTGTTTTCGGACGCCGGCTGGCGGATCATCACCTGCTCGCGACAGCCGTTCGACGGCGGGCGCTGTCCGTGGGATGCAGGCCCTGACAATCACGTCCAGGTCGACCTGAGTGACCGCCAGGCGGTGCCGCGTGCCATCGCTGATATCAAGGCGCGCTTGGCGGGTGCCCCGCTGCATGCATTGATCAACAATGCCGCGATCTCGCCCAAGGCGACGGACGGCTCCCGTCTCGATTCGCTTTCGACCTCGGTCGAGGCTTGGATGACCGTCTTTCACGTGAATTTTCTCGGGCCGATTTTGCTCGCCCGCGGGCTGTTCGAGGAACTCAAGCTCGGGCAGGGCGCGGTGGTCAACGTGACCTCGATCGTCGGCTCTCGTGTCCACCCCTTCGCCGGCACGGCCTACGCCACTTCGAAGGCGGCGCTCGCCTGTCTCACCCGCGAAATGGCTCACGACTTTGCGCCGCATGGCATTCGCGTCAACGCGATCGCGCCGGGAGAAATCAAGACCGAGATGGTGTCGCCGGAGACCGAGGCGCGGTTTTCGCCGCTGATCCCGATGCGCCGGATCGGCCTGCCGGACGAAGTCGCCAAGGTGATCTTCTTTCTCTGTTCCGATGCCGCCAGCTACGTGACCGGCGAGGAAATTCAGATCAACGGGGGGCAGCATCTTTAGTCGCAGCTGCGAACCATTCTGAATTCCGCGAAGGACCGGCACGACAATCCGATCGAGACCATCGGCCGCCTTTATTGCTCGGCAATGATGCGCTGCGGCCGAGGCTGCAGCCCTGCGCCCGCTCGAACTATTAATGCCCTGATAGCTTTGCGACTTTTCTGGTCGGTATCTGCCCACTCATTCTACGGCAGTGCAGCAAAGTTAGGCACGACAATCAGTTGCGGATGAGAGAGGATGTTAGAACATCTACAAAATCGGGCGATCCGAAGGAAGCGTCCGTGACGATAGAGATGCGACCATGATCCAATCGGAAGCACTTAAGGTCGAAGCTCAAGACGCGCGGTCCAATGCAGCTCCCATCCCGCTGAGCGAGATCGCGCTGACCGGCATCTTCGAGATCTCGAAAATCCTGGCCGCGCCGACCCGGCTTGAAATCACCCTCGCCAATGTCGTCAACCTGCTGCAGTCGTTCATGCAGATGCGTCATGGTGTGGTGTCGCTGCTGGCTGATGACGGTATCCCCGACATCGCGGTGGGGGCAGGCTGGAGCGAAGGCAGCGATCAGCGCTACCGCGAACGCCTGCCGCAGAAAGCCCTCGATCAAATCGTCGCTACGGCGGTGCCGCTGATCGCCGAGAACGTCGCCGACCATCCGGCCTTCGGCGAAGCCGACGTGACCATCCTCGGGGCCGGCTCCGACGTGCGCGTGTCGTTTCTCGGTGTTCCGATCCGGATCGACCAGAAGGTGGTGGGTACGCTGACCATCGACCGGGTCTGGGACGGCCGATCGATCTTTCGTCTCGACGCCGACGTGCGCTTCCTGACAATGGTTGCGAACCTGATCGGCCAGACCATCAAGCTGCATTGCGTGGTGGCGCGCGACCGCGAGCGGCTGATGGCTGAAAGCCACCGGCTGCAGAAAGAGCTGTCGGAACTGAAGCCTGCGCCGAAGGACCGCAAGAAGGTCCTGGTCGATGGGATCGTCGGAGACAGTCCGGCGCTGCGTGCCCTGCTCGAGAAGATCAACGTGGTGGCCAAGTCGAACGCGCCGGTCTTGCTGCGCGGCGAGTCCGGTACCGGCAAGGAATTGGTCGCGAAGGCCATTCATGAGCTGTCGAGCCGAGCCAAGCGCCCCTTCATCAAGATCAATTGCGCGGCGCTGCCGGAGACCGTGCTGGAATCCGAATTGTTCGGACATGAGAAGGGCGCGTTCACCGGCGCGATCAACTCACGCAAAGGCCGCTTCGAGCTGGCCGACAAGGGCACCTTGTTCCTCGACGAAATCGGCGAGATCTCGCCGGCGTTCCAGGCCAAGCTGTTGCGCGTGCTGCAGGAGCAGGAGTTCGAGCGGGTCGGCGGCAACCAGACCATCAAGGTCGATGTGCGCATCGTCACCGCGACCAACCGCAATCTGGAAGAGGCCGTGTCGCGCAACGAATTTCGCGCCGACCTCTATTACCGGATCAGCGTCGTGCCGATCAAGCTGCCGCCCCTGCGCGAGCGGCGCAGCGACATTCCCCAGCTGGCGCGCGAGTTCCTGCGACGCTTCAATTGCGAGAACGAGCGCGACCTGAACTTCGACGTCAGCGCCATCGATGTGCTGATGCATTGCGGCTTCCCCGGCAATGTTCGCGAGCTCGAGAACTGCGTGCAGCGGACCGCGACCATGGCGGCAGGCCCTTCGATCGTGATGGATGATTTCGCCTGCAGCCGAAACGAATGCATGTCGGCGATCCTGTGGAAGGGCAACACCGTGACCCCGCCACCGCCCCGTGCGCAGCCGATGGTGCCGTTGCCGATTCTGCCGCGTGCGACCGCGCCGGTCGAAGTCACGGCGCCGACAGTGCCCATGGACGGCATCGATGGCGAGACCATCGAGATGGTGGGCGAAGGAGCGGGGCTCGAGCGCGACCGCATCGTCCAGGCGATGGAGCGTTCGGGCTGGGTGCAGGCGAAGGCCGCGCGGTTGCTCGGCCTGACGCCGCGCCAAATCGGCTACGCGCTGAAGAAGCACAACATCGAGGTCAAGCGGTTCTGATCCGCGCTGGCACGAGCGCGTGCCACGCGCGTCGTCGGCGTTCCCGACTTGCTCCAGAGATTCACGCGCCAGCTTGCGTTGGCGCGTGATTTTTTTGCGCACCAAGTTACGCAGATCCGACATTGTACCAGAGTTGTTGGCCGCGAATGACTGCGCTGTCGGACTTGCGACATGTCGGGAGCGCGACAGCTTGGCGGCTCCGAAGTAATCAGGAATAACCTTGCGATATCAGACGTATGGCGTCTGGCATGCGGCTTGAAAGACCTCTTCGCGAATGACGTCGTCCGATGTCGCAAAATCGCGGAGAGCGGTTCATGGCCTACAAGATCATCGCGTCGCAATGCACGGTCTGCGGTGCCTGCGAGTTCGAATGTCCGAACGCAGCCATCCGGCTGAAGAACGACATGTACATCATCGATCCCAAGAAGTGCACCGAATGCGAAGGTCACTTCGACGCGCCGCAATGCGCCGCGGTCTGTCCGGTCCCAGATACCTGCGTGCCGGCCTGACGCAAGCGGAGTGACGAGGGAAAAGAGGCGGAGTGACGCATGGCAGCCGTTCAGGAGACGATCGATCGGGTCAAGGACATCGATGTCGATCAGTATCGGTACGGATTTGAGACCGTCATCGAGTCGGAGAAGGCCCCCAAGGGGCTTTCGGAAGACACCATCCGCTTCATTTCGGGCAAGAAGAATGAGCCGGCGTGGATGCTGCAATGGCGGCTGGACGCCTATCGGCGCTGGCTGACCATGGAGGAGCCGACCTGGGCGCGCGTCGGCTATCCCAAGATCGACTATCAGGATCTCTATTACTACGCCGCGCCGAAGCCGAAGAAGCAGGTCGCCTCCCTCGACGAGATCGATCCGGAGATCCTGAAGACCTATGAGAAGCTCGGCATTCCCTTGCGCGAGGTCGAGATTCTCGAAGGTGTGCAGCCGTCGGCCGCCGGCGATGGTGAGAGTGAGCCGGCGGCGCCGCGCAGCAAGATCGCGGTCGATGCCGTTTTCGATTCGGTTTCCGTGGCCACGACCTTCAAGGAAGAGCTGAAGAAGGCGGGCGTGATCTTCATGCCGATCTCGGAAGCGATCCGCGAATACCCCGAGCTGGTGCAGAAGTATCTCGGCAGCGTGGTGCCGACCTCGGACAATTATTTTGCCACGCTCAATTCGGCGGTGTTTTCGGATGGCTCGTTCGTCTACGTGCCCGAGGGCGTGCGTTGCCCGATGGAACTTTCGACCTATTTCCGCATCAACGAACGCAACACCGGGCAGTTCGAGCGTACGCTGATCATCGCCGACAAGGGCGCGTATGTGAGTTATCTCGAAGGCTGCACTGCGCCGCAGCGCGACGAGAACCAGCTGCATGCGGCGGTGGTCGAGCTGGTCGCGCTCGACGACGCCGAGATCAAATATTCGACGGTGCAGAACTGGTATCCGGGCAATGCCGAAGGCGTCGGCGGCATCTATAATTTCGTCACCAAGCGCGGCGATTGCCGTGGCCCGAATTCCAAGATTTCCTGGACGCAGGTCGAGACCGGATCGGCGATCACCTGGAAATATCCGAGCTGCATTTTGCGCGGCGACAATTCGCGCGGCGAGTTCTACTCGATCGCGATCTCCAACGGCTTCCAGCAGGTCGATAGCGGCACCAAGATGATCCATCTCGGCAAGAACACGTCGAGCCGGATCATCTCCAAGGGCATCGCGGCGGGCAAGTCGCAGAACACCTATCGCGGCCTGGTGACGGCCCATCGCAAGGCTAGCGGCGCGCGCAACTTCACCGCCTGCGATTCGCTGCTGATCGGCGACAAATGCGGCGCGCACACCGTTCCCTATATCGAAGCCAAGAACTCCTCTGCCGTGTTCGAGCACGAGGCGACGACCTCGAAGATCTCCGAGGACGTGCTGTTCTACTGCGTCCAGCGCGGCTTGAGCCAGGAAGAGGCGGTCGGGCTGGTCGTCAACGGCTTCGTCAAGGACGTGCTGCAGCAGCTCCCGATGGAGTTCGCGGTCGAAGCGCAGAAGCTGATCTCGATCTCGCTCGAAGGCTCGGTCGGATAGGCCGCCACGCGGCAAGATGAAAAGAAGGAGTGTTCGATGACGGCCCTGCTCGAAATCAAGGGACTCCACGCCGAGATCGCCGGTGGACGGAAGATCATCCAGGGGCTGGATCTCACCGTGAACAAGGGCGAGATCCACGCCATCATGGGGCCGAACGGCGCCGGCAAGTCGACGCTCTCTTATGTGCTCGCCGGCAAGCCCGGCTACGAGGTGACCGCGGGCGAGGTATATCTCAACGGCGAGGACCTGCTGGCGATGGCGCCGGATGAGCGGGCCGCCAAGGGCGTCTTCCTCGCATTCCAATATCCGCTGGAAATTCCCGGTGTGGCGACGCTGACCTTCCTGCGCGCGGCCTTCAATGCCCAGCGCAAGGCGCGCGGCGAGGAGGAGCTATCGTCGCCCGATCTGCTCAAGCGGGTGCGCGAGGTCGCCAAGACGCTCAACATCGATGCCGATATGCTGAAGCGGCCGCTCAATGTCGGCTTCTCCGGCGGTGAGAAGAAGCGCAACGAGACGCTGCAGATGGCACTGCTGCAGCCGCAGCTCTGCGTGCTCGACGAGACCGATTCCGGCCTCGACATCGACGCGCTGAAGGTGGTGGCGAACGGCGTCAATGCGCTGCGCTCGGCCGAGCGCGGCATGATCGTGATCACCCATTATCAGCGGCTGCTCGACTACATCGTGCCCGATATCGTGCACGTTTTCGCAGCCGGTCGCATCGTCCGCACCGGTGACAAGGAACTGGCCCGGGAGCTCGAGGCGACCGGCTATGCGCAATATCAGAGCGAAGCGGCATAACGACCATGGGCATTGCCATCCGCAAGACCAAGGCCGAGTTGGGACTGGCCGACCTCTACCAGACCGCGCGCAAGTTTTTGCCGGGTGGCGAGGAGATCACCGCGGTCCGCTCCGCCGCCTTCGACCGCTTCAATGCCGTCGGCCTGCCGCATCGGCGAATCGAGGCCTGGAAATATACCGATCTGCGCGGGCAGATGAAGGAAGCCAAGCGGCTCGCCTCGCTCCCGGATGACGCGGCCAAGGCCAAGGCTCGCGAGGTGCAGGACCTGTTCGCCGGTGTGGGCTTCCGCCGCCTGATGATCGTCGATGGCGCATTCGTTCCGGAACTATCCGATCTTGCCGATCTCGAAACCGGTCTCACCATTCACGCGATGGCGGATGCCTTGGCATCCGACCAGCCGCTGCTGTCGCAGCGGCTCGGCGCCGTCGTTCCCGAGGACGATCCGGCGCTGGCGTTGAACGCGGCGCTGGCCGGCAACGGCGTCGTGATCTGTGTTGCTCCCGGAGCTGCGCTGGCGCGGCCGATCCATGTGGCGTTCGTGACGACCAATTGGGTGGCGACCTCGATGTTTACCCGCTCGCTGGTCAATGTCGGCAGCGGGGCCAGCGCGACCATCGTCGAGACACATCAGGGGCCGGATGGCTCGGACTACCAGGTCAACACCGCGATGCAACTCGTCGTCGGCGATGAGGCACGTGTCGACCATATCAAGGTGACGCGCGAGGGGGATGGCGCGTTGCATGTCGCTTCGCTGCTGGCGAATGTCGGGGCGCGGGCATGCTTCAACCAGCTCGGCTTCGTGCTCGGTGGCGCGGTTGTCCGCAATCAGCTGTTCCTGCGGCTGGCGGGCGAGGGCACGATCGTCGACATCAAGGGCGCGAGCCTGCTCAAAGGCACGCAGCACGCCGATACGACCTTGGCGATCGACCATGCCGCGGCGGAGTGCCAGAGCCGTGAGACTTTCAAGGCGGTCGTCGGCGACCGTGCGCGGGCCGTGTTCCAAGGCAAGATCACGGTCAGCCCGGGTGCGCAGAAGACCGATGCCAAGATGATGTCGCGCGCGTTGCTGCTGTCCGATGAGGCCGAGGCCGACAGCAAGCCGGAGCTTGAGATCTTCGCCGATGACGTGCAGTGCGGCCACGGCACCACGACCGGCGCCATCGACGAGGAGCTGCGCTTCTATCTGATGGCGCGCGGCATCCCCGAGAAGGAGGCGGAGGCGCTGCTGATCCAGGCCTTCGTCGGCGAAATCATCGAGGGGGCGGCCGACGAGCAGGTGCGGAACGCCCTGACCGACATGATGTTGGGCTGGCTTGGGCGACGGGAGTAGGCGATGCATGCGGCGGTGAATGGAGACAGCTACGACATCAGCCGCATCCGCGAGGATTTTCCGATTTTAGGCCTGCAGGTGCACGGCAAGCCGCTCGTCTATCTCGACAATGCCGCTTCGGCGCAGAAGCCGAAGGCGGTGCTTGAGCGGATGAACCAGGTCTACACGTCAGAATACGCCAACGTGCATCGCGGGCTGCATTACCTCGCCAACGCCGCGACCGAGGCTTATGAAGGCGCGCGTGCCAAGGTCGCCGCGTTTCTGAATGCCGCAAGTCCCGAGGAGATCATCTTCACCCGGGGGGCGACCGAAGCGGTGAACCTGGTCGCGCAGACGTTCGGACGCGAGCGGATCGGCCCGGGCGACGAGATCGTGCTCTCGATCATGGAGCACCATGCCAACATCATCCCTTGGCACTTCCTGCGGGAGCGGCAGGGGGCGGTGCTGAAATGGGCGCCCGTCGACGACGACGGCAACTTCCTGATCGATGAGTTCGAGAAGCTGTTGACCCCGCGCACCAAGATGGTGGCGATCACCCAGATGTCGAACGTGCTGGGGACGGTGGTGCCGGTCAAGCAGGTGATCCAGATCGCGCATGCGCGCGGCATCCCGGTGCTGGTCGACGGCTCGCAGGGCGCCGTGCATCTCGAGGTCGACGTCCGCGATCTTGATGCGGATTTCTACTGCATCACCGGCCACAAGATCTACGGGCCGACCGGAATCGGCGCGCTCTACGGCAAACGCGAGCTTTTGGCGGCAATGCAGCCGTTCAACGGCGGTGGCGAGATGATCCGTGAGGTCAGCCGGGACTGGGTGACCTATGGCGACCCACCGCATCGCTTCGAGGCCGGCACGCCGCCGATCGTCGAGGCCGCGGGCCTCGGCGCCGCCATCGACTACGTCGCCTCGATCGGCAAGCAGCGGATAGCAGCGCATGAGCGCGATCTCGTCACTTACGCGACCGAGCAGCTGCGCGAGATCAATTCGCTGCGCATCATCGGCAATGCAGCCGATAAGGGCGCGATCGTCTCATTCGAGATGCAGGGCGCGCATGCGCATGATTTTGCGACCGTGATCGATCGCTCGGGTGTGGCCGTCCGCGCCGGCACCCATTGCGCGATGCCGCTCCTGGAACGGTTCGGCGTGACCGCGACGTGCCGGGCGTCCTTCGCGATGTACAACACCCGCGACGAGGTCGACGCGCTGGTGCGCGCGCTGAAGAAGGCGCAGGAATTCTTTTCCTGAATGACGAAGGCTGACGCTTTCGACTTGCGTGATCGACGCACGCATCCTTTGACAAGCTGAGATAGTCGCCGCGGCTCATTGCGAGCGAAGCAATCCGGTCTATCCACCCGGAAATGCCTGGATTGCTTCGGCGCAAGAGCGCCTCGCAATGACGGAACTCTCGTATGATCTAAGCCCCCGCCAGCGCCGCCTGTGCGTCGGTCTTGATGCGGGAGACCATCGAGCGGAAGCCGTTGGAACGCTGCGGGGTCAGATGCTCGCGCAGGCCGAGCTTCTCGAACAGCGCGACCGGATCGGCGCTCAGGATCTCCGAGGCCGAGCGTCCCGAGACCATCGCGAGCAGGATCGCGACCAGCCCGCGGACGATATGGGCATCGCTGTCGCCGACGAAATCGAGCACCGGCCCGTCCGGGCTGCGCTGCACGGCGGTCGCAAGCCACACCTGGCTGGTGCAGCCTTGCACCTTGTTGGCATCGCTGCGCTCGGCATCGGATAGCGGAATGAGCCCGCGGCCGAGCTCGATCACGTAGCGGTAGCGATCGTCCCAATCGTCCAGGAGCGAGAAGTTTTCGATGATGTCCTCGATATCGGGCAGGCCGGCGGCGGCAGTTTGGGCCATCTTGAGCATCGCAATCTCCTCGTCATCGCTTCATGCCGAGGCAAGCAAACTCCATACCGTGTGCGGAGCCGAGACCGGGTTGGATGCGCGGCCGCTCTCGACGGGCCGGTGCCGAAACGGCTCAAACGCACCGCCAGACGCTGTTGTGTCGTTTCGGACAGCGCGCTTCCGGCGCGTCGGGTGAGGGCCTTCGATGTCGGGTTTGCAACAACCTGTTTCGCACCCGAAGTAATTTCGCATCTCCTTATAACTGCGGGTGTTTTAACGATTTAGTCGCTCTGGCACGTCGGTTGCAAAACGGGTTGCCAGGCAAAGGTTGAGGGCTGAGTGCACGCCGACGCTTCGGACGAGCGATGCTCTCCTTCCCAATAACCCGTCTGCCGGTTCGAAGAGAGAGGACGCGGTCTCGTCATGCCAGGCGCATGCGGGACATTGGCAATCGGTTGATGGAGAGCAGAATGTCACTGCGACAAATCGCATTTTACGGCAAGGGCGGCATCGGCAAGTCGACGACGTCGCAAAACACGCTGGCGGCGCTGGCCCAGATGGGCCACCGGATCCTGATCGTCGGCTGCGACCCGAAGGCGGACTCGACCCGCCTGATCCTGCACGCCAAGGCGCAGGACACGATCCTGAGCCTGGCGGCTGCGGCGGGCAGCGTCGAGGACCTCGAGATCGAAGAGGTGATGAAGGTCGGCTATCAGAACATCCGCTGCGTCGAGTCCGGCGGTCCGGAGCCGGGGGTCGGCTGCGCCGGCCGCGGCGTGATCACCTCGATCAACTTCCTGGAAGAGAACGGCGCCTATGAGGACATCGACTACGTGTCCTACGACGTGCTCGGCGACGTGGTCTGCGGCGGCTTTGCGATGCCGATCCGCGAGAACAAGGCGCAGGAAATCTACATCGTGATGTCCGGCGAGATGATGGCGATGTATGCCGCCAACAACATCTCCAAGGGGATTCTGAAGTACGCCAATTCGGGCGGCGTGCGCCTCGGCGGCCTGGTCTGCAACGAGCGCCAGACCGACAAGGAGCTGGAGCTGGCGGAAGCCCTGGCCAAGAAGCTCGGCACCAAGCTGATCTACTTCGTGCCGCGCGACAACATCGTGCAGCACGCCGAGCTGCGCCGCATGACCGTGCTGGAATATGCGCCGGATTCGGTTCAGGCCGGCCACTACCGGGAACTCGCGACCCGGATTCACAACAATGCCGGCAAGGGCATCATCCCGACCCCGATCACGATGGACGAGCTCGAAGACATGCTGATGGAGCACGGCATCATGAAAGCGGTCGACGAGTCTCAGATCGGAAAGACTGCCGCCGACCTCGCCGCAACGGCTTAAATCCAAACAGGCCGCCCGGCCCTTCGCGAGAGGGCCGGGTGGATGTCCGCAAATCGTATCATCGAGGAAAGCCAGATGAGCGTCATCGAGAAACAAAGCGTTGCCGAGATCAAGGCACGCAACAAGGAATTGATCGCAGAGGTCTTGAAGGTCTATCCGGAAAAGACCGCCAAGCGTCGTGCCAAGCACCTGAACGTGCATGAGTCCGGTAAGTCCGACTGCGGCGTCAAGTCGAACATCAAGTCGATCCCCGGCGTCATGACCATCCGCGGCTGCGCTTACGCCGGTTCGAAGGGGGTGGTGTGGGGTCCGATCAAGGACATGATCCACATCAGCCACGGTCCGGTCGGCTGCGGCCAGTACTCCTGGGCGGCCCGCCGCAACTACTATATTGGCACGACCGGTATTGACACCTTCGTGACGATGCAGTTCACCTCCGATTTCCAGGAAAAGGACATCGTCTTCGGCGGCGACAAGAAGCTTGCCAAGATCATGGACGAGATCCAGGAGCTGTTCCCGCTCAACAACGGCATCACCGTGCAGTCTGAGTGTCCGATCGGCCTGATCGGCGACGACATCGAGGCGGTCTCCAAGAGCAAGTCGAAAGAGTATGACGGCAAGACCATCGTGCCGGTCCGCTGCGAAGGCTTCCGCGGCGTGTCGCAGTCGCTCGGTCACCATATCGCCAACGACGCGATCCGGGACTGGGTGTTCGACAAGATCGCCCCGGATGCCCCGGCGCGCTTCGAGCCGTCGCCCTATGACGTCGCGATTATCGGCGACTACAACATCGGCGGCGATGCCTGGTCGTCGCGCATCCTGCTCGAGGAGATGGGCCTGCGCGTGATCGCCCAGTGGTCTGGCGACGGTTCGCTCGCCGAGCTGGAAGCGACGCCGAAGGCGAAGCTCAACGTGCTGCACTGCTACCGCTCGATGAACTACATCTCGCGCCATATGGAAGAGAAGTACGGTATTCCGTGGTGCGAGTACAACTTCTTCGGGCCGAGCAAGATCGCGGAGTCGCTGCGCAAGATCGCCAGCTATTTCGACGACAAGATCAAGGAAGGTGCAGAGCGCGTCATCGCCAAGTATCAGCCGCTGATGGACGCCGTGATCGCGAAGTACCGGCCGCGCCTGGAAGGCAAGACCGTCATGCTGTTCGTCGGCGGCCTGCGTCCGCGTCACGTGATCGGGGCCTATGAGGACCTCGGCATGGAGGTCGTCGGAACCGGCTACGAGTTCGCGCACAATGACGACTATCAGCGCACCGCCCAGCACTACGTCAAGGACGGCACGCTGATCTATGACGACGTCACCGGCTATGAGTTCGAGAAGTTCGTCGAGAAGATCCAACCGGATCTGGTCGGTTCGGGCATCAAGGAAAAGTACGTATTCCAGAAGATGGGCGTACCGTTCCGCCAGATGCACTCCTGGGACTACTCGGGTCCCTATCACGGCTATGACGGGTTCGCGATCTTCGCCCGCGACATGGACATGGCCATCAACTCGCCGATCTGGAAGATGGCCAAGGCTCCCTGGAAGCAGGCGCCGAAGCCGTTCCTGCAGGCAGCCGAGTAACCGCAACTAGCTCCACGGCCCGGCCCTCCATCGGCGGAGGGCCGGTGCTCCCGATCGACACAGGAAATTGAGAGGGTTGTCCCATGACACAAAGTGCCGAACATGTGCTCGATCACTTCGAGCTTTTCCGTGGTCCCGAATACCAGCAGATGCTGGCCAACAAGAAGAAGATGTTCGAAAATCCGCGCGATCCTGCGGAGGTCGAGCGGGTGCGCGAATGGGCCAAGACGCCCGAATATCGCGAGAAGAATTTCGCCCGTGAGGCGCTGACCGTCAACCCGGCCAAGGCCTGCCAACCGCTCGGCGCCGTGTTCGTCGCCGTCGGTTTCGAAGGCACGATGCCGTTCGTCCATGGCTCGCAGGGATGCGTGGCCTATTACCGCAGCCATCTGTCGCGCCACTTCAAGGAGCCGAGCTCCTGCGTGTCGTCGTCGATGACCGAGGACGCGGCGGTGTTCGGCGGCCTCAACAACATGATCGACGGTCTTGCCAACACCTACAACATGTACAAGCCGAAGATGATCGCGGTTTCCACCACCTGCATGGCGGAAGTGATCGGCGACGACCTGAACGCGTTCATCAAGACTTCCAAGGAGAAGGGCTCGGTGCCGGCCGAATACGACGTGCCGTTCGCGCACACGCCCGCCTTCGTCGGCAGCCATGTCACCGGCTACGACAATGCGCTCAAGGGCATCATCGAGCATTTCTGGGACGGCAAGGCTGGCACCGCGCCGAAGCTCGAGCGCCAGCCGAACGAGAAGATCAACTTCATCGGCGGCTTCGACGGCTACACCGTCGGCAACCTCCGGGAGATCAAGCGCATCTTCAAGGTGATGGGTATCGACTACACGATCCTCGGCGACAACGAGAATGTGTTCGACACCCCGACCGACGGCGAGTTCCGCATGTATGCCGGCGGCACGACGCTGGAAGACGCCGCCAACGCGATCCACGCCAAGGCGACCATCTCGATGCAGGAATATTGCACCGAGAAGACCCTGCCGCTCATCAAGGCGCACGGCCAGGAGGTCGTTGCGTTCAACCACCCGGTCGGCGTCACCGGCACCGATGCGTTCGTGATGGCGCTGTCGCGCATTACCGGCAAGGAAATCCCGGAAGAGCTCGCGCTCGAACGCGGCCGCCTGGTCGATGCGATCGCTGACTCCAGCGCGCACATCCACGGCAAGAAGTTCGCGATCTACGGCGATCCCGATCTCTGCCTCGGGCTGGCCTCGTTCCTGCTCGAACTCGGTGCCGAGCCGACCCACGTGCTTGCCACAAATGGCAACAGGGACTGGGCCGAGAAGGTGCAGGCGGTCTTCGACAGCTCGCCGTTCGGCAAGAACTGCCACGTGTATCCCGGCAAGGATCTCTGGCACATGCGCTCGCTGCTGTTCACCGAGCCGGTCGATTTTCTGATCGGCAACACCTACGGCAAGTATCTGGAGCGCGATACCGGAACGCCGCTGATCCGCATCGGCTTCCCGATCTTCGATCGCCACCATAAGCATCGCTATCCGGTGTGGGGCTATCAGGGCGGCCTCAACGTGCTGGTTACGATCCTCGACAAGATCTTCGACGAGATCGATCGCAACACCAACGTGCCGGCGAAGTCGGACTACAGCTTCGACATCATCCGCTAAGACGCGACGGAGCGCGGTGGCATGGCCGCCGCGCTCCGGCTCTGACCAGGGCAGGGCTCTTGGGGAAGACAGCTGATTGTCTGAGCCGTGCTCGAAGGCGCTACGGTCCGTCAACAGGAGAAGCCAATGAGCTCGCTTTCGGCCACCATCCAGAACGTCTTCAACGAGCCTGGTTGCGGTAAGAACGCCAACAAGTCCGAAGCCGAGCGCAAGAAGGGCTGCACCAAGCAGCTGCAGCCGGGCGGCGCGGCCGGTGGCTGCGCCTTCGACGGCGCCAAGATCGCGCTCCAGCCGCTCACCGACGTTGCCCATCTGGTGCATGGTCCGATCGCCTGCGAGGGCAATTCCTGGGACAACCGTGGCGCGGCATCATCCGGTTCCTCGATCTGGCGCACCGGATTCACCACCGACATCAATGAGACGGACGTGGTGTTCGGCGGCGAGAAGCGCCTCTACAAGGCGATCAAGGAGATTATCGAGAAATACGATCCGCCGGCCGTCTTCGTCTATCAGACCTGCGTGCCGGCGATGACCGGCGACGACATCAACGCCGTGTGCAAGGCGGCGTCGGCCAAGTTCGGCAAGCCGTGCATTCCCGTCAATTCGCCCGGCTTCGTCGGACCGAAGAACCTCGGCAACAAGCTCGCCGGCGAAGCGCTGCTGGAGCACGTGATCGGCACGGTCGAGCCGGAAATCACCACGCCCTACGACCTCAACATCATCGGCGAATACAACCTGTCGGGTGAACTCTGGCAGGTGAAGCCGCTGTTCGACGAACTCGGCATCCGCATCTCGGCCTGCATCTCGGGCGACGGCCGCTACAAGGAGGTGGCGTCCTCGCATCGTGCGCGTGCGGCGATGATGGTCTGCTCCAAGGCGATGATCAACGTCGCCCGCAAGATGGAGGAGCGCTACGGCATTCCGTTCTTCGAAGGCTCGTTCTACGGCATCCAGGATTCCTCGGACTCGCTGCGCGAGATCGCGCGGCTCCTGGTCGAGCGCGGCGCACCGTCCGATCTGCTCGATCGGACCGAAGCCGTGATCGCGCGCGAAGAGGCCAAGGCGTGGGCTGCGATCGAGCCCTTCAAGAAGCGGCTCACCGGCAAGAAGGTGCTGCTGATCACCGGCGGCGTGAAGTCATGGTCGGTGGTGGCGGCGCTGCAGGAGGCCGGCATGGAGCTGGTCGGCACATCGGTCAAAAAGTCGACCAAGGAGGACAAGGAGCGCATCAAGGAGCTGATGGGCCAGGATGCGCATATGATCGACGATATGGCGCCCCGCGAAATGTACAAGATGCTCAAGGACGCCAAGGCCGACATCATGCTGTCCGGCGGCAAATCGCAATTCGTGGCGCTGAAGGCGGCGATGCCCTGGCTCGACATCAACCAGGAGCGTTCCCATGCCTATATGGGCTATATCGGCATGGTGAAGCTGGTCGAGGAAATCGACAAGGCGATCTATAACCCGATGTGGGAGCAGCTGCGCAAGCCGGCGCCCTGGGAGAAAGCGGATAGCAACTGGCAGGCCAGGGCAATCGCCCAGGCCAATGCCGAAGCAGCCGCACTCGCGGCCGACCCGGTCGCGGCCGAAGCCGCACGGCGGGCCAAAAAGATCTGCTTCTGCAAGACGGTCGATCTCGGCACGATCGAGGATGCGATCAAGGCCCATGGCCTGACCGACGTCGCCGGCGTCAAGCAGCATACCAACGCTTCGGGGGGCTGCGGCGCCTGCGCGGTCCGGGTCGAGGATATTCTGGCCGCGATGAACGCGCCCACAAACCTGCTGCAGGCAGCGGAGTAGGGCGCTCGCCATGGCCAAGGTCACCATCGGAAAGAAGGCCTGCGCGGTCAATCCGCTCAAGATGAGCCAGCCGATCGGCGGCGCCTTCGCCTTTCTCGGGCTGCGCGGCGCGATGCCGTTGTTGCACGGCTCGCAGGGCTGCACCTCGTTCGGGCTGACGCTGTTCGTGCGCCATTTCAAGGAAGCGGTGCCGATGCAGACCACAGCGATGAGCGAGGTTGCGACCGTGCTCGGCGGCTATGAGAACGTCGAGCAGGCGATCTTGAACATCCATAAGCGGCAGAAGCCCGAGATTATCGGCATCTGCTCCACCGGCGTCACCGAGACCAAGGGCGATGACGTCGACGGCTACATCAAGCTGATCCGCGAGAAGCATCCGCAGCTGGCCGACTATCCGCTGGTCTATGTCTCGACTCCGGATTTCAAGGATGCGTTCCAGGACGGCTGGGACAAGACCGTGGCCAAGATGATCGAGGTGCTGGTCGAGACTCCGACCTCGACCCGCCGCGATCCGGCGCGCGTCAACGTGCTGCCGGGCTGCCATCTGACGCCCGGCGACATCGAGGAGCTGCGGACTATCTTCGAGGATTTCGGGCTGGAGCCGTCCTTCCTCCCCGATCTCGGCGGCTCCCTTGACGGTCATATCCCGGACGATTTCGTGCCGACCACGATCGGCGGTATCGGCATCGACGAGATTGCGACCATGGGCCGGTCGGCCTGGACGATCGCGATCGGCGCGCAGATGAAGCGGGCGGCCGAAGCCATGCAGGCCAAGACCGGCGTGCCGTACCGGCTGTTCGAGCGTCTCTGCGGGTTGCTGCCGAACGACGAGTTCATGACGTTCCTGAGCGAGATCTCGGGACGCCCGGTGCCGGCGAAATATCGAAGGCAGCGCGGCCAGCTGGCCGATGCGATGCTCGATGCGCATTTCCACATCGGCGGCCGCAAGCTCGCGATCGGCGCCGAGCCGGATCTGTTGTTCGATGTCTCCAGCATGCTGCACGAGATGGGCGCCAAGATCGCGGTGGCGATCACGACGACCCAATCGCCGGTACTCGAGCGCATGCCGTGCGAGGAGGTCCTGATCGGCGACCTTGAGGATCTCGAGAACCAGGCCAAGGACCGCGCGTGCGAGCTGATGATGACGCATTCGCATGGGCGCCAGGCGGCAGCGCGCCTGAAAATCCCATTCTATCGCGTCGGCTTTCCGATGTTCGATCGGCTCGGCGCCGGCCATTTGATGTCGATCGGCTATCGCGGCACCCGCGACCTGATCTTCACCTTGGCCAACCTCGTGATCGCCGATCGCGAGGACAATCGTCAGCCGACCCCGGATACCTGGCGGGATGCCTGGCACGAGACGGCTGGAGCGCAGCCGGACTCCCCAGTCGTCGCGCCGCTGCACTGATCGCCCACTTCAAGAGAAAGGACGCTTGCATGAAGGTCGCATTCGCTACCCAGGACTTGAAGAGGGTCGACGCGCATTTCGGCTGGGCCAAGAACATCGCGATCTACGATGTGAACCCGGAAGGACATCGCTTCGTTGAAGCTGTCGAGTTCGACGGCGACCTGAAGGAGGATGGCAACGAGGATAAGCTCGCGCCGAAGATCGACGCGATCAAGGATTGCGCCATCCTCTACGTCGCCGCGATCGGCGGCTCGGGGGCTGCGCGTGTCGTCGCCAACAACATCCATCCGATGAAAGTCAATCAGCCCGAAGAGATCACCGATCTGCTCGGCAAGTTGCAGGATGTATTGAAGGGCAACCCGCCGCCTTGGCTGCGCAAGGCGCTGGCCAAGGGCCAGGAGCGCGTACTCGATTTCGAGGAATGAGGATCAATCATGTCTGATACAGCGGTCGTAATCGAAGCCGTGCCTGATCTGGAGCGGCCTTTCGTCAAGGAACTGATCAAGATCTGGCGGGCGCAGGACACCCACGGCGCCTGGGAGGGTAAGAGCGACGTCGATCTGCTCGATCCCTACATCCTGGACAAGGAGAAGCGGCGGGCGCTGCCGATCATCGGAGATCCAGATCCCGAAACGATCTGGCGGATGGAGCTGTTCTACAACGCGGTTGCACTCTCGATCGAGAGGGCGACGGGCGTGATGATCTCGCCGATGCTCAAGATGAGCCATGAAGGTTTTGGTCGCATGGTGCTGATCGGGGGCCGCCTGATCGTCGTCAACAAGCAGCTCCGTGACGTGCATCGTTTCGGCTTCGACAATCTCGGCAAGCTCGCCGACGAGGGGGACAAGTTCGTCAAGTCCGGCGTCGAGATGATCGAAAAGTTCAAAGACGTCGCAAACTACTGAGAACGGCGAGGAGAAGCGATGAGCGACCTGGAAACGCTGAAAGCAGAAATCAAGAAGCTTTCCGCACGTGCGATGCAGGCCAAGATGAACCTTCATGATCTGTCGGAGGAGCTCCCGATCAACTGGGATCAGATTCTCCCGACCGCGCAGAAGGCGCACGAGGCGTTTTCCGAACTGGAGAAGAAGCGTGCCGAGCTGAAGAAGCTCGAGGCTGCCTGATCCGCTCCACGTGGTTCAAGAAGGACAGAGCGTCATGTCGAATGCAACTCGCGACGGCCGCGACTGGCGGCCAGATTATCTGGTCGCGATCGATGCCCAAAAGTGTATCGGCTGCGGCCGCTGTTACAAGGTCTGTGGCCGCGAGGTCATGACCTTGAAAGGGATCAACGATGAAGGCGAGTTCGTCGAACTCGACGACGATGAAGACGACGAGGTCGAGAAGAAGATCATGGTCATGAATGACACTGGTGCCTGCATCGGCTGCGGCGCCTGCGCCCGTGTCTGTCCGACCAACTGCCAGACCCATACGCCTGCGCCTTGAGATCAGCGAGTTCGGCATGAGCGCCATCGAAGCCAAGTTCACGATCGGACAGGTGACCCGGCACCGCGTCTATGACCTGCGTGGAGTGGTGTTCGACATCGATCCGGCGTTCTCCGACGACGAGGGATGGCGCGCCATCACGATGGATGCGCGTCTCACCAGGGAGCAACCGTTCTACTATCTGCTCGCCGAGTGCGGTGACAGCAGCTATATCGCCTACGTGCCGGAGCAGAACCTGGTCGCGGATGTCTCGGGTGAGCCGGTGCAGCATCCCGACATCGGGGCGCTGTTCGATATGGATGATGACGGTGCCTATCGCTATCGCGGCCGGATTTTTCAGTGAATCCGCCGCGAGGGCAGACGGCATTGGCCGCGTAAGGCGTGAGTTCGCCATGCCGTCATTGCGAGGCGCGTAAGCGCCGAAGCAATTCAGGACTCGGTCCGCTGAAGCAGCCTGGATTGCTTCGCTCGCAATGACGAATTCAACGCGCGTAAAGGCCCGTCACTCGATCCCCTGTTCGCGGGCTTTCCACATCGCCGCGATCCGGAACCGTTCGTTGATGGCGGTGGGATTAGCCAGGATCTCCGCCTGGGCGGCCGCGAACGCCTTCTCGACGATCTCGGCCTGTTCCTTGGTCAGGGTGACGCGTCCGGCCATGTAGGCAGCATCGGGCGCCGCCTGCCAGATCTTCCGCCGGTTCGGATGCATCTTCACTTCGACCAGCTCGAAGGCTTCGAGCTCGCCATCGAGACAGATCGCGAGCCCGACCACCTCGAGCTTGCGGCCGTCTTCAGTGGTCTTGACCAGAGTCCTTGCCATGCTTCAGCTCCCGTCTGGTATGATTGTCACGCCGCCGCCGGCGTGTCGTCGGTCAGGCTCCATTCCGCCCACGAACCGTCGTAGACGGCCGCGCTCGGAATCCAGAGCCGATACAGCGCCAGTGCGACCATGCACGACGTGATGCCGGAGGCGCAGCTCGTCAGGATCGGCTTGTTCAAATCGATGCCGGCCGCGGCAAAGCGCGCCGCAAGCGCGTCCGGCCCGAGCAGCACGCCGGTATCCGCATCGACCAGATCGGCCCAGGGCACATTGGTCGCCCCTGGAATATGTCCCTGCCGCCGGAAGGCGAACACATCGGCCTGACTGCCGTCGAACTTACCGGGACCTCGCGCGTCGATCAGTTGCGCTGCGCCGGTCTGCAGGTTGGCCGTGACGTCGGCGAGGGTGGCGACCAGGTTGCCATTGAAGCTTGCCTTGAAGCTGTTCGGCGCGGGACGCACCGGTGTCATCTCCGCCGGCAGCTTTTCCTTGGTCCACTTTCCGAAGCCTCCGTCGAGCATCGCAACGTTGTCGTGCCCGAATACGCGGAACATCCACCATACCCGCGCGGCGGCCGCGCCGCCATAAAGGCGATCATAGACGATCACGCGATCCGCATTGCCGATGCCGAGCAGCCCGACCTTGTGCGCAAAATCCTCTGCGCTCGGTAGCATGTGCGGCAACGCGGTCGATTTGTCGGCGACCTGATCGATGTCGAAATGCACGGAGCCCGGCAGATGCCGGCCGCGATATTGGGTGCGGCCATCCAGATTGGTGCTCGGATGATGCCAGGTGCAATCGAGGACCTTGACCTCGGGATCCGTCAGATGCGCCGCCAGCCATTCCGTGCTGACCAGGGCGTCACAGGCTTCCGTGCTCATGGGTGTTGGCTCGTGATGTCGCGAACATGAAAGGGGACAGGCGGCACAGGTCTTGGACCGTGCTCAGAGCGTTTTCGGCATCGCATAGCCGGGGCGCGGATGTGCATCGTAGTATTCCGGCCGCTCCGGCCAGCCACCCTCGGCGATGATCTTGAAGCTCGCAATCTTGACCGGCGCGCCCGGAGAGCACGACACTTCGGCAAATTTGATCTCGCGCTCGCCCGGGCCGGCGGAGAAATCCGCCACGGTGCTGCCGTCCGCCTTGCGGGCGCGAGCGAAGCCGGGCGTGCCGACCGTCGAGGCGGGCACCGAGGCCGCAACGAAATTAGGTTCTTCCAGCCCATCCTTGGACGGACCGAACGCCGGCGAGCCGAAGGTGAACGTCGCGAGTACGCCGCTGCGATCGACCGCCTTGTCGGCCGTGATGGGGCGCGCCACCGAATAGACCGTCAGTGTCCCGCCATCCAGGGCGGTCTTGATGTCATCCAGCGAGCTTTCGACGAAATCCAGCGCAACGTTCATGTCGATCTCCTTACACAAAGGTGTTGGGATCGAAATTTTCAAGTTTTGTGCCAGTTCGTCATGGCCGCACTGGCAGACTGTGGCTCGGCTGCGGAGTTGCGCGAATCTTGCAGCGCCGATCGCGAGTGGAGCCGATCGGGGCGGTGCGATGGTTCGTGCCGGCCGATCTCGGGAATACCATTGAAGGACGAGGACCGACATGACCACCAACGTCGCTTACGCGATCTGCAGCATTAATGACATCCCGAGCCGCCGCGCCATGGGTTTCAATTTGATGATCGTCGAGGAGGACGGCACCAAGCGGCCGTGGCCGATCGTCGTCGTGCGCTGGGGCAAGCAGGTGTTCGGCTACGTCAACCAATGCCCGCATGACAAGGTCAATCTCGACTGGGAGCGCAATCAGTTCCTCGATCCGAACGGGCTGCGCATCTTGTGCGGCAAGCATGGATCGCTGTTCGAGATCGGCACCGGCACCTGTGTGGACGGGCCTTGCAAGGGCGAGAGCCTGACGCCGGTGGCACTGGCCTTGCTGGATGACGATATCTGCGTCACCGGCGTGACGCTCGTCGAGGACGACGAGGTCCTCCCCGACGAGGAGCACGAGGAGAATTGAACGGATCAGCCCGGCCTACACCGGGCGGTTCTCGTTGCGGTTCTTGACCGGCTCCATCTTGGCCAGGGCGTCGGCATAGGCGACGAGTTCGAACGGCTCGCTGTAGCCTTTGGCCGCGTCCAGAACGTAATCGAGCTTGCCCGCGGTATCGAGCTTCTTGATGTCGTTCTTGTCGATCGAGAGCAGATCGAGCATCTCCTTCCACACTGTGGATTCGTCACAGGGCAGCACATAGAAGGTGATGTCGCCTATCTTGATGCGGTATTTCACCAAGAGGTCGATGTTGTTGCAGAACATGAAGTAGCTGCCGTCGGGGCGCAGCAGGTCGTTCAAAACCTCAGCCGCAGCTTCGAGATAGGCGAGGGAATGGATGTAGCCGGCCAGCACCGGAATGGTGCTCTCGCCGTCCTGGACCACCGTCAGGACCTGCTCGACCGAGAAGTCCGGTGGCCGCTTCTCGTCGGCGACCTGAGCCTGGAATTTGAGCGCGATGTCACCGCGGAAGCCAAATCGCCCGGGCTTCGTCGTCGGCCCCTTCAGCACCGCGTTGAGCAAGCGACCTTCCTGGTCGAGGCGCGCCAGCGCCGTGGTTTCGATTGCGACCGTCTTCTCCATCGTCGTCATCAACAATCCCTCGCATGTCCCTGTGTCATGAGCCGTCTCGCCGCACGGCGCGGTCGAAGGGGCGCGATGCAAATTGTCTGCCGCAGCCGGTTGAGCCCTGTTTTGACTATGGTTTTGGCCCTCGTCGTGCGGCGTTGTCGGATTTGTG
Organism: Bradyrhizobium sp. SZCCHNR3119; assembly: GCF_032487775.1. Lineage (NCBI taxonomy): Bacteria > Pseudomonadati > Pseudomonadota > Alphaproteobacteria > Hyphomicrobiales > Nitrobacteraceae > Bradyrhizobium > Bradyrhizobium sp. SZCCHNR3119. The sequence continues at coordinate 946,514 of NZ_JAUEUV010000001.1, read as the reverse complement.
CCGAACGACCGCCGACAGCAGGGCCCGGCGGGCATGAACCTGTCCTGTCGGAAACCCGACACGCGTCGGAAACGTCACAGCGCCGAACCGGAAAATTGAGGTAGATCAATTAATTGCTGCGTGGCACGAGACTTGCCAACCGCTTAGCCAACGGCCGAAAGCAACAAGGGCTATGCGATGATGATCAATCTGACCGACAGCGCAATCAATGCGGTGCGTAACGCGATCACGACCTCGGACAAGCCGGTCGACGGCTTGCGGATCATGGTGGAAGCGGGCGGCTGCGCCGGGCTGAAATACAATATGGGCCTGGTCAGCGGCACCGAGCCGGAAGACACCGTGATCGAGCGCGAAGGCGTGCGTGTCCTCGTCGATCACAAGAGCCTCGAATATCTCGAAGGCACCACGATCGATTTCGTCGTGGCGCTGGAAGGCTCCGGCTTCACCTTCGAAAATCCCAACGCGAAATCGAGCTGCGGCTGCGGCAAGTCTTTCGCTTGAAGTGGCCTTCGCCTGATCCTGACAGACATCGAAAGAAGTAAATCATGCTGGTCGAATCCCAGGGCATTACCGAAGCGCCGGCGGCGATGAGCGAGCGCGAGCGTATCATCCGGGCGGTCATCGAGGAGGTCCGCCCGAATCTGAAGCGCGACGGCGGCGACTGTGAGCTCGTCGAGATCGACGGCAACAAGATCCTCGTGAAGCTCGCCGGCGCCTGCATCTTCTGCAAGCTTGCCAGCGCGACGCTGGAGGGGATCCAGGCGCGAATGATCGAGAAGCTCGGCGAATTCGTCCGGCTGGTTCCAGTGGCCGGCGCACCGAAGGCGCGGCATTAAGGAGCGCTCGTGCGTCCGGTCTATCTCGACAACAATGCCACGACCCGCGCCGATCCTGCGGTCGTGGCGGCGATGTTGCCGTTTTTCTCGGACCAGTTCGGCAATGCCTCGTCCTCGCATGCCTTCGGGAGCGAGGTCGCGGGCGCGCTCCGGCAGGCGCGAAAGCACCTCCAGGCCCTGCTCGGAGCCGCCTTCGATCACGAGATCGTCTTTACCTCCGGAGGTACCGAATCCGATAATGCGGCGATCCTGTCCGCGCTGGAGACCCAGAGCGGGCGTGACGAGATCGTCACCACCGCGGTGGAACATCCCGCAATCCTGTCGCTGGTCGAATATCTGCGAGATCGTCGCGGCATCACAGTTCATCTGATCGGGGTCGATACTGCTGGCAGCCTCGATCTGGAAGCCTACAAACATGCGCTGAGCCCACGCACCGCGATCGCATCCGTGATGTGGGCCAACAATGAGACCGGCACGCTGTTTCCGATTTCGGAGCTGGCGCAGCTGGCGCACGCGTGCGGCGCGCTGTTCCACACCGATGCGGTGCAGGCGGTCGGCAAGCAGCCGATCGATCTGAAGGCTGCAGGGGTCGACATGCTGTCGCTGTCCGGACACAAGCTGCACGGGCCCAAGGGCATCGGTGCGCTGTATGTGAGGAAAGGAACGCCGTTCGCGCCACTGGTGCGAGGCGGCCCACAAGAGCGCCGGCGGCGCGGCGGCACCGAGAACGTTCCCGCGATCGTCGGGCTCGGCAAGGCAGCCGAGCTCGCCGCCACCCATCTTGCCGATGAGCAGACCCGAGTCCGCGCGCTGCGCGACCATCTGGAGCAGGGGATCATCGAGACGATCGGGCATTGCGCGGTGCTCGGCGATCTCGATCATCGCCTGCCGAACACGTCCAACATCGCGTTCCAGCATCTGGAGGGCGAGCCGATCGTGATGCGCCTGAACCAGGCTGGCATCGCGGCCTCGCTCGGCTCGGCCTGCGCATCCGGCTCGATGGAACCGTCGCATGTGCTGCGCGCCATGAACGTGCCGCCCGACCTGTTGCGCGGCGCCGTTCGCTTCTCGCTGTCGCGCGACAATACGATCGACGATGTCGAGCGTGTCCTGCACGTCCTGCCCGAGATCATCGGCAGGCTGCGCGAGACCTCGCCATCCTGGCAGCAGCATCGGTCCTCGCAATCGGCGGACGCATTACGACCCACGGAGTTCACGCAATGAAAGTCATGATCCGCCGCTCGCCGGAAACGGGCCTCTCGATCTACGTGCCGAAAAAGGATCTGGAGGAGCCGATCGTCGAGGTCGAGCACGAGACCCTCTGGGGCGGCTGGATCCGCATCGCCAACGGCTGGGTGCTCGACCTACCCGAGATGGCAAAGGACACGAGGCTTCCGATCACGATCAATGCGCGCAAGCGCGGTGACGAGGGGGACGAGTGATGAACGCGCCGCTCCCTCATATCGACATCATCAAGCAGGCCGACGCTGAAGCGCTGCTCAAGGACGTGGTCCAGCGGCTCAGGGTCGGCCACGTCGTGCCGTATCTGGGGCCGGCGGTGTCCGAGCAGTCGGGTGCCCCGGTGCCGATGAGCCCGGAGGCGCTGGCCGCCTTCTTCGGCACCAAGGTCGCGCTGCCGCGGCGGGCCAAGGGCAATGCCTGGGCCTCCGCGCAGCATATCGAGAGCACGCGTCATCGTTCGACCGTCACCTCGCTGATGGCGGAGGCGTTTGCGACGCCGGTGCCGCCGACGCCGTTGCATCAGCATCTGGCATCGCTGCCACTGCCGATGATCGTCGACAGCTGGTATGACGGTGCCATGCGCGAGGCGCTCGCTGCTCGCGCCAATTGGGGCGAGGTGCAGGGCATCACCCGGGCCGGCATCGGCGAGGACCGCTGGTATCGCTTCTATGATGCATCGGGGACCGAAGCGGACCGCGACAAGGCGCCGAGCTGGACCACGCTGCTTTACAAGCCGCATGGCGGCATCACGCCCGCGAAAAACTTTCTGATCACCGATGCCGATTATGTCGAAGTGCTGACCGACATCGACATCCAGACGCCGATTCCGGACGCGGTGAAGGATCGACGGGCCGATCGCAGCTTTCTGTTCATCGGCTGCCGCTTCAACGACCAGCTGCTGCGGACCTACGGCCGCCAAGTCATCAAGCGCTCGGGCTCCGAGCACTATGTCCTGGTCGAGCCGGACACGCTCTCGAAGAACGAGCTGAAATTCTTCATCGCCGAGCGGTTGACACCGATTGCCATTCCGCTGGCGCGTGCCACCGAGATCATCATCGGCGCCTGAGCGCTGCTGTTATTGGAACCTCGAACAGCGCGGCCGCAAGCCGCGCTGTTTTGCTGTCGGCCAAGGTCGCGCTGGGCAGTCTGTAACGTTTCTAACATGGACGCGAGCGCGAGGCCTTCGCATGTTGGCAAGGCGACAGGCGCCGTGGTTTTGCTAACACGTTGATAGTCCGACAAAATGATGATGTCCGCGGCGTGGCACGCGAGTTGCTCAACATCCCGTAAGGCGGTTTGCGGCTCGCCAGCAACGTAAGGAGCGGACATGGACGCATCAGTTCAGCACGAACAGGCGACGATACCGGACGGCGAGAAGCTTAGCGCCGTCATGCAGACCATCGCAGAACACAAGGGCTGCGGCACCTCGGGCGGTAGCGGCAAAGCGAGCTGCGGATCGGGGGCGGGAGAGGGCGACCTGCCGCCGGAAATCTGGGAGAAGGTCAAGAACCATCCCTGCTACAGCGAGGAAGCGCACCACCACTACGCCCGTATGCATGTGGCCGTGGCGCCTGCCTGCAACATCCAGTGCAATTACTGCAACCGCAAATATGACTGCGCCAATGAGTCGCGTCCGGGCGTCGTCAGCGAGAAGCTGTCACCTGAGCAGGCCGCCAAAAAGGTGCTCGCCGTCGCCTCGACCATCCCGCAGATGACGGTGCTCGGCATCGCCGGCCCGGGCGATCCGCTCGCCAATCCCGAGAAGACCTTCAAGACCTTCGAGCTGATCGCGAAGACTGCGCCCGACATCAAGCTGTGTCTGTCGACCAACGGCCTCGCGTTGCCAGACCACGTCGATACCATCGCGGGCTTCAACGTCGACCACGTCACCATCACCATCAACATGGTCGATCCCGAGATCGGCGCGAGGATCTATCCCTGGGTGTTCTGGAAGCACAAGCGCTACACCGGCGTCGAGGCGGCCAAGCTGCTCACTGATCGCCAGCTGCAGGGGCTGGAGATGCTGACCGAGCGCGGCATTCTCTGCAAGGTCAACTCGGTGATGATCCCGGGGGTCAACGACAAGCATCTGGTCGAGGTGAACAAGGCGGTGAAGTCGCGCGGCGCCTTCCTGCACAACATCATGCCGCTGATCTCCTCGCCCGAGCATGGCACCGTATTCGGCCTCACCGGCCAACGTGGTCCGACGGCGCAAGAGTTGAAGGCGCTGCAGGACGAGTGCGAAGGCGAGATGAACATGATGCGGCACTGCCGCCAGTGCCGTGCCGACGCCGTCGGCCTGCTTGGCGAAGACCGCTCGGCCGAGTTCACCACCGACAAGATCATGGCGATGGAGGTGAACTACGACATCGATTCGCGCAAAGCCTACCAGGCTGCGGTCGAGGAGGAGCGCGTCGCCAAGGTCGTCGCAAAGCAGGAGGAGCTGGCCTCGCTCGCAGGTCAATCCAGCGACATCAAGCTGCTGGTTGCGGTCGCGACCAAGGGCTCTGGCTTGATCAACGAGCATTTCGGTCACGCCAAGGAGTTCCAGGTCTACGAGCTCTCCACCGCTGGCGCCAAGTTCGTCGGTCATCGCCGCGTCGATCTGTACTGCCAGGGCGGCTATGGCGACGAGGACAGTCTCGAGACCGTGATCCGCGCCATCAACGACTGTCACGCGGTATTCGTGGCCAAGATCGGCGGTTGCCCGAAGAGCGATCTGATCGCGGCAGGCATCGAGCCGGTCGACGAGTATGCGCATGAGTTCATCGAGAAGTCCGCGATCGCCTGGTTCAAGGGATACCTCGAAAAGGTCAATAGTGGAGAGATGGCGCACGTCGTGCGCGGTGACGCCGAAATCCGCCAGGGCGCACTCATCTCGGCGGCGTAAATCTGGATCTCGGCGGCGCCAGGGGCGCCGCCGAGCCTTTCGACAGGAGCAATCGATGACTTTGAAGATCATTGCCTCGCAGTGCACGAGCTGCTCGGCCTGCGAGCCCGAATGTCCGAACGTGGCGATCTCGGAGAAGAACGGCACGTTCGTGATCGACCCCAAGAAGTGCACCGAATGCATCGGTCATTTCGATGAGCCGCAATGCGCCGCGGTCTGCCCGGTCGACAACACCTGTGTGATCGACACGTCCTTTCCGCGCTATCAGCCGCCGGCCTAAAGAGGGAGAGATCGATGAACTTTACGATCACGCCCGCGGCGCAAAAATTCATGCGGATGATGCTGCGCATCGACGGAGCGGCGGGAAGCGGCTTCAGGCTGGCGGTGTCGCCCGGTGGTTGCTCCGGGCTCGCGGCCGACATCAGTGTGGTCGGCACGCCGCTCACTGGCGATGCCGTGGTCGAACGCGACGGCGTGCGCCTGTTCCTGCCCGCGGAGAGCCGGCTGCTGCTGGACGGCGTAACGATCGACTTCGTGGATACCGCGGCCCAGACCGGCCTCGTGTTCCACGATCCCAAGCAGGTGTCGTGTTCAAGCCACGCCGAAAAGGCGCTGCAGTAGCAGGGGAAGGCTCAAATGACCACGGATGCCCGGGCCAATTCGCAGTCTGCCATCGAGGATGCGTTGCTTGCCGACGCCTTGCTCGGTGGCGGCCTGCCGGAGGAGGCCGAGTATCATCTGTGGCAGGCGGGCCTGAGCTACCATCTCGACGATGTGGCGGAGGACCATCTGAAGCAGGCCAGGTCGCTGGCGCCGGATCATGCCGCCGTCCTGATCGGCTTCTACCGGTTCTACTTCTACAAGGGACGGCTGGCCGAGGCACTGCAGATCGCGAAGCAGTGCCTCGCCAAGGCCGCTGTGGAAAACCGGCTCCCGCCGCATTGGCGTGACGTTCGCGCCACCCATGCGGACTTCGGCGATTATGGGAACATCCTGCCCCGCTTCTTTCTCTTCACTCTGAAGGGCTATGCCTATCTGCAGATGCGGCTCGGCAATCTGGTGGAAGGCCGGCTGGCCGTGCAGAAGCTGCTCGAGCTTGATCCAAGCGACAAGGTCGGTGCGCGCGTGTTGCTCGACGTCGTCGACCGTGTGGGGCTTGACGATGACTGACGACATCGACGAAGCCATCGACTGGCAGGGCAACGAGATCAGTTGTGCCGGCTGCACTCATGACGCGATGCGCGCCTCCGGCGGCTGCAAGCTCAAGCATGCGTGTGTCCACGACCGCTACGCCCGCCGGATCGATCGCTTCTTCAACTGGAATCCGGCACTGGCCAACGATTACGTCAAGCACCCGCATTTCGAGGTGCGCGCGATCGCGGCCAAGCATGCCAGCCTGTTTCATCTGCCGCCGCTGCTCGACGACCCCGAGGAGACGGTCCGCTGGAACGCGGCGCGACGGCTGCCGAAGCGCCTGGTCCTGCGGCTGCGCAACGATCCGCATCGTGAAGTGCGAATCCGCATTGCCACCGTCATCGACCCCGAAGATCTGATGCCGATGATGATGGACGAGGACTATTACGTCCGGCTCGTCGTCGCCCGCCGGATCGTTCCGTCCGTGCTCGGACGCATGATGGGGGATCCGGAAGCCGAGGTGCGCCGCGTCGTGGCGCGGCGTATTCCTTCCGACTGGCTGCTCGGTGCGGCGAGTGATCCGGATCCACGGGTCAGGCTGGAGGTGGCGGAGCGCCTGTCGTCCGATCTTTTGACTGTCATGCGCAACGATCCCGACTGGCGGGTTCGCTACGAGGTCGCGAGCCGCATTCCATTGCGCGAAGTGTCGGGACTGGCGGACGACGAGGATCCGCTGGTGCAGGAGATGGTCCGCAACAGGCTGCAGAATCGATCGGGATTGCCGATGGAGAAACCGGCATGAGCAATATCGTCAGAGACAGCGATGTCGTCGAGTTGTCCGCGCCGCCCTTCTTCGGCTTCGGCGAGAAGGTGAAGGCGAAACGGACGATCCGCAACGACGGTACCTACGCCGGCAAGGAAATTGGCGAGATCCTCGCGAAGAAGGGTGAGATTGGCTACGTCGTCAGCATCGGCACATTCCTGCAGCAATTTTATATCTACGGCGTCGAGTTCCTTGAAAGCGGCAACCGCGTCGGAATGAAGCGCAAGGAGCTCGAACTCGCGGTTCCACGCGAGGAGCTCGATGACGAACTGCCGCTGCCGGGAGCAACCAAGTCATGATCGAACCACGCCAGCCGAAATATCAGTGGGGGCAGCGCGTGAAGGCGCTGATCGATCTGCGCAACGATGGATCGTTCCCCGATGCGCCGCCGGAAGGTCTTCTGGTCGGCATCGGCGATACGGGCGAGATCGTGCAGGTCGGGACGCACACCGAGGCCAACATGCCGATCTATCTGGTGGAGTTCGGCGAACGGCTGGTTGTCGGCTGCCTGGAAGAGGAGATCGTCCCGCTCTAGGGAGATCAATGCGCCATGGCTGCCATCGCGATCAAATCCTTGCCGATCATTCCTGCGCATCCGAACGAACTGGATCGCAAGCGGATCGAGCGCGCGTTGAAATCGCGCAAGCGGTATCGCTATGTCGAACCTTTCGTCGAGCCGGCGACCGACGGCTATCATATCAAAAGCCCGTGCTGCTCGCGCAATATCGACAAGGCCGGCGGCATCGTCGATGTCGCACTGCTCTGCCACGATCGGGTGAACGGGATGTGGCGGCTGCTCTGGAAAGACCACGGCAAAGGCGCCTGGGACTTGCACAGCGTGCATCAGCGGCTGACCGCGGCTCTGCACGAGCTGAACCTCGATCCGGAACGGATATTCTGGCAGTAGAGCGAAGGGACGGGCGATGGCACTTGCCGAGCAGGAATTGAGCGAGATCGAGCAGGTCCTCACCGGGCCCGACGCGAGCGGCCTTGCCTTTGGTGAACTCCGGAAGCGGTTTCCGCATCTCGCGTTGACCAGATGCGATGCCTCCGACGTGACGGAAGCGCCGTTCCGCAGCTATCCCGCCTTTGATCTGCATCTGCTCGATGCCAGCGACCACTGCGCCCAGGTGACCGCCGATCCGGCGCGAGCGACGGGGCTGATCCTGGCCAAACGGAGCGAGCGATCATGAGCAAGCCGGTCTTGGTTCACGATGCCGACAGGATCGACGACGAGGAGACGGTCCTCACCCCCGTGAGTTCCGGGTTCATTCCGCTGTCGGATCCCGACATCACGGTGGCCGAAATCGAAGCGGTCGAGGCGAGCTTGCGTTCGCCGCGGCTGTCGAACGGTCCGTTGGTCGAAGAGTTCGAGGCCGCGTTTGCCGCCTATCTCGGCCGCAAATATGCGATCGCGGTTCCGAGCGGCACGCTTGGGCTCCTGATCGCGTTGAAGGCCTACGATATCGGTCCCGGCGACGAGGTGATTGCTTCGTCCTATTCCTTTCGCGAGATCGCGCATGCGATCAGCATCGTGGGCGCACGCCCCGTGTTTGCCGACATCGACTATTATTCCGGCACGCTCGCGCCGGCCAAGGTCGAGACACGGATCACCGAGAAGACCAAGGCGATCGTGGTCGGAAACACCAATGGCCATCCGGCGCAGTGGACTGACTTGCGCGAAATGGCGAAGAAGCACCGGCTGCCGCTGCTCGAAGATTCCACCGAGGCGATCGGCTCGAAATATAAGGGAGCGCTGGTCGGGAGCTTCGGCGAGGTCGCCATTTTCGACTTCGGCCAGCCCTTCGCAATGACCTGCGGCGAGGGCGGCATGGTCGTCACGGATGACGTTGATCTCGCGGTCGCGATGCGGCGGCATCGATCGCATCGTCTGGACGAGCGTGCCTCGGTCGTTGTCAGCAGCGCGGCATCTCACCATGCGGTCATGAGCGACGTGACGGCAGCGCTCGGTCTGGCGCAGCTGAAGCGGATCGAGGAGATCCTCGAGCGCCGCAAGCTGATCGAGCAGATTTATTACAGCCAGGTGCAATCGTTTGAAGGCATCAAGGACCCCTATGTCGGACCCGATGTCACGGATGTGAACTGGTTTCTTTATCAGGTGCACCTCGGCACGCGCTTTTCGCGGTCGAGCCGTGATTCGATCGTCGAGGATCTGCGGGTGGAGCGGGTCGAAGCGGTTGCTTATTCGAATCCGCTGCATCTGCAGCGGCATTATTTCGATCTCGGCTATCGCCGCGGCGATTATCTGGTGACGGAAAAGGTCGCAGATCGCGTCGTGGCGTTGCCGTTCCACGTCCACCTCACCGCCGACCAGATCGCCTTTATCGTTGCGACGATGAAGGACGCATCGGTCAATGTCGGTGCAGGATCGGCAATCTATTAGAGCAAGTCAAACTGGAGAAGGAGAATCCAATGACAACCTTGACGGTGATGCCCGCGGGCCAGACCATCGAAGTCGGCGAGGGAACGACCATCCTCGCTGCGCTGCTCGGGGCCAATATCGAAATCCAGCATAAATGCGAGGGACAGGCGAAATGCGGCTCCTGCCACATCTTCGTGCATGAAGGCCGCAAGGGCGTCTCCAAGGTCGCAAAGCTCGAGAACGAGAAGCTCGACACCATCGTCGGCGTCGGCTCGAAGTCCCGCTTGGCTTGCCAGGCGACGATCCTCGGCACCGAGAACGTCAAGATCGAACTTCTGGGCTTTGCCTCGGGTCTGTGACGCGTAAGGAGGATCAGATGGAACAGCAGAACGTCGTGGTTCATGTCAGGTTCGCCTCGGACGGCACCGTCGCTGAGATCGGCGAGCGTCCGTCCGGACTTACGCCACAGCAATGGTTCGACCGGCTGAGCGATGCTATCGGCATGAAAGCGTATCAGACCTTCGCGGGGGGGCGTGGCGTGTTCAAGGTTGCACGCGAGCAGGTCGACGCCCTGAAGACCGCTGTGGCGTCCTGATAGGGCGACCGGCGAAGCTATGAAGTCTGGGCGGCCAGCATGACAAGCGGTGTGGAGCAGGACACGCGTTTCTTTGTGTCCTATACCGGAGTCAGGCTGCCGCTACGGCTCGTCAACGCGATCGCGCCGGACCAGCTGTCGAACCGCAACACCTTCATCCGGGGCTACTTCGATCGCGCCGGCGCCTTGATGGGCTTCGAGAAGGTGGTCTATGGCGAGATCGAGCTCATCCATCGGTATCATTATCACGCCAACGGTACGTTGAGCCGCGCAGAGATCGTGATGTTGGATGAGGACCCGGTGACGTTGCGTTTCGACGACACTGGAGCTCAGATTGCCGGGGTCGCCAACGCGTAACGTGTGGAGGAGCCGGATCCGTGACGGTTGCCAAGTTGATCGAGGCCCTTGCGAGCATGCCGAGGGACGCTATCGTCCTGATGGACAGCGGCGCAGGACTCTCCCGGGTTGACGCGCTTCAGCTCATCGACGAGCAGGGGCCGGGCGCGCCGGCCGAGGTGATCCTGCAGCCCAGCATGGACGAGTAGCAAGAGAGCGGAAAGCACTGATGTCCGAGACGGAAACGGTCGTAACACCCTATCAGCGGATCGGCGGTGCCATCATCGTCGACCGGCTGGTCGAAGCCTTCTATCGGCGCATGGACAGCCTGCCGGAAGCCAAGGTGATCCGCGACATGCACCCGAACGATCTCGGACCGACCAAGCGGACCTTGAAGCGGTATCTTTCGGAATGGCTGGGCGGCCCAAAACTCTACTCGCCGGAGAAGGGTCATCCGCGGCTCCGCCAGCGCCATATGGGCTTCAGCATCGGAGCTTCCGAGCGCGACGCCTGGTTGCTCTGCATGCGTGGCGCGCTCGAGGAGACCGTGGCCGACGCGCAAGCGCGGCAGGATGTCGATGCCGCCATGACCAAGCTCGCGGACTGGATGCGCAACCAGGCCGGCAATCCGCACGATGCGCGCGCAGCACGGCCTTGAGTTGAGATTTCACGAGACGGCAGGATGAGCAACGGCTGTTAGGGCCGGCAAGGCGAAGCTTACCCACCGACTGTGTCGCCGATGACATCGATGGACTGGCGGGCACGGCGCACTTCGATCGACGCGACCAAATGCGGCCGGTGCCGCCTTCCCCCTATGGATCTATGACCGGTGCACACAACGGCACACCGAAAAAGCTCTCATCGTCGCCGCCCCAGGCGCGATGCAGCGCCAGCGCGTTCTGCCATTGCGACAGTTCGGCGTCGCTGGCATTGCGATGGGTGATTTTGCCGTCCGGCTTGTCGGCGAGCAGATACGGCTTGCCGTTCCGGATGAACCGGTTGAGATCCTTGGTGTCGTTGGGCCGCACCACGCAGCGCGGCCGCTCGTCGATCAGGATCGTGGTCGGCAGCATCGCGCTCCTCCCTCAGTCCATCGGCGGACCCATGTCGTCGTCTGCCTTCTTCTTCTTTTTCTTGTCGGTCTTGGCGAGGGCGTAGGCGCCCGCGTTTTTCAAGGCGACCGGCGGCTGGCCGACGACATATTGGGAGATCCAGGTCATGGTCCGGTCGTGCGCAAGCTTGCTTGCGGTCTCATCATAGCTCGTGCCGTCGTCATCGAAATCATGCGCTACCCCGGGATAGGAAAATGCGCTTACCTCGGGATGGTAGGCCCTGAACTGGCCGACTTCGGCGAAGGGAACGACGGCATCGGCTTCACCGAAGTGGAGAAGAGTTGGAATTTTCCGCTTCGCGCCGGCGTTCTCGATGATCCCGGTGCCGTAATAGGAGACGGCGCAGGCGAGTCCCGTAACGCGATTTGCCGCGGTGTAGGCTAGACCTCCGCCGACGCCATAGCCGATCACTGCGATCTTGCCGCAGTCGCTGATACTGTCGACCGTGGATTGAAGCTCGGCGAAGAGGGGCGCTGCGGGATCGGAAGGAGCAGTCGCCTCACCGTCACCATCTGCCTGAGCCGGCGTGGCAGGCTCCGAGAGAGCAGGGGCGATCACAAGATAGCCGCTCGCGGCGAAGCCTTCGGCCACCTTGCGGATCTTGCCCTCGTCGTTCGCGGCATCGGGCAGTACGATAATCGCCCCTTTGGGCGTGTCTGCCGGATCGGCGCGATAGGCCGAGAACGTGTGTCCATCATTGGCGGTCAGCTTGATCGTGCTTTCTGTAGCCATGCGAAGCTCCCTTATCCGATACGGCCCAAGCAGCGCGCGCGGCGCGCTATAACAATCCAAGCTCCAACGCGACGTCTTCGGACATCCGCGACTTGTCCCACGGCGGCTCGAACACCAAGGTCACCTTGACCGATTGAACGCCATCGACGCTTGAAACGGCTTCTTCGACCATGCGCACGATTTCGCTGGCCACCGGGCAGCCGGGCGCGGTCAGCGTCATGTCGATCTCGACGGCACCGCCGCCCTGGTGGGAAATGCGATAGACCAGGCCGAGGTCATAGATGTTGACGGGGATCTCGGGATCGTAAACCGTGCGGAGCGCTGCGATGACGCTTTCGGCTGCGTCCCGTGATCCCGTGGCCATGGTTGTCGACATATTGGCTGGAGCGGTGACGGCTTGCATGTCGTTCATGCGAGTTCTCCTCTCTGATCCGTGCCCTGGTCGGGATTGAAGCTCCCGACAGGCACAATGGTGTTAGGAAGGTCCTCGTCCTGATTGTGCAAACGAAGTGCCATGCCGCCCCCTCCCTTAACCGATGCCATCGGCGAGCGCCGCGACGACCGGCCACCCGACGGCGCCGGCGGGATCGAGCTGTCGTAGCGCGTTGAGCATCTGCCGCGCGTGGTCGCGTTCATCCTTGCGCAGGTGAATGAAGGCGAGGGCTTTCAGGGTGTAGAGCGCGAAGCGGCCGGCGCCGTCGGGAATTGGCGTTTGTGGCGTCCATTGCCGCCAATCGTGAGACCAGCCGGCTTGACGCGCCGCCTCTTGCAGCCCGAGCTCGGCAACCGCTTTGGCCTCGTCGAGATTGCCTTGATAGGTGTGGATCTTGTAGAGGCAGAAATAGGTCGGAAGCTCTGCCGGCGCCGCCGCGAGCGCCTGCCGGAACAGGCGGTCGGCTCGCGCATGATCGCGCCGATAGGCAGCGACACCCTGCTGCAACAGCGCGTCGATCTCGTCCGGCAGGTCGCCGAAGTTGATCGTGTCGGGTTCGGACACCAATTCGAGCATTGCATTGACCTCGATCAATGCGTTGCAAGACGCGGACCGTTCTTGCGCCGCCTGGTGCGCGCGTTGCGCAGACGAGAACCGGCTGAGCCGCTTTCGCATGTTGCATTTGGTACGCTGCATTGCGCTCCCAAACGCGCGCCTGTCGCAAATGCGACGCAAGCCGCAGGGCGGAGTCCATTCGGTGCGACTACGAAGCTGCTTTCAACAGCGTTTTCGCGATTGGTTCGGACCTTGCATGAGCGCCATCGTTCCAGCAGGAGTGTGTTGCGATGGCGATGGCCGCAACTGATATCGAGCGCATGATAAAGGATGCGTTTCCGGATGCCGTGGTCGTGATCGAGGATCTGGCGGGCGACGGCGATCACTATTCCGCCCGGATCACGTCAGCCGCCTTCACCGGCAAGAGTCGCGTGCAGCAACATCAGATGGTTTATGCGGCGCTGAAGGGACAGATGGGCGGTATTCTGCACGCGCTGGCGCTCGAGACGGCGCTGCCGAAGTGAAATGCCGCCGAAGTGAACGGTTGCATCCAGAGGTGAAAGGATCGGACAAATGTCGACATCCGAACGCATTCAAAAGCTGATCGACGGCAATGATATCGTTCTCTTCATGAAGGGCGTGCCGGCGGCGCCGCAATGCGGCTTCTCCGCGGCCGTGGCACAGATCCTGGCCAAGCTCGAGGTGCCGTATGAGAGCGTCAACGTCCTCGCCGATCCGTTCATCCGTGAAGGGATCAAGGAATTCTCGAACTGGCCGACTATCCCGCAGCTCTATGTCAAGGGCGAGTTCGTCGGTGGCTGCGACATCGTACGCGAGATGTTCCAGGCTGGCGAGCTCGGGACGCTGCTGGCCGAGAAGGGCATCAAGGCAGCGGCGTCATGAGCGAGGTTACCATCGAGGCTGACGACGATTTCGAGATTCCGCAGCTCTACAAGTATCACGCCTTTGTTTGTCTGACGCAGCGGCCGCCGCAACATCCGCGCGGCAGCTGCGGTGCGCTCGGCGTGCAGCCGCTGTGGGATCGCCTCACCAAGACCATCGAAGCGCAGCGGCTGACCGATATCGGCGTGACTGCCGCCGGCTGCTTCGGGTTCTGCAGCGCCGGTCCGATGATGGTGGTCTATCCTGACGGCATCTGGTATCGGCCGACCAGCCCTGAGGACATCGACGAGATTGTCGAGTCCCATTTCAAGCAGGGCAAGCGTGTCGAACGGCTCGTGATGGTGTTGAAGCGATAAAGCCAATCCGGAGCCGCTTAGCGCGGCTCCGGGCAGGGAGTCGTGGAAGCGTCCTGGTGCGTGCAGCCCTGAACATCGTCGAGATCGCGATGACCCAACAATGACGGCACCGGCTCGCGCTCGAAGCCGGCGCAGCATTGGCCGTCGGCCTCGATCAAGGGTCTGCGTATCAGCAGCGGATCTTCGAGCATCAGGTCGATGGCGGCAACGGCGCCGATCGCCTCCGGTTTGATCTCTCCGGATTTGATCCGCGGAGCGGCCGGATTGAACCAGGCTGATACCGGGGTGTCCGCGAAGAAGATACGCAGTCGCTCTCCTGTCCACGGCTCCGACAGTAGATTTTTAGCGATCACTGTATGGCCGGCGCGCTCCAGCATCAGTTTCTGCCGCGCATTGGTTCCGCAGCCCGGCTTCTCGTAGAACACGACCAACGTCATGTCAGAAGCCGCCGAGCTGGACCAACGTGGCGCCGCCGGCGCGGCCGAGAATGGTGTCGACCTTCTTGCGCACCGCTTCGATCGTCAATGGCTTGATCACCGCGCCGTGCGCGCCGGCCTTCAGGCCCTCGATCGCGACGGCTTCTTCGGCTTTGGTGGTGACGATCAGGACGCGTACGCCCGGGAATTTCGCGAGGATCTCGCGGACCAGCTCCGGGCCGCGTTGCTGGAGGAATGAGACGCCGAGCATCACGACATGAGGCGTCAACCATTCGACGCCCTTCTCATAGGCTTCCTCAGGGGTTGCGAGTTCGTGAGTTTCGATCTCGTCATGAAGCATGAACTGCAGGGCAGCGCGTGTGATTTCGTCCTCGTCGATCACGAATACCCGCCGCTGGTCGACTGCTTTCGCTGTTTCTACGCCGATCTGCATCGCATTCTCCTGAAGATGGCCGCGCGCACGTCCGCAAAGCGTGCAGCCATTTTCTAGCAAGTTCTGTTCCGCGTGCTGGAGCGCGAGAATGGCGCGTCTGTTGTGTTCTTTCCAACAGCCGAGGCAGTCGATCGCTCTTGCAAGGCGTTCCGATGTCAGGTTTGCAACAAGCAGCCGCAGGCCGCGGTAATTTATGCATCTCATTAGAAACGCGTCGGTTTTGACGCAGCAGCCCCTCTGGCACGTCGGTTGCAAAACGGGTTGCCAGGCAATGGTTGAGGGCTGGGTGCACGCCGACGCTTCGGACGAGCGATGCTCTCCTTCCCAATAACCCGTCTGCCGGTTCTGAAGAGATAGGGACGAGGTCTCGCATCGCCTGATGCATGCGGGACATTGGCAATCGGTTGATGGAGAGCAGAATGTCACTGCGACAAATCGCATTTTACGGCAAGGGCGGCATCGGCAAGTCGACGACGTCGCAAAACACGCTGGCGGCGCTGGCCCAGATGGGCCACCGGATCCTGATCGTCGGCTGCGACCCGAAGGCGGACTCGACCCGCCTGATCCTGCACGCCAAGGCGCAGGACACGATCCTGAGCCTGGCGGCTGCGGCGGGCAGCGTCGAGGACCTCGAGATCGAAGAGGTGATGAAGGTCGGCTATCAGAACATCCGCTGCGTCGAGTCCGGCGGTCCGGAGCCGGGGGTCGGCTGCGCCGGCCGCGGCGTGATCACCTCGATCAACTTCCTGGAAGAGAACGGCGCCTATGAGGACATCGACTACGTGTCCTACGACGTGCTCGGCGACGTGGTCTGCGGCGGCTTTGCGATGCCGATCCGCGAGAACAAGGCGCAGGAAATCTACATCGTGATGTCCGGCGAGATGATGGCGATGTATGCCGCCAACAACATCTCCAAGGGGATTCTGAAGTACGCCAATTCGGGCGGCGTGCGCCTCGGCGGCCTGGTCTGCAACGAGCGCCAGACCGACAAGGAGCTGGAGCTGGCGGAAGCCCTGGCCAAGAAGCTCGGCACCAAGCTGATCTACTTCGTGCCGCGCGACAACATCGTGCAGCACGCCGAGCTGCGCCGCATGACCGTGCTGGAATATGCGCCGGATTCGGTTCAGGCCGGCCACTACCGGGAACTCGCGACCCGGATTCACAACAATGCCGGCAAGGGCATCATCCCGACCCCGATCACGATGGACGAGCTCGAAGACATGCTGATGGAGCACGGCATCATGAAAGCGGTCGACGAGTCCCAGATCGGAAAGACTGCCGCCGACCTCGCCGCAACGGCTTAAGCAGTCTTGGTGCCGGCCTTCCACCCGTCGGAAGGCCGGCACCTCATTGCTAGAGCGTTGGACGAAGGGGCGCGAGGGACACCTGGAGTCTGCCATGGCAACATCGATGCAAGCTGCCGCTCCGCTCGCTCCGTCTGTGCCCGACGGACACGGCGAGCACGCCACGCAAGACGACGCACGACGCTACGGGCGTGAGATCTACCGCTTGCTTACAGGATCGGATCCGGCTGATGCCGAGATCGACGGCGACCGTAGCTTCGATCATCATGTCGTCGCCTCGATCATTGCGGTGTCGGCCATGGAGCATGGCTCGCTCGCGGAACGTGTCGGCCTGTCCACCGTCGAACTGATCACGCTGTTGGCGCAGTGCTTTCCTTCCGCCGCCGTCGATTCGTCCTGGCTGCCGATCACCGGAGCCGTCGCTGCGCCGGACGATGACGAGATCGCAATGGTGCGGGATCTGTTGCTGTCGCAGCGTTCGACCGAAGGTGATGTCAGCCGCTGGCTCGCCGCGATGGTTGCGCGGCGCGCGATGGAACCGAATCATCTTTGGGAAGACCTGGGGCTGCGCGAGCGCTCGGAACTCACCCGGCTCCTGATGCGGCATTTTGCCCCGCTCGCCAGCCGGAACACCAGGAATATGCGCTGGAAGCGCTTCTTCTACCGGATGCTCTGCGAAGACGACGGTTTCGTCATGTGTACGACGCCGGTCTGCACCCAGTGCAATGATTTCGATCAATGCTTCGGGGAAGAAAGCGGCGAAAGTCGCATGGCGGAACGCCGCCGTCAGGTCGCCCTGCAGGAGGCGGCCGCAGGTGCCGCGATGACGGCTTAAGGTATGTGGGGATGTTCACGGAGACGCAATTCGGCTTTTCCTGCGCGGTTGATGCGGCCGGGTGCGCGGAGCCGGATCTCTGCGCCACGGGCGAGATGCTGTTGCGCCGCTGTGAGGAGGCGCTACGCCAGGCGGGACTGCGGCCGACCCAGCAGCGCCGTCAGCTCAGCCGGCTCCTGTTCGGGAACGGCGATTGCCATGTGACCGCGGACGCGCTCTACGCGGCCGCCGTCGCCAGTGGCATGAAGATCTCCCAGGCTACCGTCTACAACACGCTCAATCAGTTCACTCAGCTCGGCCTGCTACGGCAGATCGGCGTCGATGGATCGCGGTCGTTCTTCGACACCAACACTACGGTCCATCCGCATTTCTTCTATGAGGATGAGGGCGTGCTGGTCGATGTGCCGGAGGATGTCGGCTTCGATCATCTGCCGGAGCCGCTACCGGGCTACGGCATGGAGCGGGTGGATGTCGTCATCCATCTGCGTCGCAGGCGGCACGCCTGAGCTGCTGCCGGGCTGGCCGGGAGGCGCGTTTCTCGCAAGTCTCCGGCCGACGGGATGGCCGCTTTGCTTCGCGTTGCATTCATGACCCTGTCGCGAAACCGACAAATAGCAGAAGATAGAAATCTTATTATATTTCAAATTCTTAGGTGAATTTTAGGCGGCTGGCATGGCCGTTGCTCCCTTAAACCCGCAGCCGGCTGGCGGGCGCTCGCTCCGATACCCCGGATGCAGGTTGCGAGGAGCCAAGTGAATGCCTGATGTTCCCGGACAGCGTGGGCACCAAATCGTCCGAGAGGCCGGTTCTGCGGTCAATCATCCGGCGCCGCCGGTGATCTTGAACGACACCACCTTGCGCGACGGTGAGCAGGCCCCGGGGGTCGCCTTTGCGCTCGGCGAGAAGCTTGCGATCGCGCGCGCGCTGGCACATGCCGGCGTTCCGGAGATCGAGGCAGGCACCCCCGCAATGGGCGCTGACGAGATCGCAGCGATCAGGGCGATCGTCGAGGCCGACCTGCCGGCCACCATCATCAGCTGGTGCCGGATGCGTGAGGCCGATGTCGATGCTGCCATCGCCGCAGGTGTCTCGATGGTGAACGTGTCCATTCCGACATCGGACGTGCAGATCGGAGCCAAGCTCGGTGGTGGACGCCGGGACGCGCTGGAGCTCTTGAAGCGGGTGGTCGGCTATGCCCGTGAGCGCGGGCTGGATGTGGCGGTCGGCGGCGAGGACTCATCGCGTGCCGAGGTTGGATTCCTCGCCGAAGTCATCGCCACCGCACGCTCGCTCGGTGCACGAAGGTTTCGCATTGCCGATACGCTCAGCGTGCTCGATCCCGATGCGACCTATGCTCTGGTCGCCGCATTGCGTGCGACCACCGATCTCGAACTCGAATTCCATGGTCACGATGATCTGGGCCTGGCGACCGCCAACACGCTCGCAGCCATCAAGGCCGGAGCGACTCATGCCTCGGTCACCGTGATCGGGCTTGGCGAGCGGGCCGGCAACGCTCCGCTGGAAGAGGTTGCGGTTGCCCTGCGGCAGCTCTATCGCCGCGAGACCGGCGTCGATCTGGCCGAGCTCGACAACGTGGCCAAGGTGGTCGCCGCCGCGGCCGCCCGTGCCATCCCGCTGAACAAGGCCATCGTCGGCGAACATGTCTTTACCCATGAATCCGGCATTCATGTCGATGGGCTGCTGAAGGATCAGCGGACTTATCAGGCGCTCGATCCGACCCTGTTCGGTCGCTCCAACCGGATCGTCATCGGCAAGCATTCCGGCCTGTCGGCGATCACCGCGCTGCTGTCGGACCTGCGGCTGCCGGCCAGCGCGGACGAGGCGCAGCGGATTCTCGCGCATGTGCGCAAGCATGCGGTCACCATCAAGGGGCCGGTACCGAAGGAAGCTGTCGCGGCGATCTGGCGCGAGGTCTGTGATCATCCCGTTGCGAGCCTTGCCTAGTCATGAGTGATCTCAGCCAGACCGACGTCACCAAACCCCTCGCGATCGTCGTCAAGACGCCCTCGCTGCTCGGACTGATCCGCGAGGACATCGGCTGCGTCCGTTCGCGCGATCCGGCGGCGCGCAGCGAATTCGAGACCTTGCTGACCTATCCCGGCATCCATGCCCTGATCTGGCATCGCCTGGCGCACCGGCTCTGGAGCCGCGGCTGGCGTTTCCCGGCGCGGCTGTTGTCCTGGCTCGGGCGTTTCCTGTCGAATGTCGACATTCATCCAGGGGCGCAGATCGGGCGCCGCTTCTTCATCGATCATGGCGCCTGCGTCGTGATCGGCGAGACCGCCGAGATCGGCGACGATGTGACGCTCTATCACGGGGTAACGCTCGGCGGCACCTCCTGGTCACCGGGCAAGCGGCATCCGACCTTGGAAGACGGGGTGATCGTCGGGGCTGGCGCCAAGATCCTTGGGCCGATCACGGTCGGCCGGCGCACGCGTGTCGGTGCCAATTCCGTCGTAATCCAGGGCACCCCGCCGGATGTTACGGTGGTCGGCATCCCGGCCAAGGTCGTGCGTCCGGAGTTCACTCATCGCCGCACCGTCGGCCGCATCGACCTCGACCATCATCTGATGCCGGACCCCGTAGGGGAGGCGCTTTCGGTGATGCTGGACAGGATCGAATTTCTCGAGGCGCAGCTCGCACACGTTAAACAGCGGCTGCGCCATGGCCCGCCTGCGCCGGCGCCCACAAGCGCCTGTGAGGCGGATCCCGTTTTGATGCAAGGAGCCAACTCATGACCGCAATGCCTGATGTGCTGGAGCAGCTGAACAAGACCTCGGCTGCCGAGGACTTCTTCAAGCTCCTGGACGTCGACTACGATCCCAAGGTCCTGAACGTCTGCCGGCTGCATATTCTGCGCCGCATGGGACAATATCTCGTTAGCGAAGATTTTACCGGCGCGTCCAATGATGAAGCCGCAGCGCGCTGCAAATCATTCCTCGAACAGGCCTATCAGGACTTCATCACCTCGACGCCGTTGGATCAACGCGTGTTCAAGGTCCTGAAGGAAGCGGTGGCGCCGCCGAAGCCGGCGCCCAAGCCTTTCGTGCCGCTCACTACGCTGAAGTAGTTCTTCAACAATCGCGAACGATTCCAAAGAGCCGCCAGCATGTCGTTCATGCTGGCGGCTTTGTTCTTTCTCACCTCTGTCGCATTCCCGACGCGTGCTGCATCCGACCTGTCGGACCTCTGCAAAAAAGCTGAGCAACAGATCAGGGGCGCTCTCGAAGTAATTGAATCAGCGTCGATATTCGGCATGACGAAAACTGGTACGACAATTGCTGTCCTCTCGTGCAGGCCCCACGCTCGGGAGTGATCACATGCATATCGTGGTTTGCATCAAACAGGTTCCGGACTCCGCGCAGATCCGGGTCCACCCCGTCACCAACACGATCATGCGCCAGGGCGTGCCGACCATCGTCAATCCTTACGACCTGTTCGCGCTCGAGGCCGCGCTGCAGCTGCGCGACAAGTTCGGCGGCGAAGTGACAGTGCTGACCATGGGGCCGCCGTCCGCGGAAGATTCGCTGCGCAAGGCGCTGACCTTCGGCGCCGATCGGGCCGTGCTGCTGACCGATCGCTTTTTCGCCGGTGCCGATACGCTGGCCACGACCTATGCGCTCGCCACCGCCATCCGCAAGATCAGCGAGACCTTTGGCGCTCCGGATATCGTCTTCACAGGCAAGCAGACCATCGACGGCGACACCGCTCAGGTCGGGCCCGGTATCGCCAAGCGCCTTGGCCTGTTGCAGCTCACTTACGTCGCCAAGATCTGCGAGGTTGACCCTGTCGCGCGCACCATCGAGGCAGAGCGCCGTTCCGAGGGCGGCGTCCAGGTGCTGAAGACCAAGCTGCCCTGTCTGGTCACGATGTTGGAAGCCACCAACGAGATCCGCCGAGGCGCGATGATCGATGCCCTGCGCGCGGCGCGGGCTCAGATCGTGACGTGGAGCGCCAAGGACGCGGGGGTGGAAGATATTTCGAAATGCGGCCTGAAGGGATCGCCGACCATCGTCAAACGCGTCTTTGCGCCGTCGGCGCGCGCAGAGAAGGCCACCTTCGTCGATTTTTCCAATCGGGCGCCGGCAGACGCGCTGATCGAAGAGCTCTTCAAGCGACAGCCGAAGCTCGAAGCCGAGTTGGTGACGTCGGCACATGGCTTCTGACGGACAGACGGGAACACGACCATGAGCGAACCGACCAAAACACCGGCTCCTGCAGGCCGCGCCGCGACCAAGAAAGAGCTGCCCGAGCATTTCAAGGCGTATAAGCACGTCTGGGTGTTCATCGAACAGGAGCGCGGTCAAGTGCACCCCGTCTCCTGGGAGCTGATGGGCGCCGGGCGCAAGCTTGCTGACAAGCTTAAAGTCGACCTCGCGGCGGTCGTGATCGGGCCGCCCGGCGAGGCTGTTCAGCACGCGGCCGCCGAAGCGTTCTGCTACGGCGCGGACCTCGCTTATATCGTCGCCGACCAGGTGCTGACCGACTACCGTAACGAGGCCTACACCAAGGCGCTGACCGATACCGTCAACACCTTCAAGCCGGAAATCCTGCTGCTCGGCGCCACCACCTTGGGACGTGACCTTGCGGGCTCAGTCGCCACCACCTTGCTGACTGGCCTCACCGCCGATTGCACCGAACTCGATGTCGACGCGGACGGCTCACTCGCTGCCACGCGTCCGACCTTCGGCGGCTCGCTGCTATGTACCATCTACACGCTGAACTATCGCCCGCAGATGGCGACCGTACGTCCGCGCGTGATGCCGATGCCGGAGCGGGTCGAGAAGCCGGCCGGCCGCATCATCGAGCACAAGCTCGGTCTTGTGGAGGATGACATCGTCACCAAGATTCTCTCGTTTATTCCCGACCGCGACTCCGCGAAGTCGAACCTCGCTTATGCGGACATCGTGGTGGCCGGCGGCCTCGGCTTGGCCTCGCCGGAAAACTTCCAACTGGTGCGCGGCCTCGCATCCGTGCTCGGTGCCGAATATGGCTGCTCGCGTCCGCTGGTGCAGAAGGGCTGGGTGACATCGGATCGCCAGATCGGTCAGACCGGGAAGACCATCCGGCCCAAGCTATACATTGCGGCCGGAATTTCCGGAGCGATCCAGCATCGCGTCGGCGTCGAGGGTGCGGACCTGATCGTGGCCATCAATACCGACAAGAACGCCCCGATCTTCGACTTCGCCCATATCGGCATCGTCACCGACGCGATCCGGCTGTTGCCGGCGCTGACGGAAGCGTTCAGGGCACGGCTGTCGCCGCACTCGCGCGATCGCATCGCAAGCTAGAAGGAGCAGGGCAATGATCGAGGAACGGTTCGACGCGATCGTCGTGGGCGCCGGCATGGCCGGCAATGCCGCTGCGCTGACCATGGCCAAGCGCGGCATGAAGGTGCTGCAGCTCGAGCGCGGCGAATATTCGGGCTCGAAGAATGTGCAGGGCGCAATCCTCTACGCGGACATGCTGGAGAAGCTGATTCCGGATTTCCGCGAGGAGGCGCCGCTCGAGCGGCATCTGGTCGAGCAGCGCTTCTGGATGCTCGACGACAAATCGCATGTCGGCCTGCATTACCGCTCGGATGACTTCAACGAGGAGAGGCCGAACCGCTACACCATCATCCGCGCGCAGTTCGATAAATGGTTCTCATCCAAGGTGAAAGAAGCCGGAGCTACCGTGCTGTGCGAAACCACAGTGACGGAGCTCGCGCAGGACGCTTATGGCAAGGTCATCGGGGTCAAGACGGACCGGCGCGACGGCGAGATCCATGCCGATGTCGTGGTGCTCGCGGAGGGCGTCAATGGCCTGCTGGGGACACGCGCGGGCCTGCGTGAGCGGCCGAAGCCGGAGAACGTCGCGCTTGCGGTCAAGGAGATGCACTTCCTGCCGCGCGAGACGATCGAGGCTCGCTTCAACCTCAAAGGGGATGAAGGTGCCGTCATCGAGGCCGCCGGCACCATCTCCAAAGGAATGACCGGGATGGGCTTCATCTACTCCAACAAGGAGTGCATCTCGCTCGGCATCGGCTGTCTGGTCTCCGACTTCCAGAAGACCGGAGAAACGCCCTATGGCTTGTTGGAACGCTTCAAGCGGCATCCGTCGGTCGCGCCGCTGATCGAGGGCTCGGAGGTCAAGGAATATGCCGCGCATCTGATTCCGGAAGGCGGCTACAACGCGATCCCGCAGCTCTGCGGCGATGGCTGGGTCGTCGTCGGCGACGCTGCCCAGCTCAATAATGCGATCCATCGCGAAGGCTCCAACCTTGCGATGACCTCGGGTCGGATCGCGGCAGAAGCGATCTTCCAGGTGAAGTCGCGGCGCGATCCCATGACCAAAGCGAACCTCTCGCTCTACAAGAAGATGCTTGAGGACTCCTTCGTCATCAAGGATCTGAAGAAATACAAGGACATGCCGGCGCTTCTGCACAACCAGTCGCAGAACTTCTTCCTGACCTATCCGCAGCTGGTCTCCAAGGCGATGCAGAACTTCGTGCGGGTTGACGGCACGCCGAAGAAGGAAAAAGAGAGCAGCATGCTGCGCTCATTCGTGAATGCGCGGTCGTGGACCGGCCTGTTCGGCGATGCGTTCCGCTTCGCGCGGGCGTGGCGTTGAGCAGCAATCGAGATTCTGAACGAGAGGGAGATCAGACATGACCACGGAAGTCGCTGTGCGGGTCGAGGACAAGCTGTTCTACAATCGTTATCTGGTCGACTCCGGGCGGGCTCACATCAAAGTGCGTCCGCATACCACGCCCACGCCGCAGCTGCTCTCACTACTGAAGGCCTGCCCCGCGCGCTGCTATGAACTCAACGACAAGGGACAGGTCGAGATCACTGCCGACGGCTGCGTCGAATGTGGCACCTGTCGGGTGATCGGGGAGGCCAGCGGCGACATCGAGTGGAGCTATCCTCGCGGCGGTTATGGCGTGCTGTTCAAGTTCGGCTGAGCCGAACGTCTTCGCTGTCATGACGGCGATTTGTCGAAGACGCGACAATGACGTGGGTCATTTCTTGTATTCATGGCAATATACCTGATTGAGGACCGGCGGACTTTCTGCTTTCATCTGCGTGCAGCATCAAAGAGGAAGTTGCACGTGGAACTGAGCGCACGAAATGTTCTGCCAAGAACGATTGCAGCGGTCGCGGAAGGCGTGACGACCGCTCATGTGAAGGTCGAAAAAGTCCCGGGCCTGACGGTGTTTTCGGCCAGCACCAATGAGGCGGTCGATGAGCTCGAGCTGAAGGACGATGACGTCGTCTCGGCAGGTATCGAAGTCGTCGGACGTGATAGTCGGCAAGTAAGCTGTCTGTGTGCGCCCGCTGCTCAGTGCTGACGAGAGGACACCTCGCGCCACCACGCGGTGATGGCTGGGCGGGAGGGCTGCAACGTCGTCCCGCAGTCGCCGGTGAACGTCTGCCACTCCGCGACACATTTTTCGGGAACTGCCGTCAGGACTGGAATCCCCGACATGATCGCCAGGGCAAGCTCGTCCCGCAGCCCACCGCCGGAGGCTTCCTGCTTGGAGAATTTGTTCACCACGATCAGGTCGACCTGGGCATTGATCGCCCGCTGGACTGCCATCGCCGCTTCGGCGAGGCCGCCAGCGTCCAGCTTGCACGCCATGGCGCCGCTGCCAAGCGGCTGGCAGATGGAGATCGCGTGACCGTCGGCGAGATCGATCACTTCCATGCCTGTCTTCTTGCCGGCGGCGTCGCGGACGTTGTGCTGGACCACGCCGCCGACCCGGACGCCGTCGCGCAGCAGAGCTTGCGCAAAATCGGACAGCAGGCTGTCGGCGTCGTCGGCCGGTCCGTAGAGCACGGCTGCGAGGCGATTGAGGTCCGGGTCGACAGAATCCTGGTTCATGGCGAGCTTGAGTCGTTTGGCCTCGGACGGGTTGCCGGTTCAGATCGTCGCGAACGGCAAGACGAGTTACAGACGCTACGCGTCCCATCGCGTGCATGCAACCGCCGCTCCGCCTAGAACGGAGTGTGCATTGGGTCGACGCGGGTGGGACGGTGGTGCAGGGATCGGAATGGGATCGTCCGAAACGCGACATCCTGCGTCGGCAAGCGAACGTCTCGGGAGCGCGGGGAATAAGAGGTATTGAATGACGACAGCTGCATCGCGGGCAGAATTGGAAGCTTTGCTCCAGGACGACGTGCCGTATGGCGATCTCACGACAGAAGCGCTTGGGATCGGAACGGCGGCCGGCGTCATGCGGTTTACCGCCCGCGATCGGATGACGCTGGCGCTGGCGGAAGACGCCGCCGCCTTGGTCGAGCTCGCGGGAGCTCGGGTCGAGTTGTTCGCTGCCAGCGGTGCTGTTCTTGAGAAGGGAGCGCCGATCCTGAGCGCGTCCGGTCCGGCCTCGGCGCTGTTGCGCGGCTGGAAGGTCGCGCAGACCTTGATCGAGATCTGGTCCGGTGTTGCGACCGAAGCGCAAGCGACCGTAAAGGCCGCTAGATCTGTGGCTCCCGGTATCAGCGTGGCCTGCACCCGAAAGAATGTTCCGGGCGTGAAGCGCTTTGCGGTGGCGGCGGTCCGAGCGGGGGGAGCGGTCATGCACCGGCTCGGGCTCTCGGAAACTGTGCTGCTGTTTCCTGAACACCGCGCGTTTCTCGGCGAGGCCTCGCTTGCGGACATTGTCGAACGATTGCGGCGCGCCGCTCCCGAAAAGCGGCTGGTCGTGGAAGTGACCAATGTGGAGCAGGCGGTGGCGGCCGCCGCGGCGGGATTCGACGTGATCCAGGCCGAGAAGTTCGCGCCGGAGGACATTGCGACGTTGGTCGCACGCACGCAGACGGCGCCCACGACGCGCGCGCGTCCGGTCATCGCCGCGGCTGGTGGCGTCAATGCGCAAAATGCCGCCGCTTATGCCGCAGCCGGCGCCGATGTGCTGGTGACATCAGCGCCGTATCTCGCGCGTCCACGCGATGTTCAGGTGGTGATTTCGCCCGCGACCGAAGGTCGCAGCCATGGCGGGGCGTTCAGTGCAGCCTGATCCCGCGTCTTCGCTTTCGCTGCAGTCGTCGGCTTAGGATGTTGGATCTGATCTAAGAAGCTCGCGCCCCTCTCTTTGTCGGGGACGCGAGCTCCGGAAGCCTACGGCTATTCCGCCGCCTGCGCGAGGCTGACCCCGGCAGCTTCGATCGCAACCGCGACCGACTGGATGATCGCGGCGAACCGGACCGCGGTCTGGATCGTGGCGGCATTGACGCCGGCCTCGTTCAGCGTCTTCTCATGCGCGTCGATACACGTACCGCAGCCGTTGATCGCGGAGACCGCGAGCGACCACAGCTCGAAATCGACCTTGTCGACCCCGGGATTGGCGATCACGTTCATGCGCAGCCGTGCCGGCATCGTGGCGTAGTCCTTGTTCGAGGCAAGGTGCACGAAGCGGTAATACACGTTGTTCATGGCCATGATCGAGGCGGCGGACTTCGCCGCCGCCAGCGCTGCCGGCGACAGATGCTGGGCCGCCACGGCCTCCAATGCCGCAACCACCGTCGGATTTCGCGTCGCAATCGCGCAAGCGACAAATAGGCCGTATTTGGCCTGCGGCGACAACGTCTCGTCCGACGCCATGGACGACAGGTTCAACCTGACGTCCTTGGCGAAGTCCGGGATCCGGTCCTTCAGTTGGTCGATCGGCATGATCAGGCGACCTTCAGCGTCTCGCCGCCGACTTCACGGTTGCACGGGCAGAGCTCGTCGGTCTGCAGCGCGTCGAGCACACGCAGCGTATCCTTCGGGGCGCGGCCGACGTTCAGATTGGTCGCGTAGACGTGCTGGATCGTGTTGTCGGGATCGACGATGAAGGTGTAGCGGTACGCGACACCATCCGGGGAGCGAACGCCCAGGCCGTCGACCAGCGCGCCCTTGGTGTCGGCAAACTGCCAGATCGGTAGCTGGTGCAGGTCCTTGTGATCGCGCCGCCAGGCGAGCTTGCAGAACTCGTTGTCCGTGGAGCCGCCGAGCACGACGGCATCGCGATCAGCGAAATCCTTCGACAGCCGGGCGAACTCAGCGATCTCGGTCGGGCAGACGAAGGTGAAGTCCTTGGGATAGAAGAAGATGATCTTCCACTTACCTGGGAAGCTGTTTTCCGTCAGGGTCTCGAAGGCGCTTTCGCCCTTCTCCTCCTGGAAGTGAAAACCGGGCTTCACGCCGACGATTTCGAACGATGGCAGCTTACTTCCAATTCCGAGCATGGTGCACTCCAAGAAATCACTGCGTTGCAATAGCGATGCGGATTGTGCATTGCAAGCGATATGCCATTCGTTTGCAACATCAGTGGATTGTCGGAAAAGCAACATCGCGTAGCTTGATGCTGCACGTGCGTATCGTTGGCATATCGGGGCTTTAGTCCGGCGAGCGGTTCCGGGCAAGCCGGCCATGCGCCGAACGCATGCTGCGGTGCAGCTGACGCGTGATCCGAAGAAGCGCTGATGAGTTGGTCTCGCTTCCAACAGCTGGCGGGAGAGATCGGGCATGCAGGAACTCGTCGAGCGGATGTCGGGCTTGGCGCCGGAATGGCTGATCGGACCTGGTCTGATCGCCGCCGCGATCGTCGGGGCGCTGCTGATCTACAAGGTGATCCGCGCCGTGGTGAAGCGGACGATCGGCGCGCGAAGCTCGATCTTGCTGCCGACCCTGCAGCGGACTGCCGGACCTGCCCGTCTCGCCCTTTGCCTGATTGCCGTCGCTCTCGTTCTGCCGCTCGCCCCGCTTGATGACGCCTGGAGACGGGCGCTTGCGCATCTGTTCGCGGTGGCGACCATCGCGCTGGTCGGCTGGATCACGATCCGCGCCGTCGATCTTGCCGCCACGCGCTATCTCCAGCGCTTCCGCAATGACATCGCGGAAAATTTCATGGCGCGCAAGCACGTCACCCAGGTCCGCGTGTTCAAGCGGGTGATCGATACCTTGATCATCATCGTCGTGATCTCGACCGCCTTGATGACGTTCGATTCGGTCAGGCAATACGGCGTCAGCCTGTTTGCGTCGGCCGGCGCCGCCGGCCTGATCGTCGGTCTCGCAGCCCGGCCGCTGCTGAGCAACCTGATCGCTGGTGTGCAGATCGCCGTGACACAGCCGATCCGGATCGAGGATGCGGTCATCATCGAAAACGAATGGGGCTGGGTCGAGGATGTCGCATCGACCTACGTGGTCATCCGTCTGTGGGATTGGCGCCGCATGGTCGTGCCGCTGTCTTATTTCATCGAACGTCCGTTCCAGAATTGGACCCGTGATGCGGCGTCCCTGATCGGCTCGGTGATGCTGTATGTCGACTACGCGGCGGACGTGCCGCGGATCCGCAAACGGCTCGAGGAGGTCGTCAAGCAATCGAAATTGTGGGACGGCGCGGTCGTCAATCTGCAGGTCGTCGATGCCAACTCCCATACGATGGAGCTGCGAGCCCTGGTCAGCGCCCGCAATGCACCGCAAGCCTGGGACTTGCGCTGTGAGGTGAGGGAGAAGCTCATCGCCTTCCTGCAGAAGGAGATGAGGGAAGCTTTGCCACGCGACCGCGCCGACATCTTGCCGCCGCTCGCCGTGCATGCGGATCAGCTGCGGCCGAGCTACGCCGGCGCAGCACACTGAGCCTGCTAAGCGGGCGACGCGCATCCCGTGAGCGGCCAGGACCCGATAATGCGGAAGCGGGCTCTTGGATCGGATTGGCGAAATAACACGATCTGGTCGATCGCGAGCTGCGCGAGCTTCATCTCGGCGAAACGGGCCTGCAGCATCGCAAGGATCGGCTCGCGACGCGCGGCCTCCAGCCGGCATGTCAACGTCATGTGGAAGCGGAATTCCTCCATGACGTAGGGATAGCCCCAAACGTCCAGATATTCGACCTGACGCGGCGTCAGCGCCTCGGGCTTTCTGCGCGCGCGATCCTCCGGCGTGGTCGGCGCGCGGAAGGGATCGAAGGCGCGGACGCAGTCCGCCGCAAGCCCCTGCAGCGCGTCCGAGCGCTCGCCCGGGATCACCGCGATGAATCCGCTGATCGCATCCACCACGGGGCGGATGAGCGGGATCGCGCGCGGCACGCTCACGAAATCGCGACAGGCCGTCACCAGGTCCGCTTCGCTTCGTCCATCGGCCAGCCCGAACGGCGCCTTCAAGGTGGCGTGAAAGCCGTATTTGCGGGCGTCCTCGGTCAGCTCGCGCCAGTCGGCAATCGCTTCCGTGATCCCGTCCGCGAACGCGGTATCCACTCCGCGTCGCGCATCATAGCCGAGCAGAGAGTTGCCGAAACGATCCAGCAGGCTCGCCTCGGGCGGTGCGTAGTAGATCGCGTAACGTGGAAATTTGGCCATCTCGATCGGCTTACTCGGCAGCTGCAGCACGGGCGAGCGGCGCGGTGAGCCGGCCTGGCTCGGTCAGATAAAACAACTGCCCATTGGCGATGACCGCGACCACCCGCGGCCGCATCGGCACCTGATCATCGACCATGATGATGTCGGCGCGCTGACCCGGTGCAATGCTGCCGCGATCAGTGAGCCCCGCAGCGCGCGCAGGTCCGCCCGAGACGAGATCCCACGCACGAGCCAGGGAGAGCACGCCGTCGGCGGCGAGGCGGAAGGGGGCCAGGAGTGGCGCCGGATAGTAATAATCGGACGCCAGTACCGAGCAGAGGCCATTCGCGATCATGTCGCTCGCTTTGGTCCAGCCGGTATGGCTGCCGCCGCGAACGACGTTGGGCGCGCCGTAGACGATGGCGTCACCGCCTTCCGCCGCTTCGCGCGCCGTTTCCTCGTTGATCGGAAACTCTGCGATCGTCACGCCCTGTGCGCGGAATGCCTTGCGCATCGCCGGCGTATCGTCGTCATGCGAGAGCATCCGCACCCCGGCGTCGCGCGCGATGCTGGCAAGGCGCGCAATCGACGCCGGCACTTCATCGGCGCGCGAGACGACATCCGCCACGAGGCGATCGAATGCCTCACCCGAAAGCCCGGTCCGATCGACCATGCGCTGGCGCTTCTGCGGCTTTTCCAGCGAGGCGAGCGTCGAATTCATGTGATCGTTGAAGGCGAACAGGTCGACACGACCCGTCGCCAGCCACTGCGCGATCTCCTCCTCGGCACCGAGATTGTAGGTCTCGTGACGCAGATGGAAGCGCGTGTCGGCCGAAAGCCGCGGTCGCAAGTCCTCGATGGATTCGAGCAGGCGGCGCGCATTGTCGGCGCTGCGCAGGCCCGGCTCCCAGGACCAGGTGGTCGCGTGGAAGACCGTGGTGATGCCGTTCGCAATCGCCTGGCGGTCGCTGTCGATCAGCGCGACGTCGACCGGGAAGCCGACACCGGCGCGCGGCTCCATCTGACGCTCGAACGCATCGCCGTGCACATCGACAATGCCGGGCAGGACGAGAAGCTCCCGCGCGTCGAGTTCGACCGCAGAGCCGCTACGAGACACACCGATATCGGCAATTTCACCTTCGGTAACGGAGAGGAAGGTGTCGACGAAGTCGCTGCCGAGCAGCGTTCGGCCACCTGAGATGATGAGATCAGTCATGAGAGACACTTTGCCGCACCCGGCCGGTCGCGTCGAGCGCGGACTCGTATGTGTCCAGGAATTCGTCAATCGCCAGCCTTCTGAAGTCCGGCAGCGCTGCGCGTAGCGCCTCGTGGTGCCAATCCCACCATGCCAGCCGGATCAGCCGCTCGGCGACATCTTCGGGAAACCGGCGCTTGACCGGGCGCGCCGGATTGCCGGCCACGATAGTGTAGGCCGGAACGTCCTTGGTGACGATGGCCCCTGCCGCGACCACCGCGCCGGTCCCGATGTTGCGGCCGGGCAGCACGATCGCGCCGTGACCGATCCAGACATCGTGACCGATATTGACGTGGTGCTCCTTCCGCCAAGCGAAGAACTCGGCCTCGTCGTTTTCGCCGGAGAAATAAGCGCTGGCGCGATAAGTGAAATGCGCCTGGGTGGCGCGGTGCATCGGATGATTGCCGGGATTGATCCGCGTCATCGCTGCGATCGAGCAGAACTTGCCGATGCTCGTGTAGGTAATCTGGGAGTCGTTGACTACGTAGGAGTAGTCGCCCATCGCGACGTCGAGCAGGATCGTGCGTGCGCCGACTTCGCAATAGGCGCCCAAGGTCGAGCCCTGAACCTTGGCGCTGGAATCGATGGTGGGAGCCACCCCGAGTATCTTTCCGGCCATCTCGATCACTCTCCGTTTACCGTCGGCGGGCGTCGTCTTCTATCAGTGTGATGACATCGCGGTGACATGCGCGTGACGTGTGCTGCCGGCGTGTGGACGGTTCGGTGCAGCAGCAGAGCTGTCACATAACTGTAGAATCCGGGCGCTAGCGGAGAGTGCGGTCCTAGCTGTCCGGAGAACCCAATGCTGGTGGTAGATGGTTTGACGTGTCGTTTTGGCGCGAAAACCGCAGTCGATAACGCTTCGTTCACCATCGCGCCGGGCAGCTTCGTCGGTGTCATCGGCCGGTCGGGCGCCGGTAAATCGACGTTGCTGCGGTCGATCAATCGGCTGAACCCGGTCAGCGGCGGGCGCATCCTGTTCAAGGACGTCGATGTCACCGCGCTGCGCGGCCGCGACCTGCGACAATGGCGTGCTCGGTCGGCGATGATCTTCCAGCAGTTCAATCTGGTCGGCCGCCTCGATGTGCTGACCAATGTCCTGATGGGGCGGCTGGCGCACATCCCATTCTGGCGCTCGCTGGCGCAGCAGTGGCCGGCACAAGATGTTGCCGTGGCGCTCTCGGCGCTCGAACAGTTCGACATGGCCAGCCTCGCGGCCCAGCGCGCGGACCAACTCTCCGGTGGCCAGCAGCAACGCGTCGCCATCGCGCGCGCCATGGTGCAGGAGCCCGAACTCATTCTCGCCGACGAGCCGATCGCCTCGCTCGATCCGCGCAACACAAAGATCGTGATGGATGCGCTTCTGCGCATCAACAAGCATTTCGGCATCACGGTGATCTGCAATCTGCACTCGCTAGATCTCGCGCGCGGCTATTGCGATCGCCTGATCGGCATGGCGACCGGCCGTGTCGTGTTCGATGATCTGCCGGCGGCACTCACGCCTCAGATCGCGCGCGAATTGTATGATCTCGAGGCCGACGAAGTGATGGACGCGGTGCGTCCTGCGGCGGCCGCGACCGCTCCAGCCCTCGGCCAAGCCGCCGTGGCTTGACCGAGAGTTTTGCGAACTTGGCTGCCGCATTGTGCGGCGTTCAAGACGTCTCACTGCAAGTACTGCAAGAAAAAGGACACGTCATGATCAATCGTCGTATCGTTCTGGCGGGCGTTGCCGCGCTGGCGTTCACGGCTTCCGCCTCCGCCGAGGATTGGAAGGCGAAGTATCCGGAACTGACCTTCGCAGTCGTTCCGGCCGAGAACGCCTCCGGCGTCACCGAGCGCTGGGCGCCGTTCGTCAGCTATCTGTCCAAGGAACTCGGCGTGAAAGTCACGCTGCGCATCGCCAATGACTATGCCGCGGTCATCGAAGGACAGCGCGCCGGCAACATCCATATTGCCAGCTACGGCTCCGCCTCGTTCGCGCGTGCGCGGCTGACCGGCGTCAAGACCGATGCCTTCGCCAACGACATCAATGCGGACGGCAGCACCGGTTACTACTCGGTGTTCTTCGTCAAGGCGGGCAGCCCGTATCAGAAGGTCGAGGATCTCAAGGGCAAGAACCTGGGCCTGGTCGATCCGAACTCGACCTCCGGCAACAACGTGCCGCGCTTCGAGCTCAACAAGATGGGTATCGGCAGCGCCGAGGGCTATTTCAGCAAGGTCGTCTTCACCGGCAGCCACGAAAACGCAGTGCTGGCGCTGGCTCAGGGCACGGTCGACGTCGCGGCCAACCAGTGGACCAGCGACAATGATTCGACGCTGGCGCAGATGCTCACCAAGGGCATGCTGAAGAATGTCGATGGCTCGCCGATGAAGAAGGACGATTTCCGCATCATCCATAAGTCGGCCCTGATCATCAACGGGCCGTACGCCTACAACTCGGAGCTTCCGGAAGAGGCCAAGGCCGCGATCGCCAAAGCCTTCTTCGATGCGCCGACCAAGGACAAGGCAGCCTTCGATCGGCTGTCGGACGGCCAGAAGCAGGGCTTCCATCCGGCCACGACCAAGGATTGGGATGCCACCATCGAACTGATCAAGTTCGTCGACAGCCTGCGCAAGAAGGCGTCCTGATCTGTTCTCCGTCAAAAGCCGGGTCTATGCGACCCGGCTTTTTTCCGTAGCGCATGAGCGCGAAGGTCCGAGCTTCGATGGCGGTCGCGGTTTCCACACTTCCCAGCCAGCAATTGGCCGCGCTCAACGAGGCCTACCGCAAGGCCGTCGCACGCAAGCGCCTCCGTGTTGCGCTGGCTGCTGTGGTGTTTGCTGCCGTGCTCGGCGCCGCAGGTGTCGGTGCCGAGGTCAATCTGCGTACGCTCTTCACATACTTCGGCAATTTCGTCAGCTATTTCGATCGCATCTTCACGCTGGACGATGGGCAGCGTGTGTGGACCAATTTCCCAGAGTGGTTTTGGGGCTGGAAGAAATGGCTCAAGCTGCTCGGCGAGACGCTGTTGATCAGCTATGTCGGCACCTTGGTGGGCATGGTGTTCGCGTTCGGCCTCAACTTCTTGGCCGCTGAAAACACGTCGCCGGCTCCCTGGCTCCGTTTTGTCGTGCGTCGCCTGCTCGAATTCGCCCGCACCGTACCGGCCATCGTGTTTGCACTGATTTTCGTCATCGCCTTTGGTCTCGGGCCGATTCCCGGCGTGCTCGCCATTGCCGTTCATTCCAGCGGCGCGCTCGGCAAGCTGTTTTCGGAAGTGGTGGAGAACGCCGATATGAAGCCGGTCGAAGGTATTCGCTCGACCGGTGCGAGCTGGCTGTCCTGCATGCGCTTCGCGGTCCTGCCGCAGGTCATCGCCGGCTTCGTCAGCTACACGCTGTTGCGTTTCGAGATGAATGTCCGCGAGGCCTCTGTCATGGGTTTCGTCGGTGCTGGCGGCATCGGTCAGGAGCTCGTGGTCGCGATCCGCAAGTTCTACTATTCCGATGTCAGCGCGATCCTGCTGACGATCATCCTCACCGTCTTTCTGATCGACATCGGCACCGGCTGGCTGCGTGCCAGGCTGTTCGGCGCGGAGGCGCGCACATGACAGCTCTGGAACGGCCGGATCCGCAAGATCTGCGCAGGCGTTATCCGCACGTTTTCGACCGGCCCGCGGCGGCGCGGCTCGCCACACCGCTGGTGTTGGTGCTCACGCTTGCCATCTTCGTGTTCGGCCTAGTCGATCTGGAGTTTTCACCCAGCCGGATGCTGGCCGGGCTCGGCCAGCTCGGCTGGATCGCAAGGATGATGCTCCCGCCCGATCCGGGCGCGTCTCTGCCTCTCTACCTCAAGGCCCTCGGCGAGACGCTCTCGATAGCAGTGTTGGGCACGACGCTGGCGGCGCTGGTGGCGTTGCCGATCAGCCTGCTCGCGGCGCGCAATGTCATACCTTCCGCGATCCTCCGCTTTCCGGTCCGTCGGCTGTTCGACACGATCCGCGGCGTCGACCAACTGATCTGGGCGCTGGTCTGGATCAACGTCGTCGGGCTCGGGCCGTTTGCCGGCGTGCTTGCCATCGCAGTCTCCGACTTCGGCGCGCTCGGCAAGCTGTTCTCGGAGGCGATCGAGGCGGCGGACCGGAAACAGGTGGAGGGCATTCGCGCGGCCGGCGGTAGCGCGTTGCACGAGGTTCGCTTCGGTCTGATACCGCAAGTGCTGCCCGTGATTGCGGGGCAGGTGCTCTATTTCATCGAATCCAACACCCGCTCGGCAACGATCATCGGCATCGTCGGCGCCGGCGGCATCGGTTTGCAGCTTGCGGAGCAGATCCGCGTGCTGGAATGGCAGAAGGTTTCGTTCCTGATTTTGATGATCCTGGTGGCGGTCGCCGCAATCGACTGGATCTCAGGTAAGCTGCGCTTCGCCATCATCGGACGGCGCGCGATCGCGTAGATGGTCAGCTCGCGATCTCGAAGGTGACGCGTTCGGCGGCAAACCTCGAGCGCTTGGTGATCAGCGGCGTGCCGTCCGCGTCAATATCGGTGCTATCGACGACCAACACAGGACGCCCCAACGCGAGGTCAAGCCGTGCCGCGTCGCTGGCCTCAGCGATGGCGGCGGTGATCCGCGTCGAACCGCGGCGATAGTCGCGGATATCGTAATGGGCGAGCAGGGCAGTCATCGAGCGGGTCGAGGCGAATATCCGGGCTGCATCGGGAAAGCGTTCCGCCGACAGCCAGGAGGTGCTGAGGCAGATCGGGATCTTGTCAGCCAAACGCAGCGCCTCGATTCGCACCAAGGGCGCGCCGGTCCTGAGCTTGAGCTCGCGCGCGAGTTCGCGTGAGGCTGGCTCCTGCGAGGCTGCGATCAACTGGCCGCGCGGCTCGCGGCCTCCGGCGCCGACGTTCTCCGAGAAGCGCGTGCGCGAGCTGAGCGGGTAGGCGAGGCGCGGAGCCTCGACATAGGTGCCGCTGCCACGCGCCGCCCGCACCAGGCCGCGTTCGGCCAAGGCTGCGAGCGCTCGCCGCACGGTGTGGCGGTTCACCCGATAGATCTCCGCGATCTCGGTTTCGCCGGGCAGCCGCGTGCCGGCGGCAAAGCGCCCTTCGGCGATATCGCGTTCGATCCCGTCCGCCACCTGGCGCCACAGGGCCACCCCGGAAACTGCATCCTGCATGCTCATCGCTGGGTTCCGCCGGAGGTCGTGAAAATCACAGGCATGTCATGAAACGGTCATTGCCGGCCGTTATCAAGTTGTCTACTATCATAGACAACTTAGATCCGGCAAGGCCGAGAAGACCAAGACTGATAAGACGATGAGCGCAGAGGCGATGAAGGACAGACGCAAAGCCGCGATGCGGGTACTGGCGCACGTGCCGGCAGCTGAGATTGCCGAGCGCCTGCAGCCGATCGCACTGCCGCCGCATGCGGAGCTGCGCACGCCTGAGAGCGGGCTGGTGATGGTGCGTGGCCGTGCCGGCGGCGATGGTGCGCCCTTCAATCTCGGCGAAGCTACGGTGTCGCGCGCGGCGGTACGCCTTGCCAGCGGCGAAGTCGGGTTCGGCTACGTGCTCGGGCGCGACGGTAAGAAGGCGCGCCTGGTCGCACTGTGCGATGCGCTGATCCAAGCGGACGCCTATGCCGACGCTGTCGAAACCCAGGTGGTCGCACCGTTGCGCGAACGCGTGCGCGCAGAGCGGCAGCAGAGCGCACGCGAAGCGGCGGCGACGAAGGTCGAGTTCTACACGATGGTGCGCGGCGAGGGTTGAATGATGGGCATGGTCTCAGATCTTCCGGCGGGCTTTGCCGATCCGGTCATCGCGGCGCAGTCGACCTTCCGTGCCGTTATGGAGGCGATGGCCCGGCCGGGCAGCATTCAGCGCGTCACCGTCGACGTCGGCGTGCCGACCGGCCTGACGCGCGCCGCTGCTGCGATCGCCCTGACCTTGTTCGATCATGACACGCCGGTCTGGCTCGATCCGAAATTGGCGGCGGCGCCTGATATTGCGGCTTGGCTCAAATTCCACGCCGGAGCGCCGGTTGTTGCCGCAGTCGCGAATGCCGCTTTTGCGCTGGTCACGGACGGCGCATCGCTACCCGGCTTTGAGTCGTTTGCACTCGGTAGCGGGGAATATCCGGATCGCTCGACGACGCTGGTCCTGCAGGCCGAGAATTTGGGCGAGGGGCGTCATTACACGTTGCGCGGTCCCGGCATCGACGGCACGGCAAGGCTGCGTGCCAAGATCGAGCCGGAGGATTTGTTCGATCGGCTTGCGATCAACGAAACACTGTTTCCGCGCGGTATCGATGTCGTGCTGGTCCATGATGATAGCATGGTGGTGATCCCACGTACGACGCGGCTGGTCGCGGCGGGAGGTTAATGCATGTATGTGGCGGTCAAAGGCGGCGAACGCGCCATCGAGAACGCGCACCGGCTGCTCGCGCATGAGCGGCGTGGCGATCGCGACGTTCCGGAGATCTCGTTGGCGCAGATCGCCGAACAGCTGGGGCTGGCGGTCGACCGGGTCATGGGCGAGGGCTCGCTTTACGACCGGGAGCTTGCAGCGCTTGCCATCAAGCAGGCGCGCGGCGACCTGATCGAGGCGATCTTCCTGGTGCGGGCCTTTCGTGCAACCTTGCCTCGATTCGGCGCGACCGAGCCGGTCGACACCGCCGCGATGCGGGTGCAGCGGCGCGTATCCTCGACCTTCAAAGATATTCCAGGGGGGCAGGTGCTTGGACCGACCTTCGATTACACGCATCGTTTGCTCGATCCGCAGCTGGCGCAAGGTTTCGAGCCGGATCCGCCGGCGCTGGCGGAAGCGCCCGATGTGCCCACTCCGCGCGTGACCGATATTCTCGGGCGCGACGGACTGATCGAGGCGTCACCCCGGGGGCAAGCCGATGCAGCGGTCGGTGACCTCACGCGTGAGCCGCTCAGTTTCCCGGCCGAGCGCGATCTCCGCTTGCAGAATCTCGCGCGCGGCGATGAGGGGTTCTTGCTGGCACTGGGTTATTCGACCCAGCGCGGCTATGGCCGCAACCATCCGTTCGCCGGGGAGATTCGCTTCGGCGAGGTCGAGGTGGAGCTCTTTGCCGAAGAGGTCGGCTTCGCGGTGCCGCTCGGCTCGCTCGAACTCACCGAATGTCAGATGGTCAACCAGTTCAAGGGGTCGGCGACCGAGGCGCCGTGCTTTACCCGCGGCTATGGGCTTGCTTTCGGGCAGAGCGAGCGGAAGACGATGTCGATGGCACTGGTCGATCGTGCTCTGAGGGCGCGCGAACTCGGTGAGGACGTCGTTGCGCCGGCGCAGGACGAGGAGTTCGTGATGTCGCATTCTGACAATGTGCAGGCGACCGGTTTCGTCGAACATCTGAAGCTGCCGCATTACGTCGACTTCCAGTCCGAGCTCGGACTCTTGCGCAAGCTGCGCAAGGAGTTCGAGGAGGCGAACGCAGCGTCGTCTTTGAAGGAGGCCGCTGAATGAACGCGCCGACTTATAATTTCGCCTATCTGGACGAACAGACCAAGCGGATGATCCGTCGTGCGATCCTGAAGGCGATCGCCATTCCCGGCTATCAGGTGCCGTTCGCGAGCCGCGAAATGCCGATGCCCTATGGTTGGGGCACCGGCGGCGTGCAGGTCACGGCCTCCATTCTCGGCCCCGATGACGTGCTCAAGGTGATCGACCAGGGATCGGACGACACCACCAATGCGATCTCGATCCGAAAATTCTTTGCCAAGACCGCGGGTGTCGGCACCACGACCTCGACCGAGGCCGCGACGGTGATCCAGACCCGGCATCGGATTCCCGAAGCGCCGCTGCGGGCCGGACAGGTGCTGGTCTATCAGGTGCCGATTCCGGAGCCTTTGCGCTTCCTGGAGCCGCGGGAGACCGAGACCAGGCGCATGCATGCGCTCGCGGAATACGGCCTCATGCATGTGAAGCTCTATGAGGACATCGCCCGCTTCGGCCACATCGCGACGGCTTACGCCTATCCGGTCAAGGTCAATGCGCGCTACGTCATGGATCCATCGCCAACTCCGAAATTCGACAATCCGAAGATGGACAATTGTCCGGCGCTGCAGCTGTTCGGGGCCGGCCGCGAGAAGCGCATCTATGCAATCCCGCCTTACACGTCTGTCGTGTCGCTCGATTTCGAGGACCATCCGTTCACGCGCTACAAGTTCGACGCACCTTGTGCGCTCTGCGGCGCCGAGGACTCCTATCTCGACGAGATCGTGACCGACGACCAGGGCAGCCGCATGTTCGTCTGCTCCGATACGGACTATTGCGAGCATCGCCAGGCGGCGGGCCATCGCGGCAGTCAGACTGCTGCTCCCCACAAGGAGACCGCTCATGGTTGAAGCGTTCGGCAGTTCGGACCAGCCGCTCCTCGTTGCGGAGGGGCTCGCCAAGACTTATGGGCGGCTCGCCGCTTGTCGCGATATCTCCTTCACGCTGTATCCGGGCGAGGTGCTGGCGATCGTCGGCGAATCAGGCTCCGGCAAGTCGACGCTGCTGCAGATGCTGTCAGCGCAGCTTGGGCCGAGTGCTGGCCGCGTTTCATACCGGATGCGCGATGGCGTGCTGCGCGACCTTGCAGCCTTGAGCGAAGCTGAACGTCGTTTCCTATTCCGGACCGACTGGGGTTATGTCCACCAGGATCCGGCGCAAGGCCTGCGCATGGCCGTGTCCGCCGGCGCCAATGTCGGCGAACGGCTGATGGCGGTCGGCTGGAACAATTACGGCCGCATACGCCAGACAGCGTCGTCCTGGCTGCAGCGCGTCGAGATCGAT
Source organism: Bradyrhizobium sp. SZCCHNR3119 (assembly GCF_032487775.1). Classification (NCBI taxonomy): domain Bacteria; kingdom Pseudomonadati; phylum Pseudomonadota; class Alphaproteobacteria; order Hyphomicrobiales; family Nitrobacteraceae; genus Bradyrhizobium; species Bradyrhizobium sp. SZCCHNR3119. The sequence goes on along the minus strand of NZ_JAUEUV010000001.1, from coordinate 906,810 downwards.
ATCGCGCGCATCGACGATGCGCCGCGTACCTATTCGGGTGGCATGCGCCAGCGGCTGCAGATCGCGCGCAATCTCGTCACCGAGCCACGGCTCGTGTTCATGGACGAGCCGACCGGCGGGCTCGATGTCTCCGTGCAGGCGCGCCTGCTTGACCTGATGCGCAGCCTGGTCAATGAGCTGGGCCTTGCGGCAATCGTGGTGACCCACGATCTCGCGGTGGCGCGTCTGCTGTCGCATCGGGTGATGGTGATGAAGGAGGGGCGGGTGATCGAAACCGGGTTGACCGATCAGGTGCTCGACGATCCGCGCGAGCCTTACACCCAATTGCTCGTCTCTTCGATCCTGCCTCCATAAGGCTGCTTCCATGACCGTGATGATTGCTATCGAGAAGGCAGAGAAGACTTTCACCATGCACCTGCAGGGCGGCGTGCGGCTGCCGGTGGTGCGCGGTGTCTCGTTCCAGGTCGAGGCGGGCGAGTGTGTCGTGCTGTCCGGGCCGTCCGGCGCCGGCAAATCGTCGATCCTGAAGATGATCTTCGGCAACTACCGCTGCGATGGCGGCCGTATCGCCGTGCGGCACGAGGGCGCGATGCTCGACCTCGCGACAGCTGAGCTGCGCGCGATCCTGACCGCGCGCCGCCGGACCATCGGCTATGTCAGTCAGTTCCTGCGCGCCGTGCCACGCGTGCCGGCGCTCGACGTGGTGGCCGAGCCCTTGATCGCGAGCGGAGCATCGCGTGACGACGCCCGCGAACAGGCTGGCCGGTTGCTGCGGCGGCTCAACATCCCCGAACGTCTCTGGAGCCTGCCGCCGTCGACCTTTTCAGGAGGCGAGCAGCAGCGCGTCAATATCGCACGCGGCTTCATTTCTGATCTGCCGATTCTCCTGCTCGATGAGCCGACGGCCTCGCTCGATGCGGCAAATCGCGCTGTCGTGGTCGAACTGATCGCGGCCAAGAAGAAAGACGGCGTCGCGATGCTTGCGATCGTTCATGACGACGAGATCCGTGAGAAAATCGCAGACGGCACCGTGGACGTGACCGCATTTGCGGCCGCGGCGTGAACAGGACAGACACAGCATGGCCTCAACCAATTCCGAGATCGTGATCGGTAATGCCAGGGTGATCCTGGCAGATCGCGTCATCGAGCAAGGCTGGGTGGCGGCGGCTCAAGGCCGGATTGTCGCCGTCGGGGAGGGCACAGCTCCTGCCGGCAGTGAGGACGCCGGCGGCGATTTGATCATGCCCGGGCTGGTCGAGCTCCATACGGACCATCTCGAAATGCATTTCGTGCCGCGGCCGAAGGTGTATTGGGATCCGATCGCCGCAGTGATCTCCTATGATGCCCAGCTGGCCACCGCGGGCATCACGACCGTCTTGGATTCCCTTCGCGTCTGGAGCGAAGAGGGCGCCGGAGGAGTCGATGGAAAATCGGAGGTGCTCGCGGAGGCGATCGCGGCGGCCCGCGAGGATGGCCTGCTGCGGGCGGATCACTTCCTGCACTTGCGCTGCGAAATTCCGATGCCGACCGTCGTCGAAGAGGCCAAACAATTGGCCGGACGCGCCGACGTACGGCTGATGTCGCTGATGGACCACACGCCGGGGCAGCGCCAGTTTCGCGACGAGGGCAAGCTGCGCGATTATTATCGCGGCAAAGGCGGCGGCAGGACGGATGCAGAGCTCGATGTGCTGTTCGAGCGGCGCTTCGCCTATCAGAAGGCCTATGCCGCCGACAATCTGCGGGAGATCGTCGCGCTGGCGCAGAAACATGATGTTCCGCTCGCCAGCCATGACGATACGACGGAAGAGAACGTCGCCGACGCGATCAAGGACCGCATTTCGGTGGCGGAGTTTCCCACCACGATCGAGGCTGCGCGGGGCCTGCACCGGGCCGGCATCTGCATCCTGATGGGCGCGCCGAACGTCGTGCGCGGCGGCTCGCATTCCGGTAATATTGCCGCCGTGGACCTCGCCCGCGAAGGCCTGCTCGACATTCTGTCCTCCGACTATGTGCCGTCGAGCCTGTTGTTGGGAGCGCTGCAATTGCCAGAGCGTGTGCCGTCGATCGACTTGGCTGCGGCAGTCCGCACGGTCACCAAAACGCCGGCAGAGGCCGTCGGCCTTGCGGACCGCGGCGAGATCGCACCCGGCAAGCGCGCCGATCTGATCCGCGTGCATGTTCGGGGTGCGGTTCCGGTCGTCCGTAGCGTCTGGCGAGAGGGAACGCGCGTCGCATGAGCGAGACGCCTGTCCTCTCGTCCGATGTTCCGGCCAGGCTGGGCCCCGGCCGACTGGTGCTGGTGGTCGGACCGAGCGGCGCGGGCAAGGATACGCTGATCAATCTGGCGCGTGCGAAATGTGCCGGTAATGATCGGGTCGTGTTTCCGCGTCGTGTGGTGACGCGGCGGGCGTCGGCGTTCGAAGACAATGACGAGCTGGACGCCGCCGCATTTCAGCGGGCCTTGGTGCAGAACCAGTTCGCCATTCATTGGGAAGCGCACGGGCACGCGTACGGTGTGCGGCGTGCTATCGACGACGATATCCGCGCCGGCCGAACGGTCGTCATCAATGTTTCACGCCGGGTGATTTCGGCGGTTCGCCGTGTCTATCAGCATGTGCTGGTCGTTGCCGTGACCGCTCCGGAGGAGGTGTTGGCCGAACGATTGGCACATCGACATCGCGCAAGCGACGGCGATCTTGGGGAGCGCCTGCATCGGACCGTTCCCGAAGGCGCGCTCGTAGCGGATGTCACGATTATCAATGTCGGAGATCCGAAACAGCACGCCGGAGCGCTGGTGAGGATCATCCAGGGCGAGCTTGGCGGCGGATCTGAAGCAAACTAGCGAGAAAGTGTATGTCGATCATCACCACGATTGAGCAGCTGGAAGCGATCTACGGCAAGACCGGCCTGACATCGACCGTGAAGGTTGCCGATCGGGTGACGCCACATTATCGCATCCTGATCGAGAGGTCGCCTTTCGTTGCGCTCGCGACCTGCGGTCCGGAAGGGATCGACTGCTCACCGCGTGGTGACCTGCCGGGATTCGTTCGTATCCATGATGAAAAGACTTTGATGCTGCCGGACCGCCGCGGCAACAATCGCATCGATTCCCTACGCAATATCGTCCGTGATCCGCGGATCGCCTTGCTGTTCCTGATCCCGGGATCCGGCAATACCTTGCGTGTCAACGGCCGCGCACAATTGTCGGCAGATACGGCGCTGCTCGCCTCCTTCGAGATGGATGGCAAAACGCCGCGCAGCGTTCTCGTCATGGCTGTCGAGGAGGTCTATTTTCAGTGCGCACGTGCGATCGTTCGTTCCGATTTGTGGAACCCGAACAAGCGCGTCGACCCAAGAGAGCTCCCGACCCCCGGCCAGATTCTGGCTGCCATGAGCGCGAATGAGGTCGATGCCGAGCAGTATGACCAGGAGTGGCCGGAACGCGCCCGGCATAGCTTGTGGTAACGGCCTGGTCGTTGTCGAAGCCTTCTCAGGCCGCAACGTCGAGGAGCCGCGATGAGCCTCGGATCAGCACCTTTCGGCCGGCGTGCGTGAGCAAGGGCGTACCATCGACGCTCGCGACGAGCCCCGCAGCTTCGAGCTGATGGACGATGAAGCTGTTGACCTTGCGGCGTTCGCGCGCGGGAAGACGCAGCGTCTTGAGCGTCTCCCATTGGTCCTGCGTCAGGTCGTGGTCGAATTCCGCGTTCATGTTGCCTCGAATGGCGATTGTCGTGCGGCCTCTTACCGAGCCCGCATGACGAAGATGCGACCATCATGCACAGGGATTTGCACTGGTCTGTTCAATATGGGTTGATGCTGCAGTGCTTAGTTCAAATTCAAATGATCAACCGCGCCGCAATGTCGCATTGGATGAGGAACGATGTCCCGCCACGGAGCGTCGATGGTCGCGTACGGAAGAGGGTATGCGGACAAACGTCTGCAACGGTAAATTAACTGTCACATCAGCGTGTCAAAGGGCGCCATGAATCGACCCGAATCGGCTGGTGCATCCGCGCCGCCAGGACCTCATAGGCTCGCCGTCCTGCCCGACGATCAACCCGAGGCGGCGTTGAGCCGCAAGGCCTGGCTCCGAGGTCTTGGTGGCCTCGCGGTCAGTGTGATCGTTGCCGTCGCTGCGATCTATGCGCTCACCCGCGCCGTCAAGAAGCTGGATATAGCCCACGCGCTGACGATCGCTGAGAATACGGACATCCGGCTGATCGCACTGGCCCTGGCGCTCATCATCTTGTCCTACGCGAGCCTGACGCTTTACGACCTGCTCGCGCTTCGCACGATCGGCCGAGGTGATATTCCGTTCCGCATGGCGGCACTTGCAAGCTTTACGAGCTATCCGATCGCCCATGGTATTGGGGCCGTCGCTTTGATCGCTCCCGTCATCCGCTATCGAATCTATTCCCGCTACAAGCTTGGTGCGATCGACATCGCGAATATCAGCTTTCTGACCGGCCTCACTTTCTGGCTCGGCAATCTGACGGCCCTGGGACTCAGCCTGATGATCGATCCCGATGCCTTCGGCTGGGTTGAGTATTGGCCGCCGGCGTTGAATCGGTTGGTCGCAGCAGCATTGCTCGCCGGAGTGTTTGGCTTCGTGGTTTGGAGCTGGCCTGGACGGCGCAGCAAGCGCTGGCCGGTAAGGCTTCCGTCCGGGCCCCTGGTCCTGCTGCAGATCCTGATAGGCCTGTTTGATTTGAGCACCGCCGCGCTCGCCATGTACGTCTTGATCCCGGCGGAGCTCGATATCGAGGTCTCGCGGTTGATGGCCGTGTTCATCGCGGCCACGTTACTGGGCTTCGCCAGTCATGCGCCGGCCGGCATCGGGATGTTCGATGCGACAATTCTGCTCGGCCTCGGAAGTGACGATAAGGATCCCGTGCTTGCGGTGCTGCTGATCTTCCGGATTCTTTACCATTTATTGCCGTTTGTGATCGCACTGGCATTGTTCGGCAGTGTGGAGGGGTGGCGAACCTTGCGCCGCGGTCGTCGCACTGTCCTGAGATCGGACGATTGATCGCGTTTTCTGCGCGACTTTTTCAAGACGTGCGTACGAAAGGATGTAGTCCGTCTGTCGCATAACTGCATTGCGTCCGCGCTACCATTGCCGAATCGGTGAGCCGAGGCATGGATGACGACGCAACTGATCGCCGGGACGGCACGCGGCAGCAGGCATGAGAATGCGATGACGCTCTGGAACAGGGCGCTCGCGTTCTCACTACAACGTTTGATGCACACCCAAAGCTGGGACGATCCGCAAGCGGACCTCGCGGCGTTGCAATTGCCGCTGGGGTCCACGATCGTGGCAATGTCCTCTGGCGGTTGCAACGTGCTCTCCTATCTCACCGCGCAGCCGGCGCAGATTTATGCTGTCGATCGCAATGAGGCCCAGCTCGCGCTGCTCAAATTGAGGCTTGCGGGCGTGCGTGCGTTCGCCGGCTACAACGAGTTCTGGGAATTCTTTGGTGACGCAGCCTCGCCCGCGAATGCAGCCCGCTACATCCGGAAACTACGTCCGCTCCTCGATGGGCATGCGCGGAGCTATTGGGACGGTCGCAATGTTCTCGGGCGGCAGCGATACACCTATTTCACCGACGGTCTCTACCGCCACGGACTGTTGGGTCGCGCGATCGGTTTGGCTCATCTGATTGCACGCGTTCTTGGGATTGATCTCGATGCCCTGCTGAGGGGGGCGGTGGATTCTCCGGAGCGGCTTGAAGCGATGGCGCGCCTTGATCGCCTGTTTCATTCGATGCCGCTGCGGCTCATGATGGACGTCCGGATTTTTCTGTTCGGTCTCGGTATTTCGCCGCGACAGCGGGCGCTCCTGAAAGCGGAAGCGCCGCTCGATAGCGTGCTTTACCAGCGGTTGCGGCGCTTGCTCGAGGGTAGCTCAGAGACGGCTAACTACTTTGCCTGGCAGGCGCTACGCCGCGCCTACACTGGCGCCGACGACCGCTGCCTGCCGCCATATTTGCAGCGTTGCCATTTCGCTCGGATGCGCAACGGTGTCGGCGTGATCATCCCTGTTCAAGGCAATATCGCGCAGCTTCTGGACAGCTTGCCGGCGCGTGAGGTCGACGCTGTCTTACTGTTGGATGCGCAGGACTCGATGGACGCTGACGAGATCCAGGCCTTGTGGACCTCTATAGATCGGGCGGGGAGCGAGCGCGTGCGCATCGTATTTCGCACCGCGGGCAGCGTGTCCCCTCTGGATGCCATTGGGTCCGCGGCACTCAGGAACCGATGGCATCGCGACGAAGAGCGAAGCGCGCTTGGCGCTGAACTGGACCGCTCCGGGATCTATGGCGGCTTTCATTGCTACGTCAGGCGCGTATAGGCGGACATCCATCATGCATTCTGGTGCGTTGCGATGGGCTTTGGAACCGGAAGATTCCGTCTCAGCACGATGCCGTGACCAAAGGGGCGTGGTCTGCTAAAAGATGCATGGCGCTGGTTTCGTACCTCTCGGGAGTGAGGCATGAACAGACTCGTGGAAATCCGCAATCAGGAGCATTTCTGCCGCGAGCGTGCGGCATTGGACGTTCAGCGGCGTATGTTTTGGCTGGCGCAAGCGGAGGAGTGGGAGAGGCGGGCGTTAGAGGAGATCGCGCTTCACTTCCGTGAGTGCAATCTGAACTGGAGCGACGTGCACCAGCCGACGCATTAGGTGAGATCCATCTGACTTACTGGCGCTCGTCGATTCCGAAGCCCGCAAGCGAGATTGCCGCGGCATGACGCCGACTTCGGAATCGGAGCACTGAGGCGTCGAATGGTGTGCCTTCAAAAAGATCCGCGTATTCATCGCGACGAAGACTAACGCTTGTCGCACGCGCACTGCCGGCGAAGGCTGCGCTTCCTGACTTGAGTTTTATGTCAGTGACGTAAAGCGGGCCGGTGCACGCTGTGCCTGACCTCGGCTCCGCAATCGGCGCATTCGTAGACCAGGTCGATCCTGGCCGAATTCCAATGCGGTTCGATCTCACGGACAAGCATCGGCAAAATTCCGAGACAACCGGGGCAGACAATCGGAGCCAATCCTTGCTCGTCGCCATGTCTGATATAGGCTGGCATTTTCGCTTCCTTCGAAAGTGGCGCGCCCCAACTCCCGCCCATTCTACTGAGCGGGTGCAAAATTCCTGATCAACTGTTCCGAACGGATAAGGAACAGCGGCGGATTGTGCGCGGCTGTGACCTTCAGGTAACATCCGGGTCGTTGGCCGGTTCCAATCAGCGCCGGGAGCGCGCCGCGGTTGGAGCAGACATTGGTGCGGGAGAGACAATGAAGGCGTTCATCGTACTCGCTCATCCCGAGCATCAGAGCTTCAATGGTGCGATGTATCGGGCGGCGATGGAGGCGCTGAGCGCCCAAGGACATGAGGTCAGAACATCGGATCTCTATGCGATGCGGTTTGACGCCGCATCGGGCCGGCATAACTTTCTTACCGTCAAAGATCCGGCTTACTACAAGCAACAGACGGAAGAACTATACGCGTCCGAGAACCATGGCTTCGCCTGCTCGCGCCGCAGATCGTATACGCTCCGGTCCGGCTCGAGCAAAGTGAGAGAGTTGAACTGCTGAAGTCTTACGCCGACCGCCTTAAGCGAATCGCGTCGGAGCAGCCGATCGAGATCAGCATCTACTGAGACACAAGACGTCTTGCAAAGCTCAGCGCTCCTCCATCATGGTGAACACGAAGCCGGTCAGAGTTGCGCCGACGGAAAAGGGGAGGGTGACCATGCCGATCAGGATTGCGAAGGTCTGATGAGGCGTAGAGCTATGCGCGATCAGGCGGGCAATGCCGAAGTTGTCCACGAATGTCAGCAGAAGCCTGACGCTCAATCCGAGCGCCGTTCCCATCAGGGCATGACAGACAAGTTCGAGCAAAATGGCTGGCCTCGGCAATGTTCGGCGTTTCTTCGGAAGCATGGCTTCGCCTCTCAATATCGGGCGGAAAACGCGCTGCCCTCTGGCCGGTTCCTCCAGGTAAGCCGCGGATCGACAGCCAAGCTCAAACGTGCGGATCGGGACCGATCCGCACGACTGGCAGCGTCGTACCGCAACTGCGAACGTCGGCTGATACAGGATTAACTCGAAGGGAGTAACGCATGACGCATGCCATCCGATTTCATCAAGCAGGCGGACCCGAGGTGCTTCAATGGGAGGAGGTCGAGGTCGGCAAGCCCGGTCCGGGTGAGGCACGCATCCGCCACACGGCGGTCGGGCTCAATTTCGTCGACATCTACAACCGCTCCGGCCTTTATCCCGCTCAGTTGCCGAGCGGCCTCGGCAGCGAGGCCGCAGGCGTGGTCGAGGCGGTGGGAGAAGGCGTCACTGACGTTAAGGCCGGCGATCGTGTCGCTTACGGTTCATCTCCGCTCGGGGCCTATGCCGAAGCACGGCTGATCCCAGCCGCCAGCCTGCTCAAGCTGCCCGATGCGATCGACGACAAGACGGCGGCGGCCATGATGCTCAAGGGTCTCACCGTGCAGTATTTGATCCGGCAGACCTATCGCGTGAAGGCGGGGGACACCATCCTGCTGCACGCCGCGGCGGGTGGGGTAGGCTTGATCCTCAGCCAGTGGGCCAAACATCTCGGCGCAACCGTCATCGGTACGGTCTCGAGCGATGACAAGGCCAGCCTGGCCCAGGCGCATGGCTGCGGACATACGATCGTCTACACCCGCGAGGACTTCGTGAAGCGGGTGGATGAGATCACCGGCGGCAAGAAAGTGCCGGTCGTCTATGATTCCGTCGGCAAGGACACCTTCCTGAAATCGCTGGACTGCCTGGCACCGCTCGGCGTTGCGGTCTTGTTCGGCCAATCCTCCGGCGCGGTCGAGCCGCTCAACCTTGGCCTGCTGGCGCAGAAGGGCTCATTGTTCGTGACCAGGCCGACCTTGTTCACCTACGCAGCAAAGCGCGACAATCTGGTCGCAATGGCCAAGGAACTGTTCGACGTCTTCCAGTCCGGTGCGGTGAAAATCGAAGTTCATCAAACCTACCCGCTCAAGGATGCGGCCAGGGCCCACGCTGATCTCGCTGCCCGCAAGACGACGGGATCAACCGTGCTTCTGGTTTGATTGCAATGCAGGTAAGCGGCGGCGCATCCGGTGGCGCCGCCGGTACTGAGCCTTCCGGGCGAGCGCCAGGGGTCACGCCCGCTCGTGCTTGCGAAGATCGCGCAGATAATCGAACTTTGCAGCCTGCAGATCGGCCTCGTCCTGCTCGATCTCCGGGAGAGCCGCTTCCGAGAGGATGTCGGTCGTCACATCTTCGACCGATCGGTCGACGACCTCGTGAATGAAGCTGATATTGGAATATTCCCCGGACGCGATGCGCGCGACCACGTCACGCCGCGTCATCTCGGGATCGACCACGGCTTCGCGTCCGCGCCGCCCGTAGTCGATCATCACGACAAAATATTGCATGCAGAGCAATTCACCTTCGGACCTTCCGGCTGTAACTGCCATAATTTCCGAAAATCAGAATTTTGTCAAGCGCGAAATTCGGACGTCCGGAAGTAGGGGCACAGGCTGAGACCTGTGCCCAAGCGAGCATGCAAGCTATTCCCCATCTGCTTCAGGGCGCTTTATCTGCTTGAGGCCTTGCCGGCCGACTTGGCCTGCCGGGTTCGGGACGCGGTCTTCGACCGCATCCGCGCGATCTGGCCGCGCGGCAGCGTGACGCAGATTTCGCCGATCCATTCGAGCTTTACGCCGATGATCGGCTTGGCGTTGAAACTGATGAGGTTCACCACGGAGGGCGACTTCCCCCGCTCGATGGTCTTCAGATAGCGTTCGCCGGTCTTCAGCCGCACGACGGCCTCTTCGCCGTAGAAACTCGACAGCGGGTGCCGCTGTTCGCGATAGACGACGATGACGTCCCCGTTCTCATATTTCGGCAGCATCGAATCGCCCGTCACTTCGAAGGCGATCGTCTCTTCCGAGATTGGAAAGGGCACAGCGACCTCGCCCAGGCCCTCGGCCGGAACTTGCTCATATTCCGGCTCGATCACCGCCCCGGCGCCGACCCGTCCCATGATCGGCACGGCATTCAGTTCGAGATAATCGATGATCAGGCCGATCTCGGCCGCCTTGATCAGCCGTTGTCCCGAAAGGATTTCGGAGACGGCGCCGGGGCGCACGCCCATGGCGCGGGCAAGCCCGCCTTTGGTCTTCCCCGGCTTTTCCAGCCCACGCTCGATCATGGTGACGTCCAGCATTGTCTTGTCCTCGCTTGCGAATCCCGCGGGAAGGATACATTTCCGATTATCAGAATTCAAGCTTGACTTTTTCTTCGGAATATCGGAAATTCAAGCGGTGCTTGGCGATGCTGCTGAATGCAACGTCGGAGCGAAGAAGAAGAGGCGAGGGATGCAATCGAGCGACTGGCCGCTGCGACACTCCGAAGCGCTGCGGGATCTGCATGCCAAGGGCATGTCGTATGGCGAGATCACGAAAGAGATTAACGCAAGATTTGGAACGACTTATACGCGCAGCGCCATATTGGGTCGCGCCAAGCGGATGGCGCTGGCGCGGCCCGAGATCGGCAAGGAGAGGGGACCCCAACTCAAGCCCCGCTGCGCGCGGCCACGTCCGGAGTGCCGGCCGGTCGGCTCGGTTCGGCCGCGGCCTGCAAGCGAGGGCAGGAAGCCGGCGCAACTGCGCTGCGTGGGGATCAGCCCGCGGCTGATTTCTTTCGATGATCTCCAGCCGGGAGATTGCCGTTATCCGTACGGCGGAGACAGGGATGGCGAGCCGATCACGTTCTGCGGCCATCCGCGGCAGCCGGGGTCCTGCTACTGCACGCCGCACTTCCATCTCACGCGCAACCCGGAGGGCCAGGTTGAGCGGCCGCCGACGCCGGTGGTTCTGCGGCTGGTTGCGGCTGCGTAATACGTCGCCCCCTTTTCCGCATCAGTCCAATCTCATCTGTTCATCGGAGATTCGTGATGGCACGCGCCAGACGTAATAAATCCCATCGTATTTCGAAGGTCCATGATCGTCGCGCGAGCGACCTGCCATTCAACGCCGAGGTGGCGACGGTCGAGATCGATGACCCCTTGGCGCTGGAGGCGGGCGAGAAGATCGTGGCGCTCCGCTCGATACGTAACGATCCTCTCGGGCGGCTGCATTCGCATCGACAGATCGATGATGCGCAGTACCGTGGCGGCCGCGCATTCCAGAATGACTGGGAGCGTGCGGAGCGCGGGCCGCGGGCTATCGATCCGTCCCGAGAGCATATCGATGGTGCGCAGGGCCGCGAGCCCATCACCGAAGGCCAGCGTCAGGCGGTGTTGCGGCTGAACCGCGCCGAGCGGGAGCTCGGTGCCGACGGAGCGGCCATCGTCCACGATGTGCTGGTGCAGGGCCTGAGCATGGAGCAGGTCGGACAGAAGCGCGATCTGTGTAGCCAACGCTGGAACGACTATTTCGCGCGGCGATTGCGCGAATGCCTGGACCGCCTGGCGCTGGTCTATGGTTTTGCGACCGAACGTGTCCCCAAGAAGCCTCTGTCCGCCTGCGCAGTCCGTGGGCCGACCAGCCGCTAGCATATGTTGTCGCTCGGCTGCTCGAGCAGGTTTCGATTTTGCCCCGGGGCGCGTGGGGACCTTAGATCGGCGCCCCTGGTGGTGCGGTGCGGTGCAAACAGCTATGTGCCGCGCCGCCTTCGTCGTCGCCGAAGGCCGCACAGATCGGACGTCGGAGCGAGATCGCCATCGGCCGACGTCATTCACCGGCATAGACAACGGCCGCGAGCCATCACTCGACGATCTTGCCGAACAAATTAAGTATCTCTCGCCCCCTGCGGTCCGCATTGACCCACGTCAAGCAGCCGTCCTTGGGCTGGCGTATCAAAGAGCTACCGCCGATTTATCGTCCGTCTGACAAGGGAAGTTGCCATGTTCAGCCGCAAAGAACGACTCTCTTCGACACGCCGTCCTCTGACGATTGCGATCGTCGCAACGATGGCGCTCACCGTTTTCGAGCCGCCGATGGCATTCGCGCGCAACTCGGGTCAAGCAGCCAAGCAAAGCATCGCAGTGAGCGCACGCAGTGACGCGACGGATTTCAGCGCGCGCCGGCGCTACCGCCGTTACTACTATCGGAGCAATCCGGCGGCCGGCCTTGCGGTCATGGGCGCAATGATCGGCACCATCGGTGCGATTGCCGCGGCCAACCGGTATGGCGGCTATTACTACTATGGACCTGGCTACTATTATGGACCGCCGGTTTACTACGCGCCGTATCCTTACTATTACGGGCCGCGCGCTTATCCCTACTACTACCCGTGGTGAACAGGTTTGGCGCTTCCCGCGGGCCGGTAGCGTATGCCCGCAGGAGTGCGAAGTCTGCGCTGGGCGACTAAAATCCGCCCGCGCCGAAGTGGAGCGGCTGTACGACGTCGTAGGCCGCTTTACTCAGGGGCACCGCATAGTCGACTGTGAGGGGCCCAAAGGGGGAGGCCCAGGTCAGCCCGACCCCGACCGACGATCGGACGACGTTCTTGTCCGCGACCTGAACAGATTGGGTCGGGCCGCGATATCCGAACACGCTGCCGGCATCGACAAAGGCCGAGGCCTTCAAGCCATATTCCTGGGGAAGACCTGGGATGCCACTCTGCAATTCGGCGGTCGTCGCCCAGTATAGGCTGCCGCCGACATTATCCATCGTCGAGCCAGGCGTCAGGTCGCGCGGGCCGAACCCGTTCGGCGCAAAGCCCCGCACCAAATTCGGGCCGCCGAAAAAACTGTTCAGCAGCGGCGCCTGCTGGCCACCCCAGCCCGTGATGTAGCCACCTTGGGCCCGGACCATGCCAGTGAGGTCATTGGAGAGCGCATGATAGTAGCTGACGTCCTCGGTCGTCCGCAAGAAGCGCACGTCGCCGCCAAGACCGGCCAGGTCCTGGCTGAGCTGAGACCGGATGCCGCTGGTGGGCATCGTATTGTTGTCCAGCGTGTTGAACGCGACCGTGTCGCCGACCGACGAGACGAGTTGTCGCCCAGCCGCAGCGGCTTGCCGCACCGGGAGGGATACGGTCGCATTCGAGGCGGTTGGCGCGAGCGTGACATTCTGATCGTAGAGGGAGTAGCGCCAGAGCACGTTGGTCTGCTCGGTTACGGGCGTGCCGAGGGTCAAGGTGCCGCCGTAAGTATTGCTACCGTAGGACTGGTAAGGACTGACCGTCGTCTGTCGGTCGAAGGCCTCTGCGCCTGTCGTTGCGCGGCCGAGACTGTAGGGGGCCGACACCGAGAGGTCTGCGCCACGCGCATATTGGCCGTAGGTGACCGAAGCCTGGACGGCGTTGCCGCTGCCCAGCACGTTACGGTCGCCGACCTTCACTTCCGCCAGTAGCCCGTCGGTGGTCGAATAGCCGCCGGAAATGTTGAAGTCGCCGGTCGACTGATCGGTCGTCTCGACATCAAGCACGACCCGGTCAGGCGCGGAGCCTGGCCTCGTCGAGATATTGACGGTCTTGAAGTAGTTCAGGTTCTTCAGCCGCCGTTCTGCGCGATCGATCAGAGTCTTGTTGTAAGCGTCGCCTTCACCGAAATCGAATTCGCGCCGGATCACGTAATCCCGGGTGCGGCTGTTGCCGTGAATCTCGATGCGCTCGACATAGGCGCGCCGTCCCTGGTCGATCACGAAAGTGACATTGGCGCGCTGCGCAGGCACGTCGCGTGCGATCCGCGGCTCCGCTTGTGCGAACGGAAAGCCGAGCTTGGCCATTTCGGTGGTAAGCGCCTCCGTGGTCTTGTCGAGCTTGCTGGCGTCGAACAGCGTGTCGCGGCGGACGAGCAGTCGGTCGCGGAGCCGATTGCAGTCGAGCCCGGGAACGTTGCAACTCAGGTCGACGTCGCCGAATTGATAGATCGTGCCTTCGTCAATGACGAAAGTGATGTTGAAACCGTTGCTCGCGGGGTCGAACTCGGCGTCTGCCTTGGTCACCGCCGCATCGGCATAGCCGTGCTTGCGGTAATATTGCCGGAGCAATTCGCGGTCTTCGTTGAGCCGATCCGCGTCATATACGTCGCCGCCGGTGAGGAAACTCAGGATGTTGCTGGCAGAGGTCTTGATCACGGCTCGGAGCTGTCGTGCGCCGAATGCCGTGTTGCCGACGAAGTCGACCTTCCGCACCGGCGTCTTCTTGCCTTCGGTGATGCTGTAGACGAGATCGACCCGATCGTTACCGCGATCGATGATTTCGGGAACGACGCGCACGTCGTCACGCCCTACGCGGCGATAGGTCTCGATGATGCGGTTGACGTCGCCTTGCACGGTGGCACGTTGCAGGCCGCCGCGCGGTTTAGACTGAACGGCGGCAGCGAGATCGGCGTCCTTGATCTTCTTATTGCCTTCGAAGGCCACGCGGTCGAGCACCTTGGCCTCTGTGAGATGGACGACGATCCGTTCGCCTGCGTGCTCGAGGGTGACATTGTCGAACAGGCCGGTCGCGATCAGAGCCTTCAGGCCGGCGTCGAGCGCGGCGGCGTCATAGTGTCCGCTGCTATCGGGATGAAAATAGGTGCGTACCGTATCCGCCTCGATGCGGCGATTGCCCTCGACGGCGATCGTGCTCTGTGCGGCAATTCCTGTCCCGGATGCGGCGAATGTGCTCATGGTCGCGACCAGAAGCAGCGCAGCCAACGATCGTGGCTTGGAACCGCAGCTTGGCAAGCTCCGAAGGTTCATACGTGCAGCCCGTGCCTGCTTGAACGACTTGTAGATGCAAGGAGCCGCGCGGGGCGAAAGGATGTCGAACACGGGCAAGTTGCGCAATTGTGAACGGCATCACGAATTCGACGCGATGGAGAGGCGTGCCGTCGCAGAATCGTCGCAGTGCGGGAGCAATGCGTCGCTGCGCTAACGCCTACTCGTCCGGGCCGCCGACATGACAAGGCCCGAGGCGCCTTCGTCGGAGCAGCACATGCGCTACGTTGTTCTTGCGATCCTTGCGAGCCTTGTTGTCCAACCGGCCGGTGCTGCAGTTACGCCGGAAATCGATCCGCGTGCGTCGCTCGCCGTCGTTCAGCAGTGGATCTACAACTATCGCACCAAGCCGGATTACGCTCACGTGCCGGCCGCCGTGCGGGTCCTGTTTCACTCCCAGACGTTCAAGGAACCAGAGAATGCCGGGATCTATCTCGGATTCATCGCCGGTGCGATCGGCTCAAATCCTGCGAAGGCCGAGCAGCTCGTCAACGGGTTCTTTCCGGTGCCGCCGGAGGATGAATGGGTCATCGTTCGTGCGATCGCGTATTCCGGTCTGCCCGACTGGCGCAATTTAATGCGCAAGGTTGCGCCTCGCCTGCCGGCGCGGCGGGTGATGATCGAGGGCTATCTGAACGGAACGCAGCCGACGCTCCTCGAGATTCCCTTGGAGGAGCCGAAGCCGGGCGTGCTTGACAAGTTGCGTGGCGCGTTCACGCGAAATCCCTTTGCCAAGGAAGAACGCAAGATCGACACCAGGCTGAGCTTTGCCGGCAATCAGGATCTGCTCGACACGTTGTGGGGCTATTATTTCGCGACCGGGTCGCACGTGCCGATCCAGCGCATCATGCAGCTGTTACCGTGGTCGAAGAGCCGCGACACCGTGGACAAGTTGAGCATCGGCAGCATGGCGCGGTATACGCTGGCAAGCTATGCCGTGCGCGACGGCGAACTGCGTGACTATTTGCGGGGCGAGCTTGCGCGTCAGTCGGAGCCGATCAAGGCGCCTTTGGCCGAGGTGGTAGAGGCGGCCGACACGGTCCAGCTTGGTGCTGTCCGCAAGGATGCCATTGCCGCCGTCGAGGAACTCAAGACCAAGGGATCCGATGCCCGCCGCAATCTTGATTTTTGGGGCCAACTCGGTGTCGGTGCGGTTGCACTCGGCTGCGTATCGGCTGCTGCGCTCGGGCAAGTCGCCGTCGGGATTCCCTGCGTCATCGGCGGTTCTGCGTCACAGGGACTGCTGTCGTTTTGGGAGAAGCAGCAATAGTCGCGATGCTCGCGCGAAGCGGGCTCGAACCGGCCAGCGATCATGGTATGCTGCGCTATGTCTGCCCTTGGTCGAAAAGCATTTGCAAGCCTGGCGATTTTGATCGTCGTGATGGCGAGCTTGATCTTCGCGGCGGCAGGGACGGTGCATTACTGGCAGGGGTGGCTATTTCTTCTGGTCTATTTTGCCGCCTCGCTCGCGATGACGCTGGACCTGTTGAGAAGGGACAGGGCGCTGTTGGAGCGTCGCATGAGGGGGGGACCTTTTGCCGAGAAGGAGCCCGCCCAGCGGCTGATCATGGCGGTCATCTCCGTGGGGTTTATCGGGCTCATCGTGGTCTCCGGGCTAGGGCGTGGACTCATAAACTCTAGTCCAGAGGCGCGCTGAGGCGAGTGCGACCGCAGCGAGGAAGTTGCATGCGAGCTTGTCGAAGCGGGTGGCGATACGTCTGAAATGCTTGAGCTTGCAGAAGAAGCGCTCGACCAGGTTGCGCTGGCGATAGATGCGGCGGCTGACAGAGCGTTGGATCACTCGCTGGCTGGTTGAAGGAATATGAGCCTTGGCACCGCTGGCCCGGATCATGTGGAGGAGAGCATCGGCGTCATAGCCACGATCGGCGACGACATCGCGGCATTTGAGGCCTTCCAGCAGAAACGACGCAGCGCGCAAGTCGTGAGCCTGACCGGGGGTAAGCATCAACCGAACCGGCAACCCATTCTCATCGACGACGGCGTTGATCTTGGTGCTCAGTCCTCCACGAGAACGGCCGATGGCGTGATCTTCGCCCCCTTTTTACCCCCGGCAGCGTGCTGGTGAGCCCGGATGATTGAACTGTCGATCAGCGCCATCGAGTGCGGCGAGCGGGCCGCCAGGGTCTCGAAAACCCGCAGCCAAACGCCTGCCTTGGCCCAGCGATTAAAGCGGTTATAGACCGTCGTGTAAGGACCGTAGCGCTCCGGGAGGTCGCGCCAGGGCGAACCCGTTCGAAGCACATAGAAAATGCCGTTAAGGACCCGCCGGTCATCCACTCGCGCGACGCCGCGAGACTTGTTCGGCAATAGAGGCTTGATCAAAGCCCATTCTCCGTCGCTCAGATCGAACCGCGCCATCCCACCCCCCAAATCTCTGCGGGAGTGAATCACTGTTCGCCAGCTAACGGAATCCCTTTATGAGTACAGAACCTAGATCACCGTTTTGATCTGTCCCACATGGCGCCGCCGGTCGCTGTCGGCGGCGACGCGCTTGTCCTGCTCAGCTTTGCCGGCATTTTTCTGGTCTTTCGGGAAAGCAGTTTTGCTGCCGCGACGATCGAGGTTGCTAACGATCAAAGGGTCATTTCCACCGGACCATACGCCATCGTGCGCCATCCGATGTATGCCGCCGCGCTGATTCTGCTGGCCGGAATTCCCATCGCGCTGGGATCGTGGTGGGGGCTGCTCACCATCGGCACCATCGTTCCGTTTCTGATCTGGCGGCTATTGGACGAGGAGCGATTTCTGGGGCTGAATCTGCCCGGCTATCGGGCCTATCAGAGCAGGGTGAGGTACCGGCTGGTGCCGTGGCTGTGGTAGGGCCAGCACAGGCCACCGAATTCGCCAATTTCCCGGAGCGAAGCTCCCAATCACCAAAGGCCGTCAGCTGACGGTGGCGTCGGCTGCCATCGGGTAAACTGGCTCGCGGTGGATCTCGGTACCGGACTCATCGACCACGACGACGGAGAGCGTCCGGTTGGTAATTCGAGGATCATGGCGCAACCTGCGCGCCAGATTCCGGCTGTGCTCGATGGCTCCGGCGTGGGTAGCGAACGTAAGGCCGGTGCTATCCCTGGTCGGAATGCCGTCCTTCATGTCAAAAAAGTAGGTCCGCATGGCATTTCCTGCAGCCGTAAATCCCGACAGCGGAGCTGCGTCGCCGCCGCGTCCGCAACCCAATGTCGTTCCGCAGAAATGATTAAGGCCCTGGGACACGCCGGACAAGCGTAACGGTACCAAAATCCGGTCGATCAGCACCGTAATCGACCAATTTTGCTGGCTTCGGTGACCAGAAGCTGCCAGATAGCTCAAAAGCTGCCAACACGAACCGACCTGCCGGTCAGTTCGGCTTGCTGCTGGAGTTGTTCGCTGGCATACTTTCAACCTCATCGGGTTCCGCGCGGTCGATTTCCAAACGCGCCATCCGAAGGATCAAGGTCGCCGTTGTCAAGCCGAGACGTTCAGCTTCAATGGCTGCAGTATCGACTTTGCGTGCTAGGCCTTCACGTTTGCTAAGAACTGCCATTACCGTTCCCCGTCAAAGGTGCGAGATGAAGAATCCCACGATCATCGCGGAGCTGCACAACAAGCTCGGAGCCCCATCGAGCGAAGCAGTGGAAAGCCTTCGGCTTTTGAAGGCGTTCCTGAAGCTGGCGCCGAGCCAGCGTTTCGAGGTGATCGAAATGGTCGAGCGGCTCTCGACCGATCCCGAATCCGATCGTCCCTTCTCCTGACGCGGACGGCATCAGTGTCCGACGGTCAGGCTTGCCGGCGGACGCGTCGCGATCGCGTAGATCGCATCCTCCAGCGCCTCTGATTCATGCAGTGTCCCGGCCGGTAGCAGTATCTTGTCGCCGGGATTGCAAACCCGCTCTCCGCCATTCCATTTGAAGTTCAATCGGCCCCTGATCACGACGAGAATTTCGTCGACCGGGTGGGTGTGGAAGGCGTGAACCTTGCCGGCCGCATCGTGCTGCAGCTCGATGCAGCCCTGCTCGGGAAGCAGTGCGAGAATGTCCGGATCGATCGAGAAATCAGTCCTGGTTCCAGCGATGATCTGGGTCATGCGGCTTGCTCCGTATCTTTGATGGTCGAGGTCTTGGTCTGGGCAAGTTTGTGGAACGGACAGGCGGGCGGCGCCTGATTGTCGTCGTAGAGGAAGTACTGCTTGTATTCCCGCCCTTCCTGATGGCCGTAGCGGCCGAGCAGCGGCGAGGGGCTCGTCGTATCGAACGGAACCAGCCGCTTGCGGACCTCACCGAAAGCCGCTGCTGCCGCCTTGTCGGTTCCCAGGATCTTGTCGAACACCCAGCGCGGCTGGAACGTCATCATGAATGCGCTGGAGCGCCGGCTTTGGCGCATCACATGGGCCGGCGTGCTGCAGACCACGAAGATCGGCTCGCCTGCGAACGAGAATTCCCACATCGGATGATCGACAGCTTCCGGAATGGCCGCGGGCCACGGGCTCTTGTCGATGCGAGCGAGTTGATCCAGCGTGAGCCAGAATTTCCGATAATAGGCATCCATGGTCTGAACGGGCCGCGGCCGGGTGAACAGCAGCAGCGACGTATTGGGGCCGTGTGAGCGACTTTCGGAGACGAACAGTGCGAGCTGTTCACCAAGAACGTTGACGTCGAACGGATCGAGAAAGAGATAGCGGAGCTGATCCTGACGATATCCGGTGACGCCGAATACACAGGGAAATGGACGCGCTTCGCTGCTCATCTGAGCTTCAAATTCGGAAAACAATACGCTCTGCCAGCTGCTAACCGGGTAGTTCGAGCGGACCCCGTCTTTTTGCAAATACAAACGCGACATACCGACCCCTCTGTTTGACTACGCACGAAGTATCAACTTGCGCCGGATCAGCAGCGGCCCCGCGATGCCGGGCAGGGACATGAGCAACAGAATTACGATCAGCGCGACGTAGCCGGCGTCATTCGCCGCGATGCGCGTTGAATGGATCGCCGCGGGGGCGAGCCCGCTCGCCGTCATCATCGCCAGCGCGATCACCGGTTGGGCAAGGCCGGCGAAGATGCCCGCCGACGTCGTATTCACCGATGCCCCGACCCCGATCAGCTCCGCGGTGTAGAGACGTTTCGTACATTTCAGCACCAGCGGAACGGTGCCGCCGGCGACCAGCCCCAGTGCCGCAAACACCGTCCCGACGTAGATCAGGCCGAAGGTGTGGGCGAGCGCCGGCAGCAGCATCGCGATGAACAGCATCCGAAGCAGGCAGATCCAAATGAGCGCACCGTCCAGCGACTCGGTCTTGTCCGCTGTATGGCCGAGAAAGATCGAGCCGAGCGCATTGCCGACCATGAAGGCAAGCAGCGGCGTTCCCGCGGCCGACGGCGTAATATTGAAATAGTGCGCGACCATGGGGATGCCCCAGACGCCGGATAGTGTCGTCACCACGGCGAAATGGGAGGCGAAGGTCATCGCGCAACCCCAATTGGCGCTGGCGCCGAGCGCCTGCCAGCTCGCGAGCAACACACTCTTCAGCGTCTTGCCGGTGTGCGCCGTCGGCGCAGGCTTTACCGCGACTGACGCGCAGGCCAGGTTGGCGGCGCCGATGCAGGCGATGAAGATGAAGCAGGCGCGCCATCCGAAGCCGCTGACCGCAACGGCCAACGGTGTCGTTGCGACCACGCCGCCGACATAGCCGGACACCTGGGAAATGCCGGACATGAACCCGAAACGCTCGTCGGCGAAGCTCTGTGCCACGAGCTTGAGCAAGGCCGTGAAGACCAGGGCGTCACCGCAGGCGACGATCAGCCGTGCAATGAAGACGTCGAGGAGTGTGGGCGACAGGGCGAAGGCGGCGCTGCCGAGTGCGGAGGCTGCCATGCTGCAAAGCACGACGCGCTTGACGCCGTAGCGGTCCACCAAGAGCCCCGCCGGGATCTGCATCACGGTGTAGCCCCAGAAGTAGCTGGACGCGAGTAGCGCCACGCCCGAAGCATCGGTGCCGAAGTCGCGCATGAAGTTCAGACCGATCGTCTGAGGGGACACGCGCTGCAGGAATGCGATCGCATAAGCGACCGCAACAGTGGCCCACGCAAGATAGGCACGATCGATGAGCCGGATGGGAGATGCGAGGATCGCTTGTTGCCCAGGCGTTGCCATCACAGCCTCGCGTAGCCGACCGAGAACAGCGCGTCGGCGGAGTCCGGGATCAGGCGCGTCATGGCGGCATCGATCAGTGATGCTGCGCCGCGATAGTCCTGGCGGTGATGTTCGATGTGGCCGTAGGCGCCGCGCATGATCATGCCGGGAACCTCGAGCTGCTTGCCCGGATAGAGCGTCGCGCACATTTCGATGCACGCCGCCTGCAATTGTGGATCCGGCGCGTCGCCGAGCAAGGAGGGGGCGACCTTTTCACAGATCTTGGCGTTGGCCGCCCAGACGATCGGGTTGCGGGTCCGCCATCCATAAAGAATGGGAGCGTCCGCATCCGCGGAATCCGCGTTCCTCAAGACCTGCGAGGTGAAGAATCCATACAGGCCGCGCCCTTGGTGCGGCGGAAGAACTTCGGTACCGCTGCGGTAAATGGCCACGCGGTTCGCGATGCGCATCGTACGATAGACTGAAAACGCGACGAGCCCGGAATGGTCGTAGACCAGAATGAGGCCATAGCCGCGGTCGAACGGCGAGGATGCTGCGCTCCAATGCGGCTCGGTTGCTTTCCAGTTAACGGCGATGATTGCATTCATCGCATCCATCATCGGCTGTCGATCGGCGGGCTCGACTTCGGAAGCGTTCGGAAAGCTGTAAACGGCGTAATCGTCCCAGGGCGAGGCGATCGTCTGGTATCGACCGTCCAGTTTGCGCGACATGGCAGCAACTCCAGCTCTCTCACGTCGAGCTATACAGGCCGCCATCCGATGGCTTAAAGGACAATATGCCCTCGAATCCTGCCAAGTCATCGCGCTCCCCGCCTCAGAAGCCGCCGATGCGTCAGGTGGCGATCGTCGCGTTTCCCGGGGTGACGCTGCTCGACATCTCAGGCCCGGCCCAGGTCTTTGCCGAGCTCAGCGAGATCGAGTTGCCGGGCCCGAACTACGCACTGAATTACGTGTCGAGATCGGGCGGCCTGGTGCCGACGGACGTCGGTATGATGATCGACACGGTGCCGATCGCGAGCGTGAAGCCGTACCAAGTCGACACCCTGCTGATCCCCGGAGGCCCGGGGATCTGGAAGCTGCGGCAGGACGATGTCCTCATGAAGTGGATATCGCGCACCCTGCCGGGGGCGCGCCGGATCGCCTCGGTCTGCCTTGGCGCCTTCGCGCTGGCCTGGGCTGGCGCTTTGGATGGAAAGCGTGCCGCGACGCATTGGCGTTATTGTCCGCGCCTCCAGGACAGCTTTCCGAACATCACGGTCGAACCTGACGCGATCTTCGTTCAGGACGGGCGAGTGTGGTCGTCAGCCGGCGTCAGTGCAGGGATCGATCTGGCTCTGGCGATGATCGAGGAGGATTTCGGTCACACGATCGCGCTCGATATTGCGCGGCGGCTGGTCGTATTCCTCAAGCGTCCCGGCGGACAGAGCCAGTTCTCGACCGTCCTGGCGGCGCAGGCATCCGACGTAGAGGGCCGCTTCAGCGCGCTCCACGCCTGGATGATCGAGAATATCGCGAGCGACCTGCGCGTGGAAACGCTGGCGGCAAAGGCCGGGATGACGCCCCGAACCTTCGCCCGCACTTATCTCAATCGCACGGGGATGACCCCGGCCAGCAGCGTGGAAGCATTGCGGGTCGAAACTGCGCGACTTCTGCTGGAAAGCCGTCAGATCGGCAACGTGCTCGAGGTGGCCAAGCGCGCGGGGTTTGGCGATGACGAACGCATGCGCCGGGCTTTCCTCCGCCACCTCGGCGTCTCGCCGTCGGAATACCGCAGACGGTTTTCCGGCTAGTGTGACGGCCCTGATATTCGCTATGAATCCGAACTCCGGATTGGTGACACGATATCCGCGCAGATATGATAATTGGATCTTCTCAGCGGAGGACAGCGACCATGAGCCAACCGAAACTGGAAGTTCCGACTGAACTGCGTGACCTTGCCGAGAAGACGATCGAGCAGGCCGAGAAGGCATTCCAGATGTTCTTTGACGCAGCCGGCAAGTCGATCTCAGCGGTACCAGGACCGGCGGCGGACATATCGAAGCAAGCGCTCTCGCTCACCGAGCAGAACATGAAAAGCGCCTTCGAGCACGCGCGCAAATTGGTCCATGCGACCGAACTGGAGGAGGCGATGCGGATCCAATCGGAGTTTCTGCGCACCCAGTTCAGCAATGCCGGCGAACACATGCGGACGATCACGTCGAGCATGATGTCTGCCGCGACCAAGCCGGGCGACAAGCAGCCCTAAGCCGGGATGTCATCACCGCGGCATCGCGTGCGGCGAAGTGTCACGGACGCACTTCGCCGGGCGCGGAGCTCCCTGCGCCGTCCTATTTGCGAAGAGAGGCGATATAGGCGGCAATGTCGCCGGCTTCGATTCGGTTTAACGGGAAATTCGGCATCTTCGGATGCGGGTCGAGCAGAAAGAACGCAACCTTCTCCGCGGTGAAGTCCGACCGTTGTGCGATCTCTGCAAATGTCGGCACGTCGGCGCTCGCCTGCTTTTGCGCTGTATCCACCAGGTGACAGGAGGCGCACCACCGCTTGGCCAAATCTGCTCCATGGTCCGCATCGGCGGCATAGCCTGGGCGCAGTCCAAATGCGGCGGCAGCAAGGGTGATGATCAGGATCTTTGTTGGAAGGGCGGGCATCAGCATAGTCCTATCGGTTGCGGGTGCTCAAGGCCGCCCGTCGAGCTTGGCGGAGGCCGCCCTGACAACCGTGGTACGTCCGGTCAGGCCGGCAATAGCAAAGCCGTCAAAGGAGACAAGGGGGGCGGACGAGAGCGCTGTTGGAGATACGATACGAGTGGTTATCAGCCGCAACAGGAGCGTGGAAAATGCGACAGGTCAATCCGCGCCGCGATCGATCGCACCAGCGACCACAGCCGTCTGATCACGGACGGCTCGTTCGACGCGGAGCTCAGCTGTTCGGCCGCATGTGGCATCAAGGCTCCTCCGCCCGTCGGGGACGACTTGCCAGCCGGTAGCGCAAGGCTTTACGCACCGGTGCAACTGTATGATCTTCGAGCGGAATCATTGCAGATCACGGACGGAAGACCTTGATCTGTCTCAACGACTGCCGGCCTCGCGCCGGTTCCTATTCGACAGCGGCGGACGGCGTTGCGCTGCCGCCTTGGACCCAGGGTCTTGGACTCAGGGCAGAGACTGCGAACGGCCGTCGGAGAGATCGGAGCGATATGGCGATGGCGTGGACAAAGAAGGTGCCCCCCGCTCGGCGCGGAGAGCCGCATCGATCTTGGACCGCACCCGGCGTGCGGCAAGCTCTGCGAGCCTCGTCTGCGTTCGACCGGTTTTGATTTGGCCGCCGAGCTCGTACCGCCATTCCCAAATGTCCGGTTCCGCCGTTGCAAGAACCGTATATTCGACCCCGCGATGGATCACGGAAAAACCCCCCTCGACCGCTTCGGCTCCAAATCAGCTTCTCGTACACATGCAATCAATCCGGGTAAATACGGTAAATATACAATCTTTGGGTGCGTTTCTCTGGGTGCACG
This sequence comes from Bradyrhizobium sp. SZCCHNR3119, assembly GCF_032487775.1. Taxonomy (NCBI): domain Bacteria; kingdom Pseudomonadati; phylum Pseudomonadota; class Alphaproteobacteria; order Hyphomicrobiales; family Nitrobacteraceae; genus Bradyrhizobium; species Bradyrhizobium sp. SZCCHNR3119. The sequence goes on along the minus strand of NZ_JAUEUV010000001.1, from coordinate 882,417 downwards.
ATTTGTTCTTGTGTTGTTGAGAGAGGCCGCTGAGGTCGTTGGTATTTGAAAGCATCGATTGCAGTCGACGTCCGAGACTCGGCAAGATGCATCTCGGGCAGAGGGGAGCGTGACCGTGACCGGTCTTCGTCCATGGACTGCGGATGGGCCTGCGGTTCATGCCGGCAAGCATCACCGCGATTTGCGGCTCGATGCCTGCCGCGGACTGGCGCTATGGTTCATTTTCATCGACCATGTTCCGGACAATTCGCTGGCTTGGTTGACCCTGCGCAATTATGGCTTCAGCGATACATCCGAGATCTTCGTTTTCGTTTCCGGTTATACCTGCATGCTCGCCTATGGCGGAGCGTTGCGCGAGCAAGGTTGGGCCACCACAGCGATCCGTTCGCTGCGCCGGGCTTGGGAAATTTATGCAGCGTTCTTGGTGTTGCTGATTGCCTATTTCGCGCTGGTCTGGGTCGTCGGTGGGGGAACGCGCTATCTCGACGATACTAATACCGGCTTTTTCTTTCGCGATCCCGGTTCGGCCATCGTTCATGTCGCGATGCTGCAATACGCCCCCGTCAATACCGACATTCTCTTGACCTTTGCGCTGCTGCACCTGACGTTTCCACTGTTGCTGTGGTTGATGATCCAGAGCGCAACGGCAACGCTGCTCCTGTCCTTTGCGGTCTACATGATGGTGCAGCTGTTCGAATGGCATTTTCCGGCCTGGCCGAGCGGCGAGCTCTATTTCAACCCGTTCGCTTGGCAATTCCTGTTCGTGATCGGTGGTTGGTTCGCCTTCGAGGGAGCTCCACGCGTGCGGCCGATCCTACGGTCGCGGCTATTGCTTCTGTTCGCTTTCGCTTATCTGCTGGTCAGCCTCGCCGTGGCGTTGAGCTGGGAATTTTCGAGCCTGGAAGGCTTGGTCCCGTCGTCGATCGCGAAGCTGATCTATCCGATCTACAAGAGCCATTTGGCGCCGGTACGGCTGCTGCACTTCTTGGCTCTGGCGCTTGTCGTCGCGCGGCTGGCGCCGCCACAATGGCACGGCGCGATCACGCCGTTGACGACGGCGATGATCCGTTGCGGTGAAAATTCGCTGTCGATCTATTGCCTGGGTGTTCTGTTGGCATTTCTCGGGCAGGTTCTGTTGGCAGAGGTGTCCAGCAGCTTCCTGATGCAGGTCGCGATCAGCTTGGGCGGGATCGCCACGATGATTCTGGCAGCTACGCTGCTCACCCGGGAAGCTCAGCTCGACCGCCGCGGGCCCAGCCTGTTCTGAGTCGTCCGCCTGGGATCAACGGCGTCGCGCCACGGCGATGCCGAACAGAAAGGCGACGAACAGGCTTGCCAGCGGAGCTTCGCGCGTGATGGTGCTGATCGCCGACAGCGCCGTCCCGGGCCGTCGTGCCTCTGTCATCGTCTGATTGAGGCGATCGACGGCTGCCCGCAACGTTCCGATCATTTCGTCCAGCGAGCGGGACATATCGGTCGCGGTATCCAGCGCGCGTTCGGCCACGCCCGGTTGTGGATTGGGTTCGAATGGTTCGGTACTCACGTGATATATGCTTTCATCTGCCTCTTGGGGCGGCTCCTGAGGCCGTCGCCTTCGGCCATACGTCAGCCGCTCGGATCAACCGCAGCGACGACCATGGCGAGAAAATGCCCGTTGATGATTTTGGTTCCAGCAAAACTCGAGGCAGGGAGAAATCCGTGATTATCGGGCGAGCAGGGCCAACGAATCTTGATGAGCGTTGGTATCCTCATCGAACTGGACGGAGGATTGCGCGGTGACCAATGCAAGCAACACGGCACTCCCCAATCGCATCGCCGTCCTTGGGGCGCCGATCGATCTCGGTGCCTCAGTTCGCGGCACCTTGATGGGGCCGGCCGCGCTGCGCACGGCCGGCTTGGTGCCGCTGCTCGAGAGCCTGGACCTCCATGTGACCGACTATGGCGACGTCGCCATCGCCGATCTGGTTGACGGCAGCGATCCACCGCCGCCCAATGCCAAGCACTATCGCGAGATCCAGCGTTGGTCGCGCCTCCTGGCGCACCGCGGTTATGAGCTTGCGCAAACCGGTGCGGTCCCCGTGTTCCTTGGCGGTGATCATTCGCTGTCGATGGGATCCGTAGCCGGCGTTGCGCGCCATTGGCAGGAGGTAGGGCGCGAGTTGTGCGTCCTTTGGCTGGATGCCCATGCCGACTACAATACGCCGGCGACGACGATCACGGCCAACATGCATGGCATGTCGGCCGCTTTTCTCTGTGGCGAGCCCGGCCTGGACGGTTTGCTGGGCGACACGCCGCGCGCATGTCTTGCGCCCGAGCGGCTGGAACTGTTCGGCACACGCTCGATCGACAGGCTGGAGAAGGAGCTGCTGCGTTCCCGCAATATCAGCATCGCCGATATGCGGGCGATCGACGAGTTCGGCGTCGGCGTCTTGATGAGGGGGATCATCGAAAGAGTTCGCGCGCGCAACGGCGTCCTGCACGTCAGCTTCGACGTCGACTTTCTCGATCCGGAGCTGGCGCCTGGGGTCGGAACCACGGTGCCCGGCGGGGTGACCTATCGCGAAGCGCATCTGGTCATGGAGATGCTCCACGACTCGGGCCTGGTGCGATCGCTCGATATCGTCGAGCTCAACCCGTTCCTTGACGAGCGCGGCAAGACGGCTCGCATCGCCGTCGAGCTGATCGGCAGTTTGTTCGGCCAGCAGATCACGGACAGACCGACCCCGAGCAATGCGATCGTCCCCGACCACTGAGCTCTTGGCGATCGCGGGTCAACGAAGGTTGTACTCCAGGCTTGCGCGGCGCAGATCGCGTGCGCCTCCGAACAATCCATCGATCCGGAACGAATAGCCGATCCCGACGATATAAGTCGGAGAGTTGTGATTGAGGCCAAACGCAACGTGAAAGTCGATCTGCTCGGCCGGACTGAGATGATAGAGCCCGCCGGAATTGATCAGCTGAACGGGGCCCGCGTGCTCAGGGTAGTCGCCGACATATTCGGTGAAGAGACTGAGCCTCTCGTTCAGCTTCTTCTCCAGCACGAAGGTGGCCTCGGTGACGCGTTTGATATCGGTCTCGGAAGGGCGGAAGAACTCGGTGAACATGCCGCTGATACCCCAGCCGTCACGCAGCTCAACCGACCAGGGCATCTGCAGGTAAGGCTGCGTGCCGCGGCCGGCGATCTCGGCAGTTCCGGTCGGAAGTCCGGCGCCAACCACGAATGAGAGATCGACCTTTCCCGGTACCGGGCTCACCTGCCATTTGAGGCCCGGCGCGACATCGGTGAAGCCCGAGGCTGCAGATCCGCGGACTTTGCCGACATAGGTTGGAAGGTCCACGAACACCTCGAGGCAGTGCGCTAGGCCAAACCGCCAGCGGGTGTTCGTGCCGTCAAGGGTGCGACCGCCATCCCCGGAGGTCATGTTCACGCCGTTCTCGCTTTGGAAGCTGCCGGTCGGCACCACGATGCTGGAATTCGTCACATCCGGGCGGTCGGTTGTGAGCTCGTCGGCAGTTGTCGGGCATGCGTCGGCCCGCGCATCGGTGATGCCGAGGAGAAGAAACCCCGCCAGAAATGGCGTGAAATTCATCTGGATGAATGATTTCGAAGGTCTCGGATAAATCGGTCTCACGCTCGCCCCCAAGCGCCAAGGCCATGGCCTGATTCCATCATACGCGAAGCAAGCTGCAGGCCGAACTTCCTCCAAATCTCGTGACCGGAGAAGTCGGACTCTGCGTGCTGCATTCAGACGATATTCAGACGGTTCTGTCCAAAATTGGATCGAATTGCGATTGGGGGTGAGAATGCGGCCAAGCGGCACGTCATCCAAGACCGTCCGGGCAAGGGTATGGCGACCGATGGTTGTGTCCGCGGCTCTTGCGCTGTGCGGCTTGTCGAGCGCAGGCCTATCGGCGCAGGCCGGGGACATTTCGGCTTTCGATCTCGCTTTGCTCGATCGCCTGACATGGGGCGCGAATGCTTCCGGCGCCGAGCACCTTCACGCCGTCGGGACCGAGCATTGGTTGCAGGAGCAACTGCATCCGGCGGCAGAGCCGGCTCTGCCATCGGACGTGAAGGCTCAGATCGAAGCGATGCCGGACGTGCACAAATTTCCGTTCGACATTGCGGTGGCGTTCGAACAGCAAGCGAAGAGCGCCAACCAGGTCGCTGATCCCGAGCAGAAGAAGGCCGCGCAACAGGTTTATCAGCAGGCGATGAACGACCGCGCGAAACAGGCGGCGGCCCGGACCATCCTGCGCGCGCTCTATGCGCCCGACCAGTTGCGCGAGCGGATGACGTGGTTCTGGTTCAACCATTTCAACGTGCATCAATACAAGGGCAACATCAGAGTCCTGCTCGGCGACTACCAGGATCATGCCATTCGTCCCTATGCCCTCGGCAAGTTTCGGGACCTGCTCGCCGCGACGCTCCATCACCCCGCAATGCTGCGATATCTCGATAACGCCGAGAATGCCGCAGGGCATCTCAACGAGAACTACGCGCGTGAGCTGATGGAGCTGCATACGATGGGCGTCGGCTCCGGCTACACGCAGGCGGATGTCGAGGCGCTGGCAAAGATCTTGACCGGCGTCGGCATTGATCTGAAGCCCGAAGATCCGAAGCTGAAGCCTGAGTTGCAGCCGCAGCTGGTGCGGGAGGGCGCTTTCGAATTCAATCCCGGGCGGCATGATTACAGCGACAAGATCTTTCTTGGTCATCAGATCAAAGGGCGGGGTCTTGCGGAGGTCGACGAGGCGCTGGATATCCTGGTGCATCATCCCGCCACGGCCACACATCTGTCGCGCCAGCTCGCGACCTATTTCGTCGCGGACAGCCCGCCCGAAGCGCTGGTGCAGAAGATGGCGCAGGCGTTCAGGACGAGCGACGGGGATATCGCCGCCGTTCTCGGCACCATGGTCCATTCGCCGGAATTTGCAGCGTCACTGAAATCCGGCGCGCACTTCAAGGACTCCGTAGAATATGTCTTGTCGGCGGTGAGGCTCGCTTATGACGACAAGGTCGTGCTCAACACCGCGCCAATCCAAGCTTGGCTGAATCGCCTGGGCGAAGGCCTGTTCAATCACGAAACACCCGACGGTTATGCGCTCACCTCGACGTCATGGAACGGGCCTGGACAGATGATGGTTCGGTTCGAGATCGCGCGGCAGATCGGCTCGGGATCGGCTGGGCTGTTCAAGCCGGACGGTCCGAATGCTGTCGAGCGGCCTGCTTTTCCACAATTGCAGAACGCGCTCTATTTCGAGGGCCTGAAGCAGACGCTTACACCGACGACTCAAGCGGCTTTGAATCAGGCGATTTCGCCGCAAGACTGGAACACGCTGTTTCTGTCGTCGCCTGAGTTCATGCGCTGAATTGATCGTGCGGGAGACCGTGATGAACCGTCGTGAGCTGATCAAGAGCTTTGCCGCAATGGCACCCCTCACGGTGGCCGGACGCGTTTGGGCGGCGCCGGCCAGCCAAACACGGCTGCTGGTCGTCTTCCTTCGCGGCGCCTATGACGCCGCCAATGTCGTCGTTCCGATCTCGAGCGATTTCTATTACGGTTCGCGTCCGACGCTGAACATCGCAAAGCCGGACGTAGGAAATCCGAATGCGGCACTCTCGCTGTCCTCCGAGTGGGGGCTGCATCCCTCCTTGCGAGAGAGCATCCATCCGATGTGGGCCAAGCGGGAGATCGCTTTCGTTCCGTTCGCGGGATCGAGCGACGATCTGACCAGAAGCCATTTCGAGACCCAGGACACCATCGAGCTTGGTCAATCGGCAGGCGGGTCACGCGATTATCGCTCTGGCTTCATGAGCCGGCTGGCGACTGAGCTGACACGCGCCCGGCCGATATCCTTCACCGAGCAGTTGCCGCTGATTTTCCGCGGTCAGGGCCAAGTGCCCAACATCGCGCTGAACAGCGTCGGCAAGCCCGGCGTCGACGATCGCCAGGCGCAATTGATCAGGGAGATGTATCTCCACACCGATCTTGCGGCCTCCGTCGCCGAGGGCTTCAAGGTGCGCGACGACGTCTACCGCTCCATCTCCGAGGAAATGGCGGCCGCCAATCGCGGCGCAGTATCGCCGCGTGGTTTCGAGCTGTCGGCGCGCAGGATCGGCCGTTTGATGCGCGAGCAGTACAATCTCGGTTTTGTCGACGTGGGCGGTTGGGACACCCATGTCAATCAAGGCGCGGCAACCGGCTACCTCGCTGATCGGATCGGCGAACTCGGCCGTGGGCTTGCCGGATTTTCTGAAGAAATCGGCTCGGGCGGATGGCGTGATACGGTTGTCATCGTCATTTCCGAGTTCGGGCGCACCTTCCGTGAGAATGGGGACCGAGGCACCGACCATGGTCACGGCTCTGTCTATTGGGTCCTGGGCGGCGGCATCAATGGTGGTCGCATTGTTGGCGAGCAGGTCAAGGTGGAGCAGGCAGCCCTGTTCCAGAATCGCGATTTGCCGGTCTTGACCGATTATCGCGCTATGTTCGCGAACCTGTTCCAGCGCATCTATGGCCTCGACACCGCTGCCGTGGCGCGAATTTTCCCCGGCGTACGTCCGGCAGAACTGGGCGTCGTTTGAGTGTTATGCTCAAACTTCCTGCGCCGACGTATCGCGCCCGATACAATCCCGCGATATGAAGCCCACGCGACCACACAGTGCGGCACATCAGCTTCGGATCGGCAGTGAGCGAAAACCAGTCAGAAACTCCAGATCGCACGGGTCGTCAGGCCCCACAGGGGCGGCTCAGTCTGATGGCGCTGTCCGCGCTGGGTGTCGTATTCGGCGACATCGGGACCAGTCCGCTCTATACGTTCAAGACCATTCTTGGCACGGCCGGCCATGCTGTCGACCGGGGTGCGGTGCTGGGCGCCTTGTCCCTGGTGTTCTGGACGCTGTTTGTCATCACGACGGTGAAATATGTGATGTTCGCGATGCGCGTCGACAACGACGGCGAGGGCGGCATCCTGGCCCTGATGGCTTTGCTGGGGGTGAAGCGGCAACGTCGCCCCACCATCGTGGCGGTCGGCCTGTTCGGCGCAGCACTCATCTACGGTGATGGCGCCATCACTCCGGCGATCTCGGTGCTCTCAGCACTGGAAGGCGTGGAGATGGCGACGCCCGCGCTGCAGCCCTATATCGTGCCGGCAGCGGTCGTCATCTTGCTTGGTCTGTTCGCGATCCAGTCGCGCGGGACGGCGAGCATCGGTCGGTTCTTCGGGCCGGTCATGCTGGTCTGGTTTGCGACCATTGCGCTCATGGGAGCAGCCGGCATCGTGAAGCATCCCGGCGTTCTCGCCGCGGTCAATCCGCTTTACGGCCTTTCCTACCTGTTCTCGAGCGGAGCCACAGGCTTCCTCGTGCTAGGCGCCGTGTTCCTGTGCGTCACCGGAGCCGAGGCCCTCTATGCCGATATGGGGCATTTCGGTGCGGGCCCGATCAAGCTGGCTTGGTTTGCAATCGTTTTTCCAAGCCTCATCCTGAACTATGCGGGGCAGGCTGCGCTGGTGCTCGACGGAACGCCGATGGATGGCAATATCTTCTATCGGCTCTGTCCAGGTGCCCTGTTGCTGCCGCTCGTCGCACTGGCTACGGTGGCGACCATCATTGCCAGCCAATCGATCATCACCGGCGCATTCTCGATGACGCGGCAGGCGATCCAGCTTGGCTGGATGCCGCGGCTCTGGATCAAGCAGACCTCGTCCGAAGGTTACGGCCAGATCTATGTCGGGGTCGTCAATTGGCTCCTCATGATCGTGACGATCGGGCTGACGCTCACGTTCCGCAAGTCCGACAACCTGGCTTCAGCCTACGGCATCGCCGTGTCGCTGACCATGCTGATGACCTCGGCATTGCTGTTCATCGCGATGCGGGAGATCTGGCATTGGAGCTTGCTCGCCGCGGGTTCGGTTGCCGGCGCGTTTCTTGCCATCGACAGCGCATTCTTCCTCGCCAATCTCACCAAGATCGCGGAAGGCGGATATATACCCTTGCTGCTTGCGACTGCCGTCTACGGCATCATGTGGATATGGCATCGCGGCGCCGCCGCGGTATCGGCGCGCATGCACGAGGCGCTGATTCCGGTCGCGCAATTCATGGCCGACATCGAGCAAAAGCGAATTCCGCGTGTTCCAGGTACAGCTGTGTTTCTGACGCGGACCGAGAGAGACACGCCGCCCGTCATGCTCTGGCACGTCAGACACAACCGCGCGCTGCATGAGCATTTGTTCGTGCTGCGGGTGGAAATCCTGTCCGTGCCCTGGGTCGCATCGAGCCGGCGATTGACGGTCACTGAAATCGCGCCGAATTTCTGGCGAGCCGAAGCCCGTTTCGGCTTCATGGAGCGCCCCCATATTCCCGAACTGGTCGTCGCCAGCAAGATGCTCGGGTGCACCGTCGATCTAGGCGATGTGACCTATTATGTGGGACATGAAACGGTGATCGGGCGGGAGGACGGCATGGGCCTGCCCGCCTGGCAGGAGCGGCTCTTCGCGGTGATGGAGCGCAATGCGGTCCATGTCAGCGACTTCTTCAGCCTGCCTCACGACTGCGTCGTGGAGATCGGCCGTCAGGTCTCAATCTGAATGGAATAGTCCGAGCGCTGTTGCGCCCGGACTATTCTGACCGTGGGCCGATCCCCCGCTCAGTAGCGCGGATCGTACATCTGCGACTCGACAAATCCGAGCAAATCATTCGGCGCTTGGCCCTGCGCAAGGCTGCTCTGATAGGCCACGTTCACGACCGCGGCGGCAATATGCGCGGAGACCTCGCGAATTCGCGGCAAGGCTGGGTACAGACTGCCCTGCGCAAGGTCGGCGCCCGTGACGCAGTTGGCCAGGGTGTGAGCGGCGGCCATGAACATCTCGTCGGTAACAAGCCTTGCGCCACTCGCGATCACGCCAAGGCCGACGCCGGGGAAGATGTAGGAGTTATTGCCCTGCCGCGGCACGAAGGTCTGGCCGTCGAGCTTGACTGGCTCATACGGACTGCCGCAAGCGAACAGGGCACGACCACCGGTGTGCCGATAGGCCGTTTCGGCGGAGCATTCGGCTTTCGAGGTCGGGTTGGAAAGCGCAAATATGATGGGGCGCTCGTTCAACTCGGCCATGGTCTGCAACACCTCAGGCGTGAAGGCGCCGCCGACCGCCGCGACCCCGACGATCGCGGTCGGCTTGAGCTCCCTGATTGCAGCCAGGAAATCCGTGATCGGCGCATGATCATGTGCATAGCGCAACTTATGCCCACCGAGATTCTCACGGCCCTTCACCACGAGACCTCGGGAATCCACCAGCCAGTTGCGTCGCAACGCATCCGCTTCGGACAGGCCTTCGGCTCTCATGGCGGAAACCACGAGATCGGCGATGCCGGTCGCGGCTTCACCGGCACCCAGAAACAGGACGCGCTGGTCGCTTAGCTTGCCACCGGTGATACGCAACGCAGAGAACAGGCCGGCCAGCGCAACCGCCGCAGTGCCTTGAATGTCGTCGTTGAAGACGCAGGCGTCGTCGCGATATTTGTGCAGTAGTTTGAACGCAGAGTGGTTGGCAAAGTCCTCGAACTGGATCAGCACGCCCGGGAAAGCTGCGCGCGCCGCGGTCATGAATTCCTCGACCAACTCGTCGTAGGCCGGACCGGTCACGCGCTTCTGGCGCAGGCCGATGTAGTAGGGGTCGTTCAGCAGCTCTTCGTTGTTGGTGCCGACGTCGAGCATCACGGGAAGGCAGAGCTCCGGATGGATGCCGGCGCAGGCCGAATAGAGCGACAATTTGCCGACAGGAATGCCCATGCCGTTGGCGCCGAGATCACCGAGGCCGAGGATGCGTTCTCCGTCGGTGACGACGATCAGCTTGGCGCGATAAGGCCAATTCCCGAGGATCTCGGCAATGTGACCGCGATCTTTTGCGGAGATGAACAGGCCGCGTGGGCGCTGGAAGATCAACCCGTATTTCTGGCACGCCAGGCCCACAGTCGGTGTGTAGATCAGCGGCTGAATCTCGTCGATGTGGTCGCAGACGACACGGAAGAACAGCGCCTCGTTACGATCATGGAGCGCGTTCAGCGCGACGTATTTCTCGAGATCGCTCGACAGGCTGCGCAGATTGACCAGGATTCGCTCGGCCTGGGCCTGCATCGACAGCACGCCAGCGGGAAGAAAGCCGCGCAAGCCTAGCGCATCGCGCTCCTGGTCGGTGAAGCCGGTGCCCTTGTTGAGCAGGGGATCGCGCAGCAGCGCAAGTCCGCGCGGCACATAGGTTGAGATGCTATGTGCGCTGATGCGTTGTGGTTGTGTCAAGGTTCTCTCCGCAAGCGTTCTCTTTTGACCGTCGTTCTCCCGGAGCGCCTCCGCGTTGACTGAAATCAATTGCGGTGCAGGAAGGGCGACGAAGCCTGCGTGTTACCACAAAAGCGTTGCCGCAGTGCATCAATGTGATTGTGCGGCTGCGTCGGCGCGCAGTGCGACCGAGAGCGGCGCGATTGAGGGGGAGGGCGAGCTAAGACTGTCCCGACGTAAAGGACCAGAGCAGGGCCAGCACAGCGAGGGCCATGATCGCGGTACCGACCCATCCGAGGCCGATCAGCCATCGGCGGGCTCGGAAACGTCCCATCAGCTCGCGATTGGAAACGATCATCATCATCATTGTCATGATCGGCACGGCAACGATTCCGTTGAGGACGGCGCTCCAGACCAGCATGTGAATCGCGTCAATGCCGGTGAAGCCAAGCCCGAAGCCGATCGCCGTCGCAGCTGCAATGATGGCGTAGAAGCCCACCGCTTCCGGCGCCCTGGCTTCCAGACTCGCGCGCCAGCCGAAGGCCTCTGCCACGCCGTAGGCGGCCGATCCCGCCAGAACCGGAATCGCGAGCATGCCGGTGCCGACGATGCCGAGCGCGAACAGCAGGAAGGTGAAATCGCCGGCCAGTGGACGCAAGGCTTCGGCGGCCTCGGTCGCGGAATTGATGTTCGTCACCCCATGCGCGTGCAGGACGGTTGCCGTCGTCAGGATGATGAAAAAGGCAATCGCATTGGAGAAAATCATACCCACCGTGGTGTCCACCCTGATTCGTCGCAGTTCGGGATGGTCCTTCCGGTGTTGGTGGCGAAGCGGCGGATCGATCTTGCCTTGGTTCATCTCCTCGACCTCTTGCGAGGCCTGCCAGAAGAAGAGGTATGGGCTGATCGTGGTACCGAGGACGGCAACGACCATCAGGAAATAGTCCGCATTGATCGACGGCCGGGGCCAGATCGCGGCAAGCAGTGCCTGGCTCCAGGGCACGTCGACCATAAGCGCGGTCGCGACATATGCGAAGAGGGTGAGTGTCAGAAACTTCAGGATTGGTGCGTAGCGCCGATACGGCACGAAGACTTGGAGCAGGGTCGACGTCGCCGCGAAGATCAGCGCGTGCTCGTGATTCAATCCTCCGATCACCAGCGACAATGACTCGGCCATTGCGGCGATGTCGGCTGCGATGTTGAAGGTGTTGGCGCCGACCAGCAGAAACACAAGTCCCAGGACGGCCCAGCGCGGCGCGATCTCCATGACATTTGCCGCAAGGCCTTTACCGGTGACCCTGCCAATGCGGGCGCTGACCAGTTGGATCGCAATCATGAAGGGGGTGGTGAGGAAGACGGTCCACAGCAAGCCGTAGCCAAACTGCGCGCCAGCTTGTGAATAGGTCGCGATGCCTGACGGATCGTCGTCTGCAGCGCCGGTCACTAAGCCGGGCCCCAGCAGGCGCAGCAGACTCCATCTCGACGTTTTCGGTTTGCTCGCTTCCGCTGCCGGAAAGATGGTCACCGCTCGTTACCCCCGCTGCTGTCATCGAGCCAAGTCGGCCGCTCTCGATTTGTTCCCATGCGTGGAACCGTGGTTGCCGCTTTGGCGTTGCGCTTCACGAGGAGTATGTAGCACAGGGGTCCTGCTTGCCGGTTACGCGACTGCCAGGACAAGAGCTGGAAACGGAAAACGAGACGGGTCGCGTTGCCGAACGCGAGCGGCTTTTTTCGGGCGGAAGCGAACTGGCGAGCCTGATGCTGGAGTTCGATTGGGGGAACACCTCAATCGGACCGCCGGAGACGTGGCCACAGAGTCTTAAGACCGCAGTGCGAATCATGCTCACGTCTCGACAGCCGATCTGGATCGGCTGGGGCAAGGATCTGGTCTATCTTTACAACGATCCCTACAAGGCCATCATCGGCGGCAAGCACCCTTGGGCACTCGGTCGTCAGACGTCGATGGTCTGGCGCGAGATCTGGGATGACATTGGCCCGCTGCTGGCAAAGGCGAGCGGAGGCGACGAGGGGACCTACAGTGAGGCCCAGCTCCTGATCATGGAGCGCAACGGCTTTCCGGAAGAGACCTACTACACGTTTTCCTACAGTCCGATTCCTGACGACGACGGATCTCCGGGAGGGATCTTTTGTGCGAATACCGATGACACCCAGCGCGTGATCAGCGAGCGCCAGTTGTCGCTGCTGCGGGAACTGGCGAGTGCAGCGGCAGAAGCCCGCAGTGTCGATGAGGCCTGCCTGCGCAGCGCGCGGGCGTTGACCTACGATCTCCGTGATCTGCCATTTGCGATGATCTATATAATCGAGCCGAGCGGGGATGTCGCTCGTCTCGCAGCGCTCAGCGGCATCGATCGGGATCATCCTGCGGTCGAACCGACGTTGCCTACAGCCGGCTGCGGGATGTGGCCGGTGGCGGAAGCGCTCCAGCAGCTTTCGCCCGTGGCGGTCCATGACTTGTCGCGGCGGTTCGGTTCGGACTTTCCGAGCGGAGGTTGGCGTCAGCCGCCGGATCAAGCCGTGCTGCTTCCGATCCTGTCGAGTGGCGAAGCTGCGCCTTGCGGCTTTGTAATCGCCGGTCTCAATCCTTTCCGGCCGTATGACGAAGCCTATGCCGGTTTTCTCGGTTTGGTCGCCAGTCAGATTGCTGCTGCTGTCAGCAATGGCGGCGCCTATGAAGCGGAGCGTCGCCGCTCGGAGGCTCTTGCCGAATTGGATCGCGCCAAGACCGCGTTCTTCTCCAATGTCAGCCACGAATTCCGAACCCCGCTGACGCTCATGCTGAGCCCGCTGGAGGACATCCTGGCCCGCGAGCGGCCCGAGCTCGGTGCGGACGAAAGGGCGGTTCTGGAAGTGGTTCACCGCAACGGCATTCGCCTGTTGAAGCTGGTCAATACCCTGCTCGATTTCTCGCGGATCGAGGCGGGGCGGGTGTTGGCGAATTATGAGCCTGTCGATCTGGCGGGATTCACGGCGGAGCTCGCCTCAAATTTCCGCTCCGCAACGGACCGGGCAGGCTTGCGTCTAAGGATCGATGCCGCGCCTCTGCCGGAGCCGGTCTTTGTTGACCGCAACATGTGGGAGAAGATCGTCCTCAATCTGGTCTCGAACGCGTTCAAGTTTACCTTCGAGGGCGAGATCGTTGTTGCGATCGGGCTCGCAGAGGACCGGCGCCATGCCGAGATCAAGGTTCGCGATACCGGCACGGGCATTCCTTGCGCCGAGCTGCCGCATCTGTTCGAGCGCTTCCGTCGGGTTGAGGGAGCGCGCGGGCGGTCATACGAAGGGAGCGGCATCGGCCCCGCCTTGGTCCAGGAACTGGTCAAGCTTCACGGCGGCACGATCCGGGCCGAAAGTGAGCTCGAGCATGGCTCCATATTCACGGTAACGATTCCATTCGGATCGTCGCATTTGCCGTCAGACCGCCTGGTGGAATCAAGCGCGCCAAATTCGGCCAACATGCGCGCACAGGCTTATATCGACGAGGCTCTTGGATGGCTGGAAGGTGATCCTCGCCTCGAAGCGCCTCACCAGTCCTCTTCGGATGATCTTGGGCTGGGCTTTCCGATTGAGCGGAAGCAGAATCGAATTCTGCTCGCCGACGACAATCCGGATATGCGCGGCTACGTTCGGCGGCTGCTTGGCGGAGCCTACGAGGTCGAAGCGGTTGCTGACGGCTGGGCGGCACTGGAGGCGGCGAGGCGCCGGCGTCCGGATCTGGTGTTGACCGATGTCATGATGCCAGGCCTCGATGGCTTCGGCTTGCTGAAGGCGTTACGAAGCGACCGCCTGCTGCACGACGTTCCCGTGATCATGTTGTCGGCGCGCGCGGGCGAGGAGGCCAAAGTCGAAGGGCTTGACGCCGGCGCCAGTGATTATCTCAGCAAGCCGTTCAGCGCCCGCGAGTTGCTGGCCCGCGTCCGCGCCAATATCGATCTCGCGCGCGTGAGGGGCAAGGCGGAGAAAGCGCTGCGCGGTCTGAATGAGCAGCTCGAAATCCAGGTCGCCGAGCGCACGGCGGAGCTGCAGGCGAAGGAGGCGCGGCTACGGACGATCTTCGAGACCAGCTATACGTTCCAGATTCTCCTGTCCACCGACGGTACCGTGCGCGATGCCAATGCCACCGCGCTCTCGGCGATCGGCAAATGCTTGGACGAGATTGCGGGCATGCCGTTCTGGGAGACGCCGTGGTTTGCCGGCACTCCGCACGCGTCGAACATCATCCGCACTGCAGTAGCTACGGTTGCCGGAGGTCAATCCATTCGTCACGATCTTCATGTCAACCTGCCGGTCGGTGGTTGGCGCTGGTTCGATTTTCAGATGCGCCCCGTTCGCGACGAGCGCGGCAATGTCTTGGTCCTCGTCCCGGAAGCAGTCGAGCTGACCGAGCGGCGAAAGGCAGAGGAAGCGTTCCGCCAGGCGCAGAAGATGGAAGCGATCGGGCAGCTTACCGGCGGGGTTGCCCATGACTTCAACAACCTTCTCACCGTGATCAGGTCGTCGGCGGATCTCCTGCGTCGACGCGACCTGCCGCCGGAGCGGATGAGGCGCTATATCGATGCTATCTCCGACACCGCGGATCGTGCGGCTAAACTCACCGGCTAGTTGCTGACCTTCGCCCGCCGCAAGCCGGTAGAGCGGCAGGTGTTCGATGCGGCCGCGCATCTGGAGGGTATTGGCGACATGCTGAGGACCGTGCTCGGGTCGCCCGCGATACTCGAGCTCAATGTCGCAGACCGGCCATTGCCGATCGATGTCGACATGAATCAGTTCGAGACCACTCTCGTCAATCTGGTCGCCAATGCGCGCGACGCGATGAGCGGGCAGGGCATACTGACGATCCGGGCCGACCAAGAACGTGGACCGGACCAGCAGGCAACGGGGGCCTTCGCCAGGATCACGATCAGCGACACCGGATGCGGCATTCCGGCCGACCAGATCGACCGCATATTCGAGCCCTTCTTCACGACCAAGGATGTGGGTCGTGGAACCGGCCTCGGCCTATCGCAGGTCTATGGCTTCGTTCATCAGTCCGGTGGCTGGATTCATGTCGAGAGCGAAGTAGGTCACGGAACGGCGCTCACGCTCCATCTGCCGTTGAGCATCAAGGCGATCGAGCCGCGCCAGGATAACGCGCGGGACGCTGAGGATGTCGATACGAGTTGGAATGTGCTGGTGATCGAGGACAATCTGGACGTGGGCGAATTCTCGACGCAGCTGCTCCTGGAACTCGGCTATCGCACCGTGCTCGCGAGGAACGCGGCCGAGGCGCTCCGGCTCTTGGATGAGAATCCGACCGGCTTTGACGTTGTTCTGACTGATATCGTCATGCCCGGCATGGACGGTGTTACGCTAGGCAATGAGATTCGCCGGCGGCTTCCGACCATTCCGGTCGTGCTCAATAGCGGCTACAGTCATGTCCTCGCGCAAAACAATGAGCATGGTTTCGAGCTGATTCAAAAACCATATTCGATCGATGATCTGTCCCGTGCCTTGCGCCACGCGCTCGCGGGCCGTCGCGCGAGGCCGTCCTCTCCCTGATGGCGCCGCGGGCGTTGAAGGAACCAAGCGGTCCTGCAGCGCCATTCGAAGCAGGATGCATGAACTGTAATGGAGGAGCGCGAGCGGTCCCGATGGACGCTAGCGCATGCTGACGAACTTGCCCCACACCGCAGCAAGCACTGCGCCGGCGAACACGTAGTGCGGCTTGTCACAGAACAGGCCGCCATACTGGCAAACATCGGAGCTGGCTGAGCCGAGCTGGTGCTGGCCGGCTGCATAGAGCAACGCGGACAGAGTGGCCAGAATGGCCGCAACGGCATACATCTCGAGGCCTCCTTCCGGCTTCGTCGCTAATGGTGCCCGTCGGGCTAAGGACAATGCGATGTCGAAAACGGCGCTTGACTCGTCGGGCAAATCAGGAGCATTTTGACATCATCGAAAACATTATAGAGCCCGCGCCGCGAAACGGCCGCGGGCTTTTTGCTTGTCGCGCCGAGAAATTGTTGCACTGGTTTTTGGCGCGCTGCATCGATTGGCGGCATTTCGTTAAAGTTTGACATGTCGGGCAAATCACCAGCATGATGGCATTATCGACGCGATCATCGATCAGGTGATCAGAGCCCGCACCGGCAAACCGGCTGCGGGCTTTTTGTTGACCAACATTTCCAATCGGACGGCGGCCCGCATAGCAGGACGCCTGAACAGATCTTTGCTGCTCGCGCGCATCGTCGTCCGAATCTCAAGCCCGCCACGTACAAGTCTCTGTCTTGACGTGACGTGCAATACTGGCCGGTCCGCGCGAACGGGCTGGCCTGCGGCGCGCCGATGCTGGCTGGCGCCGCCGCGGTCCCTCGATCCAGGGGGATAGGGTTCGCGCCCGAAACGATCGCGTTCGACGCGGTCTGCCGCATCTTTGTTTCCGCAAGAGTGAGGCTCAATGACCGCTTACTTGATCTCTCTCGCGCTGGTTGGGCTCGTCCTTCTGGCCGTCTGCGACGCGCTGCCGTGAGCCCGTCGACGATCATCTCTCGCTCGCCTTCTCCATCTGACATCGAAAAGATATGGCCAAGACGCTTACCGACATTCGCTCTCTCGCGCGCAGCCACACCCGATCCGCAATCCTTGCCCTAGCCGGCGTTATGAGATCGAAGGACGCAAGCCATGCGGCACGCGTCTCGGCAGCAACCGCACTCCTCGATCGCGGCTGGGGCAAGCCGCCGCAGGCACTGCAGAACGGTGAGGATGGGGCGCTCGAACTGATCCATCGCATCGAACGGGTGATCGTTTGTCCTGAACAGGGGGAGAGCGACAGCGAGCCAGACGACGTAGACTGAACGCAGTGGCCCCGCGCCGACACGCGGCGGTCATCGTCGCTCCCGTCAATCGAAGATTGTAGTTGTTCATGCTCCTGTTTTGTTCCAGGTTGTCTTTAACAGGTCCGGTGCGGGAGCTTAGCGTGCGGCTGAATAAGAGAGGTCTTGTCGCCTCTGGCCTCTATACGGTGCATTATCTGCTGTTTAGCACTCTTGGGCGTTTCGCGGGCCTCAAGTCGAGCATTGTGCTGGCTGGGCTTGCAGTCCTGCACGGCGGCGTTTTCCTTGGATTTGTTTGGTCTGGCCTTGGTCTTCATGATCCGCCGTTCCCGGCCGATTCCTGGATGAATGGTGCCTTGCTATATTATCCTGTATCTCTTTGGTTGGGGGCTCAACGTGTCTTGGCAGATTCTGATACGACTGGTCGGCGCGCCCATTGGCGCGCCTAGACGAGAGCTTGATCACATATCTCGAAACGGACTCATTGCAGCCGAGGGCCGACGATGACCGTACGATCTAATAAGGGTGGTCTCATCGCCTGCGCAATCTATACGCTGCATTTTGCCGTATTCTTCGGCTGGGCCTTCTTCTCCGGTCTGAAGGCCAGCGTCTTCTTGGCCACCATCGCGGTCTTCCCGGCGGCCTTGTTTTGGGCCGGGCTAGGAATGTTACTGGGATCGGGTGATTTCCCATTTTCGATCGACTCTTGGCTGAATAGCATTCCGGCTTATTACTTGGAAAGCTGCGTCATCTCGTACTTCGTTGGCTGGACGTGCAGCGCTGGATCGCGGTTGCGCGGAGCCAGCGAGGAGCGGGAATCCGAGGACATCCCAGACTGGCATAAGCGTTAGCTAGGGTAATTCGGCTGCTTGCCGCTGCCGGTTTGACTTGGATTGGAGCATAAAGGGGCGGCGAAGAACGTTTACGCGGAGCGATCTTCGGGAGCCTCACGGACCCAATACAGGCGCAATAATTGAGGATGAAAAACATGGCGCCTCGATATTCTTTGACGATTCAGATCAATCCGAATATTCCAGGTCACGCAGCGGTCGTCGTCAACGAGCCTTCTAAACAAACCTACGCGGGGTTTGGTCCCCAGCGCCACTACTCGCCTTGGAGTTATGGAAAATTCGACGTTCACTCACTTGCCCCTGGTCAGACACCTCCAGCCGATTTTTCCAGTGTCGCCGGCGCTGCGCATAAGACGTTCACGGTACCGATAACCGAGGAGCAGGCGACACAAGCTCTGAACGAAATTCAGCGCATTAGCTCTTCCAGCGGAAACTATAACGTAGCAGATGCGAATGTTTGCACGGCGATGGTCAACCGGATCATGGAAGCTGCCGGTCTAGGTAGCGACCTCTTGTACCTGTCTCCATTGCGCAGCAGTCAGTATCTCTCGGATGTTGAAAAGACCTTGATCGATAATCCAAGATCGAAGTTTATGATCGACGGCGCCGGGAGGCCAGCCGCTATTCCTCAATCGCTTCGCGGCGTGCAGCAGGACTACGCATTCGTCGGCGGTGGATACGATACGCCGTCGGAGCGGAATGGTCATCTTCCGAGTGGACCGATTTACGATCAGGGGGCGTCCCCCACGTTCGATGACCGGTATGGGAAATGGTCGAATTTGCCGGAAGCCTCTGAGTCATCCAGTCTTCGGCAGTCAGCTGGATCAGGTGAGCGTCGGCCTCCGGATCGCTATTTGCGCGGCCGGCAGGTCAGTCCGTCAGGCGCGTCCGTTTTCGATACAGGCACCTCCGCCGTTCCGTTTGCGCCAGACTCGGCGCAGTCACCGCCGCCTTCGGCATCGTTCGACCAACGCTTTGGGGGCTGGGCTGCGCCTCCTCAAGCGGCGCCCGTTGTTCCGGCGCAGATGCAGCGAGGGCTCAACTCATCTGTCGGCTCGGAGGCGGCCTCTGGCGGCCGGCCGCTGCCGGTCTACCCCGCTCCTCCGATGTTCGGGGGCTACGATCCATCGACGTCGTCCGGAGACGACATGAGCGACTGGTTCTCGCGTTGGATCAAGCCGCTGATGCAGCGGTGATTGCGTGGATGGGAATGGCCCCAGGTTCGTGAAGGCCGATAGGGGGACGAGCTATCGTTGTCGGGGTCCTTCGAGACGCTCCGCTGAACACTTGGAACGAGGCGCCCTTGTCCACGTTACGTATTCCGACGGCGAAAGTATTCGAGCCGCTGCTGCAGCCGGCGCGCTACAAGGCCGCCTTCGGGGGCCGCGGCTCGGGCAAATCGCATTTTTTCGGTGAGCTGCTGGTGGAGACATGCCAGGCCGAGCGCGGCACGCTTGCTGTTTGCATCCGAGAGGCACAGCGCACCCTAGCGCAATCGTCGAAACGGCTGATCGAGAACAAGATCGCGGGCCTTCGTCTCGGCCACGGCTTCAAGCTCTACAGCGATAAGATCGCAACGCCCGGCGATGGTCTCATCATCTTCCGCGGGATGCAGGATCACACGGCGGATTCGATCAAATCGTTGGAAGGCTTCCGCATCGCCTGGATCGACGAAGCGCAGACATTGAGCGCACGCTCGCTGTCGCTGCTGCGGCCGACCATCCGTGCCGCCGGCTCAGAGCTCTGGGCTTCGTGGAATCCACGTCGCAAGTCCGACGCTATTGATGATTTCCTGCGCGGGCGCAAGCCTGACGGTGCAATCCTGGTCAAGGCAAATTGGCGCGACAATCCGTGGTTTCCAGCCGTGTTGGAGGAGGAGCGGCGGCTGGATCTCGCGCTCTATCCCGACCGCTACGATCACATCTGGGAGGGCGACTACGTGCGGGCCTTCGAAGGAGCCTATTTCGCGGATTTGCTGGCGCAAGCCAAGCGCGAGTCGCGGATCGGCAAGGTGTCGGCCGATCCGCTGCTGCCGTTGCGCGGCTTCATCGATATCGGCGGCGCCGGCGCGACCGCCGACGCCTTCACGATCTGGATTACCCAGTGGGTTGGTAACGAGATCCGCGTGCTGGACTATTACGAGGCGGTCGGTCAGGTGCTCGCCTTCCACGTCAATTGGCTGCGCTCAAGGGGCTATCAGGACGCGATCCTCTATCTGCCGCATGACGGCGTGACGACAAACAGCGTCACCGGCAAGCGCTATGAGGATCATCTGCGCGAGGCAGGATTTGCCGTCGAGCCGCCGGTGAAGAACCAGGGCAGGGGCGCTGCGATGATGCGGATCGAGGCTCTGCGTCGCCTCGGCCCGCAGCTCTGGTTCAACGAAGCGACCACCGAGGCAGGCCGCGAGGCGCTCGGATTCTACCACGAGCGCAAGGACGAGGCGCGTAACATTGGATTAGGTCCCGAGCACGACTGGTCCTCGCACGCCGCCGACGCGCTCGGGCTGATGGCAATCTGTTATGAGGCGCCGGGCCGGGTTCTCAGCTTCAACCGGCCGATCCGCTATCAGGACGCAGGCTGGCGGTGACGGTCCGACCAGCTCGCGGACGCGACTTCACGGGTGAATTGCGCTGGTCAATGGACATCACGTAAGATGGATTGGAGAAGCACCGATGCAAATGCCGATTTTCGCATGATATCGTTCATCCGGCGAGCGCCCCTCGCACTGTCCGTGTGTGTTCTGACGCTCAATTTTGGTTTCGCGGTCCACGCTCAGACCTCGCCTGCGCAAGGCAAGGTGGTCGCGACGCAAAATGAGGTGAAAAAGTCGTGTATCGAATTTGTGCAGATGCCGCTAACTGAAAAGCAGATCTTGGGCCTGCTCGATTCCGCAGACGAGGTAGACGAGATCAGAGAAAACAGTCAGGACGGATTTTACAAGACCGGCCCGGAGACAACGGCAAAGCTGGACACCGTTGCTAAGAGGCATGGGCTCGCGGGATATGACGAATACAAGACAATTCGCGCCGACGTTCTGTTGGTCTTTTCCGGCTATGATCGGGTGACGAAAAAATACGTCGGCAGAGAGCCCGTTGATAAGACTTCGCGTGGCTCGCACGAAGCTAGACCGGAGCATGTCTGCGAAAGAAAAAAAGCGAGGAGATTGAGTCCCTCAACGCTCAGCGAGTTTGCACTCTGCCTGAGATCAAATACAGGGGCAACATCAATCTGGTTCACAGATATTACGCACGTCTCAACGAGAGCAAATTTCAAAAATGAAGCCCACCGTGGAGCGGCTCTCGCCTCCGGCGCTCCACGTCGGAGTTGCGATCAGCGCCTCTGCGCCGGCTCCTTGGTTTGCTCTTCTTTGGCTCGCGCGGAGTTTTCTCGATAGGTGCGCTGTGCGTCTTCGGGGCAGTAGGCGAACTTCACGCCAGCGGCGCTGGCCCCACGGGTGATTTGGCTCCAGGAAAAAATATTATCGTCGATTCGTTTCAGTAGGATCAACTCATTCTTCGATTTTCCGGTCTGGGCGTCATCACACAACGCTTCGAGCTTCATGCGCCCAGGCGCCAGGTCGGTGATCTTCCGTATGGCGCAGCCATATTCGCTACCGCCAATAAAGTTCTCGCCAAGCTCGACGTAAGCTTCGGCCTGATCCCCGCACCGGGCTGCGTGGTCAGGACCCGGGACCGCGTATATGCCATCCTTCGGGCGCCATTTCTGCGGTGGAGGCTTTGAACCGTCCTGCGCATAAGCTGCAGCGCCCGTGCTGGTCATCAAAGCGAGAGCTAGGAATATGTAATGCATCCGCAAGTACGCCTCCAGCACCAGTTGTCGTGCATCAAGTAGTAGGAAGGTAACTTCTAATACAAAATTGCGCAATCGTTATCAGGCGAGCGCAGGTGATCTCGTTCAAGCGGTGCAGCTCAAACACAGGAAACCGAGATGTCATGGGACGATATCATGCGGCGCGTGCTGCCATTGATGAAAGATGAAAAGACGCAAAGAACGTATTCGCCGCATACGACGAGCCCCTTCGGAGCGACCAATCGTCCACCAGGATCGACGAATCCTCATCGTGGCGTGGATTTCAACTATGTTGGGGGGGGCAGCAATCGAGATTCAACACGAGCCATCCGGCGCTTCGGTCACCAGTTACGGGTAAGGTGATCAATGCGGGGGAAGGAGGCTATGGAACGATCGCAATTCAAGACGCAGATGGCTACGTCCACGAAATCCTCCATACGCAGCGTCAGCATGTTTCGGTTGGGGACCCTGTGCTTGCCGGACAATTGATCGGAACGATGGGCAACACCGGAGTGAGACGGCGAGGAATTGAAGGTGGTGACTTTCACGTTCACTATCAATTGAAAGATCCTACCGGTAAGGTTATTGATCCGGCGGACTATTGGGAGCGGAAAGGCCCCATCGACCCCGCTCCTTACGCTCCAGCCTATCTGCAGGACTATCTCCAATATCGACGCGAGCTTGGTCCGGCGGCCGATCGTGACTTCGGCGATACGCCGGACGCCGGCCCGCGCTATGGCTCGCAATTGGTCGACGCCCATCAGGCAGACGACGCGGCTCCGGGACGAACCCCTGCTCCGCCGGAAGGAAATGCGGTCCGGATTCTGCGCTCGCGCCCGGCGAGCTCGCCGGCTGTTTCTGGTCTGAACGTGGATGTCGTCGGGACCAAGCCCAATCAACTCCCGCCGATGGATCGTGCCCCCTCATTCGATGACCGTTTTGGAAGTTGGGCGTCTGCAGGCGGAACGAACGGGCCGCTGTCGCCCTATCAGCAACTCTCGCCGCCGCCTCAGTCCGCCAGACCGCTCGGCATCGTCACCGGCGAGCCGATGCCCGATTATCCATTCCCGCCGCCGATCTTCGGAGGCGCGACGCCGGGGCTAGAGGACTGGGCTGCGCTCCGGCACAAGCCTGCGAGTTGGAATAAGTGAGGTGTCTTCCGGAGCGTGCTCGATTCGGTCCGTACTGATGGTGATCTCGTCGGAAGAGCTCGCTATGCGCGCATAACGATGCCCCCGCCGTGTGTTGTGTCATTGGGGTTTCGATCGGCCGGCTCGCGCTCCGCATCGCGTGCGGCTAAGGCGGCGTTCAAGCGAGCAGTTGACAAATCTGTTGTCCTCTGATGTTCTTGATTTGTTCGTCGTGAGGTCCTTAAACAGAGTTGCCAACCTCCGCGGGAAGACAGCTCAACTAGGCAAGCGAAAACCTGATGAAATGGGATCGCGACCGGATCTCCTCCGCGGCTTTCATCGTCGCCTGCGCATGCCTGGTGACGTGGTTGGTGCTGACCGACCTTGTCAGCTATCCCGTGGATTTCCGATGGGGGAAATGGGGCCACCCAGATGTCTTCATGCACTGCATCTGGCTGGCCCCGATCTTTGTTTTGGCTGTTTTCCGCCGCTCTCCCGTGGTGACGCTTTCTTACGCGCTTCTTCTCCTGACGATCTTGATGTCGCGAACCGACGACAGCTTGCGTGTCTTGATGTACGGCCGCGGAGCCTTGGCCGAGTTCACCGTGGCCGATCTTGGGGCGTCCCTCGGCGTCTTCTCCCTCATCGTGTTTCTGTTGTGGGGGGCGCATCGGCTGACTAATCTCGTGCTCATCGTTGCGCAGCGGATTGTTGGAGTATCGAGAGATGGCTAGGGGTCTTCGAATCCAAAGTTCGCTCGACAGCGACGGTTGCGAAGTGAAGCGGGGCTCTTGCCGCATTGGATACGTAACAGGTGCAGACGGATCGAACCATGACTAGAGGATCGCGGTTGCGCGCTATCTGCTCTCTTGCCGCCTTGCGCATGGTCATGCTGCTGGCGCTGTTGACGGTGACGAATGCGGCTGCTTGGGCTGAAGACTTCGTCCTCAACTACGCGATCGACGCGGCTGGAAAGACGGACACAGGAAAACTAGAGAACTGCAGCTATGAGCGCGTTTGCGAAATCCGCGCGGCCGGTCTGATGATCAAAATCGTTGTCCGTCCCGACACCACGGGTCTTCCGACAATGGATATGAATGTTCTGGGGCCGCCCGGCTGTTGTTATACGAACGAGGCTGCCGAACAATTCCATGCGAAACTCACAACCGGTTTGTTGCGAGTGCCGATCTATCGGCGTGTCATGAGAGAGCGGGACGAGTTCGTGCGGAACCCGTTTTCCTGGAACGAACGCATTGGAATGATCTATCTCACGTTTTCTCACCCGCGCTAGGCATGCGGTCTAGCGCCTATCATTATTGATAGGATCAATTTGATATGACCGACAGCAGAAGCATCATCGAACAAGCTCCACTATCACCGCCAAATGCTCCGAGCATTGGGGAGGGGGACCGATCACGGATTTTCGGGATGGTCGGAAAGCAGCTTGACGATATCATCAATGGACCGAGCTCGTACTATCCAGAGGGAATCAAGAAAAATCCAGACGCATTAATGGATGACCTTAAAGGTTTGTATGGTTCCGTCGAAAGCTTCAGCAAGCAATTGAACGATCCCAACAACATCATGGGAGACGTGCTGAGGGAGCTAAAGAAATTCAATGATGCATTCGCTCCAGCGACGGACTGGAGCGATCCAAACGATCAAAGGGACAAGTCGATCGAATTGCCAACCGAGCGTATCCCTAAGACGCAAGATCAAAATATCATAGAGATTGATCCATTTGGACGTCCGTACGCTCCGCCGGTGCCGTGGAAAAATCCGAGGAGTGATCTGAACGTCTCGGCCGAAAGGCCGGAACCGGCATTGGACAGCCAGAATCCGAACGCGTACCGGCGCCTTTCGAGTCGGTTGGTTTATCCTTCCGGACGTCTACCGAACCCGTCTGGCTAGAGCATCGGCCATAGATCGTTTTGAATTGGTTATTCGGTCCTTGGGGATCATCGATATTCCGACAGAACCGACCGGTCTCGTGCGCGTGGCTACATGTGGTGCACCGTATACTCCGGCGACAATCAATACGGTGTCTGCTGGACTGCTTCATTCATTGAGTGTTGTTTTCTGATCGCCTGTAACAGGCGGTCATTCCTGCAGAGCGCGAGCTGCTCCTCGTCGATCGCGACCTCGCGCCGCAGCGTTTCAAGTTGCGGATCGACCGTCGTATTTTGAATTCGTGCGCGGAATTCGATATCTAGTTTTGAAAGGTGATGAACATGCCGAAAATGTCGATCTCCGATCTGAAGGCCATGCTGGCGTCGGAAAAGGCCGATGCGCTCGCCGCCATTTCCGCTGCACGGCTAGCGGAGGAACGCGCCGATGCCATAGATTATTATCTCGGCGATATGCGCAAGGACATGCCGGTGCAGGACGGCCGCTCTCGCGCGGTTTCGACCGACGTCGCCGACACCGTCGAGGGGTTGATGCCGCATCTGATGGATATCTTTGCCGGCTCCGACGAGGTGGTCCGCTTCGAGCCGGTCGGGCCGGAGGATGAGGCCGCGGCTGCCCAGGAGACGGACTACGTCAATCACGTCTTCATGCAGCAGAATCCCGGCTTCATGATCCTCTACTCCTTCATCAAGGACGCGCTATTGTCCAAGGTTGGCGTTGTCAAAGTGTGGTGGGAGGAGCGCGAGGAGGAAAGCCGCGAGACCTACTACGATCTCAGCGAGGATCAGTTCGCGCTATTGGCACAGGCCGTCGTTGAATCCGATGGCGCGATGAAAATCGTCGCGCACAGCGTGAACAGCCAGTTTCAGCCGGAGCCAAAAGCCATCGGGTGAAGTATTCTGAGAAGATCAACTGATAATTTGAATAGAGATCAAATTCAAGATCTCGTTCTAGATGCGCTGACGACAGGAAAGCTGATCGTTACCCGCCAGGGTCAAAGGATCGATCCATCGTTTAACGGTATCCTCTCAAATTTGTTGCGCCAACGGGGAGCGGTGCGCCTTGGACTGGCCCATCGGCGGGCTTTGCCGATTTCGCTGTGACCGTGAACCGGGTCCCATCTTCTGCTCCATCCAGCGCACCTGCCCCGGGCAAGCGTAGCGCAATTGAGCCGGAGAACGGGGGCTTGGTTTTGCAGCTTCTTATGGCGCGGCGAGCAACTCCGGGGCCCGTGTTGGTTCGATATCGGCGGCGCTCTCACAAAATCAATCTCCAACCGGCCCTTTTGAACCGACCTCGAAAGGTCTTCCTGGTCTGATCGCGTCGGTCAACGGCAACGCCCATTCCGATCCCTCGCATTTTCTGCCTCCTGCGGGAGGTCTCTTCGGCATGACCCAGGAGTACATGCGGACCGATCCAGCCGGGATTCAAGGCCGTTGAGGTCGTCTGCTGCTGAAGAAGGCGTGTTCGGAACAGGTGCCCGCAGAAGGGCACGTCTGCCACGAGCAGAGATGCATCATGTCATGCGCGACCACCAACCTTATTGGGGACCTCGCGAGCCTGCCGATCCAGCTCCAATAGCACACGAGAGCAGTTTTCAAAAATCACCTGGCAGCCAATTGCGGCGCCGATGGACCGGCCGGTCAGACTGCTTCATCACGGATGCAAAGGAGGCGAGAGGAGCGGAATCAAAATAAACAGCGGGACATCGATCACCCAAAGGGAGAGAATTCGTTCGGCCCACTGTGCCCTCGAGAGGAGTGGGCGACCTGCTTCGGTCAGCTTGGACGGATCGATATGGATGGCTAATTTGATGAATCCAAATCGGGAAAAATCAGCGGATCCTGCGTCGGAAGTCGGATGTTTCAGGGCGCGATAAAGCAGCGCGCGTGCTCTGTGGGCAATCGCAAGTATCCCAAGCAACCAGGCGAGCACGATCAAGTCTGGAAACGGACTCATCATAGTTAGATCCGAAGAAGATTCCGAGGCGGTGAGCCGATCTGCAAGGTGCCTTTCGGTCGTCTCGTCTAAATATGGAGGAAGAATTGTCGGTCAACAAGAATGGAAACCTGCGCGCGGACGGGATTTCAGTGTCGCTTCCAACGCTGTTTGGTCGCCTGGGTGGGACTTATTATTGGAATCCAGGCGCCCCAGGCGCGCCGCCTTTCACGGTGACTAGGTCTTTTGGGATACCAGGATTTGGAGCTCATTGGGTTCATTTGCGTCCGGGGCTATCGTCCAAGGACACTCTCGGGAAAGGGATTACCGGAAATGTATCCGTGGGAATTCCTTCCGTCAGCGTCAATGGTGCCACGCCGGACGGGTGGTTTTCTCCCGGGAAAGCAAAAGAAATTGCCGTGGAGTGGGGGATTGGGTCGCCAAACGCCTCTCCTGCCCTCACGAAGACGTACAGCCCTGCTCAGATCGCCGATCTCATCAATACATACATCTTTCCTCCTGCAATGGGTCCGCTGGACGAACTCTCTCCCTTTGCGCGGACTCTCCAAAGCGGCATTGCAAGGGTGGCGCCTTCCGCCGAACAGCCGTTGCCCTATATGCGAGCGCCGTCGCAGGGACCTCTGGGGGCTGGCGTCGCGCCCTGGGCGTCCGACTATCTGAAGGGGCAGTTCGGGCCGCCGAGCGCAGCAACTGCAAGCCCCGGCTCAGGTTCGTCCTTCGCTGGGCGCGCGACACCCGTACCTTATTTACCGGATGTATCCCCAAACGCGCCTGGTGGTCTCCCCGGCTTGATCGCGTCGGTCACCGGAAGCGATCCGTCCGACCCGGCGCAATTCCAGCCGCGGGCCGGTGGCCTGCTCGGCATGATCCAGGACTACATGCGCGATAATCCCGTCGAGAGCGGAGCGCGCTGATCGGAGCCGGCCAACCTCACCTAGACCCAATGGTCTCATCGAAATGGTCACTCCCTTGGTTTCTGGCTTCAATCCACCGGCTCGCATCATGCGGGTGCGCAGCATTGTCACAATGCACGGATTTGCGTGATGGCTGGGCTGGAGGCGTTTGACAAAATTCTTGATTTGTTCTAATTGGTAGTTAGCTCAGTCAACGCTTCGAAGGACGTTCTCTTGTTCACCTTGATCGTGACAGGGTTTGCGTTCGTCGTCGTGGGCGCGCTCTTGGTGCTTGCCGGACGTCCTATAGGCATCTTTGACGCCATGATCGAGGCGCTCGGATACACCGTCGCGCGGCTCGTTCTCCCGCTGGTTTCGTTCGGCAGAGTCCATGTGCAGCCGCTCAATTCTGCCCAGAAGAGCTTCAATGTGCTTGGCTACCGCAGCGACGGGACCGGTCACATCGAGATTGAAGAGACGATCGCTGGCTTCATTGGATTTGTCATTTTTCTGATCGGGTTCTTCGCCCTTACCTTGTTGATGCAGGCTTTCGTCTGAACTCATCCAACGACGGCTGGCTCAAGGAGGCTCTAGTCAGATCATGATTCAGCACCCAATTCCGATGGCAGGGATTGAAAGGTTCTGGGGCGCTGCCGCCGTACTCGCGGTTGGCTTGGCGATAGCGCTGTATGCGCTCGGCGTGGGATCAAATCCGAACGAGCTATTTGCGGCCGTATCTGTGAATTACAAAGAGTTTACTGTTAGCGGACTTAGCTGCTTGTCGATTGATCCCCGCAAAGTTGTTTTTGATCGAAAAGAATACTGGGATGACAGCATGACGACGGAGGTCGCTAATAGATTGTCGATAAAGGAGGTTATGATCAACGCCGACTATACGGCGTGTCGATGGGGCCTGACTGCATCCATATTGTCCGACGGAGACCCCGCGGTCACTTTTAATGGCGATGCCGCTCAATATCTTGTCTCGATTGCGGTGTGCAAGCGAGATCCCGACGGATCAATGATGGCAAGCTACTGCGTCAACAAGAACATTTACGTCTTCAATCGGCAGGTCGCGGCGCGCGATCTGTTCACGCTTGCGCTTGTGGGGTTGGCAAGACCGCAGGTGGACAAGTGGGAAACGTTTACGGGCAAGAGGTTGCAATGAGTGAAGCTGCTCACGGATATTTGCAGTTTGCAGAGCCGGTCAAAAACCCGAAAGATGGATACTACTATCAAAGCTATCGTTTTGTGGATTTCAATGGGAAAGTGCTCTCGTACGGTGACCAACCGTTGAAGTCATGGTTGGCGGACTCGAAAGCAGGCTTGTATAGTCCCGCCGTCGACGGCTTTAAATTGGCTGGTTTTGTAGGATCAATAGGGCAGGCGCTGTTGGGGCTTACGATCCGTAAGCCCAACGTTGCTGCTCGAGGCGCAGGTTCCGCTATTAGGCAATTCAACGACGGGCTTGCGGGCTCGTACGGGTCTTGGCCCGGATCAGATCAGCCTTGGGTTTGGCGGGAGGGCAATCCCGGTATTGAACATCTTCAAGGCGGTACTGCGGGTCATATCGGCGACGGAAACGCTATTGGTGATTGGTGGAATAACCTGGAAATTGCTCCTCAGAAACGATCATCGATCGCTCCGTGGTGGAAGTCGCAGGATCCTTGGGCGTATATTCCTCTACCCAAAGTTCCTCCACAGGCTCCGGCTCTGCCTGCCCCTCGAGTCTGGAACTATGAGTCCGTGCGGGACTCCGCAGCGGCAGCCGGTGTGCCGAGCCGCAACAATGTTTTTGAGTACGGGTTTCCGGAGCCAGGTGTCGGTCAGCCGCGGACGGATGCGGCACCCCGGGCCAATAGGTCGAGTGCGCAACTGGCTCCAGCTGCCGGCCCGACACCGGCCGGTGGTTTCGCTCCGTCGGCCGGTGCTGCTTCCTCCGGTCCAAATTGGCCGTCGCCCTTTCAACCCTCGGTTATCCCCGCCGGGGCGCCGTTTGACTTGTCGTTCCCTGCTCGAACTCACTATCACCCGCCGACCTCAGATTCGTCGGCCGGCGGGCTACCCGGCCTCATCGCATCGGTCAACGGCGGCGATCCGTCAGATCCAACAGGATTCCAACCGCCGGCAGGTGGTCTGCTCGGCATGATCCAGGACTACATGCGCAACAATGCGGGCGAGGGCGGAAGCCGTTGATCGCCGAGCGCGGCATTCTTTACTCCATCTTCTGACGAGCTCATCATCATGACAATGTCTCTGCCGTTGGCGCCGCAGCCGGTGCCGGCTCCGATCACGCACGACGTAACCATCGTGACCACGCGCAAGTTCGCGCAGGCCCGGGTGATGGGCGTGCCGCCGGAGGAATTCGGGATCGAGCGCGGCGCGCGCTCGATCCGCGATTGCAACTACTGCTTCCACGAGGTCGTCACCAAGACCGAGTCGCAGCTGATCGGAGAAGGCTTCGATGCCGAGCAGATCAGGTCGCTCAGCGACTACACCGGGACGACCGAGATCGAGACGCTGGCCCGCGACACGGTCGACGAGCACTTGCGCCTGTCGTCGAGCGCGACGAATTCGGCGGCCAGGCTCGTGCGCATCACAGAACACTATGTGCGGATGGACTATGAGGGCGAGGGCAGGCCGTGCTTGTACCAGGTGATCACCGGCGGCGATCAGGCCGAGATCCTGCGGAAGGACGGCAAGGAGTGCGTCACGCCGTTCGACGCCATTCCGTTCGCCGCGACCACGCCGGTGCCGATGACCCACCGCTTCTTCGGCCGCTCGATCGCCGATCTCGTGATGCCGCTGCAGCGGGAGAAGACTGCGCTCAAGCGCGGCGCGCTGGATAATCTGTATCTGCACAACAATCCTCGCGTCGAAGTGGCGGAGGCGAATGCAGGGCCGAATACGCTCGACGACCTCCTGGTCTCGCGACCCGGGGGCGTGGTGCGCACCAAGACCTCGGGCGGGTTGAACTGGCAGGTGGTGCCTGACATCACCACCTCGATCTATCCGATGCTGCAATATATCGATGCCGAGCTCGAGACCCGCACCGGCCTGTCGAAGCAGGCGCAGGGCATCGACGCCAATGCGCTGCAAAACCAGTCCGCCACCGCGGTAGCGCAGGTGTTCTCGGCCTCGCAGATGCGGATCAAGCTGATCGCGCGCATCATGGCCGAGGGGGTGCGCGACATCTTCGCGCTCCTCCATGCCACGATCTGCAAGCACGGCCAGCAGCAGCAGACCGTACGGCTTCGCAACAGTTGGGTCAGCGTCGATCCGCGCGCCTGGAGGACACGCGACGACATGACCATTAATGTCGGCCTGGGCTCCGGCGGTAAGGCCCAGCAATTCGCACAAACCATGGCGATCGCGAATGTGCAGAAGGAGCTTGCCATGGCCGGCAAGGTCAACCTCGTCAGCGATCGCGAACTCTATAACACCGCGGCTGAATTGACGCGGATCATGGGACATAAGAATCCGAGCCGCTTCTTCAACGATCCCACCGCGATCAACCCGCAGACCGGCCAGCTCTTGAATCCACCACCGGCGCCACCACAGCCGCCGCCGGATCCGAAGATCATGGCGGCGCAGGCCAAGCTGCAGACGGAGCAGGCGATCGCTGCCCAAAGGGCGCAGCTTGCGCAGCAGCAGGCCCAGAACGACATGGTCCACCAGCAGATCAAGATGCAGGCCGAGATCGAGCTCGCGAAGATCAAGGCAGGCCTGGACGCCAAGATCGCGCTGCTCGATGCGCATTTGAAGTCTCTGGCAGAGGCGCAGAAGCGCCAGCAAGCCCAGGCCGAGAACGAAATGCGACTCGCAGAGGCTGCGCTCGGAGCGGCAGCAGAGGCGCGCCAAACCAAGTTGCAGACCCTCGACAGGACGGAACGGGCCGATGACAGATGAAAATATATTGCAGCGTGCGGCAGCAAAGGCCGCGCGTGCACAAGCCTTGCTGGACGACGAGTTGCTATCTGAAGCGTTCGTGGCGCTCGAGACAGGCTATGTCTCTGCCTGGCGCCGCACAGTCATCGACGATGCCGCCGGTCGAGAGAAGCTGTTTCTAGCGATCAACATCGTCGGCAAGGTGCGCGATCATCTCGCATCGGTCATTGCAAACGGCAAGCTGGCGCGGGCGGAGCTGAAGGAGCTCGCAGATGTCGCGGAGCGCAAGAGGCGGTTTGGCATTTTTTGAGCGACACCGTATCCGGTCCCCTGACCGAGGACATTGTTGACGCGTTCTTTCTTTGTTCTATAGTGCGAGAGGGCGGGCAGATCTTATTAGCTCTCTCGAAACAAAGCCGCGCAACCATAGCCGACGGCTATACTGTGGGTCTTATCCGAACAGCCGAGTTCTTCAGCTGAAGGCCGGGCTCTGTTGCCGATCGCAACCCCGGAAGAGATTGTCGCGCGATGCAGGAAGGCAAGATGAACTGGTTCAGGCTTATTTCGATCGCCGTGCCCTTGCTCGATGTTTATGGTGGGATGTTCTGCTACTTTTTCGTTCCGGCTCTCCTGGTCTGGCTGTTCTTCGCCAGTCTTCTATTCGTGATTCCACTCGCTTGCCTGTCAATCGAAGCGCTCTTCTACAGAAAGAAGAAGTGGAGCGCCGTTTTCGCGCTGACATGGTTTCTGCTCGTCCTTCCCTTCGCGGGCGTTCCGCAAACACGTGAATGGCTCAGGACCCTGGGGTTTTACGCGAGAACCAAGCTGGCGGCGAACTACCTGTCCCAATGTCGACTTTCGGACTTTGTCGAGAATGGCGCGACTCAGACTGTCGGCTTCTGCGAAGGATTCGATCGTGGCGATTATTTTGACTACGTCGTCTACGATACGATTGGTGAATTCATCTTGCCGCCCTCCAAGAGAACCCTCGAATGGAAGAAGGTGATGTCTGCGGAAACCGAAGAGGCGACAGTGGAGCGCGATCGGACCGCTTATCACCTGTTCGGAAACTACTACGCCGTAGTCGTCGGTCTTCTCGACGGAAAGGGTTGAGTAGCTAATCCAACTGATGTCGTCGTCACTGCTTGCCGTGGGAAGCCTTGTGAATTTCCGCGTGCTGTGCTGTGGCCAGTTCAAACGTATCATTCCAGGAGGCCGACGTGACAGATCGAACCTTTTATTCAGCTGCTGAAGATCAAAGAGGGACAGGTAGGATCACTGGTTAAGTTCCTTCAAGATTCCTCGTTCGAAATGGAATGTATGTAATCGATCCCGTGCCGGGCGGCTCACAATGGGCGAATTTGTACTCGGACGCTGGAGGTAGCAATCAAACAGATGGAAGGATAGCGAACCAGAACAACTATATTGTTGTGCCAAAAAACTATACGGAGCAAGCGGCTCGAGATGCCGCTGCCAGGCTCGATGCCATTCATCGGCTAGGTATTCCAGGCGGAACGCTCGGACTTATGATGCGGGATTTTTGGCCGGTGGTCCCGAGGAGCTGCAGCGGAATCCGCGTTGGGGTATTCCTGATAATTCATTTGTGCGCGCTTATATCGGTGCAGCTTCCGATCATTTTGGGTACGTTACGGGTGCGGCTGGATTGCCGCAAGAACTCGCTCAGTTTGGCGGAGGGATGCATAACATCTTTAGTAAAAGAGTCCTCAAGTCTGACGTCGATACAAACGGAAAATGGGGATTGTCGAAGGTCAATGAAGCCAATATCGCCCAGGGTTACGCGGCTGGCATGGCCGCGCGCCGTCTGCCGTCTCCGTTCAACAGCTATGGCTATCGCGGGCAGTTGGATAGTGATCCGAATGTCATTGGCGATGGAGGTGGCGTCTCTCCAGCAATGGAAACAATCACGGGTGTGAACCCGGATGAGCCGACACCCCCGACTTAGCCACCTAGTCAGCCTGGCCCGGTTCGCTATCTCAGCGCGCGGCTGAGCTACTAATGTTGCAATCGCCCGTTTTGAATGTAGCCGCGGGGGCGCACCTGCCCAGCTAGGAGCTGGCGACGACATCGTGCTCTTCAGCGACGCTCTTGCCGGCGTCAATCCGGACGAGCCGTCACCACCGAGATGGCCGCCGCAACAGAATAAGCCAGTCCGATATCTCAGCTCGCGATTGCAGTCTTAGTTGATCTGAGCTCGGTTGGCGGCGATCAGTCGCGATGCCTTGTTCGCTGAGAGCAACGGTGCTGTTCTTCGATAAGCGACCCAGTATCTGCACTCGGCGAGTTGACCGGTCCCTCGCGGGAGATAATCTTCGTTCGTTCCAGAGCGGAAGACAGCACAGATCAGCAGTCGCGTGCCGAATGCGCTGTTCGGCGCCACCCAGCCAAAATGAATGCCGTTGACACGTCGGGCAAATCACCTGCATAATTCCAACATCGCAAGACTTCGATAGCCCGCGTCGGAACCCGACCGCGGGCTTTTTCGCGAGGTTGAGATGACGTCCAATGTCATGTCGGTCTCGCACGCTGTACACCTCGGAGCGGCGAGCACGGCAGCGACGTGGTTCGATCAGCAACGCCGACCCCCGATCGCGATCCGGGCGCCACGGCGAAGATATCTCGTCACGCCGAACCGGACCTTTGTCGCCGCGCAATCGGGCCGTCGAGATCCAGGCAAACACCAATTCAGTGTCTCTCTTAGCGCTAACTCAGGCGCCAAGTGGCGTTATCTCGACACGTCGTGCGAGCAGCGCCTGATTGGCGATCGAGATCAAAAGGATCATCCATGACTACACCTACCTCAACCTTCGTGACCTACCAGGCGGTTGGCAATCGCGAAGATCTCAGCGACATCATCTACCGCATCGATCCGGTGGACACGCCCTTCATGAGCGGTGTCGACAAGGAGAAGGCGACCGCCGTCAATCACGAGTGGCAGACCCAGGCGCTCGCTGCGCCGGACAACACCAACGCCCAGCTCGAAGGTGATGATCCGAACACCAACGCGACCACGCCGACAGTTCGTCTCGGAAACCAGTGCCAGATCTCCTACAAGGTCGCGCGCGTGTCCGGGACGCAGCAGGCGGTCGATCACGCCGGCCGCGATAACGAACTCGCCTATCAGGAGATGCTGAAGGGCCTCGAACTCAAGCGCGATCTCGAAACCATTCTATGCGGCACCAATCAGGCCAAGATCATCGGCAACACGACGACGCCGCGAAAGACGGCGTCGGCGTTGTCATGGATCGTCTCCAATACGTCAAAGGGCGCTTCTGGCGCGGATCCGGCCGCATCGGATGGAACCGGAACCAGGACCGACGGCACGCAGGTCGCGTTTACCGAGGCTCGGCTCAAGACCGTATTGTCCTCGATCTGGATCAATGGCGGCAAGCCCGGCACGATCCTGACCGGGGCCTTCAACAAGCAGGTGTTTTCGACCTTTACCGGCCGCTCCACCGCGATCGAGGAGGCCAAATCGAAGAAGATCGTCGCCTCGGTGGATGCCTATGAGTCTGATTTCGGCAAGCTCAAGGTCGTCGCCTCGCGGTTTCAGCGCCCCCGTGACGTGCTGGTGCTCGAGATGGATAAGTGGGCGGTCGCCTATCTCAACGGCCGCAATATGATCTCGATCCCGCTGGCCAAAACCGGCGACTCCGAGCGCCGGCAGATCCTCGCCGAATATGCGCTGGTCGCTCGTAATGAAAAGGCGAGCGGCGGCGTGTTCGACAACACCGCCTCTTGATTCCTGCAATCCAGCATTTCTGTCCGGGGCGGCCGCATCGGCCGCCCCATTCTTTTGGAGAGACCTCGCCATGCCGCTTCCTGGCAATCGAACCTTGGACACGGCCGATCTGACGGCTTACACGCCGTCCTGCGGCTCGTCGCCTGTGGCCGCCTATGTGCGCGCACCGTTCCGCTGCCGCCTCGTCAAGGTGGCCGGAATTCTCGGCGGCGCAATCACGACGGCCGACGGAACCGTTATCGTCTCGGTCAACTCGGTCAACGTTGCGAGCTTCGCCGTCCCGCAGTCCGGCTCGGCCGCCGGCCAGCTGTTTTACGTTGTGCCTCCGTCACCGACCTATCTCAACGAGGACGATGTGATCGTGCTGACACCGTCTGGCGCGTCCGGAACGTCCGTGCCGATGCATTTCTCGCTCTCGGTCAAGGGAGCCTGAGATGTCATTCTTTCCGAAGCAGCCATCGTCGCGCATTGGTACGACGCAAGTGATTGCGTTTGACGGCAGTGTCGGCGCGACCAACAAACTCGGCTCGGCAACCTATCAACTCCGGCTCGCGGCCAATGCCGCCTGCTGTTACCGGATCGGCGATGGCGCGCAGACTGCGACGCTAGCGGACGTATTCCTTCCGGCCAATACCGTCGAATTCGTCACAGTGAGTCCCGGTCAGAATATCGCCGCGATCAAGGCGGCGACCAACGGCCTGGTCACCGCTACGGCGGGCACGCTCTGGGTAACGGAGGTGTCGTGATGAGCGGGGTCCTCATCCGACCTCATCTCGACAGCGACGGCAAAGGCCTTGCAATCGAACATGCTCAGGACGTCGCACCGATCCTGCGATGGAACAAGGAAGCGCGACGCGACGAGCAGTACAGCGATTGGGGCCGGCACGTCGCGCGCATCCCAAACGTCATCTATCTCAGATGGCTGAATGAAGAGCATGCGAAGGGCAATACCACCCTTCGCATGTTCACGCCTGAGTTCGACCAAATCGTGCAGAAAAAGCTCAATGATCCGGATTGGGCCTATCTGCGCACAGACAGACCTGCGTTACAGGCGGGCTGGAAGGCGGAACGTCCGTGACCCTCATCTCCGACTATGCATCGCTGCAATCTGCGGTGACCGAATATCTTGCCCGCGATCAGGATACGACATTGATCGCGCGGATTCCGAGCTTCGTCCAACTGGCGGAAGCCAAGTTCAATCGTCAATTGTTCGTGCGCCAGATGGAGCGCCGCGCAATCGCTGTGATCGATCTGAGATCCAGCGAGCCGGAATTCGTTGCGCTGCCGTCGGATTTTCAATCGATGCGCCGCATCCGGCTGGCGAGCGTGACCGGCAAGCCGTGCCTGGAGTTTAAATCCGGGGTCCAGATCGACGAATATCGCTTTGGGATCTCGAACGTCCCCGCGCGGCCGCGCTACTTCACGGTCCTTGGCAATGAGCTCGAACTCGCACCGACGCCCGACGCCGCGTACACGATCGAGATGGTGTATCGGCAGGCCGTGCCACCGCTTGCATCCAGCGGCACGAACTGGCTGCTGGCGTTGGCGCCGGACCTCTACCTCTATGGGACTCTGCTGGAATCCGCGCCTTACATCAAAGAAGACGCCCGGATCCAAACCTGGGGGCTCGGCTTGAGCAGTGCCCTCGCCGAGCTCAACAACCTCGGCTTGGCATCCACCTTCAACGCGGGACCCATGGCAGTGCACGTGTCCGGCCAGACATTCTAACGCCAGATATTCCAACGGGGCGCAAGATGGCAGCATTCAACAAGTTCAATTGCTTCGTGCAGGACGTCGCCAACGGATTGCACAACATGAAGACCGGCACCGCTCATGTGTTCAAGGTCTATTTGACCAGCACGGCTCCGGTGGTGACCAACACGATCTACAATACGCCGGCCGATCTTACGGCAGGCAACGGCTATACAGCGGGCGGCGCCTCGATCGGCTCGATCACGGGTGGACAAACATCCGGCGTATTCAAGTTCACCGCCGGTACGCAGCCATCCTGGACGGCCGCGGGAGGATCGATCGGTCCGTTCCAATATGCCGTGCTCTACAACGCCACATCAGCGACTCAGCCGCTCATCGGTTGGTGGGACTATGGAACGCCGCTCACGCTGACGAACGGCAATACCTTTACGGTGAACACCGATCTCGTCAACGGCGTTCTGACGATTACCTGACATGGCAGCATTCATCAACAATTGCGGATTCGTGCCGACCACCGGCGGTACGTCCGACTGGACCTACTTTTCGACCGTCGGCGGCTATCAAGGCCCGATTCAGGCAAATGCCGTCAATGGGACGGTCTATGTCGTGCGCGCGCAGAGCGCCGATCTCACCCAATGGGAGTATGCCTCGGGCGCATACAGTTCGGCGACGAACACGTTTGCGCGGGCCACCGTGCTGTACAATTCCGCGGGGACGGGGACAAAACAGGGAGGCTCCGGGGCGAAGATCAATTTCGCCGCCGCGCCAGCGCTCATTGCGGTGGTGGCGCTGGCGGAGGACCTGATTTCGATCGAGGCCGCGAACAGCTTCACGACTGCGCAGCAGGCCCAGGCACGATCCAATATCGCGGCCGCGGCGACACCTGGAAATTGGACGCGCACGGTCATTACCAGTGCATCGGGCACTTATACGACCAAGGCGGGATGTAAGGCCATCTTCGTACGAATGTGTGGAGGTGGTGGTGGCAGCGGCGGAAGCTCAAATAGCTCCGGCAATGGGTCTTCGGCTGGTGCCGGTGGCAACACGACGTTCGGTTCGATGGTTGCCAATGGGGGCGCTGGTGGATCCGGCTCAGGTGGCCCAACGTCCAATGGGGGCGCCTACTCCGGTGGGGATTGGGGGTTAAGCGGCTCCTATGGCGCCGCAAGCGTTGGTGCTGGCGCAGGCCCTCAAGGCGCGGCCATTGGGGGGCAGGGGGGCGGCTCATTTTTCGGCCCTGGTTCGCCCGGGGGGTGGCCCAATGCCGGCGGCCTTCCAGGCGTTATGCCTGGTGCCGGCGCGGGAGGGGCCGGCGGTCCGGCAGCCGCCACCGGCTATAGCGGAGGTGGCGGTGCTGGGGCTGGCTACACTGAGAAGCTGATTGTCTCTCCTGCGGTTTCCTACTCCTACGCTGTAGGTGCGGGCGGCGGCGGCGGCGCTTCGGGAACGTCTGGCAATAGCGGCGCAAGCGGTGGTTCGGGTATCATCGTCATCGACGAGTATTACTGATGTCGCTGCTCGGATCGGATGCGCTTGGCCGTTTGGCTCTCGGCCAGCTTCCTCCATTGCAAACGGCTGCGCTTCCTGCGCTGTCGGGGAGTTACGCCGTCAGCGGGCCTACGACGAACATGAGCACCGCGCAATCCGCCGTCGCGGCATCCTTCGGACTCGGCGGAAGAGCCGCGGCATTCGCGTCTTGGTTTTCGCTATTGAGCGTTTCCTATCGCGCGACGGGGAACGCAGCCGCTTTTGGCATTCCACTGTCGCCAATAACGGGCAGCTTTGCGAGCATCTGCAATGCCGGCAGCTTTGCCACCGCATATGTGGTCAGTGGCACGAACTATGCGATTGCCGCACCCGTCTCGACATTGGGCGTGGCGACCACGGCGAATTGCGGAAATTGGAACGTCAGCGGCGCGGAAGCCGCGTTTGCGCGTGGCTATGAGGCTTGGTTTCCGCTGCCCTCTCACGGGGCTTCTTGGGTCGGAGGCCGCGTTCCTGAAAGTGGATGGACATCTGGCGTCGCTCCCGCTGGTGACTGGTCAATCGCCGTGGAAGGGAAAGACTCCTGGACCAAAGTCCAGGACCCCCCGGGAAGTTGGGTGAAAAACTAGCGTCCGTCTTGTTCCGAGCTCCACGCTCTACCTTGGCCGGCCATCGTCCGCGATCAGCCGCCGCCGACGCCCCGCTGACCCAACCTTAAATGATGCGAGCAAACAATGGCGCTTCTTGCTTTCGGCGACTATCGCCCCGACGTCAGCGACTATGAAGGGCAGGCCACGCGCAACGTTCAAAACGTGATACCGCGCGGTGACGGCTATGGGCCCTTTCCGTCGTTCACACCCTATACATCGGCCTTGCCGGCGGCCTGTCGCGGCGCCTTCTATGCGTTGAAGTCGGACGGAACGGTCGTGACCTTTGCTGGCACGGCAGATAGGCTCTACAAACTCAACAATACCGACTTCACCTGGGCCGACGTTTCGAAAAGTGGCGCGGCCTATTCGCAGCTGTCGTCTTCGGCACAGTGGCAGTTCGCGCAAACCGGGAATTTCGTTTTTGCAACGCAGGCAAATGCGCTGCTGCAAATTTTCGACCTCACAGCTTCGACCTCGTTCGACAATGCTTTGGGCTCGCCGCCCCAAGCAGCTTATATCAGCGTCGTCGGACGGTTTCTGGTGCTCTCAGGGCTATTGTCGACGCCGTATCGTATCCAATGGTCGGGCCTGAACAACTTCAACTCTGCGACATCGTGGGACGGGCTGACCGCCGGCTCCGATCATCAGGATTTTCCGGATGGTGGCATCGTGCGCGGCGTTGCCGGCGGCGAATCCGGTATCATCTTTCAGGACCAGGCGATCCGCCGCATGTCCTACGTTCCCGGTTCGCCGATCATCTTCCAGATCGACCGCATCACCCAGGACAAGGGCCTCTATGCGCCGTATTCAATCATCCGCGCCGGCGAGCGCATCTTCTTCTACGCCGGCCAGGGCTTTCACAAGATCGAGCCCGGCGGTGTGCCAGAACAGGTCGGACGCGAGAAGGTGGATCGCACCTTCCTGGGCGATCTCGACAAGGGCAATTTGCAGCTTTTCATCGGAGCTGCTGACCCGCGCTCGACGCGGGTCTATTGGGCCTACAAGTCGATCTCGGGCGCGATCGGCGCCTACGACAAGATCCTCGGTTACGATTTCCTACTGGATCGCTTCTTCGCGGTGCAGGCGAGCGGCGAGTATCTGCTCGGCATGTCGCAGACAGGACTGACGCTGGAAAATCTCGATAGCATCTCGTCCTCAATCGACGCCATGACTCTGAGCCTTGATGCTTACGCCACGGCGGTACAGCCGGAAATCGCGCAGTTCTCGTCTGGGCACGTGCTGGGTTTCTTTCGAGGCGCCAGTCTCGAGGCGATCATCGAGAGCGCGGAGCAGGGGACCGACGAGAGCCGGATCATGATCCGAGGTTTTCGTCCGGTCACCGACGCGGCGACGCTTTTCGGATCCGTCTCCTTCCGCGATACGCCGTCCGCGCCGGCGCTCGCCGGCGCGGAGGTGTTGGTGAATGCTAGGACCGGGCGCTGTGACATCCGGCGCGAGACCCGTTATTCGCGCTTCAAGGTGCGCATTCCGGCGGCCACATCCTGGAGCTTCTGCGCCGGCTTCGTACCTGACCTGACGACGAGTGGCACGCAATGACCGCCTTTGTCCCGGGCATTACCGAAACCGACCTGAAGAAGATCGTACTGGCGCTGCAGCAACTCGCCGCCGGACGCTCCAACGCGGTCGGCAGCGTCACGCTCGTGACCGGTGCCTCGAACACCGTGGTCACCGACAAGAACTGCGCTGCTGGCTCGACGCCGATCCTCACGCCGGCCACTGCGGTTGCCGCAACTGAGCTCGGCAACGGCACGATGTATGTGAGTGCGGTCGCGAACGGGACTTTCACAATTACCCACGCCAACAGCGCGACAGCGGGGCGAACGTTTCTGTATGCGCTCCTTGGTTGAGTATCTGTATTTCCGACCGACGTGTAGTTTCCAGCGCACGGCTTGATGGTCCCATTGGATAGTCCGGGCTTGCCAGGGAACTGGCGGAAGTCGCGCCCAGTTCGCAGAGCGAAAATCTGCATCTCATTGTTGGCTTCGACCTGAAGCGCTCCACGACATCTCGGCCTTGGCCCGCGGCTGGCTCGACCGCATCGCGGAAGCTCGTCTGCATTCCTGCACTCATTTTCAGAAGAGAAGTTGATTCATGCAAAATGCATTTTTTCGTACGCCCTACGCCCCTTCTGTGCCGATCTCAGATTATCGAGGTGCAGGTGGTCTGCCCGGACTTCTGCAGCAAGTGATGCTTCAGCAAGGGCTGGCACCGAACGGCGTCCTCGATGGAACGGCTTCGCCTCAAGAGGCAGCTAGCAGCGGTCCTAAACGTCTGTTCGATCGGGCGAACGATGGCCAAGCCACGCCGAATCCTACCGGCCTGTTGGACGAAGGAGCCTCCGCTCCATCGCAGGACCCGAATTTTCGACAGCTGGTGAGTCGACGGAGAATGCCAAATTCGGAATTCGTGGGAAATCAATCACTTGATACACCGCCGCCACCGGATCGCGTTGCGGCGGTCACCCTGCCGTGGTCGGAGTTGTGGCGGCGCTTAGGAAACGGTGTTCAGCCGGACTCAAACAATCCAGCTCCTTCGGAGGCAACGCCGGCCGGACCAGCCTGCCGTCTCGTTCCAGGACGAGCGATTACTTCAGGCTCGCAGATCTGGCCGCTGCCTACCGAGGCAAGCCCTGGAAACTGGGCAACTTGGCAATTTTTGAAGCGCTATCCTGATATTTTGAACCGCATTCTTTCGGGAACTGAAGATGATCCTGAATGTGCTGCCGAATTGAAGCAGGCACGTGAAGACTGCGCTAAGGCATTTGCAGATGGTTGGAAAGGTCTTACTGGTTCAGGTCCGTATAAAAAAACGGATGGGACGAAATGGGACGTCAATGATTGTGTGAGGGGGTTAGTCAGGGAGATATGCGGTGGAAACCCGCTAGATAGGCCGCCTCCTAAGAAGGTCAAAAGATACAAGCTGCGCTAGTGGATCGAATCTAACACTTTCAGTACCCACGTTTGGCGCTTATCAATATCCGCCGATGATCCGCGCTGTCAGAGGTGTTCATGACGGACTGCCATCGCTCTCCGGCGCTGGGGATGATTATCCCCAAAATCACCTTCGAATCGTGGTCGTGACGATCGACAAGAAGAAAGTCGATTCGTTGATATCATTTGAAAAAATCGCAATGCCGTTTGGCCTTATTTACATCGATCTGGCCAATGGCGCTAGCGAGCATTGCGACGGATCTTCGGTGTGCAATGCATATGTTGGCTGAACGGTCCTCGGCTGAACTGGCCTGTGTCAGTCCTGACCATGTTCAATGCGCCTGGCCGCTGGTGGCCTCGCGTCTGCAGCGTGCCATTCGGCGTACTGGCCTTTCAGCCTTTGCTGACATCGAGCGCGACGTTCTGGCCGGCCGCTCGCTGCTGTGGCTGGCGCTCAGCAGCGCAATTGCGATCGACGCGGTCGCCACGACCAGCCTGCAGCTCACGGATGCCGGCAAGGTTTGCGTCATCACCGCCTGTGAAGGCAAGGGTATGGCGCGGTGGTTGCCGCTGATCGCCGGCATCGAGGCTTATGCGAAAGCCGAAGGCTGCAGGTCTGTGCGCGTCTTCGGGCGCAAAGGCTGGCTGCGCGCGCTCGACGGCTATAGGCAGCGACATGTCATCATGGACAAGGAGATAGAATAATGGGCTGGAGAGATTATGAATTCGACCCGCAGACCCATGGATCTCAAGGTGCCGGCGGGCTGGTCGGCCTTTTTCAAGGCATGTTGCAGCCGAATTCGGCAGTGCCGGATGCAGGTCCTAATCCAGGCGGCGTGCCCAACTACAGTCCCGAGGCGCCGTTCAGCCCCAGCAGGATTTGATCGGCAGATTGCAGGGGCAACAGGAACAGCAAGGCCAACTGACGAAGCAAATTTCAAATAGCTATTCCTCATCGGAACTGACTAATCAAATCGTGGGAGCCGAGAGTTCTGGTAAGGCAAATGCAAAGAATCCAAACTCGTCGGCAAGCGGCCTTGGTCAATTTATCGCGGGCACATGGCTAGACATGCTGCGCCGGTATCATCCAGAGATCAAGGGCACGCCTCAGGAACTGCTTGCTCTCCGGGCGAATCCGGAGCTGTCGCGCGAAATGACGGAAGCCTATACTCGCGAAAATGCCACTATGCTCACACGGGCAGGGCTGCCCGTCACTCCGGGAAATCTTTACCTGGCTCACTTTGCCGGGCAACGATCTTCGGAATTGGGCGGCGAAGCGGGTTGAAAGGTCGTCGCGGCAAGCACCGGTATCTAAGCCAAGTTGGCCTGCCGAGGCAGCTCCGATTTTCCCAGCTCAAGCCACCAAGGAGATTGATACAGGGCAGTCAAGAAACCAGGTTCGCTATCTCCGCTCTAGTCAAGTCTATCGTTAAGGCGCGGCGCCTTCGCGATGCGTGGCGGGATCCGCTGCGTAGACGGCGGACACCGATGACGGATTGACAAAGATAACAATCGGATGGCTGGGTCGAGGGTGAAGGCTGAAGCACCGCCCAGGAAATACCAGGAAATATGGTCAGCTGACCGAACTGCTTGCTCAACCGCCGCTACGATCTTTCTGGTCGACGTCGTAGTCCAGCCGGCACAGTATCCAGCCATTCGGTCCGCCGACCGGTACGTAAGTTTTCGCAGATCACGTTCCGCATCTCCTCCCGCGTGTGGCGATTAATGCCGGCCACCGGTATCGCGTCTGGCTTG
Source organism: Bradyrhizobium sp. SZCCHNR3119 (assembly GCF_032487775.1). Lineage (NCBI taxonomy): Bacteria > Pseudomonadati > Pseudomonadota > Alphaproteobacteria > Hyphomicrobiales > Nitrobacteraceae > Bradyrhizobium > Bradyrhizobium sp. SZCCHNR3119. Next base: position 838,551 of record NZ_JAUEUV010000001.1, on the reverse strand, counting down.
ACAGATGTTCGATCGAGCGATGATGCATCTTTCGAGAGCCCGCTTTTTTTGCGACTCCTCCGGGGGCTCAAGGCCACACGTCATTGATTTCAGCAGTGTCGAATCGTGTTGCCATGCAACCAAGACGTTTGCCTGGTCGGGGGTGATTGTTTGGGAAGCCTTGCTCGAAGGCGAAACTGTTGGTGAGTCCCAGAAGTGACATGTGAGGGCTTTGATGCGGCTTTCAAACTGCGGCGTCGTATTCGAAGACTCCGTTGTGTCGGCAGAATCTGTAATAGATCATTGATATGAGTGAAGAGCAGTACGAGACTCGTGAATGGGCGGCGTTGGACGAAGGAAAAGTTCGTTGATCACTATTTAGGAGCGACGTCATCCGACGGTTCGGCGCTTGTTGCAGGACGGCCGCGGCCCGTTGACTAGCTGACGTCGGCGCCGCCTGCCTGATTTCTGGCGTCGCGGCAAGTCTATCTGAGGCAAAACGACGCAAATCCGAGCGCTCCTGCCGAGACCAATAATCCAAAGTCCGTGTTCGAATTCGGCGCGCCGGCTGTTCCTTCTGTTTCGACAAGCAATGCAGTTGGCGGTCGATAGCTGCTGAAATCCGCTCTGGGCGATCTCGACCCTTATCGCAATTCTGTTGACACCGACATCTTTGAGCAGCCGGCGCCGTGGCGCTGCGATCGAGCACGCGTCTGCGTCGACAATAGTTGATCTTTAGAAAGGAGATTCGCCAATGGGCGGGCAGTCCACCAGTACGACCACCCAGCAATCGCAAACAGCCCCCTGGCAGCCGGCGCAGCCGTTGCTCCAGGGAATCTTGTCGCAGCTGAGTAGCGGCGTGAGCAACAGCGGGCTGACCAGCGCAGAGACCGGCGCGCTCAATACACTGCAGAGCAACGCCGCCCAGGGTAATCCCTATGCCGGGCAGATCGGCAATTATGCGCAGTCGCTGCTCAATGGCGGCGGCGCTACGGCGCAGGCGCCGAACGTGCAAGCGAACCTGTCGACGCTGCAGAACTACCTGACGCCCTACGCCAATGGCAGCATGATCGGCAACAATCCGGCGCTCACCGCGCAGCTCGCGCAGATCCAGACTGACGTGGGCAACTCAGTGAACGGGCAGTTTGCCGCCGCAGGCCGCGACTTCAGCGGTGCGAACCAGATGGCTTATGGTCGGGGGATCGCCGCGGCCGAAGCGCCGGTCATCGCCGCGCAATATAACCAGGATGTCACCAACCAGCTCGCAGCCGCCAATTCGCTCTACGGCGCCGGCAACACCACAGTCAATACGCTGGCTGGCATGCAGCAGCAATATCTCGCAAACCAAGGGCAGGGCGTGACCGCTGCGCAGTCAGCGCTGGACGCGCAGAACTATGGTGCCAATGCCACGCTCGCCGAAGAAGCGCAACGGCGCGGCATCCCATTGCAGACATTGCAGCTGCTCGCGCAGATTGGAACGCCAATCGCGGGACTTGGCCAGCAGAGCAACAGCACGGGCACAACGGTCCAGGAAAAGTCCGGCGTCGATCAATTCGCCACGATCGCTGGCGGGATCGGTAGCCTCATCGGCGCGCTCAAGCCGAAAGGCTGAGGGCGCCGGCGTAGCGGCAGATCTGCGAAAGCCGATGTGGCGAATGAGCTCTATTGCAATGGATGCACAATGACGACTTCCGAAATCGAGTCCAAACTGACAGGTGTCGCCTTCGATCTCGCGAATGCAGGCTACACGCCGATGCACGATCCGGAGAAGGGGCAGGAGCACGCACCAATCGACGGCGACAACGCGGCGCTGCGTGAGGCCGCGGGGCGCCTCACTGAGGCGCACCAACCTTTGACCGTCAGGGAATATGTCGATGCCAAAGGTGAGCGCGCGGCACCAACTGAAGCCGTGACCCTGGCGCGCGCGGCGCGCGACCATGCGCGGGGCAGGGCGGCGGACAGGCGCGCTGCTCAAGCAGGGGAGGCTGAGGAAACCGCGCAACGCGTCGATGCACTACGTCAGGCCGTCCAAGCCAATGATGCAACAGCCGCGGACTTCTATGGGTTCAAGCATCCGGACGGCCAAGGCGACGATGGAGCGACGGCGCAAGCCCCTGAAAGCGGCTGGCCCGGAAGACCCTCGCGCGATGGTCATTCCTCCGATGAGATTGCGACCGAGCTCGAAAAGGCACTGCAGCATCCGCAGGTGCTGCAGGCCATCGAGGAGAAAATCGGTGAGGCGGAAAAGGCGAGACAAAGTTATCGCGATGGCCTTGCGGCGGCGATGCAACTCGCGCAGGCGAACTTTCTCGGCCAATTTCCGGAATTTTCAGGCATGGCGCCCGACCATATTCCAGCCGCGCTTGAGAAGATGTCGCGCGAAGAGCCGGCCAAGTTCGCCCGTGTCCAGTCCGCAGTTGCCGCGTCCGAACAGTTGCGTACGCAACAGGCTCACGCGCAGCAGCACCAGGCCGAGATGGAGCGGCAAAATTTCCAGAAGTTCGCGCAAGGCGAGGACGCGCGGCTTGAGGTCATGCTGAAAGATGAGCCCAAGGGGGTGCGGCAGGCGGTCGCGGCAGAGATCATGGCTGCCGCTAAGCAGAGCGGAATCGAACCGGCCGAGCTCAATCGGCTATTTCATACCGAGCCGTTGATGCGCCACGCCACCTTCCAGCGGATGATGTATGACGCGGCCAAGTACCGCCTCATGATGAAGTCCAAGGATGCGATTGCGGCGCGTCCGGTCCCGCCTGTCGTGCGTCCCGGCGTCGCGGCGAGCTCTGCCGAACGCGAGCGGGCCGATGTGCGAGCATTGAATGCACGGCTGTCGTCGTCAGGCGACCTCAAGGATGCCGTCTCGCTTTACCAGGCACGCAGAGCGAATCGGTCGTGATGTGCGCGGAGAGAGAAGCTCGTGCCATAGCCAGCAGCGTTCGGCCGTTGACACCGTTCTCTTTTTGTTCTATATGATGATTATCATCAGTCCCAAGTTGGGGTTCGTTTCGACGGTGCAACCATGAATTTCAGCGTGGGCGAATGGCTCGTGTTTGCCGTCCTCGATATGCTGATCAAGGTGGCTTTGGTCATCTTTGTCGTGCTGCTCATCTCGTTATACCTTGCGCCGATCATCCCCTTCGTAAGCGTTGGAGTGGGATTCTCGATACTCCATTTGGTCTGTCTGTTCTTGGCGGAGACCGCAGTGCTCTCGCTGGAGCTTGTGAATTGGCGGCCTCGAGCTGTTCTGAAGGCTGCACTCACAATCGCAATCGCAAACATCCTTTTCGTTGTGTGCGGAGCGACCTTTATTACGCTGATGTACCAATCCAGGAACTTGAATCATAAAATATCAATTGTTGTTTTGTACATCGCGTGTTTGGCAATTACGAACTTCATTCCCTTGTTTTTTGTCTTGGCACTTCGCCTTGTGGCAAGGCTCATGAGAAGGTTCGTATGTCGGTGTGCTCCCGCAGGATGAATTGAACCTGACGCGCTCTTACGTGCAGGTGATGCGCTTAAGTGCAGTTCTTGCAGAGAGATTGAGGACCTTTGCGGGGGGGCGTTCTGCGGGCGACGCGTTAGGGCAGCTCGATCGCATATTGCCGATCTGATACGCCGCAATCGATTTCTTCACGATTCTATAGGCGGGCGCCGAACCGATCACGCACGGCGCTGAAGTCGCGTATCAACGTGCCTTGATTCGGGCCGCGTGCATTGTCATCGGCCAATCGTATCATCCTTAAAATCGTAGTTAGTCGCGGTTGCACGCTGCTCAGATTTGTCCCGATCTGTTGGATTGGCTTTCCCAGAAATCATTCTTTGGAGCTAATATGGATGCTGTAATGCAATCACCGATCCGCCGTACAATTCCGTTCAGCGGCGGAGCTGAGATCACTATTCCGAGCGGGCCTCATCAGTACTCAACAAAGACTTGGGTGGGCAGCATCTCCCGAGGACACACACCAGAGCAGGCCTTTGAAGCGTTGTCTTGGCATGCGACGCCGTTTCAAAGAGTCAAGAGTGTTGATGGAGGTACCGTTGAAATTCCTGGCATTGGACCAGTACGACAACTGGTCGATCCGGACCGGCTCACGATCGTGAATACGACTCTGCCGGATCACTTGCTTCATCCGGGCAACGTATTTCGCAAAATTGTCCAGGAGGGTGATGATCTGTACGTCGTTACGCAAGGCTATGGAACAGGAATTTTTCCGACGGTCAATGAGCTCGGTGCTGGGAGTCTCTGGTCGGGAGTTGATTCGAATGTTTTCATGAAATTGAATCCTCCTCTAAAGCCGTTCGAATATGATTATCCAATGGACGAAATGAACGCGGTTGCGAACATGAGCAAACAACTGCCCTCCCAATTCCAAAGGCCTGATGCTGCGCCGGCAGAGCTCCGGCCAGAGTTCAAAACGCCGCCGCCGATCTTTTTCTCTCCTCGTTGATTTCGCTCTCTTTCGGAGATTTCTCATGCCTGACGAACGCCGCAACTTCATCGAGCGCTCAGACTCTATCACCGGAAATCTTTATGGTCAGCCGATGTCGCTTGAGCGGATCGCGGAAAATTTCGCGCTTTACGGTCTGCAGAAGCGTGTCGCGGCACTCGAGAGTTTCGATGCCGAATTGCGTGAGGGTATCGAGGCAAGCCCTGGCGACTTGCGACGCCATGCGCGAATGCTCGAGCTTCGGCGCAACATGGGCAGCGTCCACGCGGCGCTTCGCAACGCGGGCCGATGATCAATCCCGTGCTGGAGGCGCTGGCGCGGGCGCGTCAGCAGTGTGCACCCTTGTTCGCCCGCTGGTGCGCACGCGAGGGAGCGATGTTTTGTCCAGCCGCGCCAGCCACCGTCGCCAGCTTCGTGCGGGATTGTGCAGGACTCGGCATTGCACAGCTTTGGCCGGCGTTGCAGGACATCTCCAGGCTGCACACCTCCAAGGGGCTCGCCGATCCGACGTTGAGCGAGCCGGTCGTCTCCGCAATCAACGAACTGAGCGGGATCGCACCGCCACGCTCCTGGCCGGCCGATCGCAAAGCGCGCTTCAAAACGCTGCCATATGACCTCCAGGCCTTCATCGTGGGGCACGAGGCGGCGCGGGAGAGGGCTTTGCGGCGCGCGCAGAACCAAGCGGCTGCAGCCAGGCAGAAATTGGCAGCCATCCAACATGCATCAATATCGGAAGAAAGCAGCGGATCTCATGAAGACACCTCGCAACAGCCCATCCCTTGAAGAGCGTATCAAGGCCATCCGCGCCGAAATCGAAGCGGTGATCGAGGCGCGCGTCGCGGCGGTCGCCCAGGACAGTCCGGGGGTGCCGAGCGGCGTGATCCGCAATCTGCTGACCGCGCGTGCGCCGAGCTGCGCGTGCGCGCAATATCTCGAACTCAACCGGGAGCAATGAGCGACGGCAACGTCGCTCCGGCGCTCATTCGGTCTATCCTGACGCGCGCCTTGCATGCTCCAGTGACAACAGGCGATGGCGCCGGCGGCGATCCTCAAGTGGGATCGCCGCTTTTCTTTGAGGAATGACATGACGCTCTACAGATGGTCACAGACGGCCTCCGCAGATGCTACAGCCGATCCCACGATCAACTGGTCCGAAGGGCAGGTGCCTTCGAGCATCAACGACTCAGCCCGGGCGATGATGGCGGCAACCGCTAAATATCGCGACGATATCTCAGGTGCGACCGTCACCTCGGGCACAAGCACCGCTTATACGCTCGTGAGCTATCAGCAATTCGATACGCTCGTACATCTCAACGGCCAGATGATCGCGTTCACGCCGCACACGACCAACGGTGCAACCGTGACATTGAACGTCGACTCGCTCGGCGCCAAGCCGTTGCGGAGTGCGCCGAATGCTGAGTTGCTGGCCGGTACGATCCTGCAGGGAACGCCGTATCTTGCGGTCTATAATCAGACCGATGGAGTGTTCTATCTGCACGGGTTCTACGGCAATCCGTACAACATCCCGCTGGCCGCCGGTCTTGACTTCTGGGGGCCGACCGCGCCGAACAGCTCGTTTGCGTTCCCCTACGGTCAGGCAATCAGCCGTGCGACTTATGCCGCGCTCTTTGCACTGGTCGGGACGACCTATGGCGGCGGGGACGGATCGACGACGTTCAATTTACCCGATCTGCGGGGACGCGTCACGGCGCGTCCGGACAATATGGGGGGAACGACCGCAAATCGGCTGGTCAACGGAAGTCTGGCGGGACTTCGCCACAGTCTTGGAGGGGCCGGAGGCGAAGATGCGCACACGCTAACCGTGGCTGAGATTCCGTCACACTTTCACAGCGCGAGCATTTACGATCCTGGGCACGCGCACTCGGCAAGCAACTTTTTCTCTCCGGGCGGGGGGCCGGGAGGTGTTGGCGGTGGTGGAGGTTACGGCATCCCAGTCGGCGGCAACACCGCACCAAGTGGAACGGGTGTTCGGGTGAACAGTGCGAACGGACTGGATACGACCTACAGCCAGGGCGGCGGCGCAGCGCACAACATCGTTCAGCCAACTATATTGTGCAACTATATCGTGCGGATTATCTGAATAGCGAGAGAAATCGACGAGTACTCATTAGAAAGTAGTCGCAGCGTTCGACGAATCGAAAGCAAGATCCTTCAACATGCGGTCGCCCATTCGGGGCGATAATGGCTCGGTATAGCGGTTTCGCAGCTGCAAATGCTGCTTTCGGACGAACGGCGGCAGTGGCGCAAGCCAGCGCGATAGCCAAAGCCCAACGAAGATGTGGCCGATCATTTCGCGATAAGTGAACGTCTACCCCATTGTGCAAAAGTAACGATTGGGCGCAGTTGCGGACTTCGTCGCAGAAATTGCGTCCAGCGCTTGGTCCTCAGCGTGTACTGGCCACCGCAAGCCAGTGCCATCTCCGTAAGGGGCATAACGCGTAGCCGGCGAACGATGTGCCCGATCTGCGGAACAATGCGGTCTCGGCCCTTCTATAGATTAGAGTAGGATGTAGGTTCGTCCATTCCGCCTCTGCGCTTTCGCACGCGCGCATGGTGCGATGCTCTGCGGCGCGCAGATCGACCATGTCTTCGCGCTCGCGCTCATCTTCCTAATCTATAGGTTGGTGAAGGTGCTCGTTGACGTGATCACGATTACCCGCCGCGGCCCAGGGCGAAGTATTTCTGGCATAGCTTTTGAGAACGCTACAGGACTGCTGTCACAGTAGATGACTTGCGACTCCGGGAAGCGGATTGTGTCTGGTCGCCCAAGATCAGCGGCGATCCATCGGGGGGAGGTTTACGCGAGACTTAAATAGCTCAGCGAACCTATTTGGCGATATGATAGCCGACCATGCTACTTGCTCCAAGTATTATGCTCGTCACGGTTGCCGCCCTCCTATTCACAAACCGAAGACGCGCGAGGCAATCACACGACCTCGTCGCGAACAAGTACGCAGCCGCGAATTGGGCGGCTTTCTCGTTATGGATTGCAAATGCTCAACCCTTCACTGCTGACCGACGCTAACGCCTGCCGCTGGAACAAAGCAAAGCCGGTGCGAGATTTTGTATCAGTCGCTCAACGTATGGTAGCCAAGAAGGCCCGCTATCAAGCGGTTGAGAAGGTTACCCGTGTCCCCTGGCCGGTGATCGCCGTTATTCACGAGCGCGAGTGCTCACAAAGCTGGGGAGGCTCCCTGGCCCAAGGGGATCCCTGGAACAAGGTCTCAGTCCATGTGCCGGCCGGCCGAGGGCCTTTCGGATCCTGGGAAGAGGCAGCTGTCGACGCGCTGGTCAACTGCCCTCCGCACGCGGCACGCTGGAAGGACTGGTCAGTCGCGGGCGCTCTGACCCTGCTCGAGCAGTATAATGGTCTCGGCTATGCCCGTCGGGGCGTTCCGTCGCCGTATGTATGGGCGGGCACGAATCAATATCGTGCCGGAAAATACGTTCGCGACGGCGTTTACGATCCGGTGGCGGTGGACCGGCAGCTCGGTTGCGCAGGTCTGCTGATGGCCATGATGGGGCTTGATCCGAGCATCACGTTTCCGCCTTCGGAGACGGCCTCGGTTCGACCCCACTCGTCGGCGGATCCGCCGCCCATATCGCCTCAGATATCCATTTCGAACCCGGCCAAAGGCTCCATCGGAGCCTTTTTTGTTGCCTTGATGAAATCCATCTTCGGAAGGAGAACGACATGATCGAATTTGGCTCTGCATTCTGTCTTGGTGTCGCGGCGGGCGGCGCACTGGTCTGGTCCTTCAAGAGCAGACTCCTGGCGCTCTCGATCGGAGCCAACGCGTTAGCGACCAGGCTTGCCGGCGCGGCGAAGGCGCTCGCAGCTTTGATCCGAAGGGCCTGATTGATGTGGCCAAAAATCAAGGCGGCCTGTCTGCATTCTCTGACCATCGCATGGGGCTACACGCTCGCCTTGATCGGCGGCTTCATGTCCCTGATCGATAGTGTCGGCGATGCGCTCGGTGATCCCAACATCAAGGACCAGATCAATTCTGCAGTCGGCGATGCCAGGACGACTGGCCGCATTCTCCTCGTGATCTCGCTGATCACGATCTTGGCGCGCGCGCGATCCTTGAAGAAGGGAGGCTGACATGTGGATGACAATCGTGAGCTTTCTCGGCGGTCCGGTGATCAAGGGGCTGATCGATGCCTATCAAGCCAAGCTGAATGCGGGTAACACTGAAGCCAAGATCGCGGCCGATCTTGCGGCTTCCGAGATTGCGGCACAGGTCTCCGAGTCGAACGCAATCCTGCGATATCGCGAGGCGGAAATCGGTCATTGGTATGAGCCGGACAAGCTGATCGGTTATTGCGTGGCGATCTATTTCGCAAAACTCCTGGTGTGGGACAAGGTGCTTGGGTTCGGGACTACGGAGCCGCTTGCGGGATTCGCGTCGGTGACCGCAAATCTCGTCATATCGTTCTATTTCGCTAAGCGCGGCTTCGAAAACGTTGCGAGAATCATCCGGCGATGAGCGTTATCCAAGAAGATATCAAAGCCATCGTCGCCGAGACCCTGGCCGAACAGCACAGGCTGCAACGTGAGGAGATCGACGCGGTCGTCCTTCGGGCAATCGTGACGATTCTGACATCCTTTGGCATCGAGGAGGAGGACCGCAAAGAGTTGCGAGCTGATTTCCAGCATCTTCGTCGATGGCGCAAGAGCGTCGAGCAAGCCCAGAGCTACACGTTCAAGGCGGTCATCACCGTCATCGTAACGGGCTTTGTTGGAGCGGTATGGCTCGGCATCAAGGTCATCATTGGGAAGTGATCGATAAGGCGGGCAAGGTCAAGGATTTCAGATGTATCATATCCGCGAAGTAGACGCTTGCGATGAAGATGTTGCCGACAGTCTCGCTGATCTTCATCGCCAAACCTTCCTTGACAGGGCGCCGCTGCCTGACTTCGATGCCGGGCATTGGTGGATCGCATACGAGCAGGGCGTTCCCGTTGCGTTTGCCGGTCTCGTTCCCTCATCAATAGGATCGGAAGCCGGCTATTTCTGCCGGGTTGGAGTAGCAAGAGAGCATTGCGGTCGTGGTCTCCAACTCAGGCTGATGCGCGCGGCTGAGTGGCGCGGGCGGCGGAACGGGTGGTCCTGCATCGTGTCCGACACGACGGACAACGTCATCTCTGCGAACAACTTCATCCGCGGCGGCTATCGACTGTTTCGCCCACAGTCACCCTGGGGTTGGTCGAGTACGCTCTACTGGCGCAAGCTGATCGAGCCCTTTGAGTGCTCCGTTCGATGAAAGATTGCAGTGCAGCAAAGGTCATGCCCGGCGGCCAAGGCCGCCGGGCCTTTTTTTGTGTGCCCGGTTGAGCTAACGACACGCTACAGCGGCCCTTCTGAATGATCGATAGGGCTCTGCTGCGCCATGCTGAAGATCACGAAGATGATCGACAATGAGTTCGACGGAAGGAGCGAGACGCATGGTCACCAAAGTGCCATTGCCAGAACGGTCACCTCGCCGAAAGGACGCGCCGACGGCCCTGGACGGGATGCTCGTAATCGACTTCACGCGGGTCGTGGCGGGGCCAGCCTGCACGCAAATGTTGGGCGATTTCGGTGCTGATGTCATCAAGATCGAGCACCCCGAAGAAGGAGACGATACGCGAGCCTACGAACACGCGGAGGTTGCAGGCGAGAGCGCGGCGTTCCTCAGCCTCAATCGCAACAAACGCGCGATGACACTGGACCTAGCGGTGCCGAAGGCCAGGGACATTGCGCGCGATCTGATCGAGAGGGCCGACGTGGTGGTCGAGAATTTTTCCACTGGAATCATGGACAAGTTCGGCCTGGACTACGCAACCGTTTCCGCAAACAATCCAGGTCTCGTCTATTGCTCGATTTCAGCGTACGGCCGTTCGGGACAATTTGCGTCGCGACCGGGTTTTGATCCGATCACCCAGGCCGAGAGTGGCTTCATGTCCCTCAATGGGTTTGCGGATGGTCCGCCAGTGCGGACGGGACCTCCTGTCATTGACCTCGCGACGGGCATGTCCGCCTGCAACGCGATTCTATTGGCGCTGCTTGCTCGCGAACGGCTCGGGCGAGGGCAGCACGTGGATGTCGCTCTTTTCGACGTCGCGATGAACATGACGAGCTTCTACGGCATGGCGTACCTGCTCAGTGGATTCAATCCGAGGCGTTTTGGCAACTCCCCGAACGGATCACCTACAGTCGGTGTGTATGAAGCCTCCGATGGCCCCCTTTACATCGCCTGCGCCAACGACCGCCTCTATCGGAGGCTGGTCACGGAAGTGCTTGACCGCCCTGATCTGCTCGACGATCCGCAGTTTGCCACGCGCAAGTCGCGATCGCTGAACAAAGAGAAGCTGCGCGCGATTTTCGCCGAGATTTTCGCGATAGACCATCTTGAAACATGGATGACAAAACTGAAGCAGGCCCACATTCCCGCCGGCTATCTCCGCACCATCGCGGAGGCGTTCGAGGCACCGGAAGTGCGGGGGCGCGGTCGGGTTTGCCGGATTCCGCACCACACAGCGGGCAGAGTTCCTAATATTGAACCGGCGATCAGTATGAGTCTGACGCCACCGGTCGAACCCATGGCAGCCCCGACCTTGGGGCAACATACGACCGAGGTCTTAAAGACGATCTTGGGCTATGATGATTGCTGCATTGCGGCGCTGCAGCGAGCAGGCGCTTTCGGACGAGTCCAGACGCGTGACAGCGCGTTCTGACTGGAGAATCCGACTGAGGAATCGCAGATTCGAACCGCTGCACGAATTGCCAACCGTGTGATAACGGATCAAAATGCGATGGTCGCAATTGGTATCGCCTGAAACGAGATGATGGACCGTTCGCGGAGCACGTTCGGGATGACGACCAAGCAGCAGCCAAGCTCGTATCAGGGCGATGAGCGACCGGATGCCTTTGCGCCCGTCGAGGCGCGGGCGATGGCACTCTTGCCATTGCTTCGTGAACGTGCCGAACGAACCGAAGAGCTGCGTCGCGTGCCCCCCGAGACCGAACAGGATCTCCTGGAAGCCGGGTTGTTCCGAATCCTGCAGCCAAAGCGGGTCGGTGGCCGTGAGCTGGATTACGTCGCATTGGTCGATTGTGCGGATTTGCTTGCACGCGCGGATGCATCGGTGGCTTGGAATGTCGCCAACCTGGCGAGCCACCACTGGATGTTGGCGATGTTCGATCCGCGGGCACAGGATCGGATTTGGGGCGATGACGCCAATACGTTGATCGCCTCTTCTTTTATCTTCCCAGCGGGCCGGGCCAAGAAAGTGAATGGCGGCTACGAATTGCGCGGAAGTTGGCCGTTGTCGTCTGGCGTTGCCTCGTGTCAGTGGAATATGCTGGCAAGTGTAGTCTCCTCCGAGGACGAGGCAGACGGCGTGGAATATCGCATTTTTCTTTTGCCACGGGCAGACTACAACATCCTTGATACCTGGAATGCAGCCGGGCTGAGGGGAACTGGCTCCAACGATGTCGAAGTGCGGGATGCCTTTGTCGCCGACGAGATGACAATCGGGGTGAACAGTCTCGCCGGCGGAATATCCCCAGGTAGCGGCCTCAATCCCAGCCCGTTGTACCGGTTGCCAGTGTTCTCGCTATTTCCCTTTGCCATTTCGGGCGTTGCCCTCGGCAACGCTCGGGCATGTCTTGAGGACTATATCGACGGTGCGCGGCATCGCGCGTCGACCTACAATAGGGCAAAGCTCAGTGACCTCCAGAGCACGCAACTAAAAATTGCCGAAGCATCCGCTAAGATAGATACAGCCCGCATGATTATGCGAGCGAGCTGCACCCGTGCCATGGAGGATGCGCGGCGAGGCGTCATTCCGGACATGATGACCAAGACGCGGTATCGGCGTGACGGAGCTTATGCCGTCAATCTATGCACAGAGGCCGTCTCCCTGCTGTTTGCGGCGAGCGGCGCGCGAGGGTTGTTCACGAGCGGAGTGCTGCAGCGGCGGTTTCGCGATGCACACGCGATCAATTCCCATATTGCATTTAACTTCGACGCAGCTGGGACCAGCTATGGTCGGGTGGTGCTCGGTCTGCCCTCCGATAACCTGACGCTGTGAGACGGCAGGATGAACGATACGCCGAAGTGTCCAGTTGTGCCTGATCCAGCGAAAGAACTCGCTAGCGATAGTTCACCAATCGACGCACGGGATTTTCGCAACGCGCTTGGGGCTTATGGAACAGGCGTCACGATCATCACTGCGGCCGACGCGGCCGGCCGACCATACGGATTGACCTGCAACTCGTTTGCGTCGGTGTCGCTCAATCCGCCCCTGGTCCTCTGGAGCCTGCTGCTCTATTCCTCCAGCCTGAACGTGTTTCAGAACGCTAGTCATTTTACCGTCAATGTCTTGGGGACATCGCAGCAGGCGCTGGCGAACAAGTTCGCCAAATCATCCGAAGATAAATTCATCGGGGTCGAGTGGAGTCCCGGCCTTGGAAGAGCGCCCGTACTCAAGGAAAGCGTCGCGAATTTCCAGTGTCGATCGGTCAGCCGGTATTATGGTGGAGACCACGTGATATTTCTCGGCGCGGTGGAGGCATATTCCTACAGTCCGACCGAGCCGCTTTTGTTTGTGCGCGGCCGCTTCGGCCGCTTCGAGGCTACCGACGAACGCAACATGGATGAAGCTTGATCGCCCGCTGCCTCGGAGAGCTCCGCCTGCGCTTTGTATGACTTGGGAGTGTAGCACGTTCAGATAGTTGTTTTATCCAAGACATCAAAGGATTGTGTCGCAAATCCTTCATGTGCGCCCTTTAGGGGAAACCGTCACTGGCTGAGATGCCGGAGCCACGGAGTCCTTAGTTCATGAATGTCATCCGCTTCATCGTCGTTCTGTTCGCCCTGGCCGTCCTGGCGCCCTGGCAATCGGCCAAGGCGGCAGACGTCATTTGCTACAATTGTCCGCCGGAATGGGCCGATTGGGCTTCCATGCTCAAATCCATCAAGGCCGACCTCGGCTATGACATTCCGCACGACAACAAGAACTCGGGGCAGGCATTGGCTCAGATTCTTGCGGAGAAGAGCAATCCGGTCGGAGATATCGGCTATTTCGGTGTCACGTTCGGTATGAAAGCCAAAGCGCAGGATGCGTTGGAGCCATATAAGCCGGCGCATTGGGACCAGGTTCCTGCGGGCCTCAAAGATCGGGACGGATATTGGACAACGATCCACTCCGGCACGCTGGGCCTGTTCGTGAACAAGGATGCGCTCGGCGGGAAGCCGGTGCCGGCGTGCTGGAAGGACCTGCTCAAGCCCGACTACAAGGGAATGGTCGGGTACCTGGATCCGAGCTCCGCAGCTGTGGGTTATGTCGGCGCTGTCGCAGTCAATCTTGCGCTTGGCGGGTCTGGCAGCAATTTCGACCCGGCAATCAGCTATTTCAAGGAACTGCGTAAGAACGATCCGATCGTGCCCAAGCAGACTTCCTATGCCCGCGTTGTCTCGGGCGAAATGCCGATCCTGCTCGATTATGATTTCAACGCCTATCGCGCCAAATATTCCGAGAAGGGGAACTTTGAGTTTGTGATTCCCTGTGAGGGATCAGTCATGTTCCCTTATGTTGTCGGCCTGGTGAAGAACGCTCCGGACAAGGAAAAGGCGAAGAAGGTTCTGGACTATCTCTTGTCCGATAAGGGGCAGGCGATCTGGACCAATGCCTATCTGCGCCCGGCGCGCCCGATTGATCTCCCCGAGTCGGTAAAGAGCAAATTCCTGCCGGACGCCGATTATGCGCGGGCCAAGAGCGTCGATTGGGGCGAAATGGAAAATGCACAAAAGGGCTTCGTTGAGCGATATCTCGACGAGGTCAGGTAAGGTGGCAGAATCAGCTGCCCTAGTTTGAGCTCAATCAGGGCACCGTTGTCGCATGTCGCATCGATCCTTTGTTTGGCTTTGCTTGCTGCCGTTGAGTGTCTTGACGGCAGCTTTCTTTCTGTTGCCGATGGCGCAACTTCTCGTCACCGGGGCCGAAGGTCCAAACGGGCTGGCAGAATACTTCTCCATTTTGGCCGAACCGCGCTATCGCAGTACTCTCGTGAACACTCTGATACTTGCTGCGATCACCACGATGGTAACCTTGGCGGTGGCAACGATCGCCGGAATATTTCTGCAGCGGCATCGCTTTCCTGGCCGGTCCTTGTTGGTCGCCTTCTTGACCTTTCCGTTGGCGTTTCCTGGCGTTGTCGTCGGCTTTATGATCATCCTGCTTGCCGGCCGCCAAGGTGTAGTCGGCGATTTGTCGAGCCGCCTGATCGGAGACAAGCTCGTTTTCGCCTATTCGATCTACGGCCTGTTTTTAGGCTATCTCTATTTTTCGATTCCGCGGGTGATTCTAACGATCATGGCGGCCGTGCAAAAGCTCGATCCCGCTCTGGAAGAGGCGGCGCGGTCGCTCGGGGCAGGGCCGTGGGCCGTACAACGTGACGTCGTGCTGCCGGCTTTGATGCCGGCGCTGATCGCCTCGGGTGCTATCGCGTTTGCAACTGCCATGGGTGCATTCGGCACCGCCTTCACGCTTGCGACCAATATCGATGTGCTGCCGATGCTGATCTATACAGAGTTCACACTGGCCGGAAATCTGGCCACCTCAGCCGCGCTGTCAGTCGGATTGGGCGTGATTACTTGGCTGATCCTGGCGCTGGCCCGATCGTTCAGCGGCAATGCCGTTGCTGCCGCGGGTTGATGCCGTGCGGAATCGCGCCATCTTTGCTGCTCAGCTTCTCTTTACACTGCTCGTCGCGGCGTTTCTCGTTGTGCCAGCGTGTCTCTCGATTACTGCAGGCGTCACTAACAATTATTTCCGCGGCATTCGATCCGGCGTCACGCTGCAATGGGTTACCCAAGTGTGGGAGCTCTATGCGGGCACCATCCTGTTGTCGTTTGTCATCGCCTTCGGAACATTGGCCGCTACGCTGCTCGCTGGCGTTCCCGCCGCCTATGCGCTCTATGTTCGCGGCGGCCGGCTGTCGCGAGCGATCGAAGAGGTCATTACGCTTCCCGTGGCGATTCCAGGGCTTGCGCTCGCCCTGGCGCTTCTGCTGACCTATGGCGGCTTCGGCGACTTTCGTCGATCCTGGCTGTTCATTCTGGTGGGGCACGTCATCTTCACGATGCCGTTCATGGTTCGATCGGTGATGGCGATCTTCGCAACCGTCGATATCAAGACGCTCGACGAAGGTGCGGCGTCGCTCGGCGCGTCGCCGTGGCGACGTTTCTGCGATGTCATCGTCCCAAATGCGTCCCCTGGAATTCTGGCCGGTAGTTTGATGGTGGTGACGCTGTCCCTCGGCGAGTTCAATCTGACATGGATGCTGCACACGCCCTTGACCAAGACGCTGCCGATCGGGCTTGCGGACAGTTACGCCTCCATGCGGCTGGAAGTGGCTTCGGCCTATACATTGGTTTTCTTCATCATGATCATACCCCTCTTGGTTGCTATGCAATGGCTCGCTGAAAGAGGAGGGGCGCGGTGAATCCCGTCGTTGGACATGGCGTGTCGCTTCGGGTCGAGAGCTGCGCGAAGACCTACGCGGACGGAACTCGCGCGCTCGAGCCGACGTCGCTCGACATTGCAAGTGGTGAAACGCTCGTGCTGCTCGGGCCTTCGGGATGTGGCAAAACGACGTTGTTGCGCATCATCGCGGGGTTGGAAACTCCGGACCTCGGTGGACGCGTGCTGTTCGACGGCAAGGACCTGACAGGTCTGCCGATCGAGCGGCGCAACGTCGGCATGGTGTTTCAATCCTATGCGCTGTTCCCGAATATGACGGTCGCCGAAAATATCGGGTACGGTTTGAAGATTCGCGGTGTCGCGAAATCCGAACGGACTGCGCGTGTGGCCGAATTGATGGAATTGACCAACATCTCGGGCCTCGAAGATCGCCGGATCGAGCAGTTGTCCGGCGGTCAACGTCAGCGCGTCGCATTGGCACGTGCGGTCGCGATTCGGCCAAGCGTCCTGCTGCTCGACGAGCCCTTGACGGCTCTGGATGCGGCGCTGCGCGAGCGTCTGCGAAGCGAGCTCAATCGATTGCTCCGGACCCTTGGCATCACCGCGATCTACGTCACACATGATCAAGCCGAAGCCATGGAGCTCGGCGATCGCGTGGTGGTGATGCGCAAGGGCGCCATTGCCCAGGTCGGATCGCCGCGCGAGATCTATTTTACCCCGGCGGATCGCTTCGTTGCCGAATTCGTCGGAGCGGCGAACATTGTCGAAGCTCCCATTGAAGGTGGAAAACTGATTCTCCGTGGCGGTCGGCAGCCGGTCAAGGGAGCAGATGATATGGCTGTAGCCATTGCGATGGTACGTCCGGAAGCCATCGGCATCGTGGCGCCGGGAGCTGCGGCCCTGAATGGAATGATCGAGAGCGTTCGTTTTACGGGAGACCGGCAGCGGATCGTCGTTTGCGATGTCACGGACAAGCCTCTCGTGGTCGATGCCCCTAATACAGTCCAGGTTAGCGTTGGAGAACGGATCGGGATTGCAGTTGCGCCCGACGCCATACGTTTGCTGCCTTTAGACCAGCGGTGACCAGATGTCAGATCGACCGGTCTTGATTGCCCAGATCTCCGACCTGCATATCAAGTCGCCTGGGCGGCTCGCCTACCGGCGCGTTGATACGTCCGCAGCGCTCGTGCGCTGCATCGCGGCGCTTAATCGCTTCGAGCCCAGGATTGATCTCGTGGTCATTTCTGGCGATCTCGCCGACACTCCGACAGAGCAGGAGTATCAGCATCTCGCCCTCTTGCTCGCGAAACTGGAGATTCCGTTCGTAGCCGTTCCGGGTAACCACGATTCTCGGGAACTCATGCGATCCGTATTCCCGGATCGTTCATATGCATTCCCCTCCGGGCCGCTCAATCAGCGCTATGACGTAGAGGGCTTGGACATCATTTTGCTGGATTCGAGCGTGCCAGGCCATCCACACGGCGAACTCGATAGCCAGACCTGCGACTGGCTCGAGGCGATGCTATTGACTTCGACGGAGCGTCCCGCTCTCGCATTTCTGCACCATCCTCCGTTCGCGACCGGGATCTGGCATATGGATCGGCAGAATCTGCGCAATCCGGCGGATCTTGCATCCATCGTAAGACGTCAACAACGTCTGCAGCGAATTGGATGCGGTCACGTTCATCGGTCAACACTGACGACGTTTGCCGGCGTTGCCTGTACGATCTGCCCAGCGCCAAACCATGCAGTCGATCTCGACGTGGCAGAGCTTCGTGCCCCGTCATTCAAGATCGAGCCGCCGGCCTTCCATCTTCATATCTGGCAACCCGGGGAGGGCTTTGGGGGCACCGTGACCCATCATGTTCCGATCGGGGAGTTCGATGGACCCCATCCATTCTTCGGGCCTGATGGCAAGTTGATCGACTAATCTCCGGTATTTTAATACGCCGGATCTCATTGACGTCGCTAGCTGGCCTTCGCCATCTCGTCGTCCTCCGGTGAATTCAGGTACATGCCGGACATGGTATCGACCCAGCAGAGGTGGTCGTGAACCTTCTTGACGCCGTCGACGTTTTCCGCCGCGACCATCGCTGCTTGGCGTGAGCGCTCCTCGGTGATGACACCACTGAGATGCACGATGCCGTCCTTGACGATCACGCTCAGGCCGAACGGGCACCAATCGTTCTTCTCTAGAGTGTCGATTACTCGGTTGCGAATGTGATCATCATCGGCGGTCGGGTCCGGCACCTGGCGAGCTAATGAGGCAACTGCCTGAAGCAGGTTTGCGCGGGAAACGATGCCGACGACCAAGTCTCCCCGCGTCACGGGCAAGCGCTTGACGTGGTTCTTTTCCATGATGTCCACGATCTCGGCCAGCGCCGTATCCTCCGTGATGGTCAAAGGCGTCTTGGTCATGACTTCCGATACCTTTCGACCGTGCTCATGAACAAAGTCAGCGGCGGACTTGCCCGGGCCGAGGATGAATCGAAGCCACCGGCCGCGCTTGCGTCCCGTGCCAATTTCACTGCGGCGGATGAAGTCCCCTTCCGAGACCACGCCGACGAGCTTGCCACCGCCGTCGACCACGGGCAGGCCGCTGACGTGCCGCTGCAACATGACATTTGCAGCTTCTACGATTGAGGTCTCGGGTGTAACGGTAATGACGGGGCGGGTCATAATCTGATGGGCGCGCATGGAAAGCTCCGACGTTCGAACCTTTTTTGAAGGGTAGCCCGCCCGCGTTGATGCCGCTTGATGCAGGTCAATCGTCGGCCGGAAGCGCGCTTGACGCAGCGCAATGTGGCTTCCCCCGCGTCCTGATAGACATTAGGCCCCAGCCGGGGAGGTGGAGGTTTCTAATGCCTGAGCTTTCCGAGACTCGTGCCGCCGGCAGTGATCCGGTGGCGGTCGATATTTCAGAACGCGTTGCAAGCTCCAATAGACAAATGTTGGACGTGTTCTTTGGCGTCCAACGCATTGTGCTGGAAGAACTTGTTTTCGCCGGCAACGAGCTATTGGACCGGACACGCACCGAAACCCACCTGTTTATGGAGTTCATTTCAAAGACTGCCGGCGCACACTCCGTGAACGGCATTCAGACGATGCTGCAAGAGTGCGGTCAGCATCAGATCGAATTCCTACGGCGCGATTGCGAGCGACTTTTCAGACATGGTCAGCGAATGATTGATGCAAGCCTCAAGTTAGCGGCCGTGCGGGGACAGGCAGGACAGAATTGAACCGCTAGTGTGCCCATTCAACCAGAATTGAAGGAAAAGACGCTCGTGCAGCCGCCAGTCGTCTCGCTCCAAGCCGGTGCAGCCGCTTTACCTTCACCTCATCCCACAGAGTTCGTCAGCCCAAACGAGCCGGCGTTGGCCGAAGCTCAGCCGCGCGATCTTGATTCAAACGCGTCCGGCCATGAAGACCACGAATTGGACAAGGCGTTCAGTGCGACACTTGCGCGCCTGACGAACGGTATTTCGCCGGTCGCGCTATCGATGGCGTATCTCGATTGGGCTTCCCATCTCGCCGCAGCGCCCCAGCGTCAAATCGAAAACGTTCGTGATGCCATGCGTTCCAGCAACAAGTTGCTTCAGCGAGCACTCCATTATGCCGCTCCCGAGCGGAGACCCTGGGATTTGGTTAGGCCCAAGCCGACCGACCACAGGTTCATGAAGCCTGAATGGGAAACGGAACCATTCAATTTGCTCGCCCAAGCCTTCTTGCTGGGCGAGCAGTGGTGGCATAACGCGACAACGGGCGTTCGGGGTGTCGCGGCCGCGAACGAAGCGGTTGTCGAGTTTTCGGTGCGGCAGGTCCTTGACATGTTCGCCCCGTCTAACTTCCCATGGAGCAATCCCGAAGTCCTGCAGAAAGCGTTTCAGACCGGCGGTGAGAATTTCGTTTTTGGCTGGCAGAACTGGTGCAGTGACCTGCTGCAGCTGTTGGCCTCAAGTGCGCCGGGGACGGGAGAGCCGGAGTTCGTCGTCGGCAAGACCGTCGCAGTCTCGCCGGGCAAGGTAATCTATCGGAACGAACTGATCGAGCTCATTCAATACAGTCCGACGACCGAACAGGTGCGGCCAGAGCCGATCCTGATCGTGCCGGCGTGGATCATGAAATATTACATCCTCGACCTGTCGCCTCATAACTCGCTTGTGAAATATCTCACTGGGCAAGGTTTCACGGTGTTCATGATCTCCTGGCGTAATCCCGGTGCCGGGGATCGTGATATCGCTTTCGATGATTATAGGACACTTGGCGTCAAGGCGGCGCTTGACATGATCGGGCTTATCCTGCCCAGACGACGCGTCCACGCGCTAGGCTACTGCTTGGGCGGCACTTTGCTGGCGATCACGAGTGCCGCGATGGCGCGTGACGGTGACAATCGGCTCAGATCGATCACGCTCTTGGCTGCACAAACGGACTTTACCGAAGCCGGCGAGCTCACGCTGTTCATCAATGAAAGTCAGGTTGCCTTCTTGGAAGACATGATGTGGGAGCGCGGCTATCTGGACACTACACAAATGGCGGGCGCGTTCCAACTGCTTCGCTCCAACGATCTGGTCTGGTCGCGGGTGTCGCGAGATTATCTGATGGGCGAGCGGGTGCATCCGAGCGATCTCATGGCCTGGAATGCAGACGCGACCCGGCTGCCATACCGGATGCACTCGGAGTATCTGCGGAATTTGTTCCTGCACAACGATCTCGCCGAAGGTCGTTATGCGGTGGATGGTCGGCCGATCGCGCTGTCCGACATTCACACGCCGATGTTCGTGGTAGGGACCATCCGTGATCACGTGGCGCCGTGGAGGTCCGCCTACAAGATCCACTATGAGGTGGATGCGGACGTGACATTCATATTGACAAGCGGTGGGCACAACGCCGGTATTGTCGCGCCGCCGAGCGAATCCGGCCACTTCTATCAAGTAAGGACCAAGCTGGCGGACGCACCTTATCTCGGTCCGGATGAATGGCAGCGGACGACGCCTCGTGTCGAGGGAGCTTGGTGGCCCGAGTGGATCGGCTGGCTTAATGCCCGATCGGGCCAGCCTTGCGATCCGCCCTCCATGGGCGTCGCCGGTGTATCGGACGATTTACCCGAGGCACCGGGAGATTACGTACATACGTGACGAAGTCGCGCAAGCGGAGCGGCGTTGCTATCGTGGAAGCTGAGCTCGACACTGCGCAAGTGTCGTCTCCGCTGTTCCGGACGCATCGATGATCGGCCAATCAAGGGGGCCGACATCGTATTGTTCCTGCAGTTCGGCGATCTTCGGCGTCGCATCGGAGGCGTCGGCCCGACGCGCGCCGATGCGTGCCTGGCGCACCGCCAAATCCGCCACCAGAAAAAATCCGGAAAATGCAATCTTCATTTGCCGGGCCAAACCGGCCACCGATGTCCGTTCGTCCTCTCGAGCAAAGACCGCATCGACCACAACGGAAAAGCCCTGTGCCAGGACGCGGCCGGCGCGCTCTGTGAGAAGATCATAGACTCTCCGACTCGTGTCTGCTGAGTATGCCTCGGGCGGCAGACGATCCGTCTCGCGTGCACCGAATAGCTGCTTGCGAAGGACGTCAGTACGTAACACGATAGCACCTGGTGGGGGTGTAAGGGAGGGAGCAATTGCGCGCGCCAAGACGGACTTGCCAGTCCCTGAGAGCCCCCCAACAGCGATGAGAGCCGGGGCGGCCGGATGGATCAGACGCCGCGCGAGTTGGAAATAGCGCGTTGCTGCCTCGAGAATGCCGGCGTGGTCGGAGCCGGCTCGATCGAGCTGCGCGAGCAGAACCTCAGCTCGGATGGCCGACCGCATCGACATGAACAGCGGGAGCGCGGCGAGGCCGTCGAGATGATCGATTGGCGTGACCGCGAGATAACGATTGAGCAGGTGATTGGCGGCGGCCCGCTGATCGTACTGGACCAGGTCCATCAACGGAAAAGCAAGATCGTAGAGAACATCGATGGAGGCGATCCGCTCGTCAAATTCGATTGCGTCGAACAGGACAGGTTTATCTCCGACCAGGACGATGTTGGCCAAGTGAAGGTCGCCATGGCAGCGCCGGACGTAGCCCCGCCGGCCGCGATCTTCCAGCATGGGCTTCAGATGAGTGAATGTCGACTGTGACATCTCGGTCAGTTCGTCGATCTCGCTCGATGCGAACCAAGGAACGGCCTTAAATGCTTCGACATACGCTTGGATGATCGTTGGAATCGAAGCGATCCACGGTTCGGCGGGTCGCGGGACGGCTACGTCGTGCGACGCCGCGATCGCCTCGGCCGTGCGCTCGGCGAGCACAGAACTCACCTCTCCCTGCGCGGCGAGGTGGTCAAAAGTACAGTTTTCGTCGAAGCGAGTCATTTCCACGGCATATTCGACGGGCGTTCCGGGCCCACCGATCGAAAGCGAGCCGTTCTCCGCCCGCATGATGCCGACCACGCGGCGATAAATCTCCGGAGCAAAGGGCTTGTTGATGCGAAGTTCGTCCTCACACGCGGCCTTACGTTTTTCCAAAGTGGAATAATCAAGAAATGGAAACCAAACGGCGCGTTTGATTTTGAGGGCGCGATCACCTTCCAGGAACACCGAAGCCGCATGTGTGTCGATACGATGGACATGGGGATGCCGTGCTGGATCGCCAAGAAAGGCTAGCACGGCCTCTTGCAACGCATTCGGAGATGACGACGGCATCATGCTATTCGTCCGGTACAAGAACGGCGGCACCCAGGATTTCACCGCGCTTCAACTTGGCTAGCACCTCATTTGCTTCCACGAGCGGATAGGGCGTGGTGTGGGTACGGACGCGAGCTTGGAAGGCTACTTTCAGGAAATCCAAACCGTCGTGGCGAGTCAGGTTGGCCACAGAGACGAGCTGTCGTTCTCCCCACAACAGCCGATAGGGGAAGCTGGGCAGGTCACTCATGTGGATGCCTGCACAAACCACGCGACCTCCCTTCCGGACCGCGCGCAGCGCGAGGGGAACCAGCTCTCCGGCAGGCGCATAGATAATGGCGGCGTCCAGTGGCTCATCCGGAAGTTCACCCGATGCGCCCGCCCATGTGGCGCCAAGCTCAAGGGCGAGATTCTGGGCGGCTTCGTCGCCCTTGCGGGTGAAGGCGTAGATTTGGCGGCCTTGCCAGCGCGCCACCTGAGTGACGATGTGGCCAGCCGCACCAAAGCCATAGATGCCAAGGCGATCCGCCTTGCCCGCCATCACGAGTGAGCGCCACCCGATCAGCCCGGCGCATAAAAGCGGAGCGATTGCGACATCGTTGTCGCCTTCGCCAAGCGGGAACGCGTAGCGCGCATCTGCAATCGTATGAGTGGCAAAGCCGCCGTCGCGCGTATAGCCGGTGAACAACGGACGATCACAGAGGTTTTCCATGCCGTCCCTGCAGAAACGGCAAACCCCGCACGTATGTCCCAGCCAGGGGACGCCAACTCGCTCGCCGAGCCGATGCGTCGTCACGCCTGGCCCGATCAGATCGACGCGTCCGACGATTTCATGCCCCAGCACGATCGGATATCTAATGTTGGGCAGTTCGTTATCCAACACATGCAAGTCGGTCCGACATACGCCACAGGCGTTGACCCTCACGCGGATCTCACCTGGGGCGGGGGTGGGATCTGCTCGATCCTCGAGTTGAAGAGGGCCGCCCTCTCTTCGTAGCACCATGGCACGCATGGATCGACCTCCAGGTGACTGGGATCCTCCAGTAGAATGACGGCCGCAATCTGCCTTTGACATCTGTCAAGGTACTAGGCGGAACCATGTCGATGATGACATGATGGCTCAAGGCGCCGCCAAACGGCTCGCGGCATTATGCATCGTTCACAAGCCCGAACACCATGCTGGATTATGATGTCGAGCCGGGAGGTGAACGGTTCGGGTTGTGAGTCGTTTCAAGAGCCAACACCAAACCCGCTTGGTTAATTGTCGGATGCTTCGCTCATGTCGACCTATCGCCTCAAAAATGTGCTGTCGCCGCGTTCGATCGCGTTGATTGGTGCAAGTCCGCGCCGAAATTCCGTCGGGCGAGCTATCCTCGAAAACATCAGGAAGTCCGGGTTCAAAGGCAACCTCGGGCTGGTCAATCCGCGTTATGGCGAAATCGCGGGCGTTACCGCGGCGCGGAGTCTCGATCAATTGGCGTTCGTTCCGGAATTGATCGTCATTACCGCACCTCGCGCATTTGTTTCAGAGTTGATCGACCAGGCAGGGGGGCAGGGAACTGCCGGAGCGCTGATCATCACTTCCGGACTCGGGCATGGTCCGGGTTCTTTGGCCGAGCAGGCGGAACGAGCCGCTCAAAAGCACGGCATGCGTCTTGTTGGGCCCAATTGCATGGGCATCATGATGCCGGACGTCGGCCTGAATGCAAGTTTCGCGGCGCACATGCCCTGCGCCGGCAGCCTCGCCCTGATATCACAATCGGGGGCGATTGCCGCGGGGATGGTGGATTGGGCGGCCCAGCGCGATGTCGGCTTTTCTGGCATCGTCTCGATCGGTGATCAACTCGATGTCGATGTCGCCGACTTGCTGGATTATTTCGCATTGGACGGCAAGACCCGCGCGATCCTGCTCTACATCGAATCCATCAACGACGCTCGGAAGTTCATGTCCGCGGCGCGGGCCGCCGCGAGGATCAAGCCGGTCGTGGTCGTCAAATCGGGCCGGGGCGTGCCGGGGGCGATGGCTGCCGCGACCCATACCGGTGCGCTTGCGGGGACGGATGCCGTTTATGATGCGGCCTTCCGACGGGCTGGCATTTTGCGCGTTTCCGACTTGCGCGAATTGTTCGATTGCGCGGAGACGTTGGGACGAGTCGAATCGCCGACGGGAAAGCGTCTCGCCATCCTTACCAACGGAGGAGGAATCGGGGTGCTTGCCGTCGATCGCCTTGTCGAACTCGGAGGAATTGCCGCAGTCGTTTCGTCTGAGAGCCTCGGGAAGCTCAATGCCGTGCTACCGCCGACCTGGTCTGGATCGAATCCGGTCGACATCGTCGGTGACGCGGATGCTGCCCGTTACACTGCCGCTCTCGAGGTGTTGTTAGCCGATCAGAACAATGACGCTGTACTGGTCATGAATGTTCAGACTGCGATCGCGTCTGCCGAACAGATCGCGGTGACGATCACTGAATTGGTGAGCGGATACCGTAAGCAGCACCGACGCTGGGCGAAGCCGGTTCTCGCTGCCTGGATCGGCGCGGACCAGGCCATCGTGGAAACCCTGAGCAGCGCGTCGATCCCAAATTACCCGACGGAAGACGATGCCGTTCGTGGCTTCATGCATCTGGTTCGTCACCGGGAAGTCGTGGAGGCGCTCGCGGCGGTGCCTCCGGCTATGCCGGACTCCTTTGTCCCGGATATCGAGACCGCTCGCAGCATTATCTCCGCGGCATTGGCCGACGGAAGGACTTGGCTTGATCCGGTCGAAATCAAGCGGCTGCTCGGTGCCTACGACATTCCGATGGTCCAAACGTTCGCCGCGGCCGATGTTGATGCTGCGGTCGACTATGCGACGGAGTTATTTAGTCAAGGCGCGACAGTGGTATTGAAGGTCCTCTCTCGTGATATCGTGCACAAGTCCGATGTCGGCGGCGTGGTGCTCAATTTGACGACGCCGCAGGCGGTCCGCACGGCTGCGCTCGACATCATGGAGCGAGCCAAGAAGCTTCGCCCGGATGCGCGGATTTCGGGTGTGATCGTGCAGGCTATGGTGGTGCGCGCCAAGGCCCGTGAGCTGATCATGGGGCTTGCCGACGATCCCACCTTCGGCACGGTCGTTGTGTTTGGCCGTGGTGGAACCGCGGTCGAGATCATCAACGACAAGGCATTGGCTTTGCCGCCGCTGGATCTGCACTTGGCGCGCGATCTGATCGAGCGTACCCGGGTCTCTCGGTTGCTGCGCAGCTATCGGGATGTTCCCGCGGTCAAGCCGGACGCGGTCGCATTGCTCTTGGTCAAGCTGGCTCAGCTGGCGGCCGATCTCCCGGACGTCCGCGAACTCGACATCAATCCGTTGTTGGCCGACGAGAGTGGTGTGTTGGCGGTCGACGCACGCGTGGTGATCGGCAAGGTGCAGCCGAAGTTCAAGGGATCTGGTCCATCGAATTTCGCTGTTCGGGCCTATCCGACCCAGTGGGAGCGTCACCTTCAGATCAAGGACGGCTGGCGGATTTTTGCTCGTCCCATTCGTCCGGAAGATGAGCCGCTGATCCACGAATTTCTGAAGCACGTGACCGGTGAAGATCTGCGGTTGCGTTTCTTCGCCCCGATGAAGGAGTTCACCCACGAATTCATCGCGAGATTGACGCAGCTGGACTATGCCCGAGCGATGGCGTTCGTTGCCTTCGACGAAGCCACCCACGAATTGGTTGGGGTTGTGCGCATTCACTCCGACTCGATCTATGAGAGCGGTGAGTATGCGATCTTGCTTCGCTCGGATTTGAAGGGGAAAGGGCTCGGCTGGGCCCTGATGCAGCTGATCATCGAGTATGCAAAATCGGAAGGGCTCAAGATGATTTCGGGCGACGTGCTGCAGGAAAACATCATCATGCTCGATATGTGCCGTCAGCTCGGGTTCGAGGTGAAGCCGGATCCCATGGAGCACGATCTCTGTAACGTACGACTAAGGTTGTGACGTGATCTTCGCATGTCGTTTGGACGGGACGGGCAATCAGGGGTGGCTAGCGCCGCTGGAAGAGTGGCCTCTCAAAGTTCTTATGATGATGCCGATCAGCGGCACGAGCAGATGCGGTACAAGGACGTCCAAAGGATTGTTCAAGGCGCCAGCGACGTTGGACTGAAACGCTCGTGCCTCGAATTGTAACGCTTCGATCGAAGCTCCGTGAATTTCGTTGGCAAGCTCGAGCTCGCGTCCCGAAGGCGAGCGGGCGGCGAACGCAAGTAGGATTACCGCAATAGCGACGTCGATGGCACCTAAGACGGCAGCCGCTGTGATGGCAGACCAGATCTGGATCAGCCAGAAATACGCTGCTAGCTCGAACATCAGAAGCCCGAATACCGCAAGGAGAGCGGCAAGTGCTCGCAAGCCGAAGCCCCAGAGCAGGTGACGAAGGCGGATATCGGCGATGATCCTGTCCGTCCGCCAGAGGACGCGCAAATGATTGACGACGTTGTCCGTGTTCACCTAACTTCTCCTGAATAGCAGGCCAATGACCACGCCGAGTGCGAGAGCGGAGCCAAGTGATGCGATCGGATGTTGACTGACGAGCTTTTCGAGCTGAGCTTCCTCCTGCTCCAGTGCGTCGCTCAGCTCTTGGAATGTAGACTTCATCTGGGCGGCCACCGATCTCACCTCTTCGTCTGACTTTTCGCGAAGGGATGCTCCCCTTTTTGACAAGGCGTCAGCGAGGTCTTTCTTGAGGGCTTGCAGCTCATCTTTGATTGCGCTCGCATCGAACATTGGTCGCCGATCCCATTGTACCTGCTAATGCTAGGAGGTGTTGCGGTGCAGGGATTGATCTGGCTCAATCAGCGTCACTGGCAAGGCGGTTTGAGCTAGGTCAATTTTGGTGTTCGAAGGCACCTTAGGAAGGAAGAGGTCTCGCGGGCCTCAGGCGAGGGAAGGACATCGTTTTGGGTACCCAACCAGTATTGACGGCTGAGGCCGCAGGAAGCTTGCTCGAGCTTCGTCCGAGCGGCGCATGGACCGCCGCAAATGTCTCCGTGCTTGAACGCCTGACGAATTCGGTCGCGGCCGACACCGATCGTCCTGTGGCGGTCAAGATGGACCTGAAAGGCGTAAGCGAACTCGATACGCTCGGCGCTTGGCTCTTAGAGAAGCTGTCGCGGCGGCTCGGTTCAGTTGGACGCGGCGTCGAGATGGTAGGGATTGCCGACAATTACGTTGGCTTGATCGAGGAGGTCCGGCGGGTCAACCGGGAGCCCGTTGTGAGCCCGCCCAAGGCATCTCCTATAGCGGCCAAGCTTGATGATCTGGGGCGATCCAGCATCGGGGCGGTCAGCGAGTTTGCTGTGTTTCTCGAGATGCTGGGATCGCTGTTCCTGGCGACGGCGAACGTGCTGCGTCGTCCGCGCTCGCTGCGACTGACGTCGCTTGTGTATCAAATGTACCGGATCGGCTGGCAGGCGATCCCGATCATCATGCTGATCACATTTCTGATCGGCGCGATCATCGCCCAGCAGGGAATCTTCCATTTTCGCCGCTTCGGTGCCGAGTCCTATGTCGTCGACATGGTGGGGATTCTGGTTCTGCGAGAACTCGGGGTTCTAATCGTGGCGATCATGGTGGCAGGGCGCTCCGGCAGCGCTTACACGGCCGAGCTCGGCTCGATGAAGATGCGTGAGGAGATCGATGCATTGCTGACGATGGGCCTTGACCCTATCGAGGTGCTGATCCTGCCTCGTGTGGTCGCTTTGATCCTGACCCTTCCGATACTGACCTTCATCGGATCTATGGCAGCGCTTTACGGTGGAGGTCTTGTGGCGCAGTTCTATGGTGGCATGGCGCCGGCTATCTACATTGCCAGGCTTCATGATGCGATCTCTCTCACGCATTTCGAGGTCGGCATGTACAAGGCGCCGTTCATGGCTCTTGTCATCGGCATCGTTGCATGCAGCGAGGGGTTGCGCGTCAAGGGCAGTGCCGAATCGCTCGGTCTGCAGACTACGACCTCGGTCGTAAAGTCGATCTTCTTGGTGATCGTGCTCGATGGCCTGTTTGCGGTCTTCTTCGCGTCCATCGGGATGTAGCCATGGAGCAGAGTGCAGTAGCCGTCGCCATTCACGTCAGCGATCTAGTGGTCGGCTTCGGACGGCAGATCGTTCTCGACCATCTTTCACTCGATGTGCGTAAGGGGGAAATCCTCGGTCTGGTCGGTGCGTCGGGCGGAGGCAAATCGGTGTTGATGCGTACGATCATCGGTCTGATCCCACGCCGAAGCGGAACGATCGAAGTGATGGGAATCCCTGTCGGCGCTGCTGCGCGGCAGAACAGGGAAGATGTTGCGGGACGTTGGGGCATTCTCTTTCAGCAGGGAGCGTTGTTTTCATCGCTCACCGTCAGGCAAAATATCCAATTCCCGCTGCGGGAAAGTCTTCAAATGTCGCAGTCATTGATGGATGAGATCGCAACGGCGAAGCTCGAGATGGTTGGCCTGACCCCGGAGGACGGCGAAAAATTTCCAGCTGAACTCTCGGGCGGTATGACCAAGCGTGTTGCACTGGCGCGCGCGCTCGCCCTCGATCCCGCAATCGTGTTCCTTGATGAGCCGACATCGGGCCTCGATCCTATTTCGGCGGGCGATTTTGATGCGCTGATAAAGACGCTGCAGAAAACTCTGGGATTGACGGTTTTCATGGTCACCCATGATCTTGCGAGCCTGAACGTCGTCTGCGATCGAGTCGCGGCGCTTGCGGATGGCAAAATCGTTGCGGTCGGGCCGATGCGCGAGCTGTTGCTTTCAGAGCATCCCTGGGTGAAGGCCTATTTTCACGGCAAGCGTTCCCAGATGCTGCAACCGAAAGTGAGTTGAGAGATGGAAACCCGCGCTCCCTTTGCCGTGATTGGCGCTTTCGTTCTTGCCGCTATTGTCGCCGTTTTTGGCTTCGTCTATTGGCTCAACAACACCGGCGGACTGGGGCCTCGGACCAGCTATCATGTGCAATTCGAGGGCTCGGTCCCAGGATTGCTCGTCGGTGCCGCCGTTCTCTTCAATGGGATCCGCGTCGGAGAGGTTACCCAGTTGGGGCTCGCACCGGAGGACCCACGCCGTGTCAACGCCACGATCTCTGTAGCTTCTGCGACGCCGGTCCGGGCGGACACCAAAGTCGGTCTCGAATTCCAGGGCTTGACAGGCGTTCCGGTGATCGCCCTGGAGGGCGGTACGCTCGTAACGGTGTCCGGTCCAATCCCGACCTTGATCGCAGAGCCAGGAGCTGGCCAGAGTATGACGCAGGCTGCGAGGGATGCGTTGCGCCGGGTCGACGCCGTGCTCGCTGAAAATGCCGGACCGTTGAAGGACACCATCGGGAATTTCAAAACGTTCTCGGATGGGCTGGCGCGCAATACCGGGAAACTCGATGGTATCGTCGCCGGGCTTGAGAAGCTGACCGGAGGTGGCACACCAGCCCAGAAGGTGACCTATGATCTGCAGGCGCCGAGTGATCTTGGGCGTCCTACCAAGATATGGAAAGGCCAGCTGGCGATCCCGGAACCCACGGCCGTTGCCATGCTGCAGACGCAGCGCATGCTGTTCTTCCCGGCTAAAGATTATCCGGCCTTTGCCGAGTTTCTCTGGGCTGACAGCATTCCAAAGCTGTTGCAGGCACGGCTGATCGATAGTTTTGAGAACTTCGACGTCGCGCACGCGCCGCTCCGGAGTACCGACGTCGGCCAGCCGGATTATCAGCTCTTGATTGATGTCCGACGCTTCCGGATCTCGACCGAGCTCGAGCCCGTCGCCGAAATCGGCGTATCCGCACGACTGGTCGACAAGAATGGAAAGGTGATCGCTTCGCGGTTGTTCGAGCAAAGCCAAAAAGTCGGCGAGCTCGATCCGGCGGCGGCCGTTTCCGGCTTTGACGGCGCGTTTGGCCGTCTCGCCAAGGATGTTATCGCGTGGACGACACAGGCGCTTTAGACCGGACTTGCTCGGGGGCTAGCGCTTTGCTTCCGAAGCCCGCATCATGAGACGGCAGCGAGGGCGCTTCGTACTCCTCGCTGTTATTCGAGGGTCTTCAGATAGGACAGCAAGTCGTGAATCTGCTCCGGTGCGAGCCTAAATTGCGGCATCACAGGGTGACCGGTCACAATTCCTTCCGCCAAGGCCTCGCTGAGCGATTCGACAGGGTAGCGTTGGTGTAGCGTGCGGAAGGGCGGCGCGGGTTTGAGGGGGCTGTCGCCCGTCCTGCCGATCGCGTGACATCTTGCGCAATGGGCTTGCGCATAGGTCCGTCCGCGTTGCTCCGCGGTGTGGGCAGCCAGAGCCGGAGACAGTAGGGCAAGGGTCAGAAGAATCTGACACGAGGTGAGGCGCAGCATTCGCAATCCGTTGGCGGCAGGGTCGCCTCAACTCAAGATATTGGGCCCAACGCGAGGCGATTTGATTTGCATCAACTGCCGAGCGGATGATCGGTTAGAATGCCGCAAACGTTGGTGGCTCGGCCGTTCGGAGCAATGCATGAAGATGTCCCTGGTTGCGGTCGACCCGAATGGGCAGGCCTGTACCGACTGCGCTGTGCGGCAATTCAGCCTCTGTGCGTCTCTGGACAAGGTGGAGATGCGGGAGTTCGAACAACTGAGCCGACGGGTTCAGTTCGCGAGCTGTGAGACCGTATTTACGCAGGAAGATACGACGTCATATTTCTACAATGTGCTTGACGGAGTGGTACGACTTTACAAGCTTCTGCCCGACGGGCGAAGGCAGATCGTTGGGTTCGCCCTTCCCGGCGACTTCGTAGGCATGACGACCGAGCAGCGACACTGCTTTTCGGCGGATGCAATCGGTCCGGTAACAGTCTGCCAGTTCGCCAAGACACCGTTCGCGCGTTTTGCGGACGACAAGCCGAACTTGTTGCGGCGCATGAACGATCTGACCGTCCAGGAGCTGAATCAAGCCCGTGACCACATGGTTTTGCTTGGACGTCGTTCGGCAGAGGAGAAGGTCGCCATCTTCCTCGTGGGCTGGCGGGATCGTCTCGCCGAACTCAGGGGGATATCGGATATCGTTCCCTTGCCAATGAGCCGGCAGGACATCGCAGATTACCTCGGCCTGACGATCGAAACGGTGAGCCGGACGTTCACCAAGCTCGAGAGAGAAGGGATCATCGAGATCGTGCCAGGAGGCGTCTGCCTGCGCGATCCTGCCCGCGCCGAAGCGCTCGCCGCGGCCTGATCGGGCGGGGGACGGCTGGCTCCGGTTTGATCCGGATCAAAGACCTAAGCGGCTGTCGAAAGGACAATGCTCCAAACTCAAGGGGAGGGAGAGGCATGCCTTTCGACGCTTTGGTGGTCAGTCTGGCCGTATTGGCCGTGTTCGTGGCGTTCGCTGCAGTGCTGGCCTGGGCCGATTCGCAGACCAGCCCGCTGAAGTTGAAGAAGGATATCTCAGGTCGGAAATAGGCGCTCGTAGCGCGCATCTGAGATGGTGGAGGACTGCCCTGGCCGGGCATCAGCCGCCTAAGGAGGCCTTCGCAGCCTGCGGAGCAGCATCGACATTGTCGAGAAGACATCTTATAGGTGTCTGGCATATTGCTTACTACTTTGGTCTCGGCTGTACTGTGGCGGATTCCCTGTGCCGATCTGTCGTATTCCGAAGCGGTACGAAAGGCGGAACGAACAGGCACTCTTGCTGGCCTGAGAGTTTCGGCTTCCTCCCGCTTGTTCGATGGCTGTTGGCGTGACCAAATCGTCCTGTCTTGCGTCCTTGGGTCAGCACCCCGCCAGCGTCACGGTAATATCTTCCGGTCGGCGATCCGATGCTGGAGGAACGGCGTGATTGACGAAAAGAAGGGGGTCTCTCGGCCTTCTGCAAGCGGCAAACTCTCTGTGCTCCGCCAGCATCCGATTTTTCGTGACCTGGAGGCCGATGCGCTTGACCAGCTTTGTCGGTACGCCAAGCCCACCACGCTGAGGCGCGGTGCCGCGATCTTTTCCAAAGGCGATTCGGGCAACAGCCTCTATGCGGTCATCAGCGGCACCGTCAAGATCAGCGTGTCGTCGCCGGACGGCCGGAACGCAATCCTGAACCTGATCAGCGCGGGTGAACTGTTCGGTGAGGTCGCCGTGCTCGATGGCGGGGAGCGGACCGCCGATGCGACGGCCAACACCAATTGCGAGATCTTTGTCATTGATCGCCGCGATTTTTTGCCGTTCGTGAGAAGCCAGCCTGCACTCGCCATGAAGTTCATTGAGCTCTTGTGCGATCGATTGCGCTGGACCAGCGATCAGGTCGAGCAGCTCATTCTGCAGGATTTGCCTCGTCGTCTCGCAAGCGCCCTGCTTGGCCTGACCGAGAAGCGCAAGCTCGAACCTGGCAGCCGGACCATTGCGATCACCCAGCAGGAAATCAGCGAAATGGTCGGCATGACCCGGGAAAGTATCAACAAGCAGCTGCGCGCTTGGGCAGCCCGCAACTGGGTCCGGCTCGAGCATGGCGCCATCGTCCTCTTGAATCCGGAGCCGCTCCGGGCCTTGGCCGAGGCCGGTTCAAAGCACGAAGCGTAAGCGCGGACTATTACAAATAGCCCGCGCCGGCTTCCAGTGCGAAGCGGCCGGGATCGCCCTCCCAGACGATGCGGGCGTGCTCCAATACATAGACCCGATCCGCATGCGGAAGTGCGAAGGTGACGTTCTGTTCTCCCAAGACGACTGTGATCGGGGTCGTCTGTCGCAGCTTTTCCAGAGCCTTGGAGAGTTGCTCGAGGATGACGGGCGCAAGCCCGAGCGTCGGTTCGTCGAGGATCAGGACCTTGGGCTGCATCATCAGTGCGCGGCCGATGGCCAGCATTTGCTGCTCGCCTCCAGAAAGCGTCTGTGCAAGCTGGCTTTGTCGATCCTTCAAAATCGGAAATAGCTCGAATAGCCAACTCAGCTGCTGAGCCCGCTCTTGATCTGAAAGATGCTGGCCTCCGAGATCGAGATTTTCGCGCACGGTCATTTCGCCGAACAGCTCGCGCGATTCCGGGCATTGCACGATGCCCTCGCGCGCGATCCGCGCCGGGCTGATCCCGCGCAACGGGGCGCCGTCACGAATGACGTCGCCGCTATAGGGCAGGAAGCCAGAGATGGCGTTGAACAGCGTGGTCTTTCCGGCGCCGTTGAGACCGACAATGGAAACGAATTCGCCATGATGGACGTGGATCGAGACATCGTCCAGGGCCTGGGCCTTGCCATAGACGACACTGAGATTCTTCACCTCCAATGCTGGGACCTTGTCCTTGAAGCTGACCTCGGGGCGCGCTGACGTTTCGATCGCGCCACCTAGATAAACCCGGCGGACCGTTTCGTTACGCATGACATCCTCGGCGCGCCCGAAGGCGATCTCTTCCCCAAGATACATCGCGAGCACTTGGTCAACCAGCGCTGCCACGCTCTTTACATTGTGGTCGACCAGCAGCACCGCGCGGCCCTCGTCGCGAAAACTACGAATCAAAGCCGAGAAGGTGCCGACCTCAGCCATCGTGAGGCCAGCGAACGGCTCATCCACGAGCACGACTTTGGGCTCGCGCGCGATCGCTTTCGCGAGTTCAAGACGTCGAAGGTCGGCAAAGGGCAACGTCGGCGGGCGCCGGTTCATGACCGCGCCAAGACCGACGCGGTCCGCGATCCACTTGGCCCGTTCGGTCAGTTGCTTGTCCGGAAACAGCATCAAGAGGCTGTCCGGCAGCAGCGCAACCAATATGTTTTCCAGAACGGTCTGTCGGTTCAGCGGTCGCGAATGCTGGAACACCGTGCCGAAGCCTTTTCGCGCGATCTTGTGCGCCGGCAAACCCGCGACGTTCTCTCCTTGGAAAATGACCTCACCGGCGGTCGGCCGTTCGATCCCCATGATCGATTTCATTGCCGTCGACTTGCCGGAGCCGTTCGGCCCGATCAGCCCCAGGATCTGTCCGGCATGCAGATCGAAATTGAGGTTCTTCACCGCGGTCAATCCGCCATAGCGCTTCACGAGGCCGCGTACCTGAAGGGGCGCCGTCGAAGTTGTGCCTGCATCCGTCACGAGCGCGCCTCCCGAGACAGGGCCGCGCCGAGGAAGCCGCCCGGGAAGAACAGGACGACCAGCAGCGCCACGAAAGACACGATAAAGGTTGCGAGCTCTCCTGTTGGTCGCAGAAACTCGCCGGCGACGATCAGGAAGATTGCCCCGAGCGCGGCTCCCAGAACGGTCCGTCGGCCGCCAAGCACTGCGGCGACAATCACGTTGACGCCGACGGCGACGTCGACCACGGTTCCGACCGAGGCGGTGCCGAAGTAGAACACCAAAAGCGCACCTGATAGGCCGGAAAAGAACGCGCTGACGATAAAGGCGAACAGCTTGTGCTTCACGATATTGAAGCCGAGCGCGCCCGCCTGAACAGGGTCTTGTCCACTGGCCTGCAGCACCAGGCCGAGCGGCGATTGCGACAGTCCATAGAGGATCGCCGCGCTGATCGTCATGAATCCGAGAGCGATCCAGTAATTGGCATTGGCACTGATGGTAATGACGTCGGGGATCGTCAAGCCGATCTCACCGCCGGTAAGGTCGGCGAACACTACGACAAAATTCTGCAGCATCAGCACGGCAACCAGGGTCGTTAGGCCGAAATAGGGACCGCGGACTCGCAGCGCCGGCAGCGCCAGGACAAATCCCGCGATGACCGATGCGATGGCTCCCAGCACGATACACACGTAAACCGACCAGCCATATTGGTTGTTGACGATGCCGGCAGTATAGGCGCCGACGCCGATCAGGAAAGTCGGGCCGAAATTGACCTCGCCGGCGAAGCCGAACAGCAGATCCCAAGCCATCGCGAAAACGCCGAAGTAATAAGCGACGGTCAGCAGGCCAAGTACGTAGCCGGAGACGTAGAGCGGCAAGGTTGCTGCGACGAGAACGACGACGAGCGAGATCACGAACAGGCGTGATGTGAAGAATCCCGACATGCTCATCGCCTCCCGAGCAGGCCTTGCGGCCGGATATACATCACGAAAACGAGGAGCAGCAGAGCAGGGATGGTGCGGTAAGCGGGCGAGACCAGGTAGGCCGTCAAGGTCTCGAGATAACCCACGACGAAAGCGGCGATCAAGGATCCCGATACGCTGCCGAGCCCACCCAGCACCACGATCGAAAAGGCGCTCGCCGTCAACGGACCGACGCTATAGGAACTGACGCCAAGAAACATCCCCAGCAGCACGCCGGCGATGCCGGCCAGCACACCATAGATCGCCCAGACCACGATATAGATGTTGGTCAGTTCGAGACCGAGCAGCGTCACGCCGCGCGGATTCATGGACGCCGCGAGCACAGCCTTTCCCGTGCGGGTCCGATTCACCAACGCCCAGAGTAGCGCGATGACCAGACAGCAGACGATGGCGGTGAAGATCTCATTGCTGGGTGTTCGTACGCCCAAGATATCGACCACGCCCTCGACGATCGGCAACACGGTTTTGGCATTGTTCGTAAAGAAATAGGCAATCAGCTCCTGGATCATGATGCCCCAGAG
This sequence comes from Bradyrhizobium sp. SZCCHNR3119, assembly GCF_032487775.1. NCBI lineage: Bacteria > Pseudomonadati > Pseudomonadota > Alphaproteobacteria > Hyphomicrobiales > Nitrobacteraceae > Bradyrhizobium > Bradyrhizobium sp. SZCCHNR3119. Next base: position 802,436 of record NZ_JAUEUV010000001.1, on the reverse strand, counting down.
CAGGGTCCCGGTCAGGACAAAGATCTCCTTCTCTTCATTCGGAATGCGCCGAGACCGCTGGATTGGTTGCACGACCGCAAAATAGGTGGCGAAGGCCGCGATCAGTGCGGCCAAGATGCCGATCAATGCGCCGGCGTAGGTGCCGGTATGAAGAATGCTCGCGGCGGCCCAGGCCGCCACGGCAGCGAGCACCATGATGGCGCCGTGGGACAGGTTAAGCACCCCGGATACACCGAAGATCAGGGTGAATCCGGTTGCGCCTAGCGCATAGAGCGCACTGACGGCAAAGCCGTCGATCAGGATCTGGAGTGCACGCATGGACCTGGGCTGAGACAGCAGAGCTGTCTTCAAGAGGAGAGGCAAAAATGTCCCGCCCCGATCGGAGCGGGATAGCGCTGGATATCAGTTCGAGGTGACCTTGATGAAGCTCGGGAACTTCATGGGTGACTTCGCGATCTCCTTGGGCCAGACCGCAACCTGCTGTCCGTCCTGCCACTGCAGCATCAGCCCGGTGATCAAGCCTTTGCCGTATTTGATCGAATGCGTGAACGGATCATCCTTGCCGTAGAATTGCACGCGGCCGATCGTCCCCTCCCAGTCGGTCTTCTCCAGCGCTTCGACCATTTTGTCGGCATCAGTCGAGCCCGCCCGCTTGACCGCGTCGGCAATGTAGTAGACCTCGTCATAGGCCGTGTAACCGGCGTAAGAAGGGTAGTTGCCGTATTTGGCCTTGAAGCCCTCCGAGAAGGGAACGGACTTCGGGGTGACGGCCACACCGGTGCCGGAAACACCCTGATAGAGCACGCCGTTGGCGGCATCATTGGTGTCCTTGCCGAAGGTAGAGTTGGTCGCCTGCGAGCTGATTCCGAACATCGGGATCGGAACCTGCTGATTCTTCCACTGCACGGTGGGTTGGACGCCGACGTGAGAGATGCCGGTGATGATCACGTCCGGCTTGGCCGCTTCGATCTTATTGAAGATCGGCGTGAAGTCGGTGGTGTCAGGCGAGAAGCGGATGTGGTCAAGGACCTTCAGCCCGATCTTCGGTAGACATTCCTCGTAGCCAACGTCGAGCGGCTTGGTCCAGGCGGCGTCCTCGCTCATGATGACGGCCGACGTCATGTGCTTGCCGTCGACCAGGAGTTCCTTGGCCGCGTCGCAAACGGACTGCGCGAGTGCCGCAGACGTCAGGTACCCATGAAAGGTATATTTGTTTTTCTCGTAGTCCGCATGCACGCTCTTGCTGATCTCGTTCGATGCCGCGCCCGGCGTAATGAACGGCGTTTTCAGCCGGGACGCCCAGGGCTCAAGTGCCAGCACCACCTCGCTGATATAGCTTGCGATGACGATATTGACTTTGTCTTCGTTGACCGCGCGCTGGAACGCGCGAACCGAATCGGCGGAGGAGGAGTGATTGTCATAAGTGACGATCTCGATCTTCCGCCCATCGACACCGCCCTTGGCGTTGATCTCATCGGCCGCCATCTGCGCCGCCTGCGGGATGGACGCGCCGGCGATGGCCTGCGCTTCTGCGATCACGCCGATTTTAAGCGCATCGGCTGCCCTGGCAGGGCTCAAGGCCGCGCCCAGAAAACCAGCTGCACTCAGCGCGAGCAAGCCGCACCCCGACCACGATAATGCAATGCGGGAAACCTTCGTCATATTTCTCTCCCTGGAATTTCACTTGTTTTTCTTCATTGTAGCGCCGCTTGCGAGATCAGCAAGCGTCACGGAAATTGCCGCAGCGCAACCGACCTCGGCCGTGAGCAGAACTTAACCCCCGATAATCTATGGCCGCGAGGCCCTGCTGCTGATCAACGTGTCGGATCTTCGGATGGATGGCGGGCGGGCCGGTTCGCACATCGTTCTGCAACGGCCCGACGTGTCGATCGGTCTGCGGGCCATCGAACCGCCCTAAGCTCTATCGGCACCACTGCCCCTCGCGTGCGTTCGGCGCCGGCCGTCAGCGTTTTGTTTCAGGCAGTATCGGGAGCGACACTAAGGCCGAGACGATGCTGCCAGCAAGGCGCCCGCAACATGGTCGCGATATCTTGAGCCACAGTGTCAGTGCAGCACCTGCCGCGGCAGCCACAGCGATATCTGAGGGATGTAGGTCACCGCCATCAGCACCAGGAACATCACGGCGTAAAATGGCCAGATCCGGCGCATGACCTGCTCGATGCTCACCTTGCCGACGGCACAGCCGACGAACAGGATGGCTCCGACAGGCGGGTGACACAGGCCAATCCCGAGGTTCAGCAGCATGATCATTCCGAAATGAACCGGATCGACGCCGAAATTTTGCATCACCGGAAGCAGAATCGGCGTGGCGATCAAGATCGATGGCGCCATGTCGACCAAAGTGCCGAGCAGCAGCAGGAGAATGTTGATCAGGAACAGGATCACATATTTGTTGCTCGAAATCGACAGGAAGAACTGCGTCATCTTCGCCGGCATCTGGGTGAGCGCCATGATGTAGCCGACGGCGGAGGCACAGGCGATCAGGGTCATGACCATCGCGATGGTGCGTAGGGTCCGGTGGAGCAGAACCGGTAGATCGCGCCAGCGGTAATCGCGATAGATGAACATCGTGACAAAGAAAGCCCAGAGACAGGCAACCGCGCCGGCCTCGATCGCGGTGAAGACGCCCCCGAGGATGCCGCCAAGAATGATGACCAGAGTGATCAACCCCCAGGCGGCGTCGATCGTGATCCTGATCGCATCCTTTGTGGCCACCACATGCCCGGTCGGATGACGCTCGCGGTAGGCGATCACGAGGCAGAGCAGGATCAGCGAGAAGCCGAGCAGCAGCCCCGGAAAGACGCCTGCCACGAACAGCGCGCTAATCGAGATCGTGCCGCCGGTTGCGAGTGAATAGAGCACGGCGTTGTGGCTTGGCGGCACAAGCAGCGCCTGCACGGACGAACTGATGGTGAGATTGGTGGCAAACACCCGCGGATAGCCGGAGCGCTCCATCTGAGGAATCATCACCGAGCCGATCGCAGACGTATCTGCCACCGCAGATCCGGAAATGCCGCTCAGGAATGTGGTCGCAAGCACGTTCACGATCGACAATCCGCCGCGAAGTCGCGTTAATCCGACCAGCACGTCGGCGAACGCGACCAGCCGCCGTGCCATGCCGCCTTCCGCCATGATGGCGCCTGCCAGCACGAAGAACGGAATTGTCAGCATGGCGACCTTGCTGACGCCATCGGAGACCTTCAGCATCACCGCTTCGAGCGGAATGCCGATCCAGAGCGCGCCGACGATGGCCGCAAGCGCGAGCGAATACGCAATGGGCATTCCGATCAAGAAGCAGACCAGCATCGTCGCGAGCAGGATGAAAATATCCATGGATCTCTCTCTGCGGACCTAATCGAAGGACGCGCGATCGCTATGGGGGATCGGATCGGGCGGAATGCCGATGAATATCCGCTCGATGATGAAGAAGAGCAGGCAGAGCCCTCCGATCGGGATAGGCAGATAGGTCACGCCGACCGAGAGGAACGGGAAGTCGGCGATGGTGTTCTGCCAGGTGACCTCGACGAGCCGCTCGCCCCAGACGATCATGAAGATCGCAATGAGGGCCATCAGTAGTTGCACGATGATGTCGAGACCCCGACGCCAAGGCGTCGGCAGCTGATCGGCAAAGTAGGACAGGCTCATATGCAGATTGAGCCTGTAGCCCGCCGCCGCGCCGATGAAAGTCAACAGGATCGTCAGCAACACGGCCAAAGGCTCCGGCCATGACGCGGCGCTGTTCAGAACGTAGCGGGTGAAAACCGCATACGGGATGACAGCCGAGATCAGCACCAATGCCGTGGCACCGACGATCACGCAGGCGAGATAAAGTGCATCCATTGCCCGCCGATATAGAGCGGCCATAGCTCGTTCTCCTTGTTTGTCTTTTTGGCAAACAATGCCCGCGTTGCCTTACGCGATCGCCTGGATGCGCTTGATCATCTCCTGATATTTGGGACCATATTTGTCCCACACCGGCTTCACCGCGGCCTGAAACGGCGCCTTGTCCGGGATCTCGTTGATCTCGCAGCCGGCGGCCTTGGCCTTCTCCATGGCCTGACGCTCATAGGCCTTCCATAATTCGCGCTCTTCCATCTGGGCCTCGCGGGCGAATTTTTTGATCAGGGTCTGATCGTCGGGGGAGAGCGAGGTCCACGCTCTCTTGGAGAAGACGAGCACTTCTGGAATGACGAGATGCTCGGTGAGCGAGTAATACTTCGCCGCCGTATAGTGGTTGGAGAAGACATAGCTGGGCGGGTTGTTCTCGGCGCCATCGATGACGCCGGTCTGCAATGCGCTGAAGACCTGATCGTATCCCATGGCTATGCCATTGCCGCCGAGGGCATTCATCATGTCGATGAAGATCGGATTGCCGATCACGCGGATCTTCAGTCCTTTGATATCCTCGATCGATTTGATCGGCCGCTTGGTGTTGTAGATGCTCCGCGCGCCCGAATTCATCCAGCACAGCGCCACGAGATTTGCGCTCGGATTGGCGCTGATCCGGTCGAGAAGATCCTGTCCGACCGGGCCGTCCATCATCTTCTCGGAATGTTCGATGCTCTTGAACAGGAAGGGCATGTTGACGACGTTGATCTCGTCGACGATGGGGCCGAGCGCGCCCGCACTGACGCGTAACATCTGGATCGCGCCGATCTGGGTTTGCTCGATGGTCTCCTTCTCGCCGCCGAGTTGAGCGGACGGATACATTTGGATCGACAGACGGCCGTTGGTCGCGGCTGCCAGCTTCTTTCCGAGATTTTCTGTTGCGGCGACGGTGGGATAGCCGGGAGGCTGCACGTCGGAGGTCTTGAGAATCGCCTTGGACTGCGCCAGCGCGGATGAAAGTGGGGGGAGCGTGGCTGCAGTGGTCAGTCCAACGCTCAGCTTGATGAAGTCGCGTCGTTTCATGGCGTCCCTCCCAGGACTATGGTGTTTGAGCCGCAATCATTGGATTCGCGGTTCTCGGCACGTGAGACTTACGTCGATCGGTCGAAAAACTCCGGATTGACCGTCTGGATGGCGGAAATATCTCCGAGCAGACGATCCAGATGGCGCGCCATCGCAAGCTGAGCGGCGTTCGGGTGGCGAGCTTCTATTGCGGTCAGGATCGGCTCATGTTCCGCAATCACCTCGGTCATGCGGCCTGCCTGAGGCAGCGTAAGCCTGCGATAGCGATCGACATGGACTTTGACCTGCTGGATCAGGGTCCAGATTCCGGGGTAGCCGGCGATCTCTGCAATGGCCGCATGAAAGAGTTCATCTGCCTGGTGGAATGCTTCGCGATCTCTCGCTGTGTCGGCCTCGCGCTGTCGCTCGAGGATCGCATGCAGGTTCAACAACTGACTCGAGGTCACGCGTTCGGCAGCCATCCGCGCAGTGGTTTCCTCCAGCGCTTTCCGAATGATGATGGCCTCCGGCAGCGCCGCGATCGGAATGCGTGAGACAAAAATGCCGGATTGTGGGAAGATTTCGACGAGTCCCTCGTCCGCAAGCTTCAGGATCGCCTCGCGAACGGGGGTTCGGCTGACGCCATAGGCCGTCGCGATCTGGGATTCCGAGATGATCTCGCCCGGGCGGCGGGCAAGCGAAACCAATTCTGCCCTCAGATCGGAGTAGATCTGGGACGATGCCCTCGTTCCCCGCGGCCGCTCGTTGCGGCGCACGCGGGCGGATATCGGTCGTGGGGCAGGGGCCAATTTCCTTGGCGCTCGGGCGATCATGTGCGTTTCCTCAATTGATATATTAGTATATGAATTTCGCTTGGCAACGAAAATCACCACCCTTGCGGGCTGGAGGGAATGGGAGCCGACGGCTGCGGGCTGTTCGATTTCTGGGAGAATCGAGTCGTGCTTGGCGCTATGTGCACCGTCGGCTCCAGTCTCGGGAAGCCTTGCTCGACGGGAGGCCATGCTCGATGTCCGCTCTGCGCGTCGACCGAGGCTTGTGCAGCTTGCCTCTGGCACCACGAAATGTGTGATCGGCAGCGCGTTGGGCGTTGAGGTGGCCGGAGAGCGCTCGACCAGTTCGCCGACTTGGACGCTGCGACGCAATGATCGATGTACGCTCCCGCGCTACATGTCCTCGTTCGAGGTTCCGAGTCGTAGGCGCGACGACGCCTGCGTTTTGTTCATGCGAGTGCCTCGCGAATGCACTCGGTCGAGACGAAATTCGGTGTTAACAATCACGGCATGAACCAGCAGCCTCGCATTCAGATCCGTCATTCGACCTGTCCGCATGATTGTCCGTCGGCCTGTGCACTCGACGTCGAGGTGCTCGATCGGAACACGATCGGTCGGGTGCGCGGTTCGAAGCGGCAGACCTATACGGCCGGTGTCGTCTGCGCCAAGGTTGCGCGATATGCCGAGCGCATCCACCATCCCGAGCGGCTGATGCATCCGCTGCGGCGCACTGGTCCGAAGGGCTCCGGCCAGTTCGCGCGCATCTCCTGGGACGAGGCGTTGGACGAGATTGCAGCACGCTTTATCGGAGCTGAGCGCGGTTTCGGCGCGGAATCCGTATGGCCGTACTACTACGCCGGCACGATGGGCCTGGTCATGCGGCTCGGCATCAACCGTCTGACCCATGTGAAGAAGTATTCGCGCTTCTACTCGACGATCTGCGCCAATGTCGCACGCGTCGGCTTTGCCGTCGGCACCGGCAAGATCGCCGGCGTCGATCCGCGGGAGATGGGTGTCTCCGATCTGATCGTGATCTGGGGCACCAATCCCGTGAACACGCAGGTCAACGTCATGACCCATGCCTCTCGCGCCCGAAAGGAGCGCGGTGCGAAGATTGCGGCCGTCGACATCTACGACAACGACACGATGAAGCAGGCTGACATCAAGATCATTCTGCGTCCGGGCACCGATGGCGCCTTTGCCTGCGGCGTCATGCACGTACTATTTCGCGACGGTTATGCCGATCGCGCTTATATGGACCGTTACACCGACTGTCCGGCAGAACTCGAAGCGCATTTGAAGACGCGCACGCCGGAATGGGCCTCTTCCATTTGCGGTGTGCCGGTGGCGGAGATCGAGGCGTTTGCACGCGCGGTCGGCGAGACCAAGCGCACCTTCTTCCGGCTGGGCTATGGCTTCACCCGCAGCCGCAATGGAGCCACGCAGATGCATGCGGCGTCGTGCATCCCCGCGGTGACCGGTGCGTGGCAATATGAGGGCGGCGGCGCCTTCTTCAACAACGCCGCGCTTTGGCGATTCGACGAATCCATCATCGAAGGCCATGATGCGATCGATCACGGAACGCGCATTCTGGATCAGTCGCTGGTCGGGCGCATTCTGACCGGCGACAGCCAGGCGCTGTGCGGCGGTTCGCCGGTCAGGGCGATGCTGATCCAGAACACCAATCCGGTGACCGTCGCGCCCGAGCAGAACCTGGTGCGGCAGGGTTTTGCACGCGAAGACTTGTTCGTTGCGGTCCACGAGCAGTTCATGACCGAGACCGCGCAGATGGCCGACATCGTGCTGCCGGCGACGATGTTCATGGAGCACGACGATCTTTATTACGGCGGCGGCCATCAGCACATTTCGGTCGGTCCGAAGCTGATCGAGCCGCCCGGCGAGTGCCGCTCGAACCACGAAGTCTTACAGGGGCTGGCGCGGCGGCTCAGGGCCGTTCATCCTGGTTTTGAGATGACGCCGCGCGAATTGATCGACGTGACTCTGAAGAAGAGCGGACACGGCGATATCGCCGGGCTCGAAGCCGACATCTGGCGCGATCTGCAGCCGGATTTTCGCACCTCGCATTATCTCGACGGCTTCGCGCACAAGGACGGCAAGTTCCATTTCAGGGCGGATTGGACGCGCCCGCCCGTCGGCCGGATCATGGGCAACCCGGAACGGATGCCGTCGTTGCCGGACCAGTGGGCGGTGACCGAGGAGACCGATGCGGACCATCCGTTTAGGCTAGCGACCAGCCCGTCGCGCTCCTTCCTCAACACCACCTTCAACGAAACGCCGTCCTCGCAGGCGAGGGAAGGGGCGCCCTCGGTGATGATCCATCCGCTGGACGCGGCCGCGCTCGACATCGCCGACGGCGAGGCGGTGAGGCTTGGCAACGCCCGGGGTGAGACCACGCTGACAGCGCGCCTGTTTGAGGGCGTACGACGCGGCGTGCTGATCGCAGAATCGATTCACCCCAATCGCGCTCATATCGGCGGCCGCGGCATCAATAGCCTTACGGGAGCCGATACGGTCGCCCCGATCGGCGGTGCGGCGTTCCACGACAACAAGGTCTGGCTGCGCAAGGCGGTGATTTAGCAAGGCTCGTCACTTCTAGTTCAAAAAAATAGTTTCTATTCAACGGCTTGGCTCGACTTCGTCCGGCGCCTGCGCGCTGAGCCGCGCTCATGCTAGGCGATCTTCTATTGCAGAAACAAATCTCTTGAGCGTTGCTCAATTTCGCGGTAAATAGATTTGAGCAGCGCTCAAATCTGGAGATTCCCACGATGCAAACCCGTGTCGTCCGCATCCCGCATCTTTTTGCAGCCGATACCCTCGCTCTGGTGAACGGTTTCAGCCGGATCGTGTCTCACATTGTGACGGCTCCGATCGAGCGGGTCGCCGAGGCCTGCGATGTCGCCGGTCTCATGGCCGCGCGGCGCGCCGACCGGCAGGCTGGCGCAGGGCTGTATCGAGCCGCGGCTCGGGACGGGCACCGATCCCGCCGCCGCGCTCGGTCGGGCTGCTTTCACTATCTGAGCCAACTGACCTGACAACTTCAAATCCATCTCTCATGCGCAAACAACCGGTTACCATGTCCCCACATCCCGCGCCCGCTGAGCAGTTCGCGGGCCGCGGCGAAGGCTTTCGCACACCGCTTCGTGGCATCGTCGAGCCCGGCTTGCTTGCGCGTCCGTCATCGAGCCCGGGCATTGTAAGCCCGGAAAGTCGTTCCTTTGATCATCAACGTTCACAGCATCCCGTTTCGCGGCGTCGCCCGCAGCACACCAGGAAATGACAATGATCAAGCAGCTGATGTCGTCGCGTCGCTTTGCCCCGTTGTTCTGGGCGCAGTTCTGCTCGGCGCTCAACGATAACGTCCTCAAGAATGCGCTCGTCATCATGCTGCTCTATGGCGCGGTCGCCGCGCATGGCGATGCGCTGGTCACGGTCGCGGGTGCGGTCTTCATCTTCCCCTTCTTCATCCTGTCCGGTCTCGGCGGTGAGCTTGCGGACAAATACGTCAAGGGCGTCGTGGCCCGCCGTTTGAAGTTCGCCGAGATCTTTGCTGCCGGCTTCGCGGCGCTCGGCTTCTTCATGCACTCGGTCCCGCTTCTGTTCGTCGCGCTCGGGATGTTCGGCATCATCGCCGCCCTGTTCGGGCCAGTGAAATACGCGATGTTGCCGGATCAGCTCACTGTCGGCGAACTGGCGACCGGCAACGCGCTGGTCGAGGGTGCAACCTTCCTCGCGATCCTGATCGGCACCATCGCCGGCGGCCAGCTGGTCTCCGGATCTTCGCATATGGGCTGGGTGTCGCTCGCGGTCATCGGCCTCGCGCTGATCTCGTGGGCCTCTGCCGCGCAGATCCCGCACACCGCGCCGTCCGCGCCCGAGTTGCGGGTCACCGCCAATCCGTGGACGTCGACCTCGCACCTCCTGAAGTCGCTCTATGCCGAGCCGCGGCTGTGGGACGGCATGGTGATCGTGTCCTGGTTTTGGCTTGCCGGCGCGGTCGTGCTGTCGCTGTTGCCAGCGCTGATCAAGGGTGTCGTCGGCGGCACGGAGGGCGTCGTCACGCTCTGCCTTGCGATCTTCGCGATCGGCATTGCGATCGGCTCGCTGTTTGCCGCCCAGCTCAGCCATGTCAGGCCGAACCTGGCGCTGGTGCCGATCGGCGCCATCATCATGGGCGTGCTCGGGCTCGACCTGTCCTGGGCCATCGGCACGACCGAAACCGCGAAGGACATCACGCCGCTCGCCTTCATCGGCTCCTGGGCCGGCCTGCGCATGGTGATCGACTTCGCGCTGTTCGCCTTCGGCGGCGGCCTGTTCGTGGTGCCGGCGTTCGCGGCCGTGCAGGCCTGGTCGGCGCCCTCCGAACGCGCGCGGGTGATCGCTGCGGGCAATATCCTGCAGGCGGCGTTCATGGTGGTCGGCTCGCTGTTCGTCGCGGGTCTGCAGGCAGCGGGCCTCTCGATTGCCTGGATCTTTTTCGGATTGGCACTGGCCAGTTTCGGCTCGGTCTGGTTCGTGCTGAACAAATGGGGCAAGGAAGGCGTGCGCGATTTCGGCGCGCTGCTGTTCCGGACGCTGTTTCGCACAGAGGTGAGAGGCCTGGAAAACCTGCCGGCCGCGGGAACGCGCATGCTGATCGCGCCCAATCATGTCAGCCTGATCGACGGGCCGCTCTTGCACGCCATCCTGCCAATCGACGCCACCTTCGCGGTGGACACGGGCATTGCGCAGGCATGGTGGGCGAAGATCTTCCTGAAGATGGTCCGTCACATCACCATCGATCCGACCAAGCCGCTCGGCGCGCGCGATCTGATCAAGCTGGTTGCAGCGAGCGAGCCGGTGGTGATCTTTCCAGAGGGGCGCATCACCGTGTCCGGTTCGTTGATGAAGGTCTACGATGGCACCGCGATGATCGCCGACAAGGCGGATGCGGTGGTCGTGCCGGTGCGCATCGAGGGCGCGCAGCGCTCGCATCTCAGCTATCTCAAGCACGGCCAGATTAAACGCTCCTGGTTCCCGAAGGTGACCGTTACGATCCTGCCGCCGGTGAAGCTCGAGGTCGACGAGTCTCTCAAAGGAAAGACCCGGCGCAATGCGGCAGGAGCTGCGCTGCAGGACGTCATGATCGATGCGATGGTCAAGAACGCGATGCTCGACCAGACGCTGTTCGAGGCGCTGGCGCATGCCTATCGCGACCGCGACACCGGCAAGGTGCTGATCCAGGATCCGCTCGGCACCAAGCTGACCTACCGCAAGCTGCTGCTCGGCGCCCAGGTGCTGAGCCGGAAGCTGGAACAGGGGACGATCGTCGGCGAAAATGTCGGCGTGCTGCTGCCGAACTCGGCGGGCGTTGCAGTCGTGTTCATGGCGCTGCAATCGATCGGCCGGGTGCCCGCGATGCTGAACTTTTCGGCGGGCCCCGTGAACGTGCTCGCCGCGATGAAGGCGGCGCAGGTGACGACGGTGCTGACCTCGCGCGCCTTCATCGAGAAGGGCAAGCTCGACAAGCTGATCGCCGCGATCGAAGGCCAGGCGCGGCTGGTCTATCTGGAGGACATCAGAGCTTCGGTCGGTCTCCTCGACAAGATCAAGGGTTTCGCCGACGGCATTCATCCGCGCGTCGCCCGCAATGCCAGCCATCCGGCCGTGGTCCTGTTCACCTCGGGCTCGGAGGGCACGCCGAAGGGCGTCGTGCTGTCCCACCGCAACATCCTGGCCAATGCGGCGCAGGCGCTCGCCCGCGTCGATGCCAACGCCACCGACCTCGTCTTCAACGTGCTGCCCGTGTTCCACTCTTTTGGCCTCACCGGCGGCATGATGATGCCCATCTTGGCGGGTATCCCGATCTATATGTACCCATCGCCGCTGCATTACCGGATCGTGCCAGAGCTGATCTATCAGACCGGCGCCACCATCCTGTTCGGCACCGACACGTTCCTGACCGGCTATGCGCGCTCGGCGCATTCCTACGATTTCCGCACGCTCCGGCTGGTGATCGCCGGCGCCGAGCCGGTCAAGGACCGCACCCGGCAGGTCTATATGGAGCGCTACGGCATTCGCGTGCTCGAAGGCTATGGTGTCACGGAGACCGCGCCGGTGCTGGCGATGAACACGCCGATGGCCAATCGCGTCGGCACCGTCGGCCGGCTGTCGCCGCTGATGGAATACCGGCTGGACAAGGTGCCAGGGATCGAGGAGGGCGGCCGACTGTCGGTGCGAGGTCCGAACGTGATGCTCGGTTACTTGCGCGCCGAAAATCCCGGCGTGCTGGAAGCTCTGCCCGAAGGCTGGCACGACACCGGCGACATCGTCACCATCGATGCGCAGGGCTTCATCACCATCAAGGGCCGTGCCAAGCGCTTTGCCAAGATCGCGGGCGAAATGGTGTCGCTGTCGGTGGTCGAGCAGATCGCTGCCACGGTGTGGCCGCAGGCGATCTCGGTCGCGGTGTCGATTCCCGATGAGCGCAAGGGCGAGCGCATCGTGCTGCTCACCACGGAGAAGCAAGCCGAGCGCAGCGCGATGCAACGCCAGGCCAAGGCGCAAGGCGCGCCCGAGCTCGCCGTTCCCGCAACTGTGATGGTGGTCGACAAGGTGCCGCTGCTTGGGAGCGGCAAGACCGACTATGTTGCGGCGAAGGCGCTCGCGGAGTCCGCTGCAGGCAGCGCTACGCCTGAGCCGGTGGAGCGGGAAGTCGCCTGATGGCATCAATGGCATCATTGCGCCGACGAGATCGACAGGAGAGCCCCTGCACCGCGGGGGTGGTCCTGCTGCATGGCATCGCCGGCCGCTCCTTGATGCTCCGACGGCTGGAAAGAGCGTTGCAGCGCGCGGGCTTTGCGACACTCAATCTGGATTATGAGAGTCGTAAGAAGCCGCTCGAAGAGCTCGCCGAGGACATCCATCCGGCGATCGCAGGCTTTGCGGCGAACCTGCGCGGGCCCGTTCATTTCGTCACCCATTCGATGGGCGGGCTGCTCGCGCGGGTCTACATCGCAAGGCACCGGCCGGCGCGGCTCGGCCGCGTGGTCATGCTCGGTACTCCGAATGGCGGCAGCGAGATCGCCGATCGTCTGAAGGACATCGCGCTCTATCGCAGATATTTCGGCCCCGCCGGCCTGCAGTTGCTGACCACCCAGCACGTGACCCTGGCCTCCTTGCCGCCGCTCGACTACGAGGTCGGCGTCATCGCCGGTAACCGTTTTCTCGATCCGATCTCGGCCTTGTTCCTGCTGCCCTGGCCGAATGACGGCCGGGTGTCGGTGGAGAGCTGCAAGCTCGCCGACATGGCCGACCACACCACGGTCAAGGCCTCGCATATGGGCCTGCTGCTGCACCCGGCCGCGCTCCGGCAGACGATCGCGTTCCTGCGCGACGGCCGGTTCGAGCGCGGCCGCCCGACCTGGCGCGCCGGCCAGCGCGAGATCGGCCGGCCCGCGGCGACCTGGCGCAAGTTTTCCTTGCTCGATGTCGCTATCCGGCGACAATTCCGCTTCCGGATAGCAGCAGATAGGCAAGGCCATGACCGACACGCCAAGCGTGATCCTCGACAAGCGCGGACAGGCTCTCTGGATCACCATTAATCGTCCGGACAAGCGCAACGCGCTCAACGGCGAGGTGATCACCGGGATCGCGCAAGGCTATCGCCAGGCCCATGACGATCCGGACGTCCGCATCATCGTCCTGACCGGCGCGGGCGAGAAGGCGTTCTGCGCCGGCGCCGATCTGCAGAACTCCGGTGCGGCGTTCGCGATGGATTTCTCCCGGCCCAATGTCGACTACGCCGACCTCTTGCGGCTGTCGCAGAATGCGACCAAGCCGGCGATCGCCCGGGTCGGCGGCGTCTGCATGGCCGGGGGCATGGGTCTTCTCTGCATGACCGACATGGCGGTGGCTGCCGACAACGTCGTCTTCGGCCTGCCCGAGGTGAAGGTCGGCGTGTTCCCGATGCAGGTCTTGAGCCTTTTGCAGCGGATCGCGCCGCCGCGCCTGATCAACGAATGGGCGCTGACCGGCGAGCCGTTCGATGCGAGGACGGCACAGGCCGCGGGGCTGCTCAATTACGTCGTGCCTGCGGCCGAACTCGATGCCAAGGTGGAGTGGCTGATTTCCCGCATCGTCGACAAGTCGCCGACCGCGATCCGCCGCGGAAAATATGCCATGCGCGCGATCGCCGCGATGTCGTTCGACGAAGCGATCGCCTACACCGAAAGCCAGATCGCGCTTTTGGCGATGACCGAGGACGCCAGGGAAGGGTTGAAGGCCTTCGCCGAGAAGCGCAAGCCGGTGTGGACAGGGAAGTGAGAGCATCACCATTGCGGGCGACGCGCAGCAATCGAGGCCGAGCAAATAATCTGGATTGTTCGTCGCTTCGCTCCCCGCAATGACGAGCAATCAATGTTGCGATTTCAATTGTCAAACAGCCGAGCAGACGCACGTCCACGATCTCGCGACACAAATGTCCGAGCCGTGCTGGTCGTCATCGCCCTCTGAAATGAAGAGGGCGCAGGGAAGGCCGGGTATCCGCTGATACCCATGGCCCGCGTGCGAAAGAAAATGCACGCGGCGGTCACCACAGGTTTCAGCCGATGCTCCGGCCTTCCCTGCGCGATGGGCTTACGGCTTATACGTGATCTCCCTGGTGCGCCGGGCTTGTTGGCCACCATATCCGCGCGAAGCAAAGCTTCGTCGCGTCCGCGACAACGCGCGAGGCGCGTTGGGCGGGATACCAGCGTCGGGGTATCAGGACCACACGATTTCGCCGTCCGCCGTCGCATCAGTCGTCTTGCGCAAATGCGCCTGATGAAACGGCAGCCATCGCATCCCGGACCCAACACTCGTGACGATCGCGATGCGCCCCTCTTGAAAGGGCCGAGACGCAGGAGAATCTGCCGGTGATTTGCCCGACGACGCAACTCGAAAATCGTGCGACACATTGGCACGACGGGCAAAATTGCGCGCCATCTTCGGCCAGCGCGCGTTCCCGGCTGGCTCGCAACTTGATGCGTGGCGCGAGGACCCAATCCCAAGCGGTCGCTTCGGCGGTGGGTTAAGCGCGCTGAGCGGGATCAATCGGATCGTGGGTGATGAAGTCGAGGATCTCATTGGTGGCGAAGCCGATCGCCATTGGTCGTACCACGTCCGGCACCACGCCTAGATCGTAGAATTCGGTTACTGCCCCATCGATTCGAAACCAGTTCTCGCAGGTACCGGTGTCGAGATTGATCAATTGGATTCCGCACCATGGTTCGGAATCGGTCTCGGCTAACCTGCGATCCAGTGCGAGACCCTCGAAACGCTCGTAGCGAGGCTTCGATAAGCCAACGAAGGCGTAGTCGCCGAAAAACGCGAGCCCGCGCACGAAGCCGGGACAAAACGCCAGGACGTGGAACTTTGCGCCTGCTGCTGATCGTTCGATCCATCCGATCTCGCCGGTACCCGAATTAAGCACCCATAGCCTCCCGCGATAAAGGCGGGGAGAGTGAGGCATCGAGAGACCGCCGATCACTATCTCATTGGAATGCACGTCGACAACGATGCCGCCATCGGCGCGGCGGTCGCGCCAGCCATCGACGGTGTCCGACCTGCTGATCGCCGTAACGTAGCGGGGGACGCCGTCTTCGATGGCAAGTCCGTTCAGGTGACATCGGTCCTCCTTGACGATCTTCGAAATGAAGGAAGGCTTCCAAATCGGCGTGAAGCTGTGCCGTTCCGATGTAGAGGCAAGACAGTTGTAAAGCGTGTTGACGAAGACGATGCGGCCATCGCTCAGCACCCCGACGTCATGAGCATCGAGCTCGCCGGTGGTGAAGATCTGGCGCGGGACATAGCAGGCATCGTGCAGATCGTTGATCCGTTGCCCGGGCGCAAGTACGTTCTTGAACTTCAAGATCTGGAACATCGTGGCGAGCAGGATCGTGTCTCTGTCCGCGATGCAGAGTCCCATGGCCTTGTGAAAGAGGCGCTCATGGACCAAGAGCCCGCCGTCGGCGTTCTGGCCAAGCAGATAGAACTTGCCGGATTGATAGGACGAACCTGCGATGGCGATGCGGTGAGAACCGAGAAAGTCGGGCAGTCCGGGCGACATGGAATACCGAATTGCCTGCGTGCCAGCTTGGCCCTGGTCCGCGGGAGCGCGATCGGCGGGCAGAATCTCGTTTGATTCGAATGTCGGTGTATCGTCACGATGGCCCATGGACGCTGCTCCAAACGGCAGTGAACCCCGACAAGAGATAGGGCCTCTTCAGCGCGTCCAAGGTGAGCGCCTCGAAAAGGCGGGACCGCTCAAGACCCTCTGGTCGATATGGAATCGTCTACTGGTTGTCTATTTAGTTTTGACATATAAAGGTTGAATTTCCCACCCCAAAGGAGGAGGGCGGCGCTTGTCCGATCGGTCTCTATGCCGGCAGTTCGTGCTGTCGTCTTCGATGCTGATGGGCGCAGTCTTCGGCTATAGTCGCCGGGCCTACTCTGCTTGCGCCAACGTGGGCGGCTCCAATTGGGAATGCTCGGGGGCCAGCACCGCCCAGACGATTTCGGGCGCCAACGCTCACGTGACTGCGTTGTCGGGCTTCCGCATTACGACCGTTTCCTCGAATGCCCTGACGATCACTGGCGCCGGCGACCTTTCATACACCGATACGAACTTCTCTCCGTTTACCGCGACCAACGGTAACGGACTCAATATGACGACGACAGCCGGCGTTCCGGGCAGCATCACAGTCAACACCAACGGCAATATCACCGCCCTCAATTACGGCATTCGGGGCCGCAACCAGGGTACCGGCGCGCTCAGCATCACGACCAATGGCGATGTCGTCAGCACGGGTACAACCGCGGTATCGCGCGGAATCGTGGCGATCAATTTCGGCACCGATCTGAGCGTGACGACCGGCGCAGGCTCCAACGTCAGTGGCGCCCGATACGGCATTCTGAGCCGCAACTACGGAACGGGATCGACGACAGTGACGGCCAATGGCGACGTCACGGCTGTCGGCACGACGGGCACCGATTTCGCCCTCCTCGCGAGAGGGAACGCAAATGTCACGGTGACAACAGCCGCCGGAACGACCGTGAGCAGCCAGGAGACCGGGATATTTGCGCAGAGTGATGGCAACGGCGCAGTAGACATTACTGTCGCCGGCGACGTCACCGGAAGCAATGCCCGGGGCATCTATGCGAGAAGTGGAACAGGCGGATCGATTGCGATTACGGTCAATGCCGGAAGCCACGTGACCTCCAATGGTACGGGGGCGAATAGTTTCGCCATTGATACGTCGAGTCTCGTCGTCAGCCCCACCACTCTGACCGTGGCTGGTACGCTTAATGGCGGTGCTGCTGGTGCAGTTCGATTTCACGGTTCGGGGAACAGGTTAGAGCTTGATCCAACCGCTGTGATCAACGGCAACGTTCTCGGCGGCGGCAGCGATACCCTCGCGCTGGGCGGGACCGGCACCGCGAGCTTCGACGTCGCAGCGATCGGCTCCAGCCTGCAATATCAGGGCTTTGGGACGTTTCTCAAGGAGGGCAGCAGCCACTGGACCCTTACCGGCACTAACTCTCTCATTTCCAGCTTCAGCGTGAATGGTGGTCTGCTCGAGGTCGATGGTGACATGCCAAACGCCTCATTCGCCGTGAATAGCGGCGCGCTGCAACTCGGCAATGGCGGCACCAGCGGTTCGATCGGCGGCAACGTCAGCAACAACGGCATTTTTGCGATCAATCGTTCCGACAGCTACACCTTCGGCGGTGTCGCTTCCGGGACCGGAGCATTCCAACAGTTAGGCTCCGGCACGACCATCTTCACCGGCTCGAACACTTATACGGGCGGCACCACCGTCAGCGCCGGAACGCTGCAACTCGGCAATGGCGGCACCAGCGGCTCGATCGTCGGTGACGTGACCGACAACGGTATCTTGGCCTTCAATCGTTCCGACAACTACACCTTCGGCGGATCGATCTCGGGCTCGGGTGCCGTCGAGCAAAACGGCAGCGGGACGCTGATCCTGAACGGACACAGTAGCTATACCGGTCCGACGCTGGTCAACAGCGGGATATTGGACGTCACCGGGGAGCTTGCATCGTCCGTGCTCGTCAACTCCGGGGCTCGGCTCATGGGCAGTGGCACGATCGGTGGCCTCGGTGTCGCAAGCAGCGGAGTCGTTGCTCCAGGCAACTCGATCGGAACGCTCAATGTCTCCGGCAACGTATCCTTTGCTTCGGGCTCCACCTACGAAGTCGAGGCCAACGCCAGCGGGGTCGCAGATCGGATCGTGGCGACCGGCGCGGCAAGCCTCAATGGCAATGTCGTCGTCCTGCCGCAAACCGGTACCTATGCCTTCCGTACCACCTACACCATCCTCAGTGCAGCCAATGGCATCAGTGGTGCCTTCTCTGGGGTGAGCAGCAATTTTGCGTTCCTGTTTCCCAGCCTGAGTTATGATGCCAACAACGTGTTCCTTTCGTTGACCCAGTCGACGTTCTTTCCGAGCGTCGCGCGGACGGCAAACCAAATGGCCGTAGCCACGGCTCTCCAGCAAAGTTCGCCGGACAGCCCGCTTTTCGGCAGCGTGATCTTCCAGACGACGGCCGGCGCGCAGCAGGCGTTCGACGCGCTGTCGGGCGAACTTCACGCCAGCGCACGGACGTCCGTTGTCGAAGACGGTTATTACGCCCGGGACGCCGTCCTCGGTCGCTTGCGTCAAACTTCCTTCGAGGACCGTTTTGGGCCGTTTGCGAGTTTCGGCTCCGAAGGTCCGGCGGTGGCCTACGGCGACCTCGATCCATCCTCGTCGAAAGATCTGGCCTACGCCGATACGGGCAGGCGCGTTTTCCGGGCCGACAGCATTCCGTCGTTGGCCAACGCGTCCACATCGCGGGACATTGCCTGGTGGGCCCAGGGAGTGGGGGCTTGGGGCGCGCTTCGCGGCGATGGGAATGCTGCTGGTATGAGCCGACGCCTGAGCGGTTTCTTCAGCGGAGTCGACGGGAGGCTGGGCGACAGCTGGCGGGCAGGCGTCGCAGTCGGCTACACCAATTCGAGGACCAGTATCGATGTCCGTGCGAGCTCGGCCGATGTCGATAGCGCATATCTGGGCGTCTATTCAGGTTTCGGCGTGGGTGCCTGGAAGATCCGATCAGGGGCACTTCTGAGCTTCAGCACGATTGGGAGCGCTCGCGCGATCAGCTATCCGGGTTTTCTCGAACAGGCGACCGGGCGTTATGGCGCGCTCAGCTCACAATTATTTGGTGAGATCGGGTATGGTCTAAATCTCGCGGATGTTCTTGTGGAGCCATTCGCAGGTTGGTCATGGATTCATCTCCATGCCAATGGCTTCGATGAGGTCGGTGGCGTTGCCGCACTTTCCGGCTCGTCCCGCGAGGAGGATGTGGGCTACTCCGCGATCGGAGCGCGCGCGTCGGCGGTGATCGTGTTGTCGAACGGCACGGCGCTCAAGCCTTCAGCGTCGCTTGCTTGGCAACACGGATTCGGCCAGCTCAAGCCGGAAGATGACCTGCGTTTCAGAAGCACGGGTGCTGGATTCGACGTCGCCGGGCTGCCACTCGCCCGGGACGCCGCCCTGGTGCAGACCGCACTGGATCTCCGCACAAGCGCGAATGCTGTTATCGGAGTATCCTATCGCGGCAATCTTTCGACGAGCGCCCAGGATCACTCTGTCGAGGGGCACATAAAAATTCAATTCTAGCACGCATCTGCGACGACCACGCGCGAGGCGTGACGCCGTAGTCCGATCGAGGGGACCGTGACGCGATCCAGCGAACATCCTGACGCTAACCGCCTGCTCATCCGGCCGATGCGGCCGGACGAGATCGGGCTCGCGATCGACTGGGCGGCAGCCGAGGGGTGGAATCCCGGCCTTGCCGATGCCGCCTGCTTCGGGACGGTCGATCCCGAGGGCTTCATCATTGCCGAGCTCGATGGAGCGCCGGTCGCGACCGTCTCCTGCGTCAACTACGATGCGCGCTTCGCTTTTCTCGGCTTCTACATCGTGCGCCCGGATCTGCGTGGCCACGGCTACGGCCTGCGCATCTGGAACGCCGCGATGGCGCATGCGGGGGCCCGCGTGGTCGGGCTCGACGGTGTAGTCGCGCAGCAGGACAATTACATAAAATCCGGCTTCCACTATGCTTATGCCAATATTCGCTACGGCGGCACGGTCACGACTAGGGCCGTATCGCAAGCCGGCGTCGTCCCGCTGACGACTATGCCTTTCAGCGCGATCGAAGCCTCAGACGCGACCGTGTTTCCGGCGCCGCGCAGCAGCTTCCTGCGTTCCTGGATCAACGCATCCGGCCATGTCTGCCGCGCGCTGATGCGGAACGGCGAACTCGCCGGCTGGGGCGTGATCCGGCCATGCCGGCGAGGTTATAAGATCGGCCCATTGGTGGCCGACAATCGCGCCGCCGCCGAGGCGGTGCTGTCGGCCTTGCTGGCAGAGATCGGCAAGGTCGAAGTCTTCCTCGATGTGCCCGCGATCAACCGCGAGGCGGTTGCCTTCGCGGAAGGTCTCGGTCTCGCACCTGTGTTCGAGACCGCGCGCATGTACACCGGTGCGATCCGCGAGTTGCGGACGGAGCGGGTGTTTGGCGTCACCAGCTTCGAACTCGGCTGACCGGGGCGTTCCGCATTGAAAACGAACCTCTTCGCGAGCGTTGTGGCCTGGCGCGCAGAGTTGCCGCGCCAAGGGCGAAGAAGACGGCGGCGCCGAGCGCAACCGTCGCGGCGCGCGCGAGGTCGCCGGGGATGAGCATGGCATGCTGCGCGGATTCCCGGCTGAAGGAGCCGCGGGTGCGATGCAGCCGCGTCACGGGACGGTCGAGATTGTCGGTGCGGTCCGGTACCAGCGGCACGTCGGTTTGCTGTCCGCGCACCGCCTTGCGGGCGAGATAGCGGTCGAGATAGGCGGGCGCGACCGCATTGCCGAGAATGGTCAGCATGGTCTGCCAGCCGATCCAATATTCGCGGAAGCCGCCATCGGCGACGCGATAGACCGCATCGGCGATCACTTCCGGTTCGACCGGCTGGCCCATCGGCCGTGGCGTGTGGGGAATATGGGCGCGGGCCCAGTCGAATTGCGGCGTGTTCACCGCGGGCAGGTCGACCATGCAGATCGAGACGGCGGAGCGCTCGTTGAGCAGCTCGGTGCGCAAGGAGTCGGTGAAGCCGCGGATGGCGTGCTTGGCGCCGCAATAGGCGGCCTGCAAGGGAATGCCCCGATAGGCGAGTGCCGAGCCGATCTGGATAATGCGGCCCTCGCCGCGCGGACGCATCGATTTCAGGGCCGCCATGGTGCCATAGACGAAGCCGAGATAGGTAACCTCGGTGACGCGGCGAAATTCGTCCGGCGTGATGTCGGCCACGAGCGAGAACACGGTCTCCATCGCATCGTTGATCCAGATGTCGACCGGGCCAAGCCGCTCCTGCAGCCTTTCAGCGGCGGCGAACAGCGCCTCCGGGTCGGCGACATCGGCCGCTTCGTACTCTGCGTGTGCGAAGCAGCCTTGCAGCTCGCGCTGCACATCCTTCAGCGCGTCTTCGTCTCGGGCGATGAGTCCAATGCGATCGCCTGCCTGGCCGAACCGTTTGGCGATGGCGCGGCCGATGCCGGCGGACGCGCCGGTAATAATCACGGTGCGAGGTCGATTTCGAGGCATGTTTCGTCTCCAAGCGCCCCGACGACAAACGTGGATCGGCCGTCAATGTTTCGCGCGCGCGGACTGGCGCAGCTGAATCTTCGGTAAGCTCGTGCCGATGGCGTAGGCCGTAGGCCTTATGACGGTGCGTAGCGGCCAGCTTTGGGAACCGCGATGTCGTCGAAGTCCCGCGCGGGCTGCTCCGGCGGTGTCGATCAGCACCCAATGGTCGTCGCCGGCGTCGGCCGGGCCGAAGCAGACGACGTTGACGCTCGCGAGCTGCGATAGGCGACATGGGGTGCGATCTCGCGCACGCCATCGTCGCGCGCCGCATCGGCGTCGCGGTTCTCGGCCTCGGCCGATGCCGGCAGGGGGATCTGATTCACGCGCGGCCTCCTCGTGGGCATGATGAACCCCGAGGAAGCCGCAAGACGCGAAAAGGTTGCTGTTGCGGTCAGATGAACGGCGTCAGCCAGCATTCGGCTTGAGGCCCGCGGCCTCAATGCCGGCGATGGCGCAGGTCTCGTCATTGTCGGAGCTGTCGCCGGAGACGCCGACGGCGCCGAGCAGCGTCGCGCCATCCATGATCAGCACGCCGCCGGGCACGGGCACGAGGCGGCCCTGGGCCAGCGTGTTCACGGCATCGATGAAATAGGCCTGTTCCTGCGCACGCTGGAACAGGGCGCGGGAGCCGAGGCCGAGCGCGAGCGCGCCGTAGGCCTTGCCGTGTGCGACTTCACCCCGCATCAGGCTGGTGCCGTCCTGCGCGGCCGCAGCCTTGATGCAGCCGCGCGCGTCGAGCACCATCACCGCCAGCGGCTTGAGCTTCTTTTCGACGCCCTTCGCAAGCGTGGCATCGAGGATCTTGCGGGCGGTGTCGAGGGGGAGGTCGGTCATGTCGGTGTCCTTTGTGTTTCGACGAATGATGAGGTTGGTCTTACCCGTCATTGCAAGCGAAGCAATCGAGGGGTTAACAAGAAACTCTGGATTGCTTTGTCGCTTCGCTCCTCGCAATGACGAACATTGAGATCGCGCTCCGCGGCTTTCAAACTCGTGAACTACGAACGCGGTTGCGCACGATCCAAGCTCATCGCCAGAAGTTGCGCGGCGTGCATGGCAGCGCGCTCGGTGCCGTCCTGGATCTGGTGGCGGCAGGAGGTGCCGTCGGCGACGATGTAGGTCGCTGCATCCGCCTGGCGCACGGCTGGTAGCAGCGAGGCTTCGGCCATCTGCATCGAGACCTCGTAGGTGTCGGCGCCGTAACCGAACGCGCCGGCCATGCCGCAGCAGGAGGATTCGACGGTTTCGACCTCGAGCTCAGGGATCAGTCGCAGCACCTGCTCGACCGGCTTGAAGGCGGCAAAGGATTTCTGGTGGCAGTGGCCATGCAATAGCGCCTTGCCCGGCAGGGGGCCGAGAGGCAATTGCAGCCGGCCGTGCTCGGCCTCGCGCGCCAGGAATTCCTCGAGCAGTAGCGCATGCGCGCTGATGGTCTTTGCGGTGGGATCGGTGCGCAGCGACAGCAGCTCGTCGCGCAGGGTCAACAGGCAGCTCGGCTCGAGCCCGATGATCGGCACGCCGCGCGCGGCAAACGGGGCATAGGTCTCGACCAGGCGATCGAGCTCGCCTTTGGCCTGATCGACCAGACCCGCCGAGAGGAAGGTGCGGCCGCAGCACAGCGGCCGGCCGCCACCGGCCGGCTTGGGAATGTAGACGCGATAGCCGCCGGCGGTCAGCACCCGCAGCGCAGCCTCGAGATTTTCGCGCTCGTAGATGCGGTTGAACGTGTCGGTGAACAGCACGACCTCGCGGCCGTTCTCTGGTCCCATCGCCTCGACGCCGAGGCGGAAGATGTCGCGGCGGAAGGCCGGCAGCTTGCGCTTGGCGCTGATGCCGGCGAAGCGCTCCATCACCGATCGCAGCTGCGCACTGTCGTTGCGCAGATTGGCGAGCGGAGCAAAACGCGCGGCGAGGTCGGCATAGCGCGGCAGGAATGCGACCAGGCGGTCGCGCAGAGTGAGGCCGTGGGTCGTGGCGCGCGCCGCCAGCACCTCGATCTTCATCTTGGCCATGTCGACGCCGACAGGACATTCGCGGCGGCAGGCCTTGCAGGAGACGCAGAGCTTCAAGGTCTCCATCATCTCGTCGGAGGACAATGCGTCCGGGCCAAGCTGGCCGGAGATCGCGAGCCGCAGCGTATTGGCGCGGCCGCGGGTGACGTCCTTCTCCTCGCGGGTGGCGCGGTAGGAGGGGCACATCACGCCGCCTTCCAGCTTGCGGCAGGCGCCGTTGTTGTTGCACATCTCGACCGCGCCCTGGAAGCCGCGGCCCTGGCCGGGATAGGCCGACCAGTCCAGCATCGTCTTCAGCTCGCCGACGCGATAGTCCGGCGGATAACGGAACAGCGCGCGGTCGTCCATCTTGGGCGGATCGACAATGCGGCCGGGGTTGAGCGCGCCGTCGGGGTCGAAGCGCAGCTTGACCTCCTTGAAATCGGCGACGATGCGTGCGCCGAACATCTGCTCATGGAATTCGGAGCGGACGATGCCGTCGCCATGCTCGCCGGAATGCGAACCCTTGTAGTCGCGCACCATGGCGAAGGCTTCCTCGGCGATGGCGCGCATCGCGCGCACGTCCTTCTCCAGCTTCAGGTTCAGCACGGGACGGACATGCAGGCAGCCCTCGGAAGCATGCGCATACATGGTGCCGCGGGTGCCATGCCTGGCAAACACCTCGTTCAGGCGCGCGGTATAGTCGGCGAGGTGCGGCAGCGGCACCGCGCAGTCCTCGACGAAGGAGACCGGCTTGCCGGCTTCCTTCATCGACATCATCACGTTGAGGCCGGCGGCGCGGAATTCGGCAATGCCGGTCTGCAAGCTCGGCTCGACGATCTCGACCACGCCACCCCACTTGCGCGGTTCGCGATCCCAGGAGAAACCAAGATCGCCCATCAGCGCGGTGAGCTGTTTCAGCTTGGCGAGATTCTCCTCCTGCGTCTCTTCGGCGAACTCGACCACCAGGATGGCATCGGGATCGCCGCGCACGGCCGCAGAGATGATCGGCTGGAACATCGCGATGTCGCGGCCGAGCGCGATCATGGTGCGGTCGACCAGCTCGACCGCGATCGGCTTCAGCTTGACCAGATGCTGGGCGGCATCCATCGCCTCATAGAAGCTGCCGAAATGGCAGACGCCGAGCACCTTGTTGCGGATCAGCGGCCACAGCTTCAGCTCGATCCGGGTGGAGAAGGCGAGGGTGCCTTCGGAGCCGACCAACAGATGCGCCATGTTGTTGGCGGCGTTGCGCGGGGTCAGCGCATCCAGATTGTAGCCGCCGACCCGGCGCTGCACCTTGGGGAATTTGTCGGCGATCTCGGCGGCCTCGCGCGTGCCGAGCGCCAGCATGTCGCGGAATAGCGCAAGGCCGCTCTCCGGCGAACTGACTTGGGCGAGATCGCGCGGCACCTCGCCGAAATGCAGCAGCGTTCCGTCGGCGAGCGCGGCATCGATGGCGATGGTGTTGTCGCGCATGGTGCCGTAGCGCAAGCTACGGCCGCCGCAGGAATTGTTGCCGGCCATGCCGCCGATGGTGGCGCGCGAGGCGGTGGAGACGTCGACCGGAAACCACAGCCCGTGCTTCTTGAGCTGGCGATTGAGGTCGTCGAGCACGATGCCGGGCTCGACCACGCAGGTGCGGTTCTCGACGTCGAGCGAGAGCAGCCGGTTGAGGTGCTTGGAGACGTCGACGACGATGCCGCTGTTGACGGTCTGTCCGCATTGCGAGGTGCCGCCGCCGCGCGGCGTCACGATATGCCCCTCGTCGCGGGCAATCGCCAAGGTTTGCAGCGCCTCCTCGACCGTGCGCGGCACCACCACGCCGGCCGGCATTACCTGGTAGAAGGATGCGTCGGTGGCGTAACGGCCGCGGTTGAAGCGATCGAAGAAGACGTCGCCGGTGATTTCGGCGCGCAGCCTCTGTTCGAGCTTCGATGGGCCGGCTTTCGCGTGCGGCATGCGGTGTCCCTGGTCGGCCCTGGCCTTGTCGTTTGGTCTCGTCCGGGCTGGCTCCGACACCAACCCGATGTCATTCATTTATGACGAGACGTAAATAAAAATTGCATGCAAATCTAGCGCGGGAGGGCTGGATCATCCGGCTGGCGCGAGTCTGGTCGACGCCCCGGTTGCCGCGCCCGCGCCTGCGGCGGCCTCATTGAGATAGGCAATGGCGGCGGCGCCCTTGTTGCGGAGATGCAGGAAGAGGATGTCGGAAAGCTCGCTGCCGGCGCGCCGGCGCAGCGCGTCCAGGATCGCCTCATGCTCGCGCATCGCCTCGCTCCAGCGCTCGCGCTTGCGGGCGAAATTGGCGGAGTAGCGCACGCGGCGGATCCGGCCGGCCAGGTTCTCATAGCTCGCCGACAGCATCGCATTGCCTGCGGCCTGCACGATCGCGCGATGGATCAACTGGTTCATCCGGAAGTAGCCCTGCATGTCCTGGCGGATGTAGAAGCCATACATATCATGATGAAGTTGCTCGATTTTTGCGATCTCTTCATCCGAAATCTTCTCGCAGGCAAGCCTGCCTGCAAGGCCCTCGAGCCCGCCCATCAGGTCGAACAATTCGGCGATGTCGTGGGCGCCGAGCGGCCGCACCCGTGCGCCGCGATTGGGCAGGAGCTCAACCAACCCTTCAGCAGCGAGCACCTTCAGGGCCTCGCGCAGGGGGGTGCGCGACACTTTCAGCATCTCGCAGAGTTGCCGCTCCGAGATCCTGGCTCCATCGGCGATATGGCCTTCGACGATGTAATCGCGCAGCCGTGACAAGATCTCGTCATGCAAGGACATCTCGTCGCGCGCAGGCGCGTCGGTCCGGTCCGGCGCGGCGGCGGCCGGTGCCGCATCTTCTGGAATCGTGGTGCTCATTGGCCAAAATTCTAGCGGCAGTTCCGGTCATCGTCGACCATTGAAATGAATTCATTCATGGCTTGTAGTGATAATAAATGAATGCAATCTTGGGGCATCGGAACGCCGCTACCCCAGGAGACTTGCCCGTGACCCGTCATCAAGGCCGCCATTTCCTCAATATTCCGGGTCCAAGCCCGGTGCCGGAGCGAGTGCTGCGGGCCATGGATATGCCCGTGATCGACCATCGCAGCGCGGAATTCGCCGCGCTCGGCAAGGCCGTGCTGGACGGGTCGAAGGCGATCTTCAAGACCTCCAGCGACGTCATCATTTTCCCGTCCTCGGGGACCGGGGCCTGGGAGGCCGCGATCGTCAACACGCTGTCCCCAGGCGACAAGGTGCTGATGGTCGAGACCGGCCACTTCGCCACGCTGTGGCGGCAGATGGCGGCGCGCTGGGGCGTCGAGGTCGACTTCATCCCCGGCGATTGGCGCCGCGGCGTCGATCCGGCCGTGATCGAGGAGAAGCTCACTCAGGACAAGGCGCACGCCTTCAAGGCCGTGATGGTCGTGCACAACGAGACCTCGACTGGCGCCACCAGCCGGATCGGAGAGGTGCGCGCGGCGATCGATCGGGCCAAGCATCCGGCGCTGCTGATGGTCGACACCATCTCCGGCCTCGGCTCGGCCGACTTCCGCTTCGACGAATGGCAGGTGGATGTCGCGGTTAGCTGCTCCCAGAAAGGCTTCATGCTGCCGCCCGGCCTCGGCTTCAACGCGATCTCGGCCAAGGCGCGCGCCGCGGCCAAGACCAACAAGATGCCGCGCTCCTACTGGGACTGGGAGGAGATGCTGAAGCCGAATGCGAACGGCTTCTTTCCCTATACGCCCGCGACCAACCTGCTTTACGGCCTGCGCGAAGCCATTGCGATGCTGCTTGAAGAGGGGCTCGACCAGGTGTTCGCACGGCACCAGCGGCTCGCCGCCGCCACCCGCGCCGCGGTCAACCATTGGGGTCTGGAGGTGCTGTGCCAGGAGCCGAAGGATTTCTCGCCGGTGCTGACCGCGGTGCAGATGCCGCCGGGCTATGACGCCGACCAGTTTCGGAAAGTCGTACTCGACAATTACAACATGTCGTTGGGCTCGGGCCTGTCGAAGGTTGCCGGCAAGGTGTTCCGGATCGGCCATCTCGGCGAATGCAACGCGCTGACCTTGATGGCGGCGCTGACCGGCGTCGAGATGGGGCTTCGCGTCGCCGGCGTGCCGCACCGCTCCGGCGGCGTCGATGCCGCGATGAAGCTGCTGGAAGAGCGTCCCCAAGGCAATGCGGGCTCGCATCTCAAGGCCGTCGGCACCTGACCGGACTCCAGCGGCGCCGGTCTCCGGCGCCGCTTTTCTAGTGCGCCTTCAAAAATACAATCAACAAGTCGGGAGAGAACATGAGACTGCGGTTCAAGGCCACGCATGTCGTCTTGGCAATGCTGTGCGTGATGTACTTCATCACCTATATCGACCGGGTCAATATCGGTACGGCCGCAAGCGAGATCCAGAAGGAGCTGTCGCTTTCGAACACCCAGCTCGGTCTCGTGTTCTCCGCCTTCGCCTATCCCTACCTCATGTTCCAGGTGATCGGCGGCTGGGTCGGCGATCATTTCGGGCCGCGCAAGACATTGTTCTGGTGCGGCATGATCTGGGCGCTCGCGACGATCTCGACCGGTTTCGTCACCAGCCTGACCACGCTGTTCATGGCGCGGCTCGCGCTCGGCTTCGGCGAGGGGGCGACATTCCCGACCGCGACGCGCGCGATGCAATATTGGACGCCGGCGACCAGCCGCGGCTTTGCTCAAGGGTTGACCCATGCCTTTGCCCGGCTCGGCAACGCGATCACGCCGCCGATGGTCGCGGCGTTGACGGTGTGGCTGACCTGGCGTGGCTCCTTCGTGGTGCTCGGAATCGTCAGCCTGCTCTGGGGCGTCGTCTGGGTCTGCTACTTCCGCAACGAGCCGCGGGACCATCGCCACATCACCGAGGCCGAGCTTGCCGCGCTGCCACCGCGGCCGAGCGGCGCCAAGCCGCCGGTGCCGTGGGGGCCGCTGCTTAAGCGGATGTGGCCGGTGACCCTGACCTATTTCTGTTACGGCTGGGGCCTGTGGCTTTACCTCAACTGGCTGCCGCTGTTCTTCAAGAACAACTTCCACCTGGATCTGAAGAACTCGGCGCTGTTTTCTGCCGGCGTGTTCTTTGCCGGCGTGATCGGCGACAGTGCCGGTGGCGTGCTCTCCGACGCCATTCTGAAGCGCAGCGGCAACGTCCGATTGGCGCGGCTGTCGGTGACGGTGGCCGGCTTTGCCGGTGCGCTCGCCTCGCTCCTGCCGATTCTGTTCATCCACGATCTCACCTTGGTCGCGCTGTGCCTGTCGAGCGGCTTCTTCTTCGCCGAGCTGGTGATCGGGCCGATGTGGTCGGTGCCGATGGATATTGCGCCGCGATATTCCGGCACGGCGTCCGGGATCATGAACATGGGGTCGGCCGGAGCTGCGATCGCCTCGCCGTTGGTGGCGGGCTGGGTGATCGATCTCACCGGCAATTGGGACCTGCCGTTCCTGATGCTGATGGGGGTGCTTCTGATCGGCGGCGTATCGGCCTTCTTCATGCGGCCCGAGGAGAGGTTCGCGGAAGCCGACCATGCGGTCGGCGCGCCGAGTCCGGTTCCGGCGGAGTGAGGAGGAATTGAAACGGTCATCCCTCCCGGTCTTTGGGTTGACGCCGCCGCCAAGGCGGAGGACAAGCAGGGCGAATGGTGGTATGCCAGCCGCCCAATCAAATCAAAGACCGGGAAGGACGCCTATGACTCTGCATACGGGACGGCATTTTCTTCAGATTCCGGGGCCGACCAACGTGCCGGACCGCGTGTTGCGCGCGATGGACATGCCGACCCTCGACCATCGCGGCCCGGAATTCGCCGAACTCGGCTTTGCCGTACTGGCCGCGATGCAGCGGATGTTCAAGACCAGGCAGCCCGTCATCATCTACCCGTCGTCCGGCACCGGCGCCTGGGAGGCGGCGATCGTCAACACGCTTCAGCCCGGCGACAAGGTGCTGATGGCCGAGACCGGCCAGTTCGCGGTGCTGTGGCGCGGCATCGCCGACAAGTTCAAGCTCGACATCGATTTCATCCCCGGTGACTGGCGCCATGGCGCCGACATCGCGGCCATCGAACAGCGGCTTGCCGCCGACAAGGCGCACCAGATCAAGGCGGTCTGCATCGTCCATAACGAGACTTCGACCGGCTGCGTGACGCCGCCGCTCCAGGTGCGCAAGGCGCTCGACCGCGCCTCGCATCCGGCGCTGTTGATGGTCGACACCATCTCAGGGCTTGGCTCGATGGAATATGAGCACGACGCCTGGGGCATCGACGTTTCGGTTGCCGGCTCCCAGAAGGGCCTGATGCTGCCGCCGGGGCTCGGCTTCAACGCAGTCTCGGAAAAGGCGCTCGCCGCGGCCAAGGCCAATGCCGGCATGCGCTCCTATTGGGACTGGCAGGAGATCATCAACTTCAACAAGCTCGGCACCTTCCCGTACACACCGGCCTGCAATCTCCTGATGGGCCTCAATGAGGCCCTCAAGATGCTGGAGGAGGAGGGGCATGAAAACGTGTTCGCCCGCCATCGTCGGCATGGCGAGGCTACCCGCGCCGCGACCAAGGTGTGGGGGCTGGACACCCAGTGCCAGGATCCGCAGGCGCATTCGCCGGCGCTGACCGGCGTCGTGATGCCCGAGGGGCACGATGCGGATCATTTCCGCAAGGTGGTGCTGGAGAATTTCGACATGTCGCTCGGCACCGGGCTGAACAAGATCAAGGGCAAGGTGTTCCGGATCGGCCATATCGGCCATTTCAACGATCTGATGCTGATGGGGACGCTTTCGGGGGTCGAGATGGGACTCGAGCTTGCCAAGGTGCCGCATCGCGCCGGCGGCGTATTGGCTGCGATGGATGTGTTGAAGAAGCGCGAGGTCACGGCGATTCCGAAGGTCGCGTAATCCGCGCAAAGCAGATGCCCGAACATCGACGTGGAACGGAGCGGCGATCCATCCTAAAGCCGTTCTGCTCCGCATCACAGCAGGAAGTCTTGAGATGAACGCTCCCGTCACTGCCACCGAGGATCTGCTTTACGCCGTCGAGGACGGCATCGCCAAGATCACCTTCAACCGGCCGCAGGCGCGCAACGCGATGACGTTCGCGATGTACGAGCAGCTGGCCTCGATCTGCGAAAGCATCAACGGCGACCGGTCGATCAAGGCGCTGATCCTGACCGGCGCCGGCGACAAGGCGTTCGCGTCCGGCACCGACATCTCCCAATTTCGCGCCTTCAAGACCGCGCAGGATGCGCTCGACTATGAGGCGCGGATCGATCGCGTGCTAGGCACGCTGGAGCAGTGCCGCGTGCCCGTGATCGCGGCGATCGCGGGCGCCTGCACCGGCGGCGGCGCCGGTATCGCCGCGTGCTGCGATCTTCGCATCGGCACGGAAAGCACGCGGATGGGGTTTCCGATCGCGCGCACGCTCGGCAATTGCCTGTCGATGTCGAACATCTCGCGCGTCGTCTCGCTGATCGGTCCCGCCCGCACCAAGGACCTGATCTTCAAGGCGCGGCTGGTTGAGGCTCCGGAGGCGCTTGCGCTCGGCCTGCTCAACGAGATCGTGCCCGATGTCGCGACGCTGCAGCGGCGCGCGCTGGAAACCGCGCGGCTGGTTGCAGGCCATGCGCCGATCACGCTCGAAGTGACCAAGGAGGCGGTGCGCCGCATCCGCCGCACCCTGTCGCGTGACGAAGGCGAGGACCTGATCCTGCGCGCCTATATGAGCGAGGATTTCCGCGAAGGTATGGACGCATTCCTCAACAAGCGGACGCCGAACTGGAAAGGGAAGTAGTACAAAGGCGGTCTGCAACCTTATGCGAAAGTCGCGAGGTTGCAGACCGCAAGCCGGCTTGAACTAATCAAAATAAGTCCGCAGTATCCGAGCAGGGTGCAAGCGGACTCGAACCGGGGATGAAACATTTGCGCAAGATCGTCACGATCGCGGCGTTGAGCGCCGCATTGTTCGCAACTGTGCCGGCTTCGGCCGGCTGGGAGCCGACCAAGCCGGTCGAGATCGTGGTCGCCGCCGGTGCGGGCGGCGCCTCCGACCAGATGGCGCGGATGATGCAGGCCGCGATCCAGAAGAACAATCTGATGAAGCAGCCGGTCGTGGTGTCGCTGAAGGGCGGCGCCTCCGGGGCCGAAGCGCTGATGTACATGAAGTCGAGCGAGGGCGATCCGAACAAGATCATCATCGCCTATTCGCTGATCTACATGCTGCCGCTGTCGGCGAAGCTGCCGTTCGACTGGCATGAACTCACCCCGGTCGCCGTGATCGCGCTGGACCAGTTCGTGCTGTGGGACAATGTCTCCGGTCCGAAGACGGTCAAGGAGTTTATCGCCGCCGCGAAGGCCTCGAGCACGCCGTTCAAGATGGGTGGCACCGGCTCCAAGCGCGAGGATCATGTGCTGACGATGTTCGTCGAGCAGAAGACCGGCGCCAAGTTCGCCTATCTTCCCTACAAGTCGGGCGGCGAGGCGGCTACGCAGCTGGTCGGCGAGCACACCGAATCCAACGTCAACAATCCCTCCGAGAACCTGGAAGTCTGGCGGGCCGGCCAGGTGCGTCCGCTCTGCGTATTCGACAAGGAGCGCATCTCCTACACCGCCAAGGTCACGGAGACGCAGTCCTGGCACGACATCCCGACCTGCAAGGAAGAGGGGCTGGACGTGCAGTATCTGATGCTGCGCGCGATGTTCCTGCCGGGCAAAGTCACCGCGGAGCAGCAGGCGTTCTATGTGGACCTGTTCCACAAGCTGGTCCAGACACCGGAATACAGGGACTACATGGAGAAGCAGGCGCTGAAGCCGGTGTTCCTCACCGGCAAGGATATGCTGCAGTTCCTGGAGGATGACGGCGCGCTCAACAAGCAGCTGATGACGGAAGCCGGCTTTGTGGCGAAGTGATGCTCCGGAGCGCCACCCGGTGGCGGACGATGACCGTGTGAGTTGATCAATGTCTGACACCGAGATCGACATTGAAATCGACGTCGACGATCCGACCGCGCCGGAGGAGGGCTCGCCTGCCGTCACCTCGAACCGGTCCGTCGACATCGGCGTGTCGCTGCTTCTGCTCGCGCTCGCGATCACGCTCGGTTACGACAATTGGCGCACCGGCGCGTCCTGGGACGCAACGGGGCCGGAGCCCGGCTATTTCCCGTTCTATCTCTCGGTGATCCTCGGCGGCGCCAGCCTGTATGGAATAGTCGCCGCCGTGCTGTCGCGCAAGGAAGCGGGCGAGACCTTCGTCACCCGGGCCCAGCTGCGGCGCGTGCTGGCGGTGTTCGTGCCGACGCTCCTGTTTTGCATCGCGATGCAGTATCTCGGGCTCTATGTCGCGAGCTTTCTCTTGATAGCGGGCTTCATGCGGCTGGTCGGCAAGATCGCCTGGTGGAAGTCGCTGCTCACGGCCTTCGTCTTCAGCGCGGTGATGTTCGTGACGTTCGATGTTGTATTTGACGTGATCATGCCGAAGGGACCGCTGGAAGCGATGTTCGGGTATTAACCAATACTCTCACCAACCGTCATTGCGAGCGAAGCGAAGCAATCCAGAAATGAGGCGAACAACTCCTGGATTGCTTCGTCGCTTCGCTCCTCGCAATGACGGGGCAAGTGGAAATTCTGAATGGAAGCCTTAGGCCTGCTGCTGCATGGGTTCGCCGTCCTCCTGACCTGGAAGACGCTTCTCCTGATGATGGTCGGGCTCGTGCTCGGCATCTTTGTCGGCGTGCTGCCGGGGCTCGGTGGACCCAACGGTGTTGCGATCCTGTTGCCGCTGACCTTCACGATGGATCCGACCTCGGCCATCGTAATGCTGTCCTGCATCTACTGGGGCGCGCTGTTCGGCGGCGCCATCACCTCGATCCTGTTCAATATCCCCGGTGAAGCCTGGTCGGTGGCGACCACCTTCGACGGCTATCCGATGGCGCAGCAGGGCCGGGCGGCGGAAGCGCTGACGGCGGCCTTCACCTCGTCGTTCATCGGCTCGCTGGTCGCGGTGCTGCTGATCACCTTCCTGGCGCCGTGGATATCCTCCTTTGCGCTGCGCTTCGGGCCGCCGGAATTCTTCGCGGTCTATCTGCTCACCTTCTGCTCCTTCGTCGGCCTCGGCCGCGAGGACAAGCACAAGACGGTGATCTCGATGTCGCTCGGGCTTCTGCTCGCCGGCATCGGCATGGACACCGTGTCCGGACAGCTGCGGATGACGTTCGGCTCGACTGATCTGCTCCGCGGCATCAACTTCCTGGTCGCGGTGATCGGCCTGTTTGGCATCAGCGAGATCCTGCTCACGATGGAGGAGCGGCTGGCGCTGCATGGCCATGCCGCCTCGATCTCGCTGCGCACGGTGCTGTCGGTGTGGAAGGATCTGCCGAAATATTGGATGACGCTGCTGCGCTCGTCGGTGATCGGCTGCTGGCTCGGTATCACGCCGGGCGGCGCGATTGCCGCGTCGTTCATGGGCTACAATCTTGCCAAGCGTTTCTCAAAGGATCAGGCAAGCTTCGGCAAAGGCCGCATCGAGGGCGTGTTTGCGCCTGAAACCGCCGCGCACGCGTCCGGCACCTCGGCGCTGCTGCCGATGCTCGCGCTCGGCATTCCCGGCTCCGGCACGGCCGCGATCCTGCTCGGCGGGTTGATGGTCTGGGGCCTCAACCCCGGACCGCTGCTGTTCGTCGAGCATAAGGATTTCGTCTGGGGCCTGATCGCCTCGATGTATCTCGGCAATGTCGTCGGCCTGGTGCTGGTGCTGACCACGGTGCCGATTTTCGCCTCGATCCTGCGGGTGCCGTTCGCGGCGGTGGCGCCGATGATCGTGGTGTCCTGCGCGATCGGCGCCTATGCGATCCAGAACGCGATGTTCGATGTCTGGCTGATGCTCGGCTTCGGCGTGGTCGGCTATGTCTTCAAGAAGATCAAGATTCCGCTGGCGCCGTTCACGCTGGCGCTGGTGCTCGGCAGCCGCGCCGAGGACGCGTTCCGGCAATCGATGATCATCTCCAGCGGTGACATGCGCGTGTTCTGGTCGAACGGGCTGGTCGGCACCATCACGACGCTCGCGATCCTGCTGCTGTTCTGGCCGCTGATCGATCGCCTGGTCGCCGGCCTCAAGATGCGGAATCCGGCGGCGAAGGTTGAAGCGTAATTCGTCGTAGAATTGTCGAGGGGCAAAGCAGCCGCCGTAAGGCGGCTCGGCCCAGGCCTAGTGGATGGTCGCGGGCCGGCAGAAAATAGCAGGGCTGACGTCCTCGTCGAAGTTATCTTCAAGAAGTCCGCCGGCAGCTTCCAGCGCAGCCATGTTGGCCTGACGGGCCGCGTCCATTGCCGCGAGAAAATCCTTCAGTTCTGTTGCGCTCATGGACCGGCTCCCGGGCGGAGCCAGCCATCGATTGTGGCCGGCTCCATTGACGAAAAGAGCATATCGCGGTCCCGGAACGACCTCAATCTGGCCAACTCTGAAGTTCGGGCGTGGTGACATTCGGGCCACAGCGGGAAGCGGGCCCGCTTTTCGTCACATTGCAGCCGCTCAGACCACCCGATGCAGTCTGAGGTCGGCGATCTCGCCATCGGTGAAGCCGAATTCCGAGAGGACGTCTTCGGTCTGCTCGCCGAATTCCGGCGGGCGAGCGGCCATCCGGCTCGGCGTGCGCGACAGCGTGAAGGGCTGCGCGACCAAAGTAATGTCGCGGCCCTCCTCATTCGGCACAGGCTGCGCCATGCCGAGGTGCTTCACCTGTGCGTCCTCGAACACCTGATCGATGGAGTAGATCGGGCCGCAGGGGACGCCGGCGGCATTGAGTTCGCTCACCCATTGCTCGGTGGATTTCGTCACCGTGTGCTGATCGATCGCAGCGTTCAGCGCGTCGCGATTCTTCGAGCGCGCGGGCGCGGTGGCGAAATCGGGATTGTCGATCCACTCCGGCGCGCCGAGGGTCTGGCAGAAGCGCTCCCAGATCCGGCCGCCCGTGGTGGCGATATTGATGTAGCCGTCGGAGGTCCTGAACACGCCGGTCGGGATGCTGGTCGGGTGGTTGTTGCCGGCCTGCTGCGCGACGTCCTTTTCCATCAGCCAGCGCGCGGCCTGGAAATCCAGCATGAAGATCTGCGCCTGCAGCAGCGAGGTCTGCACCCATTGACCTTCGCCGGAGACATCGCGCTCCAGCAGCGCGGTGAGGATGCCCATCGCGCAGGACAGCCCGGCCGTGAGGTCGGCGACGGGAATGCCGACGCGCATCGGGCCTTGGCCCGGGGCGCCGGTGATCGACATCAGCCCACCCATGCCTTGCGCGATCTGATCGAAGCCCGGCCGCTTGTGATAAGGGCCGTCCTGGCCGAAGCCGGAAATGCTGCCATAGACGATGCGCGGATTGACCTTGCGTACACTCTCGTAATCGATGCCGAGCTTGGTCTTCACGTCGGGCCGGTAGTTCTCGATCACGACGTCGGCTTTCGCCGCAAGGCGCATGAACACCTCGACCCCGCGAGGATCTTTCAGGTTCAGCGTCATCGCCCGCTTGTTGCGGTGCAGGTTCTGGAAATCGGCACCTTGGCGCGGACCGCCCATGGACTCGCCGCCATTCTCCATCATCGCGTCGATCTTGATGACATTGGCGCCCCAGTCCGCGAACTGCCGCGCGCAGGTGGGACCGGCGCGGACCCGGGTCAGGTCGAGCACGGTGAAGCGGGACAGGGCCTGCGAAGCGCGCGGGAAAGCCATGGACGAGGACTCCGGAAGACGCGAGACCGGATTGTATAGGAGAGGGTATCGGGCTCGGCAATTGCCGGGGAGCGATGCCTGCGCGAACGCCTATGTTGCTGGTGCAGGGCTGGGCAGCGAGCGTTCCTAATAGGTTCCTGCGAATTCGGTTCAACCTCGCGCCGCGTGCGAGGAAAGGGAGTGCGCCGCGCGAGTTCACTCACCGCTCGTCGGCGATGACCTTGCCGTCGTTGGGCAGCGAGCCGCTCGCGACCAGCTCGGCGGTTCCACCGAGCTTCGTTACGGTGCGCAACGTCGCGGTGAGTTCGGTCTGCAACGCCTCGCTCGGCGTGGAACATTCCGCCTTCAGCGTCATCAGATCGGTCTCGCCGCTGCGCGTCACCACCAGGCGGAGACGTCCGAGCTCTGGATGGCGCTTGCCGATCTCGGCGACCTGTTCCGGCCGCACGAACATGCCTTTGATCTTGGTGGTCTGATCGGCGCGACCCATCCAGCCCTTGATCCGCATATTGGTGCGTCCGCAGGCGCTGAGGCCGGACAGCTCGGCGGTGAGATCGCCGAGCGCCAGCCGAATCCGGGGATGTTCTGATATGAGCGAAGTGACGACGATCTCGCCGACCTCGCCTTGGGCCACGGGATCCCCGGTGCCGGGACGCACGATCTCGACGATCAGATCCTCGTTCACCACCAGGCCGTCGCGCGCTGCGGTCTCGTAGGCGACGATGCCGAGATCGGCGGTGCCGAATGCCTGATAGGCGTCGATGCCGCGCGCCTTGATCTCGGCCTGCAGCGACGGCGGAAACGCCGCGCCGGAGACCAGCGCACGCTTGATCGAGGAGGCGTCACGACCGGCGCTCTGGGCCGCGTCGAGGAGAATCTTCAAGAAGTCCGGCGTGCCGCTATAGCCGATCGGGCGGTAGGCCTCGATCAATTCGAACTGCGCCTCGGTATTGCCCGGGCCGGCCGGGATCACCGCGCAGCCGAGCGCGCGCGCTGATGCATCGAAGATGAAGCCGCCGGGCGTCAGATGATAGCTGAACGTGTTGAGCACGACGTCGCCGCGGCGAAAGCCGGTGGCGTAGAGCGCACGTGCCCCGCGCCAGGGATCGCACTGGTTCGTCTCCGGTTCGAAGATCGGACCCGGCGAGGTGAACAGGCGGGCGAAGCTTCCGGGCGCCGGGGCGACAAAACCGCCGAAGGGCGGCGCTGCCTTGTGCAGGGCCGGCAGCTCGGATTTGCGCAGCACCGGCAGCAGCGCCAGTGCGGCGCGGTCCGTGATTTCGGTGGGATCGATCCCCTTGAGCCGCTCGGCATAGGCGGGCGCCTGCATCGCCGCGCGCAGCACTGCGGGCAGGCGCGTGAACAGGTCCTGCTCGCGCACGTCGGGATCGCGGGTTTCGAGGGCGTCGTAATGGGGGGGCATATCCGGTCCTCAGATATTGTGCCGTCATGCCCGGGCTTGTCCCGGGCATCCACGTCTGTCCTGCGTGCTTCAAGGCGTGGATGGCCGGGTCAAGCCCGGCCATGACGATGTTGAGACATCTCGTTCACAGCCATCGCTTCCGCCGCTTGAAGCTTTTCAGGTTCTTGAAGCTCTTGCGCTGGTCGCCGGCGCCGCCGAGGTAGAACTCCTTGACGTCCTCATTGTCGCGCAGGCTATCCGCGGTGCCGTCGAGCACCACCTTGCCCTGTTCCATGATGTAGCCGTGGCTTGCCACGGACAGCGCCGCGCGCGCATTCTGCTCGACCAGGAGAATGGTCACGCCGAGGTCGCGGTTGATCTCCTTGATGATGGCGAAGACTTCTTTCACCAGCAGGGGCGACAGCCCCATCGACGGCTCGTCCATCAAGATCATCTTCGGCCGCGCCATCAGTGCGCGGCCGATCGCCAGCATCTGCTGCTCGCCGCCCGAGAGATAGCCGGCGAGCCCGGTGCGCTCCTTCAGCCGCGGGAAATAGTTGAACACCATCTCGATGTCGGAGGCGACCTCGCGATCGCTGCGGGTGAAAGCGCCGAGCTTGAGGTTCTCGAGCGAGGTCATGTCGGCGATGATGCGGCGCCCTTCCATGACCTGGAAGATGCCGCGGCGGACGATCTTTTCGGGATCGATGCCGTCGATGCGCGCGCCCTCGAACATGATCTCGCCGCGCGTAACCTCGCCGTCCTCGGTCTTGAGCAGGCCCGAGATCGCCTTCAGCGTGGTCGACTTGCCGGCGCCGTTGGCGCCCAGCAGCGCGACAATGGCTCCCTTCGGCACGTCGAGGCTCAAGCCGCGCAGCACCAGGATGACGTCGTCATAGACGACCTCGATGTTGCGGACGGAAAGGAGCGGCGCCGCGGCAGAGGGCGGTGTTGCGTTGGGCCTGTCGAGGGTTTCAACCATGTCCGATGATTCTCGCTGTCATCGCCCGCGAAGGCGGGCGATCCAGTATTCCAGAGACGCCGGGGATCGCCTGAGAAGCCGCGGCGTACTGGATCCCCCGCATGCGCGGGGGATGACGACTTTTGTTGTGGTCAGCACTGAGCCAACTCAGTCGCAAACTACCACCCCAGCCATTCCGGCTTGCGCGGCAGCTCGACGGTCTTGACCTTCTCGAGCTTGATCGTGCCCTTGGCCATCAGGTCGTTGAGGTCGCCGTCGGTCGGCCCGGTCACCTTGGCGCGATACAGATCGACCTTCAGCGTGCCGCGGTGGTCCTTCTCGGTCCAGGTCGAGGGATTGCAGACGCCCGCCATTCCTGCGGGGACCCAATCCTTCTTCTGATAGAAGCCCTTGGCGACGTTCTCGCCGGTGGCGCCGCCGTTCTTCGCCGCCCAGTCGATGGCTTCCTTCATGTAGAGCGCGGAGCAGACCGCAGCGACATAGTGCACGGGACGATAAATCTTGCCCGACGGATCGGACATCTTCGAGATCTCCATCACCGTCTTCATGCCGGGTGCATCGCCGCCCCAGCCGACCGCGGTGCGCAAGGGGAAGATCACGCCGTCGGCGGCATCGCCCGCGGTCTTGGCCGCGTTCTCATCCATGCCCCAGACGTTGGACAGGAATTGCACGTCGACGCCGGCGTTCTTGCAGGCCTTCATCACCGAGATGTTGGAGGCGGCGGTGTTGCCGAGATAGGCGTAGTTGGCGCCGGAGCTTTTCAGGCTCAGGCATTGCGCGCTGTAATCGCCGGGCGAGAGCGCAAACACCAGCGGAGGCAGGACCTCGAAGCCGAGCTCGAGCGCCATCGCTTCGCCCGCCGCTTTCGGGGCGTTCGGGTAGGGATGGTTGGCGCCCATATGCACGAACTTCGGCTTGCCGGGCTTGCCCTTGGCCTTCCAATCCTCGGCGGCCCAGGTCAGCTCGGCGCGCAGCGCATCCGAATAGCTCGGGCCATAGAAGAAATTATACGGCGCGGGCTTGGCCTTGCCGCTGGCGCCTTCGGGATCGGTAAGCGCCGCGGCATAGGAGCCGGACATGTCCGGGATCTTGTCGTTGGCGAGGAAGCCGGTCAGCGCCTCGGTGTCGGCGGTGCCCCAGCCCATGATCGCCGCGACCTTGTTATCCGGCGCCGACCATTTCTTGTACAGCGCGATCGCACGCGGCACCTGGTAGCCATAATCGTTGCTGTCGACCGCGACCTGCTTGCCGCCGATGCCGCCATTCTTGTTGATCCAGGCGAAGGTATCGGCAACGCCCTGGCCGTAGGGCGTGCCGACGTCCGAGGTGCCGCCCGAGAGATCCTCGAGATGGCCGATCGCGATCTGCCCGCTTTCGGCCTGCGCCTGCGATGCGAACGTACCTGCCAGAAGCACGAGCGCCGCCGAGCTCAATAGAGATTTAATCGTCATATCGCTTCCTCCTGATATGCGGGCCGGATTGTCGCCGGTCCCTTGTTAGTGTGAGAACGGGTAGAGCTTCCAATAGGCCTTGATCTGCCGCCAGCGATGCGCGAGCCCGTCCGGCTCGAACATCAGAAAGCCGATGATGATGAGGCCGATCGCGATCTCGCGCAGGAAAGTGATGTTGTTGTTCAGCGCCAGCGCATGATCGATGGCGCTGCCCTTCAGCAGCAGGCTGATCCACTCCATCGATTCCGGCAACAGCACCACGAAGGCGGTGCCCATCAGGGTGCCCATGATCGAGCCGGCCCCGCCGATGATGATCATGGCGAGAAACAGGATCGAGCGCTCGATGCCG
The DNA here is from genome assembly GCF_032487775.1 of Bradyrhizobium sp. SZCCHNR3119. Taxonomy (NCBI): domain Bacteria; kingdom Pseudomonadati; phylum Pseudomonadota; class Alphaproteobacteria; order Hyphomicrobiales; family Nitrobacteraceae; genus Bradyrhizobium; species Bradyrhizobium sp. SZCCHNR3119. The sequence continues at coordinate 762,125 of NZ_JAUEUV010000001.1, read as the reverse complement.
AAGCCCTCCTGCGAGATCACGAGCTGGTAATGGGCGTAAAGCGCCCCGGCGATGCCAGCAAAGAAGGCCGCAAGACCGAACGACAGCGTGCGGTATTTGGTGAGGTTGATGCCCATGATCTCGGCGGAGAGATAGTGGTCGCGGATCGCGACCAGCGCGCGGCCGTCGCGCGTGCGCATCAGATTGGTGACCAGGATGTAGCTGGCCAGGAGATAGGCGAGCACGACATAGAAATATTGCCGGTCGCCGCGCAGCGTGTAGCCGAACATCGAGAACGGGTTGGCCGAGGCGGGCACCGAGCCGCCGGAGAACCACTCGGCGCGGGAGAAGAAGTCGAGCAGGATGTATTGGGCGGCAAGCGTGGCGATGACGAGATAAAGACCTTTCAGCCGTGCCGCCGGAATGCCGAAGATCAGCCCGACCAACGCGGTGACGACACCGGCGAGCGGAATCGCGAAGAACACCGGGATCGCATAGGTGTTGTTGATATAGGCCGAGGTGAAGGCGCCGAGCAGGAAGAAGGCGGCGTGCCCGATCGAGATCTGCCCGGTGAAGCCGACCAGGATGTTGAGGCCGAGCGCCGCGATCGCGAAAATCCCGATCTGGATCGAGATCGAGAGCCAGTATTCGGAGAACAATTGCGGCGCGAAACACAGCAGCGCCACGCCCGCAATCGCGAAATTGCGGCTGGTCCGGGTGGGAAAAATGGTGGTGTCCGCCGCGTAGGAGGTGCGGTAGTCACCGGCGGGGATCGTTGAACGAACTACCATGAGTCAGATCCGCTCGATGTCATGGGTGCCGAACAGGCCGTAGGGCTTGATCATCAGGATGATGATCAGCACGTAGAACGGCGCAATCTCGTACAGATTGCCCCAGTGCAGATACTGGCTGTCGACATATTGGGCGACGTTTTCCAGAAGCCCGATGATGATGCCGCCGAGCACGGCGCCGCCGATCGAATCGAGCCCGCCGAGGATCGCCGCGGGAAACACCTTGATGCCATAGGCGGACAGCCCCGACGAGACGCCGTTGACGACCGCGACGACGACGCCGGCGACCGCGGAGACGGTGGCCGAGATCGCCCAGGCCATCGCGAACACGTTCTTCACGGAGATGCCGAGCGATTGTGCGACCTGCTGGTTGAAGGCGGTGGCGCGCATGGCGAGGCCGTATTTGGAGGCACGGAAGAACCAGGCCATGCCGAGCATCATCAGGAGCGACACGACAAGGCTCATCACATAGACGGTCTGGATCTGCAGGCCGAAAATGTCGATCGCCGTGCTCGCGAACACCGGCGGGAACGGCTGCGGGTTGACGCCGAACATCCATTTCAGCGCGGCCTGGAATACGGTGGAAAGCCCGATCGTGACCATGATGACGGAAATGATCGGCTCGCCGATCATCGGCCGGAGGATGACGACCTGGATCGCGATGCCGAACACGAACATGAAGACGAGCGTCAGCGGCATACCGACCCAGAACGGCACCTGGAATTTGGTCAGCAGTGCCCAGCACACCCAGGCGCCGACCAGCAGTAATTCGCCCTGCGCGAAATTGACGACCTGCGTCGCCTTGTAGATCAGCACGAAGGACATCGCGACCACGCCGTAGAGCGTTCCGACCACGAGGCCGTTGACGAGAAGCTGGATGAGGAAGGAAGTGTTCATGATCGTGCGGGCGCGCTGCAGCCCTCTCCCCTTGTGGGAGAGGGTGGCTGCGCGGAGCGCAGCCGGGTGAGGGGTTCTCTCGGCTGGCGAGCAAGAGGATGGAGACCCCTCACCCGACCAAGCTTGGGGTAGGCAGCGGAGTTGCCCTCTCCCGCAAGGGGGGAGGGCGCAGCAAAGCGCACCTTGCTTTGTTGATGCAATCTCACTCCGCGGCCTCCGCGATTGTTCCGTAGCCCGACATGTCGACTACCCGCAACGTGGTGCGGATGCGCTGGGTGGTGCCGTCCTGGAAGCGGATCACGGTATCGACCGGAATTCGCGGCTCGCCGCGATAGATTGCGTCGATGATCCCGGCGTATTTCTCGTTGATGACGCTGCGGCGCACCTTGCGGGTGCGGGTCAACTCGCCGTCATCGGCATCGAGCTCCTTGTAGAGCAAGAGGAAGCGCGCGATGCGCTGCGCCGGCGGCAGCGTCGTATTGACCGTCTCCACTTCCTTCTGCAGCAGCGCATAGACTTCTTTGCGCGAGGCGAGATCGGAGTAGGTGGTGAAGGCGATGCGGTTCTTCTCCGCCCATTTCGAGATGATCGAATAGCGGATGCAGATCATCGCCGCGAGCTGGTCGCGGCCGGCGCCGAGCACGACGGCTTCGGCGATATAGGGCGAGAATTTCAGCTTGTTCTCGATATATTGCGGCGAGAAGCGCTCGCCGCGCGAGGTTTCCGCGAGATCCTTGATGCGGTCGATCACGACGAGCTGCCCGGCGGCATTGAAATAGCCGGCGTCGCCGGAATGCATCCAGCCGTCCTTGATATCCGCAGCCGAGGCGTCCGGGCTCTTGTAGTACCCCAGGAACATGTTGGGATGGCGCACCACGATCTCGCCGATGCCCTGGCTGTCGGGCGCATTGATTTTGATCTCGATGTCCGCCGCCATCGGCACGCCGGTGGTGTCGGGATCGACCTTGTCGTCCGGATGCAGCGTGTAGGCGCCAAGCAGCTCGGTCTGGCCATAGAGCGTGCGCAGCGGCACGCCCATGGCGCGAAAGAACTTGAAGGTGTCAGGGCCGAGCGCGGCACCGCCGGTTGCCGCCGAGCGCAGCCGCGTGAAGCCGAGCCGGTCGCGCAAGCTCCGGAACAGCACGAGATCGGCAAAGCGCGAATGCTGGCCCTTTTCAAGCGCCGCGAGTCCCGTCGACATGCCGAGATGATACAGCCGCTGCTTGAGGGGCGTCGCGTCCATCACGCCGGCGCGGACGTCGGCCGCGATCTGCTCCCAGACCCGCGGTGCGAACAGCACGAAGGTGGGCGCGATCTCGCGGAAATCGTTCATCATCGTCTCGGGCTCTTCGACGAAGTTGACCTTCATCCGACAGAGCAGCCCTTTGCCGAGCACATAGACCTGCTCCATGATCCAGGGCAGCGGCAGCACCGAGACATATTCGTCGTCCGGCCCCTTGGGATCGAAGCTGAGATAGGTCGCGCAATGCCGCAGCACACGGCCAGCCGCGAGCATCGCAAGCTTGGGGTGCGAGGTGGTGCCCGACGTCGTGCAGAGGATCGCGCAATCCTCGCCATCGGTCGCATCCACCAGGCGGTCGTAGAGATCGGGGTCACGCGCTGCCCTGCTACGGCCAAGCTCGGCAAGCTTGGCGGCCGGCATCAGTCTGGGATCGTCGTATTTCCGCATCCCGCGCGGATCGGAATAGACGATATGCTTCAGCTTCGGCGCGCGGTCGGCGAGGTTCAACAGCTTGTCGACCTGCTCCTCGTCCTCGGCAAACACCAGCCGCGCTTCGCCATAGTTGAGGAGATAGGCAGCTTCCTCGTCCAGCACGTCGCGATACAGTCCGAGGCTCAAGCCCCGGATCGCGTGAGTGGCGATCTCGGCCGCGACCCAGTCCGGCCGGTTGTCGCCGATGATGCCGATCACGTCGTCCTTGCCGAGCCCGAGCTCGACCATGCCGAGCGCGAAGTCGCGCACGCGCCTCTGGTAGTCCGCCCAGGTGAAGACGCGCCACAGCCCGAGATCCTTCTCGCGCAGCGCGACCGCCTTGCCGTGCTCGCGCGCATTGAGCCGCAGCAGTTTGGGATAGGTGTCGGCCTGTGCGACCCTGGCAGCATAATCCATCATGCCGCGTTCTCCGCGACTTCGGCGACGTCGTCGGGATCGACCAGGAGCTCGTCCTCTTCGCCGAGATAGGCGCGTTTGACATGGGGATCGGCGAGCACCGCGGCCGGATCGCCGTCGGCGATCTTGCGGCCGAAATCGAGCACCATGACGCGATGGGAGATGTCCATGACGACGCCCATGTCGTGCTCGATCATGACGACCGTCATGCCGTATTCCTCGTTGAGGTCGACGATGTAGCGCGCCATGTCCTCCTTCTCCTCGAAGTTCATGCCGGCCATCGGCTCGTCGAGGAGGATCAGATGCGGCTCCAGCGCCATGGCGCGGGCGAGTTCGACGCGCTTGCGCAGGCCGTAGGAGAGGGTGCCGGCGGTGGCTTTGCGAACCGATTGCAGGTCGAGGAAGTCGATGATCTCCTCGACCTTCTCGCGGTGCTTGAGCTCCTCGCGCCGCGCGCCGGTCAGCCAGTACAGCGATCCCGTGAGGAAGTTGTTCTTCAAGAGGTGATGACGGCCCACCATGATGTTGTCGAGCACGCTCATGTGGTGGAATAAAGCGAGGTTCTGGAAGGTGCGGCCGATGCCGAGCGTCGCCCGCGCATTTGGCGGCAGCGAGGTGATGTCGCGGCCGCGATGGAACAGCCGGCCCTCGGTCGGTCTGTAGCGGCCGGAGATGCAATTGACGATCGAGGTCTTGCCGGCGCCGTTCGGGCCGATGATGGAGAACAGCTCGCCCTCGCGCACGCCGAAGCTGACATCGGTCAGCGCCCGTACGCCGCCGAACCGCAGCGACACCGCGCGCGCTTCCAACGTATAGTCCAATCGTTCCTCCCGAGGCTCCCCGGCGCTTGCCGCGCTCTTGGGTCCTTGTGCTCTTGTCGCGTTGCCGGTGATCCTAGCCCGGCCGCCGGTCGAACGCTATCCGACGAAGGATCGGCCGCGCGCTGATCCGCATCAACGACGCACACGGTCGTGAATAGAGGAAAGCGCGGCTGGGAAATGTCTTGCGCCCGACAATTGCCTGGTGAAAATCGCCGCAGCCCTGCTGCGTTGCAGCAAGATGGTCAAACAGGCTCCGAATTGACGAGATGAAGGTTTGATTGGTCAGGACTATCTTGAGCGCATCGCGCCGTGGTCGCGATATCTGAAGCCAGAGGAGATCGAGGCCGCTTGCGGCGGCATCGTCGAGCGCTCGTTCGCGGCCAACGAACACATCTTCCTGCGCGGCGACCATTTCGATTATTGGACCGGCATCGTCTCCGGGCTCGCGCGGATGAGCATCGTGTCCCGCGGCGGCAAGGCGACGACTTTCACGGGCATGACCGCGGGGGCTTGGTTCGGTGAGGGCAGCATGCTCAAGAATGAGCCGCGCCGTTACGACGTGGTGGCCCTGCGCGACACCCGGCTTGCGCTGATGGACCGCGGCACTTTCATGCGCCTGTTCGAGAACAGTGTCGGCTTCAACCGGTTCCTGGTCACCCAGCTCAACGAGCGGCTTGGCCAGTTCATCGGCCTCGTCGAATATGGCCGCACGCTGGATGCCACGGCGCGGCTGGCGCGCAGCATCGCCTCGCTGTTCAACCCGATCCTTTACCCCAACACGACCCGGCATCTGGAGATCACGCAGGAGGAGGTCGGCGCGCTCTCCGGCCTATCCCGGCAGAATGCCAACCAATGCCTGAAAATGCTGGAGCGGGAAGGCCTGTTGCGGCTTGAATATGGCGGCGTCACGATCCTGGATCTGAACCGGCTGCGCGGTTACGGTGAGTAACAATCAGCCTCTATTCCGATACCTAAAGCGCTGATACTGATAAGTTCGAGGTTACGTTTGGCGGGCTCCGGATGCTAAGGGGCGGTCCCAAGAGCGACCGGCGGAGGTGCCGGCACAAGCGGTTGGAGAGGGCATGGCGCTTGACTGCAAGGGACGTGTTGCGCTGATCACCGGGGTGACCGGGCAGGACGGCGCCTATCTCGCCGAATATCTCCTCGGCCTCGGCTATACCGTTCACGGTATCAAGCGGCGGTCGTCATCTTTCAACACGGCCCGGGTCGACCACCTCTACCAGGACCCGCACGAAGACAATGTGCCATTCCTGCTGCATTACGGCGACATGACGGATTCGAGCAATCTGATCCGCTTGGTGCAGCAGATCCGTCCGACCGAGATCTACAATCTCGCGGCGCAAAGCCATGTCGGCGTCAGCTTCGAGAGCCCGGAATACACCGCCAATGCCGATGGCCTCGGCGTGCTCCGGCTGCTGGAGGCGATCCGCATCCTTGGCATGGAGAAGGAGACGCGGTTCTACCAGGCCTCGACCTCGGAGCTTTACGGGCTCGTGCAGGAGGTCCCGCAGCGGGAGACCACGCCATTCTATCCGCGCTCGCCTTACGGTTGTGCGAAGCTCTACGGCTATTGGATCACGGTGAACTACCGCGAGGCCTATGGCATGTTCGCCTCCAACGGCATCCTGTTCAACCATGAGAGCCCGATCCGCGGCGAGACTTTCGTGACGCGCAAGATCACCCGCGGCGTCGCCCGCATCGAGGTCGGGCTCGAAGAGAGCATTTATCTCGGCAATCTCGAGGCCAAGCGCGATTGGGGCCACGCCCGCGACTATGTCGAGGGCATGCATCGGATCCTGCAGGCTGATGCGCCCGACGATTTCGTGCTGGCCACCGGCGAGGCGCATTCAGTGCGCGAGTTGGTCGAGCTCGCCTTCGCCGAGGTGGATCGCTGCATCGATTGGCGCGGCGAGGGCGTCGAGGAGATCGGGATCGATCGTAAATCCGGCAAGACGGTAGTGCGGATCGATCCGACTTATTTCCGTCCGACCGAGGTCGATTTGCTGATCGGTGACTGTAGCAAGGCGCGCGACAAGCTCGGCTGGAAGCCGAAGATGAGCTTCACCGACTTGGTCAGGGAAATGGTGGCGAGCGATCTGGCAGCCGCCCGGCGAGAGGTGGCCCTTGGCAGCATGAGCTATGGCAGCAATACCATTTGAGCTCACCGGCAAGACGGTGTTCGTCGCCGGCCATCGCGGCATGGTCGGCAGTGCGCTGGCCAGGCGGCTTTCGCGCGAGGATGTTGAACTGATCACGGCCGGCCGCAGTGAGCTGGATCTGCGCGACCAGGCCGCCGTGTTCGCCTGGTTCGCCAGGATGAAGCCGCAGGTGGTGTTTCTGGCCGCCGCCAAGGTCGGCGGCATCGTCGCCAACAACACGCTGCGTGCCGAGTTCATCTATGACAATCTCGCGATCGCCGCCAACGTGATCCACGCCGCGCATCTCAACGGCGTCGAGAAGCTGATGTTTCTCGGCTCCTCCTGCATCTATCCGAAGCTCGCGGCCCAGCCGCTGCGCGAGGATGCGATGCTGACCGGACCGCTGGAGCCGACCAACGAGCCTTACGCGATCGCCAAGATCGCCGGCATCAAGATGGTCGAGGCCTATCGCAGCCAGTACGCTTGCGACTTCATCAACGTGATGCCGACCAATCTCTACGGTCCCGGTGACAATTATCATCCCGAATACAGCCACGTGGTGGCGGCGCTGATCCGGCGTTTTCACGAAGCCAAAGTGGCGGGCGCGCCGGAAGTGGTGGTCTGGGGTACCGGCACGCCGCGACGCGAATTCCTCTATGTCGACGACATGGCTGACGCCTGCGTCCATCTGATGAAGACCTATTCCGATCCACAGCTGGTCAATATCGGCACCGGCGAGGACATCAGCATCGCCGACTTCGCCCGCGTCGTGGCGGCAGCGGTCGGCTATACCGGGGCCATTGCGTTCGATCCGTCGCGGCCCGACGGCACGCCGCGCAAGCTGCTCGATGTCTCGCGGCTGACAAGCCTTGGCTGGCGCGCGTCGACCGCGCTGGAGGACGGGATCAGGCGCGCGTATCAGGCCTATTTGCAGGAGACGCGGCAGGCGGCGGAGTAGGGCAACGTCATTGCGACGCGCGTCGGCGTGGAAGCAGTCCAGTCTTCGCTGGCGGTCTGGATTGCTTTTATTCGCAATGACGGCAGTTATGTCGAGGTCGCGTTGCGCGGCGGCTTCGCGCCTAGCGCCGCCGCCATGGCCGAGATCAGCGGCTTCATGAAATAGGCCTCGCCGGCCGGCGTGATGGCGGGCGTGACGCCATGCGCCTGGAGCTCCTCGGTGACGACAGGGCCGACCGATGCGACGGGCGTCCGCTTCAGTCCCTCGCGCAAGCGGTCTTCGACGCCATGCGCCTTGGCGACATCGAACAGCCGGCGCGGCTGGCCGGAACTGGTCAGTGCGATCGCGTCGATCCGTCCCACGGCCATCTCCTCCACGGCGGTGAGAATATTGGCATCCGCGGCTTTGGCGTCGTAAACATAAGGCAGCACGGCATCGACCTCGGCGCCGCGCGCCGTAATGGCGCCGATCAGCGCGCTGTGGTCCTTGTCGGGATAAAGCTGCAGGCCGACACGATGGCCCTTCAAGTCGTAGCCTGACAGCAGCTCTGCGACGCCTTCGGAGGTCGGCTTCTCGGTCGTGACCTGCGGCTCGAGCCCGAGCTCGCGCAAGGCGCGGCCAGGTTTGGGGCCGCGAGTGAATTTGCGGGCGCCGCCAAGCGCGGCAACGAAGGCCGGCTCGACCTGGAGCCGCCGCACCACAGTCATCAGCCGGCGCAGTCCTTCGCCGGTCATCAGCACCAGATCGTCGCAGGGCTTGGCGATGAAGCGGTGGATCCAGGCTTCGATCGGCGCCGGATCCGGCGCGTCATGGATCGTGAACATCGGACATTGCAGCACCTCGGCGCCCTGTTCGGCGAGCAGCCGGGAGAACTGCGCCTCCTCGCGGGTTTCGAGGATCAGGATGCGGTAGCCGGTGAGCCTGTCAGCCATGATGGAGCTCGAACAAAATGCAGCACGGTTTGTTCATCTTGACCCCTGTTGGGGCGTTGGCGCAAGGGCAGGGTCGGTGATAGAGCAGGGCGCGAAAGCGAGGGTGCCGCCCTTGCCTGATCCCTCACGTCATCCTGGTCACCCCGTCGCCATGCCCGACCATCAATATGTCCTGACCCTGTCTTGCCCGGATCGCCCGGGCATCGTCTCGGCCGTCTCCACCTTCCTCGCCCATAACGGCCAGAACATCCTCGACGCCCAGCAGTTCGGTGATCTCGAGACCGGTCATTTCTTCATGCGCGTGGTGTTCACCGCCGCCGATCTCGCCGTCAACCTGCCGGCGCTGCAGACCGGCTTTGCCGCGATCGCCGAGCGGTTCAACATGGACTGGCAGCTGCGCGATCGCGCCGCAAAGCGGCGGGTGATGCTTCTGGTGTCGAAATTCGACCACTGCCTGGTCGATATCCTTTATCGCTGGCGCACCGGTGATCTTCCGATGGTCCCGACCGCAATCGTCTCCAACCACCCCCGTGAGACCTACGCCGGTATCGACTTCGGCGATATCCCTTTCCACCACATGCCGGTCACCAGGGAGACCAAGCGCGAGCAGGAGCAGGCGATCCTCAAGCTGGTCGAGGAGACCAAGACGGACCTCGTGGTGCTGGCGCGCTACATGCAGATTCTCTCCGATGAGATGTCGGCGAGCCTCTCAGGCCGCTGCATCAACATCCATCATTCCTTCTTGCCGGGCTTCAAGGGCGCAAAGCCTTATCACCAGGCCTATGAGCGCGGGGTGAAGCTGATCGGCGCCACCGCCCATTACGTCACGCGCGATCTCGACGAAGGTCCGATCATCGATCAGGACGTCGAGCGCATCAGCCATCGCGACACGCCGGATGATCTGGTCCGCAAGGGCCGCGACATCGAGCGGCGCGTGCTGGCGCGCGCCATCCGCTATCATCTCGACGATCGTGTCATCCTGAACGGCCGCAAGACCGTGGTGTTCGTGGATTAATCGAACAGTGGGCGGAAGTCGCGTGCGCTCCAGCCGAAATCCCTGATCGCCGGCGTGGCGTCGAACGCCATGTCCTGCATCATGCGCAGGCCCATCGCGACATTCGCGCCGGGAAAGAGCGGCTTGAGCAGCGGGAACATCGTGCGCCAGAGCGGGGCGGGGACGGACGGGGTGCGCCGGGGCACTCCGAGCCCATCGAAGATGCGGCCGATCATTTCCCGGTAGGTCAGGGTTTCGCCGCCGGGCACCGCGTAGATCTTGTCGGTTGCGGCGGGCGCCGCCGCAGCTGCAATCATACCGCTTGCAAGGTCCTCGGCATGGACCGGCTGGCGCAGGCCCCTCCCGCCACCGACCAGCGGCATTACGCCGAATCGCCGGATAAGCCTCGACAACGGCGTGATATTCTTGTCCCGGCCTTCGCTGTAGATCAGCGTCGGGCGCAGGATGGTCCAACCGATCCCGCTCTGCGTGCAGGTCGCGGCGATCTGGCGCTCGGCTTCCATGAGTGAGCGCCAGCCGTCGCGCTCGCTCTGCTCTTCGCTGTCCGCTTTGGTGAAGATACTGGTCGAACTCAGCACGACCAGCCGTTGCAGGCCGGGACGTATGAAATGGGGCAGTGCCGGAGCCAGCAATGTCGCGCGCGCGGTGCAATAGAGCGTGTCGAATGGCGGCGGTTCGGCCTGTGCCGGCCGTTCCAGATCATAGGGCAGGTAACCGACATCGGATCTGGCGGGGGCAGAGCGCATGAGCGTCAACGGACGCTCGCCGCGCGCGATCAACTGGTCGAGCAAATAATTGCCGACAAGGCCGCTGCCGCCGATGACCAGGCTTCTCTGTTGTTGCTCGATGTGTCTTTCCACAGGACCTTGCGTGGCTTCCGAGCCGGGCGAAGTCAAGGCGCGAAGGCGAACGGGTGTTCCCATTGAAGCCAATAATGAGAGCATTCTGGAGGGAAGTGCAGTACGGGTTGTGTTACCGCGCGGGTGTTGCGGTCTGCGCGTTGGGGTTTGACTGCGTCTCCTTGTCTCGTTCGGCGGCCGGAGTCTGCCGGCGCCGCTCGCGCTCCTTGATGAATTGATCGTATTCCGGGGTTCCCGGGCGCGGTGGGGCATCGCGCGGCAGGCCGCCGGCCCATTGCGGAATGTAATCGCCCATGCCGGCCGAGACCTTCTCGTTGACGGAGGCGCAGCCGGCGACGCTCGCCGCGAGCAGTGCGGATGCGAACAGCTTGGCAACGAACTGAAGACGGGCCGGCATGCAGTCGAGAATCCTTCGCGTGGCGGGTTGCGCGCCGAACCCTGGAGGCTCCGCCTTGATCGGTCAATTCGCCGCTTCGTGAGTTTGGTAACGATTTACCACTATTTGGCAAGGCCTCGGCGCTGTGCCCCACTTGGTCGCAGGCTTCCCCTATTGTCGCCATTGACAATGTCGCGGCTATTCCGCAGCGATGCGCCCGACATCGTGCGTGGTGTCAAGGTGAGCAGACAAGAATGGCCGGGGACCGTTGGGTCCTGAACGACCCAGGGAGGAATTGGGTATGTTTGTGAGAGGCAAATTACTGGCGATGGCGAGTGCGGCCTTGGTCGGGACGGCGGTCGCCTGCGGCGCCGCGCGGGCCGAGGACGTCTTCAAGATTGGGCTGATCGTGCCGATGACCGGCGGCCAGGCGTCGACCGGCAAGCAGATCGACAATGCGATCAAGCTCTACATGCAGCAGAACGGCGATACGGTCGCCGGCAAGAAGATCCAGATCATCCTCAAGGATGACGCCGCGCTGCCCGACAACACCAAGCGGCTGGCGCAGGAATTGATCGTCAACGACAAGGTCAATGTGATCGCCGGTTTCGGCGTGACACCTGCGGCTTTTGCGGCGGCGCCCTTGGCTACTCAGGGCAAGATCCCGGAAGTGGTGATGGCGGCCGGCACCTCCGTTATCACCGAGAAGTCGCCGTATATCGTGCGCACCAGCTTCACCCTGCCGCAGTCCTCTACCATCATCGGCGATTGGGCGGCGAAGAACGGCATCAAGAAGGTCGCGACCCTGACCTCGGACTACGCGCCGGGCAATGACGCGCTGGCCTCGTTCAAGGAGCACTTCACTGCCGGCGGCGGCCAGATCGTCGAGGAAGTCAAGGTGCCGCTCGCCAATCCGGACTTCGCACCGTTTCTGCAGCGCATGAAGGATGCCAAGCCCGACGCGATCTTCGTGTTCGTGCCGGCCGGACAGGGCGGCAACTTCATGAAGCAATATGCCGAGCGTGGGCTCGACAAGAGCGGCATCAAGGTGATCGGACCGGGCGACGTCACCGACGACGACCTGCTCAAGGACATGGGCGATGCCGTGCTCGGTGCCGTCACCGCGCACATCTATTCGGCGGCGCATCCCTCGGAGAAGAACAAGGAGTTCGTCGCGGCCTATGAAAAGGCGTTTGGCAGCCGTCCGGGCTTCATGGCGGTCGGCGGCTACGACGGCATCCACCTGATCTACGAGGCCTTGAAGAAGGACGGCGGCAAGACCGACGGCGATTCGCTGCTCGCGGCGATGAAGGGCATGGCCTGGGAGAGCCCGCGCGGCCCGATCTCGATCGATCCGGAGACGCGTGACATCATCCAGAACGTCTATGTCCGCAAGGTCGAGAAGGTGAACGGCCAGCTCTATAACGTCGAGTTCGAGACCTTCAACGCGGTCAAGGATCCGGGTAAAGCGAAGAAGTGACGCCGAAGGGCGTCATCCCGGGGCGCACGGACGGTGCGCTCCCTCCCCCGCTTGCGGGGGAGGGCTGGGGTGGGGGCGCCACACGGCACGCTGCCCGGGTGGAGAGACTTCCCCCACCCGCATCGAATCTTCGATACGATGCGACCTTCCCCGCAGGCGGGGGAGGCTGGACCGAGCAAGCATGGTATGCGCGCCCTTCAGAGGAAGGGGTGAGACCGGGGACCGAATTTAGACGCCATGACCGCTGTTCTCACCAATCTGTTCGATGGCGTCGCCTACGGCATGCTGCTGTTCGTGCTGGCCTGCGGCCTCGCCGTGACGCTCGGCCTGATGAACTTCGTCAATCTGGCCCACGGCGCCTTTGCGATGGCCGGCGGCTATGTCTGCGCGGTGTTGGTCAACCAGACCGGCTGGCCGTTCTTCGCCGCGCTGCCGCTGGCATTCGTCGCGAGTGCGGTGATCGGCGCGGCACTGGAGCGCACGCTCTATCGCCATCTCTATACGCGCAGCCATCTCGACCAGGTACTGTTCTCGATCGGGCTCGTGTTCATGTCGGTCGCCGCGGTCGACTACATCATGGGGTCGTCCCGCATCTTCATCAAACTGCCGGAGGTGCTGGAAGGCCAGTTCGACGTGTTCGGCGTCGGCATCGGCCGCTACCGGCTGATGATCGTCCTGATCTGCGGTCTGCTCACGGTGCTCCTGCAACTCGTTCTGGCCAAGACCCGCTTCGGCAGCCGCCTGCGCGCCGCGGTCGATGACCCGCGCGCCGCAAGCGGGCTCGGCATCAACGTGCCGCAGGTGTTCGCTTTCACCTTCGCTTTCGGCTGCGGGCTCGCTGGCCTGGGCGGCGCCCTCAGCGCCGAGGTTCTCGGGCTCGATCCGTATTTCCCGCTGAAATTCATGATCTACTTCTTGATCGTGGTCACCGTCGGCGGCTCCTCCTCGATCACAGGCCCGTTCCTGGCCTCGCTGCTGCTCGGCATCGGCGACGTTGCCGGCAAATATTACGTGCCCAAGATGGGCCCCTTCGTCATCTACACCATGATGATCGTGATTCTGATCTGGCGCCCGAACGGATTGTTCGGCCGCACCGCTGCGCGGTGATTTGAAATGACCGCACAGACCGATGTCGCCTATCACGCGCGCCAGCATGGCCGCTGGCACTGGAGCGAAGTTGCGTTCTGGGTCGTCGTGCTGGCCTGCGCCTTGGCCTTTCCGTCGCGCTACCTGATCATGACCGAGGTCGTACGGCTCGCGCTGTTCGCGCTCTCGCTCGACTTGATCCTCGGCTATGCCGGCATCGTCTCGCTTGGACACGCGGCGTTCTTCGGCGTCGGCGCCTACTGCGCCGGCCTCTTGTCGGCCCACGGCCTGATCGATGAGCCACTGCTCGCATTGATCGTCGCGGGGCTCGTCACGATGCTGCTGGGATTCGTCACCAGCTTCCTGGTGATCCGCGGCGCCGACCTGACCCGGCTGATGGTCACGCTCGGCATCGCGCTGCTCCTGGAGGCGCTGGCCGAGCGCTTCTCCAACGTCACCGGCGGCACCGATGGTCTGCAGGGCATCGACATCAAGCCGCTGCTCGGCCTGTTCGAGTTCGACATGTTCGGCAGGACCGGCTTCTTCTATGCGCTGGCCGTGCTGTTCGTGCTGTTTCTGCTCGCGCGGCGGATCGTACATTCGCCGTTCGGCCTGTCGCTGCGCGCGATCAAGAACAATCCGTTGCGGGCTGCGGCGGTCGGCATTCCCGTCAATCGCCGGCTGATCGCGATCTACACGGTCGCGGCGTTCTATGCCGGCGTTGCAGGTGCCCTGTTTACCCAAACCACTGCGATCGCTTCGCTCGACGTGTTCGCATTCGAGAAGTCGGCGGATCTGATGCTGGTGCTGGTGATCGGCGGCGCCGGCTATCTCTATGGCGGGTTGATCGGCGCGGTCGTGTTCAGGATCCTGCAGGAGGTGTTCCAGACCATCACGCCGCAATATTGGATGTTCTGGATCGGGCTCGTGCTGGTGGTGATCGTGCTGGTCGGACGCCAGCGCATTCATGCTGCCGCGCTATATGTGCCGAATCTGGTGCTCAAGCAGCTCGCTGGCCGTAAGGCCGTGGTCGCTCTGTCCGACAACGAGGCGCCATGACCATCGCGCTGGAAACCAGGAATCTGGAGAAGAATTTCGGAGGCTTGCGGGTCACCCGCGATCTGTCGCTCCGAATCGCAACCGGCGCCCGCCATGCGTTGATCGGGCCGAACGGCGCCGGCAAGACCACTGTCATCAACCAGCTCACCGGCGTGTTGCAGCCGACCTCGGGGCGCATCCTGCTGGAGGGCGCCGATATCACCGACCTGCCGGTGCACAAGCGCGTGCTGCGCGGTCTGTCCCGGACATTCCAGATCAATCAGCTCTATCCCGACCTGACGCCGCTCGAGACGATCGGGCTTGCGGTGTCCGAACGGCTCGGCCGCGGCGGCGACTGGTGGCGGCGGATGGGAACGCGCGACGACGTCACGGCCGAGATCGCCGAGACCCTGGGGCGTTTTCGCCTGCTCGACGTCATGAACGACAAGACTTCGACCCTGCCTTACGGCAAGCAGCGGTTGCTCGAGATCGCGGTCGCGATCGCGGCCAAGCCGCGCGTCTTGCTGCTCGACGAGCCCGCCGCCGGCGTGCCCGAGGGCGAACGCAAGGACATCCTGGCCGCGGTCGCGGCGCTGCCGCGCGACGTCACCGTACTTTTGATCGAACACGACATGGACCTGGTGTTCTCCTTTGCCGACCGCATCTCAGTGCTGGTCTCGGGCGCGTTGCTGGTCGAGGGCCCGCCGGATGAGGTCGCGCGCGATCCGCAGGTGAAGGCGGTCTATCTCGGCGAGGCCGCGTGAATGAGTGATCTGCTTGCCATCGAGAATCTGCGCGCCGGCTACGGCCAGGCCGTGGTGCTGCCGAACATGTCGCTGAAGCTGCCGGAAGGCCAGGTGCTCGCGCTGCTCGGGCGCAACGGCACCGGCAAGACCACGCTGATCAATTCCATCGTCGGCGTTACCCGGCGCTTTTCGGGCCGAATCGCGCTCGCCGGCCGAGACATCACTAGTCTGCGCGCCGACCAGCGCGCCCGCGGCGGCATCGGCTGGGTGCCGCAGGAGCGCAATATCTTCCACTCGTTGACGGTGGAGGAGAACATGACCGCCGTGGCGCAGCCGGGACCTTGGACGGTCGAGAGGGTCTACGGGATGTTCCCGCGGCTCAAGGAACGGCGCAGCAATTACGGCAACCAGCTCTCCGGCGGCGAGCAGCAGATGCTGGCGATCGGGCGCGCACTGACGCTCAATCCGAAAGTGCTGCTGCTGGACGAGCCGACCGAAGGGCTGGCGCCGATCATCGTCGAGGAGCTGTTGGCCGCCATCGGCACCATCAGCCGCGCCGGCGGACTGTGCTCGATCATCGTCGAGCAGCATGCGCAGAAGATTCTGGGGCTCGCCGACCGCGTCGTGATATTGGAGCGCGGCATGATCGTGCATGATGCGCCATCGAGCGCGCTGAAGGCCGACCCGGCGCCGCTGGAGCGGCATCTCGGCGTGGCCGGCGCCGCCGTGCATTGATTGCGCCGGTGTCGACGCAACTTGCCGCATTCGGTATTCAGGCGATCATTGTCGCGGGCTAGGTGAGGGCTCTCTCACCGGTCGCTGGGTCAGGCAGGGAGCGTCGCAATGGTCGAACCTGCAGCAGAATTGGCGGAATCACCCACCGCGCCCAATGGGGCCTTCGGTATGCCGGAGCCGCTTGGCCATTCTCTCTCAACGGAATTGTATACCGAACGGATACGCGGTAGGTGATGGCGCAGCCCGGGGATGGCCGGCGGCCGGACCTGGGGACGCAACGTCAACATGGATCAAAGACAGATCAGTCGGCCGATCCAATAATCATATCAATGCGTCGACCTTTCCAAGGAGTGAGCAAATGCAACGCACAAAGCCCCCATTCCGCGCCGACGAGGTCGGCAGCCTCTTGCGCCCGCAGAAGATCAAGGACGCCCGCGCCAAGCTCGAGAAGGGCGAAATCACCGCCGACGAGCTGCGCAAGATCGAGGACATGGAGATCGAAAAGGTCGTGCACCGCCAGGCCTCGACCGGCCTGAAGCTGGCGACCGACGGTGAATTCCGCCGCTCCTGGTGGCATTTCGACTTCCTCGCCAAGCTGACGGGTTGCGAGCTGTTCCACCCCGATGCCGGCATCCAGTTCACGGGCGTCCAGACCCGGCACGACGCGGTGCGTGTGATCGGCAAGCTCGACTTCCCGGCCGATCATCCGATGCTCGACCACTTCCGCTTCCTGAAGAAGCACGCCGACACTGCGCATGTGACGGCGAAGATGACGATTCCTTCCCCGGCGGTGCTGCATTTCCGCGGCGGCCGCAAGTCGATCTCCAAGGATGTCTATCCCGATCTCGACGCGTTCTACGAGGATCTCGGCAAGACCTATCGCAAGGCGGTGAAGGCGTTCTACGACGCCGGCTGCCGCTATCTGCAGTTCGACGACACGGTATGGGCCTATCTGTGCTCGCAGGACGAGCTGAAGAAGGCCCGCGAGCGCGGCGACAATCCGGACGGCCTGCAGCAGATCTATTCGCGCATCATCAACTACGCGATCGCCGAGCGGCCCGCCGACATGGTGATCACGACCCATGTCTGCCGCGGCAATTTCCGCTCGACCTGGATCTCCTCCGGCGGCTACGAGCCGGTGGCCGAGACCATGCTCGCCAACACCAATTACGACGGCTACTTCCTGGAATACGACAGCGAGCGCGCCGGCGGCTTCGAGCCGCTGCGCTTCCTGCCCAAGGGCAACAAGGTGGTCGTGGTCGGTCTCGTCACGTCGAAGGTCGGCGAGCTCGAGAAAAAGGACGACATCAAGCGCCGCATGGAAGAGGCGGCCAAGTTCGTGCCGCTCGAGCAGCTCGCGCTGTCGCCGCAATGCGGCTTCGCCTCGACCGAGGAAGGCAATATCCTCTCCGAGGAAGAGCAGTGGGCGAAGCTGCGCCTCTGCGTCGAGCTTGCCGAGGAAATCTGGGGCAAGTGATCGGCAGGGAAGTGATCGGCGGGTAAACCCGCGTTGATCACCCGACCGCATCTGAGACCCGAGCGGGACCGGAATTTCTCCGGTCCCGCTTTTGTTTGGAGGGCGGCCCAAGCCGCGCCCTAGTGTCTCCCTAAGGGGGCTGTCTGCAGGACTGGATGGGTCGGAATCAGCCATTCCCTCGGTGGGCAGAAGGTGCTAGGACGCAGACTTGATCGGGCGTTGCCCACTCTCCAATCCCACGCCTCCGGCCGATGAAGAACGACCAGCTGCTCGCCCAGATTTCGGAGTTCTGCCGCCAGTCCGACATGGCGGAATCGACGTTCGGCCGGCGCGCGGTGAACGATGGCAAGCTGGTGCATCGCCTGCGCGAGGGCAAGCGCATCACCATCGACACGCTGGATCGCATCCAGGCCTATATTGCAGCCTCGACCGGCACTTTGCCGCCACCGCGGCTCGAGGTCGTGGCCGAGAAGCGCGATCCGCGTAGCAATTTCCGCTTCTTCGAGAACCGGCAGAAATACCTGCTGTTCGTCCATACCTGCAGCGAGAAGCGGGTGGTGGCCGAGCGGGTCGGGCTCGAGCTTGCCAGCATCCACCCGCGGCCGCCGGCTTTGCGGGTGTTCGACGCCGGCGTCGGCGACGGCACCGTGCTGTCCAAGGTGCTGCGGACCATGCATGGCCGCTTTCCGCACATTCCATTCTATGTCGCCGGCAAGGAGCTCAGCCTGGAGGATGTCCGGCTGACGCTGGAGAAGGTGCCGGACCGGTTGTACGAGCATCCCGCCAGCGTGTTCGTGTTCACCAACATGAACTACGCCGAGGCGCCGTGGCTGACCCCGAAGTCGCCGGCGATGGCAGCCAGCATGATCTGGCATGAAGTCGTGCTGCAGGGCGATTCGTCAGGCGAATTCGAAGCCCAGATCGCGGCGCTGAAGCCGTTTCTAGAGCAGAATTGGCGCGCCTCGGTGTCGCCGCGCACCGGCATGCCGATCTATGAGCGCCCGGTGGCGCTGGTGCTCTATCGCGAGGACCATCGCTTCCTGCTCGATGCCATCGTCCCGCGCGCCGGCCGGGTCGAGGCCAATTTCGACCTCGTCATCGCCTCGCAGCCTTATCGCGCCCGGTCCTCGGTGAACTTCCGCGCCAAAAGGATCATCGCCCCCTTGGCGCGTGC
The DNA here is from genome assembly GCF_032487775.1 of Bradyrhizobium sp. SZCCHNR3119. NCBI lineage: Bacteria > Pseudomonadati > Pseudomonadota > Alphaproteobacteria > Hyphomicrobiales > Nitrobacteraceae > Bradyrhizobium > Bradyrhizobium sp. SZCCHNR3119. Next base: position 743,470 of record NZ_JAUEUV010000001.1, on the reverse strand, counting down.
CTTGAAACCGGGCGGCCGGCTGATCGGAATCCACTCCCATGGCCAGGATCCGGGCCTGGAAATCATCCAGGCGGTGTGGCCCGGAGAAAATCCTTTCTCGGTCAGCCGCCATGAACTGCTGCGGGCGGTCAAATACGAGCTGGGGTCCAGTGGGCGAGACTTAAATTTTAATGCCTATGCGGACAATCGCTCGATTTTCAGGTATGAGATGGAAGCTCTGCCCAACGAGGTCACCGGCGCCATCGGAACCTCGACGGCCTTTGCAGCCTGGAACGCGGCGGTGTATGTCGCCCAGATCGAGGAAGACCGCCTGACGGAGATCGCCAATAGCGCGCGTGCGCTCGATGCCGCCAGGGAGGTGCTGCGGAAGCATAACGGGTTGTGGTTCTACGACGAGTCCTACGTCATCTCGCGGCGTCGCGACTGACGGTTCGGGATCAATATCAATGACCGCCGTGGGCGGCGAAGAAGGGGTTGCTTGATGCGCGCGTCATATCTGTTCACCTCGGAGTCGGTTTCCGAGGGCCATCCGGACAAGGTCTGCGACCGGATTTCCGACGAGATCGTGGACCTGTTCTACCGCGAGGGGCCGAAGGCCGGCATCGATCCGTGGCAGATCCGCGCCGCCTGCGAGACGCTCGCCACCACCAACAAGGTCGTGATCGCGGGTGAAACGCGCGGGCCTGCGTCCGTCACCAACGAGCAGATCGAGGGCGTGGTGCGCGCGGCGATCAAGGACATCGGCTACGAGCAGGAAGGTTTCCATCACGCCACCTGCGATATCGAGATCCTCCTGCATCCGCAGTCGGCCGACATCGCGCAGGGCGTCGACGCGCTGCAGCCGGGCGCAGCCAAGGAAGAGGGCGCCGGCGACCAGGGCATCATGTTCGGCTATGCCTGCAACGAGACGCCGGATCTGATGCCGGCGCCGATCTTCTACGCCCACAAGATCCTGCGCCTGATCTCCGAAGCGCGTCACTCCGGAGTTGAGAAGGTGTTGGGGCCGGACTCCAAGAGCCAGGTCACGGTGCGCTACGAGAACGGCAAGCCCGTCGGCGTGCGCGAGATCGTGGTGTCGCACCAGCATCTGGTCGAGGACATGACCTCGGCGCAGGTGCGTGAGCGCGTCGAACCTTACGTTCGCGAGGCGCTGCCGAAGGACTGGATCACGAAGGACACGATCTGGCACATCAACCCGACCGGCAAGTTCTTCATCGGCGGTCCCGACGGCGACACCGGCCTCACCGGCCGCAAGATCATCGTCGACACCTATGGCGGTGCGGCCCCGCATGGTGGCGGCGCCTTCTCCGGCAAGGACCCGACCAAGGTCGACCGCTCCGCGGCCTATGCCGCGCGCTATCTCGCCAAGAACATCGTCGCCGCCGGGCTTGCCGAACGCTGCACCCTGCAGCTCGCTTACGCGATCGGCGTGGCGCGGCCGCTGTCGATCTATATCGACACCCACGGCACCGGTAAGGTCTCCGAGGATCAGCTCGAGAAGGCGGCTGCGCAGGTGATGGATCTGACGCCGCGCGGCATTCGCAGCCATCTCGATCTCAACCGTCCGATCTACGCGCGCACCTCGTCCTACGGCCATTTCGGCCGCACGCCCGACAATGAGGGCGGCTTCTCCTGGGAGAAGACCGACCTCGTCGAGCCGTTCAAGCGCGCGGTGTAAGTCTTCGCGCTGCGACCCTTCCCCGGTGGGGAGGGTTGCAGGAAGCGCAGTTGTGACTTTGTCGTTTGAGAAGACCGCTGCAACACACCTAAGCCGTCATGGCCGGGCTTGTCCCGGCCATCCACGTCTTTCTTCTGTTGCAGCCAAGACGCGGATGCCCGGCACAAGGCCGGGCATGACGAGAACGGATTGCAGTCCGGTCGCGCAGCAAGAGCCGCTCGGAAGAATATAGGGAACCCACATGACCGCCTTCACCGACTACATCGTCAAGGACATTTCGCTCGCCGAATTCGGCCGCAAGGAGATTTCGCTCGCCGAGACCGAAATGCCCGGTCTGATGGCGACGCGGGAAGAATACGGCCCGAAGCAGCCGCTCAAGGGCGCGCGCATCGCGGGCTCGCTGCACATGACCATCCAGACTGCGGTGCTGATCGAGACGCTGGCAGCGCTCGGCGCCGACATCCGCTGGGTTTCCTGCAACATCTATTCGACGCAGGATCACGCCGCGGCAGCGATCGCCGCACGCGGCATTCCGGTGTTCGCGGTCAAGGGCGAAACGCTCACCGAATATTGGGACTACACCGCCAAGCTGTTCGACTGGCACGGCGGCGGCACGCCCAACATGATCCTCGATGACGGCGGCGACGCCACCATGCTGGTGCATGCCGGCCTGCGCGCCGAGAAGGGCGACACCGCCTTCCTCGACAAGCCGGGCTCAGAAGAAGAAGAGATCTTCTACGCGCTGATCAAGCGGCTCCTGAAGGAAAAGCCGAAGGGCTGGTTCGCCGAGATCGCCAAGAACATCAAGGGCGTCTCCGAGGAGACCACCACGGGCGTGCATCGCCTCTATGAAATGGAGAAGGCCGGCACGCTCTTGTTCCCGGCGATCAACGTCAACGACAGCGTCACCAAGTCGAAGTTCGACAATCTCTATGGCTGCCGCGAATCGCTGGTCGACGGCATCCGCCGCGGCACCGACGTCATGATGTCGGGTAAGGTCGCGATGGTCGCGGGCTTCGGCGACGTCGGCAAGGGTTCGGCCGCTTCGCTGCGCCAGGCCGGTTGCCGCGTGCTGGTCTCTGAGGTCGATCCGATCTGCGCGCTGCAGGCGGCGATGGAAGGCTATGAGGTCGTGACGATGGAAGACGCCGCGCCGCGCGCCGACATCTTCGTCACCGCGACCGGCAACAAGGACATCATCACCATCGAGCATATGCGCGCGATGAAGGATCGCGCCGTCGTCTGCAACATCGGCCATTTCGACAACGAGATCCAGGTCGCCTCGCTGAAGAACCTGAAGTGGACCAACATCAAGCCGCAGGTCGACGAGATCACCTTCCCCGACGGCAAGCGCATGATCCTGTTGTCCGAAGGCCGCCTCGTAAACCTCGGCAACGCCATGGGCCATCCGTCCTTCGTGATGTCGGCCTCCTTCACCAACCAGACGCTGGCGCAGATCGAATTGTTCTGCAACCAGGGCAAGTACGAGAAGAAGGTCTACGTGCTGCCGAAGACGCTCGACGAGAAGGTGGCGCGGCTGCATCTCGCCAAGATCGGCGTCAAGCTCACCGAGCTGCGCCCCGACCAGGCGGCTTATATCGGCGTCAAGCAGGAAGGCCCGTTCAAGTCGGACCATTATCGCTACTGATCAGGTGATCGTCGTTCCGGGGCGCGAAGCGACCCCGGAACGATTTCTCACGATGGCCGGGCTCGTCCCGGCCATCGGCGTTTTTGCCGATCTCATTCGGTTCTGTCAGGTCCGTGACGGTAACGGTCCGGATTGGTCCGAATGGTCAGGTCAGAATTCCAGGTTCGCACCCAGATAGAACGACCGGCCAGGACCGGGAACGGCAGTGCCCCACATGCTCGCGGTGCCCGATACACCGCCGCCGCTAGGGCCGACAGTCCCGGCCTCCCTGTTGAACGACATCGATGCGCCTTCGCCCAGATAAGCGCCGCCGAGCGGCAGGTAATAGAGCTTGTTGAACAGGTTCTCGACGCCGAAGCTGATGCGCAGCTTCTGCCAGGTGTAGTTGCTGCGCAGGTTGACCAGGCTGTAGCCCGGGGTCTTGAGCTCGTTGCGGGCGGTTGACACGTCGGACTTGCTGCTCACCATCACGAGCTCGACACCATTGTCCCAGCCGTCGAGCCGGTGCGTGAGCGTCAGCTTGCTGTTGAGCGGCATGATGTTGTAGAGGCCGCTTCCGGTATCGAGGTTCCTGCCGTTCGTGTAGCTGAGGACCCCCTTCAGGCCGAACTCGCCGATCTCAGTCCGGCCGAGCGGGAGCTTGCCGGACAGATCGAACCCGTACAGGCGCGCCTGCTGGTTCATATATTTCAGGATCACGAACTGATTGGCGACGGCAGGTACGGCGGCGGTATTCGTGGCGGTCCTCCACTGGACGGCGTCGATGTAGTCGCGCACATGGGTGTAGTAAGGCGTGAACCGGATCTCGGCCTCGTGGTCGGCGCTGTGCCAGGCGCCCGTGAAGCTCACGGTGTGGGCGACCTCCGGCCTCAAATAGGGATTGCCGAGATAACCGTTCCCATCGCCGACGAAATTGTTCATCTCCAGCGCCATCACGTTGCGCGACCACGAATAGCGCTCATAGAGGTTGGGCGAACGTGTCTTCTGCATCGCGCCGAACTCGAAGGTGAGATTGGCGTTCGGCGTGTTCCGGAGCAAAGCCGTCAGATCGACATTGTTGTCCTTGTGGGCACGATCCATGGCGTTGAACGCCGCGCGCGAGCCGACCGAACTCGTCTCATACATGCCGGACATGAAGCCGGATGTCAGCGGCGTGCTGCTGGTGTTGTAGCCGACGACGGGGCCGGTGTCGCTCTCGACCCGCTCGAACCGGACGCCCAGGAGCGAGAGCCAGGCCGGGCTCCATCGGGCTTCCCACTCGCTGAAGACGCCGGCTCGGTCCCGCTTGCCGTTGTTGATGTTCCAGAACGTCAGCGGCGCCATCCCGCCGATGCAGTTGCCCACGCCGCAATCGGGCGCCGGCGGCCACCAGTCATCGAGACGATAGGTCTGCAGATCGACGCCGACCCGGAGCACGTCGCGGGGCGACAGCTCGATGTCGGCTTTGGACGATGCGCCGTTGGTCTTGGTCCGCGTGTACATCGGCATGCCATTGACCGGGTAGGACGCGCCGGTCGTGTTCGGCGGCGTTAGCGTGCCGTACGAGAACAGCCGGTCTCCGCCGAAATCCATGTAGTGATGGACGGACTGGTGATAGATCCGGGTCTCCAGATCGCCCCAGTCGAACCTGCCGAGATGGCGCAGGTTGAAGCTGTAGGCGTCGTTGCCGAGCATGTCCATGCGCTGGTTCGGATAGAGCTGGTAGGGAACCTCCTGTATGCCGGCCTTGAACTCGATCAGCTGACCGTCTTTGTTCCAGGCGATCCCCAGCAGGTGATTCCGGGTCTCGTAGGCGGATGAGCCGACCTGGTCGAGGGGGAGCACGGGCGTGATGGAGCTCCTCAGAACGAAGTTCTTGAAGTTGCCGCCGGCCGTGTAGTTGTCCGCTTTGACGGCAGCGCCGCTGTAGCTGACGCTGTAGTTCTCGGTCGCCATGGTCGCCGACAGGTTGGCGCCGCGCACATTGCCGTTGCTGCGGTAGAACGTCCCGATGCTGCCTTTGGTCAGCAGGCTTTGACCTGGCGCGGCGAAGGCTGGCCCGAGCGAGGTGACGGCCACGGTGCCGCCGATCGAGTCTCCGCCGACGCTCACCGGCGTGACGCCCGCCCAGACCTTGGCTGCGGCAATCTGGCTCGGATCGATGTAGGACAGCGCCGGATTCATGTGATTGGGGCACGAGGCGATGGTGTCCATACCGTCGACCTTGATGCGCAGCCGGTCGTCGGCGAGGCCATGGATCGCGGGCAGGCTCGACACGCCGCCCGCCGAGTAGAGGCTGACGCCCGGTACGTCCGCGAACAGGGCGGCGGTGTCGTTCGTCGTGGCGCGCTTCGCCAGGATGTCGCCCGCTGCAACCGAGGTGCTGCCGGGTGGGGTGGCGATGCCGTCGGGCGAGACCGCGGGCGGCGGTGTCGGATTGGGCTGGCTCGCCGGGTTTGCTGCTGTGGCATGCGCGCCCCGGCGGCGGATCGCCGGTCGGCGGGCCGGGCCGTGCTGGGGCATTGTGACGATCACTTGAGGCAGTGTCGCGGCGGCGCGACCCCGCGGTTCGTCTTGCGCAAGCACAGGGGACGGCATGGCGAAGGCCAGCAGTGCCGGCGATGTCAGCACGGCGGTCGAACGGAGCAATCGGCGCCGGGCGGGTGTGGAACGGTGGTGCATGATGGGATCTCGGATTCCGGATAGGAAGGCGCAGGGCGGCAGGCGCGTTGTGGCCTTCGTGAAAAGTGGTCGCGACATCGCGGCTGCAGGCATGGCCGAGCTTGCCGCGAGACAGCAGCAGTCAGCTCGTCCGGCTGATGCCGGCCGCATCGTCACGCGTTCAGATGTGTGGAAGAGACAGCCTAGGCGGTCGCCGGCGGCCCGCGGGCGACAGGCAGGTCATGCGCAGGCGGGAGCGGCGATATGACATCGATGCGCCCGACCAGAATCGCCACCACAACCGGGATCGGCAGAGCGATGATCGAGGCTTGAGGGAGCGTGACGCTGCGTCCGAGCGCACAAAACGGACAGCTCGCACATTGCTTGGCGGCTGCATCGCTATCGTCGGCCGCCGAATGATCAGCGCTGCTCTGGCAAATGATTGCGGCGGTGACGTCGGGGCCCGAAACGGCCGCGCTCATCGCGCAGAACGCCAGGGTCGACTGGAAGATCAGCGCCCATGCCGCGAACCATACGAGTGAACTGCACAGCCGCGATCGCGCCGTTCGTAGGATCGAAATATGCGCGAGAGCGGACGCGACCAACTCGCGACGCCACAGCGTGCGCAAGCGTGCCTTGCGCCTCACTGTTTCGATCCTGTGTAGTTGACGCCCCCGTCGAGCCACTGACTGACGCTCCCCCTTCGAATTTTCCTACAGGAGCGCGCATCGAATTGGCAATGGAGCACGCGAGGCTTCGTGGACTCCTGTGCCGGTGGATCAATTCTGCCACAGTGAAGGTAGCTTCACCTCATGTGCAAACCAGGTGAAGCTGAGCGTCATGGGACGATTGCAAATAAGTCGCAATCGCGATGTAGCTGCGGCCGTGGAATGACGCGCGGCTGGCTGGCGCAGCTCCATCCCGGCGAGCAGAGCTATCGGCCGATGACATGCGCAATGCGGCCAGGCGGCGCGGCGTGATAGGCGTGGCGGTGGCGCCGCTGCGCCGCCGTATCGGTGTCCTTGGTGCCCGGATTCACATAATCTTCCTCCATCGATTGCAAGTCGCCTCGCATTGACATGAACTGGTCAATCTCGGTGCCGAGAAAGGTGTGTGTTCGGCTGGTAGGCAATATGAAGAACAGGGCTCTCGCACTCCTCATCTTGTTTCTCGGCCTCGTCGGACCAGTGCACGCCGCCGAGCTCGACGTTGCCGTGGCTGCGGCCCACGGCGGCGACTATGCGCCCGCGCTGAAAGTCCTGTCGGCGCTGGCCGAAAAGGGTGATGCGCGCGCGCAGTTCGATCTTGGCTTCATGCAGGCCAATGGCTGGGGCCTACCGCGCGATCCGACCGTGGCGGCCGGCTGGTATCGCAAGGCCGCGGAGCAGGGGCTTGCCATCGCCCAGCATTTCCTTGGCCTGGCTTATGTGAACGGCGAAGGCGTGCGGATCGATGACGCGGAAGCTGCGCGCTGGTTCGCACGCGCGGCCGCACAGGGATTTGCCCAATCGCAATACATGCTCGGTCTGATGCTGTTGGATGGCCGCGGCGTGTCCAAGGATGTGGTCCATGGCTATGCCTATGTCGTCATGGCCGGCCAGGCCGGGGTGCGCACGGCCGGCCGCGCGGTACAGCGGCTCGCCTTGACCGAAGCCGAGCGCGCGCAGGCCCAGGACATCATGACGCAATGGAAGCCGAAGCTCGAATCGAGCGTCGCGAGCATCGCCAGTCCGCGCAGTGAGGATCTGCTCGGCCTAGACCGGCATCTCGGCGCGATCGTCGATCCCACCGCCTGGCCGGCATCCGCGATCGGCGTCGTCACGGTGGCCCGTTATTCGAACGGCGCCTGGTGCACCGGCACGCTGGTGGCGCCCCGGCTGGTGCTGACGGCCGCGCACTGCCTGTTCAACGGCACCGCGCCGGTCAGTCCCGGCAACGTCCATTTTCTTCTCGGCATGGACAAGGGGACGCCGGCCGCGTCGGCGGCGGCAGAGCGGCTGATCGTCGCAAGGGATTTCGTTCCGACCCCGCTGGACCAGTGGACATTGGATCGAGCCCCGGCGGATTGGGCGTTGATCGTTCTCAAACAGGCGCTGCCGTCGCGGCCCATTGCCGTGAAGGCGCTGACGCGAGAGCAGCTGCGCACCGTGGCCGAGGCCGGGAGGATTTCGGAGATCGGCTACGGCGAGGAACGGCGTTACTCGCCGACCGAGCAGCGCAATTGCCGCGCCGACATCACTAATGACGAGCGGCTGTTGATCCTCCACTGCCTGGCGAACCATGGCTATTCCGGCTCGCCAATCCTGGCCGATATCGACGGAACCATTGCAGTGATCGGCATCTTCTCCTCGTTCCACGAAGAGACACGCGTGACGTTTGCCCCCTCCGCCAGCCGGTTCGAGGCTGCGGTCAGGGATCAGATCTCGGCCGAAGCGGTGCCGGCGCGTTGATCGGTGGCGTGTCGGCGTTCGCGCGCCACGCCTTCGCCCACCAAGTTAAGGGACTCCTAAAACCCTCACGCTAGCATGGCTCCTCAGCGTCAATCGCTCGGGAGTACGGCCATGAGTTCGCTCGACTATTCGGCTCACGGGGCGCCGCAGGCCGCTGGAGCCTTGGGCGATCTCAACCGGCTGCGCCGCCTCGCGCGCGTATGGATCGCTGCGGCCAGCGTCGTCTATGTCGTCGACCTGTTGCGGCAAACACGCCTCGGTCTGACCGACGGCGTGCAGCGCCCGTTAGGCGACGATTTCATCAATTACTGGTCCGGTGCGGCGGTGGCGCTGCAAGGCCATGCGGCCAGGGCTTACGATTTCCTGGGCTTCCATGCCTTCGAGCAGTCCGTGGTGGGGCCCACGCTCGACCTCTATCATTATTCCTATCCGCCGGTGATGTTGCTGCTGACCTTGCCGCTGGCGCTGCTGCCTTACGTGCCGGCGCTGGGCCTGTGGCTGATCGGCACCTGGTACGCATTCTATCGCGCGCTCAAGGCCGCGAGCGGCGAGGGCGTGCTGCTGCTGGCGTTGGCGACGCCCGCGGTATTCATCAACGCGATGCTCGGGCAGAACGGCGCCCTGACCGCCGCGCTGCTGGGTGGCGGGCTGGTGCTGCTCGAGCGCCGGCCGGTCCTGGCGGGCATGCTGTTCGGCCTGCTCGCCTTCAAGCCGCATTTGGCGCTGATGCTGCCGGTGGCGCTGCTTGCTGGTCGGCAATGGCGCGCGCTCGTGTCCAGCGGCGTCACCGTGCTGATGCTCGTTGCCGCGAGCGTGATCGCATTCGGATTGGAACCGTGGACCGACTATCTCAGGAACCTGCCGATCCTGCGCGTCGCAATCCTGGAGGACAGCACCGATATCTGGCGCCTGATGGTCTCGGTGTTTGTCTTCGCGCGCCGCTTCGGCGCAAGCCTCGAACTCGCCTACGGCTGTCAGGCCGTCTCCGCCATCATCGCGACAAGCGTCGTGGCATGGTCATGGTGGCGCGACCATCCGCGGCATATCCGCTACGCCCTGCTGATCGTCGGCACCTGGCTCGCGATTCCCTATCTGCAGCACTACGATCTGGTGGTCGGCGCCTTCGTCGTGGTCTGGCTGCACACGGAGGAGAGGCGGCCGCAGGCGCCGGTAGCCTGGATCCGGGCGGCCATGGCCGCGGTGCTGCTGCTGCCGCTGGTCGCAGCTTCGATCGGCAAGAACACCGACCTGACCTTCGGCCCGCCATTTCTGATCCCGGTGTTCGCGCTGCTGGTCCGCTTGGCCGTGGGGTACGATCGCGCGCAACGGCAGGCGGGCAAGGCACTGACATTCGCAAATGAGCCGGCCGCAAACTGATACGACTGCCGGCGCGGGACATTAGAGCATTTTTCGATCAAGCTGGTTCGTATCCTGCAGCTTTGAAGTAGTTGGCGCATTCGGCTGGTTTGAAGCAGTCGAGGCAGCGCCCGATGGCGTCCCATAGGCCATCAACAGTCCGTTCTGCGGCCGCCCTGAGAAGCGCTTTGAGCTTGGAGAAGGCATTTTCGATGGGATTGAAGTCCGGACTGTAGGGCGGAAGATAGAGCAAGTGCGCTCCGGCGGCTTCTATCGCCGCTCGTACGCCCGCGCCTTTGTGGCTGCTGAGATTGTCCATCACGACGATGTCGCCTTGCTGCAATTCGGGAACGAGAACATGATCGACATAGGCTTGGAAAGCCTCGCCGTTGATCGGGCCATCGAGCACCATCGGTGCCGTCATTCCCGATTGACGCAGGCCAGCGACGAAGGTCGTCGTCTTCCAATGACCATGTGGAATTGAAGCCCGCAGGCGCTCGCCGCGAGGGGCGCGACCGCGGGTCCGAGCCATATTGGTCGAGGCCCAGGTCTCGTCGATGAAGACAAGCTTGGTGGCGCTCAATTCGGTCTGCTTGCACGCCCACTCTTCCCGCTTGCTCAGGACATCAGGCCGCTCTTGCTCGGCGGCGTGCGCTGTCTTTTTTTAAACGTGATTTTTCGACGGGCGAAGAAGCGGTGCAGTGCAGAGACGCTGAAGCTGTGCCCTTTGGCCACGAGGGCCATCTTCAATTCCTCCAGCGTCATATCGGACTTGTCAGCAACCAGCGCCAGAATGACATCGGCCTGCGCCTCAATCGCCTTCGAACGCTGATCGCCGCCCAGCTTCTTTGGCGCGACATCGCCAGTTTCCTCTCCCTGCGCGACCCACCGGATCGCACTTGATGCGCTCACCTGGTAATGGGCCGCTGCCTGCCGCCGCGACATGCCGCCCTTGACCGCTGCGACAACCCGCTTCCGAAGATCGACCGAGCAAGAGCCTGCCATCGCTTGCCTGCCTCCTTTGCCTGCAAGCAATTTGAAGCAGACCAGAGCCAATTTGGGAATCCCTCTCGATTCAGCTCGATCGCAAACCGCTCTAGGTCGCGCGGGAGCGCGCCGCCCGCGCGGATCGGATGGCGGTCGCTCTTGCCGCTCTGACATGCTTACCTGCACCGTGCTCGCGACGCGCGGCGAGATGTTTGCGTCTATTCGCCTCGGCGACAACGTGCCGAACGGCCGGTCCGCGATGCGAGGCATATTCCTGGCCGTCGATCGGGGCGACATGGGGCGGATCGCGATCGAGATAGGGCCGGCCGATGCCGAATTCCTGCCCGTGCACGTCGATCCACTTCCAGAGCTGTTCGGTCGAAGTCCAGCGCTCTGCGCGCGTTGCGCCCTTGACGCTGACGATATCCGCCGCGAGTCCATGGCCATAGCCGCCACGGAAGCTGCCGCCATGATAGGACCTGTCGGAGGCCGCCTTCAGCCCGCTGGCGATCGACTGCCGGTAGTCGTCACGGAAGGCGCTGGTGATGCCGGGCGAGAGGCCCGCGGCCTCCGCGGCGTGCAGCGTGTAGAACAGTTTCAGCTTGAAGCCGCGGTCCATGCCGCCGATCACGTAGTCCATCAGCGACAGGCTGGCCTTGTCCGCCGCCTTGGGGTCCTTCCACGTGAAGTCTTCGTCGACCAGCCTGGTGAAGGTCCTGGCGACGGTCACGGTCCGGCCCTTCCGCTTGACCGTCACGCTGCGGCGTTCATGCACCTTGATCGAGTCCTCCTTGGGCGCGCGCTGATACAGCGCCCACAGATAGCGGTCGACGCAGGTCTCGATGATGAAGCACTCGTCGGCGACATCCGTCGCGTTTACGCTTGCTGTGCGGTCGTCAGCCGTCGGGGTCTCGGGCGTATGGTCCCGCACGCTGGCGGGCGTGTCCAGCGTCGCCGCGGTCTCGGCTGGCAGCATCTCACTCGGATCGGCGGAGGCCATTCGGAGCGATCCTGCGGGCTCGGGCGTGCGTCCTTGCTCCGCGGTGGCTGTATTATCCACATCCACAGCCGCCGCGACCGGTGCCGCGGATGTTGTGCCGGCATGGCGGTCCATGACAACCGGGGGCGTCACGGTTGCTGACGCGATCTCGCCGACCTCTGCGGCCCCGAACTGCGGTGCTGCGGCGGCGGTCGCTACGCCGACCGATTGCAGTGCTGCTGCGGAGCGCGGAGCATCGACAGCCCTCGGTGCATCAATGACCCGCAGTGGTTCTATGAGTTGGGGTGCATCGCTCGCCTGCGGCGCGGCGTTGGCTTGCAGCGCCAGAGCAAACGTGGCCGCACTGTCCAGTGTCGATGTGCTGCGGCCGGGGATTGGTGCCTCGCCTCCCTCGCTGGTATCCATCAAGCTCATCAAGGTCGGCAACGGAAAAAGTTGGCTAGCGAGCAGGACCGACAGGCAAGACGTCAACGCAACCGCCGCAAATCGTGCGTTCATGATCCCAGCCTCCTGAGGGCTACATGGGCCAGACTCGCAAGCCGAGCCTGCGATGCGGGTCGATTGTTTGGATCACGGAAGGGGGGCGCAATAGCACAGGCTAGCCCCAGCCGGCGTTTTCGGGGAACCGTTGCCGAAATGCAACGCCTGATCGCAGCTCTGCACGACTCGGCTCGGCGGTCATTCTCCTTGTCCGGAACGATATGAAGGCACCAGCCCGCAAACGCCCCTGGTGACGGCCTGCGACCGCAATGACAAAACCGCAAGATCGGTCGGGCGCGTCATGTCTGCATCCGCTTAGCTGGTGCTGCCACGGAGGATGGAAGATGAAGGCGGCGCTTCAAAACTACCATGCTCGGATGCAGCGGGTGCTCGATCACATCGACCGGCATCTGGATGACGATCTGGACCTGGACGCGCTGAGCAGTGTCGCTGCCTACTCGAAGTATCACTTCCACCGGCAGTTCACGGCAACCTTCGGACTGTCCGTGCATCGCTACATCCAGCTCGCCCGCCTGAAGCGCGCTTCATATCGGCTGGCCTATAGGGATGCCGAAAGCGTCACGGACATCGCGATGGATGCCGGCTACGACGCGCCGGACGCCTTCGCCCGCGCCTTCCGGCAAAGGTTCGGGCAATCGCCTTCATCGTTCCGGAAGTCTCCCGACTGGGAGCCGTGGCTTGCCGCCTTCGGGCCTCTCGACAATGCAAGGAGCAAGCTCATGCAGAAGACGTTTACCGCTGACGATGTGACGATTCGCGATGTGCCTACGACGCCGGTGGCGATCATGGAACATCGGGGCGACCCGGCGATGCTCGGCGCCACCATCCAGCGGTTCATCGCGTGGCGTACAGCCGCTGGCCTGCATCCAAAGAGCCACCCGACCTTCAATGTCTGGCGTTCCGAGCGGCGTCCGGCGTCGCCTGCCGATTATAGCGTGGATCTTTGCGTGGGGACGGATCAAACAATCGAAGCGAACGGCGAGCCCATCAAGGCGGGCGAGATTCCTGGCGGACGCTGCGCGGTGTTGCGCGTCGTTGGTAACACCGACAATCTGGAGCCCGCCGCGCTCTACCTCTATCGCGATTGGCTTCCGGCTAGCGGCGAGGAAGCACGCGACTTCCCGATCTACTGTCAGCGGCTGAGCTTCTTCCCGGAGGTGCCTGAGCATGAGACGGTCGCGGAGTTGTTCTTGCCGCTGAAATAGGACTCTCTGACGGCGGTCCGTTCCTTCCGATCGCAGGAGGCGGACCGGCCGCTGTTCATCCGAACCGGCCTCGGCGGGTTCGCGGCCAGGCTGGCTATCGTGGAGTCTCGTTGATCGAAAGCTCCTCTCCAATTGCGCCTAGCGGCACGCGCTGACCGTGAACCACGCGATCCCGAACGCGCCGTCGCGTTCTCTGATGCAGACGGAATCCCCGATTTGCAGCCGCGCGTAGAGATCCTGCGACACCGTGGCGTCGTTGGGCTTGGCGAACGGTCCCCAGGGCGCCAGCGTGAGATGATAGGTCGCCATCCGGCCATGGCCGAGATGCTTGCCCTGCACCTGGCTGCGCAACACCGATTGCGGCGAGCGGTCGAGCCGCTGATTGAATTGCCCGAGCATGCCGAAGGCGTAGGCCGCCACGAAGGCCGCGGCGGCGATGAGGCGCCACCAGCGCCGTGCCAGGTTGGGCTCGAAGCGAGCGGCGGCGAGCAGGAAGATCACCGCGACCGCGAATGCAAAGGCGATCAGCGGCAGCCAGCTCACCAGATTGAGATCGAGCCAGGTGCGGGCGAACAGGGCGCCGGCCGCTACGGCACAGGCCCCGGCCAGGTTGGCCTGTGCGGAGCCGGTGCCGAGCCCGATCCGGAACCGGTCGCGCCATGCGACCACGAGCAGCGCTGCGATCAGGGGCAGCGCGACCAGGAGCGCAAGCAGAATGCCATCGGGCTGCGGTCCGAACAGCGAGGCCAGCGCGATCAGGATCGCTGCGACCGTCGATCCGGCAGCAAGCCGCTGCGACCGTGCAAGCTCGCGCTCGCGAGCCTCGCGTGCTTTCTCGGGCCGATCAGCCTCATTCGTCACGATCTCAGCTCCAGTCCTGCGCAAAGCCATCGGACACGCCATCCATAGATCAGGAGGGTTGACCGAATACGAATGGCCTCGCTCGCCGATTTGACAGGACGGATGCGTATCGTCAGTCTGACGGCAAACAAGGGCAGAACAGCCTGAAACCTGAAGGAAACCCCAAAGGAAACCCCATGTCCGCAGAGCACTTCGACGTGCTGATCGTCGGCGCCGGCCTGTCCGGCATCGGTGCTGCTTATCACCTCACGCACAAATGCCCGGCCAAGAGCTTCGTGATCCTGGAAGGGCGCGGCGCAATCGGCGGCACCTGGGACCTGTTTCGCTATCCCGGTATCCGGTCCGACAGCGACATGTTCACGCTGGGCTATTCGTTCAAGCCCTGGAAAGAGTCAAAGGCGATCGCCGACGGCCCGCAGATATTGAACTATATCCGCGAAACCGCGACCGAGACCGGCGCCGACCGGAAGATCCGTTTCAATCATCGCGTCACGCGCGCGACCTGGTTGTCGGAGGAGGCGCGCTGGACCGTCGAGGCGGAGCGCAGTGCAGGGGAGGGCGCTCCGGAGATTGTGCGTTTCACCTGCAATTTCCTGTTCATGTGTGCCGGATATTACAAATATGAGGCCGGCTATCTGCCGGAGTTCAAAGGCACTGTGGACTTCAAAGGCCGCCTCGTGCATCCGCAGCAATGGCCGGAGGATCTCGATTACGCCGGAAAGCGCGTGATCGTGATCGGCTCAGGCGCGACCGCGGTGACGCTGGTCCCGGCGATGGCGAAAACGGCCGCCCACGTCACCATGCTGCAGCGCTCGCCGACTTATGTGGTGTCGCGCCCGGCACAGGACCCGCTCGCCAACAGATTGCGCCGCAATCTCCCGGCGAGCCTCGCCTACCACCTGATCCGCTGGCGCAACGTGCTGTTCTCGATGTATTTCTTCCAGCTCAGCCGGCGCAAGCCGCACCAGGTGAAGGAGCTGATCCTGGGCGGCGTGCGCGCCGCGCTCGGGCCCGACTACGACATCGCCACCCATTTCACGCCGCGCTACAATCCCTGGGATCAGCGGCTCTGCCTGGTGCCGGACGGCGATCTGTTCAGGGCGATCCGGGACAAGCGGGCCTCTGTCGTCACGGCCGAGATCGATGGCTTCACCGAGAAGGGCGTCCGGCTGCAGGACGGAAGCGAGCTCGAGGCCGACATCATCGTCACCGCGACCGGTTTGGTGCTGCAGGTGCTGGGCGGCATCGAGGTCGTGGTCGACGGGCGCAAGGTCGATTTCGCTGATACGCTGAACTACAAGGGCATGATGTATTCCGATGTGCCCAATTTCGCTGCCGCGCTCGGCTATACCAACGCATCCTGGACGCTGAAATGCGATCTGACCTGCGACTATGTCTGTCGCCTTCTCAACTACATGGACCGTCACGGCTACAAGCAGTGCCGGCCGCACAATGACGATCCCACCGTCGAGCCGATGCCGTCGCTGAATTTCACTTCCGGCTATGTGCAGCGCTCGATCGCGAAGCTGCCGAAGCAGGGCTCGAAACGGCCGTGGCGGCTCTATCAGAATTACGCGCTCGACATCGTCTCGCTACGCTTCGGCAAGGTCGATGACGGCGTGATGCGGTATTCATGACGTTCGCTCCAGATACCGTCACCTGGAACTCGAGCTTCTGGCGCAGCCCGGTCAGCTCTGTTCTCCCGATCCCTCCCGCAGCGGCGCGCGGCTGAGCTCGTTGCCGGCGGCAATCGCCTTCTGCAGCAGGCGGACCAGTTCCTTGGCTTCCGCCCCGGTCAGTCCGCGCACCATGATCTGCTGCGCGGTTTCGACCGCCGGCGTGATGGCGCGAAAGGTCCGCGCACCCTGGTCGGTTATCTTGAGCTCGCGTGCACGACGGTCGCGGCTGGACGCCTGCCGCAGTACCAGCCCCTTTTGCACCAGGCGGTCGATGACCCCGGTAATCGTGGTGCGGTCATAGGCGATCAGGCCGGCCAGGGTGATCTGGTCGATGCCCGGATTGGCATGGATCGCGGCCAGCGCCGCATATTGCACCGGGGTGAGGTCGAAGCCGGCGTGCTCGACCTCGTTCAGGAACACCGCCACCGCGATCTGCTGGAAGCGGCGGGCCAGGTGGCCGGGCATGTCGTTTGTGTCTGTCACCTGATCTCTCCAGGAGCTGGTTGACATGTATACTGATGATCAGCATACTGATCAATATCGGAAGGCGGGGAGGAACGTCTCATGCAGTTTCATCTCAATGGATTCCAGCCGGGCGACCCGGAAATTGCCGATCCCGCTGCGCGTATTCCAGCGCCCGGCGCAGCCGGCGCGATCCCCGACGAGGTCGACGTGCTGATCATCGGCTGCGGGCCGGCAGGATTGAACCTCGCCGCCCAGCTCGCGGCGTTTCCGGACATCAAGACCTGCATCGTTGAGCAGAAGGCCGGTCCTTTGCAGCTCGGCCAGGCCGACGGCATCGCCTGCCGCACCATGGAGATGTTCCAGGCCCATGGTTTTGCCGAGCGGGTGCTCAAGGAAGCCTGCTGGATCAACGAGACCACGTTCTGGAAGCCGGATGAGGTGCGCAGCGAGCACATCGCCCGCAGCGGGCGGGTCCAGGACGTCGAGGACGGGCTGTCGGAGATGCCACATGTGGTCTTGAACCAGGCTCGCGTGCACGACTTCTTTCTCGAGGTGATGCGCCGCTCAGCGGCCAAGCTCGAACCCTACTACTCCAGGCGGCTCGCCGATCTTTCCACCGACCGGGCCGTCGGCCTGGACGACCATGCCGTCACCGTTCGGTTCGAGCGGATCGATCCCGCCCATGAGGGCAAGAGCGAGACGGTGAAGGCGCGCTATGTGGTCGGTTGCGACGGGGCGCGCAGCACGGTGCGCAAATCGATCGGGCGTGAGTTGCATGGCGATTCCGCCAATCACGCCTGGGGCGTGATGGATGTGCTTGTCGTCACCGACTTCCCGGATATCAGATTCAAGTCGCTGATCCAGTCGGCCAAGGACGGCAGCCTGCTGGTGATCCCGCGGGAAGGCGGTTATCTGGTCCGCCTCTATGTCGAATTGGCCAAGCTCGACGTCGGCGAACGCGTTGCCAACCGCAACATCACCGTCGAGGATCTGATCGCAAAGGCGCAGCGGATTCTCAAGCCTTATACGCTGGAGGTGAAGGAGGTGGCCTGGTGGTCGGTCTATGAGATCGGCCAGCGCCTGTGCGACAAGTTCGACGACGTGCCGGATGCGGAGGTTGGGACCAGGCTTCCGCGGGTCTTCATCGCCGGCGATGCCTGCCACACGCATAGTCCAAAGGCGGGGCAGGGGATGAACGTCTCGATGCAGGACACCTTCAATCTCGGCTGGAAGCTGGCTGCCGTGCTGCGCAAGCGTGCCAAGCCGGAGCTCTTGCACAGCTATTCCGCCGAACGTCAGGCGATCGCAAAGGAGCTGATCGATTTCGACCGCGAATGGGCTGGAATTCTCGCCTCGGCCGCCAAGGGCGGCGGGTTCGACCCGGCGCAGACCCAGAGCTATTTCGTACGTCATGGGCGCTATACGGCCGGCACCGCGACGCATTATCGACCTTCACTGCTCACGGGTGAGGCGACCTATCAGCGCCTCGCCGAAGGATTTGTGATCGGCAAGCGTTTCCATTCCGCGCCGGTGATCCGGCTCGGTGACGCCAAGCCGGTGCAGCTTGGCCATGTCGTCGAAGCCGACGGGCGCTTCCGCATCTTCGCCTTTGCCGGCACGGAGGATCCGACCGCGCCCAATTCGGCGATCCGTGCGCTGTGCGCGTTCCTGAGCGAGAGCCCGGAGTCGCCGATCAAGAGATACACGCCGGCCGGTGCCGATCCTGATGCCGTAATCGATCTTCGCGCTGTGTTCCAGCAAGGCCATCGCGAACTCGCGATCGAGGCGATGCCGGCGCTGCTGCTGCCGCGCAAGGGCCGCTACGGCTTACGCGACTACGAGAAGATGTTCTGCCCCGACCTCAAGAGCGGCCAGGATATTTTCGCGATGCGCGGTATCGCGCGGCAGGCGGGATGCATGGTGGTGGTCCGGCCGGACCAGTATGTCGCCCACGTGCTGCCGCTCGACACTCACCATGAGCTCGCCGCCTATTTCGACCGCTTCATGCAATGAGGTGACTAGCCGATCACGATGGTAAACAAGATACGAAGCCGATGGCTGCATTCCGCGACATCACGCTAGCGAGATCCCAACGTTTCGCTCCTAAAACTGTCGTCATCGGATGGACTGGTGAGCGGGTGAGAGATCGAGATGTTGGCGAACCGTCGCAGGAGCGAACGCCGTCTATGCAGAAGGCTTGCGAAGATCCATTGGGGGACGGGCAATCTGCCGCGCGATTGCACCATCACCGACATTTCGAACGGCGGCGTCAAGGTCATCGCCGAATTCGTCGAGGTGCCGCCGCAGTTTACGATCATCTTCGGGCCGGATCATTCGCGCAAATGCCGGCTGGCGTGGCGGATCGGCTGCGAGTTCGGGGCCGAGTTCATCGATTAGACCCGGGATGGGCTGGCCATCCCGGAACATCTTAACGAGCCCTTAGGGTTAATATGTGAGCGTGCCTGACCTGTCGTCCTCGATTGATCAGTCGCATGCGCTCACGGCCGCTCCGCTCCGAACATCTGGTCAGACCGGCCGTCTTTGCGACGGCGTTCGCGGTCGTGCTGCTGGGTCTTGCCTCCTGCCAGACCGTCGATCTCGGCGAGGTGACGGGATCGCTCGGAGGCAATGCAGAAAAGAGTAGCAGCTCCGATCCGCGGGCCGACGTCGAGCTCTATCGCGAGCGTTACCGCAGCAATCCGCGCGATCCTGAGATCGCGCTGAAATATGGCAGTGCCTTGCGTGCCACCGGCCAGCGCTCGCAGGCGGTCGCGGTGCTGGAGCAGGCGACCCTTGCCAATCCCGCCAACAAGGCGCTGCTCGCGGGTTATGGCCGCGCGCTCGCCGACAACGGCGACTTCCAACAGGCCTTCGACGTGTTAAGCCGGGCGCATTCGCCTGATGATCCGGACTGGCGCATCCTGTCGGCGCAGGGCGCCGTGCTGGATCAGCTCGGGCGGCAGGAGGAAGCGCGGCAATACTATGAGACCGCGTTGAAGATCGCGCCCGGCGATCCGTCCGTGCTATCCAATCTTGGCCTTTCCTATGCGCTCTCCAACGATTTGCCGAGGGCGGAGGAGACTCTGCGCAAGGCCTACGCTCGCCCGGACGCCGATCAGCGGGTCAGGACCAACCTCGCCGTGGTGGTCGGCCTGCAGGGGCGGGTCAGCGAAGCTGAAGACATCATGCGGGCCGGCGTACCGGCCGAGCAGGCGAACGCCAATGTGACTTATCTGAAGCGACTGCTCGCCCGCAAGCAGACGGCGCAGAAGGCGGTCGCGAAGGGGCCTGTGGCGAGCCAGCCCGACAAGGAGCTGGCCAAGATGCTCAGTCGTACCGACTGAGCTATTTGGCGCCGAGCAATTTTGCGATCGGCGCGAGCAGCGAGCCACGTGCCGGCCTCGGATCGACACGGCCGGTCAGACGGTTGGCGATGCCGAGAAACAGTTTCGGCGTGCGGCTGAGCGCCGCGATTTCCGCGATCATCTGGCCGTTGTTGGCGGCGGTCCCGAACAGCTTGCAGTCGAACGGAATGGTCGCCACCGGTTCGGCTTCGACCGTCTTGGCAAAGCGCTTGAGGTCGATCTCCGGGCGCTTCGGCATGCCGACCTGGTTCAAGCAATAAAGCGGCGGTCGGTCATTCGGGCGCGAGGCCTGGAGCACGCTCAAGAGATTCTTGGCGTTGCGCAGATTGGCCAGATCAGGCTCGGCGACCACCAGGATGTCGTCGGCGTTGATGAGCGCGTGACGCGTCCAGGCCGACCATTGATGCGGGACGTCGAGCACGATGCATTGCTGGGTCATGCGCAGCGTGTCGAAGATCGCATCGAACGCCTCGGCGCCGAAATCATAGACACGCTCGAGCGTCGCTGGTGCCGCAAGCAGGCTCAGACGTTCGGTGCATTTGGCGAGCAGCCGTTCCATCAGCGCGGTGTCCGGCCGATCGGGCTGGAACACCGCGTTGGCGATGCCTTGCAACGGGTCCTGGTTGTAATCCAGCCCCGCGGTGCCGAACGCCATGTCGAGATCGATCACGACCGAATCGAGCGCGAGATTGTGCGCCATCGTCCATGCCAAATTGTGCGCGACCGTCGAGGCGCCGACGCCGCCCTTGGCGCCGACCACGGCGACGATGCGGCCGGTGATCACGGCTTCGGAGGCCGAGAACAGGCTGCAGATCGAGCGAATGATGTCGAGCGTCTCGACCGGCCCGACCACATAATCGTTGACGCCGCGACGGACCAGCTCCCGATAGGCGACTGTATCGTCGGGGCCGCCGATCACCACGACACGGGTGCCGGGGTCGCAAACGCCGGCGAGCTCGTCGAGGCCGCCGAGAATGTCGCCGCCTGTTCGGGTCTCCAACACGATCACGTTCGGTGTCGGTTGCGAGTGATAGGTCTCGATGGCCCGGGCGATGCCGCCCATCTTGATCGTGATATGGGCCTTGCCGAGCCGGCGATCCTGGCTTGCGGCCTGAACTGCGGCCGAGGTCTGCTCGGTCTCGCAGAAGGCCTGCACGGAGACGCGCGGGACCGGTGCGATGTGATCGTCGGCGGCCGGATGGGCCGAGCCGGGCCGCTCATCCTGGCTTTGATGGGAAGCGTTGATCATTTGCCTACGTCGCTCAGCTTTGCCTTTTCGGCATCCGGATAGGTGATCCCGGTCGGCTCGCCCTTGCGATATTTCTCGAACGCAGCCGAGCGCCGCGGCGTATAGGCGGCGCTCTCGGAACGCGGCTGTTCGAGATCAGCCGGGTTGTCGATCATCGCGGCGAGATTGCGCTGCGTGGCGCAGCCGAAATTCTGATAATGCAGGTTGTCGCTGTAGCCGGGATTGTTGAAGTTCGGCCCGAGATCGTCGGGCCACAATCCGCACGGGCCGGCAACCGCCCGGATCTTCGGATAGCTCAACCTGATCGCCGCGAGCAGGCGTGGGTCGTCAGGTTGATAGTGGTGCAGCTTGATGGCGTGGGCGGGAACGCCGCCGGCCGCGAGCATCGCGTGGATTTCACGATAGGTGTCAGCGGCGGCGCGCGCGTTGGGCGTATCGACCGGAACATCGGCGACGATGGCGCCGGTGCCCTCGCGGCGCCAGGAGCGCGCGAGGCCCGCAATGTCGTTGCGCTGCGGTGCGGTCAGCCCGCCGCGGCCGCTCCCGACGAACACGACCATCGCATGCTGGCCTTCTTCGATCGCGATCGGATGCCGCATCTTGTAGTCATCCGGGATCGTCGCGACGACCTCATTGCCCGTATAGGTGCAGGCGCCGAGCGCGAGAGCAATTGCGCCAAGGCTGCCGGCCAGGCGCAAGGTCCTATGGCCTGTGCTTGCTGCTGGTTTCGACATGGTGGATCCCCCGTCCCCTCAAGCCGTCAATCTCAATCGATGATGAAGCCGAAGCCGGCGGTGCGGCCGGAGACCGGCTCGATCCGCGCGGCGACGCCGTAGAGGCGGTTGAGCCGGCCGAGCAGCGCCGACTCCGAGTCGGTCGCCGGCGCGAAGCCGTCGTCAGGACGCGACAGTTCGTTCTGGGCGACGGCGCGCACCACATAGGGCGTCACCAGCACCATCAGCTCCGTCTCGTCGTTGACATAGTCCTGGCTGCGGAACAGCTGACCCAGCACCGGCAGCTGATCGACGCCCGGCAGGCCATTGATGGCCTGCTTGGTCTGGTTTTGGATCAGGCCGGCCATCGCCATCGAGCCGCCTGACGGAATCTCAAGCGTCGTTTCAGCGCGCCGGGTGCGAAGGGCGGGGATCGTCACTGACGACGTCTGGCTCGGGGTCAGCGCATAGGAGACGGTGATCGCATTGTCGTTCGACAGTTCGGAGACTTCCGTCATCACGCGCAGGCTGATCCGGCCCTCGCTGAGCACGACCGGCGTGAAATTCAGCGAGATGCCGAACTTCTTGTAGGTGACCTGCGTCGTGCAGACGCGGGTGTTGGGGTCGCAGGCATAGCCGCCCGGAACCGGGAATTCGCCGCCGGCGATGAAGGTCGCGGACTCGCCGGAGATTGCGGTCAGGTTCGGCTCGGCCAATGTCCTGACCACGCCGGCCGTCTCCATGGCGCGCATGGTCGCGCTGACCGAGGACAGGCCTCCGCCGGCGACGTTCAAGCCATTCCCATTGACCAGCGACTTGCCGTAGGCGGTGAACGGATTGCTGTTATTGAAATTCACGACCGCGGTGCCGTAGGTCATGCTGGCGCTGAGATCGATGCCGAGCTGCTTGACGATCTCGCGGCGGACTTCGGCGACGTTGACCTTCAGCATGACCTGGTCGCGGCCGCGCACGACGATCGAGTTGACGACCTTGTCGGCGCCGCCGACCAGCCTTGCGGCGATGTCGCCGGCCTGCTGCGCCTCCACCGGGCTCGCCACCGAGCCGGTCAGGATCACGCCGTCACCGACGCCGTCGATCTTGACGCCCGGCACGCTCTGACTGAGCGCCTGGCGTACACCGTTGAGGTCGCGCTTGATCGCGATATCGTAGCCGGCGACCTGCTGGCCGTCGGCGTCGAAGAACACGACGTTGGTCTGGCCGACCGCGGCGCCGATGATGTAGGCGCGCCGTGCCGAGCGTACGACCGCATTCGCGATCTTCGGATCGGCGACCAGCACATCCTTCACGTCCTGCGGAAAATCGATCACGATCGACTTGCCGATCCCGAGTGACAGGAAGCGCACCTTCGACGATCCCGCCGAAACGACCGGCGCATCCGCATGCTCGTCCGCAGCGATGGCCGGCGTGAGCGCCGGGTTGAGGGTCAAGCCGACGATGGCGGAGGCGGCGAAAGCGCGGGCGATTGCGGCCCGCAGCTTCGAGGGAATTTGCCCGCAGTTCATCTGTTGCTTCCTTTCGGTCACTTCTGTGCCGTTTGCGAGCTTGGGATGCCGTAACGCACGATCTCGATGCTTGCGCCGCGGCGCGGTGCCTTGGTGTCTGGGCCGACGTCGGTCGCGTTGACGTCGGCGATGCTGCGCAGCGCCAGCGCCAGCGTGCCGGACTGGCGCGCGCGGGCGAGCGTTTCTGCCTGGTCAGGCTTCAATTCGAGCGTGACGGTCTTGCCGACGACCGTGTTCTGGCCGTCTTTTTCCTTCGGCGCCTGGTCGATCGCGAGCACGCGGACGTTGGAGAGGATGATTTCTGAGCTGACCGACTCGGCCCCGGGACGGTCTGGGGTCCGGTCGCGCCTGGACAGGATGACGTCGACGCGGTCGTTCGGCAGGATGAAGCCGCCCGCGCCGGTCTCGGGCGATATCTCGGTCGAGATCGCGCGCATGCCGGCGGGCAGGATCGCGGCCATGAAGCCGGAGCCATCGGCCCTCACCAGTTTCTGCTCGCGGATGGGCTCGCCCGTGAGGAACGGAGTGCGCGCAAGCGCGCCGACCAATTGGTTGGCCGCATCGGGACGGTCGCTGCGACGGATGAAGATGTTGCTCGCGGCTTCCGGCCAAGTCTGCCAGACCAGATCGCCGGGCTTGATCGCTTGGCCTAATCCGATATCGGCCTTCGCGACCAGTACTTCTACGGTCGGCAGTTGCACGACGGGTGCGGCCGGCGGCTCCTGCTGCTTATCGGCACTACTGACGAGGTAAGCCGCTATGCCGCCCGCGCCGAGGGCGATGGTCAGCACCACGATGCGTGCGGTCATCATACGCGTTACTACTCTTAACTCATTGCGCCGGGGATGCGACCAAGCCGGCTGACGGCCCCCTTTTCGTAGGACTAAGGGCCAATAGTATAAGCGAACTTGCAATCCTGGACCGACCGAGGTTGCCACTCATGGCGATTGCAGCGATGGTGAACGTGGCGTTATTTCCGAGGGCCCGTACAGCCATGTGAGCGTGTTATTAGTTGTGCTAATTTGTAACTGCGCGTCTGGGTAGGTGATGCGCCGGCGCGAGCGCTTCATAGGTTGTGGCGTTCTCATCTCAGTGCAGATACTCAACGAGAGAATGAGTCCGGCGCTATCGACGCAAGCAGCGCTTATCGATGTGCGGTGCCGGCCTGTGCAGCGTTCAGGGATGTGACGCCATTTCCTGGCGAGACGGATTGCAGATCGCCAAAGTTCGCGAATCCGTAGTTGAACGGAGCCTGATTTTCAGGAAATGGAAAGGGATCGAACGTATGATCCCATGGGGCAAATCTGAATCTTCATTTTCAGCGTACGTTAGTATTTTGCGCGCAGCATCTGCGCGTCAATGCAGTCCCATCCCGAATGTCTTCGGCGCGGGCCGTGGTCGCCATCGCGCAGCAAGCCATCCCGCAAGCAGCAAGCGACAGCGCGTTGACGGAAGGAAACCATTCCAGTTCTTCGCGAGGCGAGGGGGCGCAATGTCGGTTGCCCGATTCCTTAAACAGCGTGCAGTCAGGCTTCAGGCTGCAGGCTCCTACACATTGGGAAACTGGTATGATCCGCAAGGGAAGCCGCGGAGCTTCGCCTGTCGTACCACGCGCGTGTCGCCGTTTCGCATGCTGCTCGATGCTCCCGTGGTCGGCAAGATCGGCGATCGCTTGAGTTCGTATTTCCGCGATTTCGGAAAATTCGACGGCGAGATCAGCGACACCATTCATGGCGGCTTCCTGCTCGAACTGGAGATGACGCGCGCTCAGCGCGCCAAGTTCGCCGAGAAGCTGGTCTGGCTGGAGAAGAAGCAGAAGGACCCGACGATCCAAGACGCGCGCAGGCACGCGCGCTTTGTGCCGAACTCGCCGCACTCCGCATTGACGCTGGCCGATGGCAGCAGTGTGCCGTGTTTCGTGATCGATGCCTCGCTATCGGGTGCCGCAGTGTCCTCCGAATTGCAGCCTCCGATCGGAACCCCGCTTGCGGTGGGCAGCTGCGTGGGGCGTGTCACCCGCGTGTTTCCGGACGGATTTGCCGTCAGGTTCGCGGAGCGCATGGGCAACATGGGTGATCTCGAGCGGCGGGTGATCACGCCACCGTGGCGTCCGAGACGGTCGAAGCTGTATGTCGCGGATCACGAGCCGACGGGACGTGGCGAAGAGTTCCGCACGCTCTGACGCCGAGGTGGGGAGCCTCATGCACATGGTTAACGCCGCATTAAGCGAATCGTGAAACCTTGGCCTGCCGGGTGCCCACGGCAGGAGAACTGCGATGGACGCTCAGAAGACCGCGGTGGATGCCGTCGTCGCGTTGACCGGTTGCGAACGCGAGGCGGTCGCCGCTTTCATTCGCCGGCTGTATCTGGCCGGTGTCAGGGACCCCAAGCGACTCACTTTCAAGGGCCTGCAGGAACTGGCGCGCGGCTGAGCGACGCGCCGGGCCGGCGTCAATCGAGGGGCGAGCTGTTGCCCTGAGGGCACGCGCTGGGAGTTTTGCGTGGCTTCCGTGATCACAAGACGCTCCCCAGGGGGTGCAGGACTCCGCGCTTCCGGCTATGTTGCGCCTCGCGGCCAGCATCAGATCACCCCCGTTTGGAGCGGATTGGGTCCTGCTCCTCGCTCTGAGCCGGCCGGTTGATGGAACCGGACATGCTGAAACAACTTTTCGCGCCACAGCTCATAGCCCTCTACATCCTCATCGGCTCGACGATCTATGTACATTTCCGGGGCAAGCAGCGGCTGCGCTTCGCCCGCCAGCTCGGCGACCATTCGACCTACCTCGCGCCCTACAACGTGCTGATGTATGCCGGTTCCGCCGTGCCGAACGAGCCCGTCATCTCGGTCCAGCAGTTTCCGGAGCTGCAGAAGCTGACCGACAATTGGGAGACGATTCGCGAGGAGGCGGTGCGCCTGTTCGACGAGGGCTTCATCCGCGCGGCGGCCAAGAACAATGATTGGGGCTTCTACTCGTTCTTCAAGAGTGGCTGGAAACGCTTTTATCTCAAATGGTACGACGACTTTCTTCCGTCGGCGCGCACGCTCTGTCCGAAGACGGTTGAACTGTTGAATTCGATCCCGAGCGTACACGGCGCGATGTTCGCGATGCTGCCGCCGGGCGGCAAGCTTGGCGCCCACCGCGATCCATTCGCCGGCTCGCTGCGCTATCACCTCGGACTGGTGACGCCCAATTCGGACAAGTGCCGGATCCTGGTCGACGGCGTGCCTTGCGTCTGGCGCGACGGCGAAGCCTTCATGTTCGACGAGACCTTCATCCACAGCGCCGAGAACGCGACCGACCAGAACCGGATCATCCTGTTCTGCGACGTCGAGCGTCCGATGAAATATGGTTTCATGACCGCGATCAACCGCTGGGTCAGCCATCACATCGTCAAGGCCTCGGCGACGCAGAATGTCGATGGCGAGCATGTCGGTGTGCTGAACAAGGTGTTCGGCAAGCTCTACGAATTCCACCTCGCCACCCGCAAGGCGAAGGAATGGAATCGGACGGTCTACTACGCCGTGAAGTACACGCTGACGGTGGCGATCGTCGGGCTGATCGTGGCGTCGGCGTTTCGCTGACCTCGCAGCGAACCGATCAAAGCAAAAGGGCCGCGCGGTATCCGCGCGGCCCTTTTGTTTGAGTCCGTCTGCCGCTCAGGCTGGCTCGCCGATCGACACCTTGAGCGTGCCGACGCCGTCGACGCCGCACTCGATCTTGTCGCCCGGCACCACGGCCGCAACGCCGGCCGGCGTGCCCGTCATGATGATGTCGCCGGCGCCGAGTTCGACCTGCTGCGACAGCTTCCAGATGATCTCCGGCACGCTCCAGATCAATTCGGTGAGGTCGCCCTTCTGCTGCTCGGTGCCGTTGACCGAGAGCCAGATCTTGCCCTTGGCGGGATGGCCGATCTTCGCGGCAGGCAGCACGGCCGAGCAGGGCGCGGAGTGGTCGAAAGACTTGCCGACCTCCCAGGGACGCTCCTTCTTGCGCGCGGCGAGCTGCAGGTCGCGCCGGGTCAGGTCGATGCCGACGGCGTAACCATAGACGTGATCGAGCGCCTTCTCGGCCGGAATGTTGAGGCCACCGCTCTTCAAGGCGACCACGAGTTCGACCTCGTGATGCAGGTCCTTGGTCAGAGGCGGGTAGGGGATCACGGCGCCGTCGGGCGCCAGCATGTCCGCATGCTTGGCGAAGAAGAAGGGCGGGTCGCGCTCGTCATTGCCCATCTCGCGGATGTGCTCGAGATAGTTGCGGCCGACGCACCAGATGCGGCGCACAGGAAACGCGCCGGTCTCGCCGGCGACAGAGAGGGACGGCTGCGGCAGAGCCGGGATGACATACGTGGCGCTCATGGGAGTATCTCGGTGCGGTGGAACGGACGATCAGGAGGTCGCGCTCAACGGGATCACGTTCGGTCCCATGTCGCGCTGCTGCAGGCGGAAGAACGAAGCATAGCGGCCACCCCGGCGCAACAGGTCGTCATGCCGGCCCCGCTCGACGATTTCGCCGGCCTCGACCACCAGGATGGCATCGGCATGCATGATCGTGTGCAGCCGATGGGCGATGACGATCGTGGTGCGGTTCCGGCAGAGATGCTCGATCGCTTCCTGCACCTGACGTTCGGATTCCGAATCGAGCGCCGCCGTGGCCTCGTCGAGCAGGATGATCGGCGCGTTGCGGATCAGCGCCCGCGCCACCGCGATGCGCTGGCGCTGGCCGCCGGAGAGCTGGGTGCCGAGTTCGCCGACCGGCGTGTTGTAGCCGAGCGGGAAGCCCATGATGAAGTCATGGGCGCAGGCCGCCTTCGCCGCCTCGATGATCTCGGCTTCGGTCGCGCCAGGCTTGCCGAAGGCGATATTGGCGCGAATGGTGTCGCGGAACAGATAGACGTCCTGACCGACATAGGCAGCCTGCTCGCGCAGCGAGCGACGCGATACCTGCGAGATCGACTGCCCGTCGATTAGGATCTCGCCTTCGGCCACGTCGTAGAAGCGCAACAACAGCGCCAGCACGGTGGATTTGCCGCCGCCGGATGGGCCGACCAGGGCCGTGACCTTGCCCGGCTCGGCAACGAAACTCATGCGGTTGAGCACGGGCTCCTTATTGCGATAGGCGAAGCTGACGTCGCGCAGCTCGATCCGGGCTTCCGTCAGTTTCAGCACCGGCTTGTCGTCGTCGGGCTGCTCGGTCGCGGGACTGTCGACCACCTCGAGCAGCATGCGGGCGCCGACCAACTGGCTGTTGAGATCGATGTTGAGCCGGGCAAGCCGCTTGGCCGGCTCGGTCGCCATCAGGAATGCCGTCATGAAGGAGAAGAACTGGCCCGGTGTGGCGTTCAGCGCCACGACCGCATAACCTCCATACATCAGGCAACCGGCCACTGCGAAGCCGCCGAGCATCTCCATCAGCGGATTGGAGCGGTTGGACACCCGCGCCATCTTGTTCGCGTTACGCTCGACGACGGCGATGTTCTCGTCGATGCGCGCGCGCATCGTCTCTTCCAGGGTGAATGCCTTGACGGTGCGGATGCCCTGCAGCGATTCCTGCATGGTCTCGAGAATGTCGGCGGTGCCCGTGAACTGGTGATAGGCCAGCCCCTTGATGCGCTTGACCAGCTTGCGCAGCACCAGCATGGCCGGCGGCACCGCGACCAATCCCAAAAACGACATCAGCGGGTCTTGCGCCACCATCACGGCGATCATGCTGATCAGGAGCAAAAGATCGCGGCCGATCGCGTTGATCAGCATGTTGAGCACGTCGGTGATCGATTTCGCGCCAGCCGTCAGCCGGGCCAGGAATTCGGACGAATGCCGCTCCGAAAAGAATCCGATGCTCTCGTTCATCAGCTTGCCGAACAGCCGCCGCTGATTGTTGGCGAGGATGGCGTTGGAGATCTTGGACAGGATGACCGCGTAGCCGTAGGTCGTCACGCCCTTGACGAACAGCAGAAGTACGGTAACGCCGGAGAGCACGGCGATACCGGGAATGCTCTTGTCGACATAGGCCTTGTTGATCACCTGTCCCAGGATGTAGGCGGCGCCCGCGCTCGCGCCGGCCGAGATCGCCATCAGCGAGAAGGCAGCCAGATAACGCCGCCAATAGGCGACGCCTTGTTCCATGATCAGCCGGCGGATCAGGATCGCGGCGCCATAGGGATCGTCGGTGATCTTCTTCGGAAATTCGGCCATTCTGGTCCCTCGCTGCCCCGGGCAAATCGCCGGGGCAGCAACGGGCTGCATGCCCGCTTGGGACGGCTTTTTCAAGCCCAATAAGGGCTTGCGCGGGCGGTCAATTTACGCGGAGACCAGATGCTGGACCTCGCCGTTGCGCTCGCGGAGCAGTTTCTCCTCCCAGGCGAGGGCATGGGCCGCAATCGTGTCCAGATTGTCGTAACGCGGGGCCCAGTCCAAGTGCTGCCGCATCTGGCTGGGATCGGCAACCATGGTCATGACGTCACCGGGGCGGCGCGATGCGTATTGAAGCGGGATGTTGCGGCCCGAGACCCTCCTGACGGCCTCGATGGTTTCCAGCACGGAATAGCCGCGGCCATAGCCGCAGTTCATCGTCACTGAGCCGCCACCGCCGCGCAAATAAGCCAGCGCCGCACGATGCGCATCCGCAAGATCGGCCACATGGATGAAGTCGCGGATGCAGGTGCCGTCGGGAGTCGGGTAGTCCGTCCCATAGACGTCGATCTTCGCCCGCTGACCGGTGGCCACCTCCACCGCAGCCTTCAACAGATGCGTCGCGCCCACCGTGGCGAGGCCGATCCGGCCCATCGGATCGGCGCCGGCCACATTGAAGTAGCGCAGCACGACGTAACTCAACTCATACGCGGCGGCCGCGTCGTGCAGCATGATCTCCGCCATCAATTTAGACGATCCATAAGGCGACGTCGGGCGCGTCCGTGCCGTCTCCGGAACCGGCACCTGGTCCGGATCGCCGTAAACCGCGGCCGTTGACGAAAAGACAAAACGGCCGACGCCGCGCCGCACGGCGGCGTTGAGCAAGCTGCGTGTCGTCATCGTGTTGTTGCGATAATAGAGCAGCGGGTCGCGCACCGATTCCGGCACCACGACCGACCCCGCGCAGTGGATGATGCTGCTGATGCCATGCTGGCCGATCACGCCATCGACGAGATTCTCGTCGCTGCAATCGCCGATGAACAGCGGCACCCCGTCCGGGACGAAGTTGGAAAAGCCGGTGGAGAGATTATCAATCACCACGACGCTTTCGCCGGCTTCCACCAGCGCGAGCACCGTGTGGCTGCCGATATAGCCGGCGCCGCCAGTCACGAGCACGGTCATTGTTTGACCCGATCCCTGTTGTTTTGCCGCAAACTAACGCTTGCGCGGTGAAGGAGGGGTTTCGAGAGCCGCGAACTGGCTTCTATGCTTAATCTTGCGTATAGGGCCTTGCCGAATTGGAGCTCAACGTGCCCGCAAAACCCGTTTCGTCGGCTGATGTCGACGTCATCGTGCCAAATCTGCACAGGCGTTATTCCGGAGTCACGGCGACCAATCGCATGGTTGCACCGAAACTGGCGATGCGCTGCAGTGCGGCGTGGTTTGGTTCCCATGCGCCCGAGGGCATCGCGCGCATGGGCTTGGCGGATCTGCTGCGGCTGTGGGGCCGCCGGCGGCCGCTGATCTGGCATGCGAGGCGCAACAACGAGATGATCGTGGGCGTGCTGTTGCGCGCGTTGGGGTGGCCGCTCAAGCTCGTTTTCACCTCGGCCGCGCAGCGCCACCACACCTGGATCACGCGCTGGCTGATCCGGCAGATGGACGCGATCATCGCGACCAGCGACATCTCCGCCTCTTACCTCAAGCGCGAGGCGACCGTGATCACGCATGGCGTCGACACCGACGTCTATGCGCCGCCGACTGATCGTGCGGCGGCTTTTGCCGAGAGTGGGTTGCCGGGCGCTTACGCGATCGGATGTTTTGGCAGGGTCCGCGCGCAGAAGGGCAGCGACGTCTTCGTGGAGGCGATGTGCCGGCTGCTGCCGCATTATCCCGACTTCTCAGCCGTCCTCGTGGGCGCGGTGACGCCGGAGCAGATGCCGTTTGCAAACGAGTTGAAGAAGAAGATCGTCGCAGCGGGCCTTAACGAACGCATCGTCATCACCGGCGAGCTCGAGATCGCCGAGGTGCAACGCTGGTATCAGCGCCTCACGATCTATGCCTTCACCTCGCGCAACGAGGGCTTTGGCCTCACGCTGATCGAGGCGATGGCGGTCGGTGCGGCGCTGGTGGCATCACGTGCCGGTGCGGCGGAGATCGTGGTCGAAGATGGCGTCACGGGCGTGCTGGTCCCGCCGGGCGACGTCGACGCGCTCGTGGCCGCGCTCGAGCCGCTGATGCGCGATCCCGCCGCAGCGCAGGCGATGGGCGAGCGCGCCCGCGCGCGCGTGGTCGCGCGGTTCAGCCTTGAGGCTGAAGCCGACAAGATCGCAGCCGTCTACCGTACGCTGGTTTGAGCGATGACGTCGGCGACGAAAGCGTCGAGATCGCCGCCTGCGAATAGGAAGCCAGGTAATCCGGCCGCCTGTGCGGCTTGCATGTCGGAGGCGCGATCACCGATCACAAAGCTGCCCTCGTGCCGCACCGGCCAATGCGCCATCAGGTCCAGGATCATGCCCGGCGACGGCTTCCGCCAGGGATGCGGCTGCAGATAGCGCTCGACCGTGCCCTCGGTGTGATGCGGGCAGTAGCGGATGTCGTCGATCACAGCGCCTTGCGCGGCGAGCTCGGCGCACATCCAGTCGTGCAGGGTCACGACGTCGTCTTCGGTGAACAGGCCGCGGGCGACGCCGGACTGGTTGGTGAAGAGAAAGACGTGATAGCCCGACGCGTTGAGCCGCCGGATCGCCTTGGCGACGTTCGGCATCCAGCGGATGCGTTCGCGCGTGCCGATATAATCGTCGTCGTAGTTGATGACGCCATCGCGATCGAGAAACGCGGCGGGTTTGTGCGTCGCGCTGATCTCACCCATGCTCTTGGCTCTCTCGTCCGTACATGCTCGACCTTTTCAGCGCGCGGCGCGCGCGCCAACTTCCGACAGCACGCGCGTGGCGATTTCCGCGACCTCGGCGGCCGGAATATCGCGCATGCAGCGATGATCGTTCATGCGGCAGACCGGGCGATGGCAGGGCTGGCAGGGCACGTGGGTCTTGGTTTGCACGATCGCCGCAAGCTCATTGAGCGGCGCCCAGAGCTGCGGGCTGGTCGGACCGAAAATCCCCATGGTCGGCGTGCCCAGGGCCGCGGCGACATGCATCAGCCCCGAATCGTTGGAAATCGCGACGCGTGCGGCCGCCAGCGCCAGCACGCCGTTGCGAAGGTCCGTCCCGGTCAGGTCGCGCACCCGCGGGCCCCCGGTCGCCACGATCTCGTTGGCCAGCCCCTTTTCGCCGGGGCCGCCGACCACCCAGACGTCGAGCCCTTGCTCCGCCAGCAGGCGGGCCGCCTCGCCATAATAGGGCCAGCGCTTGCCCGAACCGACGGAGCCGGGCGCCAGCGCGACGGCGGGGCCGTTGCCGACGCCATTGGCCTGCCGCCAGCGCTCGACCTCCTCGGGCGGAACGCGCAGTTGCGGCACCGGCCATTCCGGTGGCCGCGGCGCGCCCTCGGGCAGCGCCAGGGCGGCGTTCTTGTCGATCAGGCGGGGCAGGGCTCTTTCACCCCAGCGCCAGCGATTGAGCAGCCCGAAGCGGAATTCGCCGACAAAGCCTACCCGTTCCGGGATACCGGCCAGCGCGGGTGCGATCGCCGACTTCCAGGTACGCGGCATGATCAGGACGGTCTGGTAGCGTCGCTCCCGCAGGATGGCGGCGAGTCGCCATTGCTGCGCCAATGCCAGCCGGCTGCGCGGCAGGTTCCAGACAACCCCAGCGCGCACGCCGGGCATGTAATCGATGAGCGGTGCGCAAAGCGAGGTGGTCAGGAAATCCACCGGCCGATTCGGCCAGCGCTCCTTCAACACCCGCACGACGGTATGGCCACGGACGAAATCGCCGATCCACATGTAGGGAATGATGAGGATCGGGCCGGTCTCGCCCGGTTCCGCTGCAATGTTCATCTCTTTAGAATTGAGATTCATTCTTTGTTCGCTTGCACTCCGGCTGCGCTGGTAGCCGCTCGGCTGCGCAAGGTAAAGCCGTCGCGCAAACCGCTTACACTTTGCCCACGCATGCGCTACGGCAAGGGGCCTTACAAGGGACATTGACTGCGGGACGGGTGAAGAATGTTGCTGGTGACCGGCGGGGCGGGGTTTATCGGGTCAAATCTGGTCGCCGCGCTCAACGATGCCGGACGGACCGACGTCGTTGTGTGCGACCGGCTCGGCCAAGAGGGCAAGTGGCGCAATCTGGCCAAGCGGCAGCTCGCCGATTTCATTCCGCCGGCCGACCTGCCGGAATGGCTGAAGGGGCGGCGGCTCGACGCCGTCCTGCACATGGGCGCGATCTCCGAGACCACCGCGATCGATGGCGATCTGGTGATCGAGACCAATTTCCGCTTCTCGCTGCGGCTGCTCGACTGGTGCACCGCCAACGCAACGCCGTTCATCTACGCCTCCTCGGCCGCCACTTATGGTGATGGCGCGCAGGGCTTTAAAGACGAACCGTCGCTTGACGCGCTCAAGCCCCTGCGCCCGATGAATCTCTACGGCTGGAGCAAGCACCTGTTCGACATGGTGATCGCCGCCCGTACCGAGCGGCACGAAAAACTGCCGCCGCAGCATGTCGGGTTGAAATTCTTCAACGTGTTCGGGCCCAATGAATACCACAAGGGCTCGATGATGAGCGTGCTGGCCCGTCGTTTCGACGACATCAAGGCTGGCCGGCCCGTGCAGCTGTTCAAGTCGCATCGCGAGGGCATCGCCGATGGCGACCAGCGGCGCGACTTCATCTATGTCGACGACGTCGTCCGGGTGATCGTGTGGCTGCTCGCCACGCCCTCGGTGTCCGGCCTGTTCAATGTGGGGACCGGCCAAGCGCGCAGCTTCAAGGACCTCATGCTCTCGGCCTATGCGGCGCTCGGCACCACGGCCAATATCGAATACATCGACATGCCCGAGGCGATTCGCGATAGCTACCAGTATTTCACCCAGAGCGAGGTCGATCGGCTGCTTGCGGCCGGCTATAACGGCGGCTTCACGCCGCTCGAAGATGCCGTTGGCCATTACGTCAAAGGCTACCTCGACGCGACCGATCGCTTCCGCTGATTCCGGTACAGAAGACGCCAAGCAATGTTCGATTTCGATGCCCTGTCGCAAGCGATCGCCCGCCAGACCGTGCTCTGCGTCGGCGACCTGATGCTGGACGAATTCGTCTACGGCGAGGTGTCGCGGATTTCGCCGGAAGCGCCGGCGCCCGTCATCGCGGTCGAGCGCAGCGAGATCAATATCGGAGGGGCCGGCAATGTCGCGCGCAACATCGCCTCGCTCGGCGCGCGCTGCATCTTCGTCGGGCTGATCGGTGACGACGAGGCCGGTCAGCAGCTCCGGGCCGAGCTGGCGCGGGAAGCCGGCATCGAGAGCGTGCTGGTCGCCGATCGGTCGCGGCCGACCACGCGCAAGGTGCGCTTCGTGTCCGAACATTTCTCGACCCATATGCTGCGTGCGGATTGGGAGCGCGCGGCGCCAGCGTCCGCCGCGATCGAACAGCAGCTGATCGATGCGATCCTGCCGCTGATCGAGCGTGCCGATATCGTGCTGCTGTCCGATTATGCCAAAGGGGTGCTGACCGCGCGCGTGATCCGCCACGCGATCGACGCGGCGCGCAAAGCCGGCAAGCGCGTGATCGTCGATCCCAAGAGCGCGAACTTCGCGATCTATCGCGGCGTCAGCCTGCTGACGCCGAACCGCAAGGAGTTCTCGGAAGCGACGCGCAGCCGCGCCGACACCGAGCAGGAGATCGCCTCTGCGGCACAGGATGCGATCCGGCTCGCAGATTGTGAAGCGATCCTGGTCACCCAGAGCGAGCGCGGCATGACCCTGGTGCCGCGCGACGGCGCGCCCGTGCACGTGCCGGCCTATCCGGTGAAAGTGTGCGACGTCTCGGGCGCGGGCGACACGGTGGTTGCGGTGCTGGCCGCAACGCTCGCGGCGGGGGCTGAATGGGAGGACGCCCTGCGGATGGCGAGCGCCGCAGCAGCGGTTGCGGTGAGCAAGCAGGGCACAGCCAGTGTGACGGCTGCCGAACTCCGGCGAAAGGTCTTGCCGCATGCCTATCTGGCGGCCGAGGAGAAGATCGTTCGCGACGACGGCGATCTGGAGAGGCGGCTTGCGGCGTGGCGGGAGCAGGGCCTGCGGGTCGGCTTCACCAATGGCTGTTTCGACATTCTGCATCCCGGTCACGTCAAGGTGCTCGCGGCCGCGCGTGCTGCCTGCGACCGCCTTGTCGTCGGCCTGAACAGCGATGCGTCGGTGAAGCGGCTGAAGGGCGAGGACCGCCCGGTGCAGGATGAACGTGCGCGCGCCGAAGTGCTGGCGGCTTTGGAGGCGGTGGATGCGGTGGCGATCTTCGGTGAGGACACGCCGATCCGCCTGATCGAGCTGGTGAAGCCGAGCGTCCTGGTCAAGGGTGGCGACTACACCCGCGAGCAGGTGGTCGGGCACGAAATCGTCGAGGCCGCGGGCGGCCACGTCATGCTGGTCGATATCGTCAGAGGTTTTTCGACGACCGCCCTGGTCGATCGCGCCCGGGGCACCAAGCGATGACGGCGCTGACCAGCCATTCCGCAGCCGTGTTGCCCTTGCGGCGCTGGCGCGATCCCGCCGCCTGGCGGACCACGGTGGATGTGGTCGCGGTCCTGCTCGCGGCCGCGCTGCCCTGGTCGACCTCGCTGGTGTCCATCCTTGGCGTCGTCATGGTGATCACGATGCTGCCGCATCTCGATCGCGACGCCTTTTGGCGCTCGCTGCGGCGGCCGATCTCGATCGCACCTCTTGCATTGTTCGGGCTCGCGCTGGTCGGGACCTTGTGGTCGGACGTCCCCTGGGGGGCGCGCCTCTATGCGGTAGGCCCCGCGGCCAAGCTCCTGGTGTTGCCGGCGCTGTTCTATCATTTCGAACGGTCGGAGCGCGGCGTCTGGGTCTTTGTCGCCTTCCTGGGCTCCTGCGCGCTGATGGTCGTGATGTCGACCGCGGTCGCGTTCGATCCGGCACTGGCGCTGAAGCCGAACGCGGATCGTGGCATCTTCGTGAAGAATTATATCGATCAAAGCCAGGAATTCTCGCTCTGCGCGGTGGCGCTGGCCTATCCGATGGCGCGTTTCGTCGGCGAGAAGCGCTGGCTCCTTGCCTTGCTGATGCTCGTGCTCATGCTGGCCTTCCTCGCCAACATGCTCTTCGTCGTCACCTCACGCACCGCGCTGGTGACGATTCCGATCATGCTCGCAGTCTTCGGCCTCATGCATCTGAGGTGGCGAGCAAACCTTTTGATCCTGCTGGGAGCGGTTGCGCTCGGCGCTGCCGCCTGGACGGTTTCACCGCAGCTCAGGCAGAAGGTCGCGACCTTCACGAGCGAATACCAGGCCTATAAGGAAGACCGTGCCACCACCTCGATCGGCGAGCGCCTCGAGTTCTGGCGCAAGTCGCTGCACTTCTTTGCGGAGGCCCCGGTGATCGGCCACGGCAGCGGATCGACGCGGCATCTGTTCGAGCTGGCGGCCAGCGGGCGCTCCGATCTCGCCTCGGGGCAGGTGATCAGCAATCCGCACAATCAGACCCTCAACGTCGCCGTGCAATGGGGCCTGCTAGGCATCATTATCCTCTATGCGATGTGGCTGTCGCATCTGCTGCTGTTCCGGGGCGACGGGCTCGTCGCCTGGATCGGTCTTCTGGTCGTGGTGCAGAACGTCTTCACCTCGCTGTTCAACTCGCACATCTTCGATTTCCACGAGGGCTGGATGTATGTCATGGGGGTGGGGGTTGCCGGCGGCATGATGCTGAAAGCCCGGCTGCAGGATACGTCATCGAAGAGTGCCGCGGCATGACGCAGGGTTTGATTCACGGGTCGGTCACGGCATGACACGTCTGTCCCATCTGACGTATCGCAACATCCTGATTGCGGCGCATGACCTGTTGGCCAGCGTGGCGGCGTTGTTCGCTGCATTCTACATCCGCTTCGAGGGCGCCAGCGCGTTCTGGGACCGGGCTCCGCTGCTTCTGCAGATCGTACCCTATTTCGTCGTCTTCAGCTTCATCGTCTTCTATGTTTCCAGGCTGATGACCACCAAATGGCGGTTCATCTCGCTGCCCGATGCGCTCAACATCGTCCGTGTCGCCACCGTGCTGACGCTTGCGCTCCTGGTGCTCGACTACGTCATTGTCGCCCCGAACGTGCGCGGCACGTTCT
This sequence comes from Bradyrhizobium sp. SZCCHNR3119, assembly GCF_032487775.1. Lineage (NCBI taxonomy): Bacteria > Pseudomonadati > Pseudomonadota > Alphaproteobacteria > Hyphomicrobiales > Nitrobacteraceae > Bradyrhizobium > Bradyrhizobium sp. SZCCHNR3119. Next base: position 705,780 of record NZ_JAUEUV010000001.1, on the reverse strand, counting down.
TCCTCGGCAAGCTCACCATCATCCTGTTTTGGTTTCTGGAGATTTTTGCCCTCAGCGCGTTGCGCTTTGCCTATCGCTATTTCCGCTACACGCGTGTGCGCCATCACGCCAGGACCGACGATGCCGCGCCCGCGCTCCTGGTCGGGCGCACGGCAGATGCCGAGGTGGTTCTGCGCGGCATCGAAAGCGGCGCAGTGAAGCGAATCTGGCCGATCGGGATCTTGTCGCCGGCGGTTTCCGATCGCGGCCAGATCATCCGCAACGTTCCGGTATTGGGCGGGATCGACGACATCGAGGATGTTGCGGCCGATTTCGCCCGGCGCGGCAAGCCGATCGCACGCGCCCTGATGGCACCGTCCGCGTTCGAGCCGGAACTGCACCCGGAAACCTTTCTGATGCGGGCGCGCCGGCTTGGATTGATCGTGAGCCGGCTGCCCTCGCTCGAAAGCGGCGATGCGCCGCGGCTCGCGCCAGTGGCGGTCGAGGATCTCCTGCTGCGGCCGAGCGAGAAGATCGACTATGCGCGGCTGGAAGCGCTGGTGAGAGGCAAGGCTGTCGTCGTCACCGGCGGCGGCGGCTCGATCGGCTCGGAGATCTGCCATCGTGCCGTCACCTTCGGCGCGGCGCGGCTCTTGATCCTGGAGAACTCCGAGCCGGCGCTCTATGCGATCACCGAGGCGCTCGCCGCCGCGAACGAAGGCAATGCCGCCGTGGAAGGCCGCATCGCCGATATCCGCGACCGCGAACGGGTCTTCCGCCTGATCTCCGAGTTCAAGCCGGAACTCGTCTTCCACGCCGCGGCGCTGAAACACGTGCCGATCCTCGAGCGCGATTGGAGCGAGGGCGTCAAGACCAACATTTTCGGCTCGATCAACGTCGCCGATGCGGCGGTGGCGGCCGGCGCCGAAGCGATGGTGATGATTTCGACCGACAAGGCGATCGAGCCGGTGTCGATGTTGGGGCTCACCAAGCGCTTTGCCGAAATGTATTGCCAGGCGCTGGACCGCGAGTTGGCCGAGCGGCACGGCGGCAGGTCGCCGATGCGGCTGATCTCGGTCCGCTTCGGCAACGTGCTGGCATCGAACGGCTCGGTGGTGCCGAAATTCAAGGCGCAGATCGAGGCCGGCGGCCCGGTGACGGTCACCCATCCGGACATGGTGCGCTATTTCATGACGATCCGCGAAGCCTGCGATCTCGTGATCACCGCGGCTTCGCATGCGCTCGCGCCGGAGCGGCCGGGCGTCTCGGTTTACGTCCTCAACATGGGCCAGCCGGTGCGGATCGTCGAACTCGCCGAACGCATGATCCGGCTCTCGGGCTTGCAGCCCGGCTATGACATCGAGGTCGTCTTCACCGGGATCAGGCCCGGCGAGCGCCTGAACGAAATCCTGTTCGCGAGCGAGGAGCCGCCGGTCGAGATCGGCGTGGCCGGCATCATGGCCGCCAAACCGAACGAGCCGCCGATGCAGGTGCTGAAGGCGTGGATCGCGAGCCTGGATCAGGCGATCGGTCAGCATGATCCTGTGGCGATCAAGGCGATCCTGAAGGACGCGGTGCCGGAGTTCGGGTCAACCGCGGCGTGAGGCTTCCATCGCCCGCGGTCGCGCGAACCGGTGCAGCGCGAAGGCGACCGCACCGGCTCCGAGCATCAACAGCACAACGTCTGCCGTCCATGATGCGAGTGCCACCGATAGGCCCGCGAGAGCAGCGAGCACGAGGTTGAGCGCGAAGACGTCGCTGACCACGCGAGCGACCGTAAAGCCGTTGTCGGTCGCGCGCTGGTAGAAATGCGTGCGGTGCGCCGCCCAGAATGGCTCGCCACGCAGCATCCGCCGCAGCAATGTGAGGGTCGCGTCCGCGAGGTAATAGAGCGGCAGCAACAGTGCAGCCACGATATGACCGCGCCAGGCGAGCTCCAGCAGGCACCAGCCGAGCAGAAGCCCGATCGGGAGGCTGCCGACATCACCAAGAAACACCTTTGCCACCGGCCGGTTGAACGGCGCAAATCCGAGCAGGGCGCCACACAGCGCGGCCGCGACGAGCGTGGCCGGCAACGGCATCAGGCCGAACACGCCGAGCGCCGTGAGTGCCGCCGTGATCGGCACCGCCTCGGCCGCCGTCATCAGGTCGAGCCCATCCATGAAATTGACCAGGTTGACGAACCACAGCCCGGCGATCAGCAGAACCGCGCGCTCCAGTGCGAGCGGCAAGACGGGCACGAGCCTGAGCTCGCTCGGAGCCATGAGAACGACGAGGCCGACCGCGATCGCCTGCAAGAGCAAGCGCGGCAGCACGGGTATCGGCCTGATGTCATCGACCAGCCCGACCAGGGCGATGAGCGGCGTGGCGGCAAGCAGCAGTACGGGCGGAGCGGCGCCGGTCGTCCACGCGTAGCCGCCTCCGATCAGAAGCGTGGCCGCGATCACGGCGATTCCCGCACCTTGTGGCGTCGGCACCTTGTGTGAGGAGCGGGTGTTCGGCCGGGCAAGCGCGTAACGCTGGAGCAGCGGGCGCAGCAGGACGATCAGGGCCGCACAGATCGCGGCTGCGCTCAGCGCGACGACGAGAAGGGCAGGAAGACCGGCTGTCATGATGCAACCGGTGAGCGGGACGTCAGCCGGTCGTAGAGTGCGACGACCGAGCGGCCGATGATCTTGGCTGAAAGCTTGTCTTCGACCAACTGCCGCGCAGCCTGGCCATAGCGCGCCCGCAGCTCCGGCGATTGCGCCAGCTGTTTCATTGCTTGCGCCAGCGCGGCCGGATTCTCGATCGGCACGGATAATCCTGTCTCGCCATTGATCGCGATCTCACGGCAGCCGGGCGCATCGGTCGAGACCAGCGGCCGGCCGCAGGCAGCCGCCTCCAGCAGGCTCACCGGCAGGCCCTCGCGGTGCGAGGGCAGCACGGCGATATGGCAGCGCCGCCATAATGTGGCGATGTCGTTGACATGGCCGAGCAGCGTGATCCCAGGCTCTCGCTGCCATTGCTCGATCTCTTGGGGCGAGACCGAGGCTGGATTGGCCGGGTCGGGGCTGCCGGCGATCAGGAGGTTGAAATCGAGGCCTTCGGAGTGCAGGAGCCTATGCGCCGCGACCAGGGCGCGGACACCCTTGTCGGTCAGAAGGCGTCCGGCAAAGCCGAAGCTGATCGGTCCCTCCGGCTCGGGCAGTGGCTGAAAGCGATCGGTATCGACGCCGGAACCCGGGATCAGGGTGATCTTGTCCGTCCGGACTCCGAGTGCGCGCAAGGCATCGCGATCGTCCGGGTTCTGCACCAGCACGACGCTGGATGCCCGGTTCATCAGGCGAGGCAGCAACGCCACCATGGCCTGCTTCATCAGCCGCGAGCGCAATGTGGTCGAGGTGAAGACATAGCCCAGCCCGGTGATGGCATTGACCGCGGGGGTAGAGCTGCCGAGCGCCGCCAGCGAGCCGAGCACGCTCGCCTGCAGGCCGGAGTGGTGAACGACATCGGGCTTGACCCTTGTCGCAACCGCCCGGATCGCCCGGACCGTCGGAAGTGCGGCCGAGGGCGACAGGCCGCCTCGCTGGAACGGGATCGGATGCAGGACGAAGCGCTCGGCCTCGATCGCGCCCGCGCCGGCGTTGACATTGGTGGCGACATGCACCTCGTAGCCGGCGTCGCGCGCGGCGCGCGCCATCGGCAGGCGATGCATCAGAAACGCGTAATCCTCGTTCGCGACATAGAGGAGCCGTCGCGGCGGGATAGGGGTGGGCGGGGGCATTCGGTTCACGATAACGGTGCTCGGAGGCGCCATATACGGCAAGCCGGTGCGTTCGGCGAGGGGGATCGGCCCGCTCAGAGCAAATGGAAATTCGAGAAATGCGCGAGCAGTTCTGCTGTCGTCATCGGTTCGATCGTGATCGCGTCATGCACCGCATGCGATATCACCGCGATCGCCATGTCGTGGCTAAGGGTCGGAAGTGGGGCCGGCTGAGTCGCTGACATGGTCGGATTGCCCGTGGAGGCAAAATTAAATTCGGCGATCTGGCCGAAATGCGCGGGAGTCGGAAGGGATGCAAACACTGCTGCAGAGATGGAGTTCTGGGGAGCACTGCCGCTGATCGTCGGCCCGGATGCTGCTGTCCCGTATTCAAGCGCGCCGCTTGCGCCATCGCCTGCGAAATGGAAATTATCCTGAGCGACAGGTTGCACGAACGGCAGTGCGGCGCCAGGGGAAGCAGCTGCTGCCGATTGCACGGCGGCCATGACAGTATGGGCGGGGATCCCGATCGTGCCGTCGCCATTGAGATCTTGCTGGAAGCTCGTCTCCAGCGTTTCCAGCGAAGCGGTGCCTCCGGGCACTGCGCCGATGGCGTTGCTAACGTAATTTCCGCTGCTGTCCGTGTTCCAGACGGTATACAGATCTGCGCCCGTCATCTTCCAAGCGACTTGATAGCCGCTGCCAGCAGCTTCTGCGCCGATCGGCATCCAGCCGCCCATTTGGCCAACGACCACGGCAGAACCGCCAAATTTGATCTGCGGGCCGGTGCCGCCGCCGACGGGGTTCAGAAAATATGTCGTGCCTGATTGGACGAGGCTCGTTGCACCAAGGCTTTCGATGACGGTGGTTGGAATGCCAATAACGCCATCGCCATTCAGATCCTGATGGAAGCTGATTTCCAACGCCTCTAAAGACGCGTTGCTTCCACTGACAGCGCCGATCGCATTGCCGGTGTATGCGCCGCTGCTATCGGTGTTCCAGACGGTATAAAGATCCGAGCCCTGAAATTTCCAGGCGACCTCGTAGCCGCTGCTTGTGATCTCGGCGCCGATGGGCATCCATCCACCTAGCTGCCCAGCCAAGAGCACGGACCCGCCGAACTTGATCTGCGGACCGCTGCCGCCGCCGACCGGGTCAAGAAGATAGTTCGAGCCCGCCTGTACCAAGCTTGTTGAGCCCAGAGCCTCGATCACGGTGCTGACTACCCCGATGGTGCCGTCGCCATTGAGGTCTTGATGAAACGTCGTCTCCAGCGCCTCGAGCCCACTGTCGCCGCCCGGGACAGCACCTATCGCATTGCCGATGTAATTGCCGTTGGAGTCGGTGTTCCAGACCGTATAGAGATCGGCGCCGGCCATCTTCCATGCAATCTGATAGCCGCTACCCGTCGTCTCGGCGGCGATCGGAGTCCAGCCACCAAGCTGGCCGACCACCAAGTTGGCCCCGCCGAATTTCAACTGCGGTCCGGCGCCACCGGCGACCGGATCGAGGAAATAGCCATTGGCCACTTGAACGAGACTCGTCGACCCCAAGGATTCGATCACGGTCGTCGTAACGCCAATGATGCCGTCACCGTTTAGATCCTGATGGAGGCTGGTCTCGAATCCTTCCAGAGCAGCGCTGCCACCCGCAACTGCGCCAATCGCATTGCCCGTGTAGTTGCCATTACTGTCGGTATTCCAGATCGTATAAAGGTCGGCGCCGGCCATCTTCCATGCGATCTGGTAGCCGCTGCCCGTAATTTCCGCGCCGATCGGTGTCCAACCACCCAGTTGCCCTGGGGCCAAGGCACTGCCGCCGAACTTAAGCTGAGGTCCGGTGCCGCCGGCGACAGGATTGAGGAAATAGCCAAAGCTGGACTGCAGCAAGCTGGTTGACCCGAAGGATTCGATCGTCACCGGCGTAGCGGAGGTGAGATGAAATCCCAGCGCGTCCAATTGCTTCAGGTCGACCGCGGTCAGCATCTGCAGGGTGCTGCCCGTGTAGAACTCGTTGAACGGGTCGTTTGGGCCCTGCACGCCACTGTTGAGGAAGTCGCTCGCGTCGGAGTTCTGACCATAGTCGGCAAGCTTGGTGTAGCCGCCGTCGAGGGAAAAATAGGCCGGCGAAGCGGTTGCGCCGCCCGTGAGCAGCGCCACGCCTGGGCTCGAAAACCGATAGAAATCGAAAATGTCAGGCTGCGATCCGTAGGGCACGCGGCCGAACGCATGGGTCAGCTCATGCAGTGCGACGCCGACGAGAAGGTTCGGATCAATATCGGTGGCGAAGGTGGCGCTGCCGTCGTCCGTCGTTGTGTCGTTGGCGCCAAGAACTCCCCACAGCTTCAGCTGCGAGTTCCAAACTGCAACGTAGGATTGCCCTTGGAAGGTCGATCCTGATGGCAGTGCGTTGAACGTCGTATCTCCGAGACTTGCATTATTGATTAGATTGGCTCGGACGTTCGAATAGGTCTGCCACTGCCCGACGTCTGGGGTCGCACCCGCGCCGCCACCAGTGCCGCTGTAATCGATCTTGAGATTGACCGTGATGTGGTCGGAAATGGTTGAACTCAGGATCGCGGCCGCCTGCTGGATTCCGGCGCGGAACGCGGCAGGAGCAGCCATCGCGGCCGCATCGAAAAGCAGATTGATGGTCAATCCGCCGGATGTGACGGCAACCACGGAACCGATACCGCCGAAACTGCCTTGCGCAGGCTGAGCCTGGACGGCCTCTTCCGGAAGGTTGACCGGCGTGCTTGGAGGCATGTCGGCCGTGCTGTTGTCTGCAGAAGTCAGCCCCGTCATCGCTCTGGTTCCAGATGCTCGCAAAGCTCACGCATGATGAGGGCGCATTTGCGCCCGACGATCACGGGTGAAGCAAAATAAATCGCACCGTCGTGCCCTTACCTACCAGAGGGAGAGTCTTTTCGAGAAATTAAAGTCTGGTTCTCACCCCTGATCCCCACCCGGCCGATTATGCGGATTTAGCCGATTGGGTCCAGCAACTCCGGTATCCGCGCGAGGAAGGCCGGCACCGGAAGTGCAGCGCCGAAATTGTAGGGATTGTCGGCAAGTGTAACGAGATACCGATCGAGCAGCGCGCCGCCCTCGCGCAAGGGCCGCGTGCTTCCGTCCAGACAATCAAGCTTGTAACGGACGGCGGCGGTGATGTCCTCGGGTCGGTTGGCGTGGATCTCAAGCCCGTGCCGTGCCAGCACGCCCGTATCGATCAGGAGCGCCTGCAACGGCTGACGATAGGTCTCCCGCAGCGAGAGATAACGTCGCGCCCGGCGGTCGTAGACCGGCCGCAGGGTGAAATCCGTCTTCTCGTGCCAGAACTGGCAGTCATTGGAGATGCAGTTGACGAGCAGCATCGGTGTGCCGAGCGCCTGCACAGCAGTGGTGAGGCCTGAGGTGGTCCCGACGAACAGGCGTGCCTCCGCACAGAGAAAAAGATCCATCTCGGCCGATTTGATGTCGCTATGGGCATAGTCGAACACGCCGGGCAGGCCGCGCAGCGGCGTCATGCTGCGGTCGCCGAGCCTGACCACCGCACCACCGCGCGAGGTGATGTGGCCGATGGCCTCCAGATAATCGCCGACATTGGCTGAACGATGCTGTCGTGTGGTGCCGGGTCCGTCGCCGTGATAGCCGCCCTCGCGGATGTGCATCGCAACGAACCAGTCGGCGGTGACACCGGCGCTGCGCAGCTTGGCACGACCTGCCTCGCGAAGGTGTTGCGGGACTGTGACAATTGGAGCGCGCCGCTGTTCCGCCCAGGCGACCTGAGCACGCGCCGCCGCATGCGCCCAAGGCTCGGCGAGACCATCTTCGCCCCGCACTGCGATGAACTGATCGCCGACCAGACGCTGATAGGGAAGCAGGTCATCGACCAGCGCGGGATCTTCGATGATCGTCAGATGCGGGGCGAACAGGCTTAGGAACGCTTGATTGATGACTTTCGCCGGAGGCGCCAGCAGCACGTAATTGGCTGCCGGCACGATGCCGAGCTCGGCCATACGCAGATGGCAGTCGATGAAGCCGATATGGCCGATCAAGGTCACCCACTCGTAGCCGAGCAGTCGCACCGGCAGGTTGGGCTTGAAGTTGATGCTTACGCCCTTGATCCGCTCCAGGAGTTCGTCCGGAATCGACCACCTCTGAGCCAGCGTGTCCTGATGGTCGAGCGCGGCTTGATAGCAGCGGAAGGTGTCCTCGTAGCGGCCCTGATGATAGAAGTTTTCGCCGAGCTGGATCAGATTGTCATAGATCAGGAGCTCGCCGGCATGCTGTAGCTCCCAGGTGCTTGGCGTGTAAGCCGATGGATCATAGCCGCCCGCATAGTTTTGATGCGCCATGACCGAGTGGGGATCGCGCTTCACCGACGCGGCGAAGCATTCGGCCGCGCTCGCATGATCGTGCATTAGCACATAAACGCAGCCGAGCTTGCGCAGGGCGTTGCTGTCGCCCGAGGCCGCCGCTCGCTTCAGGAAATGCTCCGCGACCGGATAATTACCGCGGTACATGTGTGCGACGCCGACGGCGAAATTGATCGCAAAGCTGTCGATCTCCTCCACATGCGGGACCTCGCGGACGATGCGGTCGTAGGCGCTGCAGAGCGCGAGCGTTGTGAAATAGGCCTGGGTACCGAGGCCGCGCCGCGCGCGGACCTGGGCGCGGAAGATCAGGTTGAGCAGCCGCACCGCGCGCAGCGCGCTCGGCTTGCGGCTGGCCGCAAGGTGCATCTGGGCCGCGCCCGCCAGCGCTATGAGAATCAGCCGTGCGGCGATCGTGCCCACCCGAGAGCCACGCGCCAGCCTGTGCTCCGTGAAGCGCAAAAGGGCTGGGCCTGCAGGTGCCGCGATCATCCTGCGATCGATGACGTTGGCCGCACGAATCGTGAGCGGCAGCAATTGCCGCCGGCGTGCGCTCAGAAAGCCGTAGAAGCGAAAGGCAAGCCCCGTCAGCCAAGCTTTGGTCGATCGTCTGCCTTGTCTCTCGTCGGTCTGAGCGGGCGAACTTGGCATGACCGGGCCTGGCTCGGCGGCGGCGTGGCTCGTTTGGAGCCTGGTGAGGCGATGCCGGAGAGTGCCGATGGGGGCCCGCGCGGTCATGGGGCACGATAGGCCGGCGTTGCCGCGACGATCGCACTGCGCCTCGCGCGTTGGGCGAGCAGGCGCATCAGCGACATCGGTCGGGTCCGGAGCGTGGCCCAAGCCAACGCGGCGAGGCGGCCGGGAGAGCCCAAGCCGAGCAGAAGCCGCAGCAGATGCGCATCAAACGGGCCGCCATCGAGCAGGGCGGCCGCATGCGCCGCCTTGGCAGACGCAGGCGCATCCGTCCCCAGCACCATCCGTACCGCGCCAAAGCGATTGCGGCGCGCGAACAGCGCGCCGTAGCCGGGCGGGAACAGAATGCTGTCGGAGATGCGGGCGCTGATCTCGGCCAGCTTGGTTTCCAGAGCAGTCGGATCGGTTGCGGTAGCCGTCGAGTAGTTCTGGCCATGGATCCGCCAGTAGCCGAGGATCTCCGCGATGAAATAGAAGCCATAGGTGAGGGCGAGCCGGCGCGCGAGGAACGCGTCGGAGAAGGAGCCGAGGCTGACGTCGAAGCCGCCGAGTGCTTGCAGCGCCTCGCGCCGGTAAAGCGACACGGTGCCGGAGAAATAATTGTCACCCGCGAGCAGAATGCGCCGGACGTCAGCCGGCTGCAGCATCGTCGATTGCGGCGCCGGCAGCATGATCGGCCGCAGCATGCGGGCATCCGACGCTCCTGTAGGCCCGATGATTTCGCAGCAGGCGCAGATCAGGCCGGCCTCGGGGAAGCGCGTTGCCTGCGCCAGCGCTTTCTCCAGATAGCTCGGATGCAGGGCATCATCGGCGCCGAGAAAACCGATCCAGTCGGTATCCGCAATGGCCAGGGCTTCGTTCTGGCCACGCACCACACCCTGATTCGTCTGGTGCCGAATGAGCTGCCAGGTCGGATTGTCCACCAGGAATCGCGAGATGACGGCGATGCTGTCATCGGTCGAACAGTCGTCGATAATCAGGACGCGATCGGGAGCCCGGGTCTGTCTGGCGATGCTGCCGAGGGATTCCGGCAGATATCGCGCGTGATTGTAATTTGGAACGACGAGCATGACGCGCGGAGGCGACAGCGATGCAGTCCTGGTGGTCATCACGTCACATCCCGCCGCATCGTTCAGGCGTTGGACTGCTCAGGCAGCCGGCAGCTCCTTCAACACGTCTTCGAGTGCCCCGAAGGCGCGCGGCCGTCCGCCCTCGAGATAGAGGCCGAGATTGCATGTGTCGCGCAACAGGCTGTGATCGTGCGAAGCCAGTACCACGATGCCGGAGCGCATCGTCATGTCCTGCAGCCGCTCATGCGTCTTCTTCCGGAACTGCGCATCGCCCACTGCGATCCACTCATCCATCAGGATGATATCGCCGTGGATGGAGACGGCGATCGAAAAGACCAGCCGCAGCAGCATGCCGGAGGAATAGGTGCGAATCGGCAGTTCGAGATAGTCGCCGAGCTCCGCAAATTCGACGATCTCCGGCACGCGCTCCTCGATCTCTTCCGGGCTGAGGCCGAGGATGAGCCCGCGAGTGCGAATGTTTTCGTAGCCGGATGCCTCCTCGTCCATGCCGAGCCCGATATCGAACATCGGGACATTGCGGCCGACGACGCGTAACGATCCTCGCGTCGGCTCATAGATTCCGGCCAGCACTCGGATCAGGGTGGTCTTGCCGGCGCCATTATGGCCGACCAGCCCGAGACGATCGCCCTGCTTCAGGGTAAAGCTGATGTCGTCGAGGGCCTGCACGAACTGAAACGAACCTTCGTTCTTCGACACCTTGCCGCCGACCCGCGAGGCGGCCTTGATGGCGAGGTGGCGGAACGAACGCGCGTTCGGCGGTGCCACCGGAAACTCGATGCCGATATTCTTGGCTTCAATCAAGGTCATGATAGACGAGTCCAACAATCCTCGCGGGCGGGTCAGGCCCAGTAGACGACGCGCGCGCGATAGCGCGTGTAGATGTAGACCATGGCACCGGTCAGTACAGCGATGAATCCAACGGCGCCGGCCCAGCTGGTCAGGCTCGGGACGGTGCCCATCAGGGGATCGCGGGTGATCGCCAGCAGGTAGGCGATCGGGTTGATCCCGACGATCAGATCGCCGCCTTGGATTCGCGATGGCTCCCAGATGATCGGTGAGATGAAGAACAGAAGTTGCAGCACGGCGGCCATCACCGGGGGCACATCGCGATAGCGCACGCAGATCATGGAAACGATGATCGATGCGCTGACGATGAAGACGTAGACCAGCGCCAGCCCGAACACGCTGAGCAGGCTCGCAAAGCCGATCGACCACGGGAAGACGAGCCAAATGAATGGGATGATGGCGATGTTGTGCAGGAAGATGATCAGGTTGCGCTGAACCATGCGCATCACGTGGATCACGATCGGCATATCCACTGCCTTGATCATGCCGCCGGCATTGATCATCGTGTAGCAGGCCTCGCTGAGCGAGGAGGAAATGAAATTCCAGATGGTGATGCTGATCATGAAGTGCGGAAGGTAGGTCTTCATGTCAGCGCCGAGGAAGCGGCCGGCGACCGTGCCCATGATCAGCGCCGTGATCGCGTTGGTGGCCGTGATCCACCACGGTCCCAGCAGGGTTCGGCGGTATTTGGAGCGGATGTCGCCCATGGCGAGCGCCCGCCAGGTGACGTGACGGGTCACGATAGGGGCAATATCGGCGCGGCAGCGCGCCCAGGAAAAGCGCGGCCTTTCCGCGACCACAAACCGTTCGACCTGTCCATCGGTCACGGAGGTCATCCTGCTACCTCGTCAAGTGTCGTAAGTCTTTGGCTGGCCGGGCGAAAATGCCAAACCCGGAGTCTCGCCGGCGGCGCTGCCACGGCGCTTGCTGGACCATGTTCCGGAGAGACTGTCAACCGTTCCGCGAAGCGTGCGCAAGCGCGGCGGCCCGGGGGGCGCAGCGCTTGCCAAGCGGTTCAGATCGCGACCGAGCCGGATGCCTCGACGACCCGCGGCTCCGGCAGGGGCACCAGGAAACGGCCGCCGGCCTCCAGATAGGCCTGGTTCCGCTTCAGGATCGGGTCGGCGTAGATCCAGGCGAGAATGACGACGATATCGGGCTTTCTGGTCGCAAGCTCTGTCGAAGGCAGCACCGGAATATGGGCGCCCGGGCTGTAGCGGCCCTGCTTGAGCGGATTGTCGTCGACGATGAACTTGACGCGGCTTTCCAGCTCGAAGTGGTAGAGCAGGGTGGTCGTGGTGGTCGAGGCGCCATAGGCTGCGACCAGCTTGCCCTCGGCGATCGCCTTGTCGAGATAGGCCAGCGTCCTGCGCTTGCACTGCTCGATCGCCGCAAACCAGTCCTGGTAGATCTTGGGCTTGGTGATGCCGCGCCGCTCTTCCTCGGCGATCAGCTTCGACAGCTCCGCCGAGCGCGGGCGCTTGCCGGTCGATTTCGGCTGCGCGAAGGCGCGGATCGAACCGCCCTTGGTCGCGGTACGCTCGACTTGGAACAGCGTCATGTCGTGCTTGTTCAGGAAGGTCTCGAGCGGGATCAGCGCGTGATGGGAGACGTGCTCGTGATAGATGGTGTCGAACACCATGTTGTCGATCATGTCGACGATGTAGGAGACCTCGAACACGAAGGCGCCGTCGTCGGCAAGCAGCAGGCGGATGCCCTTCACCACATCCGACATGTTGTCGATATGCGCGAATACGTTGTTGGCGCAGAACAGCTTAGCCTCGCCCTGGTCGGACTTGATCTTGGCAGCCAGTGCGCTGGTGAAGAAGTCGGGAATCGTCGGGATGCCGTCGGCGGTGGCGGCCGCGGCGATGTCGCGCGCGGGGTCCACGCCCTGGACCCGCATGCCTTCGTTCTTGAACGCTTTCAGGAGCGAGCCGTCATTGCTGCCCATCTCGGCCACGAGGCTGCCCTTGGGGATGCCGAGTGTCGAAACCACCGATTGCGCATAGCGCTTGAAATGCTCGACCAGGCCCAACGAGACCGAAGTGCGATAAGTGTAGTCGCGGAACAGGATGTCGGGATCGACGACGTCGAGATTCTGCAGGTGGCCGCAGTCGAGGCAGAGGTAGCAGTCGAGCGGATACAGATCCTGCTTCTCGCTCAGCCGTTCGGCGGTGACGAAGGCGTCGCCGATCGCTGAGGGCCTGATCGGCAGCACATGTTCGAGCTGGGTCGAGCCGCACAGGCGGCAATCGGTCTTGTGCTTGACGTGCTGCATGTCGTGTCCTTGGTTGGCGATCCCTTGAGAGGCAAGGGACGGTCGGCCGAAGCAAAATCGCGGCCGCTTTTACAGGCCCGCGAAGCTCTTGGCGACCTCTTCTTGCCAGACTGTGGAGACCCCGCCGTCCAGAAACAGGCTTTGCCCGTTGATAAAGGAGGCGCGCTCGCTGCAGAGGAAATCGAGCGCATCGGCGCATTCTTCGGCCGTGCCGAGCCGGCCGAGCGGCACCAGCCGGCGATAGGTGTCCATCAGCTTTTCGTTCTGCTCGTAAAATACCCGCGATTCGCGCTTCAGATAGGTCAGCGGCATGATGGCGTTGACGCGGATGCCGCGCCGGCCGAGGGTTGCGGCATAATGGCGGACCATCGCATTGAGGCCGCCCTTCACCACGTGGTAGCCGACCGGCTGCGAGCTGCCGACGAATTCGGCATAGACCGAGCTGACCACGCCGATTCCGCGGTCTCCCGCATCGGCAAAATGCCTGGCGAAGCCCTCGATCAGGTCGCGCGATGCGGTGAGGCCGACCTGGATCTCGCCGGCCCAGGGGTCGCCCTGGCCGCGGAAGCGCTGGCTCAACACCAGATAGCGAATGGGGCCACCGGCCTCGGCGACCCGGTCCCACAACCCGGCGAAGCCCTCGCTGCGTTCCAGGTCGGCAGGGAAGTGGCGCAGTCCGGCCTGATCGGGAAAGTCCGCGGGGCGCTGCCGCGACACCACGCTGACCGCGCAGCCGCGGGCCAAGAAACGTTCGACCACCACCCGGCCAAGACCCCGGGTGCCGCCGACGACGACGGCATGCGGGGTCATGCCGCGGCGTCCTGCAGGGCCGCGACCCGCCGGACCAGCTCGGCCTGATAGGTCGCAGCCTTGGCGGTGTCTCTGTCTTCGGGCGCGAAATCGGCGAACACCGACGCGCCAGGGCGGAACGGACCGTTGGTGATCTCGTGCACGACCAGAAGATCGCTGCGGATGATCAGGGTGTGGAAGAACGCATTCGACATCCGGTAATAGAACGGCCGGCGGCCACCGGGGGCGCCGAGTTCGACGACGCGGTCGATCTCGCCGTCGTCGCGGAATACGACGATGTCGACCTCGCCCTCCACGATGTGGAAGGCCTCGCTCTTGCCGGGGTGCTTGTGCGGCCGGATGTAGGAGCTGGCGTCGATCGCGATGATCATCTCATGCAGCGTGTCTTCGCCGTCCGGGTGCGCATTGATCCGCGCCCGCCGCTTCGGGCTGGCCTTGACTGCGGCCTTCAGCGTCTCGATCTCGGCCGGCCCCACGGCGGCAATCGGGCCCTCGGCGAGGAAGACCTCGGGGGATTTCTGGACGAGCGTCATGCGGGGTCCTTCAGGATCGAATTGTCGAGCGCGGCGTAGATCGAGCGGAATTGCACGCCCCTGGCGGCAAGAGGGGCGAGCTTGTCGCGCACCTTGCCTTCGATATGCGGAGCGACCGCAAACAGGCACAGCTTGATCCGTTCGTCGGCCAGCAGCCGTTCGGAGCCTACCACAGGCCTGTGGAAGCCTGGGGGGAAAAAGCCGGACTTATCCGCATCATCGTCGACCGCCAGCGCGATCAGGTCGGCGAGGCCGAAGGCGTTGACGAACATGATGGCGTGATGGCCGATGCCGAACAGGGCGATGCCGGTCCGGTCCGGACCAGCAAAGGCGGACAGCCTGCTGCGCAGCTGCGCCCGGGTGGTTGCAAAATTGTCACGGTAGACCTGAAACAGGGCGGAGGGGCCGCGGGCTGCTGGCGGCAGGGCGGCCGTATCCGCTCTCTCCAGGACGGCCACCAAGGCATCCTCCAGCACCCCCGGGTAGCGCAGCAGGGCCGCCACCCGATAGCCGCTGACCGCGGCCAGGTCGCGCAGAGTTTCCTCGACGAAATAGCTGCTGTGCTCTTCCCACAGGAAGCAGTAGTCGCGAGCGGCCACGAACTTGCTGCTGTCCGGGACTTCGATCAGCAGCAGCCCATTGTTGGAAAGCAGCTGCTTCAGCGCCTGGAGTGCGCGAACCGGTTCCGGCGCGTGTTCGAGGATGTAGCGGCAGGAGACGATGTCGAAGGTGCCGAGCTGCGCCGCGCGAGCTGCGAGGTCGGAACCGTTGAGCATGGCCTGCCAGCTTTCCAGATAAGGAAAACGGCCTTCGACGGCGGGAAGGTCGAGCGCCAGCGCGCTTGCGGCGAGACCGCGTGCACCGAGCCGCGACAACAGGGGTTGCTCGAACGGACCGGTGCCGAGGACGTTGCGGGCCTCAGGCCGCAGCGCGAGCAGTTCGCCGGCCAATACATCGAGATGGCCTTCCGGCTCGCGGTATCGGATCCAGGGAACCGTCGGGACCAGCGTATCTGAGGGCGGGGCCTCGCGGAGCTGGACGAGCCGGCAGGTGTCGCATTCGACGATGTCGAGTGTCATCCGGTGTTCGACGCGGCCGTCAGGCGTGAACCGGTTGCAGACTGGGAGGGCGCTGAACGAAAGCGCCTGCGTGGTGATCGGCTGACCGCACAGTCGGCAGCTGGACGATGATCGGGTGGGCATGGTTCAGCTGGATTGCTCGAACAAAAAGACTGGCTCGGTCGCCACTGTATCCAGGGCGCCGGCCGCGCAAAGGATGTTGCCATCCGCAGGCAACCGCAATAGCAGTGTACTTGGGAACAATACAACGTAAAATATTCGGCCTGCAACAGACGCGAACGGGTGTGTAGGTAGGACAGAAATCCGCGTCGTCTATGAACTTCGCGCGAGTGCTCGCTGATAGCCAAGATTTGCCCCTTCTGGAATGCCATTCGGCGAATGTTGGCGGCCTGGGAACAGCAGCTGGTGCAGCTTCGGATCGAAATGAGCGGATAGAAGTGCCGCGGCGAGGGGACGCGGACGTCGAATTCGCTGCACGAAGGAACTCACTTTTGGGTTGCACCGTAATGGCCCGATGCGAAAATCACGCTCGCATGAGCTTGTCCCGAATCGGACCGGCGACTCGGAGCTTTCCCGATTCAGATCGTACATCCGTTTAGGTGAGATGCTGCACACGATACTTGGGAGCGTTTACCGACAACTGTTTCGTTACATAATTTGACGTTGGTAAGAGGGGGGCACCGGTGTGAAAGATATGGTTCAAGTCCTAAGGTCGATCTTGCGCATCATCTGCGTGAGTACGGTCTTCTTCTTTGTTCTTCTTGCGGCCGGCGCAGGGTTCCTCAACTCCGTGCTGGCGGGATTTACGGCTTTCGTCTTCAGTTCGGTGGGGCTTGGCCGGATCGTGCTCGAGTGGCTGGCTTTGTGGTCCACAATTCTGCTGATTGTCGACAAGGCAGGGCTCTTGCCGATCGCCGAATGGGTTCATGGGGTCATCACGATCATTGGTCGTGGGTTGACTTGACGGTTCTAACAGATAGGCCGCCTGTGTTGCTGGCCGTCAATTCGAGAGGTTCTGGATACGAACAGCATAGCCTTTCTCCTGGTCTGTCGCAGGCCGCGTGGGTTTCAGAACGCGGACATGGCGCCGTGTGAGGCGGAGTTGGGGTATCGATGCAGCGCTTCAAAGCGTCGTTTGATCTGCTGGGCCTAATGCGTAGACGCGGAATCGTCGAGCTGTTCCCCGCACCAGAGGATTTGCCGGCCGGACTTGTGCGTTCGAGAGAGCTGGCCCTGCTGCAGGCGCAGCGATGGGCGCGCATCCTGAACGCTTGGGCTGCCAGCCTTCTGAACCTTCTGCCGCCTCGCCTGGCCTTCCTGATCCTATTCTCCTTCGAGATCGGACAACTTCGCGGCCGTCGCCTGCTCGAAAGAGCCTATCAGGTCCATGTGGCCTCTCTGCTGGCGAAGAAGCCAGACCAGCATTTCGCGGGATCACTGAGATGGTGCTTTCCGGTGCAGTCGGCGGAGCTCTTGGTCCGGATTGGGGCCAATCGGGAAGCCTATGATCTGGTCGTGCAGGATCGGCTGGCAGCCCGTTCGCCGGACTTGGCGAACATGATGGTTCGCTCGCTCTTCGAGCTTGGAGAGTTCGACAAGGCGTATCGGCTGACCTCGCAATTGTCTCTGAGATCAGGTTCGGAACTGGAGTGTCATCTCGTCTTTCTCAAAGGCATGATCGAGATCATAGCGGGCAGCGAAGCCGGCGCGATCGAAAGCATGTCAGTCGCGTGTCGTGGTGTCCCCGATTACATGCGTCCTCACCAAAACATGGCGTCGCGTCCGGCGCAGAACTACCGTCCTAATCCTCTCGACTTCGCTTGCGGCTCCGCGGGCAGGCTATTCGATCTCTGCAACTTCACGGGCCAGCGCGTGACCCATGTCGGCCGGGGCGATCTCGGCATCCGCCTGTTCGCGAGAGCGCTTGCGGCGCAGTCGGAACTGCGCAAGGCAACGCCGGCCGTGTCCGCAGAAGTCAGTCACTTGTTAGGCAGGTTGGGGATCCCGCTGGACCAATTGCGGATCCTTCCGGAGGAATGGACGGCCCAGATCGGTCATCTCGGCATGCTCGACATCCTGTTCCGGATGCGTGACCTGGGGTGGTGGGCGGGAAAGCCGCTGATCGTCGCGCGACCGAACCTGGTGGCCAACAGGACGTTTTTTCGGCTGTTCGAACGCTTTGCCGATGTCGTCGTGATCGGGGAAACCGTGTCCCAGGCGGTCGGCGAAGAACTCCTGTCTCTGCAGCGCTGGTACGGCATGAATTTCAATGTGTTCCAACTGCCGAACGGCGAGATCGTGCCGTGGCAGGAAGCTGGGGCGCTTGCCATCGTGCAATGGGAGAAGGAGGTCCGGGGCCATCCCTTGCGCGACGAGTATGACCGCATCTTCGGAGCGATGCCGAAAGTGCAGGACGATTTTCGGCGGATGCGCGAATCCTGGGGCATGAATCCGGACGACTGGTACGTGTGCCTGCACGCCCGCGATGCTTCCCATTATTCCGAGGTCGATGGGACCGGCCAGACGCATCGCAATTCGACGATCAATACCTATTTGGATGCGATCCGCGCGATCACCGGGAGGGGCGGCTGGGTGATCAAGCTCGGCGGTCCGAATTCACCCAGACTTCCCTCGCTCGACCGTGCAATCGACTATGCGTTGAGCGACTTCCGATCCGATTTGATGGACATTTGTCTTATCCGGAACGCCAGGGCGTTCATTGGCACGACCTCGGGATTGACGAATGTCGCGATCAGCTTCGGGATCCCAAGCGCCCTCGTCAATTGTATCACGACGGATGCGCAGTTGTGGAACAGCCGCGTTCGGTTTGCGCTGAAACCGGTGCGCCTGGCGGACGGAACGATGCTGACACAAGCGCAGCTCAC
Source organism: Bradyrhizobium sp. SZCCHNR3119 (assembly GCF_032487775.1). NCBI lineage: Bacteria > Pseudomonadati > Pseudomonadota > Alphaproteobacteria > Hyphomicrobiales > Nitrobacteraceae > Bradyrhizobium > Bradyrhizobium sp. SZCCHNR3119. The sequence goes on along the minus strand of NZ_JAUEUV010000001.1, from coordinate 687,463 downwards.
GTCGACTCCCTGGCGCTGGCGCTTGTTCGACGCCTGCGTTCTCCGTCGCAACGGAGCGCAGCCGCTCAACAACACGTCCGATGAAATCCGCGCGGTCACCGAGGAGGTCGTCAATCCGGCATCCAGACATGCGACGAAGGCTGACTCGCAACGTCTCCTGTCGCGTTGGGACGAGCAACTCACGATGCCACATTATTATGGCGCGAGTACGATCAGCTATTACTATCTCTGCAAGTACGAAGACGCCTTCTTGGCGCCTGGACTGACCTCGCCGCCGACAAATGTTCCTCGGGCGGCCATACCACGACCATTAGCTCGATAGCGACAGCGGCCATCTGCGTTCCTTGATCGTCAAGGTCGATAGTGGAGAATGGGCCGGCAGGGGCGCGTATCAAGCCTATCCACAGCGGCGTTGGCCATGGTGAGCGGCCTCGCGACGTTCTTCATACATCGCGCTGTTCCTCAGGACTCTCTCAGCAGGTTTTGTGCATGCTTTTCCAAGAAATACTTGCTCGGCCGCGAGCTGCCGAAGAAGCCCGGCACTTGAACGTGACGCTCCCAGCTGCCGTCGACGCCGGGGGGAGGTCCTTTCCGCCGGGGATCGGAGATGTCGAGGACCTCGCGCACGGTTTCCAGAATCTCGTCCGAACTGCTCTCGCCCACGGCGAGTCTAGCACGCGCCATGGATTCATGTGTCGGGTAAGCCCAGCGATATTGCTCCGACGTCCACTCGCTTAGCGAAAGCATGGTTCCGTCCGCCCTGTGCACCGGCTTCAGCGCAAAGCGGGTGTCCCTCGACCACAACAGACCGATCGAGCTCAACGCATTCACCATAGCCGTCGGGATGCCAAAGCTACTTGCCACATAGGCAAAGCCGGAGGTCGTGCCGATGAACATGCGGGCGCGACGCATCAGATGGATGTCCATTTCCGGAAACTGATCGTCGCTGCGGGCGTAGTCGATCACCCGGTCCATCATGGGAAATGGTGGCACCCTGCGACCGCCCATCCGCACGACCCAGCCACCGCACTCGGTGATGTGGCGTACCGCATCGAGATAAGTCGCGAGCGAGGCGTTGCGGATGGATTCGCCGACACCCTCGGTATCGTTCCGCGCCTGGGCATCCCGCACGTGCAGGCAGACGAACCAGTCGCCGTCGGCCATACCCCATCTGCGCCGATATTCCTGGTAAGTCTGCTCGACGCGATCGTCGGCGAGCAGGCGGCGATCGTAGATGTCGCGCAGCGGAAAGGTCCGTTGCCGGCTTTCCCATTGCTGGAGGGCAAGTGATCCGGCATCGTTCCAGTACACGGCCCGTCCGTCCTCGAACTGGAATGCCTGATGGGAATCGCCGATGAACGGCGTGAGGCTGGCGAGTTCGTGCCACACTCCGGCGCTGACGTTCTCGCCCAAGGTCAGCGTTGGACAGATATCCGAGAACAACGATAGGAACGGCTTGTTGGCGATCCGGTCCTTGTAGGCCAGGAGCATCGGCTGGCCTTGCCACCACCCCATCTCCCGCATCATCAGATGAACGTTGAGGTGGCCGTTGTGGCCGATCAACGCGCTCCAGTCCGGAGAGAGAAGCTTGACGTCCGACAAATCGGTGTCGAGCTTCTTCAGAATGGCCTTGAGCTGAGGGCTGGGAGCCGGAAGATGACGGCGCAGCCGCTGCTGCGTCTCCCTCAGCTTGATATAGACCTGCGGTACGTGGAAACCCTCCCCGCTGTGATATGTTGTCAGCAGAAGATTGCGATAGGCGTAGAAGAGGTTGATTTCCGACAACACCTTCCGCTGCGGATGGTCGGCGGGAAAACGCTCCCAATATTGGCCGCGGTCCTCGCGTGCGGTGAGAATATCGTCGTGCCTGGGAAGGCCGAGCTGAATGACGAGGGTCTCGATCAGTTCTTTGTCGCAGAAGAATTCCGGGACATAGCGGTCGAGGGGAGCTTCGAACAGCTCGGGATCACCGTCTCTGCGTGCATCGCGTTGCCTTCCTTCGAAGGACATCTGCTCGAAACGGAAGGTTCGATGCTCCAGCATGATCTTGATCAGCTCGGCAAACAGGCGGAGGTGCTGCGGTCGGAGCACAGTCCAATTGATCGTGTGGGCCTGCGCCAGCAATTCCATGAAATAGCCGGACGTCAGCTTCTTCGTCAGCTTGCCGATCGCGTCCATGAACTCGTCGTCGACCCGATCCCAATCGATGTTGGGAAACAGCTCCAGAACGCGTTTCTCCTTCTCGCACATGAGGAGGAAGAGGATCAGCTCATTGCTGTACAGATCCGAGCGGCCGCTGGCGAGCACCCATTGCATCTCCTTATCCAGGTCGGGACCGCAGAAATACCGAAACTGCCGGTCAAATTCATTCCGGTGCGCATAGCGGTGAAAAATGAGTGTGACCATGAATGCCTGTTTGAACGTCATCAGGGCAAAGATCAGGTCCTTCAAAGATTCCGCCCGTTCCCGACCGGCTGCATTGAGAAACCTGCCGATTGCCTTCACAGCATGCGCGGCCAGGTTCGATTTCAACGATCGTCGGAGATCACGCAGGCGTGGCGCGGAACGCCCGGGCGGATTGGGATGAATGGACTCGGAGAACATTCTAGGGCCCCTGACGATATCGAAGGTTCCGTGCAGCGCTGCTTCTGTAGCCAACCGCCTCGCATTGAGACAGGCCCGTCGGGCTTCCGGATGGGGATAGCGCCCGAGCCTGGCAGGAGCATAGAGCGCGACTGCGTCTGCTGCCAGTCCGGGCGCTTGCAGCCGTAACAGGAAAGGGGATGCGAACGGTCCTGTGCCACGGCTCGCTGTGGCGGATCCGGGGCACCTGGGGCGCAAGCAAGTCCGGCGGCGGTGCTTCGCTCAATTGAACCAATTGGCAGGCATTGCACTCGATGACATCGCGCTTGAACAAGCCGTCAGCCTGTCCGCTGTTGCCGAAACCGCTACACAAGCAAAGGCGGCGACATCGGAATGTCGTGGAAAGGCCCACGACACCGGCGAGCGAATTCATTGAAGTCGGATGGACTTGCGGCACGCCCCAAACTGGCTGCTTCTGCAAAACTGAGGGAAATCTCAGGTCACTATGTTACGTTGTTCTCGATACAAGCGCAACTCATGTTACGTGAGGCATTTATCAAAGGCGGCGGCTCTCAGACACGGGAGCGATGGCATATTGGGCGGATTCGGGTTGATCGGGTGGGGGCTTCACAGTAATCGTTGCTCGCTGTTCTGTGAACGCGCTGGAGGTGCGATTGCCGCTCGATACAATCTCGACCGAGAGCCTGTCCGTCGACAGCTCCCTGGTCCTCCGTCGGACGCCCGCGGAACGAACATTCGGCAGACTTTATCCCATTCTGCTCGGCCTTCTCAGGCGGGTTCCGGCCCGGCATTTTTTGCGTAATCTGGCTTTTACGCTCTTGCCTTTCGGGGCCCGATTTCGTCTGACGATGCTGTTTCGTCACTTCTTCCAGCATCCGGCATTGGACCGGCATTTCGTCTTTTTCTGCGGTCCCTTTCTCGGCAGCCGTCTGAGTTGGATCTTTCGCAGTCGTGTTTGGAAACGATACCCGAACGAGGTTGCCTTCTATCTCCTGCTCTCCGGCTACCGGAGAGAAGCGCTGCCCCTTTTCCGCCGGCTGAAGTGGGACAGCGATGATTCGATCGCCGAAATCGCACTGCAAGCCACGGGTGCGGTCGGGGATGGTTACTCGATGGATCTGCTGACGCAGATGCATTTTTTGGATTGGCCTCGGGCCGCCGAGAGGTCGCATTCGTTGCGTACATTCGTTCGGCTGATGTTGGAGCATCGCAACTTCCAATACGAGGAGCGCGCTTTTCGGGGGCACGTCGAATTCGATCAAGTTCCGAGGGACGTTCCGGTCGAGCAATTCATTCCTTATTTCTTTCGCGACCGGGAGGTGATCGAGCGTCTGATGAAGGACCTTGGTCTTTCCGATACGGCCGGCGTGCTCGGAAAGTTGGACGAGGCTGGACAGTATTGGGAGCATTTTCCTGCGTATTTTCCGGATCGCGCCCTCTGTCTCGATGTCTATCTGTTCTATGCCTATCGCGAACTCCTGCTCAGAACCTACCACAATGGGGAAGGGGATAAGGTGCCCCTTGTGTACCGGCGTGGTCTGGACACCCAACGTCGCCTTCGCCGTCATCTTCCCAAGCCATCCCCCGAATTGAAGCGCGTGCTGGACGGGATCGGAGCGGAGCTCGGCGATGTGAGATTGCTATCCCCGGACTGGAGCGCACTGATCGGTCATAACGGTCACCTCAACGTGCACCTGATGATGCGGAGCATGGGATGGTGGAAAGGACAGCCGGTCCTGCTCGCCTACAAGGACAGGATTGCCAACAAGCCGTTCCTCTCCTTGTTTTCGGAGATCTGTCCAACGCTTACGCTCGGCGAAAACGTATCTGCCGGTGTCTGGTTCGAGCTTGCGAGTTTGACACCGTTCCTGGGCGACTCCCATCAGGCCTTCGAATTCCAGGACGGCCGCTGCGTGTATTGGAACGATGCAGGCGCGATGGCCCTTCAGAAATGGGAGCGCGAAGGCAGGGGATTCCCGCTTCGTGACATCTACGACGCGCGTATGCAGGCTGATGATCGGATCGAGATTCTATATCAATCGCTCCGCGAGAAATGGGGGCTTGCTCCCGACGATTGGTTCGTTTGTCTGCATATGCGTGATGCCGAAGCGCGCGGAGAAACGCTCGGCGTCGGTGAATCGATCCGCAGTTCGAACATCGGCAATTATTTCGATACCGTCCGCTACATCACGTCGATCGGCGGTTGGGTCATCCGCATGGGCGGTCGTAAAGCGCCGCCGATGCCCGAAATGCCGCGGGTGATCGACTATGCCCGCTCCGAAGATCAGGTGCCGGAAATTGATATCCACCTGATGCGGCGTGCGCGCATGTTCATCGGAACGACGTCCGGCTTTGCCTATGTGGCATCCAGCTTCGGGATTCCGACCGCGATGGTCAATGCGCTGAGTTCGGTCGGGCTGCTATGGTCGAAGGACACACGCTTTGCCTTGAAGCCGGTCCATACCGCGGAGGGGCGGATGTTGTCGTTGAGCGACGTCACGTCAGAGCAGTGGCGATGGACATTCCCGACCTACGAGACGGTCAGGAGCGCAGGCCTCACGGTAAGCGAAAGCAGCTCCGATGAGATTCTCGAGACGACCAAGGAGGTTCTCGATCTCTCGTCCGGGCGTCCGGCCATTCAGCCTGTCGATGATGCCTGGGAAACGCGGGTACATGTTCCGGGATTCTTCGGCAGTTCGCGTCCCTCGCGCTACTTCCTGGAAAAATATTCCGCTTCGCTGCTGGCTGATTCCTAAGAGTTCGCGCGCCGATGAATATCGTGCCTTCGATCCTTGCCTCCGACGAGGCCCACGCCACGCCGCTTCGCTATCGCCGGGACATCGATGGCCTTCGCGCGATAGCGGTGCTGCCGGTCCTGCTGTATCACGCCTTCCCCGGCTCGGTTCCGGGCGGATTCTACGGCGTCGACATCTTCTTCGTGATCTCCGGCTACCTGATCACCGGCATCATCCATAAGCAGATGCTGTCGAAGACGTTCAGCATTGCCGATTTCTATGCCCGTCGTATCCGACGCATCTTTCCGGCACTGATCACAGTGGTCTTGGTCACCTTCCTGATCGCCTGGTACATCCTGCCGCCGCGCGAATTGAAGTCACTGGGCACCAACATCGCAGGCGGCGCCATATTCGCGCAGAATTTCGTCCTGCTCGGGCAGGTCGGCTATTTCGATCTCGCCGCCGAGAAGAAGCCGCTGCTGCATCTGTGGTCGCTCGGCATCGAGGAGCAGTACTACATCGTCTGGCCGTTGCTGCTGATGTTGATCGGCTCGCGGCGGAGCAGAAGCTTGCTGATCACCGTCACACTTGCTGCGGCATCGTTCCTGGCGTGCGTGATCGTGCGACGATATTCGCCCGACTACGCCTTCTATCTGCCGGTGACCCGGGCCTGGGAACTGCTCGTCGGATCGGGGCTCGCGTTGTGGATCAATGGACGGCAGGCGACCGCCGGGTTCTCCACGGCGTTCCCGGCCAGGCTCGGGCGGGAGCTGATCGCCGCTGCGGCTTTGCTGACGCTTCTGGCCGCATTCTGGCTTTATAACCGCCAGATCCCGCATCCGGGCTGGTACACGTTGGCGCCGGTCCTGGCTGCCGCGGCGTTGATCGCAACCAGTGGCACGCACACGCACCGCTACATCCTCTCGGCCGCGCCGGTCGTCTTCATCGGTCTGATCAGCTACCCGCTTTACCTCTGGCATTACCCCTTGATGGCTTATGCCCGCATCCACTTCGTCGATGGTGTCGCTCCCTTGGTGATGTGGAGCATACTGATCGGCAGCGTGATGCTGGCATGGCTCACCTACCAGCTCATTGAGCGACCGATTCGTTTCGGGCGACGGCTGGTGCCGCTCAAGGTCGGCGGCCTGGTTGGCGGCATGATCGCGCTGGGGGTCGTCGGCGTGGTGGCCGACAGGACCAATGGCTTGCCAGCGCGTATCCCGGCCGAAGTTCGCGGATTCATGCTCGACGGCAGCGAGACTGCGTTCCGCTGGCGGAACGGCAAGTGCCTGCTGATGGCCGATCAGAGCGAGTTCGCTCCGGAATGCATGGGCGCAGGCCGCCGCCCGCTGGTCGCGGTGTGGGGCGATTCTTATGCCGCCTCGCTATATCCCGGACTGGCTCATTTCGGCGCCGAGCGCGGCTTCGACGTCGCCGAGTTCGCCATCTCGGCCTGCGCCCCGCTGATCGGCTACGTCAATGCCCAACGGCCGCTCTGCAAGCCCGCGAACGATGCGGTGTTGCGGCATCTGACCGAGTTGAAGCCCGACGTGGTGATTTTCTATGGCACATGGAGGGCCAGCGACGACGATGTCCGTCTCGGTCTGGAGCGCACCATTCCGCTCGTGAGGGAGGCGGGGGTGTCGACCATCGTGATCGTGGGGCCACCGCCGACTTGGCAGGGCGACGGGCTGCCCGCGAACCTGCTGGACTATTATTTCCTGACCCGGACCATTCTTCCGGAGCGGACCTGGTTTCGCACCGTCGATGAATGGACGAAGCCGTTCGATGCATTCCTCGCTGCGCAGGCAAGACGATTGGGGGCTGACTATGTTTCGGTTCGCGGGCTGATGTGCAACGAGAACGGCTGCCTGACTCGGATCGGGCCGAACGCGTCCGAGATCACAACGTTCGATTCGGGGCATCTGACCTATCCCGCTTCGATCTTCGTCGCCCGGCAGGTGCTGGATGCCTTGCCGGATCTCGGACGCTAGGTGTCTTGCGGCTCGCGATGGAGCTGTGCGTGCATCGAGCAAGGAAAGGCGCGATAGTTTTGGATGGTTTGCGCGGTCCGGTTCTGGCTCCCCTTACCGCCGATCTGAAGCCTCTGCATCATGGGCGGCAAATTCGTCTGAGGGACTTCAGATCGAAAGACGGTATTGAGATCATATTGCTGTTAGTACCCGTGGCTTTCCGAGGTTCGTGAAAGGTGGGGGCTGGGGTGATTCACGAACTTCGGAAAGCGAGTACTCACGTCTCGGCTAGAAGCTTTGCGCTCTACGTCATCTGCGTCCTGGCCTTGATCGGCCTCATCGCGGGTGGAAGCTGCCTATATTTGGCTGCTCAACCCGGCGATCATTTCGCGGCGATCAGCCCGACCGGCAAGCCCGCCTGGTATCAGAATCTTGCGGGCGAGTACGTCACGGAGATCCAGGACCAGGATCTTTTCTTTCATGACATCGGCGGCTCGATCGAGCATGTCCGCCAGGCGGATGTCGTGATCCTAGGGTCGTCGCTGGTATCTTTCGCGCTGGACGGGGACGTCGTTCGCGAGCGCCTTGAAAAGCCCCATGGTTTGAAGTTCTACAACATGGCGTTTGTCGGAGTCGCGAGCGGCGAGTTCTCGCGGCAGATCATTCAAAAGTACGGTCTTCATCCAAGGTTATGGATTCTCAATGCCGATGATGGCGGGGGCGGGGGTAATTTCTTCAGCCGCAACCTGACGCGCGCCTTCGGCGCGGATGTTCGGCCGATCCCGGCGACCCGGCTCAGCTATTTCGAGGCGTACCATCAGGTCATACGCCGGGACCTGCGCTGGAGGTTTGAGCGTGCCACGGCAGAATTGCGCCGCGAGCTCGTCCCGCCCAAAGCGAGCGTGATCCCGAAATTCGATCGTAGCGACGAGACGGGCGCCGCCGACATGAGCTCGTTTCCGCGCTTTCTTGCTGATGGCAATCCCGGCGTGAAGATGACCCGGGATCCCGATTGTCACACCACGCCCGATGTCATTGCCAACGCGCGGGCCTTCGTTGCGTCGTTGGGAGCGCCGGTCGTTCTGACCTTGGTGCCGAACTTCCACGGTTGCCTGACCCAGGTGAAAGAGATCGCGCAGGCCATCGGGGTCGAGACCGCGTTGCCGCCAAGAACGAATTATTCGAGCTGGGACGGCGGCGGTCATCTCGATCGCAACGGTGCGACCGACTTCACGCGCGACCTCGTCGGCGCTTTGGAAAGGACCAGCGCGTTTCAGGGGCTGAGTACGCACGATGCTCAACCACGCTGATCCGAAGCTGGCCTTGCGGGCCGATCATTCGCTCGGCGCCAACCCGATGCACGGTGTGGCCTATCGGCCGGACATCGATGGGCTGCGCGCGCTCGCGGTGATCGCGGTGGTCATCTATCACGCCTTTCCGAAGCTGGCGCCGGGCGGCTTTGCCGGTGTCGACATCTTCTTTGTCATCTCCGGTTATCTGATCACCGGGATCATCGACCGGCAACTGCGCGCGAAACGCTTCAGTATCCTGGAGTTCTATGCTCGCCGTGTCCTGCGGATCTTTCCGGCGCTGATGATCGTGGTGATCGCCACCTTCGCGGCGGGCTGGTTCCTGCTTCCGGTCAACGAGATGGAAGCGCTCGGCGCAAACGTTAAGGGCGCTGCGGTCTTCATTGAAAACTTCGTCCTGTATGGCCAGATCGTCGGATATTTCGACCCTGGCGCGGAGCGCCTGCCGCTGCTCCATCTTTGGTCGCTCGGGATCGAGGAGCAATACTACATCGTATGGCCGCTCACCCTGCTGCTGATCTCGGCTTGGCCGACACAACGGCTAAAGATCGTGATCCTATTGGGTGTCTGCTCGTTTGCGGCTTGTCTCTGGACGCCCGCGAGCGACGCCGCCTGGGCATTCTATTCGCCGACGACCAGAGGATGGGAGCTTCTCGTCGGATCTGGATTGGCCTTGTGGGTCCCGGCGAGATCCGTCGGCGCGACGAGAAGGATTCGATCGCCGCTTGCGATCGCCGGGGTGGCCGCGATCATACTCACGTTCTGGATGTTTGGCGCCCGCTCACCCTGGCCGGGCATCCGGACGATGCTTCCCGTCCTTGCAACGGCGGCTTTGCTTGGGACGGACGATACGCCTGTACATCGGCTGTTGTCGGCGCGTTGGTTCGTCTTTGTGGGACTGATCAGCTATCCGTTGTACCTCTGGCATTTTCCACTGATTGCATTCGCGAAGTTGCAGTGGGACGGGCCGCTGCCGATATCGTTGACGTTCAGCCTTCTGGCCGTGAGCGTCTCGCTGGCGTGGTTGACCTACCGTTTTATCGAGCGGCCGATCAGGTTTGGATCGGCGCCGGCGGGGTGGCGAGTTGCTCCACTGGTTGCGGCCATGGCGGCAATCTGGCTGGTCGGAATGACCGCTGTGGATACCCGAGGCCTTCCGATGCGCTTCCCTCGGCAGATCCAAGGCTTGATGCTATCGGGCACCGAAACCTCCGTGCATTGGCGCCGTGCCAAATGCCTCTTGCTGCTTCAGCCTGCCTCGGAGTTCGCCTCGGAATGCGCAGGGCATGGTGGTCACCCGCTGGTACTGGTCTGGGGCGATTCCTATGGCGCGGCCCTTTATCCCGGCTTGCTCCATTTCGCCGCCGAGCGCGGCTATGAGGTCGCCCAGTATACGGCCTCGGCCTGTCCGCCTCTGATCGGTTACAGTCTGCCGGAGCGGCCGTTCTGCAAGAGCATCAATGATGACGTTTTGTCACGCATTGGCCGTCTGCGGCCCGATGTGGTCGTTCTTGATGCGACCTGGGGGCACGCGGAGCCCGTGCTGCGCGAGGACTTGCCGCGTACCGTGGCGATGCTCAAAGCCCTGAGCGTCGGCAGGATCGTGCTGATGGGACCTCCGCCAAGCTGGCAGGGCGCAGGCTTGTCGCGCAACGTCCTCGACTATTACCGGCAGACTGGCGAGGTACTGCCGGCCCGAAGCTTCTATCGCTCGACCGACGAATGGACGCGGGGGCGCGATCGGCTGCTGCAGGAGATGTCACGAGAACTCGGCATCGAGTACATTTCCGTCCGGGACGTCTTCTGCAACAACGACGGTTGTCTGACCCGGATCGGCCCGAACGACTCGGAACTGACTGCGTTCGATCCCGGACACCTGACGGTGCCCGGCGCGATCTTCCTGGCGTCTCGGTCGCTGGACCGCATCCTCGGCCCTGATGGAGGGCGTCCTCAGACCGGGTCGACCGGCACGCCGCGATAGGAATGGATGATGAACCTCGTTCCTCCGACTGAGTAATCGCCGCCGCTGGTGGCCTCGATATTGAACATCTCGACCAGTTCCTTCCAAGCCTGTCGTTCGCCGACGTTGGGAAGCGCGCGATTGGCGTTCCAATCGTCGAAACAGAGAACCGCACCGGTCGAGATCATTCCTCGCTCGAACAGCGGCACCAGCGCATCCATGGTGGACTGATAAAGATCGCCATCGAAATGGATCATCGCGAAGCGAGTCTCCGGCGGCAGCGTCTTGACGGTGTCGGCAAACCAGCCCTCGTAGAGTTCGAAGCGATGCGGCGGGAGAATCTTGCCGATGACGGCACGGAGCTCGGGCGCGGCGAGCACCTTGCAGCCGCCTTTGGCCCAAGCGCCGGAGACGACATGCGGCGAGACCTGGTCGATAGGAGAGGTGATTTCCGGCAGGCCTTCGAAGCTGTCGAACAGCCGCAGCACGCGGAAGGGGTTTTCGCCGGACGCGCTCTTGGCAAGCGGCTGCCGTTGAAGATCGAAGACCATCGATGTGGCAAGCGCCCTCGCGCTGAAGCCTCCCATGGTGCCGAATTCGGCAACGTCGCCGTTGACATGGGAGCTATTGATGTATTGCACGCAAAGGGTCAGAGTCTTCGCGATCTCCTTCGCGGGAAGGATAAGAACGTCCTCATAAGTATAGTAGGACGCCGGCGAAGGTAGTTGTCTGGCTCTGTACTTCTCGAGCGCGATGTCCTGGATCGGCCGTCCATCGTCGACAGGCGGAGGCGGAGGTGCCACCGTCTCGACCTTGGTGATCTCCGTGGTCGTCACATACGGCCAGGGCAGCGGCGGCTCGGACATGACGGCGCGTTTGACCGATCGCAGCCAGTAGAGCGCTTCCGGTGGAAGCGTATTTGCAAGCGCTGATTTGAAGGAAGTGAGCATGCGTAATTCTCCGACGCGGTGCAACTCAGTCAAACTCAAGTAGACGCCCGTCGTGGTGGTCGAGCCGCCCAATCCGCGTCATGACCATCCGCTTAACGGTCCGAGGGAAGCTCGGCAAGCGGGCGCGGTCAATATAGGCTGGCGATCTTGCGCTGATCGGGACCGGTATTACCGGGGTCCTGCGTCCGCTCTTTCGGCATCTTGTAGAAGAACGGATCCGCGGGCCAGTGGTTCATGCCGACGACCATGACCTTCATCTCCTCGTCGGGCATCCGTGGCATGAACACCAGATCGATTGCCGAACGGGTCTTGTGCTTCGGCGGACTGCCGCGGTGCATCAAGCGGGTCGCATCGAACACGAGAAGGTCGCCGGTTTTCCCCAGCACCGTGTGCTCTCGGCCGGCCGCATCCTTATACTGGAACGGCCCGGTCTGCTCGTCGACGTCACAGAGATAGAGAACGCCGCGAATGACGCCGGCCGGACAGCCGTCGCTATGCCATTCCTGCGGACCCACCCCATCGGTCAGGTGCGGCAGAGAGCGCACCAGACGGACGTTGGCGACCTTTGCCGGGCACCCGAGGACGCCCCGGAAAAACGACTCGAAATCGCCGCCACTGAACAGAGAGTGGAGATAGTCGAGAAGCGCCGGGGAGGGCAGGCCTGTTTGCAGGTCGGTGGTATACGGAGCAACGCTGTTGCCGGCCCAGTCCCACGACGAATGGAGGTTGCCCACTCCCCTGTCGAAGCGTTCGGTTTCACGAAAATTGGCTGCCTTTTCCGGGTTGGTGCTGATCACCGTCACCCCATCCTGCTGGAAGGCAAGCACCTTGTCCGCGAGTTGACTGGGTGTCCTCTGCGGATCGAATTTGGGAGCGAGCGCAGTACACATGGCCGGCGGCTTGTTGGCTGCCGGGAGCAGCGTCAGCCTGCGCGCATCTGCCGCGGCTTTGATGACCGGCTGCACCTCTCGTGCTTCCTCGGAAGGGGAGTGGGCGGCCGTCAGACGGTCAAGTGTTTCGGCGCGTACCAGTCTGTAGCCGAGGCTGCTAAGAGCCTGGTTGAGACCGCCTTTGAGCCTCTGCTTGGCGACGCTGATCATCGAAGTCATAGCCAGATATCCTTACGCGGCGTCCGGGGTGTTCGAGGCAAAAGGGTCGAGTCCGCACGCCATTCGGTAGTAAAGCTCATAACGCGGATGATTGGCGAGCAGGCCTCGGCTGTCGATAGCATCATCGATCAGCGCCTCGAGTAGGAGGCGTGCGCCTTTGGGAGGCAGATGCACCCCGTCGAAATCGTATTCGGGACGCAGCAGATCATTTTCCGTCAGGTCGGACCAGCGATCCAGCATGACGAGGTTGAGTGATCTCACTTTCGAACCGAGCTTCCAGTTGAATGCCTGGACCAGCTTGGTGCGGACGGTGACCGGGCAATCGTAGCTCTGCAACTGCCTGACCCGCGCTTCCTGGCGCGTCGGAGGAACGACGCTTTGGACATAGACGCGCCTGAAGCCGGCCGCGACAAGTTGCTGCAGCCCGGCAATAAAGGGCCCGAGGCGCGCTTCAATCGCTTCCTCGATAAGGTCCCAGGGAACAAGCGGCTTATCCAGCAAGGGCATCGTCGTCGGGAAAGGAGGCACAAAGTCGTGCGTATCCTTCAACAGCTGCAGGATCGGCCCCCTCACGTCGATCTCGCCGAGCGTGATCATGATCAAGGGCGGGCGCATGGGCTGTCCTGCAGCCTTTGCGATGGCGAAATCGACCTCGTCCGTGGACAGGTGAGTGGCGCGGCCCGCGCGTACGAGCCCTTCATATTCCAGGAATGCGATGAATTCCGGATGAAACTCTCCGGTCGCCGGATTGAAGAAGTCGTGGGCGGTCAGGCCCGGAACATATCGCGTTCGGGCCATCACCCATGAACCGGTCCATCTCTCGCGGAAGACCATGTTGCGGTATGGAAGCGAGTGGCTGTCCCCCACGATGTAGACCGGTAGAACGGTCTCGATTTCGGTTTCCACGCTGCAGCTTCCTTCTATCGGTCCTGAAGGGCCCCTGTCTCAACGCGACTGGCTGGCCGCAAGAGCACGGTAAAAATCGTCTTCGTCGCAAACGATATGAGAGGGTGGCCCATGTGATGCTGCCTCGCGGAAGTCTACGGTACGCCCGGAAGGCACCGTTTTGTCGCGCTCAGCGGCAAATTGTGCGAAAAACACCTGCATCGCGCGTGCCACGCCGTCCGCGGTTATCGAGCGTGCATCTTCGGCAAAATATACGCTGGCGTTCTTTGCCGTCGTGATGATCTCATAAGACGCGAAATAGTGCACATTTTCGTGGCGCCGCACCATCTCCTCCGCGGTCACACGAAGCACGCTCTTGGAATAGGTCGTCGCTTGCAGAACGTGGCGCGGCTCCATCGTCGCCACGAGCGGCACCGGTGACACGGTGAGGATGATCTGCAGCTTGGGATTGGCCGCCGTCATCAGGTTGACGGCTTCGGTAAGATAGGCCGTGGTCTCAGCGACAGAGAGGTTTGTAAACGCGTATTTTGAATCGTCGTAGTCGCCCGCGCTGCCACAACCCGGGCAGGTCGGATACGCGGTGCCGTCCACTCTGGATACCCAGCATTCCGTCAATCCGAGCGTGAAGATAAAGACGTCGGCAGTCTCGATCAGCTGACGCACCGCTTTGAGGTGCTGCTTGAGATCCGCCTCCGCCTCGATCATCGAGGCGAACCCCTTGGGGGCAATGCGGGGCCGTAGCAGATCGAAGACGCGACCCTCGCTGTTGGTCCAGAATTGATCTGCCGGCTTGAATGCGCCGAACGCTCGCTGGAGCAGCTGCAGAAGCTGCAATGTCGTGTAGATGTTGCCGTAACGAGCAGAGAACACGCCAAAACCGAAGCGCTCCTCCTGCTCGGGCGTCAGGTATCCGGGCGCTTTTTCGGTCACATAGTAATTGTAGTCGCGGTCCTGCAGCGCACGAGAAATGTGTTGTGCAAAGCAACTGCCTGCCGACGCAATGCGCGCGTCGTGCTCGAACCGAAAGGTGGACTCCAAATGAGGATTTAGATCCGAGCTCGAGCGATCGGCGACGGCCTGACGCCAAAAGCTGGTCGGCGGAAGCGCGTAATACGGACAGCTCATCTCGTTCTGGCCCCGGGAGCGCTGGTGTCTGCAAGTAGGTCGCGAACTCAAGCCGAACGATCAAGCCGACCGTGGCTTCATCCCGCGGTAGGAATGAATAATGAACTTCGTGCCCTGGATCGAATAGTCGCCGGAGTGGCTGGCGACGATCTTGAACCGGTTGACGAGGTCTGCCCAAGCCTTCCGTTCACCGGCTTCCGGATCGGCCTCGTTGCAATTCCAGTCATCGAAGCAGATCACTGCTCCCTTGGAGACAAAGCCGCGCTCGAAACAAGGAACCAGCGCATCCATGGTCGACGAGTAGAGATCGCCGTCGAAGTGGATCAAGGCAAGTCGAGTGTCGTCGGGCAGCGTCTTGACGGTATCGGCAAACCAACCCTCGTAGATCTGGACCCGGCTCGGCGGAATGATCGCCTCGACCATCGTTTGCAACTCGGCGGCACTAAGGATCCGGCAGCCGCCCCTGGACCAGGTTCCGGACTTCACGTGCTGCGACTCGAGGTCGACCGTCGCGGTGATTTCCGGCAGGCCTTCGAAACTGTCGAAGAGACGAAGTTTCCGTAGCGGTTGATTTGGCTGGTAGCGCGGGTCAAAGACCATCGCATTGGCGAGCGTACGCGCTGTGAAGCCGCCCATGGTGCCAAACTCAGCGATGTCGCCCCTCACGTCGGCACTATTGATGTACATCACGCTCAGGGTCAGCGTGCGCGCGATCTCCTTGGCCGGCAGGATCAGCACGTCGTCAACGTCGAAAAATAGATAGGGGGCGCTGATCTTGTGCGCGTCGAGCCGCTCGAGCGCCTCGGTCTGCTTGGTGCGTGGCTCGGGCTGGGGCGGAAGTTCGACGGCCGGCGGTCCCGGCTCAGGCTTCGGTGGTGTCGGTTCAGGCTGGCGACTGGGACCGGCTTGAGGCGGCTCCAGCGGCGCTTGGCCCATCAGTGCGCGCTTGATGGAACGCAGGCGGAAGAGGGTCTGGGGCGGCAGGCCCTCGGCGATCGCCACCTTCAACGATTTGGTCATCGGTTGTCCCCTCCACCCTTGTCGCAAGCGCCCGCTCTCTATAGAGTTTTTTTGCGAAATTCGCAAAATCGGCCGGATGTTTTGTAGCTTTCTTTTTGGCCGCTCCCTCTCTCCTACGTTGCCTCAGGGCGTCCTATTGTGAGTGCGAGTGGGGCAGATCGAGACGCTCGTCGCGCATGTATTTCATGACGATGATCGATGTGATCAGGTCACCCGAGACAACGAAGAAGATGTCGATTCCGACGATGCCGCTTCGCAGATAGGCCAGCCATATCCTGCAATTGACCGTTGATCAACCACTCGCTGCAATGGTGGAACGCTGCAGCCCGGGCTCCAGGTTGACGTGGTCCGGATCCGAACCGGACCCCTTCGTAGAGGGACGCTACAGGTGGATCACGGCCACAGGCCGAATTCGTGTTGCTTACCCGGAGTTGCATGGCAGCCTTGGAGGCTCATCACCAACGGCTCAAGCAATCTCTTGAGTGCATACTGCGCCCAAAAAGCGATTTCGCCAGCACGTTCAAAACGATCACCTCTGTCCAGATGTCGCGCAAAAAGATTTCGCTTGGCGTGTCGGGCAAATCACCAGCATTCTCTTGCGCAACCCACCTCATGAAGAGGGGCGGATCGCGATCGTCACGAACGTGGAGGTGGGCGGCGGTGGGCGGATCGGCGTTGAGCATGATCATCATGCAGACGACAACGGCGAGACGCACGGTCAAGTCGCGTGGTCCTGACACCCCGACGCTGGTGTCCAGCGCAACGCGCGTCAGCGCGTTGTCGCGATATGGTGGCCAAAAAGCCCGGTGCACCAGGGAGAGCGCGAAGTAAGCCGTCAACCCACCGCGCAGGGAAGGCCGGGATGTTTCGGCTGAACCTGTGGTTCCTGCCCCGTGCATTCTTGTCTGCACGGGGGCCATGGGGGCGGCCAGCTCCCGGCCTTTCCTGCGCCCTCTCGATCGAGAGGGGAGTACGGTCGCAGAACTCGGGCGCCGAATGCGCCGCGAGAAGGCCGGCTGACGTCTGTACCTCAGCTCATTCGAAGAAGATGAACTCGTGGTCGCCGGTGTAGCCGGAGCGCTTGAACTCGAAGGCCCATTCCTCGGGGGTGTGGAAGATGCGGCAGGTGAGCTGCCAGTACATCAGGTTCACCTTCTCGCGCTCGTTGCGGTAGCCCTCGACGCAGAGATATTTGGCGCCGCGGCTGACGCGCTCCATCTCGCGCAGCGCTGCGTCGAGATCGTAGTTGTAGAGATTGTGCAGCGTGTTGATCGAGATGACGAGGTCGAAATGCTTGTCGGGAAACGGCAGCTTGGCCGCGGTGCCGACCTGGCAGAACGGCTTCACGCTTTCCATCGTGTGCTCGACGCCATAGGAGGAGACGTCGATGCCGGCGACCTCGAGATCCGGAATGGCCTCGCGGAAATCGTGCAGGATGAAGCCCTTGCCGGAGCCGACGTCGAGCACGCGCATGCCAGGCTTGATGCCGTAGGTCGCGATCATCGCATCGGCCACCTTGCGCCAGCGGCCGTCATATTTGTAGCCGCCATAGCCGGTCTCGCGGCTGCCGTCCCAATAGTCGTAGTCGTACTTGATCGCCATTTCCGCGACGTCCGCCTTGTCGCGCTGGGTGACGCGGGCGAGGTAATCGCGCTTGGTCGATTTGTGGACGAGACTGACGAACTCGCGATAGGCCATGAATTTCTCCGGAGAGGTGGGGATGTTCGATTACGGGGTGTCGTCGGCGCCGACCAGCTCGAGCTTCGCCTCCGCCTTGGCGAGCTGCGCGGCACAGCGCTCGGCCCAGGCGCCGGTGTCAGCGAAGGCGCGGCGAGCCGCGCCGAGCGGCAGGAAGTCGTTGAGGATGATGCAGGTCCACTTGATCTGGTAGGCATCGAGCAGCAGGCGGCAGCGCGCCACACTCGCGGCATCGAGCCCGAGTCCCTGGGTCAGGCGCTCTATGAAATGCTCGTGCACTGCAAGCGGCACCGGCACCTCCGGCTGGCAAAAGAAGTCCGAGACCAGCTTGGCCGGATCGTCGCGGCCGGCATATTCGAAATCGAGGAAGGTGAGCTTGCCGGCATCGTCGATCAGCGCGTTGTGGAAGCCGAAATCGGACGGCGAGAGGCAGTTTTGATCGGCGGAAATGGCTGCGTCCAAGGCAAGCCCTTCGGCGGAGGCGCCGCTCAGAATGCCCGCCTTCACGGCCGCCCAGGTCGGCTGCAGCTGCGCCGACACCAACTGCCGGGCCTCCGCGACATGCGGCACCTCGGAATCGAGCGTCGCGAGTCGCGCCACGCGCCGCTCAACGGTCGCAATGTGCTCGGCGAGCGAGAAGCACGCCTCCGATCCCGGCGCCAAAGCGGGGCGGGGCCGGGCATTCACCGCGAGCACGAATTCGATCGCGGCCTCGACATGACCAGGCGTCAGCTCGGCTGCGGTGAGCTTGCGCCCTTCGATAAAACTGTACAGCCCGGCCTGCTCGGCACGGTCGCAGGCCAGCGGCTCGGGCACGGCGCGGATGCCGCGCGACCAGGCGTGGCTGATGAAGCTCCATTCGGCGCCGAGCCGGTCGCGGCTGTCGCGGGCGTCGGTGAAATAGCGCTTCAGCACCAGCGGGCCGTCGTCGGCCTCGAGACGGTAGACCTGGTTGTTGCGGCCGCCGGCAAGCCGGGTCAGCGCCTTGGGGGCAGGCCGGCCGGCCTGCGCCGTCAGGCGCTGCGCGAGCGCCAGCAGCGCGGCATCGGTTTCGTTGACCGCCTCAGGCGCGTTCACGGGCGAAATCCGCCGCGATTTCCGCCCAGGAGCCGCGGCGCTCATACGGCGTGGCCTGGCTTGCGAACTGGCCTTCCGGATCGAACAGGATCTTGCGCGTACCGTCCGGAAAGCCGCTCATGCCCAGGATTTCCGGCAGGTCGTCGACGAACACCTCGCAGGAGAGCGCATGCGCGCGGGCGACCTTGTCGTCCTTGGTCAGCTCGAAGAATACTCGCGCCGGATCGATCTGCGCCGCCCCCGAGCCCATCAGGCCGCGATCGGTCAGGAAGCCGCGCGCGGCGGCGTGCATGTCGTGCTTCGGCCCGAGAATGGGGTGCCTGGTCTTGTGACTGACGATGAACAGGTCATGGCCCGCGGCCCGGGCCGCGGCGACGAACTCGGCGAAGCCGGGGTAGGGCGATACCAGGTCCATGCGGGCGCCGTAGACATAGCCCTGCAGCTCCGTGAAGTCGTCCTTGCGGCCGGAGCCGTTGAGGTGGTCGCGCACGCTGTTCTTGTCTCGGCCGAGGTCGGCCGGGATCAGGCCGCGCTCCAGCGCGGCGGCGTGGAACACGCCGTCGTAGCAGGCGATCGTGTTGTCGAAGTCGATCCCGATCCGCATGGCCTGGACTTAAGCCAGCGACATGTCGATCAGCGGCCGGCCGACCTTGCCGGCGGCAAGGTCCTGCAGCGCCTGGTCGGCCTGGGCGAGGCTGTAGGGCTTGGACAGGAGATCCCGCACCGGGAAGCGGCCGGAGCTCAGAAGCCGTCCGTAGCGGCCGTAATCGCGATCCGGGACGCTGTCGCCACCCCAGGTGCCCAGCAGGCTCTTGCCCTGGTTGAAAACGCCGGGATTGAGCGGCAGCACCGCGCCATGCTTGGCATTGCCGATCACCACCGCGCGGCCACCCTGCTGGCGGGTCGAATTGATCGCCTGCTCCATGACGGCGGGGATGCCGGAGGATTCGACCGCGAGATCAACGCCCTGCGGCACGATCTTTTTGATCTCGGAGAGCACGTCGCCGGAGGCGTCGATCACATGGGTCGCGCCATAGAGCTGGGCCAAGGCCCGGCGTGTCGGGTTGGGGTCGATGCCGATCACCGGCATGGCGCCGGCGAGCGCCGCCGCCATCAGCGCGTTCAGGCCGATGCCGCCGGTGCCGAACACGGCCACCGCATCGCCGGGCTGGACCTTGAGCACGTTGTAGACCGCGCCCATGCCGGTCGGCGCCGCGCAGCCGAGCAGCACGGCGACATCCATCGGCAGGTCCGGCGGCAGCAGGGTCAGGCGGTTCTCGCTGACGACCGAATGGCGCTGGAAGGTGGTGACGCCGCCAGCGTTGACCTTCTTGCCGTCCCAGTCATAGACGGCGCCGCCGGCCTCGATGCCGCTGCCCTTGATCCAGGACAGCACGACCTTGTCGCCGACCTTGACCTTGGTGACGGCGCTGCCGATCTCGAGCACCGTACCGGTGCCTTCGTGACCCAGGCAGTGCGGGACCCATTTGTCCTCGCCCTTGTCGCCGCGCCATTCCATCACCTGGGTGCCGCAGGCACCGGAATAGGCGATCTCGACCAACACCTGCCCGGGCTTCAAGGCCGGGGTCTCGATGTCGGCCAGGACCAAGGGTTGGCCGGTCTGGACCAGGAGCGCAGCTTGGGTCTTCATGACATTTCTCAGTTCAACGCGTGGGCGATCTTGTCGGCGATCTGGTGGCCGGTGAGCCCGAGCACCTCGCGGGCATATTCCTGCTCGCCGGACTTCTTGAAGAAGGCGTCGGGCGTGCCGAAGCGCAGGAACTTCTTGTGCTGCGTTTCGCTGTCGGCGAGCCACTCGGACACGGCGGCGCCGAAGCCGCCGATCAGCGAATGCTCCTCGATGGTCGCGACCAGCTTGAAGCGGGCGAAGGCTTGCTTGAGCTTCTCGTCGTCCAGCGGCTTGACGGTGTGGAAGCTGACGACCTCGGCCGAGATGCCCTTATCCTTCAGCTTGTGCGCGGCCTCGATCGCCTCGGGCAACATGTTGCCCGTCGAGAGCAGGCAGACGTCGGAGCCTTCCTCGATCGTGATGGCCTTGCCGATCTTGAAATCCGCAATGGGGCCCTTGTGAACGACCGGCTCACCCTTCTTGCCCATGCGGATATAGACCGGGCGGTCCTGCTGCATGGCCGCGCGCAGCGCGCCGCGTACTTCGAAGGCGTCGCCCGGGCAGATCACGACCATGTTCGGGATCGAGCGCAGGAACGAGATGTCCTCGCAGGCGTGATGGGTCGGGCCCAGGCCGGAATAGGCGAGGCCGGCGCCGACCGCAACGATCGTCACCGGTACTTCGTGATAGCAGACGTCGGTGCGGATCTGCTCCAGGCAGCGCGTCGTCACGAACGGGGTGATGGTGTAGGCGACCGGGCGCAGGCCGTTCATCGCCATGCCGGCGGCAACGCCCATCATGTTCGCTTCGGCCACGCCGCAGTTGAAGAAACGCGACGGGTGCTTGTCCTTGAACTTGTCGAACAGGCGGTTGCCGATGTCGCCCGACAGCATGACGACGCGGCTGTCCTCGTTGCCGAGCTTGGTCAGTTCGTCAGCGAATGCGTTTCTCATGACAGGCCAAGCTCCTTGAACGCCTTCACCACCTCGTCCGCAGTCGGCGCGCGATAATGCCAGTTGTTGTCGTCCTCCATGAACGACACGCCCTTGCCCTTCACGGTATGCGCGATCAGCGCCACCGGCTTGCCGGAGCCGTTCGGGATGTTCTGCATGGCTTCCGCCAGTGCGCCGACGTCGTGGCCGTCGATCTCATGGGCATCCCAGCCGAAGGCGGCCCATTTGTCGCGCAAAGGCGCCAGCATCAGCGTCTCGTTGGAGCGCGCGGTCGCCTGCCACTTGTTGTAGTCGACGACGACGCAGACGTTTTCGAGCTTCTGGGCGGCGGCGAACATCGCCGCTTCCCACACCGAGCCCTCGTTGTTCTCGCCGTCGGACAGCAGGGCGAAGACGCGGTAGCTCTCGCCCTTGATCCGGCCGGCCAGCGCCATGCCGCAGCCGAGCGGCAGGCCGTGGCCGAGCGAGCCGGTGGCGGCCTCGACGCCGGGCAACAGGTTCGCGGGCGGATGTTCGGCCAGCCGGCCGCCGTCCTGGCAATAGGTGTCGAGCTCTTCGATCGGGAAGTAACCCTTCATCGCCAGGGTCGCGAACAGCGCCGCGGCGGCGTGGCCCTTCGAGAGGATGAAGCGGTCGCGCAAGGGATCGCTCGGCTTGGCGGGATCGATGTTGAGCACGTGCCAATAGGCCGCGGTCAGGACGTCGGTGCAGGACAGCGACGAGGCGAGATGGGCGGCTTGCGCCTTGTGCGACATCTCGATGATCTTGCCGCGCAGCCTGGCGGCCTGCGCCTTCAGCGCAGCCGTATCAGGACTGCTCGCGGTGCTCCGGACTGCAACGTTCATCGTGCTCTCCAGTGGCGCTTCGCAAACGAAGCGCGGGGTCGTCGGGGGCGTCAGGGTTTGTGGTCGTACTTGGTCGGCAGCTTGGCCATATCGGACTCGAACCGGCGTGCCCAGGCGATTACGTCGTCGATGCCTTGTTCAAGCGAGAACGTGTCGCGCCAGCCGAGCTCGGTGCGCAGCTTGAAGCTGTCGAGCGTGTAGGCGGTGTCCTTGCCGGGACGCTCCGGTCCGATCTCGACACAGTCCTCGAACTTCTTGCCGAGGCGAGCCAGGATCATCTCGACCAGGGTGCGGATCGAGACCAGCTCATAGCCGGAGATGTGATAGGTCTCGCCGAGCGTGCCCTTGCGCCCGATCTTCACGGTAGCGTCCGACACGTCGGTCATGTGGATGAACACGCGCACCGACTTGCCGCCGCCGTCGAGGCGCAGCTTCTGGCCGGTCATCGCCGCCACGATGGTGCGGGGCACGATCCGGTAGAGCTGTTGCCCCGGGCCATAGACATTGGCCGCGCGGGTGAACACCACCGGGAACTGGTAGTTGGCGAAATAGGTGCGCAGGCTCATGTCGCCAGCGGCGCGCGACACCGCATAGGGGGTCGAGGGGTTGAACGGCGCGTCCTCGCGCACCCAGCCCTCGGTCGAGCCGTAGACCTCGGGCGTGGTGACGTGAACGTAGCGCTCGAGCCCGTCATAGTTGCGCAGCAGGTCGTGCAGCCGCACCGCAGAGACGACGTTGGTCATCATCCAATGGTCGGGATAGAGCCAGCTCTCGCCGACCATGCTCTGTGCTGCAAAATTCACCACGTGGGTCGGCCGCTCGGCCGCCAGCAGCGCCTTCAGCGCGTCGAGATCATGGTTGAGGTCGATCCGCTTGAATCGCACGCTGCCCGGCCGCTTCTGCCATTTGTACGGCAGGAAAGCGTCGTGCGGCTCGTCGGAGCGGCTGGTCGCGATCACGTCGTGACCGGCTGCCGCGAGGAAGTCGACGAAGGTCGCGCCCGAGAACGAGTTCGAGCCCAGGATCAGATACTTTTCGTGTCCCGCCATCGTTTGGTCCGTCAGCCCTCACGTGCAGGGGTGATGTCGCCACGCTGGGCGTATAGCCATTGCATGATCATGTGGCCGATCACCATCTGGGCGTCCTCGGCGATCTGCATGTCGTTGACCGCGAAGTGGATCGGCACGTCGGCGAGCGCCTTGGCCTTCCCGCCGGAGAAACCGAGCACGGCATAGCTGGTCATGCCGAGCTTCTTCGCCTCTTCCAGGGCCTTCAGAATATTCGGCGAATTCCCGGAGCCGGAGAAGGTGATCAGCACGTCGCCCTTGCGCGCGAGCACCGCGAGCTGCAGCGAGAACACCTGGTCATAGCCTTCGTCATTGGCGAGGCAGGTGATGACGGAAGGATTGGCCGCCAGCGAGTGCACGCGCAGGCCCGAACCGGGCGTCTTCGACAGTGCATAGAGATAATCGTTGGCGAGATGGTTGGCGTTGCCGCCGCTGCCGCCATTGCCGCAGAAGAACACTTGGCGGCCGGTCTGCCAGCAATCGCGTAGCTCATAGGCGAGACGCTCGACCGGGCTCCAGTCGAAGTCCTGTAGAACGGTGCTGAAACGGCTGGTGTAGTCGGCGAACAGCTTGCCGGGTGTCTGGAAAGCGAGGACGTTCATTTCACGACTTCCTTTTCCATCCATTTGAGATTGTACCAGCGATCGTCGTTCTTGAGCTGACCTTGCGAGTACATCCCGATGATCTCCTTGATCGCGTCTTCCACCGTTTTTTTCGGGCGGAAGCCGGTTGCCAGGAGGCGGTCGGAATTGACGCGGTAGCTGCGAGGGTCGTTGGACGGCGTCACCACGACCTCCGCCGGCACGTGCTTGGTGACGAGCCTGGCGATGTCGAGGATCGAAATGTTCTCGAACCCGGCATTGTAGACGCCGGTGTGCTCTGGGTGATCGAGCAGGAAGAGATAGAGGTCGGTGATATCGTCGATGTGGATGTTGGGCCGGGTCTGATCGCCGCCGAATACGGTGATGCGGCCGTTCATCAAGGCCTGCATCGTTAGCATATTGACCGAGACGTCCAGGCGCTGCCGGGGGGAGTAGCCGCAGACCGTGGCGGGGCGCACGATCTGCACGACCATGTCGTCCTTGTAGGACAGCACGATACGCTCACCGCACATCTTGGTCTTGTTGTATTCGGAGATCGGCAGCAGTTCGAGATCCTCGGTGACCTGCTCTTCTTCCTTCACGCCATACACGCTGCCCGACGATGCGTAGATGAAACGCTTGATGCCGTGGCGGTAGGCACGGTCGGCGAGCTGCATCGTGGCGAGGCAGGAGATCTCCCATGTCAGCTTGGGATCGAGATCGCCGCAAGGGTCGTTCGCGACGCTGGACAGGTGAATGATCGCATCAACGCCGTTGAGATCGATCTGATCGGGGTTGCGAACGTCCCCTTGGACAACCGTAAGGTCGGGATGCGGATCGAGGAAGTTGCCGAACCACATGATGTCGAAGGCGACCACCTGATGGCCGGCTTTCAGGAGCTTGGGAACCAGCACGCTCCCCTTGTAGCCGCATGCACCGGTCACGAATATCTTCATTTGCCGATTTCCCCGTCGCTCGCTGCCGCCTCCCGACCTCGGTCGGGCGCACCCTATCAATTATGGCAGGAAAACGCGATCAGCCCCAGCGACGTTAGCCGCCCTCAAGCGCCCCCACCATGGCGCGGCTTGTGCTTAAACTCCAAATGCGCCCGGCGCAAGCTTTCCGGGTTGCCGATATCCCGATGATAACCTGCAGTTTCCACGCATAAAATTCGCCCCAAATAGTTCGGGATGATTTCGGTGGAGAGATCGACGATCGGTTTTCCGAGCGCCGCAACGTCCTCGATCACCTCCGGTTCGAAAATGTAGACGGCGCCGTTGGCGAGGTTCCCGGGCGGGTTCTGGACCTTCTCATGAAAGGCGATGACCCTGTTTTCACGATCCAATTCCAGGATGCCGCATGAACTCGGATCGTCGGTGCGGAACGCGAGCATCGTCATGATGCACCCGGCCGGTCGCCCGCGATGAGCGGCGATCAGGGCGGCCACATCGAAGTCGGTCAGGTTGTCGGCATGGGCGACGAGGAACGGCTCGCGACCAAACCAGTCTCGGTTGGCGAGGACGGTGCCGCCGGTCCCCAGCAATTCATCCTCATGAACGAGGTCGATGCGGGAGCGCCAAGGGGATTCCGCCACGTGGGCGCGCACTTGATCGGCAAGCCAATGGGTGTTCAGCAAGGCGCGTTCGACGCCGCCCTCAAAGACCAGGTCCAGCCAGTAATCCAGCAGCGGGCGACCATGGATATGGACCAGGCATTTCGGCGTCGTATCGGTCAGCGGGCGCAACCGACTGCCAATTCCAGCCGCGAGAAGCAGCGCGCGCATCAAAGCATCCGTTACTCTTGGCTGAAGCCGGTCTCGTCGATTTCCCTGACCAGCTCCGCGGTGGTCAGCGGCAGATTGCCGACCCGCGACACCTGCAACGCCGCGGCGAGCGAGCCGAGATAGGAAGCCTGCCAGACATCGGCGCCGGCGCGCAAGCCCATCGAGGAGGCCATGAAGAAACTATCGCCGGCGCCGGACACGTCCTTGGGCGAGGGATTGAAGGCGGGCAGGCGATCGGAGGTGAATGTACCGTCTGCCATCGTGTTGATCAGTGCGCCTTCCGCGCCGAGCGTAATCACGAGATTCTTGGTTCGCGCGCGCTCGACCAGCCGCTCGCTGATGACCGCAAGTCCGGAGATGAAGTCGTTGAGCGCGACGCGGGCCTCGCGTTCGGTCGGCGTCAGCAGGGTCATGCCCTTGAAGCGCGATACATCGCCGGTTTGCGAGGAGACCTGGCTGTCGGCCGCCATCATGACCCCCTTCGCCCGTGCCAGGTCGGCGATCGCATCCACCAAATCCTGCGGCAGGCAGCCATAATTGAAGCAGGAGAACAGCAACAGATCGCTGGTCTTGAGCGCCCGCTCCACGGCGGTCAGCATCTGCTTCTGGATGTCGGCATCGGCCGCATGCTGGCGCAGATGATTGACCCGTAGCAGCGTCTTGTTCAGTGCGCGAAAACGCTGTTTGCGCGTGGTCGGACGGCTCTGATCGGTGAAATGTTGGAAATTGACGCCGTGCTGTTCGAGCGTATTGCGGGCAAAATGTGCGGCTTCATCCTCGCCGACCAGCGTGAAAAAGCTGACGTCGGCGCCGAGGCCGTGCGCATGGGCCGCGACGGCACCGGCGCCCCCGACGAAGGTACGCGTCATCAGCGGGGTCACCACGATGGTCGGATCTTCCTGCGACATGCCGACGGCATCGCAGGTGACGTATTCATCGACGATCAGGTCGCCGATCACGGCAACCCGCATGCCGGCGAGCTTACTGAGCAGGCCCTTCAGCTGCGAGATGTCGAAGCCGTGGCGCTTGGGAAATTCGAGCGGCTTCCTGACCGTGGAGATGTCGATATTGGCATCGCGTTCCAAAAGCGCCAGCGAGGTGAAACGCAACTCGCCGGAGGAGAACAGCAGCCTGCCGCCGTAGGCGTCCACCGCCTCCTGCTCCGGATTGGCGCGATCCTCGAACTCCTTCCCCTTGACCACGATGGTCGGCTGGAGCTGGCGGATGAAGGCTGTCGCGGAATCCTCCAGGCGAACCGCGTGGTGCACGAACGAGATCGAGCGCACGTTGTCGAGCCGCATATCCTGCGCCAAGGTCACGCCGGGCGTGGAATCCGGATTGACGCCGACCACCAGGACGTCGGCCTGCTCAGCCGCAAATTTCAGAAGCCGCAGATGCCCGGGATGCACGACATTGAAATTACCCGAGACAAACGCAATGGTCTGGTCGGGCTGGCACGAGGCGCGGATCGTCTGACAGACCTGGTCCGCACGTGATGTATCGATCAGGTGGTCCAAGGATTTCGTCTCCGGCTTACTCGAATTCCGACGCATAATAGCCGGCAAGCGCGCTATCAGTCCCGCCGATTCGACGGCGAAGCCGGACCGATACCTCAACTGATCGGTTCAGAGAAGCGCGTTTATGAGGCGAATCCCCGGATTCCTCTCTACCCCGAAAAATCAAAGGAATTCCTCCGGGTCGCACCATCAAGGGGTTCCGTTCGCAATGCCGACGCGTTTATCGTGGCTGGCGCCGGCCAATACATAACTTGGTCTTGCGTTCGACACAATCCTGGCGCGAGGCCTTAACCATGCCGTTATGAGCGATTGGCGAAGGTCAGATTCGAGGTGTCCGGAGTGGGAGTGGGGCAGAGACAATTCATCGGCTCATTGACCGGCCTGCGTTTTGTTGCAGCGGCGACGGTGGCGGTGGGGCACGGGGCACTGTCGCTGCGGCAGGACTGGCTGTCGCAATTGGTGGCGCAAATCAGCAGCGTCGGCATGACGCTGTTTTTCGTGCTGAGCGGGTTCGTGCTGTGGTTGAATTATGCGGCGAGCTTCCGAACGATGCCGCTCAGCGGCGCATTGCGCGAGTTTGCCGTGGCGAGGTTTGCGCGCCTTTATCCGATGTATGCGGTCGTCGTACTCGGCATCGTCGGCTACCTCATGGTGTCGCGCGGTGTCGACCTTCGCTCGCTCGGATTCATCCTGACGATGACCCAGGCTTGGTTTCCGGCGCTCGGAGCAACCATGATGGTCGCTGTGGTCGCCTCGCTGCGGCACCTCTGGTCGATCAGCGTCGAACTCTTCTTCTATCTTTTATTCCCGTTAGCGTGCTTTGGCCTCCGGAGGGTCGATCGGCCGCCGATGATCGCATTGCTTGCGCTGCTCAATCTTCTGGTCTTTGCGGTCGCGATCTGGGCGTCCTTTAGTCATGGGACAGCTTTGCTGAGAGCGATCGCCCCGAGTCTCGGCGATGGCGGGATGCAGTGGCTGACCTATTATTCACCGTATCTGCACATCTCTCAGTTTCTGGCGGGCTGCTTTGCGGCAATGGCTTATATGCAGCTGGAAACGAGGAAGATCGGCGAACGAGAGCAGGCCGTCGTCGCTGTCTTGTTCTGGTTGGCCGTGGCCGGGCTGCTAGCCGTGCCGGTGGCGTTGTTCCTCCAACCCGGATGGGGCGACTTCGCGGTCTGGATCGAAATCTCCGTGCGGCTCGTCGAGGTCATCTGCTTCTCGGTCATTCTCGTTGCGGCGAGCCGATATGGCCATGCCGGCTTTCTCGCGACGCGGGCCGTGGTTGTCGGCGGGGAATGCAGCTATTCGATCTATCTTCTGCATCCATTTCTCATTCGGCCCGCGATGATCGGAAACCCGGACACACCGTCGGTTGTAGAATTTGTGTTGCGCCTCGGCCTGTATGTCGCGATCATAACCGCAGTGGCGTGGGTGACATACACGATGATCGAAGCACCCTGTCGCGCTTGGCTGCGGAGCGCGCTCGGCACCAGCGCGCCGCGGGAGGTCCTACCTGCAAGATGGCGACTACCGCTCGCACCCTGAATGAGCTCCCGCCCAGGAGCCGCAATCTACGCGTCTACCTGGTCGCATTGGCGGGGAGCTGTTCCGCCGTTGCGCTGCTTATCGCGCTTACGGCGTCGTGGCTGTCCTACGATGGAGGTACCGCGCACGATTTTATTTCGCAGATCGCACGCGACGGCGATGCCAACTGGTATCGCAATTTCGGTGGGCGCAGCGTACCCCAGATTCAGGATCAGGATATCTTCTACAGCAATATCGGATCTTCCGTGGCGTCGGTCAAGAATGCGGATATCGTATTCCTCGGCCCATCGTTCGTCAGCTACGCCATCGATCGCCAAACCCTCCAGTCGTCTCCGGAGCTCGATCGGCTCAAGATTTACAATCTTGCTTTTGTCGGTCTGCGTGGCGGCGAATTCTCTCGCCGGATCATCGAACGCTGGAAGATCCGCGCGCCGCTCTGGGTCATTAATGTGGACGATCAGTTCGTGCATTTCTTCAGCGATGACCTGAATGTCACCCTTGGGCCGCAAAAGGTGCCGATCGCGGCGGTCCAACGTGACCGGATCCGCGGCTTTATGACGGTGGTGGGACGCAATCTCCGCTGGCGGGTCGAGGATGCGATCGCTGCCCTCGAGACCGGCCATTTTTCGCCGATCGGGATCTATCGCAACGTCGCCAATGGCGATATGGCCCTTGACGTCAATCCCGCCTATCTCGCCGCCGGTAACGGGCCGATGCGGCTTGCGCGCGATCCGGACTGTCATACCAACGCGGATATCGTTGCTTACGGCAAGCGGTTTCTGAGTGAGATCGGCGGTCGTGCCGTGCTGATGCTGGTGCCGCACAGCCAGGCCTGCGTGCAGCAGGCACGTGAACTGGCCGACGCGCTCGGAGTGGAATTCATCGCGCCCTCGTTCGACGGGCTGACGACTGTCGACGGCGGCGGTCACCTCGACAGGAATGGAGCGCAGCGATTTACACGCGAACTCGCCGCGCAACTGATCAAGACAAATGCCTTCAGGCAGGCTGTGCGGGCAAGGCCGGCAATGTGAATTGTCGGACTGCTCCGCACCTATCGCTCCCGATGCGGGCGGCGAATTCTCAATGATAGAGATCGAACGGTTCGCCGGCGGACCGTTCGAGGTCGGCCGCGAGGGCTTTCTTGTCGATCTTGGGAAAGAGTTCCTGGAAATCCTTATGATCGAGCAAGGCGAGGAAGGTGCGGAGCATGCCACGTTCCGATGGATGGGCCGGATCGAAGAAATTGCCGGCATCCGCCGCGAACGGCGCACGGCTCATATCAAAGAAACGAATGCCAAGCTCGGATAGCCGCTGGACCGTCGCTTCGCTCCGCAACTCGCGCCACAGGCCTGAATAGGGCCGGTAGGTTTCGTCATTGTCGAGGAAGTCAGTCGCGCTCTTCAGAAAGGGGTACTGGACGGCCACGACGCTAAAGTCGCGTTGCCGCGCCAGCTCCGAGAGGCGCGCGAGTTGCCGGAACTGCAAATCGCTCAGATGCTGAGCACCAGGGAATGACGATGTGACGTATTCGGCGCCCTTGGCCAGAGTCTCGGAGGATGTCAGCCGATAGCCTGGAGCAACGAAGATCGATCCGTCGTCACGGAAGCCGAACTGACCACGGATGGCCTCGGTTCCGATCAGTCGGTTGTGGTCGATCGGTTCGTACTCATCCCCGGTAACGGCGGCTTTGATGGTGTCCCAGCGCCAATTCGTACGCACGCCGAAATCTACTACGTCGTGCAGCTTGCGCTGGTAGGAGTCGATGCCCTGGCGATAGTCCATGGTTCGCTCCTTGCGCCAGACGCTGGCCAGCCAGTCGCCGAACAGGAAGTAATCGAGCGCCACGATCACCACACGGGGCCTGCGATCCGACGTCGCCCGATCGACGAAGTCGACGATATGCTCGAGTGGCCACGCCGTCAGGCATGCATTATACGCGTTATAGGGACGAAACATCTGCGCACGGGCTTGGCCGCAACGCGAGCTTCCGACCAGGAGCACCTCGGGCCGGACCAGCTTGATCCGCTCGAGCTTATAGGGGGCGTAGTCCTTGAAGTTACCGAGCCACAGCACCTTGTGGTCGGCCTGCTGTTCCCCGGCAATGGTCGAAAGTGGAACTGTGGCGCCCAGGCGCCAGCCGGCCCATTCGAGCGTACCAACCAGCGGAAGGAACAGGACGGCGTATAGCGCCAAGACAACAGCGGAATAGGGCAGCAACGGTATGATTCTCCCGCAAGTTGCGAAGGCGCAAGGCAACTATCTAGGAGGCTAATGGTTCCACAATCCGTGTAATTTCGGGGTTGGGGACAACTGCGGTCGGGAACCCGCTGGTATTGCACCACGGTTCCGGTATTATGGAACCCGATTTGTATCGAGTGCTGGAATGCTGAGGACAATTTTGGTGGGGGCCGCCGTGTTCGCGTTGGCGGCGGGTCTCGTGGGTATCATGTGCGTGTTGCGATACTATGGCTCCGAAGGTGCGTGCGGAATGAGCTCCCAACACCGCGAGCTTGGAGCTGCGATGTTGATTGGTGAGTGCTACTAGCTCGGGCTCCGCGCGACCTGGCCAGGCATTAGAACTGGAAATACAGGAACTGCGAGTTATCCCCGGCGATGATGTTCATCAAAATGGCCGCGACGAGGCCAAGCGATGTTCCCACCGCCCAGACGACGGATGGGCGCCAGCTCACGTTCAGCAGGCTCCACGGGCGGGGATTGTGGTAGGTCTCGATACCGACCTTCCACTGCGCGAACATGGCGTTCACGTTCGGGAGCGCGAGACAGGCGAGATAGCCCGCCAAGATCATCAGCATCTCCCGGTGATCGACCAGTGACGTCGGGCCGATCTTTTGCGGGTTGGACAGTCCGATCATGCCCTTGATCACCCGGATCGCGGCATTCGGATTGTCGGCACGGAAGAACACCCAGGCGAGGACGACCGCGATCTGGGTGAGGCAGAGGCTTGCAACAGGGTACCAGAAGGAACGGCTCAAGCGTTCGAGCGCGGGACGCTTCTGCGTCAGCGCGGTCCAGCGATGGTTGATGATCAGGAACAGTCCGTGCAGCGCGCCCCAGATCACGAAGGTGAAGCCCGCGCCGTGCCAGAGGCCGCCGAGCAGCATCGTCAAGAACAGATTCCAGTAGCGGCGCTGCTCGCCGTGGCGGTTTCCTCCCAATGGAATGTAGAGATAGTCGCGCAAGAAGCGGGACAGGGAGATGTGCCAACGGCGCCAGAACTCGATGATGCTTTGCGACTTGTAGGGCGAATCGAAATTGAACGGCAGCCTGATACCGAACATGGTGGAGATGCCGATCGCCATGTCGGAATAGCCGGAGAAATCGAAATAGATCTGCAGCGAATACGCCAGCGCTCCACCCCAGGCGTCGGCCATCTGCAGGTGATTCGAGTTGGCGGCCTGGAACACAGGACTGGCCATCAGGCCGAAGCTGTCGGCGATGAAGGACTTCTTGAACAGCCCGATCGTCAGGATGGTGAGGCCGATCGCGATCTTCTCGGCCGATATTCTGCGGCTTTCGTCGGACCCGAACTGGGGCATCATCTCGCGGTGATGCAGGATCGGCCCGGCGATCAGGTGGGGAAAATAGGTGACGAACAGGCCGTATTTCACGAAGCTTCCTTCGTGCGGATAGCCGCCATAGACGTCAGCCAGATAGGCGATCTGTGTGAACGTAAAAAACGAGATGCCGAGCGGCAACACGATCGCAAGCGCAGGATGTTTGGATGCGGTAATCGCGTTGAAGATCTGGATGCCGAAATTGGTGTATTTGTAGAAGGCGAGCGCGCCGAGATTGGCGGCGATCGCGACCGCGAACAGCCAGCCGCGGGGCTTACCCTTTTGCTGCGCGATCAGCAGCCCCATCGCGTAGTTGAAGACGATGGACACCACGATGATCGGAACGAAGTGAACATCCCAGTAGCCGTAGAAGGTCAGGGAGGCGAGGGCGAGCCAGCTCAGCCGCGCAACGGGCGCCTCGACGAACCGGGCCAGAAGAAAATAACCCGCCAAGGTTGCAGGGAGAAACAGGAACAAAAACTCAAACTGCGTGAAGAGCATGTGAGTGTTTCCCCGCGTTGCTTAATGTGACTGCGATTTATCAATGATTGGCACGTCTGCCAAGTTTGGGTGGAATCTTCTCGTCGGCCGACACGCGCGGGGGTGAAATTGTGGTTGGACGCGTGGACATATCGGTCATCAAGATTCCAGAGGAAACCCGCAGGTTCTCGTCTTGCGCCTCACAGCCGCTCTGTTATAGCTACGTATGGACAGGTTGAGGGCCTGCGCAGCCCGTTGCGGAACCCTTGTCTGTCGGTCTTCTCTGTCGGTCTTCCTCATTCCAACCCATTAGCTTCTGACTCCTCCACGTCTGATCGCTGCTGCTGCAATCCATGTCGTTCAGAGATCGAGCCGTTCCGACATGGCCACCTTCGCGCCTGTGATGTCACCCAGTCTGGATTCGGTTTCAGGTGCGAATCGGGCCGTACCGTCGTCGTGGTCGACGATATGAGGCGCGGCCGATCTGCAGATCGCTTCGTCGAAGGGCAATCAAGTTGCGAGCAAGAGCTCGCGTCCCGTGTTCCACGGACATCAGGTTTCTGCGGGGGGCACAACTCAGACGGGCCGTCCTCCTTGCCCTTAATCTCGGTTGCTCATGATCAAAAGCGCTGAATTGACGCCTCAAAGCTTCACGTTCAAGCGTGCCGCGCGGAGATATCTGGGCATTTTGGTCTGCCCGTTCCTCGTCGTGGGGTTCATTTTCTCGGGCTTTATATTGCCGTCCAGCGGCGGAGCCGTTCCGGACTACTTCTCTCAAATCGCGCGCCCCGCGGACGCGAACTGGTATCGCGATTTCGGGGGCAGAAAAATTCCCCAAATTCAGGATCAAGATGTTTTTTATAGCAATGTCGGCTCTTCGGTCGCCGCGGTGAAGGCCTCGGATATCGTGTTTTTAGGGCCGTCTTTCGTAAATTACGCGATCGACCGCGGGACATTGCAGTCTGCTCCTCTGCTGGACCGGCTGAAGATCTATAACATGGGCTTCGTCGGTATCCGTGGCGGCGAGTTTTCCCGACAGGTGATCAATCGCTGGAACATCCGGGTCCCGCTCTGGGTGATCAATGTCGATGATCAGTTTGTGCATTTCTTCAGCAGCGATCTCAATGTGACCTTGGGACCCGAGAAGATACCGGTCGAGGCCGTCAGGCGTAATCGAATAACCGGCTATCGCACCGTCGTCGGCCGCAACACGCGATGGCGCATCGAGGATATCGTTGCGGCCTGGCAGAATGGCCAGTTTGCGCCGACGGGCCTGTATCGCAATGTCTCGAATGGAGACATGACGCTGGATGCCAATCCGGCCTATGTTGCCGACGGTAACAAGCCGATGCTTTTGGCTCGCGATCCGAATTGTCAGACGACGCCTGAGATCGTCAACTACGCGAGGGTTTTTCTGCGGGAGGTCGGCGGCCACGTGGTCTTCATGCTGGTGCCGCATAGCCAGGCTTGCGTGCAGCAGGCGGTGCAATTGGCCAAGGCGTTGAATGTCGAGTTCATCTCGCCGTCATTTGATGGTCTTACGACCGTCGACGGAGGCGGTCATCTCGATAAAAAAGGAGCCGAG
The DNA here is from genome assembly GCF_032487775.1 of Bradyrhizobium sp. SZCCHNR3119. Taxonomy (NCBI): domain Bacteria; kingdom Pseudomonadati; phylum Pseudomonadota; class Alphaproteobacteria; order Hyphomicrobiales; family Nitrobacteraceae; genus Bradyrhizobium; species Bradyrhizobium sp. SZCCHNR3119. Next base: position 653,432 of record NZ_JAUEUV010000001.1, on the reverse strand, counting down.
AAGTTTACCAAGCGCCTTGCGGCGGAGCTCGTCAAGACCGAAGCGTTCAAGCAGGCATTCGGCGACATCAGTTCGCGGCAGCCTCGAGCGAGTCGCTAACGCCTGCCTTGGCCGGCCATCGGTCGCTCAAGGTAACCGGCAATCGAATTCTTGTGGCCCAGTTGTGATCAATGATGCCTGGGCCTGTGCCGGATATCTGGGTCTCTATTCAATGGCCATCTACACATCTGCGCGGATATGCGGCACGTTGGTTGTTACTTGGCCATCTGCAACGAACTCAACATCTTCCGCTTTGATCGAGCCACGCTCTATGATAGTTGCTTCAACTGAAGGTGATCAATTCTCAGTATTGGTCTGCGGGCTGAGGCGGCCGAACCGCTCTTGGCAGCATCGATTTTTTAAACCTGGGAGCCGGAGCCAGCGTTTCATCTGACATGAGCAGTGAGCGCACGGTCGGTTCTTCGCCCGTCGGAAGAGAGGCGGGCACGATGGATTCGTCGATTTGGAAGGCATAGCGGCATGGCATTCCGAAAAGCGGTCGGTGGCCTGCGGTCCCGGCGTTCGATTTATCTGGCTTTCCTGATCGTCGGAAAGCTGCTCAATCTGCTACCTCATCGTGCCGTCTTTCTGATCCTCGTGGGATGCGATGCCTTGCAGCTTCGGGGGCGCGGGCGTCTGTGTCAGGCCTATTTTCCCTATGTCGTATCTTATCTCGCCGATCGCCCCGACTTTCGGTTTTGGAGCGCACCTTGCCGTCCCTTCAGCAAATCGGCGGGCCGGGTGCTCGTTGGAATCGGGGCCTATGCGGAAGCGTACGAGCGGATCATCGCGGCCGGGCTCGTTTCGGTTTCGGCGGATCTCTCTTATGCGCTGCTTCGATCGATATTTGAGCTTGGCGAGTTTGAAAAAGCCCGCGAGATCGTGCCGCAGATCAAGCAGGAACACGTGCAGTCCCTGGCGAGACTGGCGTTTCTGAAGGCTGCATTTGACATGATTGTCGGCGACGAGGCTGCGGCGCTCGAGAGCATGTTCTGGGCATGCCGCAACGATCTGTCCTTGCTGCGCCCGCATCAGAACATCGCGGCACGCCCATCAAATACATATCTTCCGAATCCTCTCGATTTTCTTTGCCGCGAGCCCGGGCGACTGTTCGATCTTTGCAACTTCGCCGGTCAGCGCGTCACCCATGTCGGCCGCGGCGAGGTCGGTGTGCGGCTCTATGAACGCGCTTTGGATGCGCAATCCGAGCTGCAGGGGCAGATGCCGCCGCAGCTGTCGTCGGCGCTGGAGACTCAGCTCGCGAAACTCGGGGTTTCGCTTGGCGAGTTCTGGTTGATTCCGGAGGAGTGGTCGACCCAGATCGGCCATCTCGGAATGCTCGACATCCTGTTTCGGATGCGTGAGCTCGGATGGTGGTCGGGCAGGGCGGTGCTGGTGGCGCGTCCCGAGCTGATTGCCAATCCGGCCTTCTTTCGCCTGTTCGAAGAGCTCGGCAAGGTGGTCGTGATCGGAGAGACCGTGTCTGAACAGCTCGGCGAGGAGCTGCTTTCGCTGCAGCGCTGGTACGGGCTGAATTTCAATGCCTTCCGTCTGCCGGATGGACGCGTCGTGCCTTGGCAGGACGCCGGCGCGCTTGCGATTGCCGAGTGGGAGCGGCAGGGGCGCGGGCATCCGTTGCGCGAGGCCTATGATCGCGTTTACGGCTCAGCGGGCACTGCAGACGCAGCCTTTCGGCAGATGCGCCAGGCTTGGGGCATGGGGCCCGAGGATTGGTATGTGTGCCTGCATACCCGTGACGCCGCCCATTATCTGGAGTTCAACGGTACCGGGCAGAGCCATCGGAACGCGCCGATCGAGACGTCCTTGGATGCGATCCGGTACGTCACGGCTCAAGGCGGCTGGGTCATCAAACTCGGCGGTCCGAACTCGCCGAAGCTGCCGCCCCTGGAACGGACCATCGACTATGCATTGAGCGATTTCCGCTCGGAACTGATGGACATCCATCTGATCCGGCACGCGCGGGCGTTCATCGGGACGACCTCCGGATTGACCAATGTCGCGATCAGCTTCGGGGTGCCCTGCGCCATCGTCAATGCGATCACGACAGACGCGCAGCTCTGGAACAAGAATGTTCGGTTCGCGCTGAAACCGGTTCGCTTGCGCGATGGGACCATGCTCACCCAGCGCCAGCTCACATCCTCGCCCTGGCGCTGGCGCGTGTTCGATGCGGCTGTGCTCGGCCGCAGCGGCGCACACCCCGGGAATAATTCGACGGAGGAGATCCTGCAGACCGCCAAGGAGGTGGTGGAGTTGGCAAGCGGACGCGCCGCGGAATTCGAGGCCGGATATGACACGGAGGCGCTGTTGTCGCGCTGGCAAAGTCAGCTGAGCTCAGCGTATTATTATGGCACCAGCCGGCCGAGCCTCGACTTTCTCGCCCGATACCGCGACGAGTTCCTGGCCGGCCCACCGACGGAAGGCTGAACGATGCGGCGCAGTGCACGCAGCTTGGGTGGTACGCCATGTGCGGCATAGCAGGCCTGCTCCGCCCCGGCGGTGGTGATGAAAACCTGTTAGCCGGTTATGCCGGCCGGATGACCGAAGCGCTGGCGCATCGCGGCCCCGATGCCTCGGGACTCTGGACCCAGGCAGAGGCGGGCGTTGCGTTCGGGCATCGGCGGTTGTCGATCCTCGACCTGTCCGAGGCCGGCGCGCAGCCGATGCGCAGCGCATGCGGCCGCTTCACGGTGACCTTCAACGGCGAGATCTACAATCATCTCGACATTCGTGCGGAGTTGGAGGTAGCCGGCGCCGCGCCCAACTGGCGCGGCCATTCGGACACCGAAACGCTGCTCGCGGCCGTGAGGCAATGGGGCATCCCGGCAACGCTGCAACGGATGATCGGGATGTTCGCGTTCGGGCTCTGGGATGCCGATGCGCGTACGCTGACCTTGGCCCGTGACCGCTTCGGCGAAAAGCCGCTCTATTATGGCTGGAGCGGCGCGGATCTCGTCTTCGGCTCCGAATTGAAGGCGCTCGCGGCGCACCCGGATTGGGCGCCCGTGCTGGATCGTTCGGCGCTCACCGCTTTCATGCGCTATTCCTATGTGCCTGCACCGGCTTCGATCTGGAATGGAATCCGAAAGCTGCCGCCGGCATCCTTTGTTACCTTCGCGGCCGATGCAAGGTCCGGCAGCTTGCCGCAGCCGCAAGCCTATTGGTCGCTGCGTGATCAGGTCGTGGCCGCGCAGCGCCGGCGCCTGATCGACGAGCGCGAGGCGATCGACGAACTCGAACGGTTGTTGTCCATTGCGGTCAAGCGGCAATGCCTATCCGACGTGCCACTGGGCGCGTTCCTGTCCGGCGGCATCGATTCCTCGACCGTCGTCGCCCTGATGCAGGCCCAGGCCAGCCAGCCGGTCCGCACGTTCAGCATCGGCTTTGCCGAAGGTGCCTATAACGAGGCGGAGGATGCCCGCAAGGTCGCAGCCCATCTCGGCACCGCGCATACTGAGATCTACGTCGATGCTAAGACCGCGATGGACGTGATCCCCGGTTTGCCGCGCATGTATGACGAGCCGTTCGCGGACTCCTCCCAGATTCCGACCCATCTGGTGTCTCAGATGACACGCCGGCATGTGACGGTGGCGCTATCGGGAGACGCTGGCGACGAACTGTTCGGCGGATACAACCGGCATGTCTGGGGCGGGGCGCTGCAGGCGCGCTTGGGCCGCCTGCCGGTGACCTTGCGCCGAGCGGCTGGTACGCTACTCGGCGCCGTTGCGCCGGAGCCGGCTGATACGATCCTGAAGCTGCTGCAGCCGCTTTTGCCGGCGCGGTTGAACGTGCGCCACGCCGGCGATCAGGTCGCCAAGCTCGCCCGCATCATCGCGGCCGACTCGTTCGACGAGATGTATCGCTCGCTGTGTTCGATCGATGGCGAGCCGGCTGTAAGCGTTCTGCACGGCGAGGAGAGGGCAAGCTGGGCGGCGGAAGAGATGATGCGGATCGATGCGCCGCTCGATCCGCTCGATCGGATGACGCTGGCCGATTCCTTGAGCTATCTCAGCGACGATGTCCTGCAGAAGGTCGATCGCGCCGCAATGGCGGTGGCGCTCGAGACCCGGGTGCCGTTCCTGGACAAGGATGTCGTCGAATTCGCTGCGCGGGTTCCGCCGAGCATGAAGGTGCGGGAGGGACGCGGCAAATGGCTGCTCCGGCAGGTGCTGTACCGCCACGTTCCCTCCGAGCTGATCGATCGTCCCAAGACAGGTTTCAGCATTCCGCTCGATGCGTGGCTACGCGGGCCGCTCAAATCCTGGGCCGGCGATCTCTTGTCGCCGGCGCGGCTGCAGCGGCAGGGCTTGTTTGAGCCCAAGCGGGTGTCGCGCATGTTCGGCGAACACCTCAGCGGCCGGCACAATCATGCCTACTGGCTGTGGAACGTGCTGATGGCCGAAGCTTGGCACGACGCCTGGGTGACGGCGCGCTAGCCGGTTCGATACGGACGGTTCAGTCCTGGGCGGCGGCCGGAATGCTCATCGCGCCCGCGCCTTTCTCCGCGCTGAAGATCCAGACCAGTCCGCCCATGCCGCCGACGATGAAATAGACGGCCCCGAACAGGATCGAGACCACGGTGCCGTCGGCCGGAGCCAGCCCGGCGTAGCCGAACGCGACCATCATCGTTGCCTCGCGTACGCCCCAGCCGGCAATCGAGATCGGCAGCATCGTGATCAGCATGATCGGCGGCGTCAGCATGAACAACTGCTCGAAGTCGGCAGGTGCTGCGATCGAGCGCACCGCGCACCAGGCGATCACGACCGCAAGCACGTGGATCGACAAGGAGAGCACCGCGACCTTCACGCCCGTCGTCTTGCCGAAGATCACCTTGTTGGTGATCACGGAGCAGGCATGAACGTGCCGGGTCGGCCACCATGCCTTGATCCAGGCACCCGGCAGATATCCGAAGATCAGGAAGCCTGCACCGGCGGCCAGGGCCGCCATGTCGACTAGGACCAATGCGAGGCGGCCCTTCTCGTCCGCGATCATGCCATAGCTCCAAGGCAGGCTCGCGACGATGATCAGCGCCAGCGCGATGAACCCAACCGCACGGTCGGTGAGGATCGAATAGCTCGCCGCGCGCCAGCCGGCGCCGGTGCGGCCGATCAGCCACAACCGCACGGCATCGCCCCCGATCGACGACGGCAGGGTCTGGTTGAAGAACGCGCCGATCATGTTGTAGCGGAACGCCTGCAGATCGGTCAGCGGCGCGCCGCAAAGCGCGGAAATCTCCCGCCACCGGAGCGCGCCGATGAAGATCTGCACCAAGGTGATGAGAACGGCGAGCACGATCCAGCCGAGGCTGATCTGGCTCAGTCGCTCCCGGATGGCGGCGAAATTGATCCCGCGCAGGGCAAGATAGAGCAGGGCCAGGGATACCGCGATCCGAAGCAAAAGGATGAGAAAGGCACGCATTCAGGCCGGCTTTGCCCCTGATTCGGTCCGTCCAAGCCGGGTGAGACGCCCAATTCGTCTCGGCGTGGCTCTCGGAGTGTGGTTATCGGACCCGTCACGAGAGGCTTTCACCGTTCCAGCGGTGCACCCCTTGCGGTCCCGTTGCTACGGTGGCTAAACAGTCGCCGGGGTGGCGTCAATGGCCTCGAAAACGTCTGGAAAATCAATTTATGTCTCATGGCCGGAAGATTGCGGTGATTGGCCTCGGTTATGTGGGCCTTCCGGTCGCTGCAGCCTTTGCGCGCGGGGGCTGCCCGGTCACCGGCTTTGACATCGACGCCGGCCGTGTCGCGGAGCTGCGCGACGGCTTCGATCGCACGCGCGAGGTCGAAAGCGCCGATCTCAAACGGCCGGGCTTGAGCTTCACCAGCGAGCCGAGCGACCTGCGTGGCGCGGACTTCTTCATTGTCACCGTGCCGACCCCGATCGATGAAGCCAGCCGGCCGGATCTGTCGGCGATGCTCGCGGCGACGCGCACGGTCGGCGCGGTGCTCAAGCGCGGCGACATCGTGGTCTATGAGTCAACCGTCTATCCCGGCGCAGTCGAGGAGGATTGCGTCCCGATCCTCGAAGGCGGCTCCGGCCTGAAAGCGGGCGTGGATTTCAATGTCGGCTACTCGCCCGAACGCATCAATCCCGGCGACAAGACGCATCGCTTCGAAACCATCACCAAGGTGGTCTCGGCGCAGAACGCCGCGACGCTCGACATCGTCGCCGGCGTCTATGGCTCGGTGGTCACGGCCGGCATCCATCGCGCGCCGTCGATCAAGGTGGCGGAAGCGGCCAAGGTGATCGAGAACACCCAGCGTGACCTCAACATCGCCTTCATGAACGAGCTGTCGCTGATCTTCCAGGCGCTCGAGATCGATACCGGTGATGTGCTGGCGGCCGCCGCCACCAAATGGAATTTCCTGCCGTTCTCACCGGGGCTGGTCGGCGGCCACTGTATCGGTGTCGATCCCTATTATCTCACCTATCGCGCCGAGAAGGCCGGCTATCATCCCGAAGTGATATTGGCCGGACGCCGCATCAACGATGAGATGGGACGGCGGATCGCGCGCGAATGCATCCGCGGGCTGTTACGTCGCAAGGGCCAGAGCGGCACGGTGACGATTCTCGGCATGACGTTCAAGGAGAACGTGCCCGACATCCGGAATTCGCGGGTCATCGATATCGTCAGGGAATTGCAGTCGTTCGGCGTCGACGTGCAGATCGCCGATCCGTTGGCCGATGAACGGACGGTCGAAGACGAATATGGCGTGGCGCTGACGGCGCTCGACAAGCTGCGCCCGGCCGATGCCGTGGTGCTGGCGGTGGCGCATGATGCTTATATTGGCGACGGTTGGGCGCTGGTGCAGCGGCTGTTGCGCGACGGCAGCGGGCTTGTCCTCGACGTCAAGATGAGGCTCGATCGTTCCGCCAAGCCGGCCGTGATCGAGCTGTGGCGGCCGTAAGGACTGTGGCCCTGACAATTCGATCAGTATCGCCGCGAGTTGTCTGGGCGAAGGCCAGATCGAAAGCCGCACGATAGTTAGACACTTGCCGGTGCTCTTCGGAACGGAGCACATGATGGAGCGACAATGGCAGACGACATCGTCCTTGTGACCGGAGTGGCCGGCTTCATCGGTTTCCACGTCGCGCAGCGCCTGCTCGCCGACGGCCGACGGGTTGTCGGCATCGATAACGTCAACAGCTACTACGATCCGCGCCTGAAGGAGGCGCGGCTCGAGATCCTCAGAACTCAGCGCGGATTCAGCTTCGTCAAGCTCGATCTGGCCGACCGCGCCGGGATCAAGGCGCTGTTCGCGCAGCATCGCTTCCCGGCCGTCATTCATCTCGCGGCGCAGGCAGGCGTTCGCTACTCGCTGGAAAATCCGCACGCTTATGTCGATGCCAATCTCGAGGGCTTCATCAATATCCTCGAGGGCTGCAGGCACCATGGCTGCGAACATCTCTTGTTCGCCTCGTCCTCATCGGTCTACGGCGCCAACACCAAGCTGCCGTTCTCCGTCAAGGACAACGTCGATCACCCGATCAGCCTGTATGCCGCGACCAAGAAGGCCAATGAGCTGATGGCGCATTCCTACAGCCATCTCTACGGGCTGCCGGCGACCGGCTTGCGCTTCTTCACGGTCTACGGTCCGTGGGGCCGGCCGGACATGGCGATGTTCATCTTCGCCAAGGCGATCCTGGCAGGGCAACCGGTCAGGCTGTTCAACCATGGCCGGATGCGGCGCGATTTCACCTATGTCGACGATGTGGTCCAGGCGATCGTCCGCCTGGTCGGCCGGCCGCCGAAAGGTAATCCGGACTGGGATGGGAACCGGCCCGATCCCGCAAGCTCCAGGGCGCCCTGGATGATTTACAATATCGGCAACAATCACCCCGAAGAGCTCACCCACGTGATATCACTCCTGGAAAAGGAGTTTGGACGGCCGGCGATCAAGGAGATGCTTCCGATGCAGCCGGGCGACGTCGAGGCGACCTACGCCGATGTGGCCGACCTCGAGCGCGACATCGGCTTCCGGCCTGCGACGCCGATCGAAGAGGGCATTGCCCGCTTCGCCAAATGGTATCGTGATTATCATCGGATCTGACGGGCAAATTTTCTGATAGGCAATTTCATGGCCAGGCGCATCATCCCTCTCATCATGTGCGGCGGTGCCGGCACGCGGCTTTGGCCGGCGTCGCGCGAGGTACGCCCCAAGCAGTTCCTGCCGCTGTTCGGCACGCGCTCGACCTTCCAGGAAACGCTGTTGCGGGTCTCGGATGCAGCTCTGTTCGAGCGGCCGATCATTATCACCAACGCTGCCTATCGTTTCATGGTGCTGGAGCAATTGGCCGAGATCGGTATCGAGGCCGACGTGTTGCTGGAGCCGATGCGCCGCGACTCCGGCCCGGCGATCGCGGCCGGCGCCGCATTCGCACGGGCGCGCGACAGCGAAGCGATCGTGCTGGCGCTCGCCGCCGATCACGTGGTGCGGGACACTGCGGCGTTTCTCGCGGCCTGTCGCGAGGGCCTGGCGGCGGCCGAGAGCGGCCGGATCGTCACCTTCGGTGTCACGCCCGAGCGCGCCGCCACCGAATATGGCTATATCTGCCCCGGCGAGATCGTGTCGGGCCAGGTGCGCGCGGTGAAGAAATTTGTCGAGAAGCCGGATCAGCCGACCGCCGAGCAGTACATCAGGGATGGCTATCTCTGGAACAGCGGCAACTTCATGTTTCGCGCCGCCTTGCTGCTCGACGAATACAGGAAGTTCGACGCTGCGAGCGTGCAGGCGGTCACGGACTCCGTCGCCAAGGCCGGGCACGACCTCGGCTTCATCATCCTCGATGCGGATGGGTTTGCTGCGGCCAAGCCGATTTCGATCGACTATGCCGTAATGGAGAAGACGGGGCGGGCCGCCGTCGTGCCCGTCTCCTGTGGCTGGTCCGATGTCGGCTCCTGGCACGCGGTTTGGGAGTTGTCGGAGAAGGACGCGCAGGGCAATGCCGCGCGCGGCAGCACGGTGTTCGAGGACTCCCGCAATTGCAACGTGGTGACCGACAAGGCGCTGGTGGCGCTCGAAGGGGTGGACGATCTCGTCGTGGTGGCCACCCAGGACGCCGTGCTGGTCTCGCGGCAGAAGGACGCCAACGGCTTGAAGCGGCTGGTGGCGAAGCTGAAGACCGTGGCGCCGGAGGTGACCGAGGCGCACATCAAGGTGCATCGTCCCTGGGGCAGCTATCAGTCGGTCGACAATGGCGAGCGTCACCAGGTCAAGCGCATCGTGGTCAAGCCCGGTCAGCGCCTGTCATTGCAGAAGCATTACCATCGCTCCGAACATTGGATCGTGGTGCGCGGGACCGCACGCGTGACCGTGAACGAAGCGGTGACGATGGTGCACGAGAACGAATCGATCTACATCCCGATGGGCGCGGTGCACCGGCTGGACAATCCCGGCAAGATCTTGCTCGAGCTGATCGAGGTCCAGACCGGCTCTTATCTCGGCGAGGATGATATCATCCGCATCGAGGATGACTACCGGCGCGAGTAGGGGCTTGGTTACCGCTCTCGAATCAGGCGCCGCGTGCTAGATTCGCCAGAAGATTCTGGCGGAGGGGCATCCTTGCAAAGCACGATTGGTTCGCGCGCATTCCAGAATGCGCGTCTGCAGAAGAAAAACCGCAAGCAGGCCGACGCGCTGCTGCCCACAGCCGTTGCGGCCTATCGTGCCGGCCGCCATGCCGAGGCCCAGGCGATCTGCAGGCAGGTACTGGAGCTGCTGCCGGATTATTTCCCGGCGCTCCACCTGCTCGGCATCTCCGCGCTCGATTGCGGTCGCCTCGATGTCGCCGAGCAGGCGTTGACGCAGGCCGTCGCGATCGAGCCGCGCCATGCCGAAGCGCTCATCAATCTCGGCCTCGTGTTCTTTAGCCAGAAGCGCTACGAGGAAGCGCGAAAAGTGCAGGAGCGGGCGACCGCGGTGAAGCCGATCTTCCCGGTGGCGTTCACCACGCTCGGCAACACGCTGATGAACATGCGGCTGTTCGATCAGGCGCTGGAGGCGCACCAGCGCGCGATCGCGGCCAAGCCCGAATATGCCGACGCCTATTGCAACCGTGGCATGACGCAGCTGCTGATGCAGCGGCACCAGGACGCCTATGAGAGCTTCAACCGTGCGCTGTCGCTCAACCCCAGGCACATGCAGGCGACGTTCGGCCTCGGCCTCGTCGCCGTCAATCTGCGCCACTGCGAGCAGGCGCTGACCTCCTTCAACGCCGCGCTGGCGCTGAGCCCCCGTAACGCGGCGATCCTGGCGCAGCGCGGCCGCCTGCACCTGCAGATGGGGCATTTCGATCAGGCCGAGGCCGACTTCGATGCCGCGCTGGCTGCCGACCCGATGCTCGAGGCCGCGCTGCTCGGCAAGGCTCATGTCAACGTCCTCAACGGCGACGTCGCCCCGGCCATGGCTGCTTGCAACAAGGTGTTGCAGCAGAACCCGTTATCGGAAGTGGCGCTGATCTGGCTCGGGGCCTGCCTCGCCGAGCAGGGCGACATCGCCGGTGCGATCCAGCTTTTCGATCGCGCGCTCGAGATCAAGCCTGACTTCGAGGAGGCGATCACCAAGAAGATCTTCGCGCTCGACTTCTTTCCCGGTTCCGACTTCGCCATGCATCAAGCGGTGCGGCGGGAGTGGTGGGAGCGGATCGGCGCGCGCGTCGCGCGCCGGCAGCTCGCCCCATCCAACCTGGATCCGGAGCGGCGGCTCATGATCGGCTATGTCTCCTCGGATTTTCGCAGCCATTCGGCGGCGCTGACCTTCCTGCCGGTACTGACCCATCAGGATCGCCAAGCCTTCAAGGTCGCTTGCTACTCCTGCTCGCCGCTCAAGGATCAGGTCACCGAGCAATGCCGCGCCGCGGCCGACATCTGGGTCGATGCCTCGCAGATGTCGGATGATGAACTCGCCGACCGCATCCAGGGCGATCAGGTCGACATCCTGGTCGATCTCTCGGGCCATTCGGGCGGCCACCGGCTGTCGCTGTTCGCGCGCAAGCCGGCGCCGATCCAGGTCACCGCCTGGGGCAATGCGACCGGGACGGGGCTGCCGACCATCGACTATTTCTTCGCCGATCCGGTGACGGTGCCGCAGAGCGCGCGTCCGTTGTTTGCGGAGGAGGTCTATGACCTGCCGGCCCTGATCACCACCGATCCGGTGGCTGATGCGCAGCCGACGCCGCTGCCGATGCTGCGCAACGGCTATGTGACCTTCGGCGTGTTCAACCGGATCGACAAGATCTCGGATCAGGTGCTGGTGGTGTGGTCGGAACTGATGCGCCAGATGCCGGAGGCGCGGATCGTGATCAAGAACGGCGCGCTCGATCAGGCCTTGCTGCGCGACGGGCTGATCGCGCGCTTCGTGGCCCATGGCATCGCCGAGAGTCGTATCACCTGTCTCGGCGCCTCGATCCGTCATGAGCATATTGCCGCCTTCGCCGATGTCGATATCTCGCTCGATCCGTTCCCGCAGAATGGCGGCGTGAGCACCTGGGAGTCGCTGCAGGCGGGCGTGCCTGTCGTCGCCAAGCTCGGTTCGAGCTCGGCCTCGCGCGCGGCGGCTGCGATCGTGACGGCGGTGGGCTTGAGCGATTGGGTGGCCGAGGACGATGCGGGCTACATCGCGATCGCGCGCCGTCACGCGGCCGACCCCGCCGCGCTCGCGCAGCTGCGGGCCACGCTGCCGCAACAGGTCCTCAGTTCGGCCGCCGGCAATGTCGAGCTCTACACGCGCAAAGTCGAGGAGGGCTATCGCACCTTCTGGCGCCGCTTCTGCGCGGCCGGCACCTGAGCTGCTACGGGCCGTTGGCGGCGCAGCTTGCGGCTGCGGGCTGGCCGCGCGAATCAGGCATGTGTGTTAGGTTTTCGCAATCGCACCTCGGTGGAGACGATCCTTGGCAGGCAGTGTCGGTTCGCGCGCCTTTCAGAACGCGCGCCTTCAGAAGAAGCATCGCAAGCAAGCCGACGCGCTGCTGGCGACGGCCGCAGCGGCCTATCGTCAGGGCCGCCATGCCGACACCCAGGCGCTCTGCCGGGACATTCTTGCCTTGCTGCCGGATCATGTCGAGGCACTCCAACTGCTCGGCAGGTCCGCACTGGACACCGGACGCTTTGCCGATGCTGAAGCGGCGCTGACGCGCGCGGTCGCGATCGAGCCGCGAGACGTGGATGCGCAGGCCAACCTCGGCGGCGCACTGTTCAACCTCGGCCGTTTCGAGGAGGCCCGCAAGTACCAGGAGCGCGCGGTCGCGCTGAAGCCGACCTTCGCAGCCGCGATCACCGCGCTCGGCAACACGCTGTGGCGGCTGTCCGAGTTCGAGCAGGCGATCGCGGCGCACGACCGGGCGATCGCCCTGAAGCCCGATTATGCCGACGCCTATTGCAATCGCGGCGTGGTGCAGCTGCTGCTCGACCGCAACGCGGAGGCGGATCAGAGCTTCGATCGCGCGCTGTCCTTCGATCCCCGTCACATGCAGGCGCTGTTCGGCAAGGGGCTCGTCGGCCTTAACCTCCGCCGTTTCGATGCGGCGCTCGCCGCCTTCAACGCCGCGCTCGCGGTCAAGCCGGATGCGGCTGTGGTCATGGCCCAGCGCGGCCGCCTCCATCTGCAGGCCGGCAGGCTGGATCAGGCGGCCGCCGATTTCGATGCGGCGCTCGCGCGCGATCCGCGCCTCGAGCCCGCCTTGCTCGGCAAGGCGCATATCGGCGTGCTCAAGCACAACGTCGCGCCGGCCATGGAAGCCTGCCGCAAGGTGCTGGAGCAGAATCCGGTATCCGAAGCCGCCTGGATGTGGCTCGGCGCCTGCTTTGCCCAGCAGGGCGACATCGCCACCGCGCTCCAGCACTTCGACCGGGCGATCGAGATCAAGCCGGATTATAGCGATGCGCTCATCGCCAAGATCTTCACGCTCGATTTCCTGCCTGAGGCCGATTTCGCCATTCAGCAGGCCACGCGCCGCGAATGGTGGCAGCGGATCGGGGCCAGGATTCCGCGTTTCGACCTGTCGCCGCGGCAGCGCGATCCGGACCGGCGGATCGTCGTCGGCTACGTGTCGTCGGATTTTCGCAACCACTCCGCGGCGTTCGCCTTCCTGCCGGTGCTCCGCCATCACGACCACAGCCTGTTCCAGGTGAACTGCTACTCCTGCTTTGCGCAGCAGGACAGCGTGACCGCCCTGTGCCGGTCGGCCGCCGATGTCTGGGTCGAAGCCTCGCAAATGTCCGACGACGAACTGGCGGCGCGCATCGACGCCGATCAGGTCGATATCCTGGTCGATCTGTCCGGCCATTCGGTCGGCAACCGCCTCGCAGTGTTCGCCCGCAAGCCGGCGCCCGTTCAGGTCTCGGGCTGGGGCAACGGCACGGGCACGGGCCTGCCGACCATCGACTACTTCTTCGGCGATCCCGTCACGATGCCGCAATCGGTGCGTCCGCTGTTTGCCGAGCAGATCTATGATCTCCCCTCCGTGATCACGACAGAGCCGTTGCCGGGACTGGCACCGAGCCCGCTGCCGATGCTGCGCAACGGCTATGTGACCTTCGGCGTGTTCAACCGGATCGACAAGCTCTCCGACCCGGCGCTGGCCCTCTGGGCGCGGTTGCTGCAGGAGCTGCCGGACTCGAGAATCGTGATCAAGAACGCCGCGCTCGACGACGCCTTCCTCCGCGACGGGCTCATCGGGCGTTTCGCTGCCCACGGCGTGGCGCCGGAGCGGATCACCTGCCTCGGCGCCTCGGCGCGCGACCAGCATCTGGCGGAGTTTGCCAAGATCGACATCTCGCTCGATCCGTTCCCGCAGAACGGCGGCGTCAGCACCTGGGAATCGTTGCAGGCCGGTGTGCCCGTGATCGCCAAGCTCGGGATGAGCGCGGCCTCCCGTGCCGCCGGCGCCATCGTCACGGCGGTCGGCCTCGATGATTGGGTCGCCGAGGATGATGCGGGCTACATCGCGATCGCGCGGCGTTTCGCGGTCGATCCCGCCGCACTCGCGGCGGTGCGCGCTGAACTCCCGCAGCGGGTTGGGGCCTCCGCCGCCGGCAATGTCGAGATCTACACGCGCAAGGTGGAAGAGGGCTATCGCAGCTTCTGGCGGCGCTATTGCGCCGAGAACTGCCGATGACGACCCGCATCCGCCGCGTTCCCCGCGTCAGCTGTTGACCTCTTTGGAGATCATGCTTGGCCAGCAATGTCGGTTCGCGCGCCTTCCAGAATGCGCGGCTCAATAAGAAGAACCGCAAGCAGGCCGACGCACTGCTGCCCCAGGCGGTCGCGGCCTATCGCGCCGGGCGGCACGCCGAGGCGCAGGCGGTCTGTGCCCAGGCGCTGGCGCTGGTGCCCGATCATTTCGATGCGCTGCATCTGCTCGGCGTCTCGGCGCTGGAAAGCGGCCAGCCTGATCTCGCGGAGCAGGCGCTGACCCAGGCGATCGCGGCCGAGCCGCGCCACGCCGAGGCGCTGGCCAATCTTGGACTCGCTCTGTTCGGCCGCAAGCGCTACCAGGAAGCGCGGGCCGTGCAGGAGCGCGCCATCGCGGCCAGGCCCAATTTCGCGGCCGCACTGACCGGGCTCGGCAACACGCTGATGAAGATGGGCCTGCTGGAAGAGGCGTTGCAGGCGCATGATCGCGCGCTCGCGGCCAGGCCGAACTACGCGGACGCCTATTGCAATCGCGGCATGACAGAACTCCTGCTCAACCGCAATGTCGAAGCCATCGAGAGCTTCGACCGCGCGCTCGCCCTCAATCCGCGGCAGGCCGCGGCTCTGTTCGGCAAGGGGCTCGTCAGCATCAACCTGCGCCATTACGACGCCGCGCTGGCCGCCTTCGATGCCGCGCTCGCGCTCAAGCCAGCTGTCGCTCTGGTGCTGGCACATCGCGGCCGCCTGCATCAGCAGGTCGGACGGCTCGATCCGGCGGCGGCGGATTACGACGCTGCGCTGGCGATCGAGCCGCTGCAGGAGGTGGCGCTGCTCGGGCGGGCCCAGATCCATGTGATGAAGGACAATGTCGCCCCCGCCATGGAGGCGCTGCGCAAGGTGCTGGAGCAGAACCCGGTCTCCGAGGCCGCCTGGACCTGGCTCGGCGAGTGTTTTGCCAAACAGGGTGACATCGCCACATCGCTGCGGCATTTCGAGCGGGCCCTCGAGATCAAGCCGGACTACGGCGATGCGATCACCGCAAAGATCTTCGCGCTGGATTTCATGCCCGACAGCGACTTCGCCCAGCACCAGGCGGTGAGACGCGAATGGTGGCGGCGGATCGGCAGCCACATTCAGCAGCGGCCTCGGCCGCTGCGTGATCTGGATCCGGAACGGCGCCTCACCATCGGCTATGTCTCCTCTGACTTCAGGGCGCATTCGGCCGCGCTGACCTTTCTGCCCGTGCTGCGGAATCATGACCGGCAACAATTCCGGCTCGCCTGTTATTCGTGCTCGCCGACACAGGACGGCATGACGGCGCAGTGCAGATCCCTGGCCGATATCTGGGTCGACGCCTGGCAGATGTCGGACGAAGAGCTTGCCGCGCGCATCGAGGCCGACCAGGTCGATATCCTGGTCGATCTGTCCGGTCATTCAGCGGGCAACCGCCTCACCGTGTTTGCGCGCAAGCCGGCGCCGGTTCAGGTCACGGCCTGGGGCAGCGGGACCGGGACGGGCCTGCCGACCATCGACTACTTCTTCGCCGATCCGGTCACCGTGCCGGCGGAGGTGCGCCATCTGTTCGCCGAGCAGGTCCATGATCTGCCTGCCGTCATCACCACCGAGCCGCTGCAGGGCCTGCAGCCGACACCGCTGCCGATGCTGCGCAACGGCTACGTGACCTTCGGCGTGTTCAACCGGATCGACAAGATCTCCGATCCGGCTCTGGCGGTGTGGTCGAAGCTTATGCAGGAGCTGCCGGACTCCAGGATCGTCATCAAGCACGGTGCGCTCGAGGATTCCTTCCTGCGCGACGGCCTGGTCAGCCGCTTCGTGGCCCACGGGGTCGCCGCGGAGCGCGTCACCTGTCTCGGTCTTTCCTCGCGCGATCAGCACCTTGCGCAGTTCGCCAATATCGACATCTCGCTCGATCCATTCCCGCAGAATGGCGGCGTCAGCACCTGGGAATCGCTGCAGGCGGGCGTGCCTGTCGTCGCAAAGCTCGGCAACAGCTCGGCCTCGCGCGCCGCGGCCGGCATCGTCACCGCGGTGGGCCTTGGTGACTGGGTGGGGGCCGATGACGACGGTTACATCGCGACCGCGCTCAACTTCGCAGCCCAGCCGGAGGCCTTGGCCAAGCTGCGCGCCGAATTGCCGCAGATGGTGGCAGGCTCGCCAGCCGGCGATGGTGCGCTCTACACGCGCAAGGTCGAGCAAGGCTACCGCGCCTTCTGGCGTCGGTACTGTGCCGTGGCTTCGGGCTGATCGCGCACCATCATGAGAAGGGGCGCAATGACCAAGAAGCTCAAGCCCATTGCAGCCATGTTTGCGGATGTCATGCTGCCCGGTTAGTCATTCAATCTCTCAAACAACAACCTTTGTAGTTGTATGAACTTTAGGAGACGCGCGAGTTGCATCGACCACGAGTGCATAGCACTCAGGACTGGGACCTCTTCGACCAAGCTCGATCGGCTGGGACCTATGTTCGATCCCGTCTCATAAGGACTGAGGCCATTGCCGTGCACTGTGGAAGACGCGGAGAATCTGAATCGTGTCGTCGACCAGCCGATACGGCACGATGTACGGCGTTCGCGGAATCACGAGCTCACGGGTTCCTGGAACGCGCCCGGGCCGTCCCATTTCAGGGCGACTTGGCAGCAATGTCTCGATGTTCCGGATAATATGAAGCGCGACCCGTCGTGCTGCGGTCGGATTGTCCTGCGCGATGTAAGCCCGCAAAGCGACGAGGTCGGCAATCGCCTCGGGCGACCAGACGGGGGTCACGAACCCTTGGGGGAGCTTTTCGAGCCGTTCTTGGACGTGCGCTCGGGAGCAGGCTTCTCGCCCGCGCTCCCCCAGGAGGCAACCCAATCCCTGACCTCGTCGTGCGGGATCGCCTCGCCGCGATCGAGCGACGCAATGGCGCGCTTGATGCCGCTCACCTGCGATTCATTGAGGTCGAGATATTCGTTGATCGCTTCGGCGGCGAGAACCGCACGACTACGACCCGTGCTCTTGGCCAAACGTTCCAGCCGTTCGTTCACGCTGGTATCGACACGCAGGGTCAAGGTGGTCGATCTCATGGAATGATCCATCTGCAATGGACGTGTGAGCAATATAAGCTTGGCGTGAGCGGCGCGCAATTGGAGAGGACGGGACTTCGCGACGTCATTGGAGCAAGCCGGCGTGCTCGCGGCCTCGACGCCACGCCCCACCCGACGGGCAGTCCCAGCATCCCCCTCATGTCCAAACTGCCCGTCGTGCCAGTTTGCCGCACGCCTCTAGCGTTGCCATGTCGGGCAAATCACCACGATGATCTCGCTCATCCCGCGGCGATGAAGAGGGGCGTTTCGGCCGATCGTCACGAGGCGTTAGCGGCGGGGAGCGGTGGACGCATCAGGCTTGGGGTCTGCGCTTGCAGGCCGACGAACAAGCGCGATGCGGACGGTCAAGTCGCGTCGTCCAGATACCCCGACGCTGGTGTCCCGCGCATGAGGCTTTGCCTCGCGCGGCGGTGGCCAAAAAGCCCGTGCACCGGGGAGATCGCGAAGCAGCCGTTAAAACCATCGCGCAGGGGAGGCCGGGTCGTCCGGCTGAACCCGTGGTACCTGCCGCCTGCATTTTTTTAGCAGGCGGGCCACGGACCTCAGCCGAGGTCCGGCCTTCCCTGCGCCCTCTCGTTTTTCGAGGGCACGCGATCTGTACAACTCGGGCGCCTCATGCGTCGCGGGAACGTAGTCTATTGTTTGGAAAAATCGTTCAGCAAATTCGGTGTCGTCCCGGGCTTGACCCAGGCGCAAGGCCGGGACGACAGCGCAGTGGGTGTCGGCAGACCTCATGCTTCAGACCTCACGCCTCAATCGGTGTTGAGATGGTGCTGAACTTAGAGCCTGGCCGCACCGACGATGCGGCCATCCGGCGCCTCCACGATCACCGCGGCATCTTCGCCCTCGGGCAATTGCTCGGTGAGACGCAGCGGCGTCCCCTGCCAGTCGCCGAGGGGATGAACCGAGCGCACCACGTTGAGCTCCTCGAAGGTGCGGCCGTCGTTCTCGCCGCGGCGGATGGCCGTCTTGTGGTAGTGATCGAAGCCGACCAGCAGCACACGGCCGCGGCCGTCGCCATGGCCGATCTCGATCTGCAGCTTGCCGGAGTTGCGGCTGAGACGCACGTCTGTCGCGGTCTGGTTCGCAGCCTTGGCGCGATCGATCGCCGCACCGACTTCGCTCCGGCGAGAGCCGACGTGACCCGAGACGCCGTCGACGACGATCTCCGGCGTGTAGGAGCCGTCGCCGAAGCGGTTGCCATAGCGCGCCTGGCGGTCGGTGGCAGCTTCCAGGGAGAACGGGTCTTTCCAGCCGAGCCGGTCCCAATAGGTGACGTGGAACGCGAGCGGCAGCACGTCGTGGCGCTCGCGCGCGAGGTCGTTGAGGTAGGCGTTGGCCGGCGGGCAGGACGAGCAGCCCTGCGAGGTGAAGAGCTCGACCACGACCGGCCGGTCGGCCGCTTCTGCGGCAAGCGGCGCAAGGCCGAAAGCGAGGGCGAACAGAACGGACGCGCGCGACAGCATGGGATGCTCCTGAGTGAAATCTCACTGCAGTCGTTTCGCGCAAGCGGCCGAGGCGTTACGCTGACGCGCGCACACGGTTTCGTGAGCCGTGGTGCCGCGGACGCGCGCCCGCGTTCAGAGATCGATCGCGGCGATCGCGTCGTAGACGCGCCCGATCTCGGCCTCGGTGCTGCAATAGGGCGGCATCAGGTAGATCGTGTTCCCGAGCGGGCGGACCAGAAGGTCGCGCGCGAGGAAGTGGCGGTAGAGGCGGGGGCCGATATCGGCGAGATAGCCGGCGTCGGGCACGACCAGATCGAGCGCGGCGATGGTGCCGAGCTGGCGGATATTCGCAAACCGCCTGTCGTCGCGGAAGCGATCGAGCGCCCCGGCATGGACAGCAGCGAGCGCCGCGATCCGCTGCATCACCGGCTCGCGCTGCCACGTCTGCACGTTCGCGAGCGCAGCGGCACAGGCGATCGGATTGGCGGTGTAGGAGGACGAGTGGAAGAACGTCTTGCGCCGGTCCTCGTCGTAATGAGCTGCAAAGATCGGATCGCTGCACAACGTGACCGCGAGCGGCATCACGCCGCCGGTCAGTCCCTTGGACGTGCAGGCGATGTCGGGGGCGATTCCGGCCTGCTCGCAGGCAAACAGCGTTCCGGTGCGTCCCCAGCCCGTCATCACCTCGTCGGCGATCAGGAGCACGCCATGACGCCGGCAGATGCGCGCCATCTCGGCAAGCACGGCCGGTGCGTAGATCAGCATGCCGCCGGCGCCGAGGATCAGCGGCTCGACGATGAGCGCTGCGACGGCGTGGTCGCGGCAGGCCGCTTCGAGCGCGTCCAGCGTCTGCTGCTCGCGGCCATCATGCGGAAAGGGCAGGCGGCCGACATCGAACAGCAGCGGTTCGTAAGGCGCGTTGAAGACGCCGCGTTCGCCCACCGACATGCCGCCGATGGTGTCGCCGTGATAGGCGCCTTCGAGCGCCAGGATGCGGCGGCGGCTCTCGCCCGAATGCAGCCAGAAGCCGAGCGCCATCTTCAGCGCGACCTCGACCGCGGTCGAGCCGCTGTCGGAGTAGAACACATGCGTCAGCGCCGGTGCCGTGATCGCGACCAGCTCGCGGGCGAGCGCTTCCGCCGGAGGATGCGTGAAGCCGGCGAAGATCACCTGGTCGAGCCGCTCGGTCTCGGCTCTGATCGCGGCCATGATCGGCGGATAGCGATGGCCATGCGTCACCACCCACCAGGACGAGATCGCATCGAAGATGCGGCGTCCGTCTTCAGCCTCCAGCCACGCGCCTTCGGTGCGGACGATGGTCGGGATCTCGCCCTGCACCGCGTGCTGGGTGAAAGGGTGCCAGACCGGTGAAGCTGATCTCATGCGACATGCTCCAGCATGCTGCCGACATCGACATGTGCGGCGAAGGCGGTGCGCAATGTCTCGGTGGTGAGATGCGGCAGATGGGGCAGACGGCCGAGATGCCGGGTGCGGCCCATCGCGACGATGGTCTGCTCGGAATCCGCGTTCTCGTCGCCGATGAAGGCGACGCCAATCAGGCCGATGTTGCGGGCGCGGATGGCCTCGATCGACAGCAGCGTATGATTGATGGTGCCGAGCGTGGTGCGGGCGCACAGCACCAAAGGCGCGCGCCAGTGGGCGAACAGATCGATGTAAGTGAGTTCGCGCGTCAGCGGCACCATCAGGCCGCCGGCGCCTTCGATCACGAGAGGCGCGGGCGCTGCCGGCGGCTCCAGCCGGTCGGGATCGATGGTGACGCCGTCGATCTCAGCGGCGAGACGCGGCGAAGCCGGTGTGAGCAGCCGGTAGCGCTCGGGCAGGATCCGTTCCGCGGCAAGTCCGGACAGGCGGCGGACGGTATCGGAATCGGTTTCACCGTCGAGGCCCGATTGCACCGGCTTCCAGTAATAGCCATGAAGCGCACCGGCGAGGCCGGCCGAGAATACGGTCTTGCCGATGCCGGTATCGGTGCCGGTGACGATGAGGCACTGCGTCAAGACCGCTGCCTCAAGGCTTGCGCCGTCGCGTCGAACAGCTCGGAGATCACATCCTCGCTGAGATTGGCCGTGAGCGCGATGCGCAGCCTTGCGGTGCCCTCGGGCACGGTCGGCGGTCGGATTGCACGGATGTCGAAGCCCTGCGCCTGCAGCGCCGCTGCGACTGCTACGGCCGTGTCGTCCGGGCCGATGATGATCGGCAGGATGTGGGACGGCGATGCGTCGAGGCCGCAGTGTGCTTTCAGCTCGCGCGCCGCATGGACTACGAGCTGCGCCAGTCGCTCTCGGCGATCCGGCTGCTCGCGCGACAGCGCCAGCGCGGCACGCGTGACGGCAGCGATCAGTGGCGAAGGTGCGGTCGCGAAGATGAAGGGCCGGGCGCGGTTCACCAGGAAGTCGCGCACGATTCGAGGCGCGAGCACGAAGCCGCCGGAGGTGCCGAGCGCCTTGCCACAGGTGTGGAGCGTTATGACATTGTCCCGGCCCTCGAGCCGTGCGGCGAGACCGCGTCCGTCCGGACCGAGCACGCCGGTCGCATGCGCCTCGTCGATGACGAGGGTCGCATCGTGACGGTCGGCGACAGCCATGAAATCGGCGAGATCGGGACTGTCGCCGTCCATGCTGTAGACGCTTTCGACCGCGATCCATGGCCGTCCCCGGCCGCCAGCCTTGCGCCACTGCGTGAGCCTCGCATCGAAGGCGCTCGCATCATTATGCGGGACGCTCTCATGTGCCGCGCGGCAATGGCGCAGGCCCTCGTGCACGCTGGCATGCACCAGCGCATCGTACAGCACGATGTCGCCGCGCTGGGGGAGCGTCGAGAAGAGCGCATGGTTGGCGGTGTAGCCGGCACCGAAATAGAGCGCGGTCTCCGCCCCGAAATGGCGTGCGGCCTCGGCCTCCAGCGCCTCATGCTCGGCATGATTGCCGCGCAGGAGCCGGGACCCGCCGGCGCCGACCGGCACGCCGCGCGCGATCGCCTCGGTCGCGGCCCGCTGCAGCTCCTCGGATTCGGCGAGGCCGAGATAATCGTTCGAGGTGAAGTCGATGCCTGCGCGGGCGCGGAGCTGACGGAACCGGCCCCGCTCATTCAATTCGCCGAGCTGGGTCTCAAACTCAGGGTAAGGCATCAATCGTCTCAAGCTGCAGTCTGCTCTCAGCTGCAGTCGGTTGCGCGGCTTGATGGCCCGCCACCGCCATCATTGCAACCGCATGGCCCTAACATCTCTGTGTATGGAACAGCTCGTGCATGGAACAGGCGATCCGGGGCGGGCGCCGCAGGACACCGCCGCGGCGCCCTTGGTGAGGGGGATGAGGTCTTGCCCGCATCAGGTGAGCGAGCTGCCGCAGCCCCTTCACATTGCTGGGTTTTTCTTGCATCCGGGATGTAACTTTTTGAATCAAATCGTGTCCTGAAAGGTTTTTCCGCGTTCGCCTCGTCTGGGACGACGTGCTAGACAGCCTTCGCCCGGCTGATTTGCGGCGGATTCACTGCAAGCCAGCCGATCGGGGACATCAATGGGGTCGTTGACATGAGTTTGAAGGGGGCGGGCCACAAGGCCGAACCGAGGCAGGCGCTGCGCGTCGGCGTGATCGGAGCCGGCGTGATGGGAAGCAATCACGCACGCGTGCTGGCCGGCCTGCCGAATATCCATCTTGTCGGCGTCGTCGATCCTGTTCCGGCACACCGCGCCCGCGTCACCGATCTTGCGAATTGCGCGACTTTCGAAACCCTCGACCAGCTGGTCGAGGAGGGTGTCGATGCGGTAACCGTCGCAGCGCCCACCCATCTGCATCACGAGATCGCGCTCGCCTGCATTGCGCGCAAGGTGCATCTTTTGGTTGAGAAACCGATCGCCTCCAGCGTCGAGGAGGGACGTGACATCGTCGCCGCCGCGCATCGCGCCGACGTCACGCTGATGATCGGCCATGTCGAGCGCTTCAACCCGGCGGTCGCCGCGATCAAGAAGGCGATCGCGGGCGAGGACCTGCTGTCGATCGCGATCACCCGCGTCGGTCCGTTTCCGCCGCGAATGTCGAATGTCGGGGTCGTGATCGACCTTGCCGTGCACGACATCGACCTCATCCGATGGTTCACCGAATCCGACATTATTGAAGTGCAGCCGCAACTCTCGAGCGCGGTGGCGGAGCGCGAGGATATCGCGCTGCTGCAATTCCGCACCGCCTCGGGCGTGCTGGCCCACATCAACACCAATTGGCTGACGCCCTTCAAGGCGCGCAACGTCACGGTGGCGACGCGCGGCAAATACATCATGGGCGATCTGTTGACCCGCCAGGTCACCGAGTGCTTCGGCTTCAAGCCGGACGGCAGCTACTCGATGCGCCATCTGCCGGTCGGCCATGACGAGCCGTTGCGCGCCGAACTGCTCGCATTCCTGCACGCGGTGCGCTCCGGCACCGGGCCGGCCGTCACCGGCGACGAAGGCGTTGCGAGCCTCGAGATCGCGACGCAATGCCTCGAGCGGTCGAGCCATCGTCCGGCCGAAGCCGCCGCCCGCAAGCAGCTGCGTGCAGCCGGCTAGTCGCCGCGGCATTCTTCAGTCCAATCGTGTTTCTCATATCGTAACGGCAGCCATGAACCAGCATTTGCGTCAACAGCCCATTCCCTTCATCGACACCGCTGCGCAACGTCAGCGGCTCGGTACGGCGATCGATGAGGCCGTTGCGCGGGTGCTGGCCCATTGCCAATTCCTCGGCGGTGCCGAAATCGCGAAGCTCGAGTCCGAGCTTGCCGCTTTCTGTGGCGCCAAATATGCGGTGAGCTGCTCGAGCGGCACCGATGCGCTGCTGATGGTGCTGATGGCGCAGGGCATCGGTCCCGGCGATGCGGTGCTGTGCCCGTCCTTCACCTTCTGCGCCACCGGCGAGGCCGTCGCGCTGACCGGCGCGACCCCGGTGTTCGTCGACGTGCTGGAAGAGACCTTCAACATCGATCCGGCCTCGCTCCGTCGTGGCATCGCGACCGCCAGGCTGCTCGGGCTCAAGCCGAAAGCGGTGATCCCCGTCGACCTGTTCGGCCAGAGCGCCGATCACGATGTGATCGCCGCGGTGGCGCGGGACGAAGGCCTGTTCGTGCTCGACGACGCCGCCCAGGGCTTTGGCGCCAGCTACAAGGGCCGTCGCATCGGCACCTTCGGCCTTGCGACAGCAACGAGCTTCTATCCGGCCAAGCCGCTCGGCGCCTTCGGCGACGGTGGTGCGATCTTCACCAACGATGCGGAGCTCCTGGAGAAGCTGCGCAGCGTCCGCGTCCATGGTGGCGGCAGCGACAAATACGACAACGTACGGCTCGGGCTGACCGCGCGGCTGGATACGATCCAGGCTGCGATCCTGCTCGAGAAGCTGAAGATCTTCGAGGACGAGATCGCGGCGCGCAACAAGGTCGCGGAGCGCTATTCCAACGGCCTCGCCGATGTCGTGAAGGTGCCGGAGCTGGCGGAGGGCTGCACCTCCGTCTGGGCGCAATATACGATCCGCCTGCCGAAGGGCGTCGACCGCGATCAGTTCCAGGGCGCCTTGAAGGCGCAGGGTATTCCGACGGTCATCTATTATCCGAAGTCGATGCATCAGCAGACCGCGTATCGGGTCTTCCCGGTGGCGGACGGCGGCCTGCCGGTCAGCGAGCGGCTGTCGAACGACGTGATCAGCCTGCCGATGCACGCCTATCTCGACGAGGCCACGCAGGATCGGATCATCGAGGCGGTGCACGGCGCCGTGTCGGCCTGATCGAGGGCGTCCCTCCGCCGGCAGCGGGGGAGGGGACGCTCTCGCGTTCTCCGCTTCAAAGTGGTCCGTCGATGCTTTAGAAGCGGCGCATGCTCGGACGCATCTTCACCGTCGGCGGTTACACGCTGCTGTCGCGCCTCACCGGTTTCGCCCGCGACATCATGCTGGCCGCGATCCTTGGTGCCGGCCCGGTGGCGGACGCCTTCTTCGTCGCCTTCCGCCTGCCGAACCATTTCCGCGCGATCTTCGCCGAGGGCGCCTTCAACGCCGCCTTCGTGCCGGCCTATGCGCATGTGCACGGCGAGAAGGGGGAGGCCTCGGCCAGCCTGTTCGCCGACCGCATCTTCACCTTGCTGTTTGCCTCGCAGGTCGTGCTGCTGATCCTCGCCTGGCTGTTCATGCCGCAGGCGATGACGATCCTGGCGCCCGGCTTCACCGAAGATCCGGCCCAGCGTGAACTCGCCATCGAGCTCACGCGCATCACGTTCCCTTATTTGCTTCTGATCACGCTGGTGACGCTTTACGGCGGCATGCTCAACGTGATGCAGCGCTTCGCGAGCGCCGCAGCCGCCTCCATCTTCCTCAATCTCGCGATGATGGCGACCTTGGCGCTTGTCGCGTTTTTCCCGACCGCCGGCCATGCCGCGGCCTGGGGCGTGTTGATCTCCGGTTTTCTGCAATATTTCCTGCTGGCGGGCGATCTGGCCCGGCATGGCGGCCTGCCGCGCTTTGCGCCGCTGAAGCTCGATGAAGACATCCGCGCCTTCTTCCGCGCCCTGGGACCTGCGACCTTGGGGTCAATGGGCACGCAGGTTGCGATGTTCGCCGATACGATCATCGCGACCTTTCTGCCGGCCGGTGCGCTGTCGGCGCTGTATTACGCCGACCGCCTCAATCAGCTGCCGATCGGGGTGATCGGGATCGCTGTCGGCACCGTGCTGCTGCCGGAAATGTCGCGGCGGCTCACCGCCAATGACCACCAGGGGGCGATGGAGAGCCAGCGCCGCGCTTTTGATTTCACGCTCCTGTTCTCGGTGCCGTTCGTTGCCGCCTTCCTCGCGGTGCCCGATGTCATCACGCGCGCGATGTTCGCGCGCGGAGCCTTCACGCGGGGGGATGCCGCGGCGGCTGGCGCTACGCTCGCAGCCTACGCGGTTGGCCTCATTCCGTTCGTGCTGATCCGCAGCGCGGTCTCGACCTTCTATGCGCGCAAGGACACCGCGACCCCGGTCAAGGCATCCTTGACCGGTCTTGCCGCCAACATGCTGCTCAAGGTGCTGCTGATGGGATCCTTGGCGCAAGTCGGACTCGCCCTGGCGACCGCCATCGGCGCCTGGATCAATCTGCTTCTTGTGCTCGGCTTCGCCGTGCACAAGGGCTATCTTGAGTTTGATAGCCGGCTCCGCCGCTCGCTGCTCGGCTTTGCCGTGACGGGACTCCTGCTTGCCGGAGCATTGTGGTTCACCGCAGGTGTCGCCAAGGTGCAATTCGCAGGTCTCGGTAGCTTCCGCGACGAGGCTGTGCTGGCCGTGCTGATCGTAGTCGGCGCCATCATCTATGCCGCTGCGATGCTCGGCCTGTTCGGCCTACGCTGGCTCAAGGCGCTGGTTCTGCGAAGCTGACGTAATCGAAGGTTTTGTGAAATTCAGTCGGCGCGCTGCCCGCTTTCCTTTTTGACGCACGGATGGGACCTGCTCGGACTATCCCATCCTCCGCGAATTTCCGGACAACTACACGAGCTGTGGACACGAGCTGTCTTGCGCCTGACCTGTTCGGCCGATAAGGTTCGAGGCGGGGATTGGGCGTGATCAAGAAAACTCACATCCGGGGCATCGCGAGGACGGCGGTCAGCATTGCGGCCGCCTATATCTTTGCCTTGCAGGTCGTTCTGGCGAGCCTCGTCTCGGCCCAGATGTCGGCACCGGTTCTCGACGTCGCCCAAGCGCTGTGCGTGGACACCGGAATTTCCCACGGGTCCGACGCGCCGAAGTCACCCGATCCTCATCGCGGCTTTTGCGCCATCTGCGCGTTTGCAGCTCACGCCTCGCCGCTGCCGCAGGCGGAAGCCGGCGTCATCCGGCGCGTCCCCGCGGCTGCCCATCAGGTTCTCGCCGCGGCGCTGCCGGCGCGCGATGACCGTCTGCACGATCCCCGCACCTCGCAAGGACCACCAGAGAACACGTAACCGACGTTTGCAGGTTTTCGTTCTCCAGAGGTCCCATGATGTCTCGTTTCGTAACCGCGCTTTGCGCGGCGACGTGCCTTGTCACGTCGTCATCCTACGCCTCGGCTCAGGCGCAACAGAGCTCACAACTGCCGCCGGTCAATGTCGAGCCGCCGCAGCCGCAACAGGCGAGGTCCGCGAGGTCCAGCACCGAGCAGGCCCGGCGTGCAGGGCGCGCGCCACAACCGACTGCGTCCCAGCCGGCGACCGCACCCGCCCAGCCTTCCGCCAGCCTGACCGTGCCGGACACGCAGCGGGCCACTCGCGCGATCGAGCAGACGCCCGGCGCCGTCGCCCTCGTGCCGGACACCGCCTACAAGAATGCGCCAGCGCAGACCATCAAGGACGTGCTGGATTACGTTCCCGGCGTGTTCGCCCAGCCGAAATGGGGCGACGACACCCGTCTGGCGATCCGCGGTTCGGGCCTGTCGCGCAATTATCACCTGCGCGGGACCCAGCTCTATATGGACGGCATCCCGATCAACACGTCGGACGGTTACGGCGACTTCCAGGAAATCGATCCGACGGCTTACCGTTATGTCGAAGTCTACAAGGGCGCCAATGCCCTGCAGTTCGGCGCCAATGCGCTCGGCGGCGCGATCAACTTCGTGATGCCGACGGGACGCGATGCATCCTGGTTCGACACGCGTCTCGATGCCGGCGCCTTCGGCTATCTGCGTAGCCAGGTCTCCTCCGGCGGCGCGAGCGGTCCGGCCGACTATTTCGTGACGGGATCGGCCTGGCGTCAGGATGGCTACCGCGATCACAGCTGGGGCAACGGTGAGCGCGCCAGCGCCAATTTCGGCTATCAGTTCTCGCCCGAGTTCGAGACCCGCTTCTATCTGAATGCCAACACGGTCCGGCAGCGCATTCCGGGCGAGGTCACCAAGGACAGTGCGCTGAATTCGCCGAGGACCGCCGCGACCGCCAACGTCGTCAACGACTGGCAGCGCAACATCGATACCGTTCGGATCGCCAACAAATCGACGATCCGGCTCGACAACACCGAGATCGATTTCGGCGTGTTCGCGGTCGAGCGCCATCTGATGCATCCCATCTATCAGTGGCTCGACTACCGCTACCATGACTATGGCGGCTTCGTGCGCGCGGTCGACGACCGGATCATCGGCGGGCACCGCAACCGTTTCACGGTCGGCCTCAACATCCTGAACGGCACCATCGACGCCGATCAGTTCGCTAATATCGGCGGCAACAAGGGTGGGCAGCTGTCGTCGCTGCTGCAGAAGCCGGAGAACTACACACTCTACGCGGAGAACGCCTGGTATGTGGTGCCGAGCGTCTCGCTTATCGCGGGCGCACAGTTCCTGCATGCGGTCCGGGCGCAGCAGGTCAATTTCTCGCTCAACGGCGACGTGCCCGGCACCAGCACTTTCAACATCCTTAGCCCCAAGCTGGGCGTTCTCTGGGACGTCGATCCGTCCTGGCAGGTGTTCGCCAACGTGTCCCGCAGCGGTGAGGCGCCCAGCTTCGGCGAAAGCGTCGCGCCGAACTTCCTCAATCCGACCTTTCCGACCATCCCGTTCTTCGACATCAAGGCGCAGACGGCGACGACCTATGAGATCGGCACCCGGGGCCGGCGACCCGACGTGACCTGGGATCTCGCGCTGTACCATGCCGATCTCCGCAACGAGCTGCAGTGCTTCTATTCGTCGTTCGGGACGTGCAACGTCACCAATGCCGACCGGACGATGCACCAGGGCGTCGAAGCGGGGCTTGGCGTCAGCCTGTTCAAAGGGCTCGCGGTCCATGCCGGCGAGCCCGACAGGATCTGGCTCAACCTGGCCTACACTTACAGCGATTTCCGCTATGTCAACGATGCGACGTGGGGCAACAACCGGCTGCCCGGCGCGCCACCGCATTTCCTGCGCGCGGAATTGCTCTACAAGCATCCGAGCGGCTTCTCCGTCGGTCCGAACATCGAATGGATTCCGCAAGCCTATTACGTCGACAGCGCCAACACGCTGACGACCGAGCCCTATCTGATCTGGGGCCTGAAGGCCGCCTATGACGACGGCAGGAACTTTTCCGCCTATGTCGAGGGCCGCAACCTCGGCAACAAAGCCTATATCGCGGCGACCAGCATCATCGACCGCGCTACTGCGGCCTCGACCCTGTTCAACCCCGGCAATGGTCGGGCGGTCTATGCAGGCATGAGGTGGAGGCTATGAGGATGACGATCCTGAAGGCCCTCATGGCCGTGGCTTCGTTGGTGAGGGCCGATGCGGCTGTTGCCGGTGCGGATCAAGACGCGGTCCGTGACGTGCTGATGGCCACCTTCGACAAGCCGGAGGCGCGTCTTGTGGTCGATCCCGTCGTCGTGTCGGGCGGACACGCGATCGCGGATTGGACACAAGGCGCCACCGGCGGTCGCGCGCTGCTCAGGCACGGCGCGAACGGGTGGCGCCTGGTTCTGTGTGCCGGCGACGGAATCAAGGATTCCGCGGCGCTCAGGCTCGCCGGTGTGTCGTCGTCCGACGCCGCCGAACTCGTGGCGGCACTGGCCGCGAGCGAGCAGCAACTGACGCGCGACCGCCTTGCGTTGCTGTCGAGCTTCGAAGGTGTCGTCCGCATGGACGGCGAATTACGTCAATGATCGGAGGTATGTCTTGAAATCGATCACAGCTGCAGCAGTCGGTCTGCTTGCCATCATCGTCGGCCAACCCGCCTCGGCCCATGTCGTGCTCGACAAGCCCGAGGCGCGGATCGGAAAATCCTTCAAGGCCGTGCTGGCGGTGCCGCATGGCTGCGAGGGATCGGCCACCATTCGTCTGACCGTGTCGGTGCCGGAGGGCATGATCGCGGTGAAGCCGATGCCCAAGCCGGGCTGGACGGTCGAAGTGAAGAAGGGCGCCTACGCGCGGGCCTATCCGTTCATGCACGGCCAGCAGCTCGCCGAAGGTGTCAAGGAAATCACCTGGAGCGGCGGCCGCCTGGAGGATTCCTTCTACGACGAGTTTGCGTTTTCCGGCTTCATCGCCGACACGTTCAAGCCCGGCGACGTGCTGGCCTTTCCCGCCGTCCAGGATTGCGAGACCGGGGTTACGAAGTGGGTCGAGCTGGCTGCGACCGGGCAGGACCCGCACACGCTGAAATATCCGGCTCCGCTGCTGCGTCTCTCGGCTGCCGGCCCCTTGGCTGGAGTTTCAAAGGGCGCCATAGCGATCTCCTCGGCCTGGTGTCGGGCGACACCTGCCGGTGCCAAGGTCGGAGCGGGCTATCTGACCATCACCAATGCCGGTCCCGAGCCGGACCGTCTGATTGCCGTCAGTTCAGACCTCGCCGAGAGGGCCGAGATTCATGAGATGGTCACGCATGATGGCGTCATGACGATGAGATCATTGGAGCAGGGCCTTGCGATTGCTCCCGGACAGACGGTGACCCTCGCGCCCGGCGGGATTCACTTGATGTTGAATGGGCTCAAGGCACCGCTGGTGCAGGGACAGGAGACGGTCTTGGTGCTGGAGTTCGAGCGCGCGGGCAAGGTTGCGACCCTGCTCGATATCCTCGCGGTCGGGGCCCAAGGTCCCGTCGGGCAGGAGGGAGCGGCCGCTTCCTCCGATTCGGCGATGAAGCAGATGCACCAGCACTGATTGTCGGGTGCGCGTGGCGGCGAGGGGCACCTCCCGCCACGCGGATGCGACGCAGCATCAATCGTGGATGCCGCGAAGCGTTTGCGTGGCCCGGCGATCCGCTGCAATATGCTGGCAATATTGCGAGGAACGCAACGGGAAGTGGAACAAGATGACAGCTCCAATCAAATTCGGCGTCGGTCAGAGCGTTCTCCGTAAGGAGGACGACGCACTGATCCGTGGCAAAGGCCGCTACACCGATGATCTCGCGCCATCGGCTGCATTGCATGCGCTGGTGCTGCGCTCGCCGCATGCGCACGCCAAGTTCACGATTAATGTCAGCCAGGCGCGGCTGTTGCCCGGTGTAGCCCTGATTCTGACGGCCGACGATGTCGCGGATCTCGGCGGACTGCCCTGCCTGTTCAATCTGGAAACCGACCCCTTCACCGCGCCGCCTTACCCGATCCTCGCCAAGGACGAGGTGCGCCATGTCGGCGACGCCGTGGCCTTCGTGGTTGCCGATACGCTCGATCACGCCCGCGATGCGTTGGAGGCGATCGAGGTCAACTGGACCACCTTGCCGGCGGTCACCGGCGTCGCCAATGCGGTCAAGCCCGGCGCACCGCAGGTCTGGCCCGATCATCCGGGCAATGTTCTGTTCGACGTCTCGATCGGCGACAAGAGCGCAGCGGACGCGGCGTTCGCCAAGGCTCATGCTGTAGCCGAGGTCAGGATCGTCAATCCGCGCGTGGTCGCAAGCTTCATGGAGACGCGGGCTGCCGTCTGCGAATACGACGTCAAGCGCGACCATCTGACGCTCACGGCCGGCAGCCAGGGCAGCCATCGCTTGCGCGATATCCTGTGCCAGAACGTGCTGAAGATCCCGGTCGAGAAGATGCGCGTGATCTGCCCCGATGTCGGCGGCGGTTTCGGCACGAAGCTGTTTCCCTATCGGGAATATGCGCTGCTCGCGGTCGCCGCTCGCCACCTGCGCAAGTCGGTGCGCTGGGCCGCTGACCGCGCCGAACATTTCATGGGCGATGCGCAGGGGCGCGACAACGTGACCGTCGCGAAGATGGCGCTTGCCGAGGACGGCAAGTTCTTGGGAATGGATGTCGACCTGATGGGCGACATGGGTGCCTACCTCTCGACCTTTGCGCCCTATATCCCGCATGGCGGTGCCGGCATGCTGCCGGGGCTCTACGATATCCAGGCGTTCCACTGCCGCGTCCGCACCGTCTTCACCCACACCGTTCCGGTGGACGCCTATCGCGGCGCCGGCCGGCCCGAGGCGGCCTATGTGATCGAGCGTCTGGTCGATGCCTGCGCCCGCAAGCTCGATATGAGCGTGGATGCGATCCGCAAGAAGAACTTCATTCCGCCGCGCGCGCTGCCCTACAAGACCGCGACCGGCAAGGTCTACGATTCCGGCGACTTTGCCGCCCATCTCAAGCGCGCGATGGAGATCGCCGACTGGAAGGAGTTTCCCAAGCGCGCGAGGGCGGCGAAGAAGCATGAGCTGATCCGGGGCATCGGCCTTGCGAGCTATGTCGAGGTCTGTGGCACGATGGGCGAGGAGACTGCCAACGTTCGCCTCGATCCCAATGGCGACGTCACCATCCTGATCGGCACCCAGTCGAGCGGGCAGGGCCATCAGACCGCCTATGCGCAGATCGTGGCCGAGCAGTTCGGCTTGCCGCCGGAGCGCGTGCACATCCATCAGGGCGACACCGATGAGGTTGCGACGGGCCTCGGCACCGGCGGCTCGGCCTCGATTCCTTCGGGCGGCGTCAGCGTGCAGCGCGCGACCCATGAACTCGGCGACAAGCTGAAGCAGGTCGCGGCCGAAGCGCTCGAGGCCGGCGTCGGCGATCTCGAAATTTCCGAAGGGCGTGTGCGTGTTGCTGGCACCGACCGCGCCATCAGTTTCGCCGATCTCGCCAAGCGCCCGGGCGTCGATCCCGCCAAGCTCAGCGGCAGCGCAACCTTCGCGAGCGCGGACGGCACCTATCCGAACGGCACCCATGTTGCCGAGGTCGAGATCGATCCCGCAACCGGCATCACCAGGATCGTCAACTACGTGATCGTCGACGATTTCGGTGTCACGCTGAATCCGCTGCTGCTCGCCGGCCAGGTGCACGGGGGTGCGGTGCAGGGCATCGGTCAGGCGCTGATGGAGCAGGTGGTCTACAACGCCGCGGACGCGCAGCTGGTCACCGGCAGCTACATGGATTACGCGCTGCCGCGTGCGGCCGATGCGCCGCATTTTGTGTTCGAGACCCATAACGTCCCGTGCAAGACCAACCCGATGGGGGTGAAGGGCGCCGGTGAAGCCGGTGCGATCGGATCATGTCCGGCGGTGGTCAACGCGATCATCGATGCGCTGTGGCGCGAGTGCAAGGTCGACCATGTCGATATGCCGGCCACGCCCGAGCGGATCTGGATCGCCATTCGCGAGCAACATCGGCGTCATAGTCTGTAGGTAGCTTCCCCGACATCCGCCTCAATTCCGGAATAAGCCGCCGGCACTGGGGTTGAACGACAGGTTTGCCCCGCCCAGGAAGGCTGGGTGGGATTGCGACAACAATGGAGCGAATTGATGAAGCGGACTGTGGTAGCCGTTGCAGCATTGCTGCTGGGAGCAGGCGCTGTGATGGCACAGCAGGATCTGGTCAAGCATGACCAGGAGACCATGAAAGCCAATGCGAAGAATCTTGGCGGCGTGATGATCGCGATGGTCAAGGGCGAGAAGCCTTACGACCAGACCGCGGTCAATGCCGCGCTCGCGCAGCTCGACGAGACCGCCAAGAAGCTGCCGACGATGTTTCCGGACAGCCTGAAGGCGGCGAAATTCGGAGGCGATTACAGCCCCTCGCCGAAGATCTGGGAAGACAAGGCCGGCTTCCAAGCCAAGATCGACAGCTTCGCCAAGGTCGTCACCGAAGCCAAGGCCAAGGTGAAAGACCTCGACAGCCTGAAGGCGGTCGCGCCTGCGATCGGCAAGGAATGCGGCGGCTGCCACGAGACCTTCCGTCTCAAGAACAGCTGATGGGCAGTCTGCAGGACGGGCGGATGCATCTGCATCGGCCTGCCTATCTTCTCGTGTCGGGGCGATGCCCGGTCTGGCTCGCCCCGACATCGCCTCGCGGCCACGCTGCCAGGGCATGCTGAATACGGACCAGCGATGCTGCGACGCGTTCTCATTTCGCTCTGTACACTCGGTATTGCCGCGCTCATGGCCTTTTGGTGGCTCACGCTGCCAAGGGCCATGTCGCTGGCACTCGCGCCACGCACGCCTGATCTCGCCAATGGCCAGGAGGTGTTCAACGCCGGCGGTTGCACGTCCTGTCACGCGGTGCCGAACCAGCCCGACCGGCTGAAGCTTGGTGGCGGACTGCCGCTCGCATCGCCCTTTGGCACTTTCTATGCGCCGAACATCTCGCCAGATCCGACCGACGGAATCGGGCGCTGGAGCGAAGCCGATTTTGTCAATGCGCTGCTCCGTGGCGTCTCGCCCGCCGGCACTCACTATTTCCCGGCATTTCCCTACACGTCCTACGCGCACGCCAAGGTGGAGGACGTCCGCGATCTCTTCGCCTATATGAAGACGCTGCCGCCGGTGTCCGGCAAATCGCGCGATCACGAGCTTCCCTTTCCGTTCAACCTCCGCCGCAATCTCGGCGTTTGGAAGCTCTTGTTCTTCGACGACAAGCCCTTCACGCCCGATCCATCACGCTCGGCGCAGTGGAATCGCGGCGCCTATCTTGTCAACACGTTCGGTCATTGCGCCGAGTGCCACAGCCCGCGCAATCTGCTGGGCGGCCTCATCGCAGCGCAGCGTTTTGCCGGCGGCCCGGATCCTGAAGGGCATGGCTTCGTACCGAACATCACTCAGAAAAGCCTGGCCGACTGGAGCGAAAGCGACTTCGGCTATTTCCTCGAAAGCGGACAATTGCCCGACGGCGACAGCGTCGGGGGCGCAATGACGCGTGTGATCCGCAACACCTCGCAGCTCAGTGCGGAAGATCGCGCCGCGATGGCGATCTATCTGAAGTCACTGCCGCCGGTGGAGGGGCCGCCGAAGCCAGCGAAGCCGGCCGGCTGAACGGCAGGCGGTCAGCGCGGCTTCAATCAGAAGCCTTCGATCAGCTGGAAGCTGCCGTCGCCCTGAATGACGGTCAGCGATACGTGGGGCGGATTGGATCGGCGCGCGGCGCCGAATGCGACGACCGTTCCGCCGATGTCGAACTGGCCGGTCTCGTTGATGACCCGCACCAGGTCTGCCCGGGTCGGATTGGGGCCGGCCATCTCCAGGGCTTGTCCGACCAGTCGTCCGGTCAGGTAGCCTTCGAGGGCGATGAAGTCCGGCGGCTGGTTCGGGTCCAGTGCCCTTTGCGCCATCTGATAATCGGCCACGAGCTTCTTCTGCGTGTCCCATGGGAACGGCACGACCTCTGACACGATCACGCCGCGGCCGTCGGGCCCGAGCTCCTTGGCGAGAGCGTTGGCGCCGACGAAGGATATCGCGACGAAGGTCGGGGTGAAGCCGCTGCGGTGCGCCATCTTGATGAATTCCGCGCACGGGCCGTAGGTCCCGACCAGGATGACCGCCTCCGGTTCAGCGCGCCTGATGACCTTGAACGCGACGCCGACCGCACGCGTGTTGCGCTCGAACGTGCCTTCCGCGGCGAGCTCCAGCCCGCGTCGGTCCAGATAGGTCTTGACCCCATTCAGCACATCGCGGCCGAAGGCATCATCCTGGTAGAAGATGCCGATCCGGGTCAGGTGTAGATTCTCGGTCAGGTATTTGATCCAGACCTCGGCCTCTGCCGCGTGGCTGGCGCGGATGTTGATGACGTTCTGAAACTCGGTATCGCGCAAGGACGCGGCGCCGGATACCGGGCCGATGAAAGGCACATCGTTGGAGGTGGCGATCGGCACGGTCGCCATCACGGTCGGTGTGCCGACCGCTCCGATCAATGCGAACACCTTGTCCTCATAGATCAGCTTCACGGTTTCGACCACGGAACGGTCCGGGTCGTAGCCGTCGTTGCGGCTGATCAACTTGAGCTTGCGGCCATGCACGCCACCCTTGTCGTTGATCTCGTTGAAGGCTGCGAGCAGGCCCTGCCGGGTTGCCTGTCCGATCGCGGCAGATGGCCCCTCGAGCGCGGCCACCTGGCCGAACACGATGGTATCGTTGGTCACGCCCAGTTCGTCAGCGTCTGCGACGCCGGCGAATAGACTGCAGCCGAGCAAGGCAAGACAAAAGGGAGTTCGCAAACCCGAGAGCGCCATTTTCATTCGTCTTATGAGTTGCAGCATGGTCCGCATCGACCATAGGTCGCCCGAGTGAAGACCGCGCTAAGACGGCCGGGCAAGGATGATGACGTATTTCGCTACCTGCGAAAGCCGCGTGTTAACCAAGCCGCCGCTGCGCCGCGGAGTCGCAGGCATTCTTTCACCGTCCTTAACTCCGTGGCGTGTCCGATAGCGCATGTAAACATGGACAGCCGTGTGGACGGGGGCCGGGATTTGCAGGTGGAAGTGCGCAGCGGACGGATGCTGAAGAAGCCCGGCGATGATCGTGCGGGCGGCGCGCGCGAGACTTTGCGCGCCTCATCCAAATACCGTCTTTATCGTCCGGCCCTGATAGCCGCCTGTCTCGGCACGGTGCTGTCGCTGGTCGGCACCGTTGCGGTTGGCCGTTGGGAAAACCGTCTTGCGCGCGCCGAGTTGGAAGGCGTTGCCGAGGCGCAGGCCATTCTGATCCAGAACGGCCTCAACGAATATGTGAGCCGCTTGACCGCGCTGCGGACGCGGTTCGAGACCGCGAACGACGACATCACTCGCAGCGAGTACCAGACCTTCAGCGCCCGGCTGTTCGAAGCCCATCCGGGTATCACGCGGATCGCTTGGCTCCCCCGGATCTATCGCAAGGAGCGCGGCGAATACGAAGCCGCAGCCATCACCGATGGCGTGCCCGCTTATCGCATCAAATCCTACCCCGATGGGGCGGTTGCGCCGGAGCATGATGAGTACTTCCCGGTGTATTTCTCCACCGAGCCCAAGACCTCGATTGTCTACGGGCTCGACTACTGGACCTTTCCCGACCGTCGCTTCGTCCTGGAACAGGCGCGCGACTATGACATGATCACGGCGCTGCGCACGCGCCTGTTCGAGGAACAACCGAGCAGCCGTTCCGCCGCGGTCATGGTTGCCGTGCCGGTTTATGTCAAAGGCACGTCGCGGACCACGGTCGCCGATCGACGGCGCAATCTGACCGGCTTCATCGTCGGCCTGTTCGACCTGCCGCTCTTGCTGCAGTCGATCCGTGCGAACAACCCCAACAGCCCGGCGCTCGCCATCAACGTGCTGCCGCCCGAGAAGGGCCTGGAATCGTCGGGCGTGGATCCGCAGCGCTGGCCGGCCGACCCAAACGTATGGTCGACGACGTTGCGCATCGGCGATTCGGATTGGGCGTTTCAGGCAGCTCCCGCCGGCAACGGCGGCTTGATCGCAACCCACAACCGTGCGCTTGCGATCTATGCCGCCGGAATCGCCACCACGATCTTCCTCGCCGTCTATCTCGCACTCTCCAGCCGCAATGCCTTGCAGCTGGCGCTCGCCAACCGCCGCGTGCTGGAATTGGCGCAGACGGACGCGCTGACGGGCCTCGCCAACCGGGCGTTCTTCCTGGAACAGATGGAGCGCATCAACGCGGCGAGCGGAGGTCGGTTCACGGTGTTCCTGTGCGACCTCGATCGCTTCAAGAACGTCAACGATTCGCTCGGCCACGGGGCCGGCGACGCCCTGCTCGTGCAGGTCGCGCAACGGCTCAGATCGCAACTGCGCGCCGACGATGTGCTGGCGCGGCTTGGCGGCGACGAGTTCGCGCTGATCCAGGCCAATTGTTCCGAGCAGCGGGGCGCGGCGACCGACCTGGCGCAGCGCATCACCAAGCTGATTGCCGAGCCGTTCCAGCTGTCCGGCCAACGGGTCGAGATCGGCACCAGCATCGGCATTGCGCTGGCGCCGGAGCATGGCCGCGGCCACGAAGATCTGCTGAGGAAGGCGGACCTTGCGCTCTATCGTTCGAAGTCGGCCGGACGGAGCTGCTTCACCGTCTATGACGACGTGATGCACGCCGAATTCGAGGCGCGCAATACGCTCGAGGGCGACCTGCGCGACGCCATCGCCCAATGCCAGTTCGAGGTGTACTATCAACCCTTCTACGATGTCGAGACCCGCGAGCGATGCGGCGTCGAGGCGCTGGTCCGCTGGCGACATCCGGTCAAGGGTCTCGTGCCGCCCGATCAGTTCATCCCGCTGGCGGAGTCGACCGGATTGATCGTGCCGCTCGGCGAGTGGATCATCGGCCGTGTCTGTGACGATGCGACATCGTGGCCCGATGACGTCAAGGTCGCCGTCAATCTTTCGCCTGTGCAGTTCAAGCAGGCGGAACTGTTCGATGTCATCCAGTCGGCGCTGGCGCGGACCGGGCTTGCTGCCGAGCGGCTCGAAATCGAGATCACCGAATCCGTGCTCCTGGAGCGTGCGGCCGAGAACGAGAACTTCATCGACAAGCTCAAGGGGATCGGGATCTCTCTGGCACTCGATGATTTCGGCACTGGTTATTCGTCGCTGCGCTCGCTCACGGCCTTCCCGTTCGACAAGATCAAGATCGACAAATCATTTGTTGCCAAACTGAGCGAGGGCGATGAAAGCGTCGCCGTCATTTCCTCGGTGGTGACCTTGGCGCGTGGGCTCGGCATGCAGATCACCGCCGAGGGTGTGGAAACCGAGGAGCAGCTCGCGCGCCTGGAGCTGCTTGGCGTCAACTTTGCGCAAGGCTATCTGCTCGGGCGTCCGATGCCGATCAGTCAGCTCGAAGACCATCTGCAATTCGTGCGGTCGATCGACAGCCCGCCTGCCGAGGAGCCTCAGCCCGAGCCGGGCCAGGACGCGGACGTATTCGCCGAAGCGAGCAGCGCCGGTTCGGTGGTGACGCTCATTCCTCGCGTGGCGGCGCTATCCCGCGCATCCAGCGCGTGAGGGTGGACAGTCCTGCGTCGGCCTGCTCGGATGCGTGTTGCTGTGAGCCAAGCAGCGCGGCCTCGCGTGCGGCGCGCGGCGTGATCCCATACGCAGCCTTGAATGAGCGCGCGAAATGCGCGTCTGTCCCGAGCTGCCAGCGCCGTGCCACTTCGCTGATCCGGGTATTCCGCGAACCGACCAGATCGAAAAAGGCCCGATGCAGGCGGCGGCTGCGGATGTATTCCGCGATGCCGCCGAGCGGCGCGAACAGGCGGTAGAGCGATGCGCGCGACAGGCCAAAATGCGCTGCGACGGACTCGGTGTTGAGATCGGCGCTCGAGAGCTGCGTCTCGATGTACTGCCGGATGCGAAACAAGGAGGTTTCCTCGGGCGCGATGCGCTCGGCGTCCCGGCGCTCGATTTCGCCCCTGATGCAAGCCGACACCAGCGAAACGGTGCCTTCGACGACGGCTTGGCACTCCTCGAAGCTCATGCGCGGTGCGTAGTCGAGCAGGGCTTCGAGATGCCTTGCGAGCAGCGCTGTCAGAGGGCTATTCGCGGCCAGCACAAGGCCATGGAGCCCTTGCATCTGCAGCAGACGCGCGTCGAACATCGGGCGCGGTATCACCAGGGTAAGGTTTTCGAACGGGCTCGCCCAGGTCTCGAACGTCTGGGCGAGGTCGAGGACGCAGATGTCGCCCGCGGTGACGCGGATTGGGCGCTCGCCCGCCGTGCCGTGATAGCCGCCACGGACATAGGCCTGAATGATGACGTGGTCGACGCCGCTACGGGCAATGGTGTGGGTATCGCGGCGAAAATGCTGGCCGCTCGCCCGCGCAAGGCCGAACAGCACTGAGCCCATCGCGAAAGAGCGGACGTCGGCCCGAAACGGGCCAGGCTCGTTCGCCGCCAGTTCGTCGACCTCGAAAAAGGTGGAGACGGCTGCGCGCCAGGCCGCGATGTTCGCCTCGGTCTCCATCCCCTCGGACGAAAAGCCGAAGCTCGGCACTAGCGACGATACCGTCTTGATCTCAGTCTCCACGACGTCCTGCTGCTGCGGCGGTTCCGAAATTCGCTTCCGTTTCATGGGCCGCGTCCATCGTGCGATTTCCGAGCCGCCCCTTAAGAGAATCCCGAGCAACCACGAATTGGCGAGCGGTGCTCCGGCGCCAGCCGTCGCAAAGGTTTTCCCCAGGCAGGATGCGAGTTCTGGCGTCCGACCGCTAGCCTATTTGCGCTTCTGTCTCAATCTCTTGATCGGCTGTCCCGTCATGCGCAATCGGCTTGACCGGAGGCGCGTGCGCCCGCCTAAAGACGCTCATACCCAAGTTGCCGGAAACGGCCGGGTCCTTCGGCAGCCGTCAGGCGCGCGCGAAGCGACCCGGCCGGGACACGCGGGCGTGTCGGTTCGGTTTTTTTAGCACCAAAATCCAGTCCATACCTTTTCAATAGGATGCGCCCGCCGGAAACGGCGGGCGCTTTTGCAAGAGCCTCTGGTACATTTGGGCGATAAGAGCAGGTCGCACGGGATTGGCGTCAACCTGCCAGGATGCGCGCCCAGCGCAGGATGCGCAAATGTCCGACGCCGCACTTGGCTGCGAGAGAGGCCGCTGCGAACATCGCGCCGCTTAGACGGTGCCGAAGGCCTTGAAGGTGATGATCGTGTGGGTGTCCTGAATGCCTGGGATCACCTGGACCTTCTCGTTGATGAAGTGGCCGATGTCGGTGTCCCTGTCGACGTAGAACTTCACCAGCAGGTCGTAGTCGCCCGCGGTCGAATAGATCTCGGAGGCGATCTCGGCTTCGGCGAGCGCGTTCGCAACCGCGTAGGACTGGCCGAGCTTGCACTTGATCTGGACGAAGAAAGGAACCATCGCAGGCTGTCTCCGAAAGGCTTGTCGGACCTAAATATAGGGTTTTGCAGGGGAGTCGAGACGCAATCCGGACCACGGCGGCGCTTGCCGAGGGCGGGGAGCCCGCGCTAGGACGGATTATGACCACGCCCGTTGTGCTCACCATTGCCGGCTCGGATTCCTCAGGCGGGGCCGGCATCCAGGCCGACCTGAAGACCTTTGCCGCGCTCGGCGTCTACGGCGCCTCGGTGCTGACCGCGCTGACGGCCCAGAATACGCGCGGCGTGAGCAGCGTCCATCTGGTGCCGCCGGAGTTCGTGACCGCTCAGATCGATGCGGTGTTCGACGATCTCGACGTTGCCGCGGTCAAGATCGGGATGGTGGCCCAGGCGTCGGTCGTCGAGGCCATCGCCGCAAGTCTGGGCCGCTGGAAGCCTGCCCATGTCGTGCTCGACCCGGTGATGGTCGCAACCTCGGGCGATCGGCTGCTGCCTGAAGACGCCGTCGCGGCGCTGCGGCGGCTCCTGATCCCGCTGGTCACCTTGATCACGCCGAACCTGCCGGAGGCGGCCGCGCTGCTGGACGAGGCCGTGGCGACCGATGCGGCCGCGATCGAAGCCCAGGGCCGGCGGTTGCTCGCGCTCGGCTGTCCGGCCGTGCTGATCAAGGGCGGCCACGGCCAGGGACCCGAGAGCACGGACTATCTCGTCACAGGGCAGGCGAGCCTCAGGCTGACCGCGCCGCGCGCGGCGACCCGCAATACCCATGGCACCGGCTGCTCGCTGTCCTCGGCGGTCGCGGCGGGGCTTGCGAAGGGGGAAGATCTCCAAACAGCGGTGCGCAACGCCAAGGCCTTCATCAGCAACGCCATCGCGGCTGCCGACCGCTTCACCGTCGGTCACGGCCACGGTCCTGTGCATCATCTGTATCGGTTCTATTGACGGCATCGCCGGCGTTTGACGATGGTGCCGACACATCCATGACATGCAGTGCGGGCAGATGGTGATGACCGCTATCCCTCCAGCAGAAGGACGTAACCTAATGCGGCGCTCCCTGATCCCCCTGATGATGGCGATGGTCGTGACGATTTCCGCCCCGGCGCTGGCGCAGCGGGCCTATTCGCCGCAGGAGGAGCGCAACAAGGCGGTCGTGCTCGATTTCTATGAGCAGGGCCTGAACCGCAAGGACTTTGCGGCAGCCTCGAAATATCTCGGCAGCTACGTTCAGCATAATCCGAACGCCGAGGACGGCCCCGAGGGATTCCGCAAGTTCATCGAATTCCTCAAGGCCAAGTATCCGCAATCGCATAGCGAGATCACGAAGGTGCTGGTCGACGGCGATTTCGTCATTCTCCGCGTTCACGCCATTCGCGAGCCCGGCACCCGCGGCAATGCGATCGTCGACATCTTCCGTCTGAAGGATGGCAAGATCGAAGAGCACTGGGATTCGGTGCAGCCGATCCCGGAACAGTCGGCCAATCAGAACGGCATGTTCTGACGCTTCGGCCGCGGAATATCTCCGGGGGCACCGGCTTCGGCGCCTGCCCCGAGATGACGTTAACGATTTGCCCTGGGTAGCATCCCGGTGCTGAATACCGGGGCCGCCATTCCGCCTGCGGCACCAACTCCCACGATAACAGAAATTTTAGGTCTCAGGTCCAACCGCTGCCATTGCGTCGCAAGCACGGCCCGCTTACGTATAGAACGAAACGGTTCCGTTCTATTTGTATGGACCCCTAATTATGGCCAATCAAGCATTCACCACCACAAAGGCGCCCGGCACTGAGGCGCCCGCATCGCGGGGCGGCGCGGATCAGTCCGTTCCCGCCCGGGAGCGGGCGCTGAAGCAGTGGCGCGGAGATCAGCCTTCCGATGAGGCGAGGGGAGATCTGGCGCGGGCTCCGCACCCCTTGGAACCGGAAGCGCCGCCCGCCGATCCGCAGGATCCAGCGAAGGAGAAGCCCCGCGGCGGGCTGTTGCGGCGCCACCCGCTCGGCGCCGCTGTCGGCCTCGTCCTGCTGCTGGCGGCGGGCGCCGGCGGCTACGTCTATTACGACGCCGCCGCGCATTTCGAGACCACCGACGATGCGTTCATCGCGGCCCGGCAATTCTCCATCGCGCCGAAGGTCTCAGGCTATATCACCGCGGTTCCTGTCACCGACAACCAGCATGTCAAGGCCGGCGACGTGATCGCGCGCATCGACGATCGCGATTATAGAATCGCGCTGGCGCAGGCCGAGGCGCAGGTGAAGGCCGCGCAGGCTGCGATCCGCAACATCGATGCCCAGGTCGAGGTGCAGCAGGCGCAGATCACGGCGGGGCAGGCGCAGGTCGAGCAGGCGCAGGCGGGACTCACCTTCGCCGAGCAGCAGGCCCAACGCTACCAGGATCTCGCCCGGATGGGCTCGGGCACGGTGCAGAACGAGCAGCAATATAGCTCGCAACTGCGCCAGCAGAAGGCGGCGCTCACCAGTGCGCAGGCCAATCTTCAGGTCGCCCAGCGGCAACTCGAATCGCTCAAGGCCCAACGTGAAAGCGCGGATGCCAATCTCGCGCAGGCCGAGGCGCAGCGCGACCAGGCCACGCTCAACCTGTCTTACACGACCGTGACCGCAGCGCAGCCCGGCCGTGTCGTGAACCTCGGCGCGGCCGAGGGCCAGTTCGCCGCGCAAGGCACGGCGCTGACCATGTTCGTGCCGGACGACGTGTGGGTCGCCGCCAACTTCAAGGAGACCCAGCTCGACCACATGCGATCCGGCCAGCCGGTGACGCTGCAGATCGACGCCTATCCCGAGCGTGAGATCCGCGGCCATGTGGCCAGCGTGCAGCCCGGCTCAGGCACGGCCTTTTCGCTGCTGCCGGCGCAGAATGCCACCGGCAATTATGTGAAGATCGTGCAGCGCGTGCCGGTCAAGATCGTGATGGATAATCCGCCGGCCGACGTCGCGCTCGGTCCGGGCATGTCGGTGGTGCCGACTGTGCGGATCGATCCGCATCCCTCGCTGTATGAGCGCCTGAGGGCTGTGCTATGAGCGATGCTTCCACCCTCATAGCTGCGCCGCAGCCAGCCACGAATCCGTGGCTGATTGCCATCCTGGTCGCGCTTGCGACCTTCATGGAGGTGCTCGACACCACCATCGCCAACGTCGCCCTGCCGTACATTGCCGGCGGCATGGGCGTGAGCCAGGACGAGTCCTCCTGGGTGGTGACGACCTATCTGGTCTCCAACGCCATCATCCTCACCGCCTCGAGCTTTCTCGCCAAGCGCTTCGGCCGCAAGACCTTCTTCCTGATTTGCCTGGGGCTGTTCACCTTGAGCTCGGTGCTGTGCGGCTTCGCTTGGAATCTGCAATCGCTGCTGCTGTTTCGCATCCTGCAGGGGATCGGTGGCGGCGGCATGGTGCCGGTGTCCCAGTCGATTCTGGCCGACTCGTTTCCGCCGGCCAAGCGCGGCCAGGCCTTCGCGCTGTTCGGAGTAGCGGTCGTCGTTGCCCCAGTGGTCGGGCCGACGCTCGGCGGCTACCTGTCCGACAACCTCTCCTGGCACTGGTGCTTCCTGATCAATGGTCCGGTCGGGCTGATGGCGATGCTGTTGATCGGGCTGATCCTGCACGAGCCGGCCTCGGCCGTGGCGGAGCGGCGGAAGCTGCTTGCGCAGGGGCACAGCTTCGATGTCGTGGGCTTCGTGCTGGTCGCGACGTTCCTCGGCTCGCTCGAACTGATGCTGGATCGCGGCCTGGAGGACGACTGGTTCGATTCCCGCTTCATCGTGGCGACGGCGACGATCTGCGCCGCGGCGTTCGTGCTGATGATCCCCTGGGAGATGAGCCGGAGCAATCCGACGATCGATGTGCGGATGGTGGGCACGCGCCAATTCGGCGCCAGCTTCCTGGTGATGCTGGCGACCGGCGCGATCCTGCTCGGCACCACGCAGATGCTGCCGCAGATGGTGCAGCAGGATTTCGGCTACACCGCGACCTGGGCCGGCCTCGTGCTGTCGCCGGGCGGCCTCGTCACCATGGTGATGATGTTCGTGGTCGGCCGGCTGTCCGGCCGGGTGCAGCCGAAATACATGATCATGGCGGGAGCCACGATCGTGGCGTTCGCGATGTATGATCTGACGCGGGTCTATGCCGATGTCGGGTTCTGGTTCTTCGCAAGCTCACGCATGCTGCTCGGTGTCGGCCTGCCCTTGCTCTTTCTGTCGATCACGGCCGCCTCCTATAACGGCATTCCTCCCGACAAGACCGACCAGGCCTCGGCCCTGATCAACGCGGCCCGCAACACCGGCGGCTCGATCGGCGTCTCGCTTGCGGCCAACGTGCTGGCGCATCGCGAGCAGTTCCACCAGAGCCGGCTGGTCGAGACCGCCATTCCTTCGAACCCAGTCTATCAGGACACGTTGCATCAGGTGACCAACTATTTCAGCGCCCATGGCAGCTCGCTGTTGCAGGCGCAGCAGCAGGCGATCGCCTGGATCGGGCAGACGGTGCAGGCGCAGGCTTCGCTGCTCGCCTATATCGACGTCTACTGGACCTTGATGCTGATCTCGCTGGCAGCGATTCCGCTGGCGCTCGTCCTTCGCAACGTCAAGCTCGGCGGTGCCGCGCCGATGGCGCATTGAGCAGAATGAAGACGGCGCGAGCGCTTGCCTGCGCCGTCGATGTCTGGCCGAACGCAGCCGCTAGGCTAAATCGCCTCGTCCGCGATGCCGTTGCACAACAACCCGATGCGGTCGATCTCGACCTCG
Source organism: Bradyrhizobium sp. SZCCHNR3119 (assembly GCF_032487775.1). Classification (NCBI taxonomy): domain Bacteria; kingdom Pseudomonadati; phylum Pseudomonadota; class Alphaproteobacteria; order Hyphomicrobiales; family Nitrobacteraceae; genus Bradyrhizobium; species Bradyrhizobium sp. SZCCHNR3119. The sequence goes on along the minus strand of NZ_JAUEUV010000001.1, from coordinate 608,470 downwards.
ACAATGTCGCCGGGCTTCATCCAGAGCGGGGGCGTGCGGCGCGACCCGACGCCGCCCGGTGTACCCGTCGCGATCACATCGCCAGGCTCCAACCGCGTGAACGACGAGCAGTATTCGATCTGACGCGGAATGTCGAAGATCATCTGGCTGATCGTCGCCTCCTGCACGATCTGGCCGTTGAGCCGGGTCTGCAGCTTGAGCGGACCGAGATCATCGATTTCGTCTGATGTCACGAGCCACGGACCGAAAGCGCCCGTCGCGGGAAAATTCTTGCCCGGCGTGAATTGATGGGTATGGCGCTGGAAGTCGCGCACGCTGCCTTCATTGTAGCAGGCGTAGCCTGCGATGTGCTGCCACGCATCTTCGCGTGTGATGTAACGTCCGGGCTTTCCGATGATGATGGCGAGCTCACCCTCGAAGTCGAGGTCGGTCGAGACCCGCGGGCGGACGATGTTCGTGAGGTGTCCCGTCTGGCTGCTGGCAAACCGTCCGAACACGGTCGGGTTCTCGACTTCCGTGCGGCCGGTCTCCTTGCGGTGCGTCTCGTAGTTGAGCCCGATGCAGAGGATCTTGTCCGGATTGGGAATGACCGGCAGAAAGCCGATCGCGGCAAGCGGATGCCGCGGCGCGCCGGGCGCAGCAGCGGCCGCCTGCTTCAGCGCGTCGGCGGCGATCGCCGATTTCAGGTCGGGGAAGCGGTCGTGCAGGACGGCCCCGAGATCGGCGACACCGTCGCCCTCGACCAGTCCCCAGGACGGCGTGTTGTCGATCGTGAAGCTTGCAAATTTCATCTGATGTCCTCGAGCAGGAAGAGCCGGCTGGTCAGGTCGAGACCGCCGGCACGGCGGAAGGAGAGGCTTGTTCTGGCGCTGATTTCGCGAAGCGCGCGATCGTGCGTTCAGGGAAGATCATGGCAAAGGCCGAGACGGCGCCGGCGATCAGCACGCCGGCCGTGAAGGTCATCGCGTGCGCATAGCCGAGCGGGACGTTGCTGCCAGCCTCGCCCACGATCCATCCGGTGAGCGCGTTCGACACCAGTGCGGACGCCGCGTTTGCGGAATAGATCACGACGATCAGGCGGCCGCGCTGGGCTGCAGGCGCAACCGCGCCGAGAGCGACCGGCCCGAAGATCGTGGTGAGGCTCGGTGCCGCGAACGCGATCGCGACGCAGGCGAGCTGAAGAGGGCCTGAGGTCACGATGCTCAGCAGCAGCGCGCTGCCGGCCGCGAGCAGGGCAAGCCCCGAAGCGTGGCCGAGACAGGCGCGCAGGCTGAAGCCGCGGCGCTGCAGAGATTGCGTCAGCCACGAGCCGCCGAGCAGCAGCGGGGACTGGAACAGATAGATGCCCGAGATGATCCAGCCGACGTCGACCTGCCTGTAGCCGAGCCCGAGCTGGAGAAAGGGCGGCAGCCATGTCGCGGACATCCCGACGATCCAGTAGGACGCGGTCGACATGATGATGACGCCGACCACGGTCGGATCGCCCCACAACACGCGCACAGGCAAGAGCCTGCTTGCCGACGTTGCATCATCGGGCTGATGAGTTGCGGCGTACGGCCCCTCGGCGCCGATCACGGCCCAGGCCAGCATCCAGGCCAGGCCGAGCAGGCCGCAGGCGAGGAAGCCGGTGCGCCAGCCATAATTGACGATGACGGCTGTCAGGATCGGGCCACCGGCGAGAAGCCCGACACTGATGCCCTGCAGCACGACCGCGCTCGGCACGCTGCGCTTGTCGGCCGGAAACCAGTTGTAGCAGGCATGCAGCGCGGTCGGCAGCCCCGGTCCCTCGCCGGCGCCGAGGATGATGCGACAGAGGACGAGCACCGCGACCGAGCTGGAGAAGAAGATCGGGATCTGCGTCGCCGACCAGATGCCTGCCATGATGAGCAGCAGCCATTTTACCGGAAAGCGGCCGACCACGAACATGCCGACCGCCATGCCCGACAGCGAGAACAACAGGAAGAAGCTGCTGCCGATCAGTCCGAAATCCTTCGGGCTCAAGGCCAGCTCTTTCATCATCGGTACGGCCGACAGGCCGAACACCAGCTTGTCGAAGAAGTTGAGCGTCTGGAACAGGAACAGCATAATCAGAACCGCGATGGCGCGGGCTCCTGCATTCCTGCTCGTCTCGGCCGACGAAGTTGGCATGGCGTTTTCCCCGTGAATGTTGTTGTTGTGGTTATTGCAGTCGTTCGTTCAGCTCTGACAGTAGCGCCGCGAGTTCGGTCTCGTCGCGGGCGACGCCGTAAACGTAGTGATCGGGCCGGACGAGAGCTGCGCTGCAGCCGTGTCGCTCGAACCAGCGCGCAACGACCCCGCTTTCCTCGTGCCAGCCATCGCCGCCGATTCGGATCACGCTGATCCCGGCCTCGCGCGCGCGGGCCTCGGTCGGCTCCGCAATGGGCGGGCCGCTTCCGTCGAGCACCAGCCGCCATCCCGTGCCGGCGGCTCTATCGAGCAGCACGCGCTCGCCGGCGCGCAGGATCCATGGTTGAGGAAACAACGTGCCCTTTGCGTCGCTGGGTTGGGCGGCGAGCAGGCCCTGCGTGAGCGGCGGCACGATCTCCTGGCGCGTGATGGTTCGCGGTGCGCCGCCGCCTTCGGCGAGAATCCGGGCATCTCGTACTGACGCTGCGTCCGGGTTCTGCTCGCAGATGACGCGGCCGATCGCCTTGATGCGCGTCGTGAGTTCACGGACATGAGTGCTGCGCTCGATGTCGTAGCTGTCGAGCAACCGCTCGCCGGATTGTCCACGCAGTACGCGCACGAGTTTCCAGGTCAGATTGCAGGCGTCGCGCAGCCCCTGACACATGCCTTGGCCGATGAAGGGCGGCTGCTGATGCGCGGCATCACCGGCCAGGAAAACGCGCCCCTCCCGCCAGCGGCTCGCGACCAGCGCGTGGAAGCGGTAGCTCGCCGCCCGCCACAGCGTGGCTTCGTCCGGCGCGAGCCAGGGGGCAAGCAGCCGCCAGACCTGCTGGGGCTCTTCCATGGCGCGCGGATCTTCGGATGGCCGCAGCATGATCTCGAAACGGCGGTGGTTGCCCGGGCCGATGATGTAGGTCGTCGGACGTGCGGGATCGCAGAACTGTGCCGCGGTAGCCGGCAGTTTCGTCGCGGCGGCCTCGTTGACGAGGAGGTCGACGACGAGCCACGGCTCGTCGAATTCCAGATCCTCGAATGCGATGCCGAGCCGCTGACGTACCGTGCTCGAGGCGCCGTCACAGGCGATCACATGATCGGCCGTGACCTCGCGTGTGGTGCCATCCTCGCGCGCGAGGACGAGGGTTACCGTCGAGGCGTCCTGCCATATGTCGACCAGCGTGGTGCCGAGCTCGACCGTGACTGATGGGTAGGTGTGGACATGGGTCCGCAGCACCTCTTCCACCGGGGGCTGCGTGAACACCATGCTCGGCGTGTAGCCGAGCGGGTAGGGCTCGGGCACCATGTCGATGCGGCGGATCAATTGGCCTTGCGCGCCGAAATGTTCGGAGGCGGGAAATGGGGCGACGTAGCGACTGACCTGGTCGGCGATCCCGAGATTGTCGAACAGCCGCATGATCTCGTGGTCGAGCGCGATCGCGCGCGGCTTGTCGTAGATCTCGCGCGCACGGTCGATCGCAAGCGTCGCGATCCCATGTGCTCCGAGCAGGCTCGCTGCGACTGCGCCGGTCGGCCCAAAGCCGATGACCACGACCTCGAATTCGTTTGCGCCAGATCTGCCGGACATGGATGTCGAAACCCGCTTGTGGAACAAAGAAACTGCAGTCGGTCAGGCGGCGTAGCGGACCGCGAGCTGCGCGGCTTTCACGTGATCGGCCTTCGGTGGCGCGATGCCCCACTGATCGGTGCGGCCGGGCGGCCAGACCCAATGATCAGGACCGTGCACGACATAGCTGTCGTCGACCTGCAGCACCTCGGCCGTGTATTCGATGACGGTGCCCACTGGATCGATGAAGTAGGCGAAGACGTTGTCGCCAGGGCCGTGGCGCCCAACGCCCCAGGCGATCGGATGGCCGGCGTCGATCATCCGTCCGGCGCCGCGCATCACGCCTTCCCAGGTCGGCATCAGAAAGGCGACGTGGTTCAGGCCATTGACCTTGGCATCGGCGATCACGACCGCGTGGTGGTCGCTGTTGCAACGGACGAAGGCCATCGCTGCGGAGCGGTCCGTCAGGCGGAAGCCGAGCGCCTTCTCATAGAAGGCGGCGGAGCGGTCGACGTCGGTGCTGTTGAGGTTGACATGGGCGAGGCGCTCAGGAAGGGCCGGTCGTGGCGGCTTCGGCACGTGACGCGCGTCGCCATGAACGAAGCGCAGCACTCCGCCTTCGGGGCCGTGTAGGCTCATCATCACGCCGCCGTCGGGCGCCATGTTTGGCCCAGGTGCGGAGAGCAGCACGGCGCCCTCGCGGATGGCATTTCGGGAGATCGCGTCGAAATCGTCGCTGCTCGCGAGGCGGAAGGTCACCGCCTTCAGCTCGGTGCGTTCGCTACGGTGCAGCGCGACGACGTGATGATCGCTGCCGGTCGCGCGCAGATAGACGACGCCATCGGCCATGCTGACGCGCTCCAGGCCCCAGGTCTCGCAATAAAACGCCTCTGAACGGGCGAGATCCGGCGTGCCGAGATCGACACTGCGCAGAGCTGTAACCGGGAACCGGGTCATGAACGCATCCTCCAGCCGCTCTCGATCCCGGTGGCAGGGAAGGAGACAGCGCATCGTTTTTGATGCCGGCGTCCAGACCGGCTGTCGGTCTCTTATTACAAAAATACAGAATATCAAACATAATTTATAAATTATTGGATTTCGTTGCTGTGGTCTATATTTACTTCCCAGAGATTCTGAGGGGATTGGAAGTGGATGCATCGACGGAGGCCGAGGGACAGGGTCCTTCGACTCAGGCCAGCCATGTCTATGACCGGCTGCGCGAGGACCTGCTGTCCGGCCGGCTTGCGCCGTCGCGCAAGCTGCAGATGCGCTTCCTGACCGAGGCCTATCAGACCGGGCAGACGCCGCTCCGAGAGGCGCTCAACCGCCTGACGGCCGATGGACTGGTCGAGGTGCGCGAGCAGCGCGGCTTCTACGTGAAGGACATCAGTCGGGCCGAACTCGCCGAACTGACCAAGACGCGGTGTTGGGTGGAGGCGCTGGCGTTGCGCGAGTCAATGGCGGCGGCAACGCCGCAATGGGAGGAACAGCTGGTGCTGGCGCAGCACCGGCTGAGCCGCGCGCCGCGTTCGCTGAATGCCACCAACTTCGAGGACAATCCGGAGTGGGAGCGGCTGCACCGGATCTATCATCGGGTCCTGATTTCGAACTGCGGCTCGCAATCCTTGATCGGGTTCTGCGGACAGCTCGCCGACCAGCTTTATCGCTACCGCCGACTCTCGATCCGCAAGGCGTTTCCGTCGCGTGCGGTTGGCGATGAGCACGCCATGATCGTGACGGCTGTCCTGAACGCTGATGTCGAGCTCGCGGTGAAGCTGCTGACCGCGCATTATCAGCGGACCGCGGACGTGATCCTGCAGGACGAGACGATCTTTCCGGAGTTGCGGCACGCGAACGCCGTGCACGAGTAGCGCGCGCCGGCTCAGGTGGTCGCGTCGATAAAGAAATCGACTCGCTTCTCGACGTGTTCGGGAAGCTCCTTCTTCAGCGTACGGAGATCCTCGCCGAGCAGGCAGCGCACCAGCATCGGGAACAGGATCATGTCGAGAAAGATCCGCGCGGTGTCCTCGATTCTGTCGGGGCTGAAGGCGCCCTTGCCGGCGAGGCCTTCCAGGCTTGCGAGTTCGACCATGATCTTTGTCAGGTTGAACGCCGCGCGCTTGCGCGCCTTGTCGCTGATCTCGCGCGTCAGCTCCGGAAAGCGCGGGCTTTCGGCGATGGTGGTCCGCATCAGGCCGACGGTCTCCTGGGCGAAAGCGCGCTCGATCAGGGCTGTTCCGACACTGATCAACTTGGCGCGAAAGCTGCGGCCCTCGGGGACGAGGTTCTCGTACTGCGTATTCCGTGCGGCCTGCCGGCCAATCACCGCGGCAAACAAGGCAGCCTTGTTTGGAAAGCGCGCATAGATCGTCGGCTTGCCGGCCCGTGCCTGTTGCGCGATTTCGTCGACGCTGGCGCCTTCAAAGCCCTGCGCGAGAAAGATCTTCTTCGCTGCGTCCAGGATCCGCTCTTCGACCTCGCCGGCCCGCTCCAGGGGAGGCCTGCCGACCTTGCCGCGCGCTGTCTTGGAAGCAACCATTCGACCAGCCATGTTTTTGAAATGAGAACGCGACTAACCATATTCGTACCTGTTTGGCACAGCGGCCGCGAGTCTTCAATCAATACAACCGACAGAACTGTTTGTTGGTCGCAGTGCGATCTCCGGGAATACCTGCCTTTATTCGGTGTCCGTCGATTTGTAAAAACGATCGGAGAAACTTGTCCTGGAGGCCTGAATATCTGGCCCTGATCGGTGTTGCGGCTGCGATGCCGTTGTCGCTAGCGAAATGTGACGACCTCAAGCCGCTTCGCTGGCAGGCGCTTTCTTGACGCGCTCGGCCGCGGACGAGGCCGAGATCAGCAGCAGCGCGATCAGCGCCGACAGGCTGAGCCCGGCGGACACGATGACGACGCCGCGCCCGAGCGAATCGATCAGAAGCCCGAAGGCGAGCGGCGCCATGGCCTGGCAGATCCGCGAGGGAGCGCCGAGCAGCCCGAGGCGATAGGCGTAGTTGTCCGGCCCGAAGATCGCGAGCGGCAAGGTGCCGCGCGCGATCGTCAGGATGCCGTTGCCGGCGCCGTGCAGCAGCGCGAACGCTGCGGCCGCGCCGCCGCCGAACAGGCCGATGGCGCAGGCGCCGAGCGGATGCGTGATGCAGGCGAGCCGCGCCGAGGTGAGGGGATGAAAGCGGCTCAGGAAGCCGGCCTCGAACACCCGCGCGGCCACCTGCGCCGGACCGATCATCATGCCGGCAAACACGGCCTGCGCCGGTGTCGCGCCGAACGCCTCCACGATACGGGGCAGGTGCGCGGCCATCGCCGCCGTCACCGTCCAGGCGGCCGCCAGCGCGAAGGCGAGCAGCATCATGGTACGATCCATTGGGATCGATGGTTTCGCCGCGGTGGTGTCGACGACGTTGCCCTGCGCCGCGCGCGGCAGCGACAGGTTCAGCGGCAGACCGATCACGAGATGCGCGAGTGCCCACGCCAAGCAGGTGTCGCGCCAGCCGATCGTCTCCAATCCGAGTGAGCTCAGCGGCCAGCCGACGGTGCTGGCAAAACCCGCGAGCAGGGTGATGCCGGTGATCGCGCCGCGGGCGTCGCGGCCGTAGATGCGGCCGAGCGCGCCGAAAGCTGCATCGTAGAGCCCCAATCCCATGCCGACGCCGAGCAGCAGCCAGGCCAGAGCCATCATCCAAAGCGAATGCGATGCGCCAAGCGTAGCAAGGCCGCCGGCCAGCACCAGATTGGAGGCGCAGAGCACCTGGCGACCACCGACGCGGTCGATCTGCCGGCCGATCCGAGGACCGAGCAGGCCGGAGATCACGAGCGATGCGGAGAATGCCGCGAAGAACCAGTTGCGGGACAGGCCAAGATCATGCGCGATCGGGTCGGCGAGGATGGCGGGAAGATAATAGCTCGATCCCCAAGCCAGCGTCTGGGCTGTCCCCAGGGCGACGACGACGCCCAGTCTCCTGGCCTGCATTCCCCGTTATCTCCTTCACGCACATCCGCAGCCTGATTTGCCGGCCGCCTTCGCGTTCGCGTCATCGGCACAGCAACTGTCTACGCGCGCAGGCGCCGGACCGCCACAGCAGCCGGGCAGGGCAGCAATGCTCTCCACACCGCCACGCGTACATACGCCGGTCTCGGGCAGCTCCAGCTCGACCCGTGCCGCAGCCTCTTTGTCGCCGGCGATATCGGCCGCAATCGAGCGTACCTGCTCATAGCCGGTCATCATCAGGAAGGTCGGCGCGCGACCATAGCTCTTCATGCCCGCGAGATAGAAGCCGGGCTCGTGGGCTTGCGCGAGTTCGCGCGCACCGTGCGGGCGCACCGTGCCGCAGGAGTGCTCGTTGGGATCGATCAGCGGCGCCAGCGCGACCGGCGCTTCGATGGCCGGATCGAGCTGCAGCCGTACCTCGCGCAGGAAAGACAGGTCCGGCCGGAAGCCGGTTGCGACGATCAGCTCATCTGCGATGACGTGGCGATCCGGCGAAGAGCCGGTGCTGATCCGAAGACGGCCATCGGCCTCCGTGATCTGCGCTACGCCGAATTCCGCCTCCACCCGGATCTGTCCGGAACGCACCAGCGCAGCAAAGGCGAGGCCGAGCTCGCCGCGCGCGGCAAGCTGGTCGCTGCTGCCGCCGCCGAAGGCTCTTGCCGGGTCGTTGCCGCGCAACAGCCAGATCGCCTGGGTCGCCGGCACGTCCTTGGCAAGTGCGACGAGGTCGATCAGCGTGCCGACCGCGGAGTGACCGGCGCCGAGCACGGCGACGGTCTTGCCGGCATAGCGGCTGCGCCGGCTGCCGCGCACGTCCGGCATGGCGTAGGCAATGCGGTCGGCAAATGCCTGTTCACCGAGGGCCGGCAGGCCGTTGCTGCCGGCCGGGTTGGGCGAGAACCATGTGCCGGAGATGTCGATCACGGCATCGGCATGCAATGTCTCCTCGCCTTTGCCGTTGCGATATCTGATCTCGAACGGCGCGCGCTCGCGTCCTCGCGACTTGGCCTTGTCGACGCCACGCCTGCTGATCGCGGTGACGCGATTGTCGGCGCGGATGACGCCGGATAGCTTCGTCTTGGTCGCGAGCGGGTCGAGATAATGTTCGATCAGCTCGCCGCCGGTCGGATAGACGTCCGGATCCGGTGAATTCCAGCCAGTGTCGGCCAGCAACCGCGCGGCCGCGCGGTCGATGTTATAGCGCCAGGGCGAGAACAGCTGCACGTGCTGCCATTGCCGGACCGCGTGTGCTGCTTCAGGTCCTGCCTCCAGCACGATCGGCGTCATCCCGCGCTCCAGAACGTGCGCCGCCGCGGCGAGTCCGACGGGGCCGGCGCCGATGATTGCGACAGTCTTGTTGGTTGACATTGTTTTCTCCCATTATTCTAGCATAATCGAATTAATGGCCAAATAGGTTACGCCGCGGTCTTGGCGTTTCCACATCCGGTCTCGTCGGCGCAACATTCCGCGACCAGGAAATCCACCAGCCCCCGCATCGTGTCGTATTCCGCATGACAGACCAGACTTGTGCCTTCGCGCTGCTGCGAGATCAGTCCGACGGCAACCAGCGTCTTGACGTGATGCGAGAGGGTCGAGGCGGGGATCTTGAGCCGTTCCTGCAGGCGGCCGACCGGCATGCCGGCTTGCCCGGCGCGCACCAGCGACCGGTAGATCTTCAGCCGGGTGGTGTTGCCGAGGGCTTCCAGTCGGGCGGCGGCGTCATCGATTTTCATGGCGGGAGTACGATGCGCTCGCGGAGCAGCGATGTCAACACTAATTCGAAAACATTCGAAATATAGGGACGCGCTGGCGCCCGCCGAATGCGTTCGGGTCCTCGTCCCTTTTGAAGCTGCGTACTGCGCCTTTTGTTCTGCCATGCAGATGCTGTTCGGCAGGGCCGATCGGATCGATCGGCCGCGACGATGGAATAGGTTCGGATGCCCGGCGTCTTCCCTCTTGAAGCCCAAAAAGGACATTCAGGAGGAATGACCATGTCCGTTCAATATCGCACACCGATGCTCAAGAGCCGCCGGCAGTTCATGAGCGGCATCGGCGCGGCCGGGCTTGCCCTGCTTGCGGCACCGGCCCTGGCCGAGGAGAGCGTCGATCTCGGCCTGCCCGGCGGCGGCGGCGAGCGCAGCCTGACCGCCGCATTTCCGCAAAAGGGCAGGATGATCCTGCAGCGCACGCGGCCTCCGCTGCTCGAAACGCCGTTCGAGGTGTTCGATCAGGGCGTGCTGACGCCCAACGACAGGTTCTTCGTGCGCTGGCACTGGGCCAATATCCCGACCGAGATCGACGCGGCGGCGTTCCGCCTCAAGGTTCGTGGCGAGGTCACTACTGGCCTCGACCTGTCGCTGAACGATCTATTGGCGATGCCGCCCTACGAGATCATCGCGGTGAACCAATGCTCGGGCAATTCGCGCGGCCTGTTTCAGCCGCGGGTGGCAGGCGCGCAGTGGGGAAACGGCGCGATGGGCAATGCCCGCTGGACCGGCGTCCGGTTGAAGGACGTACTTGATCGTGCCGGCGTCAAGGCCGGCGCGGTGTCGGTCCGCTTCAATGGCCTCGATCAGCAGGTCGTGCCGGAAGCGCCGGATTTCATGAAATCGCTCAGCATCGATCACGCCCGGGACGGCGAGGTGATGATCGCCTATGCGATGAACGGCGAGCAGCTCCCGCTCCTCAACGGCTTCCCGCTGCGGCTCATCGTGCCCGGCTGGTACTCGACCTATTGGGTCAAGATGCTGAACGACATCGAGGTGCTGGCGCAGCCCGATGACGGCTTCTGGATGACCAAGGCCTATCTCATTCCCGACACGCCGTTTGCGGCCGTGAAGCCCGGCGAGAGCGGCTACAAGTCCATTCCGATCAACCGCATGCTGCCGCGCTCGTTCGTCACCAATCGTCGCGATGGCGAGCAGGTGGCCGCGGGTGCGCCGTTCGAATTGCGAGGGATCGCGTTCGGTGGTGATGCCGGCGTGCGCAGCGTCGAGGTCTCCGCCGATGATGGCGTGACCTGGCAGCCTGCAGTGCTCGGCAAGGACGAAGGCAGATACAGCTTCCGCCGCTGGACAACATCATTCACTCCCGGGCGGGGGCAGCATCGGATCATGGCGCGCTGCACCAGTGAGAAAGGCGAGGTGCAGCCGACGGAGAGCTATTGGAACGGCTCCGGCTTCATGCGCAACGTCATAGAAACCATCCGTATCAACGCGGTCTGAGGAACAAGCCATGTCGAAATCCTTCATCGTCGCCATGGTCGCGCCGGTCGCCATCCTGGCCCTTACGTCGTCCATCGATGCGGCCTCGCCGGGGATGGCGTTCAAGTCGGTGACCGTCGATCTGCCGTTCGGGGATCGTACGTTCCCCGGCGGTGCGAGCGCGGACGCGATCAACAACAATTGCCTGGCCTGCCATTCGGTCGGGATGGTGCTGCGGCAGCCGCCGATGTCGCGCAAGGCCTGGACCGCCATCGTCGACAAGATGCGGAACGCTTACAAGGCACCGGTGGCAGACGCAGATGTCGCCTCGATCGTCGACTATCTCGTGCACACCAAGGGGACGGAGCACGAATAGGGCGGTCTCCCGATGGCGTCTTGAGCTTGATGTTCGCTTCCGCGCATCGCGGCGATGCTGAAGCGAACGTCAGGTCCGCCGTGATCCCGGGCGCCTGAATTCCCTGCTTGCAGACAACCTGCTTTCGGGTCGAGAGGCGCGGAAGCGCTTGACATCGATCAGTATATCCATAATTCTGGATATATGGAAAACGAAGACGCCGTCCTGGCACTGGCTGCGCTGGCGCAGCCGACCCGCCTGCAGGCATTTCGCACCCTCGTGCAGCACGAACCCGAAGGGCTGCCGGCCGGCGAGCTCGCGCGCCTGCTCGAAGTGCCGCAAAACACCCTGTCCTCCCATCTGGCGGTGCTTGCGCGCGCTGCCCTGGTCGTGTCGGAGCGGCGCAGCCGCTCGATCGTCTATCGCGTCAATCTCGCGGAATTCCAGAAGGTCGCGCTGTTTCTGCTGCAGGACTGCTGCGGCGGAAAACCGGAGGTCTGCGCGCCTGTCGTCGAGAGCTTGCAACCTTGCTGTCCGCCGAAGCGAAGGGAGCGAAGCCGTGGCTGAGCATGTCTACAACGTTCTGTTCTTGTGCACGGGCAACTCGGCCCGCTCGATCCTGGCGGAATCGATCCTGCGAAAGGATGGAGCCGGCCGATTCCGAGTCTTTTCTGCGGGCAGCGCGCCGAAAGGGACGGTGCATCCGTTGACATTGCACACCCTCAAAAGCCTGGAATATCCGACCGATGGCTTGCGTTCGAAGAGCTGGCTGGAGTTTGCCGCTGCTGATGCGCCGATGATGGATTTTGTCTTTACCGTCTGTGACAACGCAGCGGGCGAGGCCTGTCCTGTCTGGCCAGGTCAGCCGATGACGGCACATTGGGGCATCGAGGATCCGGCCGCAGTCCAAGGCACGGAGCTGGAAAAGCAGGCGGCGTTTGCGACCGCGTTCCGCTATCTGAAGAATCGGATCGGCAGCTTCGCCAGCCTGCCGCTCAGGAGCATCGACAAGCTCGCGCTAGGAACCAGGCTGCGCGAGATCGGCCGCTCCGAAGGAGCGACATCTTCCCGTAACGACGTGGCTTGAATCATGAGCATTTTTGAACGTTATCTTACTCTTTGGGTCGCACTTTGCATCGTGGCAGGTGTCGCGCTGGGGCACGTCATGCCCGGCTTTTTCGGCGCGATCGCTGCGGCCGAGATCGCCAAGGTCAATCTGCCGGTCGCGGTCTTGATCTGGCTCATGATCGTGCCGATGCTGCTCAAGATCGACTTCGGAGCGCTGGGCCAGGTGCGCGAACACTGGCGCGGCGTCGGCGTGACGCTCTTTATCAATTGGGCGGTCAAGCCGTTCTCGATGGCGCTGCTCGGATCGTTCTTCATCGGCCATGTCTTCGCGCCGATGCTCCCCGCAGGGCAGATCTCCTCCTACATCGCCGGCTTGATCCTGCTTGCAGCAGCGCCTTGCACCGCGATGGTCTTTGTGTGGTCCAATCTCTGCGAAGGCGAGCCTCACTACACGCTGAGCCAGGTCGCACTGAACGACGTCATCATGGTGTTTTTGTTCGCCCCGCTGGTGGGCCTCCTGCTCGGCGTGGCCTCGATCACCGTTCCCTGGGATACTCTGCTGCTCTCGGTGGTCCTGTACATCGTGGTGCCGGTGGCGGTGGCTCAGGTCTGGCGAAGCATGCTGCTCCACGCCAGCGGCGGCGCCTTCGAGCGGACGATGCGGACGCTACAACCGCTCTCTCTCGTCGCGCTGCTTGCGACCTTGGTGCTCCTGTTCGGCTTCCAAGGCGAGCAGATTGTCAGGCAGCCGGCCGTCATCGCGATCCTTGCCGTGCCGATCCTCATCCAGGTCTATCTCAACGCAGGCCTGGCCTACTGGCTGAGCCGGCGTTTCGGTGTGGCGTGGTGCGTTGCGGCTCCGGCTGCGCTGATCGGGGCCAGCAATTTCTTCGAACTTGCGGTGGCCGCCGCGATCAGCCTGTTCGGCCTCGAGTCCGGCGCGGCGCTCGCGACCGTCGTGGGGGTCCTGGTGGAGGTGCCGGTGATGCTGTCGGTGGTCCGCATCGTCAAGGCGACCCGCGCCTGGTACGAAGCCGGAGCGGCCGAGTCGAAACCGGCCATGGAGGCGCGGCAATGACCGTCACGATCTATCACAACGCCAATTGCGGCACCTCGCGCAATACGCTGGCGATGATCCGCCAGAGCGGGGTCGAACCGACCGTCATCGAATATCTGAAAACTCCGCCGTCACCGGAGCGGCTGCGCGAGCTGATCACGGCGATGGGCATTCCGGTCCGGGCGCTGCTGCGCGAGAAGGGCACGCCGTTCAAGGAGCTCGGGCTGGACGATCCCAAATGGACCGACGACGAACTGATAGCGTTCATGATGCAGCATCCGATCCTGATCAATCGGCCGATTGTGGTGACGCCGAAAGGCGTACGGCTCTGCCGGCCGTCGGAGCTGGTCATCGATCTCCTGGACAGGCCGGTCGGCCGCTTCGTCAAGGAAGACGGCGAGGTGGTGGAACCTCGTTAACGCTGCTCGCCTCAGCGCGGCGATGCTTCGGCCGGGCGAGGTAGACCGCCACCGCACTGGTTTCGGGCGCGGTTTGATCCCTGTCAGCGATCTGTCAGCCGGGATTTGGCATTGTGCTAATCTGGCTGGGATGATCATGCGCCTGCATTGTCTTTTACGTCTCACGCGTCCAGCGCTGCTTGTCGCGCTGATCTCGCTTGCGAGCGTGGCGTCGGCCGCTCCGCGCGACGGCGATCGCGAGCGCTGGGACGCCATGCGCCGCGCCGTCGAGTCCGGCGATGCCTTGCCGTTGGCGCAGATTCTGTCGAAGCTGCGCGGCCGGTTAGGCGGCGACGTGACCGGCATCGACATCGAGCATGAGCGCGGCCGGTGGGTCTATGAATTCCGGGTCATCGGTCGTGATGGTCGCGTGCTTGCGGTTCATGTCGATCCGCATAGCGGCGAGATCGAGTGGATTGTGGAAAAGTGATGCGTGTGATGCTGGTCGAGGACGATTCGCGGCTGGCGTCCGATGTGACGCGAACGCTGCAGGCTGCCGGCTACCTGGTCGAAACCGTCGCTGACGGCGAGGAGGCTTGGTTTCGCGGAGATACCGAAGACTATGGCGCCGTCATCCTCGATCTTGGCCTGCCTGGAATGGATGGGCTTTCGGTGCTCAAGCGCTGGCGCAGCGCTGGCCGGCATATGCCGGTGCTGATCCTGACGGCGCGGGCGAGCTGGGCCGAGCGCGTCGACGGCATCGATGCCGGCGCAGATGACTATCTGCCAAAACCGTTCCGCAACGAGGAGCTGCTTGCGCGGCTGCGGGCGATCGTGCGTCGCTCCTCCGGCCATGCCTCGTCGGTGCTGACCTCGGGCGATCTGGCGTTGGACGAACGCCAGATGAAAGTCACCATGCGCGGCGTGCCGGTGGCGCTGTCGCAGCTCGAATACCGTCTGGTCGCGTATCTGTTGCGGCAGAACGGCCGCGTGGTGCCCCAGCACGAACTCGAGGAGAACGTCTATGGGCTGGGGCACGAGCACGATTCCAATGCGCTCGAGGTGCTGGTCCGCCGTGTTCGCAAGAAGCTCGGCAGCGAGATCATCGAGACCCGGCGCGGCTTCGGCTACCTGATCCAGGGGCCATCGGAATGAGATGGGGCTCGCTGCGGCTGCGGCTGGTGACCGCCGGCACGGTCGCCATTCTGCTCGCGCTGGGTGTCGCCGGCGCCGGCCTGGTGGTGCTGTTCCAGCGCCATGTCGCGCGCACGCTCGCCGCGGATCTGGACGTCCATCTGCGGCAATTGTTGACCGGTCTCGAAGTCGGCTCCGATGGCCGCATCATCGTGGCGCGGCCGCCGGCGGATCCCCGCTTCGCCGAGCCGCTGTCGGGCCTGTATTGGCAGGTGAGCGACGATCGCGGTCAGTTCCTGCGCTCACGGTCGCTCTGGGACACGATCCTTGTCCTGCCGGTCGACCAGCCAGGACCGAGCGAAGTGCACCAGCACGAAATCGTCGGCCCCGGCGACGCCCGCGTGCTGGTCGCCGAACGCAGCGTATTGATGAATCCCGAGAGCCGCATCCGGGTGCGCGCGGCCGTTGCCTCGGATCTGGCGCGCTCCACCGATGCGGTCCGGGCCTTCGCCAAGGATTTGTCGATTGCGCTGGCCGTGCTCGCGCTGGTCCTGGCGCTGGCGACCTCGGTTCAGGTCAGCCTCGGCCTGCGCCCCCTGGCGGAGCTCCAGCGCGGCATCGCGGAGATCCGCGCCGGAAAGCGCAGACATCTGCCGGTCGCGGTGCCGACGGAAGTCGCGCCTTTGGTCGAGGAGGTCAATGCGCTGCTCGACGCGCAGGAGCGGGAGATGGTGCGCTCGCGGAGCCGCGCCGCCGATCTCGCCCATGGCTTCAAGACGCCGCTCACCGCGCTCGCGGCCGATGCGACGCGCCTGAAGGAGCTCGGCCAAACGGAGCTTGCAGAGAATATCGAGGCGGTTGCCGAAGCCATGAGCCGCCAGGTCGACCGTGAACTCGCGCTGGCGCGCCTGCGCGGCACGGCACGCGCGACCGGTAATCCCACGACCGAATTGAAGCCGCTGCTGGCTTCACTGATCGCGACGTTGGCGCGGACGCCAGCGGGCGCACGTGTCGCCTTCGAGAGCCAAGTGCGCGACGAGGTGATGATCGCGATGGACCGCACCGATCTGGCGGAGGTGCTCGGCAATCTGCTGGAGAACGCCGCGCGTCATGCCGAGAGCACCGTGCGCATCGTGGCGAGCGCAGCTCCGTTGGCCGTCATCGTCGAGGATGACGGCCAGGGCATTCCGGAACGAAAGATCGCTCGCGTCCTGGAACGGGGGGGCCGGCTCGACCAGCAGGCGCCGGGCAGCGGATTGGGGCTCGCCATCGTACAAGACGTTCTCGAAGCCTATGGCTGGCAGCTTCGGATCGGCCGCTCCGAGCTTGGCGGCGCGAGGGTGGAGATCGCGCCTGCCGAGAAATGCCCTCGGCCCGGGGGAGGGGTGGGCATTGGTTCGCGGCAGCGCCCGATATCCTGACAATTCGCTGACATCGGCCGTCAGCCCCCCGACGCGGGCTTCGTATTATCCCGGCAGCCTATCCGGCTGGGAATGCTTGAGCTGCATCGCTGCGTGCACCGGCTCATACATCGACATTGGCAAAAGGGGGGATTGGCGGTGCGCATGCGGAACTCTGCCAAGGGCTATGGCGCGGTCGCAATCGCGCTGCATTGGCTGGTGGCCGTGCTGGTGCTCGCGGCCTGGTTCACCGGCGAGCTCGGCGATTCCATGCCACGCGCCTCCCATGAGGTCGGCCTGTTCATTCACATCTCGCTCGGGCTTGCGCTGTTTGGCACGGCTTTCGTGCGCCTCGGCTGGCGTCTCTTCGATCCGCCGCCGGCGCTCGAACCGAGCAAGCTCGGTGGACGATTCGGAGCTTGGGCCGGACGCGTCGTCGAGATGGTCCATCTCCTGACTTACGCGCTGATGTTCGCCATTCCCGTGCTCGGCATCGTGACCCAATTCGCGCGCGGCTTTCCCTTGCCGGTATTCGGGCTGTTCGAGATCCCATCGCCCTGGATCGGCGATCGCGCCTTCATGCATAACATGAAGGAGCTGCATGAGACGCTCGCCAACGGATTGATGGTCATCGTCGGCCTGCATGCGGCCGCCGCACTGGTGCATCACTACGTGCTGCGCGATCGCACTCTGCTCCGGATGATGCCGGGCGCGCAGTCCTAGTTATTGTCATGCAGGCGGAATAGAACCTCGTCAGGAACTTCAAACTCGAAAGCCGCGCTCAATCAGAGCTGGAGGTTCGCATGCCCGCGACGCCGCATATCGAAAAGCATTTCACGGCATCGGAGAGCGTTCGTGACGTCGTGATCGGCATGGCCGATGGCTTGACGGTGCCGTTTGCCCTTGCCGCAGGCTTGTCCGCCGCGGTCGTCAGTACCGACGTGATCGTCACCGCCGGCCTCGCCGAGGTCGTCGCGGGTGCGATCGCGATGGGCCTCGGCGGCTTTCTCGCGGCCCGGACCGATGCCGAGCACTATGCGGCGGAAGAGACGCGCGAACATGCCGAGATCGAGCATCTGCGCGAGCGGGAGATCGCGGAGGTCGCGGCGATCTTCCGGGACTATGGCCTTCAGGGCGACACCTTGACCTCCGTCGTCAATGCCATCGCCTCCGATCGCAAGCACTGGGTCGATTTCATGATGCGCTTTGAGCTCGGTCTCGAACGCCCGGATCCGAAGCGCGCGCCGATCAGCGCAGCGACCATCGGCGGCTCCTATATCGTCGGCGGATTGATTCCCTTGATCCCCTACATGCTGGCTCACGACATCACCACGGCGTTGCGTATTTCCGTGGTCTCGACCGGCGTTGCCCTGGTCGCGTTCGGCGCGATCAAGGGCCACTTCACCGGCGTCAATAAGATCAAGTCGGCGCTGCAGACGCTGCTGGTCGGTGGCCTCGCCGCCGGTGCAGCATTCTGGCTCGCGCATTTGTTCGGCTAGCCGATAGGGCTCCCCTCCGGCTTCGGCGGCGCATGGCGGGCCGATTGCAGCCGGAGCGCGTGTCATATAACCTTCATCAGAGCTTCTTAAGCGGGACCACGCGGCATAAGCCGCATGTTCCGGAGCTTTTGGACGCCTAGCATCATGACCAGTGTCGACGTGCGCGCGGTGAGCAGGGCGTTTGGCGACGCCGTCGCGCTCGACGACGTTTCCTTTGCAGTCGCGCAGGGCGATCTCGTCGTGCTGCTCGGGCCATCCGGCTGCGGCAAGTCGACCATGCTGCGGCTGATCGCCGGCCTCGACGAGCCGACGGCGGGAGCGATCCTGATCGATGGCCGCGACGTGCGCGGCCTCGCCGGAGCGGCGCGGGGCGTCGCGATGGTGTTCCAGTCCTACGCGCTGTTTCCGCACCTTTCGGTCGCCGACAATATTACCTTCGGGCTCTCGGTGCGAGGCGTCGCGAAGGAGGAGCGGGCCCGGCGCCTCGGTGAGGTCGCGGCATTGCTGGGTCTGGAGCCGTTGCTCAAGCGCAAGCCAACGCAGCTGTCCGGCGGCCAGCAGCAGCGCGTCGCACTCGGTCGCGCCTTGATCGCTCATGCTCCGGTCTGCCTGCTCGACGAGCCGCTGTCGAATCTGGATGCGCAGCTTCGTCAGGAACTGCGCCGCGAGATCCGCGCCCTGCAGCAGCGGCTCGGCATCACCATGATCTATGTGACGCATGACCAGACCGAGGCCATGAGCATGGCCGATCGGGTGATCCTCATGCGCCAGGGTCGGATCGAGCAGAACGGCCGGCCCGCCGATCTCTATCAGCGGCCAGCGACATTGTTCGCCGCGCGCTTCATCGGCGGTGCGCAGATGAATTTCCTCGATCTCGACGACGGCCCGAACGGTGCGGCCGTGATTGCGGGCACTGCCGGGCCGGCGCTGTTCGCCGGCACAGGGCGAGGGCGGGTGCTTGGATTGCGTCCGGAGGACATTGCCCTGGATGCGTCAGACGGCCGCGGTCATTTTCATGCACCTGTCACCGCGGTCGAATATCTCGGCGCCGAAGCGCTCGTCACCTGCATGATCGGCGAACGCCCGCTCGTCGCCCGCACGCGCGGCGATCAGGTGCCGGGACTTGGCGCGGCCGTCGGCCTCGCCTGGGAGAACTCGGCCGCCCACGTCTTCGACGCAACGACGGGCGATCGTCTCGCACTTGAACCCATTGTCGAACCGCTTTCACCACCTCATCGAGCTTTGTCCAACCGGGGGATTTCATGAATATTGTCGCACGGCTCACCTGTGCCGCCATGCTGTCGGCCGCTCTTCTCGGTGCCGCATCTGCGTCCGCTACCGAGATCACGTTCTATTATCCGATTGCAGTCGGCGGCCCGATCACCAAGATCGTCGACGGCTATGCCGCGGACTTCCACAAGGCGCATCCGGACATCACCGTGAAGCCGGTTTATACCGGCAGCTACCAGGATTCGATCGTCAAGGCGATCACCGCAGCCAAGGCCGGCAACGCGCCTGATGTGGCCGTGCTGCTCTCGACCGACATGTTCACCTTGATCGACGACGACATGATCGAACCGTACGACGCGATCGCGACGTCGGCGGCCGATGCGGCCTGGATCAAGTCGTTCTACCCGGCCTTCATGGAGAACAGCCAGTCGGGCGGTCACACTTGGGGCATTCCGTTCCAGCGCTCCACGATCGTGCAGTACTGGAACAAGGATGCGTTCAAGGCCGCCGGCCTCGATCCCGAGACGCCGCCCAAGACCTGGGACGAGATGGTCGCCATGGCCAAGAAGCTGACCAAGCGCGATGCCTCCGGCACGACGACGCAATGGGGTCTCGAGATTCCGTCCTCCGGCTTTCCCTATTGGCTGTTCCAGGCCCTGACCACGCAGAACGGTGCCATCCTCGCCAACCAGGACGGCACCAAGGTTGCCTATAACGATCCCAAGGTGATCGAGGCCGCGCAGTTCTTCGCCGATCTCAGCCGCAAGGACGAGGTGATGCCGAAGGGCATTATCGATTGGGGCACGACGCCGAAGGACTTCTTCGAAGGCAAGACGGCGATGATGTGGACCACCACCGGCAACCTGACCAACGTCCGCAACAACGCCAAGTTCGCCTTCGGCGTGGCGCCGATGCCGTCGAAGGTGCGCGGCGGCTCGCCGACCGGCGGCGGCAACATCTACATCTTCAAGACCTCGGACAAGGCCAAGCAGGCCGCGGCGCTGGAGTTTGCCCGCTTCCTGTCGACGCCCGAGCGCGCCGCGGACTGGGGCATCGCCACCGGCTATGTCGCGACGCGGCCTGACGCCTGGGAGACCGAGGCGATGAAGAAGTATGTCGCGGAATTCCCGGCCGCTGCGGTGGCCCGCGATCAGCTCAAGGATGCCGTGGCCGAACTCTCCACCCACGACAATCAGCGCGTCACCAAGGCGCTCAATGATGCGCTGCAGGCAGTCCTGACCGGAGCCAAGGAGGCCAAGCCCGCGTTCGACCAGGCCCAGGCCGAGGCCGACCGCATCCTCGCCGCCTATAAGCACTGATCGTTAGAGCGTAGGGTGGGCAAAGCGAAGCGTGCCCACCGCTCGTCGTAGAGAAAAGATGGTGGGCACGGCGCTGGGCGCCTTTGCCCGCCCTACGGTCTGGTCGATGAAGCAGCAGCGCCGCACACCGCATTTCAACATCCACGTGCAAGGCTGGCTCTTGGCCCTGCCGGCCGTCGTGCTGCTCGCCGCCTTCACCCACGTGCCGGCGGTGCTCACCATCGTCGACAGTTTCTACGCGACGCCCCGCGGCAAGCGGCCGCCGGCCTTTCTCGGCTTCGATCAGTACCGGCACATGCTGGACGATCCGATCTTCTGGCTCGCGCTGAAGAACAATCTGATCTACGCGCTGATCACGGTGCCACTGTCGATTGCGCTCGCGCTTGCCATGGCACTCTGGATCAAGGAACGCATCGCGGGCCGTGCAGCATTGCGGCTCGCTTTCTTCACCCCGACCATCCTGCCGATGGTCGCCGCCGCCAACATCTGGCTGTTCTTCTACACGCCGGATTACGGCCTGCTGAACCAGTTCCTGCACGGGCTTGGGCTCTCCAGCGTCAATTTCCTCGGCGATCCCGCCACCGCGCTGCCGGCCCTGATGGCGGTGACGGTGTGGAAGGAGGCCGGCTTCTTCATGATCTTCTATCTGGCGGCGCTGCAGCAGGTGCCGCCGGTGCTCTATGAGGCGGCACGGATGGAGAATGCCAGCGCTTGGCTGGTGTTTCGCCGGATCACCTGGCCGCTGGTGATGCCCACCACGTTATTCGTCGCGGTCAACGCGCTGATCAACGCCTTCCGCGTCGTCGATCAGGTGATCGCGATGACCGGCGGCGGACCCAACAACGCCAGCACGATGCTCCTGTTCTACGTCTATCAGGTCGCGTTCAGTTTCTGGGACACCGGCTATGCGGCCGCGCTCACGGTGGTGCTGCTCGCCGCCTTGGCGCTGGTCGCGCTGGTGCAGGTCTTTGCTCTCGACCGCAGGATCCATTACCGATGACGCAAGGGCCGGCATCCTCCGCGCGGCTGATCAGATCGGGTATGATCGCGGCCGCCTGGCTGTTCGGCCTGATCTGGGCGCTGCCCTTGCTTTACGCGATCTGGGCCGCGATCCATCCCTCCGCCTTCGCCACGCATTTCGATCCGCTCGCGCCGCTGACGTGGGAGAATTTTAGCCACGCCTGGGTCGCTGCGCCGTTCGCCCGCTATTTCCTCAACACGGTGGTGCTGGTGCTCGGCATCATGGCCGCGCAGTTCGTGATCTGCACGCTGGCGGCTTTCGGGCTGGCACGCTGGCGCTTCGTCGGAAGCGAGGTGCTGTTCGGCCTGATCCTGGTGCAGCTGATGGTCACGCCGGACGTCCTGATCATGGAGAACTATCGCAGCCTGCAGACGCTCGGCCTGATCGATACCCTGACCGGCATCGGGCTGCCCTATGTGGCGTCGGCGTTCGGCATCTTCCTGTTGCGCCAGACCTTCAAGTCGATCCCGAAAGAGCTCGACGATGCCGCGCGCATGGAAGGCGCGACCACGCTGCAGACGATCTTAAGGGTCTACCTGCCGCTGGCGCGGCCGGTCTATGTCGCCTATGGCCTCGTCTCGGTCAGCTATCACTGGAACAACTTCCTGTGGCCCTTGATCGTGACCAATTCGGTCGAGACGCGGCCTTTGACGGTGGGCCTGCAGGTGTTCGCCTCGGTGGACCAGGGCGTCGACTGGTCGGTGATCTCGGCCGCTGCGCTGATGACGTCGGCGCCGCTGATGCTCGCCTTCCTCGTCTTCCAGCGCGCCTTCATCCAGAGCTTTCTGCGTGCCGGGATCAGATAGCCGGCGGGGAACCAATCGCACAACCGGCGGTTAGCTTCCCGCAGGAGGAAACCGATGCGCCGTCCCAAAATCCAACCGATCCGCAACAAGCTCGATCTTGCCGATCCGGTCCAGGTCCGTATCGTGACACGACGGCTCGGGTTATCGCAGGCCGAATTGACCGAGATGGTCGGCCGGATCGGCAATTCCCTCGCTGCTATTTCCAAGGAAGTGCATTCGCAGCGCACCGGCAAGCTGTCGGCGCCCGCAGACGTGCCGCCGGCCGCCGTGATTGCATCGGTCACCGCGACCGAGAGCGTGGCGGCGGAGGTCATCACGCCGGCTGAGGCATCATCTTAACGACGACCCAAACCGGGCAGGGGCGATCATGGATCAACCGACCGCGCCGAGCGATGCTCTGGCTCAGGCTGTGTTCACCTTGAGAAGAGCCCCGATCAGCGAAGGCAGGCCGTTTCCGCTCGGCGCCACCTGGGATGGGCTCGGCGTCAATTTTGCGATCTTCTCCGCGCACGCGACCAAGGTGGAGCTCTGCCTGTTCGACGACGGCGGCGAAACCGAGCTCGAGCGCATCGAGCTGCCCGAATATACTGACGAAGTCTGGCACGGCTATCTGCCGACCGCGCGTCCCGGTACGGTGTATGGCTATCGGGTGTACGGTCCGTATGAGCCCGACGCCGGCCACAGGTTCAATCCGAACAAGCTCGTCATCGATCCCTATGCCAAGCAGCTGGTCGGCAGCTTGCGCTGGGGACCGGAATTGTTCGGCTATCAGCTCGACCATCCCGACAAGGATCTCTCCTTCGACGAGCGTGACAGCGCGCCCTTGATGCTGAAGTGCCGCGTAATCGATCCGGCCTTCACCTGGGGCGTGCCGCGCAAGGCGGAGATTCCGTGGGAGCGCACCGTCACTTATGAGATGCATGTGAAGGGCTTCACCAAGCTGCATCCGATGGTGCCGGACGCCGATCGCGGCACCTTTGCCGGCCTCGCCCGTCACGACATCCCGGCCTATCTGCGCTCGCTCGGCATCACCTCCGCCGAGCTGTTGCCGATCCACGCCTTCATCGACGACAGCTATCTGGTCGAGAAGGGCCTGCGCAATTACTGGGGCTACAACACGATCGGCTTCTTCGCGCCCGAGCCGCGCTACCTGAAGACGCCCCTCGCGACCGAATTCAAGACCATGGTCAACCAGTTCCATGCCAACGGCATCGAGGTGATCCTCGACGTGGTCTACAACCACACCGCCGAAGGCAACGAGCTCGGGCCGACGCTGTCGTTCAAGGGCATCGACAACGCGAGCTATTACCGGCTGCTGCCCGACGACAAGCGCTACTACATCAACGACACCGGTACCGGCAACACCGTGAACCTGTCGCATCAGCGCGTGCTGCAGCTGGTTGCGGATTCGCTGCGCTATTGGGCGACCGAGATGCGGGTCGACGGCTTCCGTTTCGACCTCGCCACCATCCTGGCGCGCGAGCCCTACGGCTTCGACGAGGGCGGCAGCTTCCTCGATGCCTGCCGGCAGGATCCCGTGCTCTCCAGCGTCAAGCTGATCGCCGAGCCCTGGGACATCGGTCCCGGCGGCTATCAGGTCGGGCAGTTTCCGCCGGGTTGGGCCGAG
This sequence comes from Bradyrhizobium sp. SZCCHNR3119, assembly GCF_032487775.1. NCBI lineage: Bacteria > Pseudomonadati > Pseudomonadota > Alphaproteobacteria > Hyphomicrobiales > Nitrobacteraceae > Bradyrhizobium > Bradyrhizobium sp. SZCCHNR3119. The sequence continues at coordinate 584,641 of NZ_JAUEUV010000001.1, read as the reverse complement.
TGGAATGATAAGTTCCGCGACACCGTGCGCGCGTTCTGGAAGGGCAATCCAGGCACCTTGGCCGATTTCGCCAAGCGCATCTCGGGCTCGGGCGATCTCTTCAATAAGCGCGGCCGCCGGCCGTGGGCGAGCGTGAACTTCATCACCGCCCATGACGGCTTCAACTTGAACGACCTCGTCTCCTACAACGACAAGCACAATGAGGCGAATGGGGAGGACAATCGCGACGGCCACGATAACAATCATTCCTGGAATTGCGGTGCCGAGGGGCCGACCGACGATCCCGAGATCATCGAACTGCGCGAGCGGCAGAAGCGCAATCTGCTGGCGACCCTTTTGCTGTCGCACGGCACGCCGATGCTGCTCGCCGGCGACGAGTTCGGCCACACCCAGCACGGCAGCAACAATGCCTATGCCCAGGACAACGCGACCACCTGGCTCGACTGGATGGCGATCACGCCGCAGGGACGCAGCTTGCGCGAGTTCACCCGCAAGCTGATCGCGATGCGCAAGGCGTTTCCGATCCTCTATCGCAGCCGCTTCCTGGTCGGTTCTCTCAACGAGGAGCTCGGCGTCAAGGACGTGACCTGGCTGTCGCCATCAGGCGAGGAGATGACGTTGGCGCAGTGGACCGACGGCAATGCGCGCTGCTTCGGCATGCTGCTCGACGGCCGGGCGCAGGAGACCGGCGTCAAGCGCCGCGGCTCGGACGCGACGCTTCTGCTGATCTACAACGCCCATTATGACGTCGTGAACTTCACGCTGCCGGAGGTGCCGGAGGGGCGCAACTGGCTCGGCCTGATCGACACCAACCAGCCGGACGCGACGCTGCCGTCGTTCCCGTTCGGCCATGTCTATGAGGCGACGGGCCGCTCGCTGCTGGCGTTCGGCCTGTCCTCGGAGCAGGTGCGGATGCGCAGCCTGCGCCACGGTCTCGGCGCGCTGCTCGACATCGCCGAGACACCGCTGCCGCCTTAGAGCATGATCCGGAAAAGTGGAACCGTTTTTCCCTCGCGACAAACGCCATAGGCGTTTGCGCGGAGATCATGCTCAATCAATGATGGGATCATGATCCGATTCCTTCCAATCGCATCATGATCTCATTCTCAAAACGGATAATGCCGGGGGCCGGTCTGCACCGTGATCCAGCGCAGTTCGGTGAATTCGTCGATCGCAGCCTTGCCGCCGAAGCGGCCATAACCCGACGCCTTGACGCCGCCGAACGGAACCTGCGGTTCGTCATGTACCGTCGGCGCATTGATGTGGCAGATGCCTGCCTCGATCCGCTTGGCCACGCCCAGCGCGCGGGCGATGTCGCGGCCGAACACGGCGGAGGAGAGGCCGTATTCGGTGTCGTTGGCGACGCGTACGGCTTCGTCGACACCGCTGACGCGCACCACCGTGACGACGGGGCCGAAGCTCTCCTCGCCATAGATACGCATCGCCGGCGTGACGTGATCGACGATGGTCGCCGGCATGATCGTTCCGGTGCCGCGGCCGCCGGCGGCCAGCGTCGCGCCCTTGGCGAGCGCGTCATCGATCAGCGCACCGACCCGGTCGCAGGCCGCGCCTGACACCAGCGAGCCGAGTACGACATTGCCCGTGCGGGGATCGCCGTAGGGCAGGCTGTTGGCCTTGGCCGCGAACTTCGCGACGAACGCATCCGCTACCTTGTCGTCGACCACGATGCGCTCGGTCGACATGCAGATCTGGCCCTGGTTCATGAAGGCGCCGAAGGCGGCCGCATCGACCGCGGCATCGAGATCGGCATCATCAAGAATGACGAGCGGCGCCTTGCCGCCGAGCTCGAGCAGCGCACGTTTCAGATGCTTGGCGCAGGCAACCGCAATCAGCCGGCCGACGCGGGTCGAGCCGGTGAAGTTGACCCGGCGCACCGCGGGGTGCGCGATCAGCGCCTCGACCACGGCTTCCGCATCTTCCGGCGCGTTGGTGACGACATTGACCACGCCATCGCCGAGGCCGGCCTCCGCCAGGCAGCTGCCGATCACGCGGTGCACGCCCGGGCTCATCTCGGAGGCCTTGAGCACGACGGTGTTGCCGCAGGCGAGCGGCATTGCCACCGAGCGCACGCCGAGAATGACCGGCGCGTTCCATGGTGCGATGCCGAGCACCACGCCGACCGGTTGCCGGAAGGCGAGCGCGAGGTTGTCCGGCACATCGGTCGGGATCACTTCGCCCGCGATTTGCGTGGTCATGGCGGCGGCTTCGCGCAGCATGGCTTCGGCGAGATGCACGTTGAAGCCGGCCCAGCCGGCGGTCGCGCCGGTCTCTGCCATCATCAGTGCGGTGAACTCGGCGGCATGGCGGGCCAGCGCGTCGGCGGCGGCACTGAGGCGCTTGCGGCGCTCGCCGGGTCCAAGCTGCGACCAGGCCGGAAAGGCGGCGGCTGCGGCATCGGCTGCGCGCACCGCGTCCTCGACCGAGGCCGCCGCGACGATGCTCGCGATCTCACCGCTGATCGGATTGAGGCGCTGATAGGTGCGCTGGTTGGCTGCGGCCTGATCCTTGCCGCCGATCAGAAGGTTGATCGCATTCATCGGTCTCTCCATCGTTTCATGATTCAAAGGGGGGCAGCGGACGCCGTGCGCGCTCCGCCGAGATAGGCGCGCTGGACGTCGGGATTGTTCTTCATGTCGTTCGCCGGGCCGTGTCCGGCGTTGCGGCCGGATTCGATCAGATAGACCCGGTCGGCGATGTCGAGGCTCGCGCGGGCATTCTGCTCGACCAGGAGAATGGCGACACCGTCGGCACGGATGCGCTCCAGCGCGCGAAACACCTCGCGGCTCAGCAGCGGCGACAGCCCGAGCGACGGCTCATCGAGCAGCAAGAGCGCCGGATTGGACATCAGGGCGCGGCCGATTGCGACCATCTGCTGCTCGCCGCCGCTCATGGTCCGCACCACCTGGCCCATGCGTTCGGCCAGCCGCGGAAACAACTGCATGACATGCGCGCGCCGCTGCGCTTCGCCCTCGCGGGCGCGCGCCGGGAAGGCGCCGAGCTGCAGGTTTTCGGCCACCGTCAGCTCGCCGAACACGCCGCGTCCCTCCGGCACCAGCGCAATGCCGCGCTCGACGATCACATACGGCGGCAGGCCTGCGATGTCCGCGCCGTCGAACTGGATGGCTGAGCCTGCGGCAGGCTTGATCAGCCCGGTGATGGCCTGAAGCAAGGTCGACTTGCCGGCGCCGTTGGCGCCGAGAATGGCGACGATTTCGCCACGCTCGATCCGAAGGGCGATATCGGCGAGCGCCTGATGCTTGCCGTAGGAATGCGACAGACGCGAGACCTCAAGCATCGGCTTCTCCCAGATAGGCCGCGATGACGGCACGATCGGCGAGCACGTCGGCGGGCGTGCCGCTGGCAATCGCCTTGCCCGCGCTCATCACCAGGCAGCGATTGCAGAGGGCGCGGATCGCGTCCATCACATGCTCCACCATGACGATCGTCACTCCGCGATCGCGCAAGCGCGCGATCAGTGCGATGCCGGTCTCGAGTTCGCTTGGATTGAGCCCGGCCAGCCATTCGTCGAGCAAGAGGACCCGTGGGTTCAGTGCGAGTGCGCGGGCGAGCTCCAGCCGCTTCTGATCGATATAGGTCAGCTCGCCCGCGGGCGTGTCCGAGGGCCGGTCGAGCCCGACCAGCTGCAGCAGATCGTGGATCTCCGTCACGCCGCCCGCGCTTGCACCGGCACGGAACAGCGCGGCCGCGGCAACATTCTCCGCGATCGAGAGCTCCGGCATCACCCGCACGAGCTGGAAGGTGCGGGCCAGACCGAGCCGCGCGATTTTATGCGCGGGCAGGCCGGTGATGACCGTACCACCGAGCCGGATCGTGCCGGCGGTGGGGGCCAGCGCGCCCGAGAGCATGTTGAGCAGGGTGGTCTTGCCCGATCCGTTCGGACCGATCACGCCGAGGATGTCGCCCGGCCGGACGGTGAGGCTCACGGCGTCGACGGCGCGCAGGCCGCCGAAGGATTTGCTCACGGCCTCGACCGCAAGCAGCTCGCCATCGACGATCGGGGGCGCCGTTTTCGGTTTGGGATGCGAGCGCGGCAGCAGCGGCGCGATCAGCCCGATCACGCCTTGCGGCAGCGCCATCACGATCGCGATGAAGATCAGGCCGACCACGATGCTGAAATGGTTCGGCAGTGTGGCGGTCAGCACCTCGAACAGCAGCACCAGCGGCACGACGCCGAGCAGCGGGCCGAGCAGATGGCCGGCGCCGCCGAGCAGGGCCATGATCACGACCTGGAACGAGATCATCGGGTTGAAGGCGATCGCCGGATCGATATAGGTCCAGCGCGGCGCCATCATCGCGCCGGTCACCGACATGAACACGGCGCTTATTACGAAGACCCCGAGCTTCACGCGCGTCGCGTTGATGCCGGCGTGCCGCGCCGCGGTCTCGTCCGCCCCGATCGCGCGCATCGCCAGTCCATAGCGCGAGCGGCTGAGCAGATAACCGGTGAGCAGGACGGCGGCGGCAAGTGCGAGGAGCTGCCAGTACAGCATCTCCTGGGTGATGTCGCTGAACAGATAGCGCCCCACCGATTTGGAGATGTTGACCTCATACCAGATCACGAGCTGCCGGATCAGCTCGGCGAGGCCGAAGGAGAAGATCACGAAGTAGATGCCGGACAGGCGCAGGGTCGACAGCCCGGTGACCGCGGCGACCACCGCGCCGGCGGCGGCTGCGACCACGAGCTGCAGCGGCCAGGACAGGGTGTCCGCTGTAACAGCCGCGCTGTAGGCGCCGATGCCGAAGAATGCAGCAGTGGCAAGCGAGATGTAGCGGGTCGGGCCGGAGAACATCGCCCAGGCGGTCGCAAGCACCGTGAAATAGAGGATGCTGATGCCGAGTGCGAGATAATAGCCGTTGGCATAGAGCGGGAAGGCGAGGATCGCAGCGCCGGTCAGCAGGCCGACGACAATGAGGATCGCGTTGCGGCCGGTCATCGCGCGGCCTTTCCGAACAGGCCGGTCGGCCGCACCAGCAGCACGGCGAGGAACAGCGCATAGGTGGCAGCCAGAGTGAGACCCGGATCGACCAGACGCGCCACCGCGGTCTCGACGATGCCGAGCAGCAGGCCCGCGATCAAGGCGCCCATGACGTTGCCGACGCCGCCCATGATCACGACCACCAGCGCCTTCATGGTGAAGACGACGCCCATGGCGGCGTTGAAGGTCAGGAACATGCTGACCAGCACGCCGCCGGCAGCGACCAGTCCGCCGCCGAAGGCGAAGGCGAGTCCTGCGAGCGCAGCGACGTCGATGCCGACCAGGCTGGCCGCTCTGGCATCGACCGCAACCGCGCGCATCGCCGTGCCGAGCCGCGTGCGCGTGAGCGCGAGATAGACGGCGGTGCCGATCACGGCCGCGAACGCCAGCGCCACCAGCCGGTTCACCGCCAGTGTCGAGCCGAGAATGACGACCGGGATCGAGAGATAGCTGTAGCTGTAATATTGGCCGCCGAACGCGACCAGCATCAGGCCCTGGATCACGAACAGCACGCCGAAAGTGACGAGGATGCTGTCGATCTCCTGGGCGCCGGCGTCCTTGTTGCGGCGGATCAGCCGCACCAGCAGCAGCCGGTAGAGCAGCCAGTTCAGCACCGCTGCGACAGGCACGGCGAGCAGCAGCGCGAGCAGCGGGCTCAGCGACAGCCCGCTGTAGAGCGCGAACGCTACAAAGCTCGCGGCCACCAGCGCCTCGCCATAGGAGAGGTTCATGATGCGCGCCACGCCATATTGCAGCGTCAGCCCGAGCGCGATGAGCGCATACATGCCGCCAAGCACAAGGCCGGGCAGGAGAATGTCGAACAGCAACATGGCGGCGCCTCATCGCCGGCGGAGCAGGCGGCCGGTGGCCGCCTGCCTAGCCGCCTCTTACTTCCACGCGGGCTTCGGAACCACGGCGGCGCGGGCGCCGGCCAGCGTCGCCGGCGCGAGCCCATAGAACTCGCCGTTCTGCCATTGGCCGACGGCCCAGACCTCCTGCAGCAGCCCGTCCTTCAGTTTGATCTTGCCGATGATCGTGTCGAAGGTGCCGGTGCGGATTTCCTTGGCGACCGCCGCGCGATCGACCTTGCCGACCTTTTCGATCGCTTGCTGCAGCACCTGAAGGCTCGCATAGGTGATCGGGCTGGCCCAGCGGTCCGGCTCCTGGCCGGTCGCGGCCTTGTGGCGGGCGAGGTAGTCCTTCAGCAGCGGTGAATCCGCGTCCCAGCCACCGATCCCGATGACGCCGTCGGCGTTGCCGGCGAACTTGTCCTTGAACAGCGGAAACGCGGTGCCGACGCCGACATAGAAGACCTTCGGGTTGAACTTCAGGAGCTGCGCCTGCTCGGTCAGCGCCAGCGTATCCGGCGGATAGCTGAAGGCGACGAAGGTGTCGGCGTTGGAAGCGATCGCATCCTTGAGCAGCGGCTGGATGTCCTGCGAGCCGAGCGGATAGGTCTTGTCATAGGCGATCTTCAAGCCGGCCTTCTTGAAGGCGTTGCGGCCGGCGGCGGCGAGCTCGATGCCGAACTGGTCGGCCACGCTGACCATCGCGACGGTGCCCTCGATCTTGCCCTCGCTCTTCAGCTTGCCGAGCAGGTCGGCCAGGCCTTGCGAGATCTGCGCCGAGGTCCCGAGCCAGAAGGTGGCATTGGACCAGCGCTTGGCAAGCTCCGGCGCCTTGTCGGTCACCGAGGTGACCGCGAGGTGCGGATAGCCGAGCCGGTTCAAGGTCGGGCCGACCGCGAGATTGAGGCCGGTGCCCCAGGGCGGCAGGATGAAATCGACCTTGTCCTGATTGGCCAGGCGCTCGATCGCCTTCACGGCCTCTTCGGATGAGCTGCGGTCGTCATATTCGACGATCTCGACCGGAAGCCGCTTGTCGCCGAGCTTGATGCCGCCCGCCGCGTTCACGTCCTTCACCCAGAGCTGGTAGTTGGGCAAGGTCGTGATCCCGGCGCCGCCGGCATAGGGCCCGGTCTTCGAGATCGTGTAGCCGATGCGGATCTTGTCCTGCGCGGCGGCAGGGGATGCGAACGTCCCCAGTGCCGCGGCCAATGCTGTCAGGCTGGCCATGCGCAGCCATGTCCGACGCTGTGCCGAAACCATGTCGAGCCTCCTCCCTTGGGCAGGCGGGCTTGCCGCGTGCCGATGTGCGTTTCCCTTTCCCGGTCTCCTTGTCCGCATTGTCGTCGCGGCCGCCGGGTCTTGACCAAGCAAGCACTGTGGGGTTCCCTCCCGCAATGGACCGATCCGGCAAAAAATTGCACTTATCCGGCGCCCGGTTGCCCCTTGCGGAGCCCGGCCCGGGCCGCCGGGAGCGGCCGCCGCTCGCCCCCGAGGTTGTCCATCCCGTCGCCGCCGAAGCGATCGCCTCCCATTTAGCCGAGCGGCAATGGGCACTGACTTCGCGGGCCGCGCAGCCTTCGATCCACCTGTTGTCGCTCGCTTCGGGCAGGGCAGCGGCACACGAGAATGGCGAGGTCAGCGATTGGTTCGGACCGGCGCTGATCTGGTTGCCGGCCGGATCGGCGGAGCGGCTCGAGATTTCGGCGGGAGCGCGTGCGCATCTGTTGCGGTTGCGCGCGGACAGCTGGCATCGCTATTTGCCGCCATCGGCGGAAACCGCCTATCTCGACCTGGCCGGCGTGGCCGGCATCCTTGCCTTTCCGGTCGACGCCGATCTGGCTGCAGCGGTTGGACGCTCGATCGCCTCGATCGCCGCCGAGCTCGCCGCTCCCGCGCGCAGCGCGAGCGCTGCGATCCTGTCGGCTGAGCTCTCGCTCTGCGTGCTGCGCTTCTGGCGGCTGTTTGCCGATGAGGCCGATGGCGCTGCGCCAGGCAACAGCGCCGACGTTCTGCGCCGTTTCCGCAGGCTGGTGGAGGAGCGGCATCATCAGCAGTTGCGCGTCGCCGATTATGCGCAGCTGTTGGGCGTCACGCCGGACCGGCTGCATGCGCTGTGCAGCCGCGCCTTGCAGCGCTCGCCGAGTGAGCTGATCCAGCAGCGCATCGTGCAGGAGGCGGCGCGCCGACTGGAGACCAGCAGCGCAACCGTGAAACAGATCGCCTTTGCGCTCGGCTTCAAGGACACCGCCTATTTCAGCCGCTTCTTCACCAGGCACACCGGCGAGGCGCCCGGGGCGTGGCGGCGCAGCGTCGCGGCGCGCGCCCGGAGCGGCCGGCTGCGGCCGTCGCTCGATTTCGCCGACTGGCCGTGAAACCGCGTCGGACTCGTCCTGCGCGCAAGCGAACGCGTGTCTGCTCTGCTCATGCGCTTGTATCGCTCAACGCTGCAAGCGCATCCTCGACATTGATGATGCCGTGGCCGAGCTGCCCATTCCAACTCGGGCCCTCCACCTTGCGGGCGTGATCGTTCAGGAGCTGTCGCAATTGGCCGGGTGACACCGATGTCTGATCGCATCCGCTGCGGATGGCCGCGACTATGCCCGCCGCGAGTCCGCATGCAGCCGACGTTCCCGTGCTCGCAAGGTAGGGTGGGCCGTCGTTGCTCAGGAAGGCGCCGTCGACATTACCGGCGAAGGCATCGGCGCCGACCTCCCGGAAATAGCTGGGTGCGCATAGATCTGGCTTGTGTCTCGAGAGCTGTGGTTGGCCCGGACCTTGCGACGAACGGCCTGCCCAACGCGCGTCGGTTCTGACCGCTCCTACGGTCAGGACGTCCGGGTGCGAATTGGCGCCGAAGATGCTGCTGCCTGGTCCCACGTCGGCTTTCCCGCAGCGGCGATCGGGACAGAACTGGCCGCAATTGCCGGCGGCGAAAACGATGTCGGCTGCCGCCCCGATGGTCCCTACGATTGCGTTGAGCGGATGATCGCGCCGTTCGGTGTAGTCGCCGCGCGGGTGCTCGCTTGAACGATCAAAGATCGACCACGCATTGACCAAGACCCAGGGGCCTTTCCACTGCGGCACAGGAAGCTGCCGCAGGTAAGCAATCAAGGCATCGAGAAGATAGAATACATGAAGGGCGGTGCTGATGAAGCCCGTGACGTCGCCAATGCGGGCTGGGAGCAGTGGGACGTCGTAGAACATCGCGTCGGGAGCCGCATCGGCGATGTTGCGAACCATCATCGGTCCGTGACCTCGCCTCGTGCTGCCGGGCTCAACGTCGCCGTTGGCAAGGCCGCCGCCGAAATTCTTGACCAACCTCGCATCAAAGCCCTGGTCGATGACGACGACATTGACACCGCGTCCGGTCAGCCCTTGCTCACCGAGTGCGTCGGCACCCGTCAGCCGTCTCGCAATATCCCGGTCGCCGAACAAGAGCTGGTCCGGATTGGTGGGGCAAAAGAACTCGGACTGGGAAAGCGCAATGTCGGCGCCGACCGCCTTGAACGGCTGGGTCTTGTCTTGCGCCCTCGCACGGGCGTTCGCATGATCGACTGCGCGGCGGAACAACTCCACATCGGCGCTGTCGGTGCATTCGATCGAGACGACCAGTTCATTCAATGGAGGCGGAGGCTCGGGCAGCCTTTGTGTCAGACGGACGCGCCAGCTCTCGTCCGGGACGCTGAGCACACGCCATCGGCCCGCATCGTCTTCCGCGAGCAACGCGCGCAGACGGGCCTCTATGGCGGTCAAACCCGCTGTCGGGAGGCGAGGTCCGTCGCTGATGTCGCCAGCCCCTTCGGACTGCATGACGATCAACTGTCTAATCATCCTCAGCTCCATTCGCTCTTTGCCGCCGCGACGAGCTTGGTCACGGTCGGGCATGGAAGCAGAAGCGTGGCCGCGGTCTCGCCCAGGTGCTTCCCGGCCTTGCTGTCGGAAGGATAATGGAGGCCGAGCACTTCACGGTTGCGCGCGATCCTTTGCGCGACACGCCGCAGCGGCGTGCTCTCGGGATCGGCGGCATCGATCGGTGTCGAAGCAGCCTGCGGCATCACCTGCGCAAGTATGCTTGCAAGCATGTTAGCTTCGGTGGAATGGCCGCTCGGGTATGACGCATGCCCTGGTACGTCGATCGGCGGCATCAGTGCGAGTGAGAGCTGCGAAGCGCGCGGCCGCGGGGGCATCGGCGACGTTGAACCGGGTTGTCGCCCCGGATTGAACTTGTAATGCATGGCCACAAACTGGGCGACGCGGAGCGCGCTCTGGACGAGACGGTAAGTGGCGGGATGCGATGACCTGTTGAACATCAAAAGGCCGCTGAAATAGAGATCGATCTTGTTCATCTGAGCAAGCGCCTCGGCCATGACGCCGGCTCGGTAGTCCACCAGTTCCTGCAGTTCGTCGAGTTCTGCCTTTAGGCCGGCGCCCGTGGGTATAGGTGCCACGGCCTGCAGATCGATCGTGTCCCAGCCCTGCACCTTCACGAACTCACCGAGCACCACGATCGAGAAGTGGTATGAGCTCCATGCACCATCGGGAAAGCTGTTGCATGTGGTCCTGGGAAAGCCTGCCGAAACATCGAACGGCGGCCATCGCGTACCCCTGAACCAATCCTCGTTGGTACGTTTTTCCAGGGCTGGAGAGATGCCGATCGGCCGGATCAATGGCGAAATGCGGCCGGCGACTACTCCCGAGGTTGCTGCACCATCGGCGCCGTCTGCGCCATCTGCCCCGTCAGCACCATCTGCTCCGTCCGCCAGACCAAAACCACTCATGGCAATCCTCCCTTTGGCAATAACAGACACTGCCCCCAGGCCGGAATGCTTCCGCGTCTATTCCGGAAGGCCGGCCAACCTCAAATGCTTCATGTACCGGTCTCGGATCTCCGGATGCCGAAACGGCTGCCGGGTCCGCTCATAGGCTTCCAGTCGAAATTCGGGCTCGAGCTTCATCATCTTGGCAGCGACGTCCCGGGCTTCGTTGAAACGTCCCAGTGCCGCGAGGCCTGCAATCAAGATCCTATGGTTTGCCGTGTAGAGAGCGTTCTCGCCTGCGGACATCCGTCCCCATTTCACCGCGCGCTCATAGTCGCCCTTGGCGTAGTAGGCGAGGTTGAGAAACATGTAGTAGCTGAAAAGGCTCTGGTCGAAAGGCGACAGGCGGAGGGCGTGTTCGGCTCTGCTGACCGCCTGCTCGGTATCCCCGATGTAGCTCAAGGTGGCGCTGGAAAGCAGCCAGGCAAGCGAATGATTGGGGCAGGCCGAGAGCGCACGATCGAAATAGATCAGAGCGCCGTCATACTCGTGAAACAGAAACGACTTGAGATGACCGAAGGTCGCCAGTGCAAGTGCGTTCTGACCGTCGAGCTCGATCGCCCTGGACGCGAACTCGACGGCGCGGACGGCATCTTCGCTCGGGTTGGCAGACCAGCCCTGACCCACATAGAGGCTGTGCCAACGCGCTGCCCATGCCACCGGCATGGCGAAGTTCGGGTCCTCCGCCATCGCCCTGTTCAGAAAGTCGCGGGCCTGCAGAAAGATGTGCTTGTCGAGACTGTTGATGAGCTGAATCGCCCTCAAGGTGTGATCATAGGCGGTAAAACTGTCGGGTCGTTTCCTCAGGGCTTCGCGCAGCTCTGACTTTCGAACATTGGGCGCAATGCCTGTGACGATCTTTCGAACGATCTCGTCTTGAAGGTCGAACAGTTCGCCCGGGGCGACCTCGACGGCATCGGCCCAAAGGATCTCGCCGGTCTCGGAATCGCATGCCTGTGTCGATACTCGCGCCAGGCGACTGGATCTGCGCACCGTGCCGAACACGACGTACCGTGCGCCGAGCGCGCGCCCAACCTCGGCCGGATCGGGCGAGCGATCGCGGTACTTGATCGTCGATGCGCGCGAGATGACGAAGAGCTCACGTAGTCCGGCGAGGGAGACAATGATGTCTTCGACGATCCCGTCCGCAAAATAATCGTCGGCCGGATCGCCGCCCAAATTCTGCAGCGGGAGCACGGCGATGGAGGGCAGTCGCTCGCGATGCGCGGCGCTTGGCGCCACCGCGACCGGAACGTCGGCGCTCAAGGAATAGGCCCGGACCGGCTTATCGACATTCTTGAGCTGGAAGTAGCCGAGCTCTCGCACGAGTTTTCCGAGGGCGCCGCGCACGACGTCGTATACCGATTCCGACAGCAGCACGCCGCCTGGCTCCGCGTGCTCCTGCAGTCGCGCCGCGACATTGACGCCATGTCCGAAGATGTCGAATTCGGTTGCAATAATATCGCCGAGATTGATGGCAATCCGCAGCGCGATCGTCGGGGATGTTTCGCCGTCCTCGACCTGGGCAGACGGCACCATTCGCTGAATGTCCTGCGCCCATTCCACCGCGTCGAGCGCGCAGGTAAACTCGGCGAGGATGCCATCTCCGGTGAACTTGACGATCCGGCCATGATACTCCGTCGTGCGAGGCTGCACGATCTCGTTAAGGATCTTCATCCAGCGGCGGTGAGTGCGAGTCTCATCGCTCGCCATCAGGGTGGTGTAGCCAACGATGTCGAGAAATGCGACCGCTGCAAGCCGCCGACCGGTTCGAGCGGCGCCGTCGCGCCGTCGAAACAGTAGGTCGGAGGACGCTGTTACCTCTTGTTGCGCCGACCCCAGAAGCGACATTACTGCTCCGGCCATACGAGCACACCAACCGCTTGTAGACTGACAGCTTTCACCCAACCGGGCAACCGGTTGCGTCAAGACGGCATGCGCTCGTTGCGCCCTCGTCGCTGATTAGTCCGCGGTACCAGGCGCAGGGCAGGGGTCGTCGACCGGCGCGACGTATCCCTCGACGTCTTCATCGTTGAGTGTCGGCGGATGTCGGCGTAGTTCACGCAAATCGATGATCGCCGATCACATTCCCGCAATCCGGCGGTGCAGTTCCTGGGCACGCAGGCGGGTTCCGCTCCACGCCGGAGCCGGGCGCGCCGGTGACGTTATGGTGCACCGCCGCCTTCGAGCTCGGCGGCGACCTGGCCATAGTTGAGCAGCGCGACCAGGGTGGTGCCGCCGACGACATTGCCGAGCAGCGTCGGCACGAAAAAGGTCCCGACATAGTCCTGCAGCGACGCCTTGCCGCTCTGGATCAGGAACGCGCAATCCACCGAGTCGGCGATGATATGCGAGAACTCGCCGAGCGCGACCAGATAGGTCATCGCCACGATGATATGTGCTCCCGCGCCCCTGAGCGCCGGCAACAACCACATCATCAGCGCGATGATCCAGCCGGCGAACACCGCCCGCACGAATGTCGAGGCGAAGCTGCCCTCGATGGTGCGATGGCTGAGCTCGAGGAAGGCATCGACGATCCGCGGCTCGAAGATCTCGGTGTGGGCCAATACGGAGGCGACGGCCCAGGTGCCGACGACATTGGCCACGAGCACCAGCGACCACAGCCGCAGGACGCGAAGCAAGGTGGCGAGATCGCGGTGGTGCAGCAGCGGCAGGATCGGCGTCAAGGTGTTCTCTGTGAAGAGCTGCTGCCGTCCCAGCACTACCACCAGGAAGCCGGCCGTGTAGCCCAGCGGCGCGAAGGCGGAAATCAGGATCGCCCACCAGCGCCGCTCGAGCTCGCTCACGCCTTCGGCGCGTATGGTCTCGTGGATCAGCGCGGCGCTCGGCCGGCTCTGGGACTGGATCTCGCGCCGTTGTTGGTCAGACAGGCCGGCGACCTCCGAGGCCGGGTTGAAGGTAGGGCTGTCGCTCTTGCTGTCCACGCGATGCATTCCTGCGGGCCGCGCCGGCCGGCCGCTTCGACAGCCAACCGCAAGGACGTTCAAGGGTTCCTCTGCTTCAGAGGGACCAAAGCTGAGCCGGCGTGGGGATCGGCTCATGCCCCTCGCGCGTAAGCGCCGAGTCTGGCGTCGAGGACGGCGAGCATGGCCTCGCGCGCCGGATCGCGCGAGCCGCGCAGCCAGACCGCAGCGAGCGGCAACCGGCCGACCGCACTGTCACGTTTCAGCTTGAGCGGGACGAAGCGCACGCCCGAGATCGCGAGCCTCGAGGTCCAGCGCGGCACGATTGCAATGCCAAGACGGGCTGCGACCAGATTGACGATCGTCTGCTTCTCGTCGGCGAGCTGGGCCACGCGCGGCGTGAGGCCGGCCTGCTCGAACAGCTTCATCGTGAGGTCGTGGCTGTGCGGCCGCGAGCGGCGGTCCGGCACGATCAGCGGCTGGTCGGCTAGCTCCGCGAGCGAAATCAGCTTGCGCCTGGCCAGTGCATGCCGCTGCGGCAGCGCCACCACCGCGCTCTCATCGAGCAGGGGACGGAATTCGAGCCGCTTGTCGGTCCGCTCCGGCGGCCGCACGAATGCGAGGTCGAGTGCGCCGGACAGAATCTTCGGCAGCAGCCGGATCGTCTTCTCTTCCGAAAGCTGCACCGCGATGCCGGGATGCCGGCGACGAAAATCGTGCAGCAGCGCCGGCAGCAATCCGGCTGCCGCACTGTCGATCGCGCCGACCCGCAGCCGCCGCGCCGTGGCGGTGCGCGTGCGGCGGCGGAAGCTCTCCTCCACCGCCTCGATCCGGGACAGGATCGCCCGGGCGTCGCGCAGCAGGGCCGCGCCTTGCTCGGTGAGCGAGACCGCGCGCGTCGTCCGGGCGAACAGCTGTGTCGCCAGGTCCTCTTCCAGCAGCTTGATGTGGCGGCCGAGCGCCGAGGGCAGCATCTGCAGGCGTTGCGCGGCCTTGCCGAAATGCAGCTCCTCGGCGGCGGCGACGAAGCAGCGGAGCTGGTGCAATTCCATGGGGGCAGATCCTGTGAGGCGATCCCTGTGACGAGGCGCGCGGATTATATCGATTTTTTGTATAAATGGTGGTCCATTGAACCCGCCGCGCGCCGGCCGCATAGCGTTGCCCGACAACCAACAAGACCGGGCAGGGAGGTGACGATGGCGGCGGAGCTCGAAACGCGTGTGTTGCGCAAGGTCGCCTTGCGCATCGTCCCCTTCATCATGCTGCTGTACTTCGTGGCCTTCATCGACCGCGTCAATATCGGCTTCGCGGCGCTGACCATGAACAAGGATCTCGGCCTGTCGCCCTCCGTGTTCGGTTTCGGCGCCGGCATCTTCTTTTGGGGCTATTTCCTGTTCGAGGTGCCGTCCAACCTCGCGCTCGACAGATTCGGGGCGCGGATCTGGATCGCGCGGGTCATGATCTCCTGGGGCCTCGTGTCCGGCGCGATGGCGTTCGTGCAGGGGGCCGTCAGCTTCTATGCGCTGCGTTTCCTGCTCGGCGTCGCCGAGGCCGGGTTCTTCCCCGGCATCATCCTCTACCTGTCCTACTGGTTTCCGGCGCGGCAGCGCGCCGCCGTCACGGCGCTGTTCATGGCGGCGGCGCCGCTCTCGACCGTGCTGGGCTCGCCGGTCTCCGGCGCCTTGCTGCAGATGCACGGTTTGCTCGGCCTGAAGGGGTGGCAGTGGCTGTTCCTGGTCGAAGCCTTGCCGGCGGTGCTGCTCGGATTCGTCGTGCTCGGCTATATGACCGACCGGCCGGAGCAGGCGCGCTGGCTGGCCGATGAGGAGCGCAACTGGCTGGTGCAGGCGATGAATGCCGAGAGGACCGGCAAGGCGGCGGTCGCCAGCCACAGCATCTGGCGCGGTCTCGCCGACATCCGGGTGCTGGCGCTGTCACTGGTCTATTTCGGCACCTCGGCCGGGCTCTATACGCTCGGGGTGTGGGCGCCGCAGATCATCAAGCAGTTCGGCCTGTCTTCGTTCGCGGTCGGCTTCCTCAATGCGGTGCCAGCGACCGTTGCAGTCGTCGTCATGATCCTGTGGGCGCGGCATTCCGACCGCACCGGCGAGCGCACCTGGCACGTGGTGCTGGCCTGCCTGTTGTCAGCCGCGGGTCTTGCGTTTGCCGGCCTCGCAACCGGCGTGATTGCCGTGCTGGCCGCCCTCACACTGGTCAACGTCGGCATTTCCTCCTCGAAGCCGCCACTGTGGAGCATGCCCACGATGTTCCTGTCAGGCTCGGCGGCGGCGGCCGGGATTGCCACCATCAATTCGATCGGCAATCTTGGCGGCTTCGTCGGCCCGGCGGTGATCGGTTGGATCAAGGATCGGACCGGCAGCTTCGATGGCGGGCTTTATTTCGTCGCGGGGCTGCTCGTCATCTCCGCAGTGCTCACCTTGCTGCTGTCCCGTTCACAGCGTGCGAAGGCCGAGCCGGCCCCGCAAACCCACTGATCCCTCGTCAACGGAGTTTTCTCATGCGCAACTATTCTATCGCCGCCATTCCCGCTGACGGGATCGGGCCCGAGGTGATCTCGGCCGGCGTCCGTGTCCTGGAGGCGCTGGCCAAGCGCAGCGGCGACATCAGCTTCAACGTCAAGACTTTCGACTGGGGCTCGGACTATTACAAGAAGCACGGCGTGATGATGCCGGCGGACGGCCTCACCGAGCTGAAGACATTCGACGCGATCTATTTCGGTGCGGTCGGCGCGCCCGACGTGCCCGATCACATCACGCTGTGGGGCCTGCGGCTGCCGATCTGCCAGGGGTTCGATCAATATGCCAATGTGCGTCCGACCAAGATCCTGCCCGGCGTGGCCTCGCCGCTGCGCAATGTCGGCGTCGGCGATCTCGACTGGGTGATCGTGCGCGAGAACTCCGAAGGCGAATATGCCGGCTGCGGCGGCCGCGTGCACAAAGGCCTGCCGGAGGAGGTCGGTACGGAAGTTGCAATCTTCACCCGTGTCGGCGTCGTCAGAATCATGCGCTTTGCCTTCCAGCTCGCGCAGTCGCGGCCGCGAAAATTCCTCACCGTCGTCACCAAGTCGAACGCGCAGCGCCACGGCATGGTGATGTGGGACGAGATCGCCGCCGAGGTGGCGGCCGAATTCCCCGATGTCACCTGGGACAAGATGCTGGTCGATGCCATGACGGTGCGCATGACGCTGAACCCGAAGAGCCTCGACACCATCGTGGCGACCAATCTGCACGCCGACATCCTGTCCGATCTGGCGGGCGCGCTGGCCGGCAGTCTCGGCGTGGCGCCGACCGCCAACATCGATCCGCAGCGCCGCTTCCCGTCGATGTTCGAGCCGATCCATGGCTCGGCCTTCGACATCACCGGCAAGGGCATCGCCAATCCCGTCGCGACCTTCTGGACCGGTGCGCAGATGCTGGAGCATCTCGGCGAGAAGGATGCCGCGGCACGATTGATGGCAGCCGTGGAGAAGGTCTGCGCGGCCGGCATTCTCACGCCCGATGTCGGCGGCAAGGCCACCACCAAGGAGGTGACCGATGCCGTGATCGAGGCGATCCACGGCTCCAACGTCTGATCCCCCGGCCATGACCGCCGAATGGACCGACGGGCGAGCGCGCGCCGCCTTGCGGCGGATATTTGACGCGGCCGTGGCGAGCGCCGATCCGCGGCGCTCGATCATGCGCGTGCTTCCCGACAGGCCGAAGGGGCGCTGCATCGTCGTCGGCGCCGGCAAGGCGTCGGCGGCGATGGCGGCCGGCCTCGATGCCGCTTGGCCCGATGTCGCGCTCTCCGGCGTGGTGGTCACGCGCGACGGTCATGCCGTGCCGGCCGGCCGGATCGACGTGTTGGAGGCGTCGCATCCGGTGCCGGACGCTCGCAGCGAGGCCGCCGCGCAGCGCATGCTGCAGGCCGTGCAGGGGCTCACGGCCGACGATCTCGTCATCGCGCTGATGTCGGGCGGCGGCTCATCGCTGATGGTCGCGCCCGCCCCGCCGATGACGCTTGCGGACAAGCAGGCGGTGAATCGCGCGTTGCTGGCGAGCGGTGCGACGATTGCGGAGATGAACGTCGTCCGCAAGCATCTGTCGGCGATCAAGGGCGGGCGGCTCGCGCGCGCCGCACGGCCGGCGCGTGTCGTCACGCTGGTTATCTCGGACATTCCGGGCGACGATCCGGCCGCGATCGCCTCCGGTCCCACCTTGCCGGATTCGAGCAGCTTGGCCGAAGCGCGCGCCGTCGCTGCGCGCCATGCGATCGCGTTGCCGGCCGCGGCGCAGACTGTGCTGGCGAGCGCGGACGAGACCCCGAAGCCGGGTGAGTTCGAGGCCGATGTCCGCCTGGTCGCAACCCCGCAACTTGCGCTGGAAGCCGCGGCGAAGGTCGCGCGCGAGGAGGGGCTGACGCCGCTCATTCTCGGCGATGCGCTCGAGGGCGAAGCGCGCGAGCTCGGCACCGTGATGGCCGGCATCGCCCGCTCTGTCGCGGCACATGGTCATCCCGTTGCGCCGCCGGCCGTGCTGCTCTCGGGCGGTGAAACGACGGTCACGATCGGGCGCGGTGCTGCGGGACGCGGCGGGCGCAACACCGAATTTCTGCTGGCGCTGGCGGTTGCATTGTCGGGTCATGCGGCTATATGGGCGCTCGCCGGCGACAGCGACGGTATCGATGGAACCGAAGATGCCGCCGGCGCCGTGATCGGTCCGGACACGCTGTCGCGTGCCCGTGATTGTGGCATGGATGCTCTGGCTTGCATTGCCGCGCACGACAGTTATTCGTTGTTCGCGCGAGTCGGCGATCTCCTTGTCACAGGACCGACGCTGACCAATGTCAACGATATCAGGGCGATCCTGATCGGGGGACGGAAAGGGCAACATATTCATGCGTCGTCATCGTCGAGCTAAGATCGTCGCGACCGTCGGCCCCGCCAGCAACTCGCCGGAGATGCTGAAAACTCTGTTCCTGGCCGGCGTCGACACGTTCCGCCTCAATTTCAGCCACGGCACGCAGGCCGATCACGCCAAGGTCCATGCCGCCATCCGCGCGCTGGAGAAGGAAGTCGGACGTCCGATCGGCATCCTGATGGATCTGCAGGGCCCGAAGATCCGCGTCGGTACCTTGCGCGACAAGAAGATCACGGTCGAGACCGGCGAGACCATTCGCTTCGTCCTGAACGGCACCGAAGGCGACAAATCGTCGATCCCGCTGCCGCATCCGGAGATTTTCGCCGCGGTCGCCCCGGGACACGATCTCTTGATCGATGACGGCCGCGTTCGGGTCCGTGTCGTCGGGCTCGGCGACGATTGGATCGAGGCCAAGGTGATCGTCGCCGGCGCGATCTCCAATCACAAGGGCGTCAACCTGCCGGGCACGGTCCTGGACCTGTCGCCGCTGACGGCGAAGGACCGCTCCGATCTCGATTTCGGCCTCAAGCTCGGCGTCGATTGGGTGGCGCTGTCGTTCGTGCAGAAGCCCTCCGACGTGATCGAGGCGCGGGGCCTGATCAACGGCCGCGCCGGCGTGATGGCCAAGATCGAGAAGCCGGCGGCGCTGGAGCGGATCGACGACATCATCCAGCTCTGCGACGCCATCATGGTGGCGCGCGGCGATCTCGGCGTGGAAATCCCGCATGAGGACGTGCCGGGCAGGCAGAAGGAGCTGGTGCGCGCCTGCCGCCTCGCGGTGAAGCCGGTGATCGTGGCGACGCAGATGCTGGATTCGATGGTGGCGGCGCCGACGCCGACCCGTGCCGAGGTCTCCGACGTCGCCACCGCGATCTATGACGGCGCCGACGCGGTGATGCTGTCGGCGGAATCGGCGAGCGGACAATATCCGCGCGAGGCGGTCGCGATGATGGACAGCATCATCAAGGCGACCGAAGGCCACAAGATGTACCGCTCGATCATCGAGGCGACGCAGCCCGGCGAGGAGCAGACCCCGCCGCATGCGGTGGCCACCGCCGCCGCCGATCTGGCGTCCGCGATCCACGCCAAGACCATCGTGGCCTATACCTCGAGCGGCACCACGGCCTCGCGCGTCGCGCGCAAGCGGCCGAGCCTGCCGATCCTGGCCATCACCCCGAGCGAGGACACCTCTCGCCGCATGTGCCTGTTGTGGGGCGCGCACAGCGTGCTCTCGCCGGATGTCGGCAGCTACGAGGAGATGGTCGATCGCGCCACCACGATCGCGGTCTCCGAGGAGTTCGCGCAAGGCGGCGATCTTCTGGTCGTGGTCGCCGGCATCCCCTTCGCGCAGGCCGGCACCACCAACAACCTGCGCGTGGTGGCGATACCGCGCTGAGAGCGGATGCGAATAGGCCCCGGACTGGCGGTGGAGAGACTGCGCGTCGCCGTCACTCCGCGCGACTGTTCGCGTGGCGTGTCGCTGTCGATCGGCGCCAGTCGATCCGTTCTCCGGTCATCGTGATAGCGCAATGGCGCCGCAATCTGGCACCGGGACAATCGTCTGCATCTTTTGCCGCCCCACCGCGGTCGCAAATCTCGGGTGAGATCATCTCCCTCAACCAGCCGAAACGGCCGGACGGAGACTCTTGCGGATGCACGACGGCGACATTGCAATTGGCGAAGAACTCGGTCGATCGCAGGCGAGCCGAAGCCGCGATCAGGGGGCCGTCTCGGTCAGTGAAATAGCCCGCTTTCACATTCGCTCCCTGAAGGCGCGTTTCCGCGATCACAAGACGGAGTTTGCCGCGATCAGGCACCGGCTGCGGCCGGGCGACATCGTGTGCGATATCGGCGCCAACAAGGGCAGCTTCACCTCCTGGCTTTCGCGCTGGTGCGGCGAGCAGGGGCGCGTCGTCGCGTTCGAGCCGCAGCGAGAACTGGCGGCTCGATTGGCCGCCGTCTGCGCCGCGGCCGGATTGCGCAATGTGACCGTTGAAGCGAAGGCTGTTGACGCCTCGTCGGGCCGGCGTGAGCTCCACATTCCGATCGGGCATGCGCCGGGCGCCTCGCTCAATCCGTCGTCGTCGGCAGGCAGGTCCGACAGAGTGACGGTCCCGGTGGTCGCCTTAGACGACTATTTCAAGCCGCACGAGCGCGTGGCTCTCCTCAAGGTCGACGTCGAGGGCGGCGAGCTGAATGTCTTTCATGGCGCGAGGCGGATGCTCGAAAGGGACATGCCGGCGCTGGTCTTCGAATGCGAAGCCCGGCATATGGTCGGCCGGACAATCGACGACGTCTTCGCCTATCTCGCTGCGCTCGGGTATCGCGGCAGCTTCGTCTCGCCCACGGGCCTCGTGCCGTTGTCGGCGTTCGACGTGGCCATCCATCAGCGGCGCGACGGCGAGTGGTTCTGGAAGCGCAAGGACTACTGCAACAACTTCATCTTCACGCCGGGCTGAGGCGCCGCGAGGCACGGTGCGGGTGCGACCTGCGCGAAGCAAGCGTATCGGGGAATCGCTCAGACCAAAGCCGCTCTTTGGTCTTTTGTGCATCGGCCATTTTCGACTGCGACACTTGCTCCGCCGTCCACTGTCCGCGGTAATGCAGACTTTCACAGCGCGGCGCCTGATCGCCGCTTTTTGAGCCATCTGCGACATAGGCTCCAGCAAATCGCGCGATCTGCTCGCGTTCCACTATGGAACAATCCGCGTGACGACACGTTATTCATTTTCGCGATGACGCGATCCAAGGAGCAAGTACGTTATGAAACGGCTTTTGTTAACAGGATTTGCAGCCTGCACTTTTGCGCTTGCTCCGATCCTGTCTGCGTCGGCAATGCCGGTCGCAAGCTCCCATGCACTTACCGATACTGACAGCTCAATCATCCAAGTAAGGGGCTACGGGCACGGCGGCGGCCACCCAAGTTGGGGCCATCGCGGTGGTCGAGGGCATCATTATGGATGGGGTCATGGACGGGGGCGAGGCCATCATCATGGTTGGTGAGGCCGCGCCCCGCGCTGCGATTGAACTTAGCCTGTAGCGTTTGACCCAGGGCAGACCTCCTGCAAGGTCTGCCCTTGGGCCGTTCCGGAGTTCACTGGTTTTCTATCCAGGCGAAAGACCGGGCGCCTGGACCCATTCCAGGCGCCAGCGGCCGAATGATGCTCAGTACCCAAGGAATGGTCCTTGGGTCCAGGTACCTTTGCGGCGGTTGTGGATCCACGCCGCACCGGTGACCCGGTTGTCGGCAATGCCGCCTACGACGGCGGTGTTGCCGTCGGCGGACAGCGCAGCGGAAAAACCCTGCTCGGCGTGTCCCATTGCGCCAACGCCAACCAGCTTATCGCCCTGCTGGCTCCACGTAGCTCCGCTGCGGCTGTAGATCCACGCGGCCCCACTGTATGAGTTGTCGCCGAGCCCTCCTACGATTGCGGTGTTGCCATCGGCGGACATCGCTACCGAGTGGCCTTGCCTGGCTTCTCCAACCGCGCGGCTGCCGACCAGCTTGCTGCCCTGCTGGCTCCACGTAGCTCCGCTGCGGCTGTAGACCCACGCCGCACCGGTGTATTTGTTGTCGCCGAGTCCTCCTACGATTGCGGTGTTGCCGTCAGCGGACAACGCAACGGAGAATCCTTGTCCAGCCTTTCCGACTGCGCCGGTGCCAATCAGCTTGCTGCCGAGTTGCTTCCAGACGCCGTCGCTGCGGGCAAAGACCCAGGCTGCCCCGGCGTAGGAGTCGTCCAGGGGGCCACCCACGATGGCGGTGTTGCCGTCGGCGGACAGCGCGACAGCGGCGCCTTGAGCGGCGTTTCCAACCGCGCCGGTGCCAACCAGCTTGCTACCCTGTTGGGTCCAAACACCGCCGCTGCGCGTGAAGACCCACGCCGCGCCGGCCCTCAAGCTGTCCTGACTCCCCCCCACAATGGCGGTGTTGCCGTCGGCTGACAGCGCGAGAGCGGCGCCTTGAGCGGCATTTCCAACCGCGCCAGCTCCGATCAGCTTGCTACCTTGTTGGGTCCAGGCACCGCCGCTGCGCGTGAACACCCACGCCGCCCCGGTGCGTGAGTTGTCATAAGGCCCACCGACCAAGGCGGTGTCACCGTCAGCGGACAGCGCGACGGAGACGCCTTGTCCAGCTTGTCCGACCACGCTGGTGCCCACCAGCTTGCTGCCCTGTTGGGTCCAGACATCGTCGCTGCGCGTGAAGACCCACGCTGCGCCGGTGAGCTTGTTGTCGACACTACCGCCTACAATGGCGGTGTTGCCATCGGCGGACAGTGCTACAGACCAGCCCTGCTCGCTGGGGCCAACCGCGCCAGTGCCGACCAGTCTCGATCCCGGTTGCGCGTCGGATTGACCAACGGCCGGTACCGGAGCTGCGATCGCGGCAAACGCAGCCAACCAGTATAACAACGGTCGCCAGCCGTTTCCTCGCCGCGGTACGATTGTGGTTTCATGAGCCTGCGCAGCTGTCCGAAGCTGCTCGCTTCGGGTCTCAAAGCCGAACTCCTCTTGGTCGATTATGCTGAAGCGGGAATCCGGCGGACCTGTAGAGATTTTTCCACCGATGAAGCTCGACCTATGTTCCTCGGCGATAGATGCCGAGATGATGGAGCTTTCTGTCCTCGTAAGAGGCGCTATACGATTGATTTTCATGATGAGGTCCTCCTTTGCGCAAATCGATGCGCCAAGCTCCGGACCTCGCCTAAGTTACCTCCTGGCCGCGAAGGCGGCGCCCAGCGATCGACAATAGAACGAACTATGTAGGTGAAGAGAATTTTTCAGGTTTCAAGCCAGCGTGCGCTCGCGCACGAACAAAAAAATGCTCCGACGGGGTGGATGTCTTTTGATTAATGTCAATGCCAACTCTACTTGATCGTGCAAGGAGCAGTAGCGGATTCCTTGCCCACATAGCAAAGCCCGCCCAGGCTTCACGGCGCAACAGCACATGAACGCGCCGGGAGCTGTACGGACGTCGCGCAGATTTCCTTGATCCGCTGTTTCCCCCGCCGGGACCTTCGAACGCGAGCTTTCCAATGTCACCCGCAGCTATGCCGGCAAGGCATGGCGCGGTACGGATCGTGAGAATCGAAGCGACGACTTTCGCTATTGGCCCGTCTGCGACCTTCCGGTCTGCGCCGAAGATGTCCGCTCGCCGGGTTCGACCGGAAGTCAGCGCACCCCGAACGAAAGGGCGCCTGTTGACCCGAAGCGACCAAGCGCAACCCAGTTGATTTTTATCAGATAAAGACTTCGGCGACTGCTAATACAATATAAATTCCATAAGACCACAGTCGATACATGGAAGCTGCGCAGGTCCGCCGACAGTACATTTTTGCCTTTGCGGGACCGTGGATCGGTTTCGTGGTCTTTTGCGTGATGGAAAGAGAAGGCGGTCTATTGATAGCCGGCCCGTTCTTCGGATGGCCATTTGTCTATCTATTTGGATTGCCCATTGCAGTCGTTACATACTGCGCTGATCAGGCGTTGATCAAACGATTGGTGCCCTTCCACGCAAGAACTTTAGGATGTCTATTTGTCGGAGGCCTGCTCTCGACGGTGGCGTTTCAGCTTTGGCCGCTGCCCTTTGGTCTTCACGATCCCGGGCTCTTCCTTGGAAGCTTGCCCGGCGCAGCGGCGGGATTCCTTTGCTCATGTTGGGGCGGCAGGTCAGAGCACCAATATCCGGCGCCTCGCCACTAACGTGTGCCTCGCAGCGCACCAGCAGGATGTTTGCTTCTGGGCCCAAGCGGCTGACCCGGCATGTCTGCAAGGTGTCGGCTCCTTGGGGGTGAAGCGGATTCCATATGCTCAACCTGAGTTCTTCCGAGCGTGACCCAAACCGGACTTCGTGGCGATCGCTTGATTGCGCCGCATTGATTGTGTAATGCTTTCACCAGCGCCGATTTGATACTCAGCTTGCGGGCGCTTCTAAAAATGCAGCTAAAGAGAACCGCTATCCCTGCACCGTCCCGCATCGCGTGAATCGTCGGCCATCTCGAATGGGAGGGCCAAATGAAATTTGCTGCAATCGCTGATGTGCACGGGAATCGTCCGGCGCTTGAAGCCGTACTTGCTGACATTGCCGCGCTCGGCATCAACGAGGTCGTAAACCTCGGCGACCACGTCAGTGGTCCGTTGGAAGCGGCCAGTACTGCAGACCTCCTGATTGAGCGAGGCTTTCCGTCAGTGCGGGGCGATCAGGATCGAATCCTCATCGAACTCTGGCAAGCAGGCACGTCGGCTCGCAGCGATTTCCAACAGCTTGAACGCCAGCACTTTGATTGGTTGGCGAGCATGCCACCCACGCTGGTGTACAGAGACCATGTGTTCTTATGCCATGCGTCGCCAAGGAACGACGCTGCCTTTTGGCTCGACTACATAACTTGCGACGGTGATGTGCATGCTAGTCCAATCGAGGCCATCGAGCCCGAGGCCGAGGGGATCAACGCCCAAGTCATCCTGTGCGGACACACCCACATTTCTAGAGTTGTTCGTCTGAGAGATGGACGACTGGTCGTGAATCCCGGCAGCGTTGGATTGCCCGGCTACGACGGAAGGACGACCGTTCCTTACGTGGTTGAGGTCGGCACGCCTCATGCTTGCTACGCAATCTTGGAGCGGGCCGGAAAAGGCTGGCTCGCGACCATCCGCCACGTCCCCTATGATAACGTACCTATGGCTGAACTCGCGCGCAGCAAAGGAATGCGCACTTGGGCGGACGCGATTGCAACTGGTTGGGTCCAACGGGAGAACAAGTAGGTCCGCAGGTGGCCCCAAGCGGCTGACCCGGCATGTCTGCAAGGTGCCGCCTCCTTGGGGGGGAAGCGGACTCCATATGCTCAACCTGAGTTCTTCCGAAGCGTGACCCGAAGCAGACCTAGCGCGTAGGGCGGATTAGTACTACTGAGTCAAAAACCGCCGGTACGTCAGGCTAAGAATCAAGTATTTGTAGAGATTCAGACTTTCACGCGCGGGAGGGTCGAATGGATCTCAAGCTTGAAGAAGCCAGTGCGCGTCGATTTGCGTCCTATGTCGAAGGTCTCGCGAGCGAGATCGGGCACGCAGACAGAATAAGCCCGCTGCACGACTATTGTACAGGCCTGATGCTGCCCGGGGAGCGCAAGAGCGTGGAACCGATGGCAGCTAGGACAGCTCCGGCCCGCACGGCGGCCCAGCATCAGTCGCTGCTGCACTTTGTCGGTGTCTCCTCCTGGTCGGACGAGAAGGTGCTGGCCAAGGTGCGCGAGATGGTGCTGCCGGCGATGGAAAAAGCCGGGCCGATCGAGGCCTGGATTCTCGATGACACGTCGTTTGCCAAGAAGGGAAAGCATTCGGTTGGCGTGCACCACCAATATTGTGGCGAGCTCGGCAAGCAGGCCAATTGCCAAGTGACGGTATCGCTGTCGATTGCCAATCACGCCGCCAGCCTGCCGGTGGCCTATCGGCTGTACCTGCCGGAAGCCTGGAGCAAGAACCGCGTCCGGCGAAACAAGGCGGGTGTGCCCAAAGACATCAAGTTCATGACCAAGTCGAAGATCGCGCTCGAGCAGATACGTCGTGCATGCGAAGCCGGTCTTCCACGTGGGGCAGTCTTGATGGACTCCGGCTATGGCCGTGACTCGGAGCTGCGCACAGAACTCACGTCTCTCGGATTGACCTATGTTGCGGGCATTCTGCCGAACACCCTGATGTGGCGGCCCGGGAGCGGCCCGCGGCGGAAGGGAAAGCCGCTGAACAACACGGGTCGTCGTGACGAGCCGGACCTGGTACCGGCCGAGAAAGTAGCTCGCGGCCTGCCCAAGGAGGCCTGGCGCACGATCAGGTGGCGGGAGGGGTCGGCCGAATGGCTGTCATCACGGTTCGCCCGTATGCGCGTTCGTGTCGGGCACAACAAGCTGATCCCGGAGAAGCTCCAATCGGAATGGCTGCTGATCGAGTGGCCTGAAGGGGAAAAGAAACCCACCAAATACTGGCTCTCGACATTGCCCGCGAACACCAGCTTCCGGCACCTTGTCGACTTTGCCAAGCTGCGTTGGCGCGTCGAGCGCGACTATGAGGAGCTTAAGCAGGAAGTCGGACTCGGGCACTATGAGGGACGCGGCTGGCGCGGCTTCCATCATCACGCCACGCTTTGCATCGCGGCTTACGGCTTCCTGATCGCCGAGCAGGCGACGATTCCCCCCTCAGGACCGCGTTGCGCCCCGAGAATCCAGGCGCCTCCCTTACCCGCCGATTATCGACCCAGAGGAGCCGCCTACGCGGCCTGAGCGCCACGTGCCGAACTCGATCGCAACCATGCGCGTCCGGCTGATCCGAGCCCTGGTAAGAACATTGCCCCGATGTCCATGTTGCGGCCTTGTCTCGGCGCCAAAAACGCGGAGAAATTTGTGACGCAGTAGTACTAATCCGCCCTACGGGCTGCTTGGAGACCGAAGCCAAATAAAATGAAGTGTCCGTCGTAATCGGCCGAAGCGCTTCCAGATCGGCGAAGCCGTAACACTTACGGTAGATTATCTTGTCATCATCGGTGACGAGGAGCGCAGCGCCAGGATGCTGCGGCATATCCATGTCAGCAGAAACGGCATCTATCTTGACATCGAGTTTATCCATCTATCGCCCCCCACCAGACGATCGATGGTACATTGGTGCCTTGACTGTTGCGAGCTCTAAGCTTGTGGTCAAAAGCGGCAGTTTGGGGCGCCTGACATTCAGGTCCGGGTTGACCTTGCGAGCGGACCTCGCTTGGCGATCGGGCCGTTAGCGCCTTAAGGCCAAAGGACGACATTTCAGGAATTGCCTGCTATGAACCAGCCACCACGAGGAGCCCATCGCGATGGCCAAAAAGAAGTCAGTCGAGCCGGTCAAGTACGTCGTCAAATATGAGATTGATGGCTCACCGCACTACGGCGCAATCCAGATCAAGGATGGTGACCGTCTGCATCTCGAAACTCCGCATGGATCAAAGACGACCACTTTGAACCCGAAATCAGACGTTCAGTCGTTAACGATGATTTTGCTCATGGAATTGGGAGCAAAGCTGATTTCGATCAACCTCCATTCGAGTTAGCGGCCTTCGGGTCAAACGCGGCTTTTGGTGCCCGGAAGCCCACGTCTCGGGTTGTGCCCCAACAGCAGACATTGCCGGCGTTCACCCTGAGGTCGAGAGCGCGTTGGGCGGATTAGTTAGCCGAAGGCGTAATCCGCCGTTGTATTCAGGACATCATGCGTGATGCCAACTGAATCCAGAGCGGCGGATTACGCTCCGCTAATCCGCCCTACGGGCTAGATGCTCTGGCGAATGGCTGCGTAGCTGGCGTCGGTCCAGAAGTACTCGTGAACGGCGACCACGTCACAACCATCTGCCTTGGCGGCGCTCATTGCTTCGACTGTAAAGTTCATCCCCGCGAGCAGGGTTGGCCCGCGTGGCGTCGGTATTTTTCCTAACGCACGAGACACCGCGCGTCCGGTGACGACGCCGTCGGGAAATTTAAGCACAAACGAGTATTTCGCTACATTGGGATTTACAGCGTATTGCTTTGCAAGCTTGGGGCCGAGCGCCTTTTTCATTGAAGGCGCATCGGCCGGAGCCTCGCGCAAGACAGCTGGTTTGAGGCTCATGATGGTACTGCTTAATGGCCGCCACCGCAGAAGTAGCGCTCAGGCGAATAGTAACGATTTGGTTTGCATTTCGCGACCAGAAAGCCATCGGACGCGCACGGAAGCCCGAACATTGTGAATTTCCGGTAATGGCCCGAAGCGAAAGTGCCGAAACGCGCAGCGATTTCCGAAGCTGGGGGTAGATCGGCTGTGCCATCCGCGTGCCGGCCACAGCCACCTTTGACCCAAGGCGGACATCGCTGAGCAATCGATACACGTTGAGTTTAATTCTTAAGCCCTCCTAGGCAGGCGCATGGGATATGCTATGCGGAGGAAGGAAGCGTGGCCAGAATGTCTCCGCGGGTTGTTCCAGCGACCAGACCGTCCCTCGAGGAGAGGATCGACCTCTGGTTTTCGAAAGGCCACCTCGTTGACGGCATTTGGGTCGGCAGTTTTCGATCGGACGCCAAGCCAGCCATTCAACGTATTGAAGACGCGCTTCGGCTGATCGAACGCAATGCTCCGCTTCACTATCGGCGCGTCAAGAACAACCTTACCAGAATTTGGGTGAACCTAGTTCCGCACGGAGCCGGTTGCTATTTGCACTCCTTGAACGCCTGCGTGCTGGATGAGCGTGCCGTCGCTTCTCAGACTGCAACGGTCGAATGGATCGCATCAGCTATTGTCCACGAGGCAACCCATGCAAGGCTTGAGAAGTTGGGCATCCGCTACGACGAAGCGGTCCGCAACCGGATCGAGCGGGTTTGTGCTCTAAGGGAATTGAATTTTGCTCGGCATCTGTCAGGCGCCGACGCCTTGCTAGAAGAGATCAATTGGCGGCTCGACCAGTGCGGCGGAGACAATGTGTTCTATACCAACCAAAACATGTGGGAGCAAACTGTTCAGGGCAACGCGGAGATACTCCGTCACCTGGGAACGCCAGAATGGGTCATAACTCTAGTGTTTAGGGCGGGATATCTAGTCAATGGGATTCGCCGGTTCACACGACGCACAGCCGGCGCTTCTGTTCAATGATCGCGCAGCCCGGGAAGACCGCTCTTGGCCCGTAGGCGAAGTTAGGCCACGGCCGCCTCCCGCCCTTCCCGGTGGTACAGCAGACATCACCGAGCACCGAGCCCTAATAGTCTCTCAGTTCTGACGCTCGTTCATACCATTTTGCAACGGGTTCGCTTTCGAGCGGAGGGGCAGATCCGCCACGCTATCGCCCCGGCGATCTCAATCGAAGTTCGTAGATCGCTGTCCCGTACATCGATGGGATCGCCGCGGCAGGGCCGCTGAACGGCGCGAGCGGTCCGGAGACATAGAACGAACTCAGCCGGCAGTCGGCCCGCCAATATTCGGACAGGATGGCGCACTCATTGGCCGCCATGGTGTAGAGCGCGCGGCGTGCGGTGTCCTGGGCCGTGGCGGAGGGCACATCGCGTGCGTCCGCGGCGCCGTCGATCCGGGCCTGGAACGTCGTCGTGATCTGCAGAGGCGGGTTGGGACCGGCCGCTCCCGGCTCGACGGGAAGATTTGATTGCGCTGACGCTGCCGAGATCGGCAGCGCCAGAGCGAGCGCCGCAGCTATCGTTCTTGTCATGACCAGTCCCCCCCCCAATGATCACTGGCGATGCCGGCCTGGCGCGGCCGAAGCGCCACAACTGGATTCAAGCTGTAGCCCGAAGGGGACCCTTGAGGCCATCTGTTTCGACCCGGCCGTCGTCTGTCGGGCAAATCAGGACGCAACGATAAGGTTAGCGTATCTCGGCGAGGCTGCGGAAGCCTCGAAACCGTCCGCGCGCAGGGGCGAAAATCGCCTGAGCGATCAAGCTGATTTGGCTGGTCCAGATGCGGCGCGAAAAATAATTGACTTTCGTTTTTTCGGAAATTGGTGTCCTATTCCCTCGTCCCGTGCTCACGAGGAGGGGCGCTTCGCGATCGTCACGAACGTTGAGCGCGGGATGCGGTGGGCGCATCGGGTTGCAGCGTGGTCTTCCACGCCGACGAACAGCTTGATGCGCACGGTCAAGTCATGTGGTTCTGACATCCCGGTGCTGATGTCTGCGCAACGCGCGGAACGCGCGTTGTCGCTACAGGGGCAAGAAAGCCGGTCCCTGGGGAGAGCATGAAGCAGCCGTTAAAGCCATCGCGCAGGGAAGGCCGGAGCATCTGGCTGAGACCTGTGGTGACCGCCGCGTGCATTTTCTTTCGCACGCGGGCCATGGGTATCAGCAGATACCCGGCCTTCCCTGTGCCCTCCGATCGATAGGAGGGTGGAGCTAGCTGCAAAACTCGGACGCCATGCGCCGCGAGAACGGGATTGTATGTGGTGGCGTCGTTACTTCGTTTGCGCCCGCAAATGGCGCAATGGAACGAAACCCTCAGTCAAGCTTTTGGTCAGCCGCTCAAGGAAAAAAGGCCGAATCTTTGTGCAAAACCAATGCGGGCATTTCCCCCATAAAGCACCCCTTCTGTCGCCTGATTGTCGCATCGCGCTGTTATCGCGGGTAAACGGCAAGGGATACCTGAGTCGTCACGCGAGCGGCTTTCAGCAGCGGTCCGGACGGGGGATGCGCGCTAGCAGCGACGTCGCTCGTCATTGGTTTGTCATCAGAAGCTGTTAGGTGGGCGCGCATGGGAATTGAGAACGCTGCAGGTGAAGAAAGCCCGGACCGGCGCTTTCGCACGCTGTTCATCTCCGACGTTCATCTTGGGGCCCGCGGTTCGCAGGCCAATCTCCTGGTCGATTTCCTCCGCCATCACGACGCTGATACGATCTATCTGGTCGGCGACATCGTCGATGGCTGGGCGCTGAGGTCGAGCTGGCACTGGCCGCAATCCCATAACGATCTGGTGCAGAAGATGCTGCGCAAGGCGCGCAAGGGCGCCAAGGTCGTTTATGTGCCCGGGAATCACGACGAGTTCCTGCGTGGCTATTACGGCACGCATTTCGGCGGCATCGATGTGGTCGAGAACACCGTGCACACCGGCACCGACGGTCGCCGCTATCTCGTGATCCATGGCGATATCTTCGACCTCGTCGTGCAGAACGCGCGCTGGCTCGCCCATCTCGGCGACAGGGCCTACGACTTCGCCATCCAGATGAACCGGTTCGTCAACTTCTTCCGGCGCATGTTCGGTGTGCCCTATTGGTCGCTGTCGCAATGGGCCAAGCAGAAGGTCAAGAACGCGGTCAACTACATCGGCGCGTTCGAGACCGCGCTCGCCGCCGAGGCGCGCCGGTACGGCTGCGACGGCGTGATCTGCGGCCACATCCATTACGCCGTGATCCGCGACGAGCAGGGCATCCGCTACATGAACTGCGGCGACTGGGTCGAGAGCTGCACCGCGCTCGCCGAGCACGAGGACGGTTCCTTCGAGATCATCACCTGGACCGACCAGTTGCGCAAACCGGCCCCCGTGCCGCGGGTGACGGCGCGCGCCGCGGCGTGACGAACGGGCCGCAAGGGCAGGGGCCGTCTGCTCCCGCCGTGTGGCCTGAGCTGGGTTGATGCCTGCGGGCTTGCGAGGCGGTCCCGGGGCGCGGTAAAGTCGTAGCATGACCATTCAGGCTTCGATCCCTACCGTCACTGCGGCCGACATCGACGCGGCCGCGCGCGTGCTCGCACCCGTCGCGGTGCGTACGCCCCTGCTGGCCTCGCCCGTGCTCAGCGAGCGGCTGAACGCGCACGTCTTCGTCAAGCCGGAAGTGCTGCAGCGGACCGGCTCGTTCAAGTTCCGCGGCGCCTACAATAAACTGGCGTCGATCCCCGAGAGCGCACGCGGCAATGGCGTGGTGGCGTTCTCCTCGGGTAATCATGCCCAGGGAGTCGCGCATGCCGCGCAGCTGCTGAAGATGCATGCGACCATCGTGATGCCGACCGATGCGCCGGCCGCCAAGCGCGAGCGCACCAAGGCCTTTGGCGCCGAGGTCGTGCTGTACGACCGGGATCGCGAGGACCGCGAGGCGATCGCGCGCGAGATCGCCGGCAAAAGCGGCGCGACGGTGGTGCCGCCTTATGACGATCCGCTGGTGATCGCCGGTCAGGGCACCGTCGGCCGCGAGATCGCGGAGGATCTGACTGCGCTCGGCCTCGCGCCAGGCGTCGTCGTGGTGCCGGCCTCGGGCGGCGGACTGGTCGCGGGGGTCTCGACTGCGGTGAAGGCGAAGTTTCCGCAGGCCGAGATGATCGTCGCCGAGCCGGAAGGATTTGACGACCACGCCCGCTCGCTGCGCGCCGGACAGCGCGTCGCCCATGACGCCAAGGGCCGTACCATCTGCGATGCGCTGATGGCGGCGATGCCCGGCGAGATCACCTTTGCGATCAACGGACGGCTGCTGTCGGGCGCCGTGTCGGCCTCGGACGAGGAGGTCGGCCGCGCCATCGGCTTCGCGTTCCGCGAGTTGAAGCTCGTGGTCGAGCCGGGCGGATCGGTGGGCCTCGCCTCGCTTCTCGCCGGCCACATGGATGTGAGCGGAAAGATCGTCGTGATCGTGCTGTCGGGCGGCAATGTCGACGCCGATCTCTACGCGCGGCTGATCGCCTGAAACGCGCCGGACTTGCGCGCAGCCGGACGCGGCCGCGTCACGAGAAGAAGGCGACCTTCTCCGGTTGCGTCATGCGCCGGATCGGCATCAGCGGGTCGTTGGCGGTAATTGGCTTGCGCGGCAGGAGGCCGTTGGCGAGCAGCGCCGAGCCCAGCGATGGTTCGTAAGACGGTTTGGGCATGGCTTGAACCGCCGTTGCGACCGCCGGCTGGGGCGCAATCGCTGCGGCGGGTTCGGGCGGCTCCGGCATGACCGGAGCAGGCTGAACGAACTCAGGCGCCGCCGTAACCTGCGGCTCGGGGGCGACCACGAGTGGCAACGGTTGCGGGGCGGGGGCGACCGTCACGGAGACAGGCGGCTCGGAATCGGAGACGGTCGGTGCGGGAAAGGTCGCCGGCTCGGGAGCCGTGGGGTCGGCAAAGGTCGCAACGATGTCGTCGTCGACCGTAGCCGGCTCCTGGATATCGAAGCCGATGGTGCGGACCCGGGCGAGGTCTTCATCCTCGATCAGGTCCGGCGCGGCCATCTCTGCCGCCACCAGCTCGAGCACCTCCTCGTCATGGGCGTCCGCGGCTGCTGGGTCGACATCGTCTGCGGTTTCGACGACGGCGCTGACGGTCGCGGTCGCTTCGACCTCGATCTCAGCAAGCTCAAGCGTTGCGTGAGCCGATTCGACCGTCGCGCCAAGGCGCTGATTTTCCTCAGCAACGGGCTCTCGGTTAAGCCCGACTTGCGACAGCGCTTCAACATGACCGGGAGCGGCCGGTTCGCTCGCTTGCCTTGCAGCCGGTTCGGCTGTCGCCTCGGCAGCAGCGGCCGCCACCGGCTCGGGCGCAGTGTCCACGGCGTCCAAACCCGCGGCGGTCTTCAGCGGGTGGACAAAATCCACCTCCGCCGGCGTGCTCGCGGCTTCGGCCAGCGCGCTTTCGGCCGTCGGCAGGTCTACCGTCACTGCCATCTCGCCAGCCGGCGGGGCATCGGTGGCCGTGGCGACCTCGGCGGCCGCCGCAGGCACGGCGTTGTCAGCCGTTTCGAAGGCGTTCAACCCAGCCCTGATGCTGTCGAATGCGGCCAGGAGCGCAGCCCTTGGATCGGCGCCGATGAGCTGGTCGCAGCCTGATTCGATGGCCTCGATCTGGGTATCGATCAGATCGCAGATCCGCGAATCCGCCCCGATCTCCCGCCACCGCCAGGAAATCTCCTTGATGATTCGGGTTCCCTTGCGGACCGGGGCCAAGTTGTGCTCGAGCGCCAAGCGATCGATCGCCGCGCCCGCGGCTGCAGCGGCGTCCTCGACCGCTCCTCGAATGGCGGCGAGCGCCTCGGGCAGCGCCCGCTCGTCGAACTGCTGCTCCTGCTGCTGTTCGCGCTGCGCGGCCAGCGCGTGCTCGATGCGGGCAACCGCGTTGAGCACCATGCTGGTGTCCGCGTTGCGGTTGCGCTTGGCATACTCGCCGAGAAACCAGCGCCCCCGCGAGGTTTCCATGAAGGCATCGCGGATCGCCTCATAGTCAGCCTCGCTCGGCTGGGCCGCGCGGGCGGAGATCGGCGAAAGGGCGAAGACGTCATCGACCATGGCAAACCCGTCGCGCAAATTGCTGCGCGTTGGCATAACGAACATCACGATATTGACCGAATCGCAATTGAATTGATGCAGTCCACCCGACAAATCCCCACCGCGTCACGTAAGACGTTCCCATCGTTCGCTCGGCGGCTGGGACTGTTCTACGGCGCGATCTTCCTTTTGTCGGGCACCCACCTGCCATTCTTTCCCGTGTGGCTGCGGGCCATCGAGTTGGACCCATCGTGGATCGGCCTCATCATCGGGGTCCCTGCGGTGACGCGTTTTACGGTGCTGCCCTTGATCACCGCATTTGCCGAGCGCCATCACGCCCTGCGCGGTGCGATGAGGCTTTCGGCAGGTGCAACCGCGGCAGGTTTCGCGATCCTTGGCCTCCAGCATCTGCCGTGGTCGATCTTTCTGATGTACGTCGCGATCTGCTGCCCGTGGACGCCGCTCGTGCCGCTCACCGACGCCTACGCTCTGCGGGGCGTCGTGAGCTACGGCTTGGACTATGGCCGCCTGCGGCTCTGGGGTTCGGCAGCCTTCATCATCGGCACGTTGCTATGTGGTGCCTTGGCCGATGTGATCCCGGCGACCCAACTCATCTGGGTCATCATGGCGGCCGGTTTGCTCGGTGCGGTGAGCAGCGCAGCGTTGGCGCCTCTGGATCTGCCGACACGCGCAGCGGGGGCAGCGAAGCGTGGCAGGAAGCTGTTGGGTGATCGGGACTTCATCTGTATCGTCTTGTCGGCCGCGCTGGTGCAAGGCAGCCACGCGGCCTATTACGCGTTCTCCGCCATCGACTGGCAGGCTCAAGGGTTTGGTGGCCTGACCATCGGCGGGCTCTGGGCGCTCGGCGTTATCGCCGAGATCGTGGTGTTCGCCGTGTCTCCGCGCCTCAGTTGGGCACCGGCCAATCTGCTTATGATCGGCGCCGGCGCAGCTGTGCTTCGCTGGGTCATCGCCGCTCGTGAGCCGCATGCGTTCGCGCTGGCTGCCGTGCAGCTTAGCCACGGCTTCACCTTCGGCCTGACGCTGGTGGGCACGATGGGATTGTTGGTACGGCATGTGCCTGCGCATATGACTGCGCGCGGCCAAGGCTATTACGCGGCGGCGACGGGCATCGTTGGTTCGGCCGCGTCAGTGATGTCCGGGCCCGTCTATGCCCAGTTTGGGCCAGGCGTCTATTACCTTATGGCGACCATGGCAGCGCTCGGCGGCGCGCTGATGTGGCTCGTGCGGTTGCGATTGACGCCTCATCCCCACAACGCGGCATCGGGCGGGTAGACCAGGCTGTCCTCATAATGCAGCCCATTCGCCCGGTCCTGGGCGAGCAGCAACGGGCCGTCCAGATCGACGAATCGGGCGAAAGGCGTCAGCAGCATGGCCGGCGCCATGGACAGCGAGGTTGCGACCATACAGCCGACCATGATGTCGAAGCCAAGGTCGCGGGCGGCATCCGCCGCCGCAAGCGCTTCGGTCAGGCCGCCCGTTTTGTCGAGCTTGATGTTGACGGCGTCATAGCGATCGCGGAGACCCTCCAGCGATGTGCGATCGTGCACGCTCTCGTCGGCGCAGACCTTCAGCGGCCGATCGATCCGTGCCAAGGCGCGGTCGTTGCCAGCGGGCAGGGGCTGCTCCACCAGAGTCACGCCGACGGCTGCACAGGCTGCGAGATTTGTTTCCAGATTTTTCTCCGTCCATGCTTCGTTCGCGTCGACGATCAGTTGCGATTGCGGCGCCGCTTGGCGCACCGCGACGATGCGCTCGCCGTCGCCGTCACCGCCGAGCTTGACCTTCAGCAGCGGCCGATGCGCCACCTTGGCCGCTGCGCCGGCCATCGCCTGCGGAGAGCCCAGCGAAATCGTATAAGCAGTGACACATGGCTCGGGTGCACGTCGGCCGAGCAGGTCCCAGATGCGCCGGCCGCTTCGCTTGGCCTCCAGGTCCAGCAACGCACAATCCAATGCGTTGCGCGCTGCGCCAGGCGGCATCGCCGCCTGCAGAGCCGTCCGATCGAGGCCATTGGCGACCGCGTCGCGCATTGCCAGCAGAGCGCTGAGGGCCGCATCGGGAGTTTCACCGTAGCGAGGGTAGGGCACACATTCGCCGCGTCCGACGAAGCCGTCCTGCCGTAGTTCGGCCACCACGACCACCGCTTCGGTCTTGGCGCCGCGGCTGATCGTGAAGCTGCCGGCGATCGGCCATTGCTCGATGTTTCCGATCAGGTTTGGAGAATTGGTGGAAGTCATTTAAAAAGTTCGCGATTTTCGAATCGTGGGCTTGCGGGGCGCGACCGACTATGGCTGGTTGGGCCGGGGTTCGACAAGGTGATAGCAGCGTGCGCAGACTATTCTTGCCGAAAAGCGGCCGGCTGGGCTCAGGGCGGCCATCATGATCAACGGTCCGACTCTGGAGCGGAGCGCTCAAGGCGATGTGTTGCTGCTCCGCGCAGCTGGCACATGGACGGCATCCTTCGCGCCGCTTCTCGAAAAACTGGTCGCCGAGGCGGAGAAACTCGCGGGCACCAAGCCTGATGTCGCGATCGACGTCTCCCAAATCTCCAAGCTCGATACGTTCGGAGCTTGGCTGATCGAGCGGCTGCGGCGCAGTTTCACACAGGGCGCCATCGAGGCGAAGGTGGATGGTTTGTCCGTCACTTATGCCAGCCTCGTTGATGAGGTCCGTCGCGTGACGCCCGCGCCTGACGATGAGACCGGAGCGGTGACCGTGGTGGGCATGCTGGATCAGATCGGCCGCACCGTCGCCGGTATCTTCGGCACCATCGCCGCGTTGGTCGATATGCTGGGGGCCGTCATCGTCGCCAGCGCACGCGTGTTTCTCCACCCGCGCAGCTTCCGCTTGACCTCGACCGTCCATCATCTGGAGCAAGTGTGCTGGCGGGCGGTCCCGATCATCGTGCTGATCACCTTCCTGATCGGCTGCATCATCGCGCAGCAGGGCATCTTCCATTTTCGTCGGTTCGGCGCCGACATCTTCGTCGTCGACATGCTCGGCGTTCTGGTCCTGCGCGAAATCGGCGTGCTGCTGGTCGCGATCATGATCGCAGGTCGTTCGGGCAGCGCCTACACGGCCGAGCTCGGCTCGATGAAGATGCGCGAGGAGATCGACGCGTTGCGCACGATGGGATTCGATCCGATCGAGGTTCTGATCCTGCCGCGGATGCTGGCCCTGGTCATTGCGCTCCCGATCCTGGCGTTTCTCGGCGACATTGCTGCGCTCTACGGCGGCGGGCTCGTGGCCTGGCTTTATGGAGGCGTTCAGCCGGAAGCGTTCCTGCTGCGCCTTCGCGACGCGATCTCGATCGATCACTTCAAGGTCGGGCTGCTCAAGGCGCCGGTCATGGCGGCGGTGATCGGCATCGTCGCCTGTGTCGAGGGGCTCTCGGTGCAGGGCAGCGCGGAGTCGCTCGGCCGGCACACCACCGCGTCGGTGGTCAAAGGCATCTTCTTCGTCATCGTGATGGATGGCGTGTTCGCGATCTTCTTCGCGGCGATCGGAATGTGACCATGACGGTGCAGCAATCGTCCGGTGCCATCATCCGGGTGCGCGACGTGACCGTTCAGTTCGGCAAGACGCGCGTGCTCGACAGGCTCGATCTCGACGTCGAGCGCGGTGAAATCTTGGGCTTCGTAGGTCCGTCCGGCGCCGGAAAATCCGTGCTCACTCGTACCATTATCGGGCTCGTGCCCAAGCTCTCCGGCCATATCGAGGTGTTCGGGGTCGACCTGGACGCTGCCGATTCCGGGATGCGCCGTTCCGTCGAACGGCGTTGGGGGGTTTTGTTCCAGCAGGGCGCCTTGTTTTCCTCGCTGACGGTGCGCCAGAACATTCAGTTTCCGATGCGCGAGTACCTCAAGGTCTCCCAGCGCCTGCTCGACGAGATCATGGTGGCCAAGTTGGTGATGGTCGGGCTGAAGCCGGAGGTCGCGGATCGGTTCCCCAGCGAGCTTTCGGGCGGTATGATCAAGCGCGTGGCGCTGGCGCGCGCACTCGCGCTCGATCCGGAATTGGTGTTTCTGGATGAGCCGACGTCCGGCCTGGATCCGATCGGCGCAGGCGACTTCGACGAACTGGTCCGTACCCTGCAGCGCACTTTAGGCCTGACGGTTTTCATGGTAACCCACGACCTGGATAGCCTGCATACGGCCTGTGATCGCATCGCCGTTTTAGGCGACGGTAAGGTCATTGCCGCAGGATCGATGGCCGATATGCAGGCCTCGGAGCATCCCTGGCTGCGGCAGTATTTCCACGGCAAACGCGCCCGCGCCGTAATGGCGTAGCGCGATGCTTGCACGCAAGCACCGGAGTTTTTGATGGAAACGCGGGCGAATTACGTGCTGATCGGGTCGTTCACGCTGGCGGTGATCGCAGCGGCGGTCGGCTTCGTCCTTTGGTTTCAGAGCCTGCACACGACCAAGCAGCGTGGCCCATTGCGGGTGATCTTCGAAGGTCCAGCCGCAGGACTGCGCAATGGCGGTAGCGTGAATTTCAACGGTATCAGGGTCGGCGAGGTCATTTCGGTCAAGCTCGACAACCCCCGCCGCGTTGTCGCGCTCGCCATGGTCGAGAACAGCGCGCCGATCCGCCGAGACACCCTGGTAGGACTCGAGTTCCAGGGCCTGACTGGCGTTGCCGCCATTTCGCTCAAGGGCGGTGAGGAAGCCGCGCCGCCGCCGCCGCTCGATGAAGACGGCGTGCCGGTGCTGCGTGCCGATCCGAACCGGCTGCAGGACGTGACCGAGGCGATCCGCGCCACCTTGCAGAACATCAACCGGGTCGTCGCCGACAACCAGGAAGCTGTCCGCAATTCGCTGAAGAACCTCGAAGTCTTCACCCAATCGCTGGCCCGCAATTCCGAGCGGATCGACGGCGTGATGGCACGGGTCGACGGCATCATGGGCAAGGCGGACAGCCTGATGCTCGGGCTCAACACGCTCGCCGGCGGCAAGGACGGCGGCGAGTTGCTCCTGACCGTCAAATCGATCCGTGAATTGGCGGAGGATTTCGACAAGCGGTCGGGTGCGCTCATGGTGGACGGCCGGCGGACGCTCGGCGACATCAGCCGGGCCGTCAACAATTTCGACCGCAACCCGACCCGGGTGCTGTTCGGCGCCAGCAGCTCGAGTTCCAGTCCCAGCAACGCCCAGGCCTCGCAGCCGGCGCCCGTCGCCAGCGAACGACGGCGGTGAGAAGGCAAGTCGCGAATAGGGAATAAAGCGAGTAGGGGGGGCGCGAGGTAAGCTACGAAGCGCGGTCGATTATGTGAGGCCCACCGCTGATCTGGTCGTTAGAGCGGTTTGCGATCGAGCTGAATCGAGAGGGATTCCCAAATTGGCTCTGGTCTGCTTCAAATTGCTTGCAGGCAAAGGAGGCAGGCAAGCGATGGCAGGCTCTTGCTCGGTCGATCTTCGGAAGCGGGTTGTCGCAGCGGTCAAGGGCGGCATGTCGCGGCGGCAGGCAGCGGCCCATTACCAGGTGAGCGCATCAAGTGCGATCCGGTGGGTCGCGCAGGGAGAGGAAACTGGCGATGTCGCGCCAAAGAAGCTGGGCGGCGATCAGCGTTCGAAGGCGATTGAGGCGCAGGCCGATGTCATTCTGGCGCTGGTTGCTGACAAGTCCGATATGACGCTGGAGGAATTGAAGATGGCCCTCGTGGCCAAAGGGCACAGCTTCAGCGTCTCTGCACTGCACCGCTTCTTCGCCCGTCGAAAAATCACGTTTAAAAAAAGACAGCGCACGCCGCCGAGCAAGAGCGGCCTGATGTCCTGAGCAAGCGGGAAGAGTGGGCGTGCAAGCAGACCGAATTGAGCGCCACCAAGCTTGTCTTCATCGACGAGACCTGGGCCTCGACCAATATGGCTCGGACCCGCGGTCGCGCCCCTCGCGGCGAGCGCCTGCGGGCTTCAATTCCACATGGTCATTGGAAGACGACGACCTTCGTCGCTGGCCTGCGTCAATCGGGAATGACGGCACCGATGGTGCTCGATGGCCCGATCAACGGCGAGGCTTTCCAAGCCTATGTCGATCATGTTCTCGTTCCCGAATTGCAGCAAGGCGACATCGTCGTGATGGACAATCTCAGCAGCCACAAAGGCGCGGGCGTACGAGCGGCGATAGAAGCCGCCGGAGCGCACTTGCTCTATCTTCCGCCCTACAGTCCGGACTTCAATCCCATCGAAAATGCCTTCTCCAAGCTCAAAGCGCTTCTCAGGGCGGCCGCAGAACGGACTGTTGATGGCCTATGGGACGCCATCGGGCGCTGCCTCGACTGCTTCAAACCAGCCGAATGCGCCAACTACTTCAAAGCTGCAGGATACGAACCAGCTTGATCGAAAAATGCTCTAGTCGACATCCTACGAAGTATCTCGTAAAGCAAAACGGAGGCCGTGAGGCCTCCGTTTTCCGTTTGCGATCAGCCATTCACTGTTCTCACGCCAGCCGTCCGGCGGCATGGGCGAGCAGCGTGTAGACGAGCCCGGTTTCCGAGGTCAGCTGGTTGCGCAGCGCCTGCGGATTGCGGTCGTCGCGCGCCACCTCGTCGAGCAGCCGCTCGAACTCGGTGATGTAGCGATCGACGGTCTGCTTGAAGGTGCGATCCGCGCGATACTTGCGTGCCACCTCGTCGAACGCCTTCTGGCCGGCCGGCGTGTAGAGCCGTTTGGTGAAGGCCTTGGTTTCGCCGCGCTGATAGCGATCCCACATCTCGGCGGCGAGCGCGCGATCCATCAGGCGAGCGATATCGAGCGATAGCGACTCCAGCGGATTGCCGGACTGCGGCACGGGCCCGCGACCACGCGGCGCTTCGCGACCGGCGGCACTATTGTCGGCACGGTTGAGGAGGTCGGACAGCCAGGTGTCGCGGCCTGGATCGGCGGCCGGTCCCATCGGCGGGGCCTCGACGCGCCGGGACGGCGGCTGAACGCCGAGGTCCGGGGGCGGCAGATTGGCGGCGCTCGTGGGCGAGGGCTCGCGCATACGGATGTCGCCCCGTCCGCCCGCCGCGACGGCAGCAGCAGCAGCCACCGGTTCCTCCTGGCGGACCGTGGTGGTCACGGTCGCCGTCCTCGTCGTGTTCACCACGTCGAGGCCGCGGCCGTGATGGGCAACGATCCGGTTCAGCTCGGCGAGCGCCTCGATCTGGTCGACGATCACCTTGCGCATCTGTGCGGTGCTCTCGGCGGCCTCCTGCGGCATTTCCAGCACGCCGCGGCGCAGCTCGTTGCGCGTGGCCTCGAGCTCGCGCTGCATCTCCGCGGTCATCTGCTTCATGTTCGTGACCAGGCTGGCGAACTTCTCCGCCGACTGCTTGAACATCGCATCCGCTTCCTGCGTGCTCTGCTCGTAGATCGCGTGCATGGATTCTGTGGTCACCCGCCGCTCTTCCTCGGCGGTGGCCCGGATGGCCTCGAACTGGCGGCTGATCGCGGTCGAGCCGGCGCCCGCGGTTTCCGCGACCACGCGCGCGATGTCGCGTGCGCGCTCTTCGGCCGCGGCGAGCGACTCGTCGAGCAGCGTGGTGAAGCGCGACAGCCGCTGGTCGAGATCGGCCGTGCGAAGGTCGATCGTGGTGATCAGCGATTCCAGCGTCGCCTTGCGCTCGCCGATCGAGACGCTGGCCTCGCGGTTGCTCTGATCGACAACGGCTGCTGCTTCCATCAGCGCCTTGCCATGGGCGTCGAACTGACCCGCGAGCGAGCCGAGGTCTTCCAGCGCCTTCGTGGTCTTGACGTTGAAGACGCTGAGCTGCT
Organism: Bradyrhizobium sp. SZCCHNR3119; assembly: GCF_032487775.1. Taxonomy (NCBI): domain Bacteria; kingdom Pseudomonadati; phylum Pseudomonadota; class Alphaproteobacteria; order Hyphomicrobiales; family Nitrobacteraceae; genus Bradyrhizobium; species Bradyrhizobium sp. SZCCHNR3119. The sequence continues at coordinate 542,627 of NZ_JAUEUV010000001.1, read as the reverse complement.
CCTCCAGCGTCTCCGTGGCCGCGCCGTTGCGCGTCGTCAAATCGCTCATCGCCGTGACGAAGTCGGCCACGCGCGTGACCAGAGCACGTTCGAGCGAATTGAGGTTGTCGTGGGCGCCGGTGAGCACCTCCTGCAGGAGGATGTTGCCTTCGCGCAGCCGCTCGAACAGGGCGACCGTGTCGGTGCGGAGGATCTTGCTGGTTTCCTGCATCTCGGTGACTGCGGCGACCGACACCTGGCGCGACTGCTCGATCGCGGCGCGGGAAGCCTGCTCCAGCTCCTTCAGCGATTTGCCGATGGCAGTGGTCGCGAGCTCGCCGGCCGAGGTGATCGTGCGCGCGACCTCGGTGCCGTTGCCCATCATGGTCTTGGCGAAGGCCTGGCCGCGCGATTCGATCGATTTCAACGCATCCGAAGTGACGCGATCGATCTCGATCGTGAGCTGGTTCGCCTTGGAGCCGAGTGCCTCGACCAGCTGGCCGCGCCGGCCATCGAGCATTTGCGACAGTCGCTCGGTGTGCTGCTGAACATAGGTCACGATCTCGTCGGTCTTGCCGGTCATGGCCGAGCCGAACGAATTGCCGGCCGCGAGCACGGTGCGCTCGATGTCGGTGGAGGTCGACTTCACTCGCGAGCTGACTTCGTTCACCGCTGCCAGCAGCATATTCTGCGCGTTCGCGGCGCTGGTCTGGATGTTCTCCGTGGTGTTCGCGGCAACCGCATTGATCGCCTGCTCGATCTCCGAGGAGATCGTCTTGAGCTGGCCGGCGGTGTCGGTCGATGTTGCGGTCAGCAGGGCCTGGGCCTCACGCGCGCTGCCCACCACCGCGGCCGCCGTGTCGGCAGAGGTCGCCGTCAGCGAGGTCTGGGCCTGACGTGCGCTATTGAGGATGGCGCTCGCCGTGTCCGCGCCGACGGTCGACAACGTACGCTCGAGGTCGGAGGCCAGCGACTTGATGTGGTCCGTCGCCTCGGTGGAAGTGACCATCAGGGTCGACTGCACGTCGCGTGCACTGCTCACGATCGAGGCCGCTGTGCTGGTGCCGACTGCGGCGAGGGTGCGCTCGACGTCGGATGCCAGCGATTTGACGTGATCGGCGGCTTCGGCGGAAGCGGCGATCAGCTTGCTCTGCACGTCGCGGACGCTGTTCACGATCGTGGTTGCCGTGCTGGTGCCGACCGCCGACATGGTCCGTTCCACGTCGACGGCGAGCGTCTTGACGTGATTGGCGGCTTCCGATGAGGCGCTGATCAGTGTGGTCTGCGCTTCGCGCGCACCGCTGGTGATTGCTTCCGCCGTGGTGGTGCCGGCGAGCGACAGCGAGCGTTGCACGTCGGCGGTCAGCGATTTGACCTCGTCGGCCACTTCGGAGGAGGCGGCAAGCAGGGTGGCCTGTGCCTCTCTCGCGCTACCGGTGATGGCTTCCGCGGTCGAAACACCGGCGCTCGACAGCGAGCGCTCGACGTCGATGGTGAGCGACTTGACCTGGCCGACTGCTTCCGATGACGCCGCGACCAGGGTGTTTTGTGCTTCGCGCGCACCGGCCACGATCGAGGCCGCCGTTGCGGAGCCTGCCGCCGCCAGCGTGCGCTCGACATCGGCGGATAGCGACTTGATCTGGGCGACGGTATCGCCGGAAGCCGTCACCAAGGTGAGCTGCGCGTCCCGCGCGCTCGACAGGATGGCATTGGCCGCCCCGCTGCCGGCGCCGGTGAGGGCCCGCTCGACTTCGGTCGAGGTGGTCTTCAGCTGCGCACCGACATCGGTCGAGACGGTGAGCAGCGCCTGCTGCGCCGCGCGCGCGCCGGTCTGGATGGTCTCGCTGGTGTTGACCACGAGATTGGTCAGGGAACGCTCGGCGTCTTCCACATGCGACTTGATGCTGGCGGACAACAGCTCCGCGCGCGTCATCAGTTCGTCGCTGGCCTGGCGCCCGCTGCTCTCGATGCGGCCGGCCACGGCTTCGATGCGGGTCCCCAACAGATCTTCGAATTGGGCGACGCGCTGGTCGATGTCGCCGGCGATGCCGCCGACCCTGGTCTCGATGCTCTGGTGGATCTGTTGGAAACGCGCCGTGACGGTATCGGCCAGTTGCGTGGTGCGGCCGTCGATCGTCTGCGAGACGGTGGCGACGCGCTGGTCGATGGCTTCGAGCGCCTCCGCCGTGCCGTCACTGAGAGAGGAGGTGAGAAGGGTCAGGCGGGAATCGATCGAATGGATCGCCTGGGCCGCGCCGTCGGTCAGCGAGGACGTGAGCACGGTGAGGCGGGAGTCGATCGTATGCAGCACCTGGGCCGCACCGTCGGTCAGCGACGAGGAGAGGGCGTTGAGACGGCCTTCGACCGTCGTCGTGACCGAGGTCGCGCGCGAGTCGAAGGTTTCTTCGAGCGACTTCAGCCGGCCGTCGAGGTTCTGGTGGAAGGCGTTGATCTTGTTTTCCAGCGCGGCATCGAGATTGGTGATGCGCGCTTCGAGCGTGGTCTCGAACTGCGAAAGGCGGTGATCCAGCGTGGCCGTGATCTGCCCGCCGTTCGAGGACAGACGGCTATCGAAGGTGTCGACATAGGTCTTCAGATTATCGGTGATGTCCTGGGTCCGCTGGCCCATGCGCTCGACGATATCGCCGCCGAACGTCTTCACGGTGCGATCGAATTCGCTGATATGCCGGGTGATCAGCGCACCCAGGGTGCTCGAGTCGCGGGCGAAGCGCTCGGCGAGTTCGGTGCCCTGGTTCTTCACGAGCTCATCGAACGCGCTCATCTGCATCGACAGCGTGTCGTGCGCGGCCTCGGTCTGGCTCACCACCTTTTCGACCAGCGAGCTGACGGTCGCATCGAGGGATTCACTGGCTTTCTCGCCGCTCGAGGCGATATGGCCCGACATTCGCTGGCTCGCATCGTCGATCTTGCGCACGAGTTCGCCGCTGCGCAGCTCGAGCTCGAGCAGGAGCGAGTCGCCGGAAGCCTTGAGCGAATCGTGGACCTGCTCGGTGCGCACCGAGATGCCGTCGACGATGACCGCGGCCCGCTGCTCGAACTCGGCGGTGATGCGGTCGATCCGCTCGTTGAGCATCTCATGGACGCGATCGGAGAGATCGGCGAACTCGTCGTGGACGTGTCCGGTCTTGAAGTTGAGGCTTGTGGTCAGGCGCTCGGAGGCGTCGAGCACGGCACGCGTGGTCTCGGAACTGGCCTCCTCGAGCCGATCGAGCAGGTCGCCGCCGCGCTCGCCGAGCGCCAGGATCATGTTGTCGCCGGCATTGCCGAGCGCAGCCGTGATGTGGGCGCCGCGCTCTTCCAGCGCGCTGGTGATGCTCTTGGCGACCTCGTCGACGCGCGAGGCGATCGCGTCCGAGATCAGCGCGATGTCGTGGCGCAGATCGATCTGCACCCCGGAAATGGCGCTGCGAACTTGCTCGGCCTGACCGACGAGATTGTCGCGCTGATGGGCGATGTCCTGCAGAAGCGCCCGGATCCGCACTTCGTTGTCGCTATACGCGCGCTCCAGCGCGGCGACCTCGTTGGCGACCAGGGTCTCCAATTCGCCGGCGCGGGCAATCGCGCGCTCGACGCCGTCGCCCATCGCTGCGACCTCGCGCCGGATCGCCTGGCCGACGGTGACGATCGAATCGCTGACTGCGCCTTCCGGCTCCGAGAAGCGGATCGCAACCTGGGCCATCGACTGCGCGATCATGCGCAGTTCCTGGCCGCGCCAGGTGAGGCTTGCGAGGAAATAGAACAACAGCACGGGGGCGAAAAACAGCGCTGCCAATCCTGCCAGCACCAGGACGCCGCCGCTCTGCCCGATCGCCGATTGCAGCGAGGGCAGGAAGCCGACCGTCAGCAGGCCGCAGCCGACGATCCACACGCCGGCAAAGGCGGTCGCGATCGTGTAGACGCCGCGCGAGGGGCGGCCCTTCTGAATGGCCTGCAGGAGCTGGCCGATGGTCTCGCGATCGTCGTTGGCGGGGCGACGGGCGATCAACGGCGGCGCATCATTGTCGTCGAAGGCCGGGCGCTCCGCGCCTTGACGCACGTCGAATGTGGTTTCCCCAAAGGCAGGGCCGATCGGCATGATCGGCGACGCCTCGTCAGCACGATTCGGCGCCTGCGCCTCTTCCGGCGCGGCCGTATCGCTGATGTTCAAAGCCTCCTGAATGGCAGACAGCGCAACTTCAGTCGGGTCTTTGACCTTTTTTGGGGTGTTTGCCATGTTCAGTCCGAGCCTCGTCGTATTTTTTTGATCCGGTGAGCCGCGCACGAATGCCCCATCGCCGGGCTCGGAACCGGATTCATCCACCGCGGGCGCCCAGGCGCGGCACTTGCCGGCTAGCCCGCTCCATCCAAAGCGCATCCTATTGGCTGGGCGAGGTGAAAGAAATGGTCGCGGTTAAGAGATTCTTAATCATCGTTAACAGGACCCACCGGTAACGCATTTGAAAGTCCCGAAAATTCGATTTCGGCCGCAATTGGGGCGGTCCCGCGCCTGAAACAAGGCAGAGCCGCGGCAATATACAGGTAAGGAGGTATTAACCATTCCCATGCTTGGCTGGCGCAACCGTGGCCCTCGGGATGAGAGTTCGCGGAAATGGACTCCCCGAGACGTACGCCATGACGCCAGACCTCCACCGGATCGAATGGATGCCTTCGCCCCCGCTTGTTCCCGATGACGGGCCGATCTGCCTGGACCAGCTCAGGCGGATGACGCTTGGCGACCTCGATCTCGAGCGCGAGGTGCTGGGGATGTTTGCGAGCCAGTCCGGCCGTATCCTTGGCCAGCTGATGGGACTGCCGGGCGATGCCGCGGCGCTTGCGCATACGCTGAAGGGCTCCGCCCGGGCGATCGGGGCGCTGGGGGTCGCAGAAGCCGCCGAAGCGCTGGAGATGGCGCTCCGCGACCGCGACCAGGCCCATATCCTGACCCTTACCTTGGCCGAACTCGGCACGGCCGTTGGCGAGGCGCGCATGGCGATTGCGGAGATGCTGGCGGCGTCCTGATACTCTCGTCCGGAGACGCGAACCGCCCCGAACACGGCGCACCGGGCGGCACTAGCGCCGGGCGGGTCGACCCGTTATAGGACAGCCCGACTTCATTCCCCCGCAGCATCGAGCGAACATGGCCAAGATAACCTTTGTCGACCACACCGGCGAATCCCGAACCGTGGAGATCGAGAACGGCGCGACCGTGATGGAAGCGGCCATCCGCAACGCCATTCCCGGGATCGAGGCCGAATGCGGCGGCGCCTGCGCCTGCGCGACCTGCCATGTCTATGTCGACGAAGCCTGGCGCGAGAAGGTCGGCCCGCCCACGCCGATGGAAGAGGACATGCTCGACTTCGGCTACGACGTGCGGCCGAACTCGCGCCTGTCGTGCCAGATCAAGGTCTCCGACGAACTCGACGGCCTCGTCGTCTCGACGCCGGAACGTCAGGCCTAAGCGCCTCCCGCGCGCGCGGTCCTGCGCGCGCCGCCTTGCTTTCGCGACCTTTCCGCGTGTCGACACGCTCAGGCCGACGCGGCCGTTCCGCGCCGCAGCCAGGGCTGGAAATTGCTGACTAGCTCCGGCGTCAGCGGTGTCGGCATGCGTGTCGCTTCGTCGATCAGCACGTTCACGGCCTGCGCCGAAGCCACGCAGGTGTTTTGCGCGAAGATCACCTGGTCGAACGTCACCGAGGTGCGTCCAAGCTTGGCAATGCCAAGCCCGATTTCGATCGTTCCTGGCCAGCGCAGCTCGGCGCGAAATTGAATGTCGAGCCGCACCATGATCCAGGTCAATCCTTTCGGCATCAGATCGTTGTTAGGGTCCTTCATCAGCATCACGCGGGCGCTTTCGAAATAAGTCGCAAACACCGCGTTGTTGACGTGCCAGTTCGGATCGAGATCGCCGAACCGAACGTTGTCGCCGAGCCGGTACGGAAAATCCTCCAGACGAAGCGCGTCCTCATGCGAGGGGGAGACATTCACGAGACCATCTCCATGGACGTATGATTTGAGAGCATGTCTTGAATGAATGGGGCGGCATCATCGATCGGATTTCACGTTCGCGCAAGAGTCGTTGTATTTGATGTGCACCACTTTCAGGTGCCGTCGACCCCAGGCCGGCGGATGCGAATTGAGACCTATCCGACGAGCATGCGCCCCGCCCGGCGCCAGCCGGTTTTGAGGCTTCCCTGGGTGAGCCGCCTTGGCTACACATTTGGACACCGCCACTTGCCGCGACATCTTGCCTGCGGCCTCCCAACGAGAAGAGCGACATGAGCGAAACGATCAAGACCGATGTGCTGATCATTGGCGCGGGCCCCTGCGGACTGTTTGCCGTATTCGAACTGGGGCTGCTCGATATCAGGGCACATCTGATCGACATCCTCGACAAGGTCGGTGGCCAATGCGCCGAACTCTATCCGGAGAAGCCGATCTACGACATTCCCGGCGTGCCGATGGTCACGGGGCAGGGCCTGACCGATCAGTTGATGGAGCAGATCAAGCCATTCAATCCAACCTTCCATCTCGGTGAGATGGTGGAGAGGGTCGAGAAGATCGGCGATCCCGGTTTCCGCATCACCACGGATGCAGGCAAGGTGTTCGAATGCAAGGTCGTAGTGATCGCTGCCGGCGGCGGCTCGTTCCAGCCCAAGCGGCCGCCGGTTCCGGGCATCGAAGCCTATGAAGGCACCTCGGTGTTCTATGCGGTGCGCAAGATGGAGGAGTTCCGCGACAAGAACATCGTCATCGTCGGCGGCGGCGATTCCGCGCTCGACTGGACGCTCAACTTGCATCCGATCGCCAAGCGCATCACGCTGGTGCACCGGCGCGACGATTTTCGCGCCGCTCCCCATAGCGTCGAGCAGATGCGCGCGCTCGTCGCCTCCGGCAAGATGGACTTGAGGATCGGCCAGGTCACCGGCCTCGAAGGCGGAGGCGGCGTGCTCACGGCAGCCACCCTCAAGGGCAACGACAACACGGTGGAGACGATCGCCTGCGATAGGATGCTGCCGTTCTTCGGCCTCACGATGAAGCTCGGTCCCGTCGCCGAGTGGGGCATCGCGCTGGAGAACAATCTGGTTCCGGTGGAGACCTCGGCGTTCGAAACCAGCGTGCCCGGTATCTTCGCGATCGGCGACATCAACACCTATCCCGGCAAGATCAAACTGATCCTGTGCGGCTTCCACGAGGGCGCGCTGATGGCGCAGAAGGCGCACCGCTACGTCTACCCGGAGAAGCGGCTGGTGTTCCAATACACGACATCGTCATCGAGCCTGCAGAAGAAGCTCGGCGTCAACTAAGCGGTGGATTGGAGGGAACCGGCTCCAACTGGAATGTGACTGGATGTTTCTGGGCGGCTGCGATTCCACAGCCGCGCAAGACCTGCTATGTGCTGGCACGGTCCTCGAAATGGCCGTACTCTGCGTCCATGCGCTTTATGGATTGGTCAAGGTGAGATGATGATGCTGATAACGTTTCCCCGGCTTCGGCTGATGCCACGTGTCGCGACATTTGCCACCCTCGCCGTCCTGCTTGTTGGGTCGCTGGTTGCTCGGCCTGCGCTAGCCGCCGAACCGTCCGCCGCCGGCCTGTGGCAGAAGGTCGAGAACGGGGAGCCGAAGCTCTACGTTCTTGTCGTCGATCACAACGGTGTCTACGAGGGTGTGATGGCGAAGCTGTTCCCGAGACCTACCGATTCGCCGAATCCGATCTGCTCCAAATGCACCGACGACCGCAAGAACGCGCCATGGCTCGGTATCTCCTTCATTCGCGACATGAAGCTTCGTGACATGAAGCGCGAGGGGCTGGTCTATGAGGACGGCAACGTGCTCGATCCGCGCGATGGCAAGATCTACAACGCCAAGATGACGCTCAGTCCGGATGGACAGACGCTGACGCTGCGCGGCTATATCGGCATCTCGTTTCTTGGCCGCGACGAGACCTGGGTGCGCCTGCCGGACAGCGCCATGGCGCAGATCGATCCGGCCGTGATCGCGAAGTACCTGCCGGCCCAGGCCGCAGCGGCGAAGCAGCCGGCGACGACGGGCAAGAAGATCGCGCCGGCGAAGTAGTCAGCTGCGAGACGTCACGTCCGACATATCAATCTCCCTGTTGCCGCCCGGCTCGTCCGGGCGACGTGGTATTCCTGAGACGGTGATGCTCGAGCTGAACTCCTGCCGTGCAAGGTTTCAGAACGTCAGCTTCTCAGCGCGCGATTGGCGTCCGTCGGATTAGCAGAAGCCGCAGGAACCGGCCGCATAGGGCCAGCTAGCAAATCGGGTCTCTCCTACGGTCATCAGCGGAGCTGCCACGCGGCGCAAAATTTTGCGTCGTCCGGAACCATTCTGTCGCAAGCCCATTGCTCACCGGCACAATCATTAACTGAAGAAAATGCTATGAGGGCTTTCGCAATCGCATTGGCAGCCGCTGCAAGTACGTTTGTGGTGACCTCTGTGTCCGCTGCCCCGCTGTCAGCGGTGTCCCCCGCGGCAGCGAGCTACATCCAAAATGTTCGCATGGTCTGCAATGAAGACGGACGTTGCTGGCGTCAGCGCACTGAGCGGCGCGTCATCGTCCGAGAAGGTCGCGATGCCTCGATTACGCGCCTCGCGAGCGCTATTACGAGCGCCGCAGCTATCGCGACCGGGGCGGGGTCGGTATCGACGCGCCCGGCGTGAGCGTCGGCATCGGCACCGATCGCTACTGAGGTCGAGGAAGAGGTCCGATACAAGGGGCTGCGGAGAAGTCCGCCGCCCTTTGCAAGCATGCTCGCGGCATACATCGGACAGGGGCGTCGCACCTAGCCTTTAGGGAGCACTGAACCGCTAGGATCTCAAGGACCTTGTCGCCACGCCTTTAGATAAGCCAATTCTCAACTTTGAGACCTCGAACACGTTTGAACTCCCGATCATTCGCAGTGATGATCGTGGCGTCCGTGGTAAGAGCATGGGCGGCGATCAATAGATCATTGCCGCCGATCGGAGTGCCTGAGGCTTCCAACTCTGCGCGAGCGGATCCGTAATGCCGGTCGGCTGGAGCGTCGAAGGAGAGCACAGGAATCTCGTTCAATAGTTCTTCAACAGCTTTGCGCAGCCGATCAGAGCCGCTCTTGGCGCATCCGTAGCGAAGTTCGGCCGCAACGATGATGCTCGTGCAGACGTTCCGATCGCCGACCATACTCAATCGCTTGTAAGCTTTTCCACGAGGATTCTTGAGTAGGTCGGAAATGATATTTGTATCCAGCATGTAACGCGTCAAAGCAGGCGCTCCGGAGCTGGAGCGGGATCATCGATCTCAGGTAGCTCCTCGGGGATCGGCTCCATGGTCTTAAGAAGCGCGAGGAGCCCTCGCTTGCGTAGGGGTTCGATGATGAGCCGGTCTCCCTCCCGATGCATGATGGCGTCGGTCCCAGGGAGTTCAAATTCCATCGGAATCCGTACTGCCTGGTTGCGGCCGTTTCGAAAAAGTTTGACCTGCCTAGCGTCGGACATACTCGGTAGCCCTCGAAAACTTCCGGCATATGCTGATGACATATGTCGAAAGTTCCCCAAATACAAGGGAAAGAGTATTACTGCGTCACAAGCGCGAGACATGGCCTGCTTCACGCTCATTCTGGGGCGATGCGCCAGCATCGAACTATGGTGCGCAATTGCGAGATTCCGGGTTCAGCCTTGACGGGCTGTCCCGGAATGACGGTACTTGTGACGCAGTAAAGATAGCCAAATACAGATCCGAGAGCGGATCCAACTCCGGCCCTACTGCGACAGCTTCACGAAGTCCGGAAACTTCAGTTTCCCTTCCGCGATCGCCGGCGGCCACACGGTGACCTGCTTGCCGCTCTGCCATTGGAAGACGAGACCGGTGATGTAGCCGGGACCCGACTTGAGCCCGTGGGTGAACTCGTCGTCCTTGCCGTAGAAGGCGAGGCGGCCGATCGTGCCTTCGTAGTTCGTCTTCTCGAGCTCGGCGACCATCTTGTCCGGATCGGTCGAGCCGGCGCGCTTAATCGCTTCCGCGATGATGTAAACGTCGTCGTATCCGGTGTAGCCGGTATAGGCGGGCGGCGTGCCGAACTTGGCCTTGAAGGCCTGCGCGAACGGCTTGGTCTTCGGCGTCACCGCGACCTCCGGCGTCGCGACGGCCAGCGACGGAATGCCTTCGGCCGCGCCGTTGGTATCGTTCCAGAAGGTCGGGCTGAGCGCCTGCGCGCTGATGCCGAACATCGGCACCGGCACCTGTTGGTTCTTCCACTGCACGGTGGGCTGTACGCCGACGTGGGAGATGCCGGTGACGATCACGTCCGGCTTCTTGGCCTCCATATTGTTGAAGATCGGCGTGAAGTCGGTGGTGTCGGGCGAGAAGCGGATGTGCTCGACCACCTTCAGCCCGGCCTTGGGCAGGCACGCCTCGTAGCCGACGTCCAGCGGCTTGGTCCAGGCCGCGTCCTCGCTCATGATCGCGGCGGTCTTGAACTTGAGCTGATCGGCCAGCAGGTCCTTGGCCGCATCGCAGACCAGCTGGGCCTGCGCCGCCGAGGTCAGGTAGCCGTGAAAGGTGTATTTGTTTTTCTCATAGTCGTTGTGGATCGCCTTGGTGATCTCGTTGGAGGCCGCGCCCGGGGTGATCAGGGGCAGCTTCAGCCGCGCGGCCCAGGGCTCCAAGGCCAGCACCACCTCGCTGATGTAGCTGGCGATTACGGCCGACACCTTGTCCTCATTGGCGGCGCGCTGGAAGGCGCGCACGGCATCTGCCGACGATGAGTGGTCGTCGTAGGTGACGATCTCGATCTTGCGCCCGAGCACGCCGCCTTTGGCGTTGATCTCATCGGCCGCGATCTGCGCGCCGCCGGGCGTGGCGGCACCGGCGATCGCCTGCACTTCGGCGATCACGCCGATCTTGATAGGATCGCCGGACTGCGCGTATACAGGCGCGGTCAGGCAGAGGGTCGTGGCCGCGGCCAACATGGCAAGCGGCGGCGAACAGGCATCGAACCGAAGCATGCGTTTCTCCCTTGACGATCTTGTTGGGCCAACTTGTTAGTTGTGCCGCGCGCGTATAGGTCGCGCGCATGTCAAGTGTAAGCCGCGCTCACGCGGCTTGGAAAGCGCGTTCGGATCGATCTTGGCCTATTGCTGCACTGCGCTTGCGGGCGGCAGCGGCTCGCCGCTGATGTCGGGCTCGGCGGCGTCCAGGCTGAGCACCTGGGCTGCGGCCGGAAAGGCCGCATCCGCCATCGCCGCGTGCCCTTCGGCGGACGGGTGTACCGCGCCGCCATAGACCGCCGACAGCACACCCCAGGTCGCATCGTGGATATCGGAGGGCTGCATCGCAGCCGGCAGGCCTTGCGGATAGGTCATCGCGGCAAAATAGCTGTCATTGGCATCGCGGATCCAGCGTGCCCGCGGCAGATAGGCCCGGTACTCGCTGGCGCCGCGGCCGCAGCGCAAGGGGTCATTGGCGGCATTGACGATGTCGGGATCGAAGCTGTCGCCCTTGGCAGAGAAGCAGTCGCGGTCGAATACGGGATCGCTCGCGGCGCGCGCGCAAAAACCGTGGTCGGCGAACGCAGCCTGATGCGCATCGACAAAGGTCATGCGGTCGCTGCGCGGATCGCGGCACAGCACGCCGCCCTGGCACTGCGCCAGTGCCTTCAGGGTCGGCAGGAACTCGTTCTCGACAAAGGCGGTGACATTGGCGAGCCGCTGCGGATCGGCGGAGAAAGCGGGATGGATGTCGAACCCCGCCCGCCCGCCAGGGCAGGGCGTACCGCCACTGGCGAGCGCCGGATTGCCGTAGGACGTGTAGATCACATGCGAGAGGTCGCCGACCAAGGGCTTGAGGGCCTCGCGCAGCTTGGCGAAGCCCTGCGGCAGGTCGCGCGCAAGCTCGGCGCGGGAATCCTCCACCGAGCCGATCAGGCCGATGCGCTTGAACAGGGTGCGCTCGGTCGGCGTGTCCACGATGACGTCGGACACGAGACCGGAGAAGTTGATGTCGTTGGCGCCGATCGACAGCAGCACGAGGTCGAGCCGGCGATCCGGCTGGCGCCGCTTGGCCGCCGTGAGTGCCTCGCGCAATTCGGAAAGCTGGCCGTTGACGCTGCTCTGGCACGTCGCGATCGAGCGGCCGGGCGGGCATTCGCGCGCCCGCTGGCTGCCGAACAGGCCGTCGGCAATGGTGGCACCAGTGCAGGCGAGCGGCAGATAAGTGACCGCGATGTGCGGATAGCGCACCGCGAGCGCGAGCGCCGTGCGGGTCTGATAGCTGTAGAGCGAGCGATGGCAGGCTGCATTGAACCAGACGGCGCTGTGGCGCTGCCAGTTCTGCAGCGTGTCCGGCGCTTCGCAGGCACGGCCGCCTTTGAAGCCGGCGCGGCTCGGCCGGTAATATTGCCCGGTCGCGCCGCCGAGATAGGAGCGGAAGCAGAAGCCTTCGTCGGCCAACGCGATCGCGCGGTCGGGATTGCCCTCTCCCGAGGCGATGCTGTCGCCGAGACCGGCGATGAAGATGTCGCGCACCTGGATGCCGGCGGATACCCGCTGGCTGCCGTCCGCGCTGGAGACGTCGACCGTGGCGACGGTCTGACGGCCATAGCGGACACGCAGGTTGACCGGCTCGGCACAGTCGAAGGTCGAGCTTTGCGGGCCGTCACCATCGTCGAACGACCAGGCGCAGGTGGCGCCGACCGGGACCGCGCCGGTGAGCCGCACCGTGATCGGGTGATCGATCGGGGTGAGATAGCTCTCCTTCACATTGTCGCGGGTGCAGGGCTCGTTGACGCGGCCCTGCAGATCGATGCAGAGCCGGTTGACGATGTTGCGAGCCCAGCCGCGGCCGTCGCTCTGCAGTTCGAGGCCTTGCTCGGCGGCGAGGATGCTGCGGTCGCGCGCAGCGTCCACGTGAAGCAGGAAGTCGCGCTCCTCGCGGAACAGGCGGAAACGGTTGCGCACCTCCCAGCTGATCTGCATCGGGGTGGCGGTGATCTGGGCGCCGACCGGCGAGGTCGGAATCACGGAGAGCGCGGGCGCGAGCAATGCGGCCGCCAGCAGCAGGCGAAGGGAATCTGGGATCATGGCGCGACGTTTCACGGCAAAGATGCGGCGGAAATAAGAGGGCCGCCTGTCAGATCAAGCCGATTGCCTGGGACAAGTCAGCCATGCCTCAGCTCGGTGCTGCGCCGACATCGCGTCGGATCAGCGCCGCGAGTGCTGTTTCAGCCGCTGCGGCAGCGGGGCCGGCGCAGGAGTTGCCGTGGCTTGAGGCGGCGTGACATGGCGGCGGGATACGTCGTTGAGCTTGCGCCGTTCCTGCCAGGGCTGCACGACATTCATCCAGAGTTCCCGGAACCCCATGATCGAGATTGCCGTGGCGAACGGGATGACGAAATAGAGGACGCGGAACACCAGCAGCGTGGCGAGCAGCTGCTCGCGCCCGAACTGCGGCAGCGCCACCAGCATCGCCGCGTCGAACACGCCGATGCTGCCCGGCGCATGGCTGGCGAAACCCAGCAAGGTGGCCAGGATGAAAACCACCGAGAGCGACATGAAATCGATCGGCGGGTCGGAGGGCACCAACAGATACATGGCCAGCGCACAGAAGCCGAGATCGACCACGCCGATCAGGATCTGCACAAAGGTCAGCCGGGTCGAGGGCAGCACGACTTTCCAGCCGTTCTGGCCGAGCTTGCGGCGGTCCTTGCCGGTCGCGAGCCAGCCGAGATAGGCGAAAATCGCCAGAACGAGCCCGACGCCGATCAGTCGGTTCACCGCCTCCGGCAACTGGTCCATCGTGGAGGCGGCGGACGGGTGCAAGATCATGCCGATGCCGAGCACGAAGATATTACCGAGCCAGAAGGTCAGCCCGGACAGAAAGCAGATCTTGGCGACGTCGATCGCGCTCAGTCCATAGTCGGAGTAGATCCGGAAGCGAATGGCGCCACCGGTGAAGACGGTCGCGCCGATATTGTGGCCGATCGAATAGCTCGTGAAGGATGACAGCGCTGCGATCCGGTAGGGCACGTGCTTCTTGCCGATCGTCCGCAGGGCGAAGAAATCGTAGAAGGTCAGGGTACAAAACGCACCGACGACGCAGAGTGCGGCGAGCGCGATGTGTCCGGGAGGGATGTCGGCCAAGGCGGTCAGGATCACGCCGCCGTCGACCCCCCGGAGCGTGCGCACCAGGGTGGTCACCGCGAAGGCGATGATGGCGAAGCTTGCTGCGATTCCAAGCCGCTTCCAGCCGATCCATTTCTTGAAACCGCGCCCGAGCGCAGTCAGCAGACGCTGCATTCATCCTCCCGGCGGGGCGGCACCACAGATGTGAAGAGGGGCGAAACCATTACTCGATGGCGGGCGGGAATTCCATTACGGAGAGTTCCTTACGGCAAAACACGCCTCTTGTGCAGTCCTTGACAAGGCCGGCTTCAGCTTTCGAACGTGCTGACCCGTCATACGTTGGTCACATAATGTTGACGCCCTGGATTTGTCACAATCACGTCGCCGCCAACGTCCGATTGCGCCGCGCAGTTCCGCAAATGGGGCACGCTCCGATGTTTGTGCTGTGCCGGAACAACGGGCCAAGCCACCGGTTAGCCGAGCGCAGACCACCAGATGAACGCGCGAAAACGATGGCCGGGAGCCAACGGCGTTCCGAGCGCAAGGAGGCGAGACAATGGGACTGTTTACCAAAGACATCAAAACCATGAACGACCTGTTCGTTCACCAGCTGCAGGACATCTATTACGCCGAGAACCAGCTGGTCAAAGCGCTGCCGAAGATGGCCAGCAAGGCCAGCGATCAGCGGCTGAAACAGGGATTCCTGACCCACCTGGATGAAACCAAAACGCACGTGCAGCGGCTCGAGCAGGTGTTCAAGATGCAGGGCATCGAAGCCAACGCTGTCGACTGCCCGGCCATCGACGGGATCATTGAGGAGGCCGAGGAGGTGGCCGGCGAGGTTGCCGACAAGGCCGTGCTGGACGCGGCTTTGATCAACGCCGCGCAGGCCGCCGAGCATTACGAAATCGTCCGTTACGGCAGCCTGATCGCCTGGGCCAAGCAGCTCGGCCGCAAGGATTGCGCGACCATCCTGCAGAAGACGCTCGACGAGGAGAAGGCGACGGATAAGAAGCTGACCAGCCTGGCCGAAGGTGCGGTGAACCTGCGCGCGGCGAGCTGATCTCTCGCCCGAAAATGGTTCAGCTGAGGCAAAACGCCGCGCCCCGCGCGGCGTTTTGGCGCCAGGCAGTCCTCATGCTTCAGCCGCCATGGCGCATGTGATCGATGGTTCGACCGATATCGAAGCATCGTGGTGCGCGCCAGGGCTAATTAACAGGCCGTCCTCAAGATGAGAGGTGCCGGCATGACTCGCTTATCGCTCGCAACAGATACCTCACGGCTAGCCGCGGCGCGGCAAGCTCCGCCATCCCGGCTGGCGAGCGCGCTCACATTGACCGCCATGAGTCTCGGCTTCGGCGTCGTCCAGCTCGACGTCACCATCGTCAACACCGCGCTCGCCAGCATCCGATCTGCCCTCGGGGGCGGCGTGGCTGAGCTGCAATGGGTGGTGAACGCCTATACGATCGCGTTTGCCGCCTTCATCCTGACCGCGGGGGCGCTCGGCGATCGGCTCGGCGCCCGACGTATCTTCATGGGCGGATTTGCGCTGTTCACGCTCGCATCCATCGGCTGCGGCCTCGCGCCCGACGCCATCAGCCTGATCGCGCTCCGCGGCATCCAGGGCCTGGGGGCAGCCGTCCTCGTTCCGAACTCGCTTGCGTTGCTGAACCATACTTATGCCGATGCCAAGCAACGAGGGCGTGCGGTGGGAGTCTGGGCCGCCGGCGCGAGCCTCGCTTTGACTGCCGGCCCCTTCGTAGGCGGCACCTTGATCGCGCTGGTCGGCTGGCGCGCCATCTTCTTTGTCAACGTGCCCATTGGTCTTGCGGGACTTTGGCTCGCGAAGATCTATGCGCAGGAGACGCCGCTCCATGCCGACCGCTCGGTCGACCTGGCCGGGCAGGTTGCGGCGATCACTTCGCTCGGGGCGCTCGCAGCGGCCGTGATCGAAGCCGGCGCACGGGGCTGGACCGATCGCGCCGTCCTGCTGGGTTTCGCCATCGCGATCGCCGCAGGCGTCGTCTTCGTCTGGCAGGAGGCACGCACCCGGCAGCCGATGCTGCCCTTGATCTTGTTTCGCAACCGTCTGTTTGCGCTGTGCGCGCTGGTCGGCCTGTTGGCCAACGTCTCGATCTACGGCCTGATCTTCGTGTTCAGCCTGTATTTCCAGGAGATCAATCACCTGTCGGCGTTCGCGACCGGGCTTGCCTTTGTGCCCATGCTCGGCGTCGTGTTCCCGGTCAATCTGGCCGCGCCGCGCCTGGCCGAGCGGATCGGTCCACGCGCCACCATCGCGCTCGGTGCAACGCTGTCGGCGCTGTCTTGCCTGGCGCTGCTGCGGACTGCGCCGGGAACGCCTTATTGGGCGGTCGGTCTGCAGCTGATCGGTGTGAGCAGCGGGCTCGGTCTGCTCGTGCCGCCGTTGACCTCGACCCTGCTTGGCAGTGTCGAGAAGTCCCGGTCCGGCGTGGCGGCCGGCGTGTTGAATGCGACGCGGCAGACCGGCAGCGTGATCGGAGTGGCCTTGTTCGGAGCGCTGATCGGGCAGCCGGATGCCTTCATCTCGGGGCTCCGATGGTCGCTCGTCATTTCTGCCGCGGTGCTTTTGACGGCCGCGGGAGTGATCCGCTGGGGCGCGTCGGCGCAGCATGGGCGATGAGGCGCGACGAAGGAGAGGCGATCACGCCTTCCGTAACGCGAAATTGGCCCCGCAAAACGCCATCAATGCGCCGAGGCCGAGCGCGGCAATGCCGGCCAGCACGCCCGCGATCGAAGGTGTCGGGCTTGGTCCAGACAGCGTCTGGCCGGCGCCAATCAGGAGCAGGACGCCGATGCCGATCAGGAAGTGCTGCATTCGTTTCGGGATATCTCCGGAAACGGCACTATGCATCAGGCTCGCGATGAAATAGCCGCCGGCGAACGCAACGGTTGCGATCAGCCACCAGGCGATGGCCGAGCCGGCCGGCATGAACGCCCCGGTGTCCGTCCGCCACAGCCCGCCGAGATCCAGCCCATAGCGCGCGCCCATCATGTGCACGGCGAGCGCGAGCAGCACGCCTGCAGCCATGGCGCCGGCCAGGATCAACAGTCGGGGGAAATGGGTCGTCTCGGTCATGAGCGATGTGTAGGATAAGCGGCAGGCTTCGTGCAAGCAGTGAGGCTGATCCATTCACGCACAGGAAATGACGTCCGCAGACGATGACGCCACGGTCAGTTATGCCTTCAAGGCGTCGCTGATCGGGACCGCGCATCGGTTCGAGCTGACCGACGAGGGGGTGTCGTGGCGCATCGGCGCACGTGCCGGGCTCTGGCCCTATGCCGAGATCGCCGCCGTGCGGCTCTCCTATCGGCCGGTGTCGATGCAGGCACGGCGCTTTCGCGCCGACATCACCCATTGCAGCGGTGCGCGGCTCAGCCTGGTTTCGACCTCCTGGCAGACCGCGACGCTGGTCGCGCCGCAGAGCGAGGGCTACCGCCGTTTCGTCACGGCGCTGCATGCGCAACTCGCTGCGCATCACAGCCAGGCGGTGCTGACCGCCGGGCTCGGGCAAACGACGTATGCTGCAGCGCTGGCGCTTGTCGCATTGCTCGGGCTTGCCATCGCCGCACTGTTCGTTCGCGCCTTGCTGGCAGGCGAATGGTCGGGCGCGCTATTTCTTGTCGGCTTCGTTGCGCTGTTCGCCTGGCAGGTCGGCGGCTTCATCGTCCGCAACAAGCCGCGCAGCTACACGTTCGCGGACATTCCGTCCGGGCTGTTGCCGTGATCCCGGCGAGACGTCATCGGACGCAATCAAATGTGACTTCTACGGCTAGGGAACGGAGGCATGCTGTGCGCGATAGGTGAGGACAGGATCTATGCAGGACCGATCGCTGAGGCTGCCGGACGCCGCCGAGATCGCCGCGATCAACGCGCAGCATTTCATCGAAGCGCCCTTGCAGCCGGCGGATCTGCTGTTCGTGTTCGGCACGCGCGTCGAGGAAAGCCTGCGGGCACAGGCAGCCTGCCGGCTGTGGCGCGACGGCTATTTCCGTCATGCCATCGTCAGCGGCGGCGTCACGCCGGGCGGCGATGAATCCGAATGCGCCGTGATCAAGCGGGCGATGGTCGACGGCGGCATTCCGGCCGACCTGATCCTGGAGGAACACCGCGCCACCAACACCGGCGAAAACGTGATCCTCTCGCTGCCGGTGATCGAGGCCGCGCTCGGGCTCGCAAACATCGGCAGCGTGATCTGTCTCGGCAACAGCTGGACCGCGCGGCGCTATCCGATGACGTTGCACCGCTACTGGCCGGAGGTGACGAAGATGCTGGTCACGATCGACAGTTTCGGCGTGCCGCGCGAGCGCTGGCATACCCATCCCGAATTCCGCCGCCGCGTGCTCGCCGAATGGGACAAGATCGCGCCGTACAAGGCCAAGGGCTTCATTGCCGAATGGCCGTGAGGGCCCGACCGGTTCCAGATCGTGATGCGATTAGAAGGATCGCATCACGATCTCATCTCTTTGATTGAGCATGATCTCCTTGGAAAACCGCTTTCCACTTTTCCGGATCATGCTCTAATGCCTGACCACCAGCACCGAGCATTTGGCGTAGCGCACGACGTGGCCGGCATTGGAGCCGAGGAAATAGGTGCGCATCGCCGGGCGATGTGACGTCATCACGATGAGGTCGGCCTTCACGGCGGCCGCTTCCTCCAGGATTTCGTGATAGATGCCCCCCTGACGTACCGCGTAGGAGATGCGGTTTTCGGGAAGCCCGGATTCGCGCGCGACGATCGACAAGGCTTCTTCCGCCGCCTCGCGCTGCTGCGCGTCGAAATCGGCCGGAACATATTCGGCGAGCATCACCGGCGTCATCGGCAGCACGTTGAGCAGGCGCACGGTGCCGTCCCAGGTGTTGGCGAGCGTCGCCGCCGTCGCAATCGCGGGCTTGGCAAGGTCGGTGTCGGCGAGATCGATCGGGACCAGGATGGATTTGAACATCACACGCCTCCCTGCTTCCCATGCTCAATGAGGAGCTGATCGATTAGGCGCCCTCCGGTGTTGCGCTGTCAATTGGCTCACGCTTGCTTCAGGAGCTTCGGGGTGACGAATTGCACCAGTTTGCCGCGGCCGAAGGACACATCGGTCCAGTCGTGGATGTCGAAGTCGAGGACGGCAAGTCCTGACGTCGGCAGGTTGTGCGCGAGCTCCTCGCGCGCCGCCTTGTCGCCGCCGCCGGTCAGGGCGAGCGCCAGCTCGTGCATGCCGGGATTGTGGCCGACCAGCATCAGCCGTTTGGGATCGCTGGCCTCGGCCAGCCGGATGTTGTGCAGGAGCTGCACCACCTCGGCGGCATAGAGTTCCGGCACCAATTCGACGACCGGCTCGGGGACCCGGTCCCGCATGGCTTCCCAGGCGAGCTCCCAGGTCTGCCGCGCCCGCACGGCCGTCGAGACCAGAACCAGATCGGGGAAGGGGGGATGGCGAGCAAGGAAATCGCCGAGTCTCGCGGCATCCTGATGCCCGCGCTCGTCGAGTCGGCGATCCTGATCGCGGCCGGATGGCGCGTCCCTTTCGGTCTTGGCGTGGCGGAACAGCATCAATCGGCGCATGAACTGTGGTCTCTATTCGGTCTGGCTATGCTTCACCTACTGCTCGGCACTAAAAGGATGATGACGCAAGGTGACAAGCGCCGGCAGGCTTGGTTAAGAAAACGCCATGAGTGAGACTTCCACAAGCGCGATCAGCGAGGAGCGGGCCATCGGGCGGACCCGGCTCGCCTTCGATCTCGATGCCGACATCTGCGTGGTCGGTGGCGGGATTGCCGGGCTGATGGTCGCCTTGTGCGCCGCCCGGCAGGGCGCCAGCGTGGTGGTGCTCGAGGGCCGTCATGTCGGCTGGAACGCTTCTGGCCAGTTGATGGGCGCGGTCATGCCCGGTTTTGCACTGCCATTGCCGGATCTGATCGAGCGCGTCGGTGTCGAGCATGCGCGGCAGCTCTGGGCGTTGTCCTGGGAGGGCGCCGAGTTCATCCGCGCCAATGCCAGCGAAGACATGATGCCCGGGATTGCGTTGAGTGAGGGGGCGCTCGAAGTCTCCAATGTCGATGCCGGTGACACTCTGCTGCGCCGCCTGCAAATGCTGAACGAGGATTTTGCCACCGAGGCCGAGGGCTGGCAGGTCGAGCGCGTTCGCTCCGTGCTCAAGACCGACCGTTATTTTCACGGCATCCACTATCCGAAGGCGTTCCAGCTCGACGGGCGCAGCTATGTCCATGCACTGGCGCGGCTCGCGCGGCGCGCGGGCGCGCGGATATTCGAGGACACGCCGGTGGTCAGCATCGATGCCACTGGCGTGCGCAAGCGCATCGTCACGCCATCGGCACGGCTGCGTGCCGCCCATATCGTGCTGGCCGGCAACATCCATCTCGGCGCGCCCCTGCGGCGGTTGTCGGATACGTTGCTGCCGGTCTGGCGTTACGGCGGGATCACGGCGCCGCTCGGCGCAGGCCTCGCCGAGGCGATCGCCTTTGGCGGCTCGGTGAACGATCTCGACGGCATCGATCAGTTCCGCATCGTCGACGGCGACCGGCTGATGTGGGTCAGCCCCGAAACCACTTGGTCGGCGCGGCCGGGCGCCTTCGCCGGGGCCGTGGGGCGTCGGATTCGCAGCGTGTTTCCGCAGCTCGGCCGCTGCGAGATCACGGAGACCTTTGGCGGGGCGACGGGCCAGACCGTGCACGGCATGCCGCAGGTCGGCCAACTGCGCAAAGGCCTGTGGGTGGCGAGCGGCTTCGGCCGCCAGGGCCTCAATACCTCCGCCATGGCCGGACAACTGATCGCCGGCGGCATCCTGGCCGGCGACGACCGCTGGCGGCTGTTCTCGCCATTCGAACTGGTCTGGGCCGGCGGGGTCAGCGGACGCGTCGCCGGCTACGCCGTGAGCCTGTGGGCGCGTGGCAGCTCGGCACTCGCCGGCGGTCTCGCCCGGCATCGCGAGCGCTTGCGGGTCAAGGAGCGGGCACGCGCGGCGCGAGCGGCCGAAGCGCGACGCCGGGCCGCCGCACCGCGGCGCTTGCCGATTCGCCCGAAGCCGTCCGACCTGATGGGGGGCGGGGAAGGCGAGGACATGTGAGGTCCTCTCACTCGCAATAAAGTGAGCGGGCGGAGCTTGCCCCGATGTAACGTCCGGCGACCTCGGCCGTAACTTCGGCAGCCATTCTTCGCTACGGAGACCGCCAATGATCGATCGTCGCCTGATGCTGACCTCGCTCGCCGGCCTGTTCGGCTTTGCTGCTCTGCGCTGGTTCGGCGGCAGCACGCCGGCGCGCGCGGCCGAGAAATTCGAGATCGAGAAGACCGATGCCGAATGGCGCGCGCAGCTTTCGCCAGAGCAATATGAGATCCTGCGGCAGGAGGGCACCGAGCGCCCCTGGACCAGCCCGCTTCTGAAGGAGCATCGTAAGGGCACCTTTGCCTGCGCCGGTTGTGACCTGCCGCTGTTCTCGTCCGAAACCAAGTTCGAGAGCGGCACCGGATGGCCGAGCTTCTACAAGCCGCTGGATAACGCGGTGGCGACCCGCGAGGATCGGACCTTCGGCATGTTGCGCAGCGAAGTGCATTGCCGCCGCTGCGGCGGCCATCTCGGCCACGTCTTTGACGACGGCCCGAAGCCGACCGGCCTGCGCTACTGCATGGACGGGCTTGCGCTCACTTTTCATCCGGCAAGCCCGTCCGCAACGTGACGGAATTTGCGGGCTCGTTCGTTCAAGGACCATCTGCGACCTGAACGACGCGTCGGCATCTGTGAAAACAGCCCTGTCCGGAGCGCGATGCGGCGCGCCCCGGCTCGGCAAGACTTGCCGGCTCGGCAATTGTTCACCACTTTTGGCGCTGCTTTTTTAACGTTCCGATTTGCTAAGTGACTGATAGTTCGCCGGTTTCATATTTGGCACAGCGATTGCGACGCTTCCCGCGAAATGCGGTCGGGGAGTGAGCCCGCCGCTGGTCAACGTGGAGCCAATGGTATGGGTATCTTCGATGCGCTGAACACTGCTGTCAGCGGCCTCTCGTCTCAATCCTTCGCGCTGCAGAACATCTCGGGCAACATCGCGAATGCCTCGACGGTCGGCTACAAGGGCATCGGCACGAGCTTCGAAGATCTCATCCCCAACGCGACCAACCCGAGCCGGCAGAACGCCGGCGGCGTCACGGCCTATGCGCAGGCGACGATCACCACCCAGGGCACGGTCTCGACCTCCACGGTCGCCACCAACATGGCGATCAACGGCGATGGCTTCTTCTCCGTGCAGAAGGCGACCTCGATGGTCGACAACGCGCCGGTGTTCTCCGGCGTCACCAACTACACCCGTCGCGGCGACTTCCAGCTCAACGCCAACGGCAACCTAGTCAACGGCGCCGGCTACTATCTGATGGGCATGACCGTCGATCCCAAGACTGGCAATCCCACCGGCAACGTGCCCCAGGTTCTCAAATTCGCCAACAACTTCGTGCCGGCCCAGGCGTCGACGGCCATTCAATACGGCGCCAACCTGCCGACCCAGCCGAAGACGCAGGCCAGCGCCAACGCCGCCGCCGGCACCTTGACCGCGGCCGGCGGCCTCAACTCGGCCGATCTGTCCAACGTGCCGCTTCCGGTCGGCACCAATTTCTATAGCGACAAAACCGTCACCGGCACCGTGGCGAACAACAAGAACGCGACCGCGATCACCGCAAATACCTTGCTGTCGGGCGCTGCCGCCACTGACTCCATCGGCACCAACTTCGCGCCCGGCGACACCATCACCATGACCGGCAGCGCCGGCGATGTCGTCACCTTCACCTTCGTGGCCTCCGGCGCGAGCGGCAATCAGATCAACGTCACCGACTCCGTAGGCACCTTGCTCTCCAAGATCGGCGCCGTCACCGGCGTGCAGCCGACGGTCGCGGGCGGCGCCATCACCTTGCATTCCGGCAGCGGCGAGGATTGGAGCATCGCGAGCACTTCTGGCGGCTTCACGGCCCTCGGCCTCACCTCGCCCGTGACGCTGACCCGCAACTCCAGTCCCGGCACCGGCATCGTGGTGGGCAACGACATCACCAACTTCACCAACGAGACCATCAGCGGCGGCGCGGTCACCACCTACAACTCGGCGGGCACGCCGGTGAACGTGCAACTGCGCTGGGCCAAGACCGACAGCGCAACGCTCGGCACCGGACACAAGGACGTCTGGAATCTGTTCTACCAGACCAACTCCACGGCTACGGGTTCGGCGGTGGCCTGGGTCAACACCGGCACCAATTTCACCTTTGCCGCCGACGGCTCGCTGAAATCGCCGACGACGTCCTCGATCTCCATCCCGAATATCACGGTCGACGGCATTTCGCTCGGCACGGTCAGCCTGAACATCTCGTCGGGCGCCTTGACCCAATATGCAAGCACCTCGGGCGCTGCGACCATCAACCAGATCCAGCAGAACGGCTACGCCGCCGGTCAGCTGCAGTCGGTCGCCGTCAACAACAACGGGATCGTGGTCGGCACCTTCTCCAACGGACAGACCATCAGCCTCGCCCAGGTGACGCTCTCGCATTTCAACGGCACCAACTATCTGAAGGCGCTGGACGGCGGCGCCTATGAGGTGACGGACCAGTCGGGGCAGGCGATCATCGGCGCCTCCGGCAAGATCGCAGGATCGTCGCTGGAGGGCTCCAACACGGACATCGCCGATCAGTTCACCAAGCTGATCGTGACCCAGCAAGCCTATTCCGCCAACACCAAGGTGATCACGACGGCCAACAGCATGGTTCAGGATCTTCTGAACACGCTGCGCTGATCGCTCCCCGGGCTTTCGCGTTCTGACATGATTTGAGGCAGGTAACATCATGGGTTTGAGTTCAGCGCTCGCCACCGCAATGTCGGGTCTGCGGTCGACGCAAGCGGCGCTCTCGATCATCTCGTCGAACGTCGCCAACGCGCAGACGCCGGGCTATGTCGCGCAAACGCCCAACCAGATCGAGGTCGCCAGCGGCGGCTTCGGTTCGACCGTGCAGACTGTCGGCGTCAGCCGGCAGCTCGACCTGTTCGTGCAGAACCAGCTCCGCACCGAGACCTCGGCCGGAGGCTATGCCAACCAAGTCGCCAACATCCTCACTCAGTTGCAGAGCGTCTACGGCACGCCGGGCGGCAGCGGCACGCTGGAAACGGCGCTGAACAATTTTACGACCGCGCTGCAGTCGCTGTCGAACAGCCCGAACAGCCAGTCCGCCCAGTCGGTGGCGCTATCGGCGGCACAGACGCTGGCCCAGAGCCTGAACACGACCACCAAGGGCATCCAGACCCTGCGGAGCAATGTTAATCAGGACATCGGCAATTCGGCGACCCAAGCCAATGCAGCAATCTCGCAGATTGCGGATCTGAACAGCCGGCTGCAGGGGACCGATCCGTCCGACCCGCTTGCGGCGACGCTGCAGGACCAGCGGGACAACGCCATCAACACGCTGGCTAAATATGTCGACATCCGCGTCGTCAACGACTCGACGAACGGGGTGAGCGTGTTCACGAATTCGGGCATCCAGCTCGTCGGCGCCGGTCTCGCCTCCCAATTCACCTTTTCTTCGCCGGGTTCTCTCGACGCGACCTCGCTGTACAACACGGATCCGACCAAGAATGGTGTCGGCCAGCTCAACCTCAGGCTTTCCAACGGCGTCTCGCTCGATGTCGTCGCCAACAATCTGCTCGGCTCGGGCCAGATCGCGGCCGACCTGAAACTGCGCGACCAGACGTTGGTTCAAGCGCAGACCCAGGTCGATCAGCTCGCGGCCACCATGTCTTCGGCGTTGTCGGATAAGACCACGGCTGGCACCGCAGTTGCCGGGCCGCCCTCGGGCTTCGACGTCCCCACTTCGGGCGTGTTGCCCGGCAACACGATCAATCTGACCTACACGGATTCCAGCAACGTCCAGCGTCAGGTCAAGATCGTCAATGTGGCCGATCCGACCGCCTTGCCGCTGCAGAATGCGGTCGGCGCCAATCCGACCTATGTGGGCGTGAACTTCTCGCTTGGCATGGCCTCGGTGGTGACCCAGCTCAACAGCGCGCTCGGCGGCGCGCATTTGCAGTTTGCCAACCCTTCCGGCTCGACCTTGCGCGTCACCGACGACGGAACCAGTCAGGCGACCGTCAATGCTGCGTCGGCGACGACGACGGTGCAGACGCTCGCATCGGGCAATGCGCAGCTGCCGGTGTTCACGGACGGCGGCACCGCGCTCTATACCGGGGCGATCACCGGGACCGGCTCGCAGATGACCGGGTTGGCCGGGCGCATCTCCGTCAATCCGGCGCTGGTCAACGACCCGACCAAGCTCTCGACCTATTCAACATCGCCGGCCACGCCGGCCGGCGACTCCACCCGGCCCGATTTCCTGTTCGCGCAGCTGACCTCCGCCAAGTTCAGCTATTCGCCGACCACCGGACTTGGTTCGGCGGCCCAGCCGTTCCAGGGAACAGTCTCGAGCTATCTGCAGCAGTTCATCAGCCAGCAGGGCAATGCTTCCACGCTGGCGACCCAGCTGAAGCAGGGGCAGAGCGTGATCGTCAGCACCCTGCAGCAGAAATTCAATTCGACGGCCGGCGTCAACATGGACAGCGAGATGTCGAACCTGATCCAGGTTCAGAACACCTACGCGGCCAACGCCCACATCATGTCGGTCGTGCAAAGCATGATGCAAACCCTGCTCCAGGCCAAGTAAGGCGCGTCACATGTCGATCAGCAGTATCAATTACGGTTCGTCTCTGCTCGGGCTTTCCGTGCGGAATATCAATGATCAGCTCGCCAACCTCTCGACCCAGCTCTCGACGGGCGTGAAGTCGAGCAACTACGCTGGAATGGGTACGGACGAGGGATTTGCGGTCGCGGCGCGGTCGCAGCTTTCGAACATCCAGGCCTTCACCGACACGATAACGCACGTCAACACCATCGTGCAGGCGGCAAACACTGTCCTGCAGTCGCTGTCGAAGACAGCGGGACAGATTCAAAGTGCGGCGGCTGCGACACCGCAAAATCTGACCAGCACCGGCCAGAGCATCGGGCAGCAGAACGCGCAGTCGAACCTGTCGGCGATGGTCGGCATGCTCAACACCCAGGTCGGCGATCGCTACATCTTCTCGGGTTCGGCCATCGACAAGCCGGCGGTGGCATCCGCCGCCGACATCCTGAACGGAACCGCCACCCAGGCCGGCTTGAAACAGGTGATCGCCGAACGGCTGCAGGCCGATGTCGGCACCTCCGGCATGGGTCGCCTGGTGCTGTCGGCCCCGGCGACGATGCCGATCACGCTGTCAGAGGATGTCGCAGGCTCGCCCTTCGGGCTGAAACTGAACTCCGTCACCTCGTCGTTGACCAACGCCACCGTCACCGGTCCGTCGGGGTCGCCGCCATCGGTGTCGGTCGATCTCACCGCCGGCAATCCGAATCCGGGCGACCAGCTCAGCGTCGTGTTCAACCTGCCGGACGGCACCACCGAATCGATCAAGCTGACCGCGTCGAACACGACGCCGGCCCAGCCCAACACGTTTGCGATCGGCGCGACCCCGGCGGCCACATCGGCGAACCTGAACGCGGCCATGAACAGCGCGATCGGTACGCTCGCCAATACGTCGCTGGTGGCGGCCTCGGCGGTCGCGGCCGGCAACAATTTCTTCTCCGACGGTGTGGCGACCGGCAGCGCGGTCAACAACAAGGCTGCGGCGCCGATCACGGGCGCAACCCTGCTGTCCGGCGCTGCGGCGACGGATTCGATCGCGAGCAACTTCGTGCCCGGCGACACAATCACCGTGAACGGGACCACCCTGACGTTCGTCGCGTCGGGAGCCACCGGCAATCAGCTCAACGTGACCGATAGCGTTCAGACTCTGCTGTCCAAGGTCGATCAGATCACGGGCACCAAGACGGCTTCGACGGTGAGCGGCGCCGCGATCAGGATCAACACCAATGACGCCCCCGATCTCAGCATATCGAGCTCGAACGCGGCGGCATTCCAGGCGCTGGGCTTCAACGGCACTGTGACCGCGACGTCTCCGTTGCGCGTCTCGGGCTCCCCGCTTGGGACGGCCACCAGCTTGGCCCCAGGCGCCGCGAACACCGTCGCCTGGTACACCGGCAACAATGCGCCCGGTGCGGCACGCTCGACCTCGACGGTCCGCATCGACGGCTCCCAGAAGGTACAGTTCGGCGCCCAGGCCAACGAGCAGGCGATCCGCCAGGCGCTCCAGCAAACTGCAGTCTATTCCGCTGTCACGGCGTCGCCGACCGCGCCCAATTCCGGCGCCCAGATCGCGGCGCTCTCGCAGCGTATCGCCGCCAATCTGAGTTCGCAGCCGGGGCAGCAGACGATCTCGGACATCCAGACCGACTTCGCCAATGCGCAGACCGCGATGAAGGATGCCGGCGCCCGACAGACACAGTCGAAGGCGGCGCTGCAAAGCCTGATCGACGGCACCGAGGGCATCTCGCAGAACGAGGTGGCGAGCCAGATCCTGCAGCTGCAGACCAATCTGCAGGCGTCCTACCAGACGACCTCGATGTTGTCGCAGCTGTCGCTCGTCAAGTACCTTTGAGACCGGTCATTCAGGTTTCGTTAACCACGTCTGTTTAGCCTTTGTTCAGGCGTGGGGCGAACCGTCGCAGTGCGTCTCTTTGCGTTTGGAGGCAGTCGTGACCGACGTGAGCGAGCGGATCCATCTGGTGATTGCGACCCCCTGTTTCGGCGGGCAGGTGTCGAGCATCTACGCCAGCTCGATCTTCGCGCTTCAGCGTGAGCTGCGGGCGACATCCAATGTGAGTCTGACCGTCCACATGCGCGACGGCGATGCGCTGATCACGCGGGCACGGGCCAATCTGGTCACGTTGTTTTTGAACGATCCCACTGCGACCCATCTTCTGTTCGTGGATGCCGATATCGGCTTCACGCCGCAGCAGGTGTTTCGGTTGATCGAATCGGGCGGTGACGTCGTCGCCGGCGTCTACCCGATCAAGCGCGTGAACTGGAACAAGGCGAAGCGGGCGCTCGACGCCGGTCGGTCCGACGTCCCCTCGGCCGCACTCGACTACGTGCTGGAGATTGAAAATCCCGATCACGTCGTGGTGGTGAACGGCTTTGCCCGCGTGCGATTTGCGGGAACCGGTTTTCTGATGATCCGCCGCCAGGTGCTGGAGCAGATGTGCGGGTATCCCGGCTACGCGCCATTGCAGTTCTTCCGCGAGCATTCTCACGATGCGCTGGCAGGCAGTCCGAACCGGTTCGCTCTGTTCGAATGCATGATCGACCCGGACACCGGGACCTATCTGTCCGAGGATTTCGCCTTCTGCAAGCGCTGGACCGATCTCGGCGGCCAGATCTGGGCCGATCTCGACAGCCGCCTCGATCACGTCGGTCCTTCGGTGTTTCATGGCAACGTAGCCTCTCAATTCGCGCCGGCTGCAGTGGCAGCCGATGCGGCCTGACGCGTGCATCATGGCGCCGGTCGCGTCTTCATCCGAAATCTCTCCATTCAGGTCCGATCGCGGTCGCCAAGGCAGCCTGCGCGATCTGTTCGCGCTGTTGGGCGACCTGCTCATCGACGGCGGTGATGCGCGGCTCGCGCTCGACCGTCCCTGGGGCCGCAATGCCTATGGCTGCGGTCCGGCACCTTCGCCTGATATCCTGAACTTCGCCTCGAGCACTGCGTCTTCGATCTCGGAACGCGCCTATGCGCGCGCCGAGCTTGCGCGCGAGCGATTGATGCATGCGGCCATCCATCATGGGGTCGGCGAGGCGCTCGACCGGCGTACCGAGGAGATGCGCGGCGAATTGAAGACGCTGCTCGGCCTCGACGTCGGGACGGGCATCGTGTTCTCGCCGTCGGGAACGGATGCGCAGCTGCATGCGCTGGCCTTGTCGCAGGCGTTGCGCGGCGATGCGCTGACCACCATTGTGGTGGCGTCGGATCAGACGGGCAGTGGAACGCAGTTCACCGCCCGCGGCCGCCACTTCTGCGTGACCACGGCGCAGGGCGCGCCCGTTCAGAAGGGTGGGCCGATCGAGGGGCTCGCCGTCGACAGCGTCGCTGTGCCACTGCTCGACGGTGCAACCCTCGCGCCAGACGGGGATTATGGCCCGGCGGTTGTCGCCGCTGTGGAGACAGCGATCGCGTTCGGCCATGCCGTGCTGTTGCAGGTCATGGACGCATCGAAGCTCGGCTGGCGTGCGCCGGATCAGTCCTGCCTCGACGAGATCGTGCGGCGCTGGCCGGGGCAGGTGCAGGTCGTGGTGGACGCCTGCCAGATGCGGCTCGGCCGCCGGCGGATCCGCCACTATCTCGATCGCGGCTATCTTGTGCTCGTCACCGGCTCCAAATTTTTCGGTGGGCCTGCTTTCAGCGGCGCCATGTTGGTTCCGCCGCAGCTTGCATGCGTGGTCGAAGGTCGCGGTCCGCTTGCAGCGGGGTTGTCTGACTACGTCAGCCGCAGCGATTGGCCGATGAGCTGGACGGCGCTGCGCGCCGCATCTCCGGAGCGGGCGAATATCGGTCAGTGGCTGCGCTGGGAAGCCGCACTTGAGGAGATCTCGGCCTATTACCAGGTGCCGGATCGCTACCGTCGCATGGTGCTGCGCGAGCTCGGCATGATCACCGAGAGTCTCCTGATGCTGTCGCCGATGCTGCGGCCGCTCGCAGTCGCCGAGACCGATGCCGACGACGAAGAGTTCGGACAGCCGACCATCTTTCCGTTTGCCCTGCAGCGCGACGGCAGCCTGGTCGGCGCCGGCGAGGTTCAACTGATCCACCGCGCGCTCCAGCGCGATCTCAGCGCTCACTTCAGCGGCCGCGCGGCCGATGTCGCCGCCCGCCAATGTCTGATCGGCCAGCCGGTTCGGGTGGACACGCCCGAGCGCGGCTCGATCGCGCTGCTGCGGCTGTGCCTCGGCGCGCGGCAGGTGACTGAAACCTGGAGCGATGATCTCACGACCGCCCGCGTCAATATCGATGCGGAAATCGGCCGTATCGCCGATGTGATTGCCAAAATAGAGCTGCTCGTCACCGACGTGAGCGGCCAGGATCTCAGGGATATGTGTGATGGTATCTGACGTGCTCGCGGTATCGGCGCATTCGCAGATCGCCGACCGCATCGGCCTCGCCAGGCTCGCCAAGGCGGCGTTCGACGGCAAGGATCTCAAGCCGCTGTGGAGCGAACTGATCGCCAAGCTGCTCGATGGTAGCGCGACGGCCGGGGAGGGACTCGATGTCGCGCTGATCGCGCAGCTGCTGGGCGACAAATCCGCCGGACTTGCGATCCAGCAGGATATCTTGCTCTCGCAGCAATTGTATCGCGTACCGTGTCGGAGCACGGCGCCGCGGCTGCGCGTGCTTGCGCTCGCCGCCGCGACCGACATGGGTAGCAACACGCCGATCGAATTCCTGCTCGAGGACGCCGACGTCGAGCTGATGACGCTCTATGTCATCCCCGGGGCAGAGCTGCCGTCGCCGCTGCCGGAGCATGATCTCGCTATCGTTATCGCCTCGGATTCGGAGGATTGCCAGCATACGCTGCAACAGATCGACCAGGTCGCGGCGCGTTGGCCGCGGCCGCTGCTCAATCCGCCGCGCCTGATCTCAAATCTCGATCGCGACAAGCTGCACCGGCTGCTCGCCGATATTGACGGGCTCATGATTCCCGAAACCGTGGCCGTCGGCCGCGAACGACTGATCGAGATCTCCGAAGAGCGGGAATGGCTGACGGCGATCGCCGCAGATCTCGCTTTTCCAATCATCATCCGTCCGCGCGGTTCGCATGCCGGTGTCGGTCTCGCCAAGGTCGATGAGCCCATCGAGCTTTCGCTCTATCTCGACGAGCACGCGGAGGAGGAGTTCTTCGTGGCGCGTTTCGTCGACTACGCAAGTGAAGACGGGCTGTTCCGCAAATATCGCGTCGTCTTCGTCGACGGTCGGCCTTATGCGTGCCACATGGCGATCGCGCGCCGCTGGGACATCTGGTATCTCAACGCCGGCATGGCGACGAGCGAAGCCAAGCGCCTCGAAGAGGCGACCTTCATGCAGACATTCGACATCGGCTTCGGCCGGCGCCATCGCGCCGCACTGGCGGCGATCGCCGAGCGCATTGGGCTCGACTATTTCATCATCGATTGCGCCGAGACCAAGGATGGTTCGTTCCTGGTGTTCGAGGCCGACAACACCGCGGTGGTGCACAATATGGATCAGCCTGACGTGTATCCTTACAAAGAACCGCAGATGCGGAAGATCTTTGCAGCCTTCCTCGACATGATCGAACGCCGGGTGGCGGCCTCGCGGGAGCAGGCTGCATGACCACCGCGTTGCCGGACACGGACCATCAGCAGCAGCAGGGTCGGACGCTGGACCCGCAGGATTGGGACGAGATCCGCGCGCAAGGTCATCGCATGCTCGATGACATGATCGACTACATCGCCAATATTCGCATGCGGCCGGTCTGGCAGCCGATTCCATCGGAGGCGCGTGAGCGGTTTCGCGAAGCTCTCCCGCACGCGCCGTGTGAGCTCGGCGAGGTCTACCGCGAATTTGCCGATTACGTCGTTCCTTATGCGACGGGCAACGTGCATCCGGGCTTCATGGGCTGGGTTCATGGCGGCGGATCCGCGGTCGGCATGCTGGCGGAGATGCTGGCGGCGGGCCTGAATGCCAATCTCGGCGGGCGCGACCACATGCCGATCGAGGTCGAACGGCAGATCGTTGCATGGACGCGCGAGATGTTCGGCTTCCCGCCCGGCGCGAGCGGGCTTTTCGTGACCGGCACCTCGATGGCGAATTTGATGGCGGTCCTGGTGGCGCGCCGCGCTGCGCTCGGCTCCTGGGTGCGGCAATATGGGATCGGAGAGACGGGAGGGCTGCTGCAGGCCTACACGTCGAAGGCCGCGCATGGTTGCATCAGCAAAGCGATGGATATCGCTGGCTTCGGCAGCGATGCCCTGCGCTGTATCGGTGTCGACCGCGACCATCGGATCGACGTTTCGGCGCTACGCAGCGCCATTGCTGCTGATCGCAAGGCGGGCTTGCGTCCGTTCCTGGTGGTGGCGTCGGTCGGCACCGTCGACATCGGCGCCATCGACGATCTTGCCGCG
This sequence comes from Bradyrhizobium sp. SZCCHNR3119, assembly GCF_032487775.1. NCBI lineage: Bacteria > Pseudomonadati > Pseudomonadota > Alphaproteobacteria > Hyphomicrobiales > Nitrobacteraceae > Bradyrhizobium > Bradyrhizobium sp. SZCCHNR3119. Next base: position 510,397 of record NZ_JAUEUV010000001.1, on the reverse strand, counting down.
GTGGCCGCGCTCTGCCGCGAAGAGAAGCTGTGGTTTCACGTCGACGGCGCGTTCGGCGCGTTGGCGATCCTGTCGCCGGCGCTGGCGCCGCGATTGGCCGGGATCGAGCAGGCGGATTCGATCGCGCTCGACTTCCATAAATGGGGGCAGGTACCTTACGACGCGGGCTTCCTGCTGGTCCGCGACGGCGAGCGCCACAGCGCCGCATTTGCAGCGCCGGCGGCCTATTTGCGGCGGGAGACGCGCGGGCTTGCCGCAGGCGCGCAATGGCCGTGCGATCTCGGTCCAGATCTGTCGCGCGGCTTTCGCGCGCTGAAGACCTGGTTCACGATCAAGACATTCGGCGCAGATAGGCTGGGCGCCATGATCGCGCGCAGCTGTGAGCTCGCCAAATATCTCGAAGGTCGGGTGCGCGCCGAGCCGGAGCTCGAGCTGCTGGCGCCCGTCAATCTCAACATCGTCTGCTTCCGCTATCGTGCCGCGGATGCCAATGCGCTCAACGGCGATATCGTAGCCGACATCCAGGAGGCGGGGATCGCCGCACCGTCCAGCACGATGCTCGACGGCAGGCTGGCGATCCGCGCAGCCATCGTCAATCACCGCACCGAGGTGCGGGACGTCGATGCGCTGATTGCTGCGGTGCTGATGTTCGGCCGGCAGCGCGCCGCCGGCCAGCTACCGCTGATGGAGATCGAAGCGCCGCCGCTGGCGCTGTGACGCAGGGCAGCGGCGTTACGTTTGCGCGTAGGAGAGGGAGCCCGGCTTGCTTGGCCGGGTCCATATGATCAGGCCGCGCTGCTGACGCACTTCGCCTGTTCGGCCTCGACCTGCTCCAGGAGCTTCTTTTCATAAGCGACCAGCTTCTTGGCTTCCTTCAGAGCCTGGTAGAGGTCGCCATTGAGGATGTGGGCGTTGATGGCCTCGATCAGCGGCCAGGCACTCGGCACCGTCGTGATGATGTCGCGCAGCAGGTTGAAGTAGGTGCCGTGACTGGTGTCGGCTGCGGGCGAGATGTACATTAGCTGCACCGCAAGATAGACGAGCTTCGCGGGCGTATCGGCCGTTTCCGGAGTGAGGATGTCTTTCTCGCGCAGGATCGGGACGTTGTCCCCGTCGATGAGAAGCCGCGCGCGTTGATCGGTGTTGGTGATCACGCATGAGCCGATGATGATCCGCTCGTGCGGCTTGAGTTCGACTTTCAGGGCCATCCTTGTTCTCCGTTGCCGCGTCGTGTCCGGTCCATGAGCCGGCTCCGAGAGGCCTGTCATCAATGGTGGCGGTCCGGGGCGAAGTAGATCGCTCGCGCTTTGCGCGCGCAAAGGTCGGCCGGCGCACGAGGCAAATCCTTTCCGAACAAGGTTAATGACCGGTAAACGGGCTGGCCGGATGGTAAATACGCTGACTTATCAAAGGGCTTTTGCCGGGCCGTGACTCGCAGTCGCGCCTATCGAACCCTTGTGGAGGCAACGGGAATCGATCCGGCACCCGCGGCGCTTCAGGTTTTGTTAGCCACTCCCGTTCACTTTGCCCGTGTCGCCTGATCGCGAAGTCGATCGAAGGCTTCACCTGGTCTCGAAGGGATCAGGATCTCATTTCACACCAGAAGGGTATGACTAATGTCAGGTATCGTTCTCTCGGCGTCGGTGCGCCAGAACCTGCTCTCGCTGCAGTCGACGGCTCAGCTTCTCGCCACCACCCAGAACAACCTTGCTACCGGTAACAAGGTCAACTCGGCTCTCGACAATCCGACCAACTTCTTCACCGCGCAGGGCCTCAACAACCGGGCCAGCGACATCTCCAATCTGCTCGATGGTATCGGCAACGGCGTGCAGGTGCTGCAGGCCGCCAACACCGGCATCACTTCGCTGCAGAAGCTGGTCGATAGCGCCAAGTCGATCGCCAACCAGGTGCTGCAGACCTCGGTCGGCTACTCCACCAAGTCGACCGTGACCACGGCCGCGCTGACCGGCGCGACTGCCAGCACCCTGCTCGGGGCTTCCACCAGCGCCGTCACCGGCACGAACGTCCTCAACGACAACACGTCGAGCGCGGTCGCGATCACCAGCTCCACCAAGCTGTCGGGCACCGCCGGTACGTCCTCGAACGACCTCGGCACCGGCTTCACCACCGCCGACACGCTGACCGTGAACGGCACCACCTTCACGTTCATCGCGGGCTCGACCTCGTCCGGCACCTCGATCGGTGTTGGCGACACCGTCGGCAACCTGCTGTCGGCAATCCAGACGGCGACCGGCGTCTCCGCCTCGATCAGCGCAACGGGCGCCGTCACCCTGACGCCTCCGGCCTCCGGTCTCACGCTGTCAGGTTCGACCGGCGCTCTGGCGAAGCTCGGCCTCACCCAGGTCGGCGATGGTCTCGCCGGCCAGACGTTGACGATCGGTGCGACAGGCGGAGGTACTCAGACGAGTATCACCTTCGGTATCGGGACGGGCAAGGTCAACTCGTTGAACGACCTCAACACAGCCCTTGCCGCCAACAACCTGCAGGCCTCGGTCGACTCGACGGGCAAGATCTCGATCACCACGACCAACGATGCGGCGTCGTTCACGATCGGCGCGGTCGGCGGCACGGCGGCGGCAGCCAGCCAGGCCTTCAACGGTCTGGTGGCTGGGGCTCCGGTGGCCGATCCGACCTCGCAGGCCACCCGGGCCAGCCTGGTTGCGCAGTACAACAACGTGCTCGCGCAGATCAACACGACCGCTGCCGACGCCTCCTTCAACGGTGTCAACCTGTTGAACGGCGACACGCTGAAGCTGACCTTCAACGAGACCGGCAAATCCTCGCTGTCGATCACCGGCGTGAACTTCAACACCACCGGCCTCGGCCTGACCAACCTCGCCTCGGGCGTTGACTTCCTCGACAACTCGTCGGCGAACAAGGTGCTCAACGTCCTCAACTCCGCCAGCTCCAACCTGCGGTCCGAGGCCTCGACGCTGGGTTCGAACCTGTCAGTCGTGCAGATCCGTCAGGACTTCAACAAGAACCTGATCAACGTGCTGCAGACCGGCTCGTCCAACCTGACGCTGGCCGACACCAACCAGGAAGCGGCCAACAGCCAGGCGCTGTCGACCCGCCAGTCGATCGCGGTGTCCGCGCTCTCGCTCGCCAACCAGTCGCAGGCGAGCGTGCTGCAGCTGCTGCGCTGATCTCGACCCGAGCGAAACGACGTTGCGAAACGGCGGGGGAAACCCCGCCGTTTTTGCGTTCGGGCCGCGCTTGCCGGGCCGCTATGCGATGACCGGTATCCCAGGCAGGGAGGAGGTAACCATTCGTTAATCAAAGAATTTAAACGGCGATTAACCATGTTTTAAAGGGGAATGCATAAAACCGGCTAGTGAATAACTAGGAAGGTTTCACACGAATGTCCGGTATCGTCCTCTCGGCTTCAGCTCGCCAAAACCTGCTCGCGCTGCAAAACACGGCGCAGCTGCTGGCCACGACTCAAAACAACCTGGCCACCGGCAACAAGGTCAATACAGCGCTCGACAACCCTACCGAATTTTTCACCGCGCAAGGCCTCAACAACCGCGCCAGCGATATCGCAAACCTGCTCGATGGTATCGGCAATGGCGTTCAGGTGCTGCAGGCGGCCAACACCGGCATCACCTCGCTCCAGAAGCTGGTCGACAGCGCCAAGTCGATCGCCAACCAGGTGCTGCAGACAGCGGTGGGCTACGCGACGAAATCCACCGTCACCTCGGCTGCGCTGACCGGCGCCAACGCGACCAGCCTGCTCGGGGCCTCCATCACCCCCACCACCGGCACCGCCCTTCTTAACGACAATACGACACCGGCCGCGATCACCAGCTCGACCAAGCTGTCGGGCACCGGCAGCAGCACCTCGAATGACCTCGCCACCGGCTTCACCACCACAGACACGCTGACCGTGAATGGCACGACGTTCACGTTCATCGCCGGATCGACCTCGTCGGGCACCTCGATCGGCATCGGCGACACGGTCGGCAGCCTGCTGTCGGCGATCCAGACGGCGACCGGCATCAGCGGCTCCATCAGCGCTTCGGGCGCCATCACCCTGACGCCACCGCCGACAGGGCTCACGCTGTCAGGCACGACCGGCACTCTGGCAAAGCTCGGCCTCAGCCAAGTCGGCGATGGTCTGGCCGGCCAGACGCTCACGATCGCTGCGACAGGCGGTGGAACCCCGACCAGCGTCACGTTCGGGATAGGGACGGGCAAGGTCAACTCGCTGAACGACCTGAACGCGGCGCTCGCAGCCAACAACCTGCAGGCCTCTGTCGATACGACCGGCAAGATCGCGATCACCACCATCAACGATGCGGCGTCCTCGACGATCGGCGCGATCGGTGGTACGGCGGCAGCCGCCGGTGCGGCGTTCAATGGCCTGACGGGCTCCACGCCGGTGATCGACACCAACTCGCAGGCGATCCGCTCGAACCTGGTCACGCAGTACAACAACATCCTCTCGCAGATCAACACCACTGCGGTCGACGCCTCGTTCAACGGCATCAACCTGTTGAACGGCGATACGTTGAAGCTGGTGTTCGACGAGACCGGCAAGTCGACGCTCTCGATCACGGGCGTGACCTTCAACATCACCGGACTCGGACTGAGCCCGCTGGCATCCGGCGTCGACTTCCTCGACTCCAGCTCTGCCAACAAGATCCTGAACTCGCTGCAGGGCGCATCCACCACGTTGCGTTCGGAAGCGTCCGCGCTCGGTTCGAACCTTTCGATCGTGCAGGTCCGCCAGGAATTCAACAAGAACCTGATCAACGTGCTGCAGACCGGCTCGTCCAACCTGACGCTGGCCGACACCAACCAGGAAGCGGCCAACAGCCAGGCGCTGTCGACCCGTCAGTCGATCGCAGTCTCGGCGCTCGCGCTGGCCAACCAGTCGCAGGCAAGCGTGCTGCAGCTTCTCCGCTAAGCGATCACTGCATCTTTGATACGACGAAAGCGGCGGGCAAAACCCGCCGCTTTTCGTTTGAAAGATCGGTGTCTTCGGACGAGACTGGGCGGCGCCGTTTTGGCAGTTTTTCAATTCATGTGACCCGAGCGGGACCTTCGGGGCGGATCGCTATTAGTTGCAGAAAAATTTCTGCAGTTTGATTTGCGATCTTTGTTTGGCGTTAAGGCGCGCGGTGGGGGATGTCGTTTTTGAGGCACCAGTCAGGCAACCTCGAACAAATAGGATAATACCCGCTAACCATATTTTAAAGGCACCCAACGTACAAAACCTGTGCAATTGGTCGTGTCCTTCGCGTCAGTCCCGGAGTAGTTGATGTCACATGCCGCTCAAGCCTATGCACGCACGTCCCAAACGACAGCATCACCCCGGGAGATCGAAGCACAGGCCCTGTTGAAGGCGGCGCGGCAACTGCAGGAAGTGCAGGCCAATTGGAGCGGTCCGGACCGCAACATGCATAAGGCGCTGCTGTTCAATCGTCGGCTTTGGACGATTTTCATGAGCGCCATGGAGATGGATGACAATCCGAATCCGCTCGAGATCCGTCAGAACATCGCCAATATCGGCGTGTTCGTGATGAAGCAGACCATCGAGATGCAGTTGAATCCCGACCCGGCAAAACTCAAATCGCTGATCGACATCAACTGCCATATCGCCGCCGGCCTCTCAGGACGAGGCTGATCGGCCATTTGCCGGTCGAAGGAGGGAACGTCATGGCCGATGTGATGAGCATCCTGTCGTCCGCCTACAAATCCAACGTCCTGACCACTGCACAGAGCAGCAGCAAATATGTTGCGGTGGATCCGACCCTCTATCAGGGCACTTGGACCGGCAATTACGCCAACAACAAATCGTTCACGGTGACGGTCTCGAACGTCCAGGGCTTTCGCGCCAGGGTACGCTATCAGAGCGAGGGGACGTCGAAGTACCAGGACGTCCTGATCAAGGACAATGCGTTTCGGATCGGCGACACCAAGTTCACATTGACCGGCAAGGGCAAGGCGCTGATCAAGAACGTGGTGACCGATCCGGCCTCCGGCCAGACCTATCTCGATACGGCCTATGCGACGCAGAGCGGCTAAGCAGGCCGTGAGATAAACGCTTTGCACCTGTAGGATCGAGGGCGGCGGATGGGCCTGCTGCCCGTACTACGCTCGGCGGCCGCTCATGCGGTCCGGTCGGTCGGCGGCACGCGCGGGGCTTCTTCTTTCTGCAAGTCCTTCTGCAGATCGAGGCTGTGGAAATAGGCGCGCCGGCGCAGCACTGCCTCGTCGGGATATTGGTCGACGACCTGGTCCGTTCGGCGGTTGACCACCTGAAACACCATGGCAGCTGCGGCGCGGTCGTAATAGGCCTGATGCGACAGGAACACCTCGCCTTGGACCTGAGACTGCGTGTCGTTGCGGATCATGACGCTGGGGTCGGCCGCGGTGACGCTCTGGCTCGGCGGTAGCTCCGTCTGAACAGCATTGCTCACCGCCGGGCTCGACGGCGCGACAACAGGGGCGGGTGATGCAGCCCCCACCGGCCTGACGCTGAAGTCGGTACTCATGGCAGCCTCCTCGTGCCAGTCGAGTCAAATCTCAACCAATCCGCGATGCAACCATGTCTGTCATGTTTCAAAGTTACGTTAGGAAATAGAATAAATGGCGCGTTTCAACCATTCCTGGCATTTAAGATAGATTAAGGCGGCGCCCAAGGCGCGGCGCCTGCGGGCAATGGGAGTTAGTCCGTCAGAGCGAGCGGCTGATGGTGAGCGGGGTCAGCTGGCGCGAAGTCGGGGCGGCGCGCCGGCCATTCGCCGTGTAGGTATCGGGAATGTTGCGGCGCTGGACCTCGGCATTGACGCCACGCACGATCTTCTCGGAGATCGAGTGTGCGGTGGCGAGTACGGTCAGATTGACCTTCAGCATGGCGCGGAACGCGTCGTGATGGCGGTGCAGGGCGGCCAGGAGCTCGGGAGCCTGCGCCTGCATGAAGGTCTGGCTGGCTTTCAGGCGGCCAACGCCGGCGACGTAATGGCGCGACAGCTCGGTCTTCCTGGGGCCGAAGGCCATCGCCTCGCGCAGCTTGCCGGCGCGCACCAGCTCGGTCTCCTGCTCGATGACTCCCAGCAGATCGCTCATCGCCGTCATGAGCTGATCGGCGAGCGCCCGCGCCTCGGTGGCGTTGGTCGCTGCCTGATAGGTAGTCTGCTTGGCCTGCACCTGTGCCGTCATGTCTTTACTCCTCGATTGCGCGCGCTTGCGCGCCACTCAACTGAACTGATCAGGCCGCGCTTTGGCCCGTTGTTTTCGCCTGCTGCAGGATCAATGTACGAAACACCTCGTCCGAGATGCCGACGCCGCCGGCCTTGGCGAAGTTCTTGGAGTATTGCTCGGTCAGCATCGACCGCCAGACGCCTGTCCCGGGCGTATCGCCGAACGGGCCTTCGCCTTTGACGCCGCTCGTCATCTGCGAAAACATCGAGTTCAGAAACATCGCCTCGAAATCGGTGGCCGTTGACCTCGCCTTGGCCTGCGCTTTCGGCGAGACCTTGGTCAGCGCTTCAGCGAGGTCCAGATCGGTGCGCGGCTCGGTCGGGCCGACCGGGCTCGGCAGGCTGAGCGGAACGCGGCCGCTATAGGTGTCGATATAGGCCGACATCACATCACCTCGATGTCGGCTTCGATCGCGCCCGCGGCCTTGATCGCCTGCAGGATGCTGATGAGATCGCGCGGCCCGATGCCAAGCCCGTTGAGGCCGTCCACGAGCTGCTGCAGGGAAACGCCGTCCTTGACGACCGCGAATTTCTTGCCGTCCTCGGTTACGCCGACGCTGGTTCGTGGTGTGACCACGGTGCGGCCGCGCGACAGCGGATTGGGCTGGCTCACCTGCGGGCTTTCGGAGATCGTGACCGTGAGATTGCCCTGCGCGACAGCAACGGTCGCAACCCGGACGTCGCGGCCCATGACGATGATGCCGGAGCGCTCGTCGATGACGATCTTGGCGGCGAGGTCAGGATCGACCTGCAACTGCTCGATCTCGGTCAGGAAGGCGACCACGTTGCCCTTGAATTCGGGCGGGATCGTCAGCTGCACGGTCGACGGGTCGATCGGCTCGGCGGACTTGACCCCGAGGAAATCGTTGACGGCCGCGGCGATCCGCTTCGCCGTGGTGAAGTCGGCATTGCGCAGCGCCAGCCGCACATTCGGCAGCCGGTTCAGTGCGAACTCGATCTCGCGCTCGATGATGGCGCCGTTGGCGATGCGGCCGACCGTCGGCACACCGCGTACGATCTTCGCCGCTTCGCCCTCGGCCTGGAAGCCCGAGATGGCGAGCGAGCCTTGCGCCACTGCGTAGACGTTGCCGTCGGCGCCTAACAGCGGGGTGACGAGCAGGGTGCCGCCCTGCAGGTTCTTGGCGTCGCCGAGCGCGGAGACGGTCACGTCCATCCGCGTGCCCTGGGTGGCGAATGGCGGCAGATTGCCGGTCACCATCACGGCGGCGACGTTGCCGGTGCGGATCGTGGCGCCGCGGATGTTGACGCCCATGCGCTCCAGCATCGCCTGCAGCGACTGCTTGGTGAAGGGGATGTTGTTCAGCGTATCGCCGGTGCCGTTGAGGCCGACCACGAGGCCGTAACCGATCAACTGGTTCTGGCGCACGCCTTCGATATTGGCGAGATCCTTGATCCGCGACGTTGCGGTGGCCGATATGGTCGATGACGCCAGCGCAAGCAATGCTGCGCAGGCCACCTGAAACAGGCGCGTCGAACGGATGCGTCGCATCCTATGCTCCCCTCGAACTCTCAAAATCTGAGCGATCGCTGCCGCCACTCCCATGACCGCATGATCACCATTAACTATGCGAGCACCGTGCCACCTCGACGCCGTGGCTTAACTGATTGAAATCATACGAAGTTGATCGATGCTCCTTTCTCCGGATCGCGTCTTCTGCGCGATCGAAAATGCCGCCCCGGCAGATTTTGCCGGGCCGTTTACGCGTCATTAACCATGCAGCGGCCAAGCTCGCCTTGCACACGAAGCCGCGGGAAAGACCCATGCGCATCATCGGACCGAACGGCACCACGCCGACGACATCCACCAGTTCGACGCGAAAGACATCGTCCGGCGGCTTCATGCTGCCGGATATCGGAACGACGCAGGAGACGCGTGCGACGCTGGCGCCGAAGCAGACCGCCAATATCGACGCGCTGCTGGCGCTGCAGGGAATCGAGGAGGAGCCGCGGGAGCGCCGCAAGCGCTCAGTCCAGCGCGGCCGGCGCGCGCTCGATGCACTCGACGAACTCAAGCTCTCGCTGCTCTCCGGCAAGCTCGACGCCGGCATGGCCAGCCGTCTGCGCGATGCCGCTGCCGCGCTGAAGCAGTCGTCTGGCGATCCCGGGCTCGATGCCGTGCTGTCAGAAATTGAGCTGCGCGTTGAGGTCGAGCTCGCCAAAGCGGGGCAGGGTTGAGCGCACCACCGCTTACGCGGCCTTGACCCGCGACTTGATGCTGGCTTTGGGCCGGTGCTGTGCGTCGTAACGGCGCTGGGCTGCGAGCACATCCTTCAAATTGTTCTCCGCCCAGTCCCTCAGAGGATCGACGGCGGCGGCCAGCGTCAGTCCCAGCGGCGTCATCGAATATTCCACCGTCACCGGCACGGTCGCGATGGCGCGGCGGCGGACCAGCCCGTCGCGCTCCAGGCTCTTCAAGACCTGCGACAACATCTTCTGCGAGATGCCTTCAATGGCGCGGCGCAACTGATTGAAGCGCAAAGGCTCGTCGCGAAGCAGCAGCAGGATCAGCACGGCCCATTTGTCGCCCACGCGATCGAGGATCTTCCGGGTCGGACAATCGGCCGAATAGGCGTCGGCGGCTCTCATGGGTTACTCCGGCGTGACCAGGTGATCTTAAAGTGCGTTCTTAACACCAGCATTCTATCCGCTATCTAGTTCCCGTTGGTTACCACGTCACAGATGCCAGACAGGAGCTTGTCAATGAAGATCGCCGTCACCGGCGCGTCCGGAAATGCCGGGTCGCGGATTACCGCCGAACTGGCCGGCCGCGGCCACCAGATCACCGCGATCGCCCGGAACCCGGAGAAGATCGCCGAGCTGCCCAATGTCACCCCGGTCAGGGGCGATGCCAACGATCGCGGCGAGCTGGCCAGACTGTGGACCGGCCACGATGTCGCGATCAGTTCGATCCATTTCCTGGTCAGCGATCCCGAGGCGCTGATCGGTGCCGCCAAGGATGCACGTGTCGGCCGTTATCTCGTGGTCGGCGGCGCCGGCTCGCTGGAGGTGGCGCCCGGCGTGCGCCTGGTCACGACCCCCTCGTTCCCGCCGCAATACAAGGCCGAAGCGGAGAAGGGAGCCGCCTTTCTTGATCGCCTGAGGCAGGAAAAGGAGCTGAACTGGACCTTCCTGTCGCCGTCGGCGATGTTTGTTCCGGGGGAGCGGACCGGAAAGTTCCGGCTCGGAACGGATCAGCTGCTGACCGCCAGCGACGGTAAAAGCTGGATCTCCTTTGAGGATTATGCGGTCGCGCTGGCCGACGAGATCGAGCAGCCGGCCCATCTGCGGCAGCGCTTCACGGTCGGCTATTAAGGATTCCCGAGGGCGCCCCGCACGGTCCCGATAGATTTGCCTGTGCAAGGGTTTGGGGGCGGGCCGTCCCCGCCCACGGGAATGTTGTCTGGCACCGGGCGTCGCTATATAAGGCGGCCGCGAACGGGCGTATTCCGTCCGCCGGTGCCGCGACGACCGGCGCCAGCACGTACAGATGGGCCGACCTTGGAAAAGTTGAAAAACTACAAGCCTTCCGAAAAAGAGCCTTTCATGAACGAACGCCAGCGCGAGTATTTCCGCGCCAAGCTGCTGGCATGGAAGGAGGAGATACTTCGCGAATCGAAGCTCACCCTGCAGGCTCTGCAGGAGGAGAACGTGAACCATCCGGACCTCGCCGACCGCGCGTCGTCGGAGACCGATCGCGCGATCGAGCTTCGGGCCCGAGACCGCCAGCGCAAGCTGATCTCCAAGATCGACGCCGCGCTCCAGCGCATCGAGGACAACACCTACGGCTATTGCGAGGAGACCGGGGAGCCGATTTCGCTGAAACGGCTCGAAGCCCGTCCGATTGCAACGCTGTCGGTGGAAGCGCAGGAGCGTCACGAGAAGCGCGAGAAGGTGTACCGCGACGAATAATTCGCGGTTTGTTTTGTCCGACGCCCCGTACCAATGCGGGGCGTCGTCGTTTCTGGCTGGTTCGCTGTTGCGGGCCTCCGCCTGCCGTATTCGGTCGTCTTCTCCTTGTCACAAGCTGCGCCCACAAAACGCAGGCGCGCGCCGCATGATCCCTGCGGCGGCAATGGCCTGCCGAACTGAGGTGTGCGATGAGCGAGGTTCTGGTGACGGGCGGCTCGGGATTCATCGCCGCGCATTGCATCCTGCAGCTCTTGGCCGCCGGCCACACGGTCCGCACCACCGTCCGCAATCCCGATCGCAAGGACGACGCGTTGGCGATGCTGCGGGCGGGCGGCGCGGCTTCGATCGATAATCCGTCCTTTTTTGCCGCCGATCTCACCGCTGATACCGGCTGGGCCGACGCCGTGAAGGGGTGCGACTATGTCCTGCACGTCGCCTCGCCCCTGCCGCCTTACGTGCCGAAGGACGAGAACGAGCTGGTCGTGCCGGCACGGGAGGGAACGCTCCGGGTGCTGCGTGCGGCGCGCGATGCCGGCGTGAAGCGCGTCGTCCTGACCTCCTCCTTTGCCGCGATCGCCTATGGGCATTCTCCACGCGAAAAGCCCTTCGACGAGACCGATTGGACCGATCTTAACGGCCCCGACGTGCAGCCTTACCCGAAGTCCAAGACCTTGGCGGAGCGTGCGGCGTGGGATTTCATGGCGCGCGAAGGGGGCGGGCTCAAGCTTGCGGCGGTGAACCCGGTCGCCGTGCTCGGCCCCGTGCTGGGTCCGGACTTCTCGCCCTCGATCGCGGTGGTGCAGGCGCTGATGCAGGGCAGGGCGCCGGCCGCGCCCAAGATCTATTTCGGCCTGGTGGATGTTCGCGATGTCGCCGACCTGCACCTGCGCGCGATGACCGATCCGGCCGCCAACAGGGAACGGTTCCTTGCGGTGGCCGGCCCGCCGGTGTCGATCCTCGACATTGCGTCGGTACTGCGGGAACGGATGGGCCGGGCCGGCCGGCGCGCACCTCGGTTCGAAATGCCGAACTGGCTGGCGCGCGTCGTCGCGCTCGCCGTGCCGCAACTGCGTGACGTCAAGCCGCTGCTTGGGCTCCGCCGCGCCGCCAGCGGCGACAAGGCCCGCAATGTGCTCGGCTGGAACCCGCGGCCGAACGAGGAGATCATTATGGCCACCGCCGAGAGCCTGCTGAAGCTCGGGCTGGTGCAGCCGTGAGCGCGCTAAAGCTCCATCTGAACAGCCCGGCAGGCGTTTTGAACGTGGTCCGAAGCTGCCGCAATGCAGGATGAGACGAGCTGATGAAAGTCGTTTATAAACAATCCGTTCGCCAGCAATCCTGAACGGCCGCTTGGGGCGGCTGACAACGGGAGTTGAACGACAATGGGAGCAGACGAGGTCTTGGCTGCCGCGCAACTGATCATGCGCGCCCGCCAGGAGAGGAGGCCGTTGGCCGCGCTGCCGGCTCAGCTTCAGCCGCAGGATGAAGCGGCGGGCTATGAGATCCAGCATGAGGTTCACTGGCTGCTTGCCGAGCACGCCGGCGATTTCGCCGGCTACAAGATCGGCTGCACCAGCAAGGTGATGCAGGATTACATTCGCATTCCGCATCCCTGCGCCGGTGGCGTATTTGCGCGCGGCGTTCACGAGTCCGGTGCCGTGTTGCGCGCGGCCGACTTCGTCCGCGTCGGCGTCGAATGCGAGATCGCGGTACGGCTCGCGCAAGACCTGCTGCCGCTGGATGCGCCCTTCACCATCGCGCATGTCGCGGAGGCGATCGGCGACTGCCATGCGGCGATCGAGATCGTCGACGACCGCTATGTGCAGTGGGAGACGCTGGGCGCGCCGACGCTCATCGCCGACGATTTCTTTGCCGCCGGTTGCGTGCTCGGTCCGGCGGTGGCGCGCGGTGCCGTGCCGGACCTCGCCGCAGTGCAGGGCCGCGCCTTCATCAACGATGCGCTGGCCGGCGCGGGGGCCGGATCCGACGTGCTGGGACATCCGCTGCACGCGTTGGCTTGGCTTGCCAATCATCTTGCCGCTCGCGGCGACGGGCTCGAGGCCGGTCAGCTGGTGCTGACCGGCAGCCTGATCAAGACGGTGTGGCTCAAGCCCGGCGACCGCGTGCGGATGGAACTGGACGGGCTGGGTACGGTGGAGGCGAGGTTCGAGTGAGTGTAGGAGGGGCACGCTGCGCTTTACAAATTCGCCTTCGCTCGCTCACGCCGGCGCCAATCGCTTGACGTCGATCGGGCGTTTGCGGGCCTCTGCGAGGTCATAGGCCATCTGCATCTTGAGCCAGGCATCGGCAGTGCTGCCGATTGCTTTCTCCAGCCTCACCGCCATCTCGGCGCTGACGCCGCTTCGCCCGGCAATGACATTATGTAGTTGCTGGCGCGTGACCCCGAGGCCCTTGGCCGCCGCGCTGATGGAGACGCCGATCTCCTCCAGCGTATCGCCAAGCAGTTCGCCGGGGTGGGGAGGGCTTTTCATCGCCATGGAGAATCCTCAGTGATAGTCGACGAGATCGACGTCCCAGGCCACCCCGTCTTCGAATCGAAAAACAATCCGCCAGTTGGCTCGAACGGTCACTGCCCAGAAGCTTTTGAGATCGCCCTTCAGGGGATGAAGATGAAACGTTGGCAGATCGAGCGCGTCGATCGTTTCCGCCACGTCCAGAACGGCGAGAACCTGCCTGATCTTGCGGACATGTTCCGGACGGACGCCTCGCGCATTGTCGTCCTCGAACAGCTGTCGCAGGCCCTTGTGCCGAAAACTCTCGATCACTGCTCTAAGCCATTCGAATGTAAAGTAACGCTTTACACAGTCAAGTATTGCTTTACAGGCGCAAAGCCTCCGTCGCGAGAACGACCGAAAGCAACGACGTTCCCGCGGCGCCGATCCGCCCGAGGTTTTGCTGGTCATCACCCTCGGCAACACGAGGGCGCAGGGAAGGCCGGGTGCAGGCCGCACCCATGGCCCGCCTGCATCAAAAAAGCAGGCGGCAGTCACCACAGGTACGAGCCGAACAACCGGCCTTCCCTGCGCGATGGGCTTACGGCTTATACGTGATCTCCCCGGGGATCGGCTGTCTTGCCCCCGTCACCCGCGCGAGGACCAAGGCCCTCGTCGCGACCTTGGCGCCAGCACCGGGACGCCAGGACCACACGATTTCACCGTCCGCGTCCGCGCCGCTCGTCTGTTCGGCGCGCCCGCAGCCATCGCATTCCAACCTCAACGTTCGTGACGATCGCGATACGTCCCTCGATTAGAGGTTAGAACAAAACAAGAACATAAAGGAGGTTGAGCGATGCGTCAAGGACAATGTTCTCCCAGTGCATTTAACGAATGCTAGGCACTCACCCAATGGGAATCGAGAGGATAGGGCGGCTTTGGGTAGAACGGCGTTCTTGGCTCCCACAAACAAACACGGCCCCCGGCAGGGGAGCTACCGGAGGCCGTGTATACCATCACTCTTCTGCGCCTAGGTTCGCAGGCGAGCGATGTGGGAGCTCGTTGTGAGGGAAGGGGCGCGTCGCTGCCGTCGTCCTTTGTTGCGAACTGACGTCGCGCTCTGGGCGCCCCCACCCTGACCCTCCCCCGCAAGCGGGGGAGGGGACATTGCTGTCTTGCCTCTCTGACGGAAGGAGGCCGTTAGTTGCGTTTCCTGGACCTCAGGCTCTCGCTAGAACGGTAGCAAGATATCCATCACCTGCTGGCCGTATCTTGGCTGCTGGATGTCCGTGATCTGGCCGCGGCCGCCATAGGAGATGCGGGCCTGGGCGATCTTGGTGGAGTCGATGGTGTTGTCGCTCTGGATGTCCTCGGGACGCACGATGCCGGCCACGATCAGTTCGCGGATCTCGTAGTTCACCCGGATCTCCTGCTTGCCCTCGACCACGAGATTGCCGTTCGGCAATACCTGGGTGACGACTGCGGCGACGCTGGTGGTCAACGATTCCGAGCGCTGGATCGAGCCCTTGCCGTCCGAGGTCGACGAGGAGTCCTCGGTGAGGATACGGCCGGGCAGGATCTTGTTGGCCTGCGTGATGGTCTTCGAGCCGATGAAGTCGGTGATCCCCGAGTCTTCCTTGCCGGTGCGGCTGCGCTGGGTCTCGTTGGCGAAGTTCGCCTGATCGGTGATGTTGACGGTCACCGTGAGGAGGTCGCCGACCTGGTGCGCGCGCTGGTCCTTGAAAAAAGCGCGCGAGCCGTTGCGCCACAACGAGTTCGGCGCATAGGACACCGTCTCGGGCTTCGGCATCGGCATCTGCACCGGCTTGTAGCCGGGCTGGGTGGTCGGATTGTCGATCTCCGTCAGCTTCGGCCTTTCGCCGACCTGCGACAGGCGATCGATCGAGGAGCAGCCGCTTGCCACCGACAGGACCGCGAGCGAGGCCGACACCAGCGCGAGCCGCCGCAAGCCGTTGTAGGACGGAGCATCAGACGTGAACTTCGACATGGAACTTACTCGGCTTTCGGGGTGGCGGACGCGGGAAGTCGCGCGGCGACGGATACAGGAGCAGGAATCTCGGCTTCGGCGGTCTGCGCGGGCTTGGGCACGACGATCTCGACCGAAACCTGGCCGCGGCCGCTGACGCGACCGGTCACGGTGCGTTTGGATTGCAGGTTGAGCACGCTGACGACGTCGCCCTCCGTGCCGTTGTCCAGCGCCTTGCCGCGCGTGGTCAGATAGATGCCGGCGGTCTGGAAGACGATCGTGACGTTCTGGTCGCGCTGCACCAGGTCGGGCTTGGCGAGATCGGTGCTCTTCAGCGCCTGGCCGGCGCGCGCCGGACGACGCATCTGCATGCCGACCGCGAACTCGCGCGAGGCGGGTTCTGCCCCGCCGAGTTCGGCGCGAGGCCGCCGCTCCATCACGAGATCGCCCGAGCGCAACAGCTCGTTGCGGTCGACATTGCGGGTGAGCACCGCGACCTCAGCGGTCTCGATCGCGACACCGGTGTAACGCAGCCGCACCGGCGCGGTACCGCTGTTCGCCCCGATCTCGAACGCCACATCGAAGCGGCTGGAGCGCGGATCGAAACGGACGGAGGTCGGGATCAGCGCGCCGCTGGTTGCCGCGTCGAACTTCAGGTCTTGCACCGCCTGGTCGAAGCTCAGGCTGATATTGGCGGCATCGCCAAGGCCGGAGCGGTGGTCGAGCGCCTGCGCCACCGCTTGCTCGATGTCCTTGGTCGCGAGGCTGCGTGCGAGCCGCGTCACCGCGACTTCCTTGATGTCACGGGTGTCGACCCCGATCACCTGGTGCGCGCGCAGCACCGAGATCACCTGGGCGGTCGGCAGCATGCCGGTGGTGCCGAGATCGGGTGCTCGGTAGACCGCGACCTGCGCTGCGGCGCCGGCATTGTCGATGAGGTCGCCGACGCGGACGATATCGCCGGTGACGTTGACGGTGGCGCGCAGCACGGGAGCGGCGATTTGCTCGTCGGCGCCGCCGGCCAGGGCGGGAAGCGCGGTCGAGACCAGCAGGGCTGCAGCGATGAGAAGCGGACGCGCGGTGCGGATCTTCATGGCAGGCTCCTATTGCCTCAGCGGAACAGCGCGGTGGTGGATTGCATCATCTGGTCGGCAGCGGAGATGACCTTGGCGTTCATCTCGTAGGCGCGCTGCGCCGCGATCAGTTCGCTCATCTCGCTGACCACGTCGACATTGGCCTGCTCCAGGCTGCCTTGCGTGATGCTGCCGTAGCCCTGCTGGTTGGCGATGCCGTCCTGCGGCGCGCCGGAGGAAGGCGTCTCGATGAACTGGTTGTTGCCGACCGGCTGCAGACCGGCCTTGTTGATGAAGCGCGTGAGCTGGATCTGGCCGATGATCTGCGACGTGCTCGAGCCCGGCAGCGTCACCGAGACCTGGCCTTGCGAGTTCACGGTGATGCCGGAGGCGTTTTGCGGGATGGTGATGGTCGGCTGCACCGGATTGCCCTGCGCGGTGACGATGCGGCCCTGATTGTCCATCTGGAACGTGCCGTCGCGGGTGTACTGGTTGGTGCCATCCGGCATCAGGATCTTGAAGAAGCCTTCGCCCGAGACGGCGAGGTCGAGGTCGTTGCCGGTCTGCGACAGCGTGCCCTGCGTCATCGAGCGCGGCGTGCCGACGGTCTTGACGCCGCCGCCGAGATCGATGCCGACCGGGAGGATCGTGCCCTGGTCGGAGGACTGAGCGCCGACGCGGCGGACATGCTCGTAGATCAGGTCCTGGAACGCCGCCGTCTGCTTCTTGAAGCCGGTGGTGCGCAGGTTGGCGATGTTGTTGGAGATCACCTGAACGTTCAGTTCCTGTGCCGCCATTCCGGTCGCAGCGGTGTGAAGCGCCTGCATGTCAAGTCTCCTTCGTGTTCTGCGAGGTTCAGGCCGGAACGTCGGCGAGTTTCTCGATCGCGTTCTTGCGCAGGTCGCTCTGGCCTTGCAGCATGGTGGCGACCTGTTGGTAGGACCGCATCACTTCGACCATGCGGCTCATCTCGCCGACCGCATTCACGTTCGACTTCTCGACGTAGCCCTGCTGGATGGTCGACTTCGTATCCTGCTGCGGCACGACGCCGTTCTGGGCGGCGTAGAGATTGTTGCCCTGCTTCTGCGCGGCCTGCGGATCGGCGAAGTTGACCAGGCGCAGCTTGGCGCGGATCGAATCGGTGGGATTGGTGCCTTCGACCACCGTGACCGTGCCATCCGGCGAGATGTTGATGTCGTGGTCGGTCTGCTGCAGCGTGATCGGTCCGCCGGTGCCGAGCACCAGATCGCCTGCCGCCGTGACGAGCTGGCCGGTGTTGCTCACATGCAGGCTGCCGTCGCGGGTGTAGCGCTCGCCGCCGGCAGTCTGCACCACCAGGAAGCCGTCGCCCTGGACGGCAATGTCGAGCGGGTTGCCGGTGCGCTGAAACGAGCCCTGCGAAAAGTCGCGATAGGTGCCGCGGTCCTGCACATAGGAGACCCGGCGGTCGTTGCCGCGGAAATTGTCTTCATGCGCGCCCGAGGTGAGATATTCCTCGAACAGCTGCTGATCGGCCTTGAAGCCGTTGGTGTTGACGTTGGCGACGTTGTTGGCAACGACGTCGAGTTGTCGCTCCAGCACCATCTGCCGTGACAATCCGACGAGAAGCGAATTCTCCATCGGTCAAGCTCCCCTGATTTACGAACCCCGCAAGCGGCGCCTCTCCCAAGGCGATCGTTAACGGGTGGTCATCGAACCCCGTTCGGCTCTCCCAAGCCTTACGGGGGTCGCAGTGGGGATAGCGAAGACCGTGCCAAGTCAAAAAGATAAGAAAAATCAAACGATTGTCATTTTGAGACAGATCAAAACACCCGGCAATAACCGCTCATCAACCATGTTTGCCCGGCAACTTTTTCCCACCGGTCGCGTAAAAGAAAGCTTCCATTAACCATTGTTACCGTAGCGTTCAGCCAACAAGCGCAGATGCGCTGGGAGCGTGTTGGTATCGCGTCATAGGGCTTTCTGGCGGCATCGGATCGATTTCCGTAAGGGGACCCGAAAGCCATGGCTGAGAATGAAGGCGGTGCCGGCGAGGCCGAACAAGGCGCAGGCGCCCCGAAGAGCAAGTTAAAGCTGATCATCATGGCGGTCGGCGTGCTGGCGCTGCTGGCGATGGGCGGTGCCGGCTATTTCTTCTTCTTCGGCCATAAGAGCGAAGAGCAGCATGCGGAAGCGGCGCCGCCGCCGAAGCCGCCGGCCTTCGTCGAGGTTCCTGATCTCCTGGTCAACCTGGTCGGCAATCCCGGCGACCGCGTCCAATATCTCAAGGTCAAGGTCGTGCTGGAAGTGAAGGAGGAGAAGCAGGTCGAGGCGATCAAGCCGACCCTGCCGCGCGTCAGCGACATCTTCCAGACCTACTTGCGCGAATTGCGGCCGAGCGACCTCAACGGCTCCGCCGGCCTGTTCCGGCTCAAGGAAGAGCTCACCAAGCGGGTCAACGTCGCGCTGGCACCCAACCAGGTCAACGCGGTGTTGTTCAAGGAAATCGTGGTTCAGTAAGGCACGGAATTGCAGCCATGGCGGGCAACGATCCAGTCGACCAAGATGCGATAGCCGCGCAATGGGAAGCCTCGCTCGATTCGGAGGATCCCACCGAGGCCGCGGAAGCCGCAGCAGCCAATGAACTCACGGAGTCGATGGCCCTGCAATGGGCCAAAATGGTCGAGGACGGCGGCCGCGAGTTCGGCGCCACCAAGAATGGCGGCGGCGAGCGGGTGCTGTCGCAGGAGGAGATCGACAATCTGCTCGGCTTCACCGCCGGCGAGGTCAGTCTCGACGACCATTCCGGTATCCGCGCCATCATCGATTCGGCGATGGTGTCCTACGAGCGTCTGCCGATGCTCGAAATCGTCTTCGACCGCCTGGTGCGGCTGATGACGACAAGCTTGCGCAATTTCACCTCCGACAATGTCGAGGTCACGCTCGACCGCATCACCTCGGTGCGGTTCGGCGACTACATGAACTCGATCCCGCTGCCTGCGGTGCTCTCGGTCTTCAAGGCCGAGGAGTGGGAGAATTTCGGGCTCGCCACCGTCGACTCCACCCTGATCTATTCGATCATCGACGTGCTCCTGGGCGGCCGGCGCGGCACCAGCCAGATGCGCGTCGAGGGACGACCCTACACGACAATCGAGACCAACCTCGTCAAGCGCCTGATCGAGGTGGTGCTCGCGGACGCCGAACAGGCGTTCCGGCCGCTGTCACCGGTCACCTTCACCATCGACCGGCTCGAAACCAATCCGCGTTTTGCCGCGATCAGCCGTCCGGCCAACGCAGCGATCCTGGTGAAGCTGCGCATCGACATGGAAGATCGTGGCGGCAATGTCGAGCTGCTGCTGCCTTATGCGACCATCGAGCCGATCCGCCCGGTGCTGTTGCAGATGTTCATGGGCGAAAAGTTCGGCCGTGACCCGGTCTGGGAAGGCCACTTCGCCACTGAGATCGCGCAGGCTGAGATCGCCGTCGATGCCGTGCTCTACGAGGCCGACGTGCCGCTGAAGCAATTGATGCGGCTGAAGGTCGGCGACACCTTGCCGCTCGACATGCGCCCGGATGCGCTGGTCGCGATCCGCTGCGGCAGCACGACCTTGACGGAAGGGCGGATGGGCCGGGTCGGCGACCGCGTCGCGATCCGTGTCACGAAGAATTTGCGCAAGCCGAATACCACGCTCGCCATGTTCGAAGGGGCGGAAGGACAGAACAAGTTGATGGAGGCACAATGAACCACTCCCTCGGATTGATCATCGAGAGCCTGGTCGCGGTTCTCCTGGTGCTGACCATCGGCTACTGCATGCTGTTGAATGCAAGGCTGAAGCGCCTGAAGGCCGATGAGCACTCGTTGAAGGCCGTGATCGCGGAACTGATCACCGCGACCGAAATCGCCGAGCGGGCGATCGGCGGCCTCAAGCTTGCGGTGCGCGACGTGAACGAAAATCTCGGCAACCAGCTCACAGCGGCGACGCAGATGTCGGACCAGCTGAGAAGGCAGCTTGCGGAAAGCGACGCGGTGGTCCGAAGGCTGTCGCGAATCGCGAGCGCCGCGCGGCCGGCCACATCGGCCGAACCCGAGCCGGCGCCGGTTGTCGCGCCCCAGCCCGCGCCTGCGCCCGCAGTCGAGCCCGCCAGGGTCTCCGGCGCCAGGGCGGTTGCTGCCGCGGCGCAGGCTTTCTCTGAACGTCGAAGGTCCGGTGGCCTTGCCGCATGAAATCGTTCCGTAATATCCGCGTCATTCCCGTCGCGCTGATCGCAATCGCAAGCCTCGCGGTCCTCAAGGTCGCCGGCCTCGTGCTCGATGGCGCCTATGTGTTCGACTACGATCCGCAGTCGACCAGACGGTCATGGGCGCAGGAGAACCTGAACTTCCCGGGCGGTGTGGAGACCGACATCACCGGCTCCACGCACGGCGCGAAGGAGGCCAAGAAGGAGGAGGCGCCGAAGCCGGCCGCGCCGGAGACCAAGCCCGAGGGGATGGTGCTGCATCCCGAGGACAATCCGCAGAACGTGTCGGCAGCCGAGAAGGCGATCCTCGAGCGGCTGCAGTCACGCCGCCAGGAGCTCGATGCGCGGGCGCGCGAGATCGACATCCGTGAGAGCCTGTTGCGCGCGGCCGAGCAGCGCATCCAAACCAAGACCGATGAGATGAAGGCGATCGAGCAGCGCATCTCCGCGGTGAGCAGCCAGAAGAGCGAGGCGGACAGCGCGCGCTTCAAGAGCATCGTGACGATGTACGAAGGCATGAAGCCGAAGGATGCCGCCAAGGTGTTCGACCGGCTCGAAATGTCGGTCCTGATCGAGATCGCATCGCAGATCCAGCCGCGCAAGATGTCGGACATTCTGGGATTGATGATGCCTGAAGCCGCCGAGCGGCTGACGGTCGAGCTGGCGCGGCGGGCCGGCGCCGACAAGCCGGCCGAGGTGAGTGCCGAGCTGCCGAAGATCGAAGGCAAGGTGCTGCCGGCGAAGACCAATTGAACTGGATGCTTAATGAGCCCTTAAACGCCGGTCGCTAGTCTCATATGGCGCAACGGCCGGGCTCGTCCGTCGCGTGACGGATGTCGAACTGAAAGTAGTTGACCATGGTGCGCACGGCTTCCATCGGATTGTGGTCGCAGGCTCGCGTTGGCGCGCGGCCCGGAGTTGGCTGGGTTTTAGCGCTCGTCATCGGTCTTGCACTGTCGACGGCCTGCCGTGCCGAACCGGTGCCCGGCCAGGCGAGCCTCTCGGTGGCCAACGGTTATGCCCGGCTGGTGCTCAAATTCGCCGAGGATGTCGGCACCGAGGTGACTACGGCCGGCTCGATCCTGTTGGTCCGGTTCGACCGGCCCGCCGACATCCCGACCGACCGCTGGGTGGATGCCGCGCCTGACTACATCTCCGGGGCGCGCGGCGATCCCGATGGTTCGGCGCTCCGCCTGTCGCTGTCGCGCAAGGTTCAGGTCAACACGATGACCGCCGGCGAGCGCGTGTTCATCGACCTGCTGCCGGACAGCTGGACCGGACCGCCGCCGCCGCTGCCGGCCGAAGTGGTGCGTG
This sequence comes from Bradyrhizobium sp. SZCCHNR3119, assembly GCF_032487775.1. Lineage (NCBI taxonomy): Bacteria > Pseudomonadati > Pseudomonadota > Alphaproteobacteria > Hyphomicrobiales > Nitrobacteraceae > Bradyrhizobium > Bradyrhizobium sp. SZCCHNR3119. Next base: position 488,193 of record NZ_JAUEUV010000001.1, on the reverse strand, counting down.
AACTGGCGGAGCGGGCCCGCACGGCCGAGCGGGCGCTGCGGCTGCAGCGCGCCGAACTGGAAGCCAAGAAGCGGCCGCCGATCCGTGTCCGCGCCCTGGTGCAGCCGACCTTCGTCCGTTTCGTGTTCGAGATCCCGGATGGCGTCGGCGTCTCCTCGGTGATGAACGAGCAGAAGCTGTCGCTGTTCTTCGGCGCGCCGCTGACCTTCGACCTGGCCGACGCCAAGATCGCGGCCCCGCCAAATATCGCGGCGATCACCCAGAAGACGGAGATCGCCAAGACCACGGTGGAGATGGGCCTGATCGGCGATGTCGACCTCCGCGCATTCCGCGATGACAAGACCTACAATATCGACGTCTCCTATGTGCAGCCGGACAAGCCGAAGACCGCGACGGTGCTGCCCGAGACCTTGCCGGCCGCCAAACCCGCGGCAGCGAATGCCGCGCCCGCGGAGAAGCCCAAGGCCGAGCCGCATGCGGAGATCGTGCCGCCGACCTCGGAGACGATCGCGCGCGAGATGAGCGCGCAAGCAAGGACACCGGTGGCCATGCCGGTCGCTGCGGCCGCCGCACCGGCTGCGCAAAGCGCCGCGGCGCCGACGCCGCCCGCGGCGAGCGTGCAGGCGGAGGCGACCAGGCCGGAGCCGGCCAAAACCGAAGTCGCAAAGCCCGAGCCGGCGAAAGCGGAGCTTGCGAGCGCGGAGGCTCAGAAGACGAATCCGCCGAAGCTTGACGCGGCAAAAGCGGAGCCGGCCAAGCCGGAAGCGATGACGCAAGCGGCCGCCAAGCCGGCTGCCACGACTGCGCAACCCGCTGATCGCGCCGGCGCGGCGACGGTCACGGCCACGCGCGATAGCGAGGGGCTGCGCGTGACCTTCGATTTCGGTCAGGTGACGCCGGCGGCGCTGTTCCGTCGGGGTGACACGGTGTGGATGGTATTCGATTCGACCAAGCCGCTTGATGTCGAGCCGATCCGGGCCAAGGGCGGTGCCGTGATCGGGGAGGTGAACCGGGTGCCGCTCGACAAGGGCCAGGCGATCCGCATTCGCCTTAACCGGCCGCAGATGCATTCCTTGAGCAGCGACGATGGCAAGGGCCAGAGCTGGACGCTCACCTTTGCCGACAAGGGACAGACTACGCAGCAGCCCTTGATGGTGATGCGCAACGTCACCGATCCCGCGCTGGCCAATGTGATGGTGCCGCTCGCAAATCCCGGTCCCGGCCTCTTGCACCGCCTGACCGATCCGGATGCCGGCGACACGCTGCTCGTCGTCACCGCGCCGCCGCCGATCCGCGGCTTCATCAAGCGGCAGGACTTTGTCGACCTGTCGCTGCTCGACTCGATCCACGGCATTGCCGTGCGGCCGAACTCGGATGACGTCGCGGTCGAAATCGCGCCCGACAAGGTCATTCTCGGACGGCCGGGCGGGCTGACCCTGTCCTCGATCGGCTATGCGCCCGAGCGCGCGGCGACCGCGATGCGGCCGCTGTTCGACGTCGAGGAATGGCGGCAGAACCGCACTCAGCCCTTCAACACGCGGCTGGATGCGCTCGTCAAGGCGTCGGCCGCGGCTGAGCCGGAGCAGCGGGCGCAGGCGCGGCTGGCGCTCGCGCGCTTCTACATGGCGCGTGAGATGTATCCGGAGGCGAGGGGCATCACCAATCTGATGATTTCCGACGCCGACCCGCGCACCGACGAGACCGGGATGCTGATGATCCACGCCGTGGCGAGCATCCTGATGGGGCGGCCGGAGCAGGGCCTGAAGGATCTGGCGAGCCCGACGATCGGCAACAATTTCGACTCCCAGATGTGGAAGGGGCTCGCTTATGCACGCCAGGGCAAGTTTGCCGATGCCCGCGAGAAGTTCAAGAATGTCGAATTCGCCATCGCCTCGCTGCCGCTCGAACTGCAGCGCGTGGTGACCTCGGATGCGATGAAATCGTCGATCGAGATCAAGGACTACGCCGGCGCGGCCAAGCGGCGCGCGGAGCTCGAGGTGATCGGCGTTCCCGCCGACATGAAGCCCGCCATCGCGGTGCTGCGCGGCCGGCTCGCGGAGGCGATGGCGCAGGAGAAGGACGCGCTGGACGAATATCGCTTCGCGGTCGCATCCAACGACCGGGCCTCCGCCGCGGAAGCCAAGCTGCTCGAGATCAAGCTGTTGCAGAAGCGCGGCGAGATCAAGCCGGCCGACGCGCTGAACGAGCTGGAAGGGTTGCAGGCGGTCTGGCGGGGCGACGCGATCGAAGTGCAGGCCTTGCAGATGATGGCGCAGCTCTACAACGACGCCGGGCGCTACGCCGATTCGCTTGGCGCCGCACGCATGGCGACGCGGCTGATGCCGAATTCGGAAGTTGCGCGCAATGCGCAGGACGCAGCGTCCGCGCTGTTCTCGCAGCTGTTCCTTGCCGGCAAGGCCGACGAATTGCCGCCGGTCGATGCGCTCAGCATCTTCTACGAATTCCGCGAGCTCACCCCGATCGGCCGGCGTGGCGACGAGATGATCCGCAAGCTCGCCGATCGGCTGGTCGGTATCGACCTCCTGGATCAGGCGGCCGAGCTGTTGCAGTATCAGATCGACCATCGGCTCGAAGGCGCCGCACGCGCCCAGGTCGCGGCCCGGCTTGCGATGGTGTATCTGACCAACCGCAAGCCCGACCGCGCTCTCGAGGCGCTGCGCACCACCCGCATCGCCGATCTCTCCGGCGAGTTGCGGCAGCAACGCCTTCTGCTCGAGGCGAGGGCGAACAGCGATATCGGCCGTCACGACCTCGCGCTCGACATCATCAGCAATATCGCGGGGCGGGAGGCGATCAGGCTGCGCTCCGACATCTATTGGGCGTCGCGGCGCTGGCGCGAGGCCTCCGAACAGATCGAGCTCTATTACGGCGATCGCTGGCACGACTTCCGGCCACTCAATCCGGCCGAGCGCGGCGACATCCTCCGCGCGGTGATCGGCTATGCGCTGGCGGAGGACGCGATCGGCCTGGCGCGCTTCCGTGAGAAATACGCGCCGCTGATGACCGGCGAGGCGGACAAGCTGGCCTTCGACGTCGCGAGCAAGCCTGCGAGCGGCTCCAGCGCCGAATTCGCCCAGATCGCCAAGATGGCGGCAGGCGTCGATACGCTCGACGGCTTCCTGCGCGATATGAGGGCGCGCTTTCCCGACGCGACCGGCAAATCGCCTGACGGCAAGGATTCGGCCCGTGCCGAGCCCGACACGACCGGGAGCCTGCCGCAGATCAAGGGCGTGAAACAGGCGGTGGCCGGCCGTTGATCGCCGGCGCTGGGCTTGGCGCACCGGACCTCGTACAATGACGGCATCATGCGCGAACGCCCGTCATCTCGGCTGCTGGTCCTTGATCCGTTGGATCGCATTCTCCTGTTCAGGTTTGAGCACACGAAAGGCGCGCTCGCCGGACATAGCTTCTGGGCAACGGCCGGCGGTGGGCTTGACCTAGGTGAGAGTTATACGGAGGCCGCACGCCGCGAACTATTGGAGGAGACCGGGCTCGTCATCGACGATCCAGGGCCGGTCGTCGATCAGCGCATCGTGACCTTCCAAATGCCGGACGGCGAGATGGTCCGTGCCGACGAGCGGTTCTTCCTCATCAGGGTCGAAGCTGCGCAGATGCCTTCAACCGAACGCTGGACCGATCTGGAACGTGAGGTGATGGCAACTCATCACTGGTGGTCGGCCGAAGAGTTGCTCTCGACGTCCGAACAGGTCTGGCCTGAAAACCTGTCAGATGTTCTAATTCGGATCGGTGTCTGGACGGCGCTGTCCGAGTGAGGTCCACTCGTAAATGGCGGGCAGTCAGCAGCCGAGCTAATCCAATTGGCTGACATAGGCGGCCACGGCCTTGATCTGCGATTCGGTCAGATCGTGGGCGATAGGCTGCATGATGGCCGAGCTGTCGGGATTGGCCTTGTCCTGCCCGCGCTCCTTGTCCCAGTTGGTCAGCTTCTTCGTGACGTAGTCGTAGAGCTGACCTGCAAGGCGCGGAAACTGGCCATCTCCCTTCGCCTCAGGACCATGACATGATGCGCAAGGGGGGACGTTTGCGCTCGCAACGCCCTCTTCGTAGATCTTCTTGCCTTCGGAAACGAGTGCTTTCGGCGCGCCACCGAGCGGCTTTGGATTCAGATCCTTGAAATCGCCCGTGAGCGCCTCCAGCATTGCCGGACTCAGCGTGTGCGCGACGTTGAACATCACCGGGTTGTTGCGACGGTGTTCAATGAAGGCCTTCAGCTGATTTTCAATGTATTCCGGCTGCTGACCGGCCAGTCGCGGCATCGGGAATGACCCGCGAAACCCTTGTCCATCAATCCCGTGGCAAGTCTTGCAGTAGTCCGTCTTCGCCTTGAGTTCCTGCTTCGACACCTGACCGGCTTTGTCTTCCGCATGTGCCATCGTGCAGGTGGACACGAGGATAACAATAGCCGCTGCTCGCTTTGCCGATTGCAAGTTCATGAACGCCCCCGCGTTTGACACGCGCAAGCTACGCGCAGCAAGTCGGCGCGGTCCAGTTGATTCTAGCCGCGCTCCCCAATCACGGAGCGGGATACCTGAGACGGTATGTCTTGCCGGCGAGTGCACGGAAGGTGAGGAGCCAAACCCTTCGCACGCACGATAAGTTGCGACATGAATATGCTTCTTAGTCGCACAAGCAGCTGGAGTGGCAGAATTGTCGCGACACACGGAAATAGAGCCGAGCAGTAGTCAACACTGCTTGGCGAAGTGTCAAAACCTTGGCCTACTGATGGCCGAAGCGCTGTCAAAGCGCCGCGGGGGCGGACGCGATGCTTGGACCAAGATACATGGCAAGCGCAGGGGGCGGCAGGTGTCTTTTTGTCGCACTCTGGCTCACCATCATTGCCACAGCCGCGCTCATGGTCGGATCGACCTCTCCGGCGAATGCGCTGCCGAGCTTCGCGCGCCAAACCGGGCAGCCTTGCGGCACCTGTCACACCGACTTTCCCGCGCTTACTCCATATGGCCGGCGGTTCAAGCTGTTGGGCTACACCGCCGGGGGCGGTCAGTTTCGCACGACGCCGTTTTCTTCGAACGACGCCATCAATGTGCGGGCCGAATACGACAAGCTGCGTGGCTATGCGAACGGGGTGAACGGCGCGCCGCCCGCGAACAATGCGCCGCCCGCAAGTGATGACAGCAAGGTCTGGGTGCCGCCGGTTTCGATGATGGCGATCGTCGGCTTCACTCACACGCAAGCGGATCTGCCTCCGCCGACCGATCCCTACAGTCCGAACAACAACACGGTGTTGTCGCCGTTCAGCATGTTCTGGGGCGGGGCGATCACCAGCAATGTCGGTGCCTTTGCGCAGGTGACGTACAACGCGGTGCCTGCGGGCGGCTTCGGCGATCCGTTCGGACACACCTGGACGTGGGACAACACCGACGTCCGCTTTGCAGGACAGGCCAGCCTCGGTCCATTGGACGTCATCTACGGCATCACCGCCAACAACAATCCGACGGTGCAGGACTTGTGGAACACCACGCCGGCCTGGTCTTTCCCCTACGCCGCATCGACGCTTGCATCGACGCCGGCCACCAAGACGATGATCGAAGGCGCGTTTTCCGCGCATGTCGGCGGCGTCGGCGCCTACGCGATGATCAATGATCTGCTCTATCTCGAGGTCACCGGCTACAAGACGCTCGGCTTCAGCCAGCAAAATGCACTCGGCACCGATCCATTTGGCGCGCCCGGCCAGCTCGGCGGCGTAGCGCCTTACTGGCGCGCAGCGGTCGAGCCGCATTGGGGCCGGCACTCGCTGATGTTCGGCACCTTCGGAATGTATCTCGACGTGCATCCGTGGATCGATACGAGCTTTGCAAGCTGGTCGACGGATGTCTTTCCGCTGTCGAACAAGTTCACGGACGTCGGCGTCGATGCGCAATACCAGTATCAGGGTGACAATTTCTGGGTGACTCTGCGCGGCAGCTACATCCGCGAATTCCAACGGCTCGATGCAAGCTTCGCCATGCTGGCTGCAGCCAATCCGACCAACGTGGTCAACAGCCTGAAGCTGCAAGGCTCGGTCGCTCTCGGGAGCGATAATCGTGTCGTCCTGACCGGGCAGTATTTTGATATCAGCGGCACCGCCGACGCCAATCTCTACGGCCTCGATCCGGTCAGCGGACTGGCGATGACCCCGAATAGCAACGGCTGGCAGGCCGAGATTGCCTACATCCCGTTCGGCGCCAGCAAGTCCTTTGGCTGGCCGTGGTTCAACGCCCGCATCGGGCTGCAATACACCTACTACAACAAGTTCAACGGCACCGCGGTCGGGGCCCAAGACAACAATTCGCTGTTCCTCCACGCTTGGTTTGCGATGTAGCTCCGTCGCATGGGAGAGGTCCGATGAGAAGATTGCTTTTCGCAAATGTCGCAGCGCTGGCGATGGCCACTGCAGGTTCAGCTGCGGCGGCCGATCTGGCGGTCGCTCCTCCAGCGTCCTTCGCCGCGCGCTTCAACTGGACAAGTTGCTATGGCGGCCTCCACCTCGGCGGCGGCTTCGCGACCAAGAACGTCACCGACCCCGTGCAACTCGTCCAGGACTCGTTCATTGCTCCCGGCAGCACCGTCGGCGTCACCACGGTGAATCCGGGGCCGAGCGGGGTGGTCATCGGAGGCCAGATCGGTTGCGACTATCAGTTTTCCGGCTCGTCAGTCGTTGTGGGTATCGAGGGCGCGGCCTCTGGCTCGACGATGAAGGCCAACAAGACAGTCGCGCTTCCGCTCAGCATTCCCGACGTCGCCACTGTGCAGGCGAATACGGACTTTCTGTCCAGCGTGACCGCGCGCGTCGGATACGCCTTCGACAACGTGCTTGTATACGCAAAAGCTGGCGGCGCTCTCGCCGGCGACAAATACGAGGTCAGCGGTACGTTCGGCGGCGTGCCCTATGACTTCCGGGGACTTGAGAACAGGTTCGGCTGGACCGCGGGGGCAGGCGTGGATTGGGCCTTCGCGCAGCATTGGTCCGCCAATTTCGAATATGACTATTACGGGTTCGGCCACGGCACCGTGAACATGACCGACCCGCTTACCGGCTTCTCGGGTCCGGTGACCATCGGGCAGAGCATCCAGGTGGTGAAGGTCGGGCTGAACTTCCACATGTGGGGGGCTGGTCTGTAATGGCCCCGACCTCGGCATCATGGCTCGTTGTTCTAGGGCACGTGGCTGGCCTCCGCCGAACCTTGCTGGCTTCGACGCTGGCAGTAGGCCTCCCGATCGCCGGGCACGCCGCGGAGCGGGGAGTCGTTGCAACAGGCGGCCTCGAAGCCAAGCTCGAGTACTGCAAGACCTGCCATGGACTGTCGGCGCAAGGCTATCGGGGGTGGTTTCCGATGCCGCGGCTGGCGGGACAGCAGCCGCAATATATCGAGAATCAGTTGCGCGCCTTCAGCGAGCGCCGGCGCACCAATCCCATCATGGCCAATGTGTCCCACGCCCTCAGCCCCTCGATGATTTCGGCGCTGGCGACGCACCTGAAGAATCTTGATTCGAAGCCGATCGGTGGTGCGCCCCGAGGAGCCGTAGGCGTCGGCAAGCGAATCTATGAGGAAGGACTTCCCGAGTCCAATGTGCCGGCGTGTTCGGCCTGTCACGGCCCCGATGGCAAGGGACAGAACGAAATCCCGCGGCTGGCGGGCCAACTCTATGAATACACCGTCGGCCAGTTGAGCGGCTGGTCCAAGGTGCGGGGGCTGGGATCGGGAGTGGACACCTCGGCGGTGATGGCGCCGACGGCACACAATCTGACGAGATCGCAGGTTGAAGCGGTGGCCGCCTATGTCAGCTACTTGCAGTAAGGGGCATAAGTCGACCAATGCCGAGCCGATCAACCAGAATGCACGAGAGTGAGCGGTCATGAAGCGCACCGGATTGACGGTAGCTCTGCTCTTCGTCCTGTCCTGCATCGGCCCTGCGGCGGCAGGGGACGCCAATGTCCGCAATTGCACCTGGTGTCATGGAACGTCCGCGCAAGGCTATATGGTGGCGCCGAGATTGGCGGGACAACGGCCGGCCTATCTCGAAAGCCAGATCAGAAGCTTTCGCGATCACTCGCGGGACAATCCCTTTTCTAAGCAGTACATGTGGGGCGCAGTGGCCGCGCTCGATCCAGATTCCGTACGGGATCTGGCCGCCTATTTCGCCACCATTCCGGCCAAGCCCGCCAACGACGGCGATCCGAGCCTGATCGCCAAGGGCAAGACGATCTACATGGACGGAATCCCGGAGGCCAACATCGCCTCATGCTATGCCTGTCACGGACCGAATGCCGAAGGCATCCGCGAGATTCCACGCCTTGGCGGGCTCGCCTATTTCTACCTCAAGGCGCGACTTGAGCAATGGGGCCAAGGCTACCATTCGGGGATGAGCACCCCGATGCCCATTGTGGCGCGCGCGCTGGGTCCGAATGAAATCGAGGCGCTCGCGTCGTATCTCAGTTTTGTTCGCTAGAGCATGATCCGGAAAACTGGAAACCGGCTTCGGAACATGATCTCGGCCTCAGGCGCTTGAGCCTCAAGCGCTGCCAACGCGGCGTCGGACAAAGGCCGCATCTTTGGTGCCTGCCGACGCTCATCCGCCGTAGCTCTGCACCAAGCTTCCCGCCACCAGAGACCAGCCGTCGACGAGCACGAAGAAGATCAGCTTGAACGGCAGCGAGATGGTCGAGGGGGGCAGCATCATCATGCCCATCGACATCAGGACCGATGCGACCACGAGGTCGATGATCAGGAACGGCAGGAACAGCAGGAAGCCGATCTCGAAGGCGCGCTTCAGTTCGGAAATCATGAATGCGGGCACGAGAATGCGCAGCGACATCTCGTCGGGCGTCGCCGGCGGCGGCTCGCCTGAGAGATCCATAAACAGCTTGAGGTCCTTCTCGCGCACGTTCTTCTGCATGAAGCCGCGCAGCGGCACCGCCGCGCGCTGCAGCGCGTCCTCCACGCTGATCTGGTTCTCGATCAGCGGACGGACGCCCTCGTCGTAGGACTTCTGCAGAACCGGCCCCATCACGAAGGCGGTCAGGAACATCGCCAGCGCGATGATGACCGCGTTCGGCGGCGCCGTCGCGGTGCCCATCGCCGTGCGCAGCAATGAGAGCACCACGACGATGCGCGTGAACGACGTCATCATGATCAGGATCGACGGTGCGATCGACAGCACCGTGAGCAGCGCGATCAGTTGGATCGCGCGCTCGGTGACGCCCCCATTGCCTGGCCCAAGATTGATGCTGATGTCCTGGGCAGCCGCGCTCCCCGCCAGCGAACCGGCGGCAATCAGGGCGAAAAGGAACAGAACTCTACGCGGGGAGAGCAGGCCCCTCACTGATTGGATTTCGGACGGCCGAGCAGGGATGCCATCTCATCCTCGAGGTTCTCGAAACTGCTCTTGGGCGGCGCCGCGGGCGCCACGGGCGGCGGGGGCTCGTTGCGCGCAGCGGGCCTCGCCGGCGGCTCCTGAGCCGCGGCGGTCGGTGCGGGCGGCTCGCCCGCGGGACGGCGCAAAGCAGCCTCCAGACGCTGCGCCATTTCGGCCAGATTGGCCTCGGCGCTCTGTTGAGGCGGCGCAGCGGGCGTTGGCGGCGACGGTGGTGGGGGCGGCGGGGCCACGGCGGGGCGCTCAGGCGCACGTTCGGCCGCGCGGAGCGGCGCCGGGCGCGGCACCTCCCTCGTCAGCGGCACCTCCCTCGTCAATTCCCTTGGCAACTCCCTGGAAGGTTCCCGCGGCAATTCCCTCGAGAATTCCCTTGGCGCTTCCTTGGCGGGCTCCTTCGGCAGTTCCGGCAAACGCGAAGGTTCTGCCGGCCGCAATGGACGCGGCGCGGCCGGCTCGCTGCGCGGCATCATTCGCTCGGGGCGAGGTTCCATCCTCGGCTCGCCGCGCAATTCATGGCGGGGCTCGGGTCGCTGCTCCGGACGTCCAGGTATTGGCTCGGGCGCAAACCCCGTCAGCGGCTCACGGCGATCGGCCAGATCGCCGCGCCCCTCGCTGCGAGGCTCACCGCGCCGCTCGCTCAAGATCGGGGCCGGGCGGCGGTGCTCGTCGGCGAAGGCCGGCCGCAGCGGACGCGGCGGCAATTCGGGCATCTGCGGCTCATGGGCCTCCGGCGTCTCAGCCTTTGCCGCTTCGCTCTCCGGCCAGACCGGTGCGTCCGGCAGCGGAGCGATTCGTGGCGGGGGCGGCGATTCGGCCGCGACGCCGGCCCGCGGCAGCTGCTCGCGCATGGGCATGGCGCGCACGATATTGGACTCGACCACGATGTCGGTCGGGCCACCGATCATCAACAGGTGCTCCATGTTGTCCCGGCGTACCAGCACGAGCCTGCGGCGGCCGTCGATGGCGGCGGCATCGATCACCGCGAGGCGCGGCATTCGCCCGCGACTGGTGTTGGTGCCCAGGCGGCTGCCTGCGAATCGACGCACCAGCCACGCGGCAAGGCCGATCAGCGCCAGCACGGCCAGGAACGCAAAGAAAAATGTGAGTGGTGCCGGCATGTCGGTCCCCTACAAATCCGCTTCCATCAACGCATTTCGCCGCTCGAGCGCAGGGTGGTCGCAGCGAACGGGCCTGAAGGCGCGGAACTACGTGTTAACGACCCACGGCAGGAACTGCCGCCCGGGGTCTTAATAACCCATGAATCGGCCGGGCCAAAACGACTTCTTGGCGGGGTCACGCGTCCCAATTTGGTGCAGCGGGCCCCGGTTCCTGCCACAGGCCTAAAAAAATCGTAAAGCCCCGGAACTTTCCCGGGGTGCGGCGCACATCGCGTTAACTTCGCATTAACCATACGCACGGCAAGTTGTGCCTAGTTTAACGGGTGGTGAAGACGCCCAAGGACGCGGAGCGGCGCAATGTCCATCAACGATCTTCCAGTGTTGTCGGCGTTGCGGACCAAGATGCAATGGCACCAGGAGCGGCAGCGCGTCCTGTCCGAAAATGTCGCGAATTCGGATACTCCGAAGTTCAAGCCGCGCGACCTGGTTGAGCCGAAGTTTGATTCAACCGGCGCGCCGGCGAACGCCTTCGCGCCGCTGCCGCTGAGCCTGACCAGCACCGCTCATATCGCACCGTCATCTGGCCAGAATACGGGCTTCGATCAGAATCGCAAGGCGGGCTTCCAGACCCGGCCGGCCGGCAACGCCGTCAGCCTCGAGGACGAGATGCTGAAGGTCTCGGCGAACCAGATGGACTTTGCCGCCGTCACCTCGCTCTACGGCAAGAGCCTGCACCTCTTGAAGACAGCGATCGGCAAGGGCTGAGGGCAAGGGTCGAGGCGCGCGGCTAGACACGGAGAACGACCAGCATGTCGAACGATACAAGCGATTTTCTGCGATCGATGAGCATCGCGACCTCGGGCCTGCGCGCGCAGGCGGGGCGGATGCGGGTCATCTCGGAAAATATCGCCAATGCCGACTCCACGGCTGCGACCGCCGGCGGCGATCCCTATCGCCGCAAGGTCCCGACCTTCACCTCGGCGCTCGACCGTGCGCTCGACGCAAAGGTGGTCGGCCTCGGCAAGGTCGTGCCGGACCAGTCTTCGTTCCGCGTCAAATACGATCCCAGCAACCCGGCCGCGGATGCGACCGGCAATGTCAAGTACCCGAACGTCAACCCGCTGATCGAAATGACCGACATGCGCGATGCGCAGCGATCTTACGAGGCGAACCTGAACGTCATCGGCGCCACCCGCCGCATGATCCAACGTACGCTCGACATTCTCAAGACCTAGGATAGGAACGTTAGCCATGGCTTCCCCCATTTCCGCTGCGAACGCTTATGCGAATTCCGCCCGCGTGCTCGACACCGCCGGATCGGGCAATACATTCGGCAGCCTCGCCCGCGTGCGCGACTTTCTCGGGTCGGCGAACGGGCAGGAGAACTCTGGTCCGTCGTTCAGCGCCCTGTTGAAGGACGCGATCGGGAGCGTGGTCGAGACCGGCCGCAAGTCCGATGCGCAGACGGTGGCGATGGCTTCCGGCAAGGCCAATGTCATGGACGTGGTGACCGCGGTGGCGGAGACCGATGTTGCGGTGTCGACCCTGGTCTCGGTGCGCGACCGCGTGATCCAGTCCTACGAAGACATCATGAAGATGACGATCTGACGCCGCGTTCGGATCATCGAATTCGGACATCGGACAGGCTTGTGCGGTTGCTGCGCGAGCCATCGGTGAAGACTCGTTTATTGGGCCTCCTGATCGCCGTCGAGAGGCGCGGGAAATGCACTGGGGAAGGCGTTGCCAATGACCGGAGCTGAAACGCTGGATGTCGCGCGCGATGCGATCTGGACCATCGTCGTGGTCTCGTCGCCCTTGATGGTGGTCGGCCTCGTCGTCGGCGTCATCGTCTCGCTGTTTCAGGCGCTGACCCAGATCCAGGAGCAGACCCTGGTGTTCGTGCCGAAGATCATCGCGATCTTCGTCACGTTGCTGTTGGCATTGCCGTTCATGGCCGACGCGCTGCATTCCCACATGATGCGGATCTCGTCGCGAATCATCGGCGGATAGGGCAATGTGCGCCGCGGCGCGACTGTCTCTTTGCGCCGTCAGGGGCCCGGACGCAGCGCGCGATGCGCATCGATATTTCATTCCTGCCGGCGCTGGCCGCAGCCTTCATGCTGGCCTTTGCCCGGATCGGCGCCATGGTGATGCTGCTGCCGGGGCTCGGCGAGAGCAACATTCCCGTTCGCATCAAGCTCGCCATTGCGCTGCTGCTCACGATGATCATCCTGCCGCTGCACCGGCAGGCCTATCAGGTCGATATGCAGGCGCTGACGCCGCTATTGGTGATGATGCTGCACGAGATCATCATCGGCATCGTGCTCGGCGCCACCGCGCGCGTGACCTTGGCCGCCCTGCAGGTCGCGGGCGCCGTCATCGCCCAGCAGATGGGGCTCGGCTTCGTCACCGAGATCGATCCGACCCAGGGCCAGCAGGGCGTGCTGGTCGGCAATTTCCTCACCATGCTGGGCGTGACCTTGCTGTTCGCGACCGACAGCCATCACCTGGTGATCGCGGCGCTGAACGACAGCTACAACATCTTTGCCCCGGGCGAATTGGTGCCGAGCGGCGACGTCGCCTCGTTGGCGACGCGGGCCTTTGCCGCCGCTTTCAAGCTGGGCCTGCAGCTCTCGGCGCCGTTTCTGGTCTTCGGGCTCGTCTTCAATATGGGGCTTGCGGTGCTGGCGCGGCTGATGCCGCAGATGCAGGTCTATTTCGTCGGTGCTCCGCTCTCGATCATGATCGGCTTCCTGATCTTCGCGCTGGTGCTCGCGGCGATGATGGGGACCTTCCTCGGCTATTTCGAGGGCGTCATGCACGACCTCACCCCAAGATGAGGGCCTGACGCATGGCCGGCGAGGACGATACCTCCGACAAGACAGAAGACCCGACCCAAAAACGCCTGGACCAGGCGCTCGAGCGCGGCGACGTCGTCAAGAGCCAGGAGCTCAACACCTGGTTCGTGATCGCGGCGGCGACGCTCGTGCTGACGACCTTCTCCGATTCGATCGGCACCGGCGTCATGGTGCCGCTGCGCAACCTGATCGCCAATTCCTGGATGATCCACACCGATGGAGCGGGCCTGCTCGCGCTGGGGCGCAGCCTGGCCTATGCGGTGGTCGTTGCGATCGGCCTGCCGATCTTCATGCTCATGCTGGCCGCGCTCGCCGGCAACATGCTGCAGCACCGGATGGTCTGGTCCGGCGAGCCGCTGAAGCCTGCCTTGAGCAAGATCTCGCCGTTCTCCGGCGCCAAGCGCCTGTTCGGCAAGCAGGCCGCGGTCAACTTCGCCAAGGGCATCTTCAAGCTCGTGCTGCTCGGCACCGTGATGGTGATGATTCTCTGGCCCGAGCGGATGCGGCTCGAATCCATGCTGCATCTCGACCCCGGCGCGGTGCTCGGCGTCACGCTCTCCCTGACCAAGCATCTGATGGGCTCGGTGGTCGCGCTGCTCGCGCTGGTCGCGATCGGCGACTACCTGTTCCAGTACCGGCAATGGTACGAGCGGCAGAAGATGTCGGTGCAGGAGGTGAAGGAGGAGTTCAAGCAGTCGGAAGGCGATCCTCACATCAAGGGCCGCATCAGGCAGTTGCGCCAGCAGCGCATGAAGAAGCGCATGATGGCGGCGGTGCCGAAGGCGTCGGTGATCATCACCAACCCGACCCACTATTCGGTGGCGCTGGCCTATGAGCGCGGCATGTCGGCGCCGATCTGCGTCGCCAAGGGCGTCGACAACATCGCCTTCAAGATCCGCGAGGTCGCGCGCGCCCACGACATCCCGATCGTCGAGAACGTGCCGCTGGCCCGCGCGCTCTACGCCACCGTGGAGATCGATGACGAAATTCCTGTGGAACATTATCACGCGGTGGCGGAGATCATCGGCTACGTCATGGGTCTCAGGCGCAACCTGTCCGGGCGACTGTAGCAGTTCATCGCGTTCCGAATCGGCCCAACACGTAAAATACGGATAAATCATGGAATATCGGCTTGACGGGCTTGCGCTTGAGCGTCCGATTCAGGCAGGTGGGGATGGGAGCCGCGCCAATGCGCGTGACGTCCCTGCCGACAGGTTGCGTCCTATTGCCATGAGCGCCCAACCCGACAACGATCCGTCACAGGATCAGGTGAACCTGCCGGACCGGCCACGCCGCAGCGGCAGCATCCTTTTGGTGCTGCTGGTCGCAGGCGGTCTGGTCGCGGTCGCGCTGGTGCTGATGACGATCGGTCGGGCCCAGGCGCAGCCTTATATCCTCGGCCTGTTGGCGCTGCTCGCCACGGTCGGGCTGTTCAACCTGTTCGCCTTCGCGGCCGGCATCGTCCGCTTCGCCGACCGCACCACCGACGATCCCGTGATGGGACGCGTCCCCGACCTCGCCCCGGACGGGCTCGCGGTGACCGATCCGCGCGGGCACGTCGTCTATGCCAACGCCGCCTATCTCGCCATGACCGGCGCCACCAGCGCGCAGGAGGCGCGTCCGGTCGAGCGCGTCTTCATCGGCAATCCCGACGTGTCCGAGGCCGTCTTCCGCCTGCTCAAGGCCGCGCGCGAAGGCAAGCGGCAGCAGGAGGAAGTTCGCATCGCCTCCGGTGAAGGCGGCCAGGGCCGCTGGCTGCGGATGCGCGTGCGCCCGCTCAGCCGCGGCAAGCGCGAATCGAAATATGCGGTGTGGGCGATCGCCGACATCACCCGCGACCGCGAGCGGCAGGAGGACGTGTTCCAGGAGCTGCAGCACGCGATCGAATATCTCGATCATGCGCCGTGCGGCTTCTTCTCGGTGAATGCGGAAGGAAGCCTGGTCTACGTCAACGCGACGCTGGCGAACTGGCTCGACTACGATCTCGCCGAGATCGCCTCTGGCGGGCTGAAGCTTTCGGATGTCGTCTCCGGCGACGGTGCCTCGCTCCTGACCTCGATCGTGGCCGTGCCCGGCGAGGTCAGGACCGAGGTGTTCGACATCGACCTGAAGATGCGCGGCGGCAAGACCGTGCCGGCGCGACTCTATCACAAGCTCGCTTTCGGCGCCGACGGCGCTCCGGGACCGTCGCGGACGCTGGTCATCAGCCGCGCCCGCGACGAGCGTTCCGACCCCGAGCGCGCGGCCGAAGTGCGCTTCATGCGGTTCTTCGACCATACGCCGATGGCGATCGCCACCGTCGATCGCGGCGGCGCCGTGGTGCGCGCCAATGCCCGCTACGCCAAGCTGGCGCAGGGCCTGAGCACCGATGCCGCCGCGGCGCGGTCGATCTTCCGGGCCGTCAGCCCGCGCGATCGCCATCTGCTGATCGCCGCGATCAACCAGGCCGCGGAAGGGCAGGCGGACATTCCTCCGGTGGAGGTCATGCTGGACGGTCCGAAGGAGCGGTTCGGACAATTCTTCGTCACCGCCGTCGACGAGCCCGAGCGCGAGACGGAAGCTGCGATTGTCTACATGCTCGAGACCACCGAGCGGCGCGCGCTGGAAAACCAGATCAACCAGTCGCAGAAGATGGAGATGGTCGGCCAGCTCGCCGGCGGCATCGCGCACGACTTCAACAACGTGCTCTCGGCCATCATGATGGCCAACGACTTCCTGCTGAACGCGCACAAGCCGACCGATCCGTCGTTCCAGGACATCATGCAGATCAAGCAGAACGCAACGCGCGCCGCCACCTTGGTGCGGCAGCTGCTCGCGTTCTCGCGGCGGCAGACGCTGCGTCCGCAGGTGCTCGATCTCGGCGACGCGCTGTCCGACCTCACCATGCTGCTGCGCCGGCTGATCGGCGAGAAGGTGAAGCTCGACCTGATCCATGGCCGCGACCTCTGGCCGGTCAAGGTCGACGTGTCCCAGTTCGAGCAGGTGATCGTCAATCTGGCGGTCAATGCGCGCGACGCGATGCCCGAGGGCGGCAAGCTCACGGTGCGCACCGCCAATGTCGCGGCGGAGGAGGCGGCACAGGCGAACTATAAGGGCATGCCGGTCGCCGACTATGTGCGGATCGACATCACCGATACCGGCACCGGCATTCCGGCCGAGATTCGGGAGAAGATCTTCGAGCCGTTCTTCTCCACCAAGGAGGTCGGCAAGGGCACCGGGCTCGGCCTCTCCACGGTGTATGGGATCATCAAGCAGACCGGCGGCTTCATCTATGTCGATAGCGAGATCGGCAAGGGGACCTCGTTCCACATCTTCCTGCCGCGCCATCATGCCGAGCAGGAGGTGCATGCCGAGCCGCAGCATGCGACGAACGGCGCGGCAGGCAAGGACGCGCCTGCCACCGATGCCAAGCCTGAGGCCAAGCCGCGGACCGACCTCACCGGCCAGGGGACGATTCTCTTGGTGGAGGACGAAGAGGGATTGCGCGCGCTCAATGCACGGGGCCTGCGCTCACGCGGCTACAGCGTGATCGAAGCCTCCAACGGCATCGAGGCGATGGAAGCGCTGGAGGAGCGCGACGGCAACGTCGATCTGGTGGTCTCCGACGTCGTCATGCCGGAGATGGACGGACCGACCTTGCTGAAGGCGATGCGCGACCGCAATCCCGAGGTGAGGATCATCTTCGTCTCCGGCTATGCCGAGGACGCCTTCGAGAAGAGCCTGCCGGAGAACCAGCAATTCGCCTTCCTGCCAAAGCCGTTTACGCTCAGCCAGCTGGTTGCGGCCGTGAAGGAAACCATGGCGCCGCCACAATAGGATACCGCAATCGAAAGCGGCGGTTCCCCGCGACCCCACGCCGCAGCCGCGCGGCGTCGTGCCGCCTTCTTTTTTCGGCCGCTTTGCCCATGTTACAGGCATCCCCATCCTGGGGATTTAGGAAAATGCAAATGAGTTTCATGCAGCGCAAAAGCGGCCTCCTCAAGGCGATGGCCCTGGTCCTTTCGCTCGCGCTGCCGACGGTGCTCGTCGTTTCGGCGGCCGACGCCCGCGTCGGCGGCGGCTTCAGCTCGGGCTCCCGCGGCTCGCGAACCTTCTCCGCACCGCCGTCGACCTCGACGGCGCCATCGACTGCGAGCCCCTTCAACCGCACGCTCACGCAGCCGGGCTACAATGGCAGCAGCGGCTTTAATTCGCCGGCGCGAGGCGGCTTCTTCAACCGTGGCGGCGGCATGCTGGGCGGTCTCGCCGCGGGCTTCCTCGGCGCCGGCCTGCTCGGGATGCTGTTCGGTGGCGGCCTGTTCTCCGGCCTCAGCGGTTTCGGCTCGATCCTGGGTCTCGTCCTGCAGATCCTGCTGATCGTGTTCCTGGCGCGGATGGCGATGGCCTGGTGGCAGCGGCGCAACCAACCGGCCTATGCCGGCGCAACCCCGGCGCCTGACGGCCAGACCTTCCGGTCGGGCATGGGGTTCGGCGGCTTTGGCGGCGCGAACACGCCCCCGTTGGAGATCCTGCCGGCCGACTATGAGGCTTTCGAACGGCTGCTTGGCGACATCCAAGCCGCGTGGTCGAACGAGGATGTCGGCCGTCTGCGGCTGCTGACGACGCCTGAGATGGCCTCCTATTTCGAGCGCGACCTCGAGCAGAATCAGGCGCGCGGCGTGGTCAACAAGGTCAGCGCGACCAAGCTGCTGCAGGGCGACCTGGCGGAGGCTTGGCGCGAGGGCGACACCGATTACGCCACCGTGGCGCTGCGCTTCTCGCTGGTCGACAAGACGGTGGAGCGCGCGACCGGACGGCTCGTGGAAGGCGGCGATCAGCCGCAGCAGGTGACGGAGATCTGGACCTTCTCGCGCCATCCCGGCAGCAGCTGGCAGCTCTCGGCGATCCAGCAGGCCAACTGATCCTACGAATAGACTGTATGGCAGGGCGCCGCGGAACCATCCGCGGCGCCTTTGCTTTGGGAAAATGAATACCCCTGCTAAATCTATTGCGCCTGTCCCGCCCGCGAGGATTCATCCATGCGCTACGAGCTCTATTACTGGCCCATGATCCAGGGCCGCGGTGAATATGTGCGGCTCGCGCTCGAAGAGGCAGGTGCCGACTATCGCGACGTCGCCCGCGAACCCGGCGGCATGGCCGCGATGACCAAGATGCTCGACGCCAAGAGCGGTACGCCGCCCTTCGCGCCGCCGTTTCTGAAAGCCGGCAAGCTCGTGATCGGGCAGGTCGCCAACATCCTGTTCTATCTGGGCGGCCGGCTTGATCTCGCGCCCAAGGCGGAGGCCGGGCAGCTGTGGGTGCATCAGCTCCAGCTCACGATCACCGATCTCGTCGTCGAGATTCACGACACCCATCATCCGCTCGGACCGACGCTCTACTACGAAGATCAGCGCCCGGCGGCCAAGAAGCGCACCATGGAATTCTGGAACGAGCGGGTGCCGAAATTCCTCGGCTATTTCGAGGACATCCTGAAGGACAAGGGGCCTTACGTCACCGGCCGCCGGCTCGCCTATATCGATCTGTCGCTGTTTCAGATCGTGGACGGCCTGCGCTATGCCTTTCCGCAGCGGATGAAAGCGTTCGAGCGCAAGATCCCCGGCCTGGTCGGACTGCACGACCGCGTCGCCGCCCGGCCCAACATCGCGGCCTATCTCGCGAGCGAGCGCCGCATTCCGTTCAACGAGGACGGCATCTTCCGCCACTACAAGGCGCTCGACGCCTGAGGTTGCCCGGCCCCGGTCTGGTTCGAACGCCGTCGCAGAGGAATCGCGCGCTACATGTTGCGGCCGTCGATCGGCGTCATTGCAAGCTTTGAGAGCTCGATGCCGTCGATGCAGCTCACATTCAGCGCGACGACCTCGCTGCCGTCAGGCTTGCGGCCGCGTGCGAACACGTCGACGCCGCAGTCGATGCAGAGCTGATGCCGGATCAGATGTCTGTTGAACAGATATTCGCGCAGGTTTTCCTCACCGGCGCGGAGTTGGAATTTGGCCGGCGGCAGGAAGGCGAAGTGCAGGCCCTTCTTGGTGCAGATCGAGCAGTTGCAAGCCGTGACCATCGCAAGATCGGTCGTGCATTCGAACCGCACCTGTCCGCAGTGACAGCCTCCGGTGAAGGTCCTTTCGGTCATTGCCGCTCCTCCTGATGGAACGGCGCAACGATAGCGCAAGCGGAGCGGGGGATGCAGCGTCTTTGACAATATATAAACAATCATTTATATATTCATCATGACCGCAGCAGCCGAACTCACGATGGTGATGAAGAGTCTTGCCGACCCCACGCGGCGGGCCGTGTTCGAGCGGATCGCGCGCGAGGGCGAGGTGGCGGCCACGGGGCTGGTGGAGGGATCAGAGGTCTCGCAGCCGGCAATCTCGCACCATCTGAAGGCGCTGCGCGACGCCGGACTGGTGACGGAGCGCCGCGAAGGTCGCCACGTTCACTATCGGGTCGCGCCGCATGGGCTTGATCCGCTTGTCGGCTGGCTCGATCACTACCGCACGTTCTGGCGCGAACGCTTTGAAAAGCT
This sequence comes from Bradyrhizobium sp. SZCCHNR3119, assembly GCF_032487775.1. Classification (NCBI taxonomy): domain Bacteria; kingdom Pseudomonadati; phylum Pseudomonadota; class Alphaproteobacteria; order Hyphomicrobiales; family Nitrobacteraceae; genus Bradyrhizobium; species Bradyrhizobium sp. SZCCHNR3119. The sequence goes on along the minus strand of NZ_JAUEUV010000001.1, from coordinate 468,277 downwards.
TGAGAAACTGCTGAAGGAAGGCGAGTGATGCGGCAAACCCAGGCGATCGTGGTCGAGAAGGTGCTGCCGTATGCGCCAGATAGGATCTGGCGCGTGTTGACGACCAGCGAACTGATCGCAAAATGGCTGATGCCGAACGATTTCGCTGCCGTGGTCGGCCACCGCTTCACTTTTCGCACCAAGCCGATGGGTGATTGGGATGGTGTTGTGCAATGCGAGGTGCTCGCCTGCGAGCCGCCGCGATTGTTGCGCTACGCGTGGCAGGGCGGCTCGGATTCGAATCCGGCTTATGGTTCGCGGCTGGACAGCGAGGTGACCTGGACCCTGACGCCGGTCGAGGGCGGCACGCATCTGCGCCTGGTCCACGATGGCTTCGAATTCCCCGGCAACAAATTCGCCTTTGAGATGATGAGCCCGGGCTGGGGCCGGGTCATGGACGCCATCGCGCGTGCTGCGGCTGACACATGAGCGCCAGCCTCGTCCCTGGTCCGGCGCTGCGGATCAGGCGAGGATGTCGACCCGGGTGCCCTGTCCCGGCGGCAGTGGTGGGCGGGAGGCCTGCTTCTCAGCTTCGTGTTGGTCGCCGGTCTTCTCCGCCCGCGAGGCCGCAGTCTGCGTCCCCTCCGTCTGTTGGGTCTGCGGCTTGTTCGCCTCGGCCGACACCGACGACTGCGGTGGCGACGAGGATGGTGATAGGGTCGATACGGACATGGTCCAGATCCTCGCTTGCTCGCGCCAAGCGTGGCCAGCGTCAAACGAACGTTTCGTCAATCCGATCGGTCGAATTGTCTGCAACTGGCGGTGGCAGCCGCAATGGTGAACGGGTGCCTGACCCGGTCACAGAAAGATCCAGGCGCCGTTGCGGCCCGCTGCCCTGCCGAAGCTCGCGTCAGGGCAGTTCGTCGCGCACGCATGACTGCGCAGCCGGCCCGGCCGGTATAATGCAGCGACTCACTCTGTCGATCCATGCGAGCCGATGACCCCTGTGGTTCACCGATTTCAGGCGATGGCATCCGCCTGCGCCATTCACATCGAGGCCGATACCGGGGCTGCTGCGATCGCGCTCGCCGCGGAGGCGGAAATCCGCAGGATCGAAGCGCGCTATTCGCGCTACCGCGCGGATAGCGAGCTTGCCCGGATCAATCAGGCCGCGGCCGTCGGCGATACGGTCGACGTCGATGCTGAGACCGCCGGCCTGATCGCCTTCGCCCAGGGCTGCCATCGCGCCAGCGCGGGCACCTTCGACATCACCTCGGGCGTGCTCCGGCGTGCCTGGGATTTTACGCAAGGCCGCTTGCCGGAGGCGAGCGCCGTTGCAGCGTTGCTGCCGTTGATCGGCCTGGACAAGGTCACCTTGGGCGATGGCCGCCTGTCCTTTGCGCAGGAGGGCCTCGAGTTGGATTTCGGTGGTCTCGGCAAGGAATATGCCTGCGACCGTGCCGCCGAGATCTGCAGCGAGATGGGAGCGGCGGGCGCGTTCGTTGATCTCGGCGGCGACATCCGCGTGATCGGCCCGCAGAGGAGCGGCGATGCGTGGCGGATCGGCGTGCGTCATCCGCGCGACGCTGCCGCAGTCTTGGCCGAGATTCCGTTGGCTGAGGGAGCGCTGGCGACCAGCGGCGATTACGAGCGCTTCGTCGAGGTCGACGGCATGCGCTACTGCCACATCCTCGACCCCCGTTCCGGCTGGCCGGCGCAGGGATTGTCGTCCGTGACCGTCCTCGCGCCGCGCTGCCTGGTGGCTGGAAGCCTGGCGACCATGGCGATGCTCAAGGGGCGTGATGGCATCGCGTGGTTGCAGGGCCTCGGCGTGCGTCACATCGTGGTGGACGCCGAGGGCCGCTGCAGTGGGACCGAGCCGTTGCTGGCTCAGTGAACTGCGATCTCACGCGATCTGATCGACCAGCGTGCCGGGCGCGGCGTTGGCAGGCACCGAGGACGGATCGATCTGGCTGAGCGACTGCAGGCTCGCGGCCAGCGAGGCCTGCGACGAGCTTGCCGTGCCCGACTGCTCGGCGTTGTCGGCCCGCAGCGAGGACATCAACTGCGACATGCCGCTAACGAAGTCTTGCCGCGACACGCTGCCGGAGCCGCTGGGATCCAGCGTCGCAAAGATCGCATCCGCGCCCTGGTTCTGGAACACGGCTGGCGGATTCTTGGTCTGGAAGGCCTGATCGAATTGGCTCTGGGTAATGCTGCCGGAGCCGGAGGTGTCGATCGAGTCGAACAGGCTCGCCATCTTCTCCCGCGGCGGGCCGCTGCTGCTGGCGCCCGACATCGCATGCAAGCCGTTCGCGGCGCCAATTCCCGAAATGTCCATGGATTGTCCCCCAGAGCGGCCGCCGTTGGCCGTCTTCCTGCGTCACCATGTAGCAGGGCCGGTAAACACACCGTTTACCATGGGGGGAAAACCCGGCGCGGCTATTGATCCTTGCTGCGCGTGATCGTGATCGTCGACTCGGTCTTCGTCCTGACGCAGCGCATGTCGAGCCGGCGATAGCGGCTGGTGACGTCATCGCCGCGGAACAGCCCCAGGCGGCCGAAGCAGCGCCTGATCCCGCGTTGCATGTCGTCCTTCGGCAGTGTGAAGACGATCGCGGCGGCGCCCGCAGTCAAGTCGATGAAAGCCGGCGGCGGTTTGCGGTCTGACTTTGCGAACAGCTGGCCACTGAAATTCTTGGCCGAACAGCCGAGCGTGATCTCGCGGGCTTTGGGATGGGCGAGGTAAACGGTGCCGGCGACGGTCTGGCCGATCCGCAAGCCGTCGATCTGATTCTTCAGCTCCTTGGCGAGATCGTCACAACGGTCGGCGCGCGCGGGCGAGGCCGCGAGCACGGCTGCAAATACCGAAAGAACGCAACATACGGTCGCACGCAAAATCGTCTTCAACATCATTATGAATACCCCCGCGCATTGAAGCGCGCACGTGCGGATCATGCAAGCATCGCGGCCGCTGTGAGCGAAGGATGGCGGCGAGTGTGGCAGACAGGATCCGCGAGCATGCAGGTGATGCGGCGCTTGCGGCCTGCAGGCGGGAGGCAAGCTGACCTCATCCTGCCGTGGTCACCTCGCGGGCCGTGTCGCTCAGAATTTTGAACGTCTCATCCGGGGCGTGCTGCACAAGATCATGGGCACAATGGATGACGCGCACCTCCCAGGCGGGATCGTTGCGCAGGCGCTCATATTGTGCAGCAAACGGTGTGGCGCTCCAGCCGGAGGCATAAACGAAGACGCGAGGAAGCTCCGGCGGTTGGCGGGTGAGGCGCAGCCTCTGCACAAAAGTGCCGAGCGGATGCGGCCGGCAACGAGGATCGACCCCGTCGCGCGGCATGACGGTCAGCCCGTCGTGGCCGGCGCCCGCGATCGCCAATTCGCGATAGCCGTCGCCGGCGAGATCCCACCAGGCCTGACCATGCTCGGGAGCGAATGCATCGAGATAGATCAGGGCTGCGAGTCGCTCGGGCGCGCGGTCCGCGACTCCCGTCGCGACCATGCCGCCATAGCTGTGCGCGCAGAGAACGACATCGGAAAGGTCTTCGACCGACAATAGCGCCACTACGTCGGCGATATGGGTCTCCAGATTGATGGGGGAGGGGGAGGCGGGCGTCTCCTCCAGCCCGCTCAAGGTGACCGCATAGGCGGCATGGCCGGCGGCGCGAAGCCGCGCGGCCAGCGGCGCATACCACCAGCCGCCGCGCCAACCGCCGGGAATGAGGACGAAAGTGGCCATTGCGATCCTCCTGACCGGCCATGCGGAGAGATGTATTGCGCTTGCTCGAGGGGGTAGTCTATCAGGCCTGTCAAGACCGCTTTGGGCGGCCATCTTTAGAACCCCACGAGCTTCCCATGAACGCGCCCACCGCTTTCCCCGACCAGTCCAAGCCCGTCCCGCCCTACAAGCATACGCCGCTGTTTCCGCTCGGGGCCGACACCACGCCCTACAAGAAGATCACCAGCGAAGGCGTGCGGGTCGAGAAGGTGCTCGGCCGCGACATGCTGGTCGTGTCGCGCGAGGCGTTGCGAGCGCTGTCGGAAGCGGCCTTCGGCGAGATCAATCATTACCTGCGCCCCGGACATCTGAAGCAGCTGCGCGCGATCCTCGACGATCCCGAGGCCAGCTCCAACGACAAGTTCGTCGCGCTCGATTTCCTGAAGAACGCCAACATCGCCGCCGGTGGCGTCCTACCGATGTGCCAGGATACCGGCACGGCGATCATCATGGGCAAGAAGGGCTGCAACGTCATCACCGACGGTGACGACGAGGCGGCGCTGTCGGAGGGGGCGCGCGACGCTTATTTGCGCCGGAACCTGCGCTATTCGCAGGTCGCGCCGCTGTCGATGTATGAAGAGAAGAACACCGCCAACAACATGCCGGCGCAGACCGAGATCTACGCCGAAGGCGACGACGCCTACAAGTTCATGTTCATGGCCAAGGGCGGCGGCTCGGCCAACAAGAGCTTCCTGTTCCAGGCGACCCCGTCGGTGCTGACCAAGGACCGTCTGCTCGCCTTCCTGAAGGAGAAGATCCTCACCCTCGGCACCGCGGCGTGCCCGCCTTATCACCTCGCCATCGTGATTGGCGGCACCTCGGCCGAGCTCTGCATGAAGACGGTGAAGCTTGCTTCGGCACGCTATCTCGACGCGTTGCCGACCCACGGCTCGGCCGACGGCAACGCCTTCCGCGATCTCGAGATGGAGCGGGAAATCCACAAGATGACGCAAAGCCTCGGCGTCGGCGCACAGTTCGGCGGCAAGTATTTCTGCCACGACGTGCGCGTGATCCGCATGCCGCGTCACGGCGCGAGCTTGCCGATCGGTCTCGGCGTGTCGTGCTCGGCCGACCGACAGGTGCTCGGCAAGATCACCAAGGACGGCGTCTATCTGGAAGAACTCGAGCATCATCCGGCGCAATATCTCCCCGAGGTCGAGCAGGCGCTCGGCGGCGAGGTGGTCAAGATCGACCTCAATCAGCCGATGAAGGATATCCTCGCGACCTTGTCGAAGCATCCGATCAAGACCAGGCTGTCGCTGACCGGCACCATGATCGTCGCGCGCGACGCCGCGCATGCCAAGCTGCGCGAGCGGCTCGACAAAGGCGAGCCGCTGCCGGACTACTTCAAGAACCACCCGGTGTATTACGCCGGTCCGGCCAAGACGCCGGAAGGTTACGCCTCGGGCGCGTTCGGCCCGACCACAGCGGGCCGCATGGACTCCTTCGTCGATCAGTTCCAGGCGGCTGGCGGCTCGATGGTGATGGTCGCCAAGGGCAACCGCGCGCCGGCGGTTCGCGAGGCGTGCAAGAAGTATGGCGGCTTCTATCTCGGCTCGATCGGCGGTGCGGCGGCGAACCTCGCCGAGCACTGCATCAAGAAAGTCGAGGTGGTCGAATATCCCGAGCTCGGCATGGAAGCGATCTGGCGCATCGAGGTCGTCGACTTCCCGGCCTTCATCATCATCGATGACAAGGGCAACGACTTCTTCAAGGAGCTCAACCTCGGTTGAGGTTCTCTGAGTTTCGAACAGACAACGGCCGGGAGCGATCCCGGCCGTTTTCGTTTGGCGAAGAGAACATGTGATTGCGTCTCTCGTGAAGCATCGAGTCGCTTGCCATGACAGCGGTGCACCCTCTCTGCCTGTGGGAGAGGGCGACCGCATATGGCCCCAAACCGGACGGGGCCTCATGGTTAGAGACGCGCCGCAAGCGGCGCTCCTCACCATGGAGGTCTGTCATTTTGCCGCAAAACAAGCCCTCGTCCTGAGGAACTCGCCGGAGGCGAGCGTCTCGAAGGACGGCCGCGAGAGAGATCGCCGGCCAAGTTTTTTCCCCATATGCGATCGCTCTGCCTTGTGGGCAGGGTGGCATGATCAGGCGAAGCGCGATCATGCCGGGTGAGGGGTCTGCCTCTGCAGAGACGGTCGAACTCGTGGAGACGAACCCCTCACCCAAGCGAACATGACGTCGGCGCCGGTGCTGCCCTCTCCCGCAAGGGGAGAGGGCACAGTCACTGGCCCTCCGAATGACGATGCCCCTTTCCAGCAGGGGGCGAATAAGCTGCGAGACCTGTGCTCAGCGCTTGTACCCATCGGTGCCGGTGCGCACGGTGGGCGCCGTGCCTGCCTGCGGTCGCGCCGCGCCGCCGCGGGTACGCTGCCGCTCGTCGTCGTAGAGCGTGGGACGATGCTTGGACCGCGCCGCTGCGGCGAGGGCGGAGCCGCGCCATGCAGCGAGCATGATCAGTGCCGCGCGCTCGCTCAGCCGCTCATAGAGGCGCGACAGCCTGAAGACAGTCTGGACGGACTGGCCGAGCTCCGGCTTCAGAAACAACAGCACGCGCTGGAACGCCGCGCTCGGCATGCCCAACGCTTTGGCTGCACATGCCAGCGGTTCGCCCGTGGCATCGTCGACGATCTGGGCCGCGATCCGGCCCGAGAGCAGCAGGCTCTCGCCGAGCTCGGCCGTGAAATTCTCCACGTCGGAAACGAAGGCCGCCATCTCCAACGCTTCGATCGCCCGATTTGCGCGATGTTCGGGAATCCTCATGGCCGGCTTGAGCGGCGTATCGGCCAGACTCTGCAGGATGGCGGTGCGCTCGCTGGCGCTGGCGCCGAAAAACATCTCGCAGAGCTCGGCGGCATCCTTCGGCTGCATCGACAGGCCGGTCGGAGAGGGCTCGACGATGCGAGGCTCGACCGCAGGTCTCGGCAGCATGGATGCCGGAATCGGCGCGGCCTGCGGCAGCGCCTCGTTCTCGCGGGTCGGACGCAGTCCGAGCTTGCGCAGGATCTCGGTCGGCGTCGACGGATAGATCGCAAGGCGCGCGCACACCGCGGCGCGGGTCGCATCATCGACCTCGTCGATCAGTCGCGAGGCGAGCTCGATGAATTGCCGTTCCTCGTCTGCGGAATGCGCGCTCGCCTGCACATAGAGATCGGTCAACACGCGCAAGAGCGTGGGTCGGATGTCGACCCCGTCGCGGCGGGACAACGTCATCAGCCCATCAAGGCCCAGGAAAAGCGATGATCTCGTCATGTCGGGGTACGCAACTTCGGCAATTGTTGCGTCAAATTATCCCCAGTTGTTTTAATAGGCCGTTAAGGAAAATAATTCGTGAAGATCGGCCGAAATTTCCCGGTGCAAGTCTCGCGGTGAGACAAAGGCGCAACGCTTGGCTGCGATCCGCAGCGATGCGTCAGCTCCCCGAGCTGCCGGTTAAGATGCCGTTAACCACGTCCTGATCTTAATCACAATCGTTCGAGGAGCAATTGGCGGCGATGATCGCCGCCGGTTCTCTGCAAGTCTTGAGTGCCGCGCGATCTCGTCTCGCAACGTGTCAGTCGACATGCGGCATCGGTTTGTCGGTTTGCGTGTGCCCCTCTGCCTTTGAAGTTCATGCATGGGGGGATGCAAGGTCACGAACTTCGGGGCAAGAGAGAAGTACATGGCGACCATCATCGAATTTCCGGCTGACGCCGCGCGTCGCGCGCGGTCCGCCGCGACGGGCGCGCCGCAGCAGGGCATGGGGAAGATCCTGATTCTCCCCGTTGTGCGGATCGAGCGCCAAACCTCGGAGCCTAACGACGATCGTGGACCGCGCGAAGGCGCAGCCCCGACTCGCCGCCGTCGCCGTCGGTAAGAGATCATGAGAATTGGAATGCCGGACATCTTGGTTCTGGTCCGGCGCGTCGTGCCGGCTGTCACGCTTCTGGCCGCCGGCAGCACGCTCGCCGCCTGCAGCGGCGGCGATTTCGGCCGGACCCGTGCCGATTTCCGCAATGACGACATGCACAAATGGATCGGAGCGGAAGCCACCGCCAGCGTCGGCGTCGCTCCGTCTCAGTTCCAGCTGACGGACAATGAGCGCCAGCTCCGCGATCTCGCTTATCCTCTGATCGAGCCGCCGCATTCCCGCCCCGCCTGGAAGAGCGTGTTCGGTGACTACCAGCCCTCAGCCTCGCCGTGGCGGCAGAAGGTGGTGTTCGACCGCACCGCCTATGGCCGGGCCTTGATCGACGAGCCGCACCGCTCGCACGCCTCGCGCTATGCGCAGCTGATCGACGACGTCCGCGACGACATCACGCGCTTCGAGCCGTTCTTTGCGTCCGCGATTCGCGTCATCGATCTCGACCGCAAGCGTGACGCCAGCATGCGCTACATGGCCGAGCTGTCGCCGCGGGAGAAGGCCGATGCGGTGGCGCGGATGCAGGAGAATTCGCTGATCGTGCAATGGGTGCAGCTCAGCCTGGAGCAGCGCGTCTCGTCCTATCGTTGGGCGCTGGAACGCCTGGTGCTGCAGGCGCCCGACGGAATGGCCGCCGATGCCGACCGCCTGATCGGCGAACTCGCGGCACAGACCGCAAACCCGCCGGTCGCCGCGCGACCGCTGATTCAGCGTCCGCTGACGACGCGAGGCTAATGCAGTCGGAATAAGGAACAGTGTTCCGCCGTCATTGCGAGCGAAGCGACGAAGCAATCCAGAGCCACCAAGGAAATCTGGATTGCTTCGTCGCTACGCTCCTCGCAATGACGAGATCGCCAAGGGCGACGCTCTTTAGCTGGGCCGAATGACGTTGAACGCCTCCTCGAGCAGATGCGGCGTGTGCTTGCCGGGCGACAGCCGGCAGGCGCGCTCGAAATAATCGGCGAGGGCAGGGCGGAACGACGGATGCGCGGTCTTGTCGATGATGATGCGCGCGCGCTGCTTCGGTGACAGGCCGCGCAGATCGGCGAGGCCCTGTTCGGTCACCAGGATCTGTACGTCGTGCTCGGTGTGGTCGACATGGGTGACCATCGGCACGATGCAGGACAGCGTGCCGTTCTTCGCCGTCGACGGCGTCATGAAGATCGACAGATAGCCGTTGCGGGCGAAGTCGCCGGAACCGCCGATGCCGTTCATGATCGCCGTGCCGCGCACATGGGTCGAATTGACGTTGCCGTAGATGTCGGCCTCGATCAGTCCGTTCATGGCGATGACGCCGAGCCGGCGGATCACCTCCGGATGATTGGAGATTTCCTGCGGCCGCAGCACGATGCGGTCGCGCAGGAATTCGATCTCGCGATTGAATTCGAGCGCGGCTTCGGAGCTGAGCGACAGCGCGGTCGCGGAGGCGAGGTCCATGCGGCCGGAGCGGATCAGGTTCAGCATGCCGTCCTGCAGCACCTCGGTATAAGCCGTCAGATGCGGGAAGGGGCCGTCGTCAAGGCCGGCCATCACGGCGTTGGCGACATTGCCGACACCCGACTGCAGCGGCAGCAGGTTGCGTGGCAGTCGTCCCTGCCGCACCTCGAGCTCGAAGAATTCCAGGATATGGCCGGCGATCGCCTTGGAGGTCGCATCGGGCGCCGCAAATGTCGTGTTGCGGTCCGGCGCGTTGGTTTCGACGATCGCAATGACCTTGTCGGGATTGCAGCGATAGGTGGTCTCGCCGATGCGGTCGCCGGGGGCCAGGATCGGAATCGGCTTGCGGTCCGGCGGCAGACGCGTGCCGTAATAGATGTCATGCATGCCGAGCAGCGCCGGGTTCATCCAGGAATTGACCTCTAGGATGACCTTGTCGGCCTGGTCGAGCCAGGTCTTGTTGTTGCCGATCGAGGTCGAGGGGATCAGGCGTCCATCCGGCAGGATGCCGGCGCATTCGATGACGGCGACATCGAGATGGCCGAGGAAGCCGAACCAGGCGAACTGTGCGACATGGCTGAGATGGATGTCGAGATATTCCATGCTGCCGGCATTGATGCGCTCGCGCGTGGTCGGATCTGACTGGTAGGGCAGGCGCAGCTCGATGCCGTTGGCCTTGGCGAGCGCGCCGTCGAGCTCGGGCGCGGTCGAGGCGCCGGTCCACACGCTGATGCGAAACGGCTCGCCGCGGCCATGCGCCACTTCGATACGCCGCGCCAGCGCCTGCGGCACCGCCTTCGGATAGCCTGAGCCGGTGAAGCCGCTCATGCCGACATTGGCGCCCGCCGGGACCAGCGCGGCCGCGTCGTCTGCGGACATCAACTTTGCGCGCAGCGCCTGCGACATCACCAGTGATGAATTCATTATGCCAACACTCCTCCCGATGCCGCTGTCCGCGGCCATAACAGCGAGGCTGTTTAGGGCCCGCATCAACCCTCTGATTTGACCCGCATCAAATTACGGACGTCGGCGGGTCACGCCCCTGCCAGGGACGGTTGGCGGACAATGGCGCGCAGGGCGCGCGGGCCTTCCGCCAGCAGGTTGCTCTTGCTGTAGCGCGGATTGCCGGTGATCTCCTCGCCGACCCAGTCGGGCAGGTGAACGGTTGCGGATTCGCTCGGCAGCTCGATCTCGGCAATCACGACGCCGTCGAGAACGTCCTGATAGACGTCGACCTGCCAGATTCCACTCTGGCCGGGCACGTAGTAGCGGGTCTTTTCCAGGATGCGGCCGCCGCAATGGGCAAAGATCGCCGCGGCATGCTCGCGCGGAATCTCATACTCGAATTCTTCGCGCGAGATCCCCTGACGGCCGCCTTTCACGCACAGCGTGGTGCGATCCCCGTAACAGCGGATGCGAACTTTCAGATCGTGCTCACGGGCGACGAGGCCGTCCCGCAATCGTTCGCTATGGGTCGCCTGGTCCCGCCAGGAGTCGTTCTTGACGAGAAACTTTCGTTCGATTTCGACCGGCATGAGCAGATGAGGGGCGATGCGCTGATGTCGCTGATACGTCATATCAGCTTACCGCAGCAAGCCACTATGCAACAATGGGTGAAGAGCCGGCTCTTGAAGCTTCCACCGGGAGATCAACGCTTGCCGCGCGGCTTTTCGACCTTCGCCGGCGGCTCGCTCTGGATGCCGCATTTGGCCGCCGCGAGCGAGGCCTGGGCCTGCGGCATCAGTCCGGGCTCCGGCGCCAGCGCTTTCAACACGATCAGGCCGGTCGGCGTCGGCGAATCGATGATCAGCCGGTCGGCCGCGGTGATCTCCTCGTCCTCCGGCAGGTCGCCGTGCTGCGCCTCGGTCATCAGGTCGAGCTCGATGACGCGTTTGCCCGCGGAGCGGTCGTTGATCGCATAATAGGCGATCTCGTTGCGCGTGTAGAACGACACCGACGTATAGGCTTGGCTCACCGGCACCGTCAGGTTGAGCGGGCCGTCAGCGAGATCGTAGCGGCAGACGGCGACCGCAAATGCCGGATCCATGAACGGCATCGGCGAGGTGTTGGGATCGGCGAGCGGCAACGGCGTCACCGCGTTGAGCGCGGTCATCGGCGTCAGCCGCGAATAGGCGTCCTGGGTCGCAATCCGCGGCAGCGCCAATACGCTGACCAGATGCACGACGCCGCCGAGCAGCACGCCGACGATGATGGTGAACAGCAGCCGGATCACGGGCACCCCACTGTTCTGATCGAGGGCATCGGCGCGTCGCGCTGGGTGCGCGTCGCGACCCCGACGGGCGTGTCGTAGAGCCGCAGCATCAGCGCATAGCGCTCGATGCCGCCGGTCGGCAGCCAGTTCCCGGAGCGCGAGCGCGAGGCGATGTGGATCTCGAACGAGCCGTCGGCGGCGCGCACGATCTCCTGGCTGGTGAAGCCATAGCGTTGCAGCGCATTGGCGACGAGATGGCCCTTCCGGTCATAGAGCGTCAGAGTCCAGAACCGCGCCGGCGGCGTGACGCCGGAGACGAGGATATCGCAGCGGCCGTCGAGCGGCTTCTTCTTGTCGTCGGTCGTTGCGGAGAAGGCGATGCCGTCGCCGGTGCCGATCGGCAGCTCGCCGTTCCGCGTGATGGTGGCGCGCGCATAGGGGTCGATGTCGGCGGTGCCGGTCTTGGGGCGGGCGGTCCAACTGCCGATCGTCAGCGTGTTGAACTCGGTGCCGCGCGTCGTCGTCATCCAGGTCGCGCCGATGCCGACGCCGGTGGCGATCAGAAGAGCCAGCAAGGTGATGAGGAGCAGCCGCACGGGATCGCTAAAGTCAGTTTTTGCGCAAAGCAGGGTCGGCGTCGCCGGAAGGCGCCGCCGCGGCATAATTTTCCGGGAAGGCGAGCGCGCTCGACGAGACCGGTTTGGCCGGCTTCTGGCCGTCGCTAGGGGCAGCCTTGTCCGCGGTTCGCGCGGCATCGTCGAGCATTTTCTCGACCTGCACCAGGATCTCGGCGCCGCGCCGGGTCAGGACCGGCGGCGGACCCGGCTTGATTTCGGGAGTCTTCGGCGCGCCGGCCGACGCCATGGCCTGGGCCGCGCCTTCTTTCGGCAGCTTCTCGCCCATGCCGACGCCGGGCAGCTCCTTGATCTCGACGCCCTCATGCGCGACCGTCATGATGTCGTGCCAGGTCTGCGCCGGCAGCGAGCCGCCGGTCATGCGGTTGGTCGGCGAATAATCGTCGTTGCCGTACCAGACGGCGCAGGTGAAGTTGCCGGTGTAGCCGACGAACCAGGCATCGCGATAGGCGTTGGTGGTGCCGGTCTTGCCGGCGGTCGGAATGCCGTCCAGCGCGGCGCGCCGCGCGGTGCCCTCGCTGACCACGTGGCTCATCATGCCCGCCATGTCGGCGGCGATGGAAGCCGGAATCGCCTGGCGCGGCTTCGGCCCGTCGCGGTCCCAGCGCCAGACCAGATCGCCGGTACCGGTGCGCACTTCGAGGATCGAATGCGGCGTCACCGCCTTGCCCCGGTTCGGGAACGTGGCGTAGGCGACCGCGTGCTCGAGCACGGTGACCTCGTCGGAGCCGATCGGCAGCGACGGCGTATCCGGCAGCGGCGCCTTGATGCCGAAACGGCGCGCCACCTCGATGATCTTGGCCCGGCCGGCCTTGGGTCCCTGCTTGCCGCCGAGCGCGATCGACAGCTTCACCGGCACGACGTTGATCGAGCGCGTGATCGCCTGGGTCAGCGTCACCGTGCCGGAGTAGGAGTGACCATAGTTCTGCGGGCACCAATTGCCGATGCAGACCGGCCCGTCGACGATGGTCGAGGTCGGCTTGTAGCCGTTGAGCAGCGCCGTCGTGTAGACGTAAGGCTTGAAGGACGATCCCGGCTGCCGATAGGCGTCGACCGCGCGATTGAACTGGCTGGCGCCGTAGTCGCGGCCGCCGACCATGGCGCGGACGCCGCCGTCGAGATCGGCGACCACGGTCGCCGCTTGCGTCGCGTGATAGTCGCGGCCGAACTGGCGCAGCTGGTTCTCGATCGCCTCGTCCGCGGCGTGCTGGACGTTCATGTCGATCGAGGTGCGGACGACGAACACGCGCTCGATGTAGGATTTCGGGAACGTGTCGACCAGCTTATGCATCTCGTCGAAGGCGTAGTCGAGGAAGTAGTTTGGCGAGCTTTCGTCGCGGCGATCGACCGCGAAGGCCGGGTTGCGGCGGGCGCCGAACACCTGGCCCTCGGTCATGAAGCCGGCATCGACGAGGTTGTCGAGCACCTGGTTGGCGCGGGCGCGGGCGGCCGGCAGGTTGATGTGGGGGGCGAATTTGGTCGGCGCCTTGAACAGGCCGGCCAGCATCGCCGCTTCCGCGAGGTTGATGTCGCGCACCGACTTGTTGAAGTAGAAATGCGCCGCGCCGTCGACGCCGAAGGTGCCGCCGCCCATATAGGCGCGGTCCAGATAGAGCTTCAGGATCTCGTTCTTGGTGAGCCGGGTCTCCAGCCAGATCGCCAGGAACGCCTCGTTGATCTTGCGCTCGATGGTGCGCTCGTTCGACAGGAACAGGTTCTTGGCGAGCTGCTGGGTGATCGAGGAGCCGCCCTGGCGCACGCCGCCGGCCTGGGCGTTGGTGACCAGCGCGCGGATGGTGCCGGCGACGTCGATGCCGAAATGATCGTAGAAGCGGCGGTCCTCGGTGGCGAGCGTCGCCTTGATCAGATTGTCCGGAAAGTCTTCCAGCGGGATCGAATCATTATGCTTGATTCCGCGGCTGCCGATCGGGTTGCCGTAGCGGTCGAGGAAGGTGACGGCGAGGTCGGACTTCTTCAGCCAATCCTCGTCCGCGGTCTCGCGGAAGGCCGGGATCGCAAGCGCCAGCAGCAGGACGAGGCCGCCGAGCCCGATGGTGGCGGCCTCCGACAGTGGCTCGACGAACACCCAGCGCTTCCAGCCACCGACATAGAAGCGGTCCATGAAGGCGGAATAGCGCTCGTAGAGCTCGCGGACGCCGCGGCCGGACGAGAACAGGGTGGAGTCGATCCGCGCGTCCCAATCCAGCAGCAGATGCCGGAATTTCGTCTTCCACTCTGGTGGGATGATCTGGCGCACGGAAAACCTGGTCTCTACGAAAGCCGATCAGCTGCAAGATGCGCTCGACCACCGGCTGGGCCATCGGATGGTCTTGCGGGACTGTTGCGGCAAACCCATGGCGCTTCGGTTGCGCCGGGCATGACTCGATGTCTTATCTAGCCGAGCGGGGGGCACAAACCAATGGTGATGCTCACAAATTGATGGGGCAAGCCTCATCTGGTCTCATGGAACCGCGATGTGGCCCTTGCGCCGGCCTGCCGCGCACCCCTAGATGCCGGCCATCTGTGACCCGGACCCCAAAGATGACCGCACCGCTCAAACGTCCCTCCGGCCAGGAAGGATCTTTCTGGAAAACCAAGACCTTGGAGGAGATGTCCGAGGCCGAATGGGAGAGCCTGTGCGATGGCTGCGGACGTTGCTGCCTGGAGAAGCTGGAGGACGAGGACACCGGCAGGATCTATTTCACCCACATTGCCTGCAAGCTTCTGGATGCCGGCCTATGTGCCTGCAAAAATTATGAAAATCGTTCCGAAACGGTACCGGATTGCGTTCGTCTGACACCTGAGAATGTTCGCACCATTACCTGGCTGCCGCCGAGCTGCGGCTACCGCTTGGCGGCCGAAGGGCGCGATCTCTATTGGTGGCACCCGCTGATCTCCGGGGATGCTCAGACGGTACATGAGGCCGGCGTGTCCGTGCGCGGCCGGGTCGAAGGCAGTGAGGACAACGTGCCCGTCGACGAGCTCGAGGACCACATCGTGCAGTGGCCGGTGCTGCTGCCCAAGCGTGCCAGGCTGAAGCGCCGGCCCACCAAATAGCGCGCAGAGGGGCCGCTCACTTCGCGCTCGCAGCAACTCACATCGCCGCGACCCGCTGCCCGGTGCAGGCATGCGGCCATGCGCAAGAGCCGCTGCCGCGAGGGAAACTTATCCCTTAGATCATTGGCTGCTCAGCGAATCTTCGCGGTGCCCATCGCGCGCCGGACAACATTATTCCCATGAACAAGTTTGAACGGCAGAGCCGCTATCCTGCCGCCGCCACTTCCGTGCCCGAAGAGATCGCCGCCGAATTGCCGGCGTTGCCGCCGCAGATGCAGGCGATCGAGGACGCGCCGTCGATCGCGCCACAGGCGCCGCTGACCCGGGCCGAGGTTCGCACCATCATCATGAGCCTGCTGCTCACGATGTTCCTGGCCGCGCTCGACCAGACCATCGTGGCCACGGCGCTGCCGACCATCGGCCGCGAGTTCCAGGACGTCGCCAACCTGTCCTGGGTCATCACCGCCTACCTCCTGGCGTCCACTGCGGTGGCCCCGGTGTTCGGCACCTTGAGCGATATCTATGGCCGCCGCGCCATGATCATCACTTCGCTCACTTTGTTCATCGCGGGTTCCGTGGTCTGTGCGCTGGCGCCGAGCATGCCGGTCCTGATCCTTGCCCGCGGCCTGCAGGGGCTCGGTGGCGGCGGCATCATGCCGGTGGTGCAGACGGTCATTTCGGACGTGGTCAGCCCGCGCGAGCGCGGCCAGTACCAGGCCTATTTCAGCAGCGTCTGGATGGTGGCCGGCCTGCTCGGGCCGGTGATCGGCGGCTTCTTCGCCGACCACCTGCACTGGTCGATGATCTTCTGGATCAATCTGCCGCTTGCGATCGGGGCGCTCGCGCTGCTGCTGCCGAACATGGCGCGGATCCCCGTCTATCACCGCATGCGTAAGGTGGATTGGGCCGGCGGCCTGTTGCTGATGGGGTCCGCCGTGGTGTTCATGCTGGTCCTCACCTGGGGCGGCCATAAGCTCGCCTGGCTGTCGCCGACCCTCCTGGCCATGATCGGCACCGCGGTGGCGCTGGCGCTCGTCTTCGTCTGGCATGCGCGCCGCGCGGCCGAGCCGTTCCTTCCCTTGTCCCTGATCGGCGGCACGGTCGTGCCTTACGGCCTGTTGACGAGCGGCTGCGCGCTCGGTGCCATGATCGGGCTCACGGTGTACCTTCCGCTCTATTACGAAGTGGTCTACCACCTGTCCGCCAGCGAAGCCGGGCTCGGGCTCATTCCGCTGGCGGCGATCTCCACGCTGGGCGCGGCCGTTGCCGGCCGCACCATGGCGCGGGTCAAGCACTATAAGCGCGTCGCGATCTTCGGCACCCTGGTCGCGACCGTGGCGGCTGCCGTCATGACGCTCACGACCCCATCGCTCTGGATGCTGCTGCTGCTGCTCTCGGTGTTCGGCATCGGCCTCGGTACGCCGTTTCCGATCTGCGTCGTGTCGCTGCAGAATGCGGTGCCGCGTTCGCAGATCGGCACCATCACGGGCGGAATGAACTTCTTCCGCGCCATGATGTGCTCCTTCACCGTGGCGGCCTTCGGCGCCATCCTGTTGACGGTGTTGGGCGCGGATGTCTCGCTGGCCGAGGGCGCGAGCGGCTCGGTCAGCGGCATCGCGGAAGCCGACATGGTCCACGCCTTCCGCTTCGTCTTCGGTGCGGCCACTGCCATGCTGGGCTGTGCCGCTGTCTGCATGATCCTGATGGAAGAGCGGCCGCTCGCCGGGCCAGCCGCGCGGCCGGAGGCCATCGAGATGGCGGAGTAGCGGGGGCGCAGGCTCAGCGAGCGGCTGCCGGGCTTCTCTGACACGGTGTTGCGTGGTATCGATGTGGCATGACAACCGCTGAAGAGATCGAAAAGGCCGTGGAACAGCTCGCTCCCGCTGAGCTCGTACGGTTTCGGGCGTGGTTTGAGGCGTTTGAGGCACGCAACTTTGATGCCAGGATCGAGCGCGACGCCCGTGCCGGCAGACTTGATGCGTTGGCGGCGGACGCGCTTGCGGAGCACCGCACTGGCCGCTCCCGGGACTTGTGAAACACCGCGCCTCCCAGAGGTTCTGGGCGGCGTATGAGGCGCTGCCGTCAGCAGTTCGACGGCTTGCTGATGAGAATTTCGACCTCCTCAAACGTGATCCGCGCCATCCCTCCCTGCATCTCAAGAAGGTCGGTAACTACTGGTCAGTCCGTGTCGGTCTGCAGTACCGGGCGCTCGCAGTCGAAGTCGAGGACGGATTGCTCTGGTTCTGGATCGGCTCGCATGCCGCCTACGACAGGCTGATTGGCTGACTGCCAATTGGCTTTCACCGCCACCACCCCTGATGAAGATTAGGTGCCTTCCAGCGCCCGCCGCAGCCGGCGGACGATGACGCCGCGGGCGCGGTCGTCGGCGGCCTGCTCGATGCGCGCGTTGATGTCGAGCATGAGCTCCGACATGTCGTTGTGCCAGTCCAGCCGGGTGACCGCCTCCGGCGCGAGCCGGCGGCGGTGGGCGACGTCGAGCGGCATCGGCACCGCGGTTGTGAGCTCATAGACGTCGTCGAGCAGCGGCTCGAACAGTTTTGCCGAGGGAAGGATCCGCTCGGCCACGCGCGCCGCAAGTCCGGAAATCGCGGCGTCTTCGCCATGGACCAGGAACAGGCCGCGGCCGATGGGACGGCGCGCTGCGATCCAGCGTGCGACCTCGGCACTGTCGGCGTGACCGGAGTAGTCGTCCAGCATGCGGATGCGCGCGGCGACCCTGATCTCTTCGCCCTGGATGCGTACCGCCTTGACGCCGTCCTGCAGGAAGCGGCCGAGCGTGCCGCGCGCCTGATAGCCGACCAGGAGCACGGTGGCATGGCTGTTCCAGAGCCAGCGCTTCAGGTGATGACGGATGCGGCCCGCATCGCACATGCCGCTTGCGGCGATGATGATGTGGAAGCCGGTGAGTTTCGCGATCGCCTTGCTTTCGTCGACCGTCTCGGTGAAGCGCAGATGCGGCGAGGAGAGCAGGCGGCTGACATCGATGCTGCTGTCGAGGCTTGCGGCATGCTGCCGGAACACCTCGGTGGCACGGATCGCCAGCGGCGAGTCCAGGAAGATTGGAGCCGGCGCGATCGCGCCGCTGTCCATGAGCGCGACGAGATCGACGATCAGCTCCTGGGTGCGCTCGACCGCGAAGGCCGGGATCAGCAGCGCGCCCTTCGCCGCCGCGGCGTCGCGCACCTCCGCGGCGAGCCGCTCGCGCCGCAGCTCCGGCGTCGTGCGCTCGCGGGTGCGGTCGCCATAGGTGGATTCCGAGAGGACGTAGTCGAACCCCGCCGGCGCCTGCGGATCGGGCTGCAGCAGCTTGGCATCGGGGCCGATGTCGCCTGACACGAGCAGCCGTAGCGGTGAGCCGTCAGCGCCTTCACCCGCAATCTCGATCTCGATCGAGGCGGAGCCGAGCAGGTGGCCGGCATTCCAGTAGCGGGCTCGCACACCGGGGATGACGTCGGTCCAGCTTTCATAGTCGACCGCTTGGAAGGCGCGCATCGCAGCCACCGCGTCGGCCTGGGTATAGATCGGGCTCACCTCGGGACGGCCGCGCGCGGCGTTGCGGCGGTTGAGTGCGAGCACCTCCTGTTCCTGAATGTTGCCGGCGTCCGGCAGCATGTAGGAGCAGAGATCGATGGTGCCGCGCGTCGCCAGGATGCGTCCGCGGAAGCCGTCCTTCACCAGCTTCGGGACCAGGCCGCTGTGGTCGATATGGGCGTGCGTCAGCAGCACGGCGTCGATGTCGGAAGGGCGGAACGGGAAGTCGCCGTAGTTCAACTCCTTGAGCGTTTTCTGGCCCTGGAACAGGCCGCAATCGACGAGAAAACGACCGGCATCCGTTTGCAGGAGATAGCAGGCACCGGTCACGGTGTGCGCTGCGCCGCAAAACCGCAATGTGACGCTCATAATTTGCGCTCCGAATCGTCGCTCGCCATCACCGTGTGCCGCCGTCGAGGAACGGCGACGGACCCAGCGTATAGCCGTCGGCTGCTTTGGCCGCCGCGGCGGCGAGATCATGCTCCGAGGGATCGCAGGTGAACACGCGATAAAGCGGCTCGCCCTGCTCGACACTGTCGCCGATCTTCTTGAACAGGCGGATGCCGGCGCCCTTGTTGATCGGGGCGCCGGCGGTGCGCGCCAGCCGGTTCAGCTGCAGGCAGTCGATCGCGCTGATGACGCCGTCGCGCTCGGCCTTGACGTCGAAGGCAAGATCGCCGAGCCGGCTCTGGCATTCCGGCGGCCCCTGCGCGTCGATGATCTTCTGCATCTGCTTCATGGCCGCGCCGCTGTCGAGCAGGTCGCGCGCGCGACCGTAGCCGGCGCCGCCGCGCAATTGCGGGTCGTATTCGAGCAGATGCGCGGCGAGCCGCAGCGACTTCTCCCGGAGATCGGCCGGCGCCGCCGGATCATTGGCCAGCACGGCCATCACGTCTCTCGCCTCCAGCACCGGGCCGATCCCGTTGCCGATCGGCTGGCGGCCATCGGTCGTGATCACCTCGACCGCGATGCCGAAGCGGCCCCCGACGAACTCGAACAGCTTGCGCAGCCGCATCGCCTCCGCGCCGCTGGTCAGCTTGGCGGTCGGCCCGACCGGCAGGTCGACCAACAGATGCGTGGAGCCGGCGGCAAGCTTCTTGGACATGATCGAGGCGACCATCTGCTCGCGGGTGTCCAGGCTAAGCGGACGCTCGACCGAGATCAGGATGTCATCCGCCGGCGACAGGTTCACGTGACCGCCCCAGATCAGGCAGCCGTTGCAGGCGGCGACGATCGATTTCATTTCCTCGGCGCTGACATTGACCCGTGCAAGCACTTCCATCGTGTCGGCGGTCCCGGCCGGCGATGTGATCGCCCGCGATGATGTCTTCGGGATCGGGAGGCCATGGGCGGCGACGATCGGCACCACGACCATCGATGTGCGGTTGCCCGGAATGCCGCCGATGCAATGCTTGTCGACGACGATGGGCGCGTTCCATTTCAGCTGCGTGCCGGCGCTGGCCATGGCGCCGGTCAATGCCAGCAGTTCGCCCGAGGTCATGAAGCTCGCGGAGCCGATCAGGAAGGCTGCGATCTCCATGTCCGAGTAGCGGTAATGGCAGAGGTCCTCAATGACGGAGGCAATGGCCTTGTCGCTGAAGGTCTCACCGCGGATCTTGGCGCGGACGGCTTCCAGGCTCTCGGGAGGTGTAGCGGGCGAAACGCTCGCGAGGGTGCCGACCGGCTCGGCAAAGCGGCGCAGCGCTGGTTCGGACAGGCCGATTTCGTCGGGCCCGACCAGGCCGTCATCGTCCGTGATCAGGAGCGTGGCGAGCAGGACGCGCGAATTGCAGCGCAGCTCGACGCGGCTGAAGCCGCGGAAGACCTCGGGCCGCAGCGCCCTGGACCGGCGTGAAATCACCACGACGTTTTCGCGCCCCGTATCCAGGGCGACGCTTCGGATGCGGAGCTGCGGACGTGAGGTATCGGGAGCGGTCATGGGCCACAAATTGGATCGGGAACGTCATCCATAAGCCACTGGTTCGAGACGCCTTTGACCCAGATCATGCAGGTGCGATCGGCGTGCGGATGTCGCGGAATCTTGGCAATATTGGCCGGTCTATTCGATCGAATTAACCTATTTTTCAACCCGATCTCCGAGGGTCCATCGACTCGAAGCCCCTTCATTTGTACGTCCCAGAATGACGTAAGACGATTTTGACCCGCCGACCGGAGCCTGGCATGCGCGAGATGATTGCGAAGTTCTTCGAGGATCGGGCCGCTGCCACTTCGATCGAGTATGCGATCATTGCTGGGATGCTCAGCATCGTCATTCTGGCCGCCGTCAACGGCATGGGCACGACGCTGAGCGGCAAGTTCTCCTCGGTCAACAGCTCGCTCAAGTAAGATCGAGCGGCTCGCGGGGAGAGGAGGGACCTCAGCTGACCTTCCTGGTTCGCGTCGTGCTGCGGACCGGTTTTTCGGACTTCTTCGTCTCCTGCTTCTCGGCCTGCTTCTCTGTTTCCTTGGCCTTCTTGCCGCTGATCGGCAGCAGCATCTCGCGCTGACCTTCGACCCGCTTCTTCGTCCGCTTGGCCTTGGACTTCGCAACGGGCGTTTCCTTGGGCGCTGCGACCGCCGCCGCTTGGTCTGTGCCGGCGAGGCTGCGCTTGAGCGCATCCATCAGGTTGATGACATTGCCGCTGGTCTTGGGCGCCGCCTTGGCCGTGATCGTCATACCGCTGCGCTTCTTGTTGATCAGGTCGATCAGCGCCGTCTCGTAATGATCCTCGAACTTCTCCGGTTCGAAATCGGCCGACTTCCGCTCGACGATGTGCTTGGCGAGATCGAGCATGTCCTTGGTGATCTTCACATCCTGGATGTCGTCGAAATAGTCCTGCTCATTGCGAACCTCGTAGGGGTAGCGCAGCAGCGTCCCCATCAGCCCTTTGCCGAGCGGCTCCAACGCAATGATGTGTTCGCGGTTGGTCAGCACGATGCGGCCGATTGCAACCTTGTTCATGCTGCTGATGGTCTCGCGGATCACGGCGAAGGCGTCATGGCCGACCTTGCCGTCGGGGACCAGATAATAGGGGCGGATCAGATAGCGATTGTCGATCTCGCTGCGTGGCACGAACTCGTCGATCTCGATCGTATGGGTGGATTCCAGCGCGACGTCCTCGAGCTCGTCCTTGGTCACCTCGATATAGGTATCGGTGTCGACCTTGTAGCCCTTGACGATGTCCTCGTTGGCGACCTCTTCGCCGGTCTCCGCGTCGACCTTGGAATATTTGATCCGATGGCCGGTCTTGCGGTTGATCTGGTTGAACGCGACCTTTTCGGATTCCGACGTCGCCGGATAAAGCGCGACCGGACAGGTCACGAGCGACAGGCGCAGAAAACCCTTCCAATTGGCGCGCGGGGCCATGACCTACTCCGAACTGGGTGACTCCAAACTCGACGATTTGACCGATCGCAGCAATGACGGTCCGAAAGGATAACACCCGGCCTCCCGGATTCAAGCAACGCGGCAAGCCGAATTTTGCATCGGCGTTAACCGGTCGTCGCAGGCTGCCGGGGAGCCGGAACATCGTCTGGCATGGGACGTTGCACCGGGCATAACGACGAAAATCGCCTTTTGCTGATACACCTTGCAGATACCATGGAGCTGAGCGTCATGGCCACGAGACGACAGTCGCAGATCGTCGAAACCCCGACCGAGGCCTGGCAGGGCGAGCCTGGTCCGTCGGTTTTCGCGATGCTGGCCATTTCGACTGGACTGGCTTTGTTGATCCTCGGCCTGATCTGGTTCGTGTTCTTCCACACCTGAGCGAGCAGGCGGCGGCGTCGGGCTACCGGCGCTGCCGCATGTGGCATCCGCCAGCCGGCAGCCGAGGCGGGTGCAAGCCCAAGCCCAATAGAGCGCAAGTTGGCGTCCGGAACCTCGCCCCTTGCGATCTGAGCCCCGTCGCGCAGTGCGCCGTCGGCACCTCACCCAGGGTGCGGGCTTCCCCAATGCCTCATCCAACGTCTATACCCTCCAATATCTTTGCACGCTGGCCGGGCCGAACCTGCGCTGCGGCTTTGATGACCAAAAAGTAAGGTCGGCGACACGGTTCCGTTCATGGACGGTTCACGGCGTTCCGGCTCATCTTGAAGGCACGAAATCGTGCAGTTCACCTCTGGAGGCAAGCGTGCGCCTGCTCGTTGTCGAGGACGACCCGGATCTCAATCGCCAGCTCACGGCGGCGCTGACCGATGCGGGTTACGTGGTCGATCGCGCCTTCGATGGTGAAGAAGGTCACTATCTGGGCGACAGCGAGCCCTACGATGCCATCGTGCTCGATATCGGCCTGCCCAAGATGGACGGCATTTCGGTGCTCGAAGCCTGGCGTCGCAACGGTCGCTCGATGCCGGTGTTGATTCTCACCGCGCGCGATCGCTGGAGCGACAAGGTCCAGGGCTTCGATGCGGGCGCCGACGATTATGTCGCCAAGCCGTTTCATATGGAGGAGGTGCTGGCGCGCATCCGCGCGCTGTTGCGGCGCTCTGCCGGCCATGCCCAGAGCGAGCTGACCTGCGGCCCGGTGACCCTCGACACCCGCACCAACAAGGTCACGGTCTCCGGCAATCCGGTCAAGATGACCTCGCACGAGTACCGCCTGTTGCAATATCTGATGCACCATGTCGGCCGCGTGGTGTCGCGCAGCGAGCTGGTCGAACATCTTTACGACCAGGACTTCGACCGCGACTCAAACACGATCGAGGTGTTCGTCGGCCGCATCAGAAAGAAGCTCGACGTCGACGTGATCCAGACCGTGCGCGGTCTCGGCTATCTCCTGACCCCGCCGCCATCCTCGCCGAGCAGCTGAGCCGGGCGCGAGCGGCCTGCCGTCGCGGGTGGCCGAACACGAGACCTTCCGCTAATTTGCCGCCATGCGCCAAAGTTCGCTCGCCACCCGGCTGTTCCTGTCCGCGACCGCGTGGCTCGTGGTGATCCTCGCGATCACCGGGATCGTGCTGTCGTCGGTCTACCGCAACGCCACCGAACGGGCCTTCGATCGCCGTCTCAACCTTTATCTCCGCACCTTGATCGCGGAAGTGGCGACTCCCGACGACCCGCCGGACCGCCAGTTCCAGTCCTTGGGCGAGCCGCTGTTCGAGCTGCCGCTGTCCGGCTGGTACTGGCAGATCACGCGCACGGATAGCGACAAGCCGGACGTGCGCGCCTCGCGCTCGCTGTGGGACAAGAAACTGCCGAAGCTGGAGGACGAGGGCATTGAGCTGTCCGCGGCCGGCATTCGGATCGGCTATGTCGAAGGGCCCGAGAACCAGGAGCTGCGCATGGTCGAGCGTCCGGTCGATCTCGGCGCGGACGGCAAGTTCCTGGTCAGCGTCGCCGGCGACGCCTCGGAGATCTTCGACGAGACCAGGAGCTTCGACTATTACCTCGGCGGCACGTTCACCGCGCTCGGCATCGTGCTGCTGCTCACCACGCTGTTTCAGGTCCGTTATGGCCTCGCGCCCTTGAAGCGGATTTCCGAAGGCATCGCGGACATCCGATCCGGGCGGGCGGAGCGGCTGGAGGGCGAGTTTCCGGTCGAGATCGCGCCGCTGGCGCGCGAGACCAATGCGCTGCTGGACGCCAACCGGGAGATCGTCGAGCGTGCCCGCACCCATGTCGGCAATCTCGCCCATGCGATCAAGACGCCGCTGTCGGTGATCGTAAACGAAGCCGCCGTGCATCGTGCCGATCCGTTCGCGACCAAGGTGATGGAGCAGGCCGATGTGATGCGCGACCAGGTCGCTCATCATCTCGAGCGGGCGCGGCTGGCGGCGCGCGTCACCATCGTCGGCACGGTCACCGAGGTGGCGCCGACGATCGAGGCGCTCAGGCGAACCATGGAAAAGATCCATCGCGAGCGCGGCATCGTCGTGGAGGCGACCGCCGATCCGCAGGCCAGGTTTCGCGGCGAACGGCAGGACCTCGAAGAGATGGCCGGCAACCTGGTCGACAATGCCTGCAAATGGGCGACCTCGCGGGTCTCGATCGAAGCCGCGCTCATGCCGCCCGCGCAAGCAGGGGCCGCTCCGATGCTGCGGATCGTCGTCGACGATGACGGGCGCGGGCTGTCGGCGGCCGAGCGCGCCCAGGTCTCGCGCCGCGGCCAGCGGTTGGACGAGTCCAAGCCGGGCTCCGGGCTGGGGCTGTCGATCGTCAGCGATCTGGCGGCGCTCTATGGCGGGAGTCTGACCCTGTCCGACGCGCCGATCGGCGGCTTGCGGGCCGAGTTGAAGCTGCCGGCGATCTGAGGCCGAGGCCGGCGAAATTTGCCACCCTAAAGGGGTTCTTAACATCGCTCCCCCTATGTTGAGCGGGACGGGGACGCGTTTGGCGCGCCGCCTACGTTGAAATGCATGCCGGCGCATGGGTCAGACAGCTCACGAACGCTTAAGGGACTATCTCGGGCAGCTGCCGCCGCAGGCGCAGGCGCTGCTGATGCGGGAATTCGAGCGTGCGATCGAGCGTGGCCAGGATGTGGCGGTCGCGACACTGGTGCTCGAGCAGTTGCGCAAGGTGATTCGGACCGAGGCTCATGTCGCGTCTGCCAAGCCGGCGCCGGCTGCTGAGCCGCGCGAGAGCGGCGATGCGCCGCGCCGCCTGTTCCGGCCGATCGAGCCGTTTCTGACCGAAGCCAGCGGGGCCGTCAGGCCCGGACAGATCCGCAAGTCCTCGCTGATGCCGGTGTGGCTGTGGCTGGGGCGCGAAGGCGCGCCGGACAAGACCCGTGACTACGAGGACGCCATCTCCGCCCACGGCGAGAATTCACGCGAGGCCGACATGGCCGCGCGGAAGCTGCAGCTCGCGGCTGCCGAGGCGTTGATGAAGCTGGTCGGGCCGAACGCGACCGGCGACCGGCAGCGGGCGCTGGCCCGGATCGGGACGCCGACCGTGATCGAGGACCTGTTGCCGATCGCGCTCGTCCTGCAGAACCGCGAAGCCCTCGACGGCCTCAATGGCCGGCTGCCCGGCATGATCCGCGCCCTCGGCGATTCCCAGATCGCCTCGGTGACCGACGCCATCAACGTGCCCTCGCTGCAGACCCCGCAGATGCTTCCCTTCGCGCTGTCGATGGTGACGCAGCGGCTGGTCGCGCCGTGGCAGATCATCCGGCTTGCGATCAAGATCGCCGCCTCCGATGACGAGATCCGGGTCGCAGCCACGCCCTATGGCGTTGCCGTCACGATGGCGCTGTACGATCTGGCCAATCTCGCCGCGGGACTGCGCGCCGATATCAGGCGCGGCCATTTCGCCAATCTCGGCGACACGTTGAAGACCTTGCACGACGGCGTCCGCGGCCTGCGCACCGAGCTCGATCTGCGCAGCGAATCGACCTGGGGCAAGCAGCTGACCGCGATCCGGGCCGACATCTCCAACGCCTTGCAGTCCGAGATCGACAGTGTCCCGGGCCGCGTCCGGCGCATCCTGCGCCAGCGCGCCGACAAGGACATTCCGCCCGGCGCCGGCGTGGATGGCAGCGAGGTCGAGGAAGTCGCCGCGCTGATCGAGTTCGTCGCGGTCTGCCGCACCTATGCCAGCGAGCTTGCGATCAACGAGGTGACGCTGCGCACCTATTCCGACCTGCAGCAATATGTCGAGAAGGCAACTGAGGCGCTGGTGCAATCGCTGCGCAGCGGCGATGCCAGGGCGCGGGCCTACAGGCAGTCGCAGGTCAACGCCGCGATCAAGTTCTGCGGCGTGCTGTTCGGCCAGGATTATGCCGCGCTGATGAGCCGGGCCGCCGAGAATGCGGCGAGCGGTGAGCGCAAGACTTCACGCGCCGGTTAAGGATTCGTCCACGATAATTAGTACGAGATCGACTGGTACAATTACCGGTTGACCGTCGCGCAGCTTCGCGCGTACGGTCGATTATATCATTTCATTTGTTCATTCGATTACGTCCATGATTTCCATTTTGAATTTCGTCGAGCTCGAGAATCGAGTTGTTGCAGCTACGTATCGCAATCTCATGGTGAAGGCCAAGGTCGTGCTGATCGACGCGAGCGGCGCGCAACTGGCTGATCCCGTCGTCACGATCACCTCGCGGATGCCGGTGGGGGCGGTGCGCATGAGGCTCCCCGAGTCGGTCGGGCCGGGAACCTACTGCCTGATGGCGCTGAACTCGCGGGGCGACGTCGTCGCCAAAAGCTGCGCGTTCGAGGTGGCCTAACTACGTAGTGATCCTGAGTTTTTCGCCTCCGTCTGCCGGGGTACCAAGCGGCCAATTGTGAATTGCCGCAAGGAGCGGCGCTGGCTAAAAGCGGCGCACGGCGCTTGCCGGTGAGCGCCGCCTGGAACTCTGCCCGATGACCCCTTGGTTCGTGTTCGCGCTGATGACGGCCGCGGCGATCTTTGCCGTCCTGTTGCCTTTGGGGCTCGGCGCGCGCAGCGCCGCCGGGCAGGAGGTTGCTGTCTACAAGGACCAGCTGGCGGAAATCGAGCGCGATCTGTCCACCGGGCTGATCGGCAAGACCGAGGCGGAGGCGGCCCGTGTCGAGATCGGCCGCCGCCTGCTTGCGGCCGCAGACCAGGACGAGGCACAGCCGGCCGGCAAGAGCGTCGGCATGCGCCGCACGGCCGCCGTGCTGGCGCTGGTCGGCCTGCCGATCGTCGCGCTCGCGGTCTATCTGCCGCTCGGCTCGCCGCAGCTGCCGGATTTTCCGCTGGCCGCCCGCAGCAGCCAGCCGGGCGGCTCCCAGCCGCTGGAGGCGCTGGTGGCGCAGGTCGAGCAGCATCTGCAGTCCAGCCCGACCGACGCGCGGGGCTGGAGCGTGCTGGCCCCAGTGCTGGCCCGACTCGGCCGCTCTGACGACGCAATCCGCGCCTATCGCAACGCCATCACTTACGGCGGCGACAAGGCCGCGCTCCGGGCCGATCTCGGCGAAGTTCTCATCGCGACCGCCGGCGGAGTGGTCACGGCTGACGCCAAGACCGAGCTCGAGCGGGCGCATGCGCTCGACGCCGACGAGCCGAAGGCGAATTATTTCCTGGGCCTTGCGGCCGAGCAGGACGGGCGCAAGGCGGATGCCGGCGCGATCTGGCGGGCGATGCTCGCCAAGGCGCCGGCCGATGCGCCGTGGCGCCCCTTGGTGACGGCCTCGCTCGGCCGCGTCGGCGGCGGCCAGCCTCCGGCGGGCCAACCTCCTGCGGGCGTCGAGGCCCCGGCGCTGCCTGCCGAGGCCATGGCGGCGGCCAAGAACATGAAAGAGGGCGATCGCGAGGCGATGATCCGTGGCATGGTGGATCGCCTCGCCACCCGCTTGAAGCAGAACGGGGACGACGTTGACGGATGGTTGCGGCTGGTGCGCGCCTATATGGTGATGGGCGATCTCGACAAGGCCAGGAGCGCATTGTCGGATGCCCGCCAGGCGGTCGCCAACGACGAGACGCGTTTGCGGCAGCTCAACGAGGGCGCCAAGACGTTCGGGTTGGATGGATGAGCAGGGGGCTCCCTGCGGTCAGGATGACGGGATGACGCGGAAACAAAGGCGGTTGACGATCATCGGCGGCGCGCTCGCCGTGCTTGCGGTTGCGGCGGCGCTGGTGCTCAGCGCGCTGCGCGATTCCATCGTGTTCTTCTCGACCCCGACCATGGTCGCGGAAAAGCATGTCGCGCCCGGCACGCGTTTCCGGCTCGGCGGCCTGGTGCAGCCGGGCTCGCTGGTCCGCGGTCAGGACCTCGCGGTAACCTTCGAGGTCGCCGACGGCGGCGCCAAGCTCCCCGTCTCCTACAAAGGCATTCTGCCGGACCTGTTCCGCGAAGGGCAGGGCGTGATCGCCGAAGGCGCGCTCGATGCCGGCGGCGTGTTCAAGGCCGACACCGTGCTCGCCAAGCATGACGAGACCTACATGCCCAAGGAAGTCGCCGATGCCCTGAAGAAGCAGGGGCACTGGAAGGACGATTACGGCAAGCCGCGCCCGGCCAAGCCCGGCCCGGTCTCGATGCGCGACGGCGCCGAGCGCAGCGCGACGGCCACGGCGACGGGAGCGACGGAGTGATCGCCGAGAGCGGACATTATGCGCTGGTGCTGGCGCTGGGCCTTGCCCTGATCCAATCCGTCGTGCCGTTGATCGGGGCGCGCCTGCGCGATCCGGCGCTGATGAACGTCGCGCGCGCCGCCGCCCTGGCGCAGTTGGTGTTTGCCGGCGGCTCGTTCGTGGCGCTGGTCACGCTGCACGTGATCTCGGACTTCTCAGTCGCCAACGTGTTCGAGAACTCGCACTCGATGAAGCCGCTGATCTACAAGATCACCGGCGTCTGGGGCAACCACGAGGGCTCGATGCTGTTGTGGGTGTCGATCCTGGCGCTGTTCGGCGGCCTGGTCGCAGCCTTCGGCAACAATCTGCCGCTGTCGTTGCGGGCGCGGGCGCTCGCGGTGCAGGCCTGGATCGCCAGCGCCTTCTATCTCTTCATCCTGACCACCTCGAACCCGTTCGCGCGGCTGGCCAATCCCCCGCTCGAGGGCCGCGATCTCAATCCCATCCTGCAGGACATCGGCCTCGCCGTGCATCCGCCGATGCTCTATCTCGGCTATGTCGGCTTCTCGATCTCGTTCTCCTTTGCCATCGCCGCCTTGCTCGAGGGCCGGATCGACGCCGCCTGGGCGCGCTGGGTGCGGCCCTGGACCTTGCTGGCCTGGATCTTCCTCACCCTCGGCATCGCGATGGGCTCCTATTGGGCCTATTACGAGCTCGGCTGGGGCGGCTGGTGGTTCTGGGATCCGGTCGAGAACGCCTCGCTGATGCCCTGGCTGGCCGGCACCGCGCTGTTGCATTCGGCGCTGGTGATGGAGAAGCGCAACGCGCTGAAGGTCTGGACCATCCTGCTCTCGATCCTGACCTTCTCGCTGTCCCTGCTCGGCACTTTCCTGGTGCGCTCGGGCGTGTTGACCTCGGTGCATGCCTTCGCCACCGACCCGACCCGCGGCGTGTTCATCCTGCTGATCCTCTGCGTCTTCATCGGCGGCAGCCTGACCCTGTTCGCGGGGCGGGCGTCCTCGCTGAAGCAGGGCGGGCTGTTCGCGCCGATCTCCCGCGAGGGCGCGCTGGTGCTCAACAACCTGCTGCTGACCACGGCCTGTGCCACCGTGTTCGTGGGCACGCTCTATCCGCTCGCGCTGGAGGTGCTCACCGGCGAGAAGATCTCGGTCGGTGCGCCGTTCTTCAACCTCACCTTCGGTCCCTTGTTCGTGCCGCTTCTGGTCGCCGTCCCGTTCGGGCCGATGCTGGCCTGGAAGCGCGGCGACCTCGTCGGCGCCGCCCAGCGCCTGCTGGCGGCCGGCATCGCGGCCCTGGTTGCGGTCGCCATCGCCTGGGCCTGGGCCCGCGGCGGCAGTGCGCTGGCCCCGCTGGCGATCGGGCTTGCGATCTTCGTCATCGCCGGCGCCGCGGTCGATCTCGCCGAGCGCCTCGGCCTGTTCCGGCTGCCGGCAAGGATCTCGCTGCATCGGGCGCGCGGCCTGCCGCGGGCGATGTGGGGCACCGCCTTCGCCCATGCCGGGCTCGGCGTCGCGCTGATCGGCGTGGTCTGCGAGACCACCTGGAACAGCGAATTCATCGGCACGCTGCGCCCGGGCGACGTCCGGGGGCTGGCGGGCTACGAGCTCAAATTCGACGGCATGTCGCAGCGGCAGGGGCCGAACTACAACGAGGTCGTGAGCAAGTTCACGGTGAGCCTCGATGGCAAGCCCATCGGCGTGATGGCGCCGTCCAAGCGCAGCTTCACCACGCGCGGGATGTCGACGAGCGAGGCCGCGCTGATGACGCGCGGCGTCAGCCAGCTCTACCTCTCGCTCGGTGATGCCACCCCCGACGGCGGCATCGCCGTGCGCGCCTATCACAAGCCGCTCGTGGCGCTGATCTGGTTCGGTCCGGTGCTGATGGCCTTCGGCGGCCTGTTGTCGCTGTCCGACCGCCGCCTGCGCGTCGGCGCGCCGCAGCCTGCGCGCAGCCTGCGCGGGCTTCAGCCGGCGGAGTAGGGCGATGCGGCGACTTCTCAGCGCAGCGATTCTGTTGCTCGCCCTGGCGATATCGCCGGCGGTGCACGCCGTGCAGCCGGACGAGATCATGGCCGATCCGGCCAAGGAGGCGCGCGCGCGCAATTTGTCGCGCGAATTGCGCTGCATGGTCTGCCAGAACCAGTCGATCGACGATTCCGAGGCGCCGCTGGCGCGCGACCTCAGGCTCCTGGTGCGCGAGCGCATCGCCGCCGGCGACAACGACAACCAGGTGATCGATTTCCTGGTGGCCCGCTACGGCCAGTTCGTCCTGCTGAAGCCGCGCTTCGAGCGGGAGACGCTGCTGCTCTGGCTGCTGCCGCCGCTGGTATTGCTGGGTGGCGGCCTCGCGCTGTGGCTGCAGGTGAGGCGGCGCGGACGGCGCGCAGGCACCTCCGCACCGGGGCTCAGCGCGGAGGAGGAGGCGCGGCTGGCCGCGCTGATGTCGGCCGGGCCGCCGCCGCCTGCGGCCTGAACGGTATTTTCGTGGAAATATAACGGCGCTGCAGCCTGTCCATCCGCATTCGCCACGGGATGGAGCTTACCGCTTATTTTACCTTTCTCTGAAACTTTGCTGGCAGTCCTTCCCTGTGGTGACTGAGCAAAGCCGATGTTCTCGAACAGCAATCTGACGATCCGCGTCCTGGTGGGAGGCGTCGTGGCGTCTCTTCTGTTCCTGCTGGCGATCGGCGGCGGCACCGGCTTCATCGCGGTGCTCTACCTCAACAATCACATCACCAGCCTGTCGTCGGATTTCGCCGCCTTGAGCGGACCGGCCCGCGACCACGCCATGCTGATCTATCAGCAGGCGCAATCGGCCTTCTCCTATTTCCTCCTCGCCTGCGCCGTCATCGCCGTGTTCGCCAGCATCGTGTGCCTTGCGACCTATGCGGCCGTGCAGAACGGCATCCTGCGCCCGCTCGCCGCGATGGTGAGCGCGATGCGTGACGTCGCCGACCAGAAGTTCGACACCCGCATTCCCGGCCTCGGCCTGTCCAACGAGATCGGCCTGCTCGCGGGTGCGCTGGAAGTGTTCAAGACCAACGGCATGGAGCGGCAGCGCCTGGCCGAGCGCGAACGCCAGGAGGCGCAGCGCCAGGGCGAGCGCTCCCGCTATCTCGGCGGTCGCATCGAGACCTTCAACGACATGGTGGCTGGCGTCGTCGGCAGCGTCGCGTCCTCGGCGATCAGGCTGAAGAGCAACGCGGAGACGCTGTCGCGCGCCGCCAACGACACCTCGACCAAGGCCAACGCGGTGGCCGCTGCGGCCAGCCACGCCAATCGCAGCGTGCAGACGGTCGCGGGCTCGACCGAGGAGATGACGCAGTCGATCGGCACGATCAGCCGGCGCGTCTCCGATGCCACCCAGCGCGCCGAAGGCGCCGCCGCCCAGGCCGAGAAGAGCAAGGACACGATCCACTCGCTCTCCGACGCCGCCGAGAAGATCGGCGCCGTGGTGCAGCTGGTGCAGGCGATCGCCTCGCAGACCAACCTTTTGGCGCTCAACGCCACCATCGAGGCGGCGCGGGCCGGCGAGGCCGGCAAGGGCTTTTCGGTCGTGGCCTCCGAGGTGAAGAACCTCGCCGACCAGACCAGCAAGGCGACCGACGAGATCTCCGCGCATGTCGCCAGCATCCAGGGCATCACCGCCGAGACCCGCGGCGCCATCGACGGCATCTCCACCACGCTGTCGGAGATCAGCGCGATCATGTCCGGCATCGAGGTCGACACCTCGCAGCAGCGCAACGCCACCCAGGACATCTCCAAGAGCGTCCAGGAGGCCGCGCGCGGCACCCTCGACGTCTCCAACCACATCGCCCAGATCACCTCGACCTCGGCCGAAACCGGCAAGATGGCCAACGACGCCCGCGACGCGGCGGTCGAGCTGTCACAGCAGGCCGAGACGCTGAAGCGCGAGGTGGATGCGTTCATCGTGAGCGTCAAGGCGAGCTGAGGGGCGGGCGCTTCCGGGCCTCATGGTTCTCGAGGCGATGCGAAGCATCGTCCGGAGACGCGCCGCAAGCGGCGCTCCTCACCATGAGGGTCTGAGATGTCGCCGCGCAGAAAGTCCTCATCCCGAGGAGCCCGCCGGAGGCGGGCGTCTCGAAGGATGGCCGCAAAGACTCTGCCGGCCACGACAGCTTCACTTGCGACAGGCGGGTCGCTTGCAATCTGCGAAATGAGAGTAGGGCGGATTAGCGCAGCGTAATCCGCCATGATCGACCGTGACTGCCGCGCGGCGGCTTACGCCTGCGGCTAAGCCGCGCTACATGTTGAGAATATAGCCGCTGGTGCAGTTGGGTGGGAACCGCCTCACCTGAGCTTTCTAACTGAAAAACCAGCGAAATTTCGATTTCGCTACACGGCCTTTGTAGCAGGTTTTTGTATTTCTGAAAGGATATGCGGCAGGCGGACAATGGCCACTTGCAGCCTCCTTTGGGTCGCTGTGTATAGTCGCGGCAGCACGTAGCGCTTCCTTAGGGTTGCGCGCGGTGGTCGAGCATGTGTGTGCAAGCGTCTTCCGACAGACTTATAACGAGGATGGCGGCGCTATCCTCGCGCGCAAGACCAACGTGAACCGCTCATATAGGCTCGGGGCTGCGTCCACCGCCGACGCAAGCTCAGCGCCAACTTGCCTGGGTGTCTTTCAACCCAAAGCCCCCTCATAGCTAGCCACGCGAACTGTCTTGCTTCTTCCGCAATACCTTTGCTTGACTTCCTGATTCGGCGGACTCATGTTCCGGGAACGGCAATAAGTGCGAAGCGGCGCCCTACTCCACCCGAGGGGGCGCGCTTTGATTCAAAGGGGGAAAACTCCCGAGGCACATCAGCATCATCCGAGGGATGGGCTATAGAATTCCAAGCTTTGCTGACGCAGGCAGGTAAACGGGGAACGGGCTGCGGTACTTGACATGTCGGCTATCGAGGTTGCCAAGCGGCATTCGGATGAGGATCATGGCAGCCCAGAGCTGACCCAGGTCGATTGGAATTTTGGAAGCCGAAAGTCTCATAGTGACATCGAAGGGCTTCACCCGTATCCGGCCAAGTTCATAACCGAGATACCTCGCACGCTCATTGAGTGCCTGCCCCTTCCCAAGGGGACCGCCATTCTCGACCCCTTTTGTGGCAGTGGAACCACTCTGGTCGAAAGCCAGAGGGCCGGAATTCCTTCCTTTGGGGTGGACCTAAATCCGATTGCCTGTCTCATGTCGCGCGTGAAGACTTCGGCCGTGCCTCCGTCAATACGTGGCGTACTCGACGCGGTGCTCAGAAACGCTCAGATCGGCGACGATGCGCCAGTCCCGAATATTCCGAACCTTGATCACTGGTTTCTCAAGCCAGTGCAGAAGGCGATATCGGCGCTTGGTCGGGCAATCACCGAGGCAGATGAAGATTGCCGAGACCTTCTGCGGCTCGCCTTATCCAGCATAATTGTGCGCGTCTCCAATCAGGAAAGCGACACTCGGTACGCCGCAGTCGAAAAGGACGTGGGTAAGAAGGATGTTTTCCTTGGCTTCCATCGAAGCGCGCTTCGGATCATCGATGCGCTGTCCCAGCGTAACTACCCCCTCACTCCAGCTACCGTGATCGAGGGAGACACAATCACGCTTTCGGCAGAGCGCGTTGGCGCGAAGATTGGCCTCGTCGTCACTTCCCCACCGTATCCAAACGCATACGAGTATTGGCTCTATCACAAGTACCGCATGTGGTGGCTGGGGTTCGACCCCATCGCAGTCAAGTCCCGCGAAATTGGCGCTCGCGCTCATTTCTTCAAGACGAACCACCACACGGCGGAGCATTTTGAAGGCCAAATGGCAGATAGCTTCGCGTTGATCAAAAAGCTGATGGTGCCCGGCGGCCATGCCTGTTTTGTCGTGGGCCGCTCTAAGATTCACGGCAAGATCATCGACAATGCGGCAATCGTACGTGAGGCTGCTGAGGCAAAAGGGTTTCGCCAGACCTTTGTGACTGAACGAATTCTTTCATCAAGTCGAAAATCATTTAATCTTTCACACGCAAACATCAAAACAGAGGCGATCCTAGTGTTCCGGCTGAGCTAATCATGCAGTTGACGTGGCATTCATATCGATATCTTCCGTATGAAAAGGAGCTCGCGTCCCGCGAGGTGTTGGCGCTCCTAAATATCTCGATGAAGTCGGAGACCGATGGTCCGGTTTTGCTTTCGGAGTGTGCGGCTACCGAGCCCGCCAAGCGCCTTACGTATTTCTCCGGGTTTCTGCACGGGCCTGATTATGTCGAGACGGTACAGCACCAGCTCGAAACTGCGGCGCGTTCCGGCAAAAATCGACAGGCTACTCGCTACTCCGTGCACGGCCTTCACGAATACAAGGGGAAGTTCAATCCGCAGGTTGTCCGCGCATTGCTCAATATCTTCAGGGTTCGCGCAGGCGCGTCTGTCCTCGACCCATTTTGTGGCAGCGGCACTACGCTGGTGGAGTGTGCCCACCTGGGTGCTCGCGGCTATGGGTTCGACATCAATCCGTTTGCTGTTTATGTTGCAAACGCAAAACTCCAAGCATTGGCATGCCCAAGCACAGAACTCTGGAACATTCTAGCGAGTCTAACCAAGAGGCTCAATCAGACCAAAAAATGGGACATCAAAATCCCTGATGGTGCGCGTGAGCGTTACTTGGCATCTTGGTTTACACCTACTGTGCTTCAGCAAATCGAAGTCCTAAGGGCCAAGATCCAAGACACGGCTGGGCCGCTCGCTCCCATTTTCTTGACCATTGCAAGCAATCTGCTGCGAGACTACTCCCTTCAAGACCCCAATGATCTTCGGATACGACGGCGGGAATCGCCCCTACCTGATACCGCATTAAAGACCGCGTTCCTGAGCGCGTGCGACAGCGCAATTCAAAAGCTTGAGGCAGCGCAAGCGGTGCTTGGCGTGCGTTCGACAGCCGGACTAGCGAAGAACTGCGACATCAATGTTGCGTCGCGGCGCGATTTTGGACGAGAGTTTGACGCCGCCATTACCAGCCCACCATACGCGATGGCGCTCCCTTACATTGACACCCAACGGCTGTCGCTCGTGTGGTTGGAACTGCTTTCTCCTGATAAAATCGGGCGGTTAGAAGCTGACTTGATTGGCAGCCGAGAGGTTCGGGGGACGGGACGAAAAACTCTCCACGAAGTGCTTATGACAAATGCGTCCGATGTCCCCGCAGAAGAGCTTGAATTCTGCCTGCAATTGCAACGTGCCTTAGGCAAGAGCGATGGATTTCGCAGGGAGGCAGTTCCAATATTGCTGTATCGCTATTTCGCGGCCATGCAAAAGAGCTTTCAGACCGTGCTGAGCACCCTAAAGCGTGGAGGCCGGTATGGGCTGATCGTAGGGCACAATCATACGGTGCTCGGCGGAGTGAAACGCGACATCAATACGCCCGCCCATCTTGTAAGCATCGCTCAAAGCGTCGGCTGGAAGGTCGACGAGGCCGTTCCGCTCCAAACTTACCAGCGGTACGGATATCACGCCAACAATGCGGTCAGAGCTGAAACGCTTATCTTGTTATCGAAGCACTAGAGTTGGGACAGCTCACCACGGCGGGGAAAGACCTGGAGTCAACCAGCAAGCGCCCTGCCCCACGAGTTGGTTGTTCGAGGCGGCTTTCTCATAAGCTTGCGTAGCGGACCTAAACAAGGGCGAGGGTCGTTGAAGCAAGCTCAGCTTGAATGTTGGGCTCTGCTGCGTAGGCCACTCTAAGAATGCAACGTCGCCATCAGCAGGCAACGTCAGTGAATTGCTCTGCACAAGTTCAGCGAGCCTCACGGCAGGTGGCTTGGGTATGACCAACCGCACATCACCATGCCCTGTGTCACCCGGGCTGAAGCCGTAAGCCATTACGTTTGTGTCGGTAGGGTCCGCATTCAACGTCATCGTGCGCCCAACGTATCGCATTTCAATCTGAAATTCGGCTCGCGGGCGCGGCCTTTTGCCTTGGAAAATACCAAAGCGGAGCACTTGGACAGTCGGAACAGGGATGCTGATGTTAGACGTTCCACCGGCTCCCCTCCAATGACGGGAGCTGTCGCGGTTAAGACGAACGATGAGGCCAGTGTACCCCCCCGGCAAAGAGGCACCCGATAGTGCGGCTGCCCCTGACGTTGGAGCAGTAGCCCCTGGCGCGAAGAGGAGGTACGAAGGATAAGGCGGATTTTGGGGTACAGCAGGCAACCCGGTCGGCGCCGCTGGCGAGGAAGGCGCGGCTGATTTGGTTGCTGCGGAGGTGGTTTTGCTGGTCGCGCCGGCACTTCCCGGCAAGGCTGGGAAGCGAACAAGAGGCTGCAGGCGCGGCCGACCAGGTTTGGTGCCACCGCCTCCACCTTTTTGAGCAACCGCGGAGGGTGACGGCGCGACACTCAGTACGCCCGCTGCTACCAATTTGCTTACGTCAGCTGAAGACTTAACCCGTTCGAAACCGGCGCGCGCCGTCGTGAACCAGTCATCAACCCCGCGCGCAATCTCGTCGAGGACAGCCGCAGCGTCGCCGTCGCGAGTGTCCACGATCAGACCCGCCTCGACGTGCAATGAACCAACACCTGCCAAGCTAAGGTTGGCCGACCCCACATAGGCCGCTTGGCTGCCGTCACTCCGTTTAAGGTGGTAAGTCTTAGGGTGAAAGAAAGCCCCAGAGTAGCTGACAACTCCCAGAGAACCTTTTGAGCGTGGCAATCCCATGAGGGAGACGAGTGTCTCCACGTCGGCCTGCTGGGTGTCTCCGTCGTTTGAACCTACGACGGCACTCACCACCGAATTGCTTGCAGCAAGTCGGGTTAAGCAGGGAACGAATGGCCGCAGCCCATCCGCACTAAAGAAGCCTGATTGCCAACGCAGCTCGACGACATCGGCCTTAAACACCGCTTGCAGCCAGTGCCCAAGCGCCTGCTGCGGATTTCTGTCGCCGGAATCGATGTATCGCAATGGGTGTGCTCGTTAGAGAGAGGTAATAGAACGTAGCGGTACCTGATTCTCTCTTTTCGGTCCGGCTTTCCGCCTCCCTTCCGCGCGTTCTCAACCGAGCTTGCTATTCGCTATGCAAAAACGAATCGCTGTGATTCCCAGACCGCGATTGTATCAAATCTAAATGTACGTATCGGAATTTGACAGGTCGAGCCAAAACAGCCCCCTAACGGCTGTCCGCCGGGCAAACCACCTCCACCTTTTCAAATCCCGTCAAGCCCTTCGGAAAAACATAAATCGCTTGGCGCTGTCCCCAAATCAGCCGTATCCTTCGCCCGTTCCGTTCCGCTGAGGGACGTATCGCGATCGTCACGGACGTTGGCAACGGAATGCGATGGACGCGGGCAGGCCGCAGCGGAGTTTTGACTTCGCGGGCGAACGGCAGGACGCGGACGTGAAATCGTGTGGTCCTGGCATCCCGGTGCTGATGCCAAGTTCGCGCTGTTCATGACGAGCGCGCGGGCGACGGGGGCAAGACAGCCGGTCCCCGGGGAGAGCACGTATAAACGTTAACACCATCGCGCAGGGAAGGCCGGGATGTCTCGGCCGAACCTGTGGTTCCTGCCCCGTGCATTTCATTCGCACGGGGGCCATGGGGGCGGCGAGCTCCCGGCCTTCCCTGCGCCCTCTGCGTCAAAGAGGGCGACATTGACGCAAAGCTCGGGCGCGCAACGCGCCGCGAGGCGGCGGGCCTATGTCCTGAAGCCATTGCTGTTTGAAATGTGAATCGGACCAGTGCGGTAGGCGGATTTGCGCGACGTCAGCGGCCGTGTTCGGCTCTGGATGCGATCAATCCAGTGATCGGCGTAGCCGGCCCGTTTTCCACGGCAATGCGACGCCAGATCTCCACAAGGTCTCTGTGCGCAAGCTGGGAGAGACGAACCTCTCACACTTATTTACCTGGGCCCCTTAAGGACTGCCGCGCTTCGTCCTTGATGTTTCCAAAGTCGGCGGCTCCGGCATCGCCGCTCGCCAATCCCTCGGCCGATGCATTGCGGAGAAAGGAGAGGCGGGCCTCTTCCGCTTGCTGCATGAGCCGAAGTGCTTCTCGCACCACCTCGCTTGCCGAAGCATAGCGGCCGCTCGAAACCTTCGCTTTGATGAACTCGCCCAAGTCGTCGGGCAGAGTGACGTCCATGCTCATGCGGGCCTCCCGTGCGTCAGCATGAGAGAGGTGGTCAGCCTTGGCGATCCGCCCGACCGATGTCTATGAATTCTATCAGAAAATATCTGGCGGATCAGCAGCTTAGTTGGATCTGCGATCGCCGCCTCTGCAGGCTGGACAAGGATTCCCGGCCTGCGCCATTCTGCCGCAGGTCTGTGTCCGTCCATTACAGAAGTTTAACGCGGCCGCCAGCACGCCGTAAGGCGGGAGGCCCCATTTTCAGACCCGAACGCTGCTTCATCTCAGCGCGTCAAAAGTTTCCCTTCCTGGAGAAGAGCCGCATGACCGACCGTCCGACCGATCTCTCGTCCCTCCCATCCTATCGTAAGCAGCGCGGGTCGCTGTTCTCGGCGCGCAAATTCGCGCTGATGGCGTCCGTGGTGGCGGGTCTCGGTGTCGCCGCCTATGGGCTGAGCCCGTCGAGCGGTCCGGCGGACCTGTTCTCGAGCCCGGCCCATGCGCAGGTCGCCAATGAGGTGAGCAAGGTCGCCCGTCCGATCGGCTTTGCCGACATCGTCGAGCGGGTGAAGCCCTCGGTGATCTCGGTCAAGGTCAACATCAACGAGAAGGTCGCCAAGGACGACAGCAGCAGCGGCGACGACGACACGCCGTTCCAGCCGGGCTCGCCGATGGAGCGCTTCTTCCGCCGCTTCGGCGGTCCGGACGGCTTCCCGGGCATGCGCGGCAATGGTCGCCGCCAGATCACGGGGCAGGGCTCCGGCTTCTTCATCTCGGCTGACGGTTATGCCGTGACCAACAATCACGTGGTCGACGGCGCCAGCAAGGTCGAGGTCACGACCGACGACGGCAAGACCTACAGCGCCAAGGTGATCGGCACCGACCAGCGCACCGATGTGGCCTTGATCAAGATCGAGGGCGGCTCGAACTTCCCCTATGCGAAGCTCGCGGACGGCAAGCCGCGGATCGGCGACTGGGTGCTGGCGGTCGGCAACCCCTTCGGCCTCGGCGGCACGGTGACGGCGGGTATCGTTTCGGCGATGGGCCGCGATATCGGCAACGGTCCGTATGACGACTTCATCCAGATCGACGCGCCCGTGAACAAGGGCAACTCCGGCGGCCCCGCCTTCAACGTCGACGGCGACGTGGTCGGCGTGAACACCGCGATCTATTCGCCCTCCGGCGGCAGCGTCGGCATCGCGTTCTCGATCCCGGCCTCGACCGTGAAGAACGTCGTCGCCCAGCTGAAGGACAAGGGCTCGGTCAGCCGCGGCTGGATCGGCGTCCAGATCCAGCCGGTGACGCAGGACATCGCCGACAGCCTCGGCATGAAGAAGGCGGAAGGCGCGCTGGTCGCCGAGCCCCAGGCCAACGGCCCGGCGGCCAAGGCCGGCGTCCAGTCCGGCGACGTCATCACCGCGGTCAACGGCGAGTCCGTGAAGGATGCGCGCGAGCTCGCCCGCACCATCGGCGGCATCGCACCGGGCACCGCGGTCAAGCTCAACGTCCTGCACAAGGGCCAGGAGAAGACGCTCGACCTGACGCTCGGCAAGCTGCCCGACAACATCGAGGCGAAGGCCGATATCGGCGGAGACAATTCCGCTCCGACCCGCGGCACCGACGTGCCGAAGCTCGGCCTGACGGTGGCGCCCGCGAACAGCGTGGCCGGCGCCGGCAAGGAAGGCGTGGTCGTGACCGAGGTCGATCCGAAGAGCGCGGCGGCCGAGCGCGGCTTCAAGGAAGGCGACGTCATCCTCGAGGTCGCCGGCAAGAACGTCAGCTCCGCGGGCGACGTCCGCGACGCGCTGGCCGCGGCCAAGAACGACAACAAGAACAGCGTCCTGATGCGGGTGAAGAGCGGCGGCCAGTCGCGCTTCGTCGCGGTGCCGCTCGCCAAGGGCTGATACCGGACGCTGACGAGATGGAGGGATCGCCGGCATGTTGCCCCCGCGTCGGTGGTTCCTCCTGGGGGCGGGCGTTAGGCCCGCTCCCACAAAACCTTCCGTTGGACAATGCCCCCCTCCGTCGGAAGGAACTCGGGCGGTGAAGTCCCCCCAGCTTCACCGCCCACCTCTCTGTTGACTGCGTTTGCCTTGCTTAACCCCTTGGCGTGGTTCGCCTTGCACCGAAACGGCGGCCGCGCCATGTAGATGGAAGCAGAAACCGTGACCGCCCCCGTTTCCGAAATGCGCCTTTTGATCGTCGAAGATGACCGCGAATCCGCCGATTATCTCGTGAAGGCGTTTCGCGAGGTCGGCCATATCGCCGATCTCGCCAGCGACGGCGAGGAAGGGCTGGCGATGGCTGAAAGCGGCGACTACGACGTGCTCGTGGTCGATCGCATGCTGCCCAAGCGCGACGGGCTGTCGCTGATCGGCGCGCTGCGCGAGAAGGGCAACCGGACGCCGGTGCTGATCCTCTCGGCGCTGGGGCAGGTCGATGACCGCATCAAGGGCCTGCGCGCTGGCGGCGACGACTATCTGCCAAAGCCCTACGCCTTCGCCGAGCTGCTGGCCCGGGTCGAGGTGCTCTCCCGCCGCCATGGCGGCCCGGCCGAGGAGACGGTCTACCGGG
The DNA here is from genome assembly GCF_032487775.1 of Bradyrhizobium sp. SZCCHNR3119. NCBI lineage: Bacteria > Pseudomonadati > Pseudomonadota > Alphaproteobacteria > Hyphomicrobiales > Nitrobacteraceae > Bradyrhizobium > Bradyrhizobium sp. SZCCHNR3119. Next base: position 427,026 of record NZ_JAUEUV010000001.1, on the reverse strand, counting down.
TCGGCGATCTCGAGCTCGACCGGCTCTCCCATCGCGTCAACCGCGGCAAGGACGAATTGACCCTGCAGCCGCGCGAATTCCGCCTGCTCGAATACCTGATGAAGCATGCGGGACAGGTGGTGACGCGCACCATGCTGCTGGAGAACGTCTGGGATTATCACTTCGATCCGCAGACCAACGTCATCGACGTGCACATCTCGCGGCTGCGTTCCAAGATCGACAAGGGCTTCGAGCGCCCGCTGCTCCACACCATCCGCGGCGCGGGATACATGATCCGTGACGGCCTTCGGTAAACTGATCCGAACCACCGCGTTCCGGCTGACGCTGGTTTATCTGGCGCTGTTTGCGCTGTTTGCGGCCTCGCTGCTCGGCTACTTCGCCTGGAATACCCGCCGCCTGATCACCGAGCAGATCTCGACCACGGTCACCGCCGAGATCAGCGAGATGACCGACATCTTCTCGCGGCGGGGCCTGCGCGGTCTCGTCTTCAACATCGAAAGCCGGGCGCTGCGGCCCGGGGCCAATCTCTACCTCATCACCACGCCGACCGGGCAGGCGATCGCCGGCAATGTCGGCTCGCTGGCGCCCGGCGTGATGGGCTCATCCGGCTGGTCCGAGACCTTCTACCGCAGGCTCGACGACCGCGGTGAGGAGACGCACCGCGCGCTGGTCTATGTCACCCAGCTTTCCAGCGGTTTCCGCCTGCTGATCGGCCGTGACCTCGAAGAGCGCAAGCGGATGTTCGGCATCGTGGCCAAGGCGGCGCAATGGTCGGTGCTGGTCGTGGTCGTGCTCGGGATCGGCGGCGGCATCTTCGTCGCGCGGCGCGTGCTGCGCCGGATCGATGCGATGACCGGCACCACCCGCCGCATCATGGCGGGCGACCTGTCGGGCCGCCTGCCGGTCGGGCGCAGCGGCGACGAGATCGATCGCCTGGCCGAAAACCTCAATGCGATGCTGGAGCGGATCGAGGCGCTGATGACCGGCCTCAAGGAGGTCTCGGACAACATCGCCCACGATCTGAAGACGCCGCTGACGCGGCTGCGCAACCGCGCCGAGGAGGCGCTGGCGAAATCGCGCACCGAGGGCGAATATCGCGCCGCGCTGGAACGCACCATCGAGGAATCCGACGGCCTGATCCGCACCTTCAATGCGCTGTTGATGATCGCGCGGGCCGAGTCGGGGCAGGCGCGCGGCGACATGATCGATTTCGACGCTGCGGAGGTCGCAAAGGGCATTCACGAGCTTTACGAGCCGCTCGCCGAAGACGACGGCATGATCCTGCGCGTCAAGGCCCCGACGGCACCGCTGCATGGCAATCGTGAGCTGATCAGCCAGGCGCTCGCCAATCTGGTCGAGAACGCGATCAAATACGGCAAGCCGGGCGTCGTGCCGCTCGGCATCGATGCGGCGGGACTGGCCAAGGAGATCCTGATCGAGGCGAAGCGCCAGGGCGATCAGGTGCTCCTGAGCGTGACCGATCATGGTCCCGGCATTCCCGAAGCCGAGCGCAAGCACGCGGTCGAGCGCTTCGTGCGGCTGGAGGCCAGTCGCACCCTGCCGGGTTCCGGTCTCGGGCTCAGCCTCGCCTCCGCCGTCGCGACCCTGCATGGTGGCGAACTGCGGCTCGGCGACGCCAATCCCGGGCTGATCGCAACCCTGGTGCTACCTGCCGCCGCAGGTCTGCCCGCAAGGCTTGCGGCTCAAACGGCGGATGTGCCACAGAAGGCGGCATGACCTCATCCGCGCCGGGACACGCGGACGGGCATAGCTTGGCTGCGCGTTTCGTGACCGGCCCGCATGTCCGTACGCCCGCCGAAGCCGAACGCCGCCTGACTGACTGGCTCGCCGATCTCGAGCCGGCCCAGGCGGCCGGCTTACGGTCCTTGCTTGGCGAGGGATATGCGCGAACGATCCTGCTCGGCATCGCCGAGCATTCGCCTTATCTTTTCGACCTCATCCGCGCCGACGGCGCCCGGCTGCTCCGGCTGTTGCGCAGCGAGCCGCAATCGCATCTCGCTGATCTGATTGAAAACACCGCGCGCGAGGTGTTCGCCGCCAGCAACGAAGCCGAGGTGATGCGGCTGTTGCGGCGGATGAAATCCGAGGCCGCGCTGCTCACCGCGCTCTGCGACATCGGCGGTGTCTGGCCGGTGATGCAGGTGACGGCCGCGCTGACCGACATCGCGGTCACCTCGGTCGAGATGGCGCTGCGTTATCTGCTCCGGCAGGAGGCGGTACGCGGTCGGCTTGCGCCTCCCGATGCCGAACGGCCGGAGGCCGGCACCGGGCTGTTCGTGCTCGCGATGGGCAAGATGGGCGCGGGCGAGCTGAACTATTCCAGCGACATCGACCTGATCGTGTTCTTCGATCCCGAAGTGTCGACCTTGGCGCCGGACATCGAGCCGCAGCCCTTCTTCGTGCGGGTCACGCAGGCGATGGCGCGCCTCCTGCAGCAGCGCACGGCGGACGGCTATGTGTTCCGGGTCGATCTGCGGCTTCGCCCCGATCCTGCCTCGACGCAGGTGGCGATGTCGACCGATGCGGCCCTGCATTATTACGAGCGGGAAGGGCGCACCTGGGAGCGCGCCGCCATGATCAAGGCCCGCGTCTGCGCCGGCGACGTCAAGGCCGGCGAGGCGCTGCTCGCAGAGCTCTCGCCCTTTGTCTGGCGCAAGCATCTCGACTTCCAAGCGCTCGCCGATGTCCATGACATGAAGCGGCAGATGCAGGTCTATCGCGGCCAGAGCGAGATCTCGGTCGAGGGCCATAACGTCAAGGTCGGCCGCGGCGGCATCCGCGAGATCGAGTTCTTCGCCCAGACCCAGCAGCTCATCGCCGGCGGCCGGCATGCGGATTTGCGCGTGCGCCAGACCCTGCAGGCACTCGATGTGCTGGCGGCGAGCAACTGGATCACCGATCAGGCGCGCGATGAACTCGGCGCAGCCTATCAGTTCCTGCGACGGGTCGAGCACCGCCTGCAGATGATCGCGGACGAGCAGACCCATAGCCTGCCGGAGGATCCGGAGGCGGTGGAGCGCTTCGCGCAGTTCTTCGGCTATGAGGGCCGCGACGCCTTCGCCAAGGACCTGCTGTTCCAGCTCAATATCGTGCAGGGCCATTACGCCAAGCTGTTCGAGGGCGATCCCACGGGAACGGCGAGCCTGCCGCCGGTCGATTACGGCGCGGGGCCGGACGAGCCGCGGCTGCTCGATCATCTGTCTGCGCTCGGATTCCGCGACCCGCTTATGGTGGCCAGGACGCTGCAGCAATGGATGGCGGGCGAGTACCGCGTGTTCCGGACCGAGACCACGCGCTCAGCCTTCACCGATTTCGTGCCGACGCTGATCGATTGTCTCGCGCATGCCGACGAACCCGACCGCGCCGTCGTGGCTTTCGACCGCTTCCTCCAGGCGCTGCAGCGAGGCGGGCGCCTCATCACTTTGCTCGGCCAGAACCGCGATCTGGTCGCACTGGTGGCGCTCGTACTCGGCGCCGCGCCCCGGCTCGGCGACATGCTGGCGCGGAAGCCGCAGTTGATGGACGGGCTGATCGATCCGCGCTTCTTCGGCGCCATGCCGGACAGGCGCGAATTGTCGGAACGGCTGGCGGCGACGCTCAAGGATGCCGGCACCTACGAAGAGTTTCTCGATCGTCTCCGCCTGTTCGGCCAGGAGAGCCTGTTCCTGATCGGCACGCGCATCCTCTCCGGCACGGTGTCGGCGCAGCAGGCCGGCACCGCCTTCGCCGATGTCGCTGAAGGCATCGTCCACACCGTGCATGGCCTGGTCACCGAGCGCTTCGCCGCCCAGCACGGCCGCATCAAGGGCCAGGAGACCGCTATCATCGCGATGGGGCGCCTGGGCGCGCGCGAGATGACGGCGTCCTCGGACCTCGACCTGATCCTGCTCTACGATTTCGATCCCGACGCGCCGGACTCCGACGGCGAGCGGCCGCTGCAGGGATCGCATTATTTCGCCCGCTTCACCCAGCGGCTGATTTCGGCCTTCACCTCGCGCACCAATTACGGCGTGCTCTACGATATCGATATGCGGCTGCGCCCGTCGGGCCGCGCCGGGCCGCTGGCCTCGCACATCTCATCCTTCGCCCATTATCAGGAGCACGAGGCCTGGACCTGGGAGCACATGGCGCTCACCCGCGCGCGGGTGATCTCGGCCTCGCCGGCGTTTCGTGCCACGATCGAACAGATGATCCGGGCGGCGCTGGTCAGGCCGCGCGATCCGACCGCCATTGCCCGCGACGTCGCCGACATGCGGCGCGCGATCGCGATGGAGAAGGGCGAGAGCGATCTGTGGGACCTCAAACATGCCGCCGGCGGCATGGTCGATATCGATTTCATCGCGCAATATCTGCAGCTCATTCACGCCGCCAGGCTGCCGGAAATCCTCGACGTCAGCAGCGTGCAGGTGCTGCACAACGCGAAGCGGCTCGACGTGCTGCCGCGTGCGGAAGCCGATGTCCTGGGCCAGGCGGCGCGGCTCTATCATGACCTGACACAGATCCTAAGGCTCTGCGTCAGCGGCAAGTTCAAGCCGGAGCAGGCGGGCGAGGATCTGTTGCGGGTGATGGCCCGTGCCGGCGACGCGCCGGACTTCTCGGCGCTGGAGGCCCGCGTGCGCGAGACGCAGAGCGAAGTGCGGCGGGTCTTCACGGCACTGCTGGAGGGGTGATCAAGCTTGAGAGAGGCTCGGGCGCCGCCCCGATGACCTTTCACTCCCCCCTTGAAGGAAGGGGCGCACCGAGGGGGCTTCAGGCCTTTTCCTTCACCGCCTGCTTCAGCGTTCCGATCGCTTCGTACACATCGGGATCGAGGCCGGCGCCACCGGCATCGTGATGCGCGAAGATCGACTTCAGCATGCGCGGGTCCCAGAACTTCTTGATATGCTCGGCGACGCCGGCAACAGTCTTGTCGTGGCCCTGGGGATGAAAGAACTTGCCGATCTGGTTGGCCATGTAGATCAGGCGGTCGTGGGTATCATGCGACATGCATCGTATCCGCTTGGCTGGATCGGGCGCTCTCGTCGGCGCCGATGATCCGTTCGGGGTGGGTGAAAATCTCAAATCCGTCGCTGCGGGCAACCGCGACCAGCGTAATGCCGGCAGCTTCCGCCATGCGGATCGCAAGCGCGGTCGGCGCAGATACTGCAACCACGAGCGGCGCGCCCATGGCGGCCGCCTTCTGCACCATCTCGACCGAGACCCGGCTGGTCAAGAGCACGATGCCTTCGTGCGCCGCCGTGTGCGACTGCGCCAGAGCGCCCGCCAACTTGTCCAGCGCATTGTGACGCCCGACATCCTCGCGCAAGGCGACGATGCTGCGCGCCGGCGTCCAGAACGCCGCGGCGTGCACGGCGCGGGTCTCGCGGTTGAGCTGCTGCAGCGGCTCGACGGCGGCCAACGCCGCCATGATGTCGCGCGGCGCGAAGCGCCGTCCCTCGGAAACAAGCGACGGCGCGCGCACCGCTTCCGCGATCGAATCGATGCCGCAGAGCCCGCAGCCGGTGGGGCCGGCGATATGCCGCCGGCGCTCGGCCATGCGCGCGGCAAGCTCGGGCGCGAGCCACATCCTGATCTCGATGCCATCGTCGAGCTCGACGACATCGAGCGAACGGATCTCGTCCGCCGTGTCGACGATGCCTTCGCTGAGGCTGAAGCCGATGCCGAAATCGGCAAGGTCCTGTGGCGTCCCCATCATGACGGCATGGGTGCCGCCATTATAGGTCAGCGCGATCGCGCTTTCCTCCGGCACGCGACGGCTACCTTCGCTGAAGGCCCCGTCGCGCCAGACCAGACGATTCGCGATGCGCACCGCATCCGACATCACTTCGCTCCAGCTCACTCCGCCGCTTCCACCACCGACGCGATCCGGCGCGACTGCCGGGCCTGCTCGTCATAGGCCTTCTGCCAATCCGACGGGCCGTTGGAGGGGGAGATCTGCACCGCGGTCACCTTGTATTCCGGGCAGTTGGTCGCCCAATCCGAATAGTCGGTGGTGATCACATTGGCTTGCGTCATCGGGTGGTGGAAGGTGGTGTAGACCACGCCCGGAGCCACGCGTTCGGTGATCAGCGCCCGCAGTGTCGTTTCGCCGGCGCGGCTTGCGAGCCGCACCCAGTCGCCGTCGCGGATGCCGCGCTGCTCGGCATCGTGCGGATGGATCTCCAGGCGGTCCTCGCCGTGCCAGACCACGTTGTCGGTGCGCCGCGTCTGGGCGCCGACATTGTACTGGGAGAGGATGCGGCCGGTGGTCAGCAGCAGCGGGAAGCGCGGGCCGGTGCGCTCGTCGGTCGCGACATATTCGGTGACGACGAACTTGCCCTTGCCGCGCACGAAGCCATCGATATGCATGATCGGCGTGCCCTCGGGCGCCTTCTCGTTGCAGGGCCACTGCACCGAACCGAGCTCTTCGAGCTTGGCGTAGGAGACCCCCGCGAAGCTCGGCGTCAGCGCCGCGATCTCGTTCATGATCTCGGACGGATGATTGTACTTCATCTCGAAGCCCATCGCCTTGGCGAGGCGGATGGTGACCTCCCAGTCGGCGAGCCCGTTGCGCGGGCTCATCACCTTGCGAACCCGTTGGATGCGGCGCTCGGCGTTGGTGAAGGTGCCGTCCTTCTCCAGGAAGGTCGAGCCGGGCAGGAACACATGGGCATAGTTGGCGGTCTCGTTCAGGAACAGATCCTGGACGACAACGCACTCCATTGCCGAAAGTGCCTGAACGACGTGGGTCGTGTTCGGGTCGGACTGCAGGATGTCCTCGCCCTGGACGTAGAGGCCCTTGAAGGTGCCGTCGATCGCGGAATCGAACATATTGGGGATGCGCAGGCCCGGCTCAGGGTTGAGCTTAACGTTCCACATCGCCTCGAACTGGTCACGCACGGCATCGCCCGAGATGTGCCGGTAGCCCGGCAGCTCGTGTGGGAACGAGCCCATGTCGCAGGAGCCCTGCACGTTGTTCTGGCCGCGCAGCGGATTCACGCCGACACCGCGGCGGCCGATATTGCCGGTCGCCATCGCGAGGTTGGCGATCGCGATCACCGTGGTCGAGCCCTGGCTGTGCTCGGTGACGCCGAGGCCGTAGTAGATCGCGGCGTTGCCGCCGGTGGCGTAGAGGCGGGCGGCGCCGCGCAGCTCTTGCGGATCGACCCCGGTCATCGCCGCGACCGCCTCGGGGCTGTTCTTCTCCTGCGCGACGAAAGCCGCCCAGTCCTGGAACTCGCTCCAGTCGCAGCGCTCGCGCACGAACGCCTCGTTGACCAGCCCTTCCGTGACGATGACATGCGCCATTGCGGTCAGCACGGCGACGTTGGTGCCCGGCATCAGCGGTAGATGGTGATCGGCCTTGATATGCGCCGACTTGACCAGCTCGGTGCGGCGCGGGTCGATCACGATCAGGTGGGCACCCTGGCGCAGCCGCTTCTTCATGCGCGAGGCGAACACCGGATGCGCATCCGACGGGTTCGCGCCGATCACCATGACGACGTCGGTGTCCTCGACGGAGTCGAAATCCTGGGTACCGGCGGAGGTGCCGAACGTGGTGGCGAGCCCATAGCCGGTCGGCGAGTGGCAGACGCGGGCACAGGTGTCGACATTGTTGTTGCCGAAGCCGGCGCGGATCAGCTTCTGCACCAGATAGGTCTCTTCGTTGGTGCAGCGGGACGAGGTGATGCCGCCGATCGCGTCGCGGCCATACTTGGCCTGGATGCCGCGCAGCTTCTGTGCGGCGAAGTTGAACGCTTCGTCCCACGACACCTCCCGCCAGGGCTCCGCGATGGTCTCGCGGATCATGGGCTTCAGGATGCGCTCCTTGTGGGTGGTGTAGCCCCAGGCGAAGCGGCCCTTGACGCAGGAATGGCCGCGATTGGCCTTGCCGTCCTTGTACGGCACCATGCGCACCACTTCCTCGCCGCGCATCTCGGCCTTGAAGGCGCAGCCGACGCCGCAATAGGCGCAGGTGGTGACGACCGAATGCTCGGGCTGGCCGATTTCGATCACGGACTTTTCGGTCAGCGTCGCGGTTGGGCAGGCCTGTACGCAGGCGCCGCAGGAGACGCATTCCGAGCCCAAGAAGCTCTCGCTCATGCCGGGCGACACCCGGCTGTCGAAGCCGCGGCCGGAGATGGTGAGGGCGAAGGTGCCTTGCACTTCCTCGCAGGCGCGGACGCAGCGCGAGCAGACGATGCACTTTGCGGGGTCATAGCTGAAATAGGGGTTGGACTCGTCCTTGGGCAGCCATGCCGGATTGGCTTCGCCACAGGCCTCGGCGAACACGTGGTTCTCGCCCTGGTAGCCGTAGCGGACGTCGCGCAGGCCGACCGCGCCCGCCATGTCCTGCAGTTCGCAATCGCCATTCGCCGCGCAGGTCAGACAGTCGAGCGGATGGTCGGAGATGTAGAGCTCCATCACGCCTTTGCGCAGCTTCTTCAGCCGTTCGCTCTGGGTGTGGACCACGAGCCCCGGTGCGACCGGCGTAGTGCAGGAGGCGGGCGTGCCGTTGCGACCTTCGATCTCGACCAGGCACAGCCGGCAGGAGCCGAAGGCGTCGACCATGTCGGTCGCGCAGAGTTTCGGGATCTCGGTGCCGGCCTCCATCGCCGCGCGCATGATCGAGGTGCCCTCAGGGACGGTGATGCTCTGACCGTCGATGGTCAGCGTCACCATGGTCTCTGACTTCGAGCGTGGGGTGCCGTAATCGGTTTCCTGGATGAGCGACATGGCGACGTCCTTACTCCGCCGCTTGCAGGCGCGGCTGCTGCGGTCCGAAATCTTCGCGGAAGTGTTTGAGCGCGCTGAGCACCGGATAAGGCGTGAAGCCTCCGAGCGCGCAGAGCGAGCCGAGTTTCATGGTGCTGCAGAGGTCTTCGACCAATGCGATGTTGTCCGAGACGCGGTCGCCGCGTCGGATCTTGTCGATGGTTTCGACCCCACGGGTCGAGCCGATGCGGCAGGGCGTGCATTTGCCGCAAGACTCGATCGCGCAGAATTCCATCGCGAACCGCGCCTGCTTGGCCATGTCGACCGTGTCGTCGAACACGACGATGCCGCCGTGACCGATCAGGCCGTCGCGGGCGGCGAAGGCTTCGTAGTCGAACGGCGTGTCGAACAGCGCGCGCGGGAAATAGGCCCCGAGCGGCCCGCCGACCTGTACCGCCCGCACCGGGCGCCCGGTGAAGGTGCCGCCGCCGATCTCGTCGACCAGTTCGCCCAGCGTGATGCCGAATGAGGTCTCGAACAGCCCGCCGAACTTGATGTTGCCGGCAAGCTGGATCGGCATCGTGCCGCGCGAGCGTCCCATGCCGAAATCGGCGTAGGTCTTGGCGCCTTCGTCCAGGATGTAGGGAATCGCGGAAAACGACAGCAGGTTGTTGATGACTGTCGGCTTGCCGAACAGGCCGTGATGCGCGGGCAGCGGCGGCTTGGCGCGGACGATGCCGCGCTTGCCTTCCAGGCTCTCGAGCAGCGAGGTTTCCTCGCCGCAGACATAGGCGCCGGCGCCGGAGCGCACTTCGAGATCGAACGCGAAGTTGGAGCCGGCGACCTTGTCGCCGAGCAGGCCGGCCTTCCTGGCAATGGCGATCGCTTTCGTCATCGCCGCGATTGCGTGCGGATATTCCGAGCGGGTGTAGATGTAGCCCTTGGTGGCGCCCACCGCGATGCCCGCGATCGTCATGCCCTCGATCAGGACGAAGGGATCGCCTTCCATCAACATGCGGTCGGCGAAGGTGCCGCTGTCGCCTTCGTCGGCGTTGCAGATCACGTATTTGCGGTCGGCCGCCGTCTGCGCCACCGTCTTCCACTTGATGCCGGTGGGGAAGCCGGCGCCGCCGCGGCCGCGCAGGCCGGAGGCCGTGACCTCGGCGATGATCTCATCGGGTTTCAGAGTGAGCGCGCGTGCGAGGCCGCGATAGCCGCCATGGGCGCGGTAGTCGTCGAGCGAGAGCGGATCGACGACGCCGCAGCGGGCGAAGGTGAGGCGGGTCTGCCGCTTCAGCCAGGGGATATCGTCCGTCTTGCCCAGCGCGAGCGGATGCGCCTTGCCGGCGACAATGGCGTCCAGCAGCGATGGGACGTCGGCAGTCGTGACCGGACCGAAGCCGAGGCGGCCGTTGGGCGTGGCGACTTCGACCAGCGGCTCCAGCCAGTACAGGCCGCGGGAGCCATTACGAACGATCTCGATGGTGAGGCCGCGCTCGAGCGCCGCACCATGCAGCGCGCTCACAACCTCGTCGGCGCCAACCGCAAGCGCCCCGGCATCGCAGGGAACGAACAGACGCAGGCTCATCGTTGGGCCTCCGACACGAGGGCATCGAGCCGGGCTTCGTCAAGCCGTCCGACCAGGCGCCCGTCCAGCATGGCCGACGGTGCGGTGGCGCAGAGTCCGAGGCAATAGATCGGCTCCAGGGTAACGCGCTCATCCGGCGTCGTGTTGCCGATAGCGACACCGAGCTTGGCTTCGGCGCGGGCGGCCAGAGCATCGCCACCGGCAGCCTGGCAGGCCTCCGCGCGGCACAGTTTCAGCACATGCCGCCCGGCGGGCTTGGCCCGGAAATCATGGTAGAAGGTGAAGACGCCGTAAACTTCCGCGCGCGACAAGTTCAGCGCGGAGGCGATCATCGGCAGCGCCTCCTCCGGAATGTAGCCGAAGGCCTCCTGCAGCGCGTGAAGGATCGGCAGGGCCGCACCCTCCATCTGGCTGTGCTGGGCGATGATCTCGGCGCCGCGCGCCGCCTCCCAAGGTTCGTAGACCGGCGTCATTCTTGTCCCATCGATACGTTGCTGGCTTGCCTTGATGAGAATTGGAATTGGTCCAAATATCAATAAAGCAGTCCCGTGCTGCGATAGCGAAAGACAATCGAAGGATCGCTAAATTTGGACCCAAAACAGGCGCTTAGCGGCCGGTTGTCGCAGCTTTGCCATGTTGCGACCGCGTTCGCCATGCTAATGAAACCCATGCCGTCCATGCGCCCGGCGGCACAACTTCCGGGAAGGCCTCGTTTTTGATCGACAAGCTCGAACTTCTGCTCGCGCTCGCGAAGGAGCGGCATTTTGGCCGCGCCGCGGAGGCCTGCGGCGTCACCCAGCCGACCATGTCGACCAGCATCAAGCAGCTCGAGGAGATCCTCGGAGTGATGCTGGTGCAGCGCGGCTCGCGTTTCCAGGGCTTCACGCCGGAGGGGGAGCGGACGCTGGACTGGGCCCGGCGCATTGTCGGCGATTTCCGGGCGATGCGGCAGGAAATCAATGGGCTGAAGGACAAGCTGTCCGGCGAAATCCGGATCGCGGCGGTGCCGACCGTGCTCGGCATGGTTGCGTCCTTGACGACACCGTTCCGGGCGCGTCATCCGGACGTACGGTTCCGCATCATGTCCTGCACCTCGGCCGACGTGCTTGGGCTGTTGGAAAATCTCGAGGTGGACGCCGGCCTCACCTATATCGAGAACGAGCCGATCGGGAAGGTGCGCACCATCCCGCTTTACAACGAGAGCTATCGGCTCCTGACCGCGCCGGATGCCATGTTCGGGGATCGCGACGAGGTGACGTGGAAAGAGGTCGGGCAGGTGCCGCTCTGCCTGCTGACGCCCGACATGCAGAACCGCCGCATCATCGATCGCGCGCTCCGCGCCGCGGGCAGCGAGGTGGCGCCGACGCTGACCTCCAATTCACTGCTGGTGCTCTACACCCATGTGAAGACCGGTCGCTGGGCGAGCGTGATGCCGGCCAAGCTCGCGGAGACCCTGGGGCTCGCCGACAAGGTGCGCTCGATCCCGATCGTCGATCCCGTGATCAACTACCAGATCGGGCTCGTGATCCCGCAGCGCGATCCGATGACCCCCCTCATTGCCGCGCTGGTGCAGATCGTCCGCGAGGTCGCGCCGAGCCTGCAGGCGTGATGTCCTCGCCCGTTGTTCGGCCGTGATCAGCCTATCGGGGGTGGGCTGGTCCAATGTTCCTGCGCCACGGTGTCGTTCCACGCCGACCCGATCGGCTGCAGTGTGACCCATGTTTCGGCAAGCTTGCCGCCTTCGATCCGATAGGCCTGCAGTCCTGCGCGGGTGCAGACCTTGCCGGTCGCCTGGTCGGTCCATGTCATCGTGAAGCGATACCAAGCGCGATTGTCGTGGAGCGCATGGTCGTAGACGATGATCCGGACGTCAGGTCTGTCCTGCCTCAGTCTGGCGAGTTCGGCCGCGTAGCTTTCCCGGGTGACGCTCCGGTCGCCGACCTCATCATGCCGGACGTAATGAGGGCAGACGCAGTCGGGCACCAGATCGTAGCGGCCGTCATGCCAGACTTGCTCCCACCGGTCGAACAGGTCGCGCAAGGCTGAATTGTCGGACATCATCGAACCTCTTTGGTGAGCCTATCCGTCCAGCAGCCGTCATGCTGGTTTGCGCGAGTTGTCGCGCGGCGCTCACGCCCCCGTGACGCGCCAGATGCAATCGCCGACGTCGTCGGCCACCAGCAGCGAGCCGGCGGGGCCGAGCGTGACGCCGACCGGCCGGCCGTAGGAGACGCGCTCGTCCGGGGCGAGGAAGTCCGACAGGATGTCGCGTGGCGGCCCTGACGGACGGCCGTTCTCGAACGGGATGAAGACGACCTTGTAGCCAGAGAGCTTGCTGCGATTCCAGGAGCCGTGCTGGCCGATGACCATGCCCTGGGGAAAGCCCGGCAAGTGGCCGGCCGGCATCCAGCACAAGCCGAGCGAAGCCGTATGGCCGCCGAGCGCGTAGTCCGGCGTGATCGCGGTGGCGACCATGGCCGGGTCCTGCGGCACGCGGTCGTCGACCGTCTTGCCCCAATAGCAATAGGGCCAGCCATAGAAGCCGCCCTCGCGCACCGAGGTCAGATAGTCGGGCGGAGTCTCGTCGCCGAGGCCGTCGCGCTCATTGACCACGGTCCACAGCACGGCGGTGGTCGGCTCGAAAGCGAGGCCGACGGGGTTGCGCAGGCCTGAGGCGAAGATGCGGCTCTCGCCGCTAGCAACGTCGAGCTCATAAATGCAGGCGCGGCCTTGTTCGACCTCGAAGCCCATCTCGGCGATGTTGGTGAGCGAGCCGACACCGCAATAGAGCTTCCTGCCGTCAGCGCTCGGCAGCAGGCTCCGGGTCCAATGGCCGCCGGGCTTGAAGGTCGTGAGCCGCCGCCCTTGCGCGGTGATGCGGTCCGCCCCGGCGGTGTAGGGGAAGGCCATGATGCCGTCGGTGTTGCCGACATAGAAAGTGTCGCCGAGCTGGGCCATGCCGAACGGCTGGTTCAAGCCCTCCATGAATGTCGTCTGGATTTCGGCGACACCGTCGCCATTGTCATCGCGCAGACGTGTGATGCGGTTGGCGCTGACGCCGAGCGCCGCCGCGCGCCGCATCGTGGCCTGCATCGCATAGTCAAAGACGCTCCTGGGCGATCGTGCGACCTGCGTCGCCTCGGCGACGAGCACGTCGCCATTGGGCATCACGTTGATCCAGCGCGGATGCTTCAGGCCGGTCGCGAAGGCATTGACCTTGAGCCCGGCTGCTGCCGTGGGGACGTGTCCCGCGCTCCAGCCCTGCGCGGTCGGCATCTTCAAGGTGGGGAGCGCACCTTGCGGCTTGGCGGCGGGGATCTGCGGCTGCTGGCCCCAGGCCGGCTTCGGCGTGTCACCCTGGAGCCGGCGCCACTGCAGCGCGGCGCCGCCGACCAGCGCGACACCGCGCGCAACGATGCTGGAAAAGCTCATGGGGTTCCCCTGTCGAATTTCTGCGCTCCGGCTGCCCAGCCGGCAAAACGCCCCCGATTAGACGCATTGTCGATCTGCAAGTCTACCGGCCGACGGCGCCGCCGATCGCATAGCTCCATCGCGTGCCACGGTCATGACAGTATGTGGTCCCTGCGCGGCAGCGGAGCGTTCAGTAGTCCGTGAAGGCCTTGCGCATCACCGCTTCCTCCTGCCGGATGCGTAAGGTGAGCGGGACGGCATAGATGATCAGGCCGGCGACCAGCGTCACGAAGGCGTGCAGCGTCAGCGCATAGCCGATCAGCTCGGGAAGGATGTTGAGGAAGTAGTTGGGGTGGCGCACGGCCCGGAACAACGGATGCGTGACCAGCTGATGATCGCGGGCGATGAACAGTTTCACCGTCCAGAACCGCCCGAGCAGCCGCGACACCACGAACAGCATCACTGCGCCGAACAGGTAGATGACGAAGCCGACCGCACTGATCACATCGAGCGGCGCGGCGCGGACGATGCCCTCGGCGGTTGCGGCGAGATAGAATGCAACATGGGCAATCGCGAGCCAGCGCGAGACCGACGCGCCATATTCGGTCGCGCCTTCCGCGCGCAGGCGCTTCTCGTTTCTGATGGAGACGGCGAGCATCGCGAAGCGATACGCGAAGGCGGCGACGATGAAGAGATACAGCACGGGAGATCCATTGTTCGGGAGGCCGCTAGCCATAGTTGCCGGCGTGTTGAACCGTCAACCATGATGATGTGCAAGCATCACGAAAGCACGTGACAGCCCCGTGACTCAGCTACTGCATGCCGCGAGTAGGAAGCATGCATGCCTCTGTCATTGCGGGCGAAGCAATCCGCAGGATCTGCCGGTCCGGCAGTCTGGATTGCTTCGTCGCTCCGCTCCTCGCAATGACGAGCGGATAGGGCGATGGGAATCCCCAAATGCCGCCGCCTGAAACGTGTAGCAGACGCGGCCTGGTCGCGCTCACGCCGCGACGGGCATCGCCGCACCGTCTTTGACTGCATCGCGCGGCAGGGTCACGCGCACCACAGTGCCGGCCTCGAGCTTGGAGCGCAGCCGCATCGAGCCGCCATGCAATTGGGCGAGCGAGCGCGCGATCGCCAGCCCCAGCCCCGAGCCGTGATAGGTCTTGGTCATCTGGCTTTCGACCTGCTCGAACGGGCGCCCGAGCCGCGCCAGCGACTGCGGCGCAATTCCGATGCCGGTGTCGGCGATGACGAGGACGATCCTGTCCTCGAACACGCGGCTGCGCACCGTGACGCGGCCGCCGTCAGGCGTGAACTTCACCGCGTTGGAGAGCAGGTTGACGATGATCTGCTTGGTCGCGCGGCGGTCGGCCACGATCGGAACGCTGCCGCCGATCTTGGCGTCGAGCTCCAGGCCCTTGTCGTGGGCGCGGCCCGAGACGACGCGCAGCGACTCCGCAAGCGTCGTGGCGAGATCGAGCGGCTCCATGTCGAGCTTCATGCGGCCGGCTTCGATCTTCGACATGTCGAGGATGTCGTTGATCACCTCGAGCAGATATTGGCCGGAGGTCAGGATGTCGTGGCAGTATTCCTGGTATTTCTCCGAGCCGAGCGAGCCGAACATGCCGCTGCCCATGATCTCGGAGAAGCCGATGATGGCGTTGAGCGGCGTGCGCAGCTCGTGGCTCATATTGGCGAGGAATTTCGACTTGGTCTGGTTGGCTTCCTCGGCGCGGGTCTTCTCTTTGGAATATTTCTCGGCGAGATCGGCGAGCTCGATCGCCTGGCGCTCCAGCGCGGCCTGCGAGCGCTGCAGGTCGATGACGGTCGCCCGCAGCCGCAGATCGTTGTCGATCAGCCTCTGTTCGTGCTCCTTGATGCGGGTGATGTCGGTGCCGACCGAGACATAGCCGCCGTCCTTGGTGCGCCGTTCGCTGATATGCAGCCAGCTGCCGTTATCGAGCTGGGCCTCGAAGGTGCGCGCGCCCGGGACTTGCGGGCCGCTGTCGTGCAGCCGGGTGCGGACCTCCGGCATCTTGCCGACCTCGATCACGGTCTCATAGGAGGTGCCGGGGATGACCGCCGAGTCCGGCAGCTTGTGCAGGCTCTGGAAGTGCGAGTTGCAGAGCACGAGCCGGTTGCTCGCGTCCCACAGCACGAAGGCCTCAGGGATGGTCTCGATCGCGTCGCGCAGCCGCAGATCGGCTTCGACGGACTTCTCGGCGAGGCTCTTCTGCTCGGTGATGTCGACCGCGATGCCGATCAGGTGCAGGCCGGACTCGGTGGCGCCGTGGCTGAGTTCGCAGCGCACCCGCAGCCAGATCCAGTGGCCGCCGGTATGCCGCATCCGGAAGCTCTGGTCGATATGGTCGATCTCGCTCGCGACCAGCTGATCGGCGATGGCGAACAGGTCGATATCGTCGGAATTCACCAGCGCATTGACCTCGCCGAAGGTGAGGAGATCGCTGCGATTGTCCAGGCCGAGCATCGCAAACATCGAGTTCGACCAGAAGATGCGGCCGCGCGACAGGTCCCAGTCCCACAGTCCGCAGCGGCCGCGGTTGAGCGCGGTGTCGATGCGGCCGCGCACGGCGTCGTTGATGAGGTCGCCTTCGCGGGCGCGGGTGGACTGCCAGTGGAAGGCGAAGCCGAGGATCAGGACGACGAAGCCGGTAGTGGCCGAGAGCGTCACCGACAGCGCGGCGTCCGATCCCCAGATCGGCTCGAGCTTCTCCTGGATCACGACGACCCGGCCGGGCAGCTGCTTGACGAGTTGCGAGATCGCGAGCGCGGCGCGGCCGTTCGGCAGGACGATCTCGGTGACGGTGCCCTGCAGGCCCGGCGTCGCCAGCAGCTGTGCCGTCGAGATCAGGTCGAGGATGCGGTCGTTCGCGCCGAGGCTCGCATCGACCGGCGCCCTGGCGAGAATGCGGTGATCGGCGGCGGTGACGATGACATGGCGGCCCGGGGCAACGCCCCAGGTCGGAATGAGGTCGGGCAGCAGGCTCTGCAGACGCTCGATATTGGCGAGCCTGTCGGGCTTGACCGAGAGATGGCCGATCCGATCGGTGAGGAGATCGGCAAGGGCGGCGAGGTCGCGCTTGTTGGACGCGCGCTTCTGCCGGCTCTGATCGAGCACCTGGACGAAGGCGCCGAGACAGATCGTGACCAGGAAGGCGATGATCAGAGTAGGGACAGCACGACGCAACACCGGCTCAGCGGTCAACAGCCTCTGATAGGCCGGTTTCGCGATCGATTGCGCCAACCCTTTGATCGAGTCAGAAGATTGGACGCACGCGTTCGCGGCATGCGCACGCGCCATGCTGAAGACCCCCTCAAAACTTCAGTGAACACCTAAGTTTCGAAAGAGCCCCCAGCGCTTCCGAATCAACCTGATTTGAATCCAGTTTTTGCGGACTGTCGAGAGTCAACGATTTGGTTAAGACGAATAAATCTTATCCAATGAGGAATCGCGGTGACGAAAAGCAGGCCAAACGAGTCCGAAGCGAGAACACCGTGTGAAGCCGGTGTCAGGCGTGTGGCGGTTCGGCGTGACTGATGACACGCTTCACGCCCGGGAAAGCGCGGCGCACCCCGCGCTCGATGTGATCCACATTGTCATGCACCTTGAGCACGCTCATCGACGGCGCGGCGCGGCAGTGGAAGTTGACGATCTCGCCGGCCTCGGTGTTGCGCACGCGGACATGATGGACGTCGTAGACCTCGGTCTCCGCGGCGAGGCGCTGCAGCGCGGCGGTGATTTGGCCGACGCGGTCGGGCGCGGCATCGGTGCCGAACGGCAATTCCGGCTCCAGCGGCTCGATATGGGTGTCGACCTCGACATCCGCCCCGAATTCGTCGCGGATGCTGGCCTCGAGTTGATGCGCGATGTCGTGGGCGGTCATCAGGCTCATATTGCCGTCGACCTCGAGATCGATGGCGACGATCAGCTGACCGCTGACGTCGTGGACCGTCACGTGATGGATGGCGAGGCCGGAGTTGCGTGCGATCACCATGATGCGTTCCCGCACGCTCTCATTGCTCAGCGCCACCGGCACCGTGGTGAAGGTGACGTCGGCTCCCCCGAGCTTGGCGTCGACAGCGGCCTGCGCCTTGCGCTTGATCTCGTCGACACGGTCGATCGGGTAGGTGCGAGGCACCTCGACGGTCACGTCGACGAAATGGATGGCGCCGACCAGCCGGACCCGCAAACGCTCGATGTCGACCACGCCCGCCACGGAACGGATCGCAGCGCTGGCCTTCTCTGCGGCGCCTTCGGGGGCGCGGTCGAGCAGTGTTTCTACGGTGGAGCGCGCAAGCCGAAATCCGAGGACGGAGATCATCACGGCCACCGCGATGGCAGCCGCTGCATCACCCCACCAGAAGCCGAGCCCGGCCAAGACAAGTCCGATGATGACGGCCACGGAGCCGAGCACATCGGAGGCGAAGTGCAGGGCATCGGCGGCCAGCGCCTGGCTGTGGGTCTCGTGCGCGGCACGGTGCAGCGCGCGCGCGCGCCAGAAGTTCACGGCGATGTCGATCAGGAGCACCAGGAACGGAGCCGCCGAGATCGCCGGCGCAGGAGCGGCCTCGCGGAGCCGGCCGTAGGATTCGACCAGCACGCCGCCAGCCAGGACATAGAGCAGGGCGATGACGCCGAGCGCCGACAGGCTCTCCAGCTTGCCATGCCCGTAATGGTGCTCGTCATCGGCCGGACGGTCGGAGACGCGGACCACCATCCAGGTGATCACGGTGGCGACGACGTCGACGGCGCTGTGCAGCGCCTCCGAGACCAGCGCGAGACTGCCGATGATGATGCCAACGGCGAATTTGGCCGCGGCCATGCTGGCGCTCGCGGCAATCGAGATCGCCGCGACGCGGGTCTTGCCGTGGGGAGGGTGGACAAGGCTGTCGGTCATGGGCGCGGATTTAGCAGCCCGCTCCCGGCCGTGAAAGCCGGGATCGCGCGGGAAGCGCTCTATTCACCGCGCAATCCGATTTTACTGCGTCTAAAAGTCAAGAGCACGTCGTCAGAGCGTCACGACGATCTTGCCGAGATGCTTGTTGGCCTCCATGTGCGCGAACGCCGCGCCGATATCGTCGAAGCTGAAGATGCGATCGATCGGCAGCTGCAGCGTCCGCGATTCGACCGCGCCCCAGATATCCGTCCTGACCGCGGCGAAGATCTCGCGGATCTCCTCGATCGAGCGGGTGCGGAAGGTGACGCCGATATAGTTGATGCGGCGTGCCGCATGCAGGTCGAAGTTGAAGTCGGCGTGGGTGCCGCCGAGGCGGCCGACATTGATGATGCGGCCCTTGACCTTGGTGGCTGCGAGATTCTGGTTGGCGACCTTGCCGGAGATCTGGTCGACGATCAGGTCGACGCCCGCACCGCCGGTCGCCTTCAGCACCTCATCGACCCAGCCGGGGTCGCTGGAATCGATCGCAAGATCGGCGCCGAATTCCTTCAGCCGGCCGCGGCGCGCAGGATCGGTCGAGGAGCCGATCACGAATGCTGCGCCCTTGAGCTTGGCGATCTGCATCGCCATGAGGCCGACGCCGGAGCTTGCGCCCTGGATCAACACGCTCTGACCCGGCTGCAGCGCGCCGTTGGTGATGACGGCGTTGTGCATGGTGGTGAGTGCGATCGGCAAGCTGGCGGCTTCGTCGAAATTCATGTTCGACGGCGCGAGGAACAGCCGGCCGTGATCGGCCAGCGTGTATTCGGCGAAGGCGGCCGTGCCGGATCCCATCACCTTGTCGCCGACTTTGACGCCCTTGGCTTCAGGACCGAGTTCGGCAACTTCGCCGGCCCATTCCATGCCGAGCACGGTGCCGCGGCCACCGGCCGATCCGTGAGCATGACCCTTGGTCATGCCGAGATCGGCGCGATTGAGGCCGCAGGCACGCACACGGATCAGCACCTGCGTGCCTTGCGGCGTGGGCTTCGAAACGTCGGTAAGGGCGGCGCCGTCGGCACCGTAGACATAGGCCTTCATCGAGACTGTCCCTGTCAGGCGAGAGGAGCAGGGACATTACTCGGTCGGTCGATGATGTGCATCGGCCAACACTGCATCCCGGCTGCACCGTTCGTTGATCGATGCAGCCCGCGTGAAAGCCTCAGCGTCGGCTCACGCAGCCACTGCCGCGGCGTCGTCGAACACCGCCGAGACATCGCGCATGCTGATGACGCCGGCGAGGGCGAAATCATCGATGACCGGCAGGTGGCGGATATGATGCACGTTCATCAGGTGGCGGACGTGCTCGAGCGTATCGGTGGTGCTGCACGAGATCAGCCGCTGCACCGAGATCAACTGCGACACCTTCATGTTGACGCCGGCGGCGCCATGTTGGGCAACGGCCCGGACCACGTCGCGCTCGGTGAACATGCCGACCGCCGTATTGCCCTCGGTGCGCACCACGTCCTTGACCACCAGCGCGCTGATGTTGCTGGCGCGCATCAACTGCGCCGCCACACCCACGGTTTCGTTCATACGCACAGTGACCACACGCGCTGTCTTGTTGCGCAGGATGTCTCCGACGTTCACGGCAGCCTCCCTCGTTTGTTGTGCCCGAAAGTCTGGTATACAAAATGCCAATTGTCAACGCCGATGGCTCCTCCTGCGTGTCACGGGATATGATTTAACCGACAGTGATACTTACGTATTTGAGGAGCTTGCTGCGGTCGAACCGTGGTTGCGGGCAGGAGCAGTCACCGACGGTAAATGATCTGGCATGCCAAGAAACAGCAAAACAAACGAAAAAAAGAGAGGCGCCGCTGGAGGCGCCTCTCTTCACGGTTGATGGTTGTCGTTCTCTCCGAAAGCCGGCGACGCGGTCACGTCATTCGGCTGCAACCTGGCTGACGGAGTTCTTGTTCTCGGAGACGCTCATCGATTGCCGGACCGGCCGCACCACGAACAACGCCAAGCCCACCACGATGAAGTTCATGACCGCGGCCACGAGAAACACCGCGTGCCAATTGCCGGAGTAGGTCTTGAGAACGTTGGCGAGCGGGACGCCAAAGGCGGACAGTCCCTTCGCGGTGTAGAGCAGGCTGGTGTTGGTCGTGGCGTATTTCGGCCCGAACATGTCGGTGCAGGTCGACGGGAACAGGCTGAAAATCTCGCCCCAGGTGAAGAAGATCAGGGCGGCGCAGATGACGAAGGTCCAGGGCGTGGTGCCGGCAGTGCCGAGCAGCCAATAGGCGAGACCGCCGGCCGTGAATGCGATCGCCATCGTATATTCGCGGCCGATCTGGTCCGACACCCATCCGAAGAACGGACGTGCGCCGCCATTGGCTAAATTATCGATGATGCCCGCTACGGTCAGCGTGGTCGCGCCGAACAGGAGGACCGTCTGGCCAACGCCGTAATCCTTGGCGATCAGCGCGATCTGGGCCGCTACCATCAACCCGCTCGCCGAGACGAGTACGAACATGACGTACAGGACCCAGAAGAGCGGAGATACAAGCATCTGGCCTGGCGTGCTGTTGGTCTTGGACTGCAGCACCTTCACGGCGCTCGCCGCCGGGGCTTCGCCGGGCAGCGGAGAGCGCAACAGCCAGGCCACCAGGAAGATGATGCCGCCCTGACCCAGCGCAAACCAGAAGAAGGTGTCGGCATAGCCGACGGATGCAATCATCATCTGGATCGGGATGACCGTCACCGCCGCGCCCGCACCGAATCCGGCTGCGGTACAGCCTACGGCGAGCCCCCGCCGATCAGGAAACCATTTGACGGCGTTGCCGACACAGGTCGCATAGATGCCGCCGGCTCCGACACCGGAGACGACGGCGCCGAGATAGAGCATCTCGAGCGAGTTGGCCCAGGCGTTGATGAGCCAGCCGAGCGCAACGAAAATACCACCCGCGGCGACCATCAGTTTGGGACCGCGTTGCGGGCCGAGCGAGTCGACGATCCATCCTTCGATCGGCGTAAGCCAAGTTTCCAGCGCGACGAAGATGCTGAAGGCGATCTGGATGCTTCCGACGTCCCAGGAATGGGCTTTCGCCATCGGGCTGACGAAGTAGGTCCATCCGTATTGAAGATTGGCGATCATGGCCATGCAGACAACGCCAATGACGAGCTGCATCCATCGGAAAGCGTTGGATGACCCTTGAGTGGGTCCAGTGGCGGCGCTGATGGTCATTCCATTTCCTCCCGCACGCGCTGTCTGATCGCGACTTGGTGTCGCGAGATTGTGGTTTATTGTCGCAAGCGTCGAAGTAGCTTGGTATATATTATTCCAGGATGCAAGCGCGTTTTCTGTGCGGGTGGGCTTTGGTTGCGGCGCGTCATCCGGCTCGCGTCGTAGATGTCGAAAAGCACGCGATCGGCCGTGCCCGCTTTCAATCTCCACGAGTCAAAAGAAAACGCCCGGCCTTGCGGCCGGGCGCTCCAGAAAAGGTCGTGAAAAGTCTTAGACGTTGGCCTTTGCGATCACATTTCTCCGCCACGGCTTGAGCACCGCGATGGCCAATAGCGACGCCAGGATATTGGCGCCGGCCGCCATCAGGAACACCCCGTCCCAATTTCCCGCCGATTGCTGCACATAGTTTGCGATCGGCACCAGGAGCGCCGCGGTTCCTTTTGCGGTGTAGAGCAGGCCCGCATTGGTGGTCGCGAATTTCGAGCCGAACGTGTCGGTGCAGGTCGAGGGGAAAAGCGAGTAGATCTCACCCCAGGCAAAGAACACGAAGCCCGAGAGGATGACGAACCAGACCGGATTCTGGCCGAACATGTACAGCGCCCAAATCCCGATCCCCTCCATGCCGAAAGCGATGAACATGGTGTTCTCACGCCCGATCTTGTCGGAGACCCAGCCGAAGAAAGGCCGCGTCAGGCCGTTCAGGACCCGATCGATGGTTGCGGCGAAAGTCACCGCCGTCAGTGTCATGCCGGCGAGCGTGACGGGGACGCTATCGATCTTCCAGTCGACTCCGATCGGTTTCAGATTGGCGGTCACCATCAATCCCCCGGCGCCGACAATGACGAACATGAAATACATCAACCAGAAGATCGGGTGACGGATCACTTCCGGCGGCGTGTAGTTCCGTCGTGTCTGCACCAGGTTGCCGGTCTGAACTACGGCTGGGACTTGTCCGGACTTCGGTGCGAGCAGCAGGAAGGCGAGGAGGACGATGATGATTCCTTGTCCGAGCCCGAAGTAAAGGAATGTGCTTTGGAAGCCGGAATCCCGAATCATGGCCTGGATCGGCGCAACGGTGAGCGCAGAGCCGGCGCCGAAGCCGGCTGCCGTGATGCCGGCAGCCAGACCCCGCTTGTCGGGAAACCATTTCAGGGCGTTGCCGACACAGGTGCCGTAGACGCCGCCGGCGCCGATGCCCGCGACGATCATGCCGAGATAGTAGCCATTGAGCGTCGTCGCATGCGCATTGATCGTCCAGCCGATCGCGCAGAGGATTCCGCCGACGAGGACCACGATGCGCGGACCGTATTTGTCGACGAACCAGCCCTCGACCGGCACCAGCCATGTCTCGAACAGCACGAACAGCGTGAATGCCCACTGGATCGATGCGCGATCCCAACCAAATTTTTTCTGAATGTCAGGGACGAAGAATGTCCAGCCATATTGGTAGTTGGCGATCATCACCATTGCGGCGACGCCGATCGCCAATTGTGTCCAGCGATAGGTATCGCTGACCCGTCCGGCCGCAGGGGCCCTCGCTTGAACCACGTCTGTCATATCGCCTCCCGATTCGCGCCTTCTGATTGTATGGGCACGCTGCGGAGAGCATCTTTGTATTCACAATGCCAAGGTTCAAGCGGCAGACGACTGCCGCGCGAAAATGCCGCAGATCAGTTCGAGCATGATCTAACGGGCGTGGCGCGGTGTCCCAAGCGCATCGTGCCTTCGAGAGGCAATGCGCAACGGGATTGATCACGGTGGAAAAAGAATCGCGGTGGAAAAAGAAATGGCCCCGGAAGCCGGGGCCGTTCTTGGGGCGCAGAACTTCGCGCCGTGCCGGATCGCCTAGAGGATCTTACAGACCGACCCGCGGCACGTCACCGTTGCGGATCTGAATCTCGGCGAAGGTCATCAACCAGCGGTCGATCGCGGCCAGGAGACGGCCGAACACGGATACGGGCTGGACGAAGGGAAGGGCAGCAGTCTTGGCCATGGCTCTCTCTCATCAACGTGGTCACTTTCTGAGAGCAATTTACGTATACCAGATACCAGAGACAATTGGTTTTATTGCATAGCGGTATGAACTCTGTGCAGTGCAACAATATACCGCGATTTGGATTTTCAATCGATTCTGGAACTTTTAATGCAAATAAGCCGCCCAACAGGGCGGCTTATGGCAATTACGGTGCTGGTCAGTGGTAATTCGGGAGGGGGCTTGGTCGCCGCTTACTCCGCGGCTTCCTTGCGCGGGGGAGCCAGCGCGCCGGAATCGTGGATTTCGGCGACCTGGTGATCCCCGAAGCCGAGCACCTCGCGCAGGATCTCGTCGGTGTGCTCGCCGAGCAACGGCGACCGCTTCACATCCGCCGGGCTGTCTGACAGCTTGATCGGGTTGCCGACCGACAGGTACTTGCCGCGGGTCGGGTGATCCACCTCGACCAGGGTGCCGGTCTTGCGCAGCGACTCGTCCTCAGCGATCTCCTTCATCGACAGGATCGGGCCGCAGGGGATGTCGAACTCGTTGAGGATCTCCATGGCCTCGAACTTGGTCTTGGTCATGGTCCACTGCTCGATGCGGCCGAAGATCTCGTTCAGGCGCGGCAGGCGGGCTGCCGGCTTGGCGTAGTTCGGATCGGTCTTCCAGGTCGGCTCGCCGATCACGTCGCAGATCTTCTCCCAGACCGGAGCCTGGGTGATGAAATAGATGTAGGCGTTCGGATCGGTCTCCCAGCCCTTGCACTTGAGAATGCGGCCGGGCTGGCCGCCACCGGAATCATTACCGGCGCGCGGCACGGCATCGCCGAACGGAACGCCCTCGCCGAACTGGCTGTATTCCTTCAACGGGCCATGGGCGAGGCGTTGCTGATCGCGCAGCTTGACGCGGCAGAGGTTGAGCACGCCGTCCTGCATTGCCGCCGTCACGCGCTGGCCGCGGCCGGAGTGGGTGCGCTGATACAGCGCGGTGACGATGCCGAGCGCCAGGTGCAATCCGGTGCCGGAATCGCCGATCTGGGCGCCGGTCACCAGCGGCAGGCCGTCGCGGAAGCCGGTGGTCGAAGCGGCGCCGCCGGTGCACTGCGCGACGTTCTCATAGACCTTGCAGTCTTCGTACGGGCCGGGGCCGAAGCCCTTGATCGAGGCGACGATCATTTTCGGATTGATGCTCTGGATCTTCTCCCAGGGGAAGCCCATGCGATCGAGTACGCCGGGGCCGAAATTCTCGACCAGCACGTCGCACTTCTTGATCAGCTCGGTCAGCACCTCCTTGCCCTTCGGGTTCTTGGTGTCGAGCGTGATCGAGCGCTTGTTGTGGTTGAGCATGGTGAAATACAGGCTGTCCACGTTCGGGATGTCCTGCAATTGCCCGCGGGTGATGTCGCCCACGCCGGGGCGCTCAACCTTGATCACGTCGGCGCCGAACCAGGCCAGCAACTGCGTGCAGGTCGGTCCGGACTGGACGTGGGTGAAATCGAGAATGCGAACGCCCTCGAGCGCCTTGGTCATGTGTTTCTCTCCGTAACTGAATGGTCATCCCGCGCGAGCGGGCGTTGATGGCCGGCGGGTCGCCTTACTTCTTCTTGAGCACGCTCTGCGGATTGAGGTTGCCGATGCGGCCGCTCTCGGAGCCAGCCGCCGGATCGATCACAGCGTTGATCAAGGTCGGCTTGCCCGAATCCATCGCCGCGTTGACGGCGCGCTTCAATTCGTCCGGGCTGGTCGCGTTGACGCCGACACCGCCGAAGGCCTCCATCATCTTGTCGTAGCGGGCGCCCTTGACGAACACGGTGGTGGCGGGGTCGCTGCCGCCCGCATTGACGTCGGTGCCGCGATAGATGCCGTCATTGTTGAAGATCACGACGCAGACCGGCAGGTTGTAGCGGCAGATGGTCTCGACCTCCATGCCGCTGAAGCCGAAGGCGCTGTCGCCCTCGATGGCCAGCACCGGCTTGCCGGTTTCGACGGCCGCGGCGATCGCCGTGCCCATGCCGATGCCCATCACGCCCCAGGTGCCGACGTCGAGGCGCTTGCGCGGCTGGTACATGTCGATCACACCGCGGGCGAGGTCGAGCGTGTTGGCGCCTTCGTTGACCAGGATCGCATCGGGGCGTTCCTTGATGATGGTGCGGAGCACGCCGAGCGCGCCGTGATAGTCCATCGGCGAGTTGTTGTTCATCAGGCGCGGCGCCATCTTGGCGACGTTGTCCTCGCGCTTCTTCTGCACCGATGAGGTCCACTCGACCGGGGGAGCCGGCCAGTTGCTGCCCATCGCTTCGGTGAATGCTGATACGACCGAGCCGATGTCGCCGACCACGGGGGCCGCGATCTCGACGTTGGAGTCCATCTCCTTCGGCTCGATGTCGACCTGGATGAACTTCTTCGGCGCATCGCCCCAGCTCTTGCCCTTGCCATGCGACAGCAGCCAGTTGAGCCGGGCGCCGATCAGCATGACGACATCCGAGTCCTTCAGCACGGTCGAACGTGCCGCGCCCGCGCATTGCGGATGCAGGTCGGGCAGCAGGCCCTTGGCCATGCTCATCGGCAGGAACGGCACGCCGCTCTTTTCGACGAAATTCTTGATCGCCTCGTCGGCCTGCGCATAGGCCGCGCCCTTGCCGAGGATGATCAGCGGGCGCTTTGCATTCTTCAACAAGTCGAGCGCGCGCTTGACGGCGGATGGGGCAGGGAGCTGGGCCGGTGCGGGATCGATCACCTTGACCAGCGATGCGGCGCCGGCCTGTGCGTTCATGACCTGGCCGAACAGCTTGGCGGGCAGATCGAGGTAGACGCCGCCGGGACGGCCGGAGACAGCGGCACGGATCGCGCGCGCGAGGCCGATGCCGATGTCCTGGGCGTGCAGCACGCGGAACGCGGCCTTGCAGAGCGGCTTGGCGATCGCGAGCTGATCCATCTCCTCATAGTCGCCCTGCTGCAGGTCGACGATCTCGCGCTCGGAGGAGCCCGAGATCAGGATCATCGGGAAGCAGTTCGTCGTGGCGTGCGCCAGCGCGGTCAGGCCGTTCAGGAAGCCGGGCGCCGAGACGGTCAGGCAGATGCCCGGCTTCTTGGTGAGGAAGCCGGCGATCGCCGCGGCATAGCCGGCATTCTGCTCATGACGGAACGAGAGCACGCGGATGCCTTCTGCCTGCATCATGCGGCCGAGATCGGTGATCGGAATGCCCGGTACGTTGTAGACCGTCTCGATCCCGTTCAGCTTCATGGCGTCGATGACGAGGTGGAAACCGTCGGTGAGGTCTTCTTGGGTGTCCGGTGCCTCGGCCTTGATCGCGGTCTGCGCCATGCGCTTCATCTCCCTGGTACTATCGAAGGCGCCTCGCGCGTCTTCTTTGTTGAACGTCAGCTGAACAATTCCTGGCCGTGCGTCTCGACATAGGTCGCAAGGCCAAGCGTGTGGTCGCGGGCGCGCTTCTCGGCGAGCTCGGTGTTGCGCTCTTCCAGCGCTTCGATGATCGAAAGATGCTCGGGCAGCGACGCCGCGATGCGGTCGACGCGCCCGATCGTGAGTTGCCGATAGCCGCGCACGTGGAGCAGAATGTCGTTGGTCATGTCGACCAGAACCGGCGACTCCGACAGCGAGATCAGCGCCTGATGGAAGGCGATGTTGGCCTTGGAGTATTCCTCGATATGATCCTGCGGCAGGCGGTCCGGACCGAAATCCTTGAAGAAGTCGCGCAGCGCCGAGATGTCCTTCTTGCGCGCGGTGGTGGTGATCAGGCGCGCGGCCATGCTCTCCAGCGCGGCCCAGGCGCGGATCATGTCGACGATCTCGCTCTTGGTCCGCCTGACCACGATGATGCCGCGGCGCGGCACGGTCTTCACGAAACCGTCCTGCTCCAGCATCGCGATCGCTTCGCGGATCGGCGTGCGGCTGACGCCGAGGCGCTCGGACAAAGCGCGCTCGTCGAGCATCACCGGTTCCGGGCTCGCGTAGATGTCCATCTTGAGGATGGCTTCCTTCAAGGCCTCGTAGGCCTTGTTCTTGAAGCTCGTCTCCGGGGCGATGCGAGCGATCGCGATGTCAGCCTCGGCCATCGGCGGCAATGCCTTAGTTGGTTTCTGCGTCGACAAGACCAATCTCCTCTCCAGCGGGAGACGTCTTCATACAGCAATTTACTGTCAAGTTTTTTGGCATGCCAGATGCCAGACTGTCAAGCTGAGTGATTTTTCAGCGTTTCCACATCTTCGCTGCGCTTGACAAACTTTGTGTCTGGCATACCAAATGCCATAAACACGTGCCCCCAAGGGAGGAAGCCCCATGTCTGACGCCGCGATACCCAACGCCAAGGCCACCATCCGCGAGGTTCTCGATCGGGTGAAGGCCGACAAGCGCACCAGCCTGACCGCGCCGGAAGGCAAATTGGTGTGCGATGCCTACGGCATCCCGGTGCCGAAGGAAGGCGTTGCCAAATCGGCCGCCGAGGCGGCCAAGATGGCGTCTGACATGGGCTTTCCGGTGGTGATGAAGATCGTCTCCCCCGACATCCTGCACAAGACCGAAGCGGGCGGTGTGATCGTCGGGGTCAAGACCGCCGACGATGCCCAGAAGGCCTATGAGACCATTCTCGGCAACGCCAAGAAGTACAAGGCCGACGCCAAGATCGAAGGCATCCAGGTGCAGCAGATGCTGACCGGCGGCACCGAGGTGATCGTCGGCTCGATCACCGATGGCTCCTTCGGCAAGCTGGTCGCCTTCGGCCTCGGCGGCGTGCTGGTCGAAGTCCTGAAGGACGTGACCTTCCGCCTGGCGCCCGCGACCAAGGACGATGCCCTGTCGATGCTCGACGGCATCCAGGCCCATGAAATGCTCAAGGGCGTGCGCGGCGGCGAGGCCGTCAGCCGCGAGGCGCTCGCCGACGTCATCGTCAAGGTCTCGCAGCTCGTCAGTGATTTCCCCGAGATCGTCGAGCTCGACCTCAACCCGGTCTTCGCCACCAAGAACGGCGCGATCGCGGCCGACGTCCGCATCGTCGTCGATTTCGACTACAAGCCGCGTCCGGCGCCGCGCTCGAACGAGGAAATCGTCACCGCGATGAACCGGATCATGAAGCCCTCCGCGGTCGCCGTGATCGGCGCCTCCGCCGAGGACGGCAAGATCGGCAATTCGGTGATGAAGAACCTGATCAACGGCGGCTACAAGGGCGCGATCTATCCGATCCACCCCAAGGCCTCCGAGATCCTCGGCTACAAGGCCTATAAGAGCGTCAAGGACGTGCCCGGCGTGATCGACACCGCGGTGTTCGCGATCCCTGCGAAGTTTGTCGCAGCTGCGCTCGCCGAATGCGGCGAGAAGCAGATCCCCGGCGCGGTGCTGATCCCGTCGGGCTTCGCGGAGGCCGGCGCGCCCGAGCTGCAGGCCGAGATCGTCGAGGTCGGCAAGAAGTACAACATCCGCCTGATGGGGCCGAATATCTACGGATTCTACTACACGCCGGCCAATCTCTGCGCCACCTTCTGCACCGCTTACGACGTCAAGGGCCACGCGGCGCTGTCGTCGCAGTCGGGCGGCATCGGCATGGCCATCATCGGCTTCTCGCGTTCGGCCAAGATGGGCGTCTCCGCCATCGTCGGCCTCGGCAACAAGTCGGACATCGACGAGGACGATCTGCTCGCCTTCTTCGAGCAGGACCCGAACACCAACCTGATCGCCCAGCACTGCGAGGACCTGAAGGACGGCCGCGCCTTTGCCGAAGCCGCCAAGCGCGTCTCCAAGAAGAAGCCGGTCGTCGTGCTCAAGGCCGGCCGCACCTCGGCCGGCGCCAAGGCCGCCTCGTCGCACACCGGCGCGCTTGCCGGCAACGACAAGATCTACGAGGACGTGCTCAAGCAGTCCGGCGTGATTCGGGCGCGCAGCCTGCGTCAGCTGCTCGAATTCGCCCGCGGCGTGCCGGTGCTGCCGACGCCGAAGGGCGAGAACGTCGTCATCATCACCGGTGCCGGCGGCTCCGGCGTGCTGCTGTCCGACGCCGTCGTCGACAACGGCATGTCGCTGATGGCGATGCCTGCTGATCTCGATGCGGCGTTCCGCAAGTTCATCCCGCCGTTCGGCGCGGCCGGCAACCCGGTCGACATCACCGGCGGCGAGCCGCCGATCACCTACGTCAACACGGTCAAGCTCGGCCTGTCGGATGACCGCATCCACGCGCTGATCCTCGGCTACTGGCACACGATCGTGACCCCGCCGATGGTGTTCGCCCGCAACATGGTCGAGGTGAAGAAGGAGATGGAGGCCAAGGGCTTCGTCAAGCCGATCGTGGCTTCGCTCGCCGGCGACGTCGAGGTCGAGGAGGCCGCCGAATATCTCTACCAGAACGGCATCCCCGCCTACGCCTATTCGACCGAGCTGCCGGTCGAGGTGCTGGGCGCCAAGTATAAATGGGCGCGCGGGGCAGGGCTGCTCTGAGCTCGCTCTAAGCTAACGACGGCCAACGACGCCGCTCCGGGACGACCGGGGCGGCAGTCGTAGCGATGTATTTAGGATGCTCTGTCATGCCCGGGTTTGACCCGGCCATCCACTCTTGTCCTCCTCACACCCGTCGGGATGACGGTGGGCCAGAGCCTTACCCTTCATCCAAACCACTGATCGCGAAGCGCGATCTCTCCTACGGGCTTTCCGGTCGCTGCTATCGATGCTTGAAGCACGCTTTGCGCATTGTAGACTAGTGCGAGCGGGAAGTGCTGTGCTGTCGTGCAGATCTGTATTGCTAGTTCTTCTGGTATTCTAAATTCAGAACTCACAGCTCGATGGAGCGTTATCGGATCGATGTCCAGCATATAGCCCCTCCTTATCATGTCTACGGCATCACTCCATTGGAGGATGCCCGCACAGGCAAGGCGTACCGCTGAATCGCATGCCATCTCTAGAATTTTGCGGTCGTCGCCAGAATAGCGGATAAATTTTGAACAAATAAATTGGTCTCGATCAACTGGCGAAAGACGTAGGGCGAGAGCCAGAAATAGCCGGTCCGATTGAACCTCTCTAAGCGCTAATCCGGATGCATCAGATCTGCCCCAAATCGAAACAGTGCGTTTAATGCGATCCACCAGTCGGTGCCATGCTCTCCGTTCAAGCGCGTCGACAAGAGGCCCGACGCAGTCTTTTATCAAGAGTATTGTTCGCGGCGTGGCCCAACATAGCAGTGTTGTTAAAGCGACCAGATGTTCAGAGCCTCTATTTAGATTTGACAGCCACCATTGATAGGCTCCTGACTTTAGGCGTGCATATCGTAGCGTTTCGCAAAGTGGGATAGATTTGTCGTCGAAGCCAGCTCCAAATGCACCTCGCTCTTCTTTTGCGCTGATGCCCGCGGAGATCAAGGCAATATCCAACAGTGCTGGCGTTCTGCCCCACTCTCTCGCGCCTGCTTCGACGATTTCAGACCACGGTCTCAAACTGTTCATCCAATCCTTGCAAGGAAGTTCGATTGCCTCGTAAAAAGTACGGAGAAACCGTTTACTTGCGTCGTTGTCTAGAAAGGGAGCGGTCGGTATGTCGCTCGGGTAATTTTCGAAGGTCTCGATATGACGTCTACTGCTAATCAGAGAGCGATAAGAGCTGCCCCTAATGAAGTCGCTGGGGTCACGTTCGAACAAGATTGTGTAAGTTGAAGGGTCCAGCGCGATTCGGAATGCTGATAAAAAAGTGATGGCTGAGCCAGTGCCGCGAAGCGAAGCTAGGCCATGTCCAGCTAGGATTTGACGGGAAGCTACCTCAAACATCTTTATATCAGATTCAATTATATCGCTTCTGTTTGCAAATTGCAGACTGAAAACCAATTCTTTTGGAAACTCTTCGAAAAGGTCGCGAGCGTCTACGAACGATATGTTGTGGAAAGCGCCAACGAATCGTCCGAGGGTAAACCAGCTGGCTTCCTTTCCGGGTTGCCTTAAGGATTTCCAGAACTCTATCGCGACTTCTTGCGATAAGCTCTCGCGCGCCGATGTAGCTAATGCGACGCAGACGTCTGAGGAGATCCCGGAGTAGAACCAGTCGCTTATCGCTTCGAGTATGTCGTTGCGACCGCAGCGCTCGGGAGGAATAAGAGAAGAGGTGGCTCTGTCTCGGATAGCGTTCGCTAGGATGATCTTGAAGCCCGGGTGCTTGGATAGGTGCGCGAGAAGCCGCTTAATCACATGCGGTTGCTGGGTAAATACCCAATCACCAAGTAGCATTAGTATCAGCAGGCGGGGATAGGCTATCTCTTTAAATCCATCTAGTTCTGAAAGTTGAATTAGTCCGTCTGCTAAAGACGACAATTCTCCGCGACTGTAGCAGCCGCAGTAGAATCGAGTGACGTTAAGCCAATAAAAGTTGCGCGCTAGAGCATCGAATCGTTCTGGTTTTGTGCCGGATTTTTCTTGTCCTGGTGGTGAGTACGGAGCGGTTTCATACAGATGTCTCGCGGCAAAATATTCCCGTAGTGGCTGAACCTCGAACTCAAAGGTGCCCTGAACGCGGGACACAAGGGCAACAACTCTCTCGGTCATTCCTGTGAATAGATCGTCGACCAGATTTGTTTGATGTCCCTCTCTGGCGAGGTAATCCCGAAGAAGTGCTCTCAATCTCTCGTCGGCTATGCTTCCAGCTCCACGTTTGTCTTCGGCATCGATCTGGATCATCCACGCCAGATATCGATGGAGCTCTATTAGTAGGTCCCTGTGCTCGCGAACAATTGGGCTCTTTTCGGCTTCTCGGCTAAAGAATAGGTCAATGTAGCTGTCGTATAGGGCTGTGCGCTTGTCTGGTAACGAAAGGCCCTTGGTCTGGATAAGGCTAAGCAAGATTGCGAGTTGCATTGGATTCCGAGCCAGGTCTCTCATGTGTGGCTGGTCCAATTTCTCCTTCAGCACCTCTTTGAATTTTTCCTTATCAGCCGATGGGAGCGATCTTGCACTCATCCATTTAGCGGCATAACTATTTATCTGCTGAAATGACATGGAAAGTAATGTCATATGGAGCCACTCGCGATCGGAAAAGCCTGGAGATTTCGCAAACGCTGCTGGTCTACTCGTAACTACAATCAGCAACGATTTGCTCGCCGCCTCTAATCGACCTGCGGCCTTCGAAATCTCTTTGACGGCCTGCATTCGAGTGGCGATGTCGGCGACCTCGTCGAAGCCATCCAGAACAATCAGGAGATGACTGTCTCGCGCTAGTGACGCCAGGTCGGAAACTGAAAAGGCGTGCCCGCCAGAGGTGTGGCCAATTTGGAAAGCTAGAAAGCTTTCCAACGATATAGGCATTTCGGTGGGGCGAACTGAAGAGAGGTCCGAGGAAAACGGGTTCCGCCCAGATATCCAACTCGCATAGTCCCGCAGGTCCACTCTTAAAGGTATGCGTAACGTACCGCTAAAGTAATCAGGTTGGATTTTTGATCGATCAAGTGCTCGGTCAAGCAGTCGAACTCGATGTACTTGACAGATGTATTGGGTAATCGTTGATTTGCCTTGCCCAGGCGCGCCTTCGAGAACTATCCGCTGCGTTGTGTCGCCATCTAGGAGAAATTTAGCAGCGCGAGGCGCGCTCTCGCGAAAATGCTCGGTTTCGTAATAGGGATGTAGTCCGGCGACCCGGTGACTCTCGTCAGAGGTGCTGATCGGGGCTAGATTCGTGTCGACAAAGAGATCAAACAAATTGTTGTACAGGTCGACCTGTTTGAACTTTACTTCCCGATCCTCTCGGTATTGCTCGGTTATATATGCTTTAATCGCACTATCTCTGCGCCTTCCCTCTTCTCCCATCGGTCCTGTGATAAGGGATTGGAGAAGATCAGTGCCGCGAATAATTTCTGGATAGCTCCATTTGATGTCGGACTTGGAATCGATGCGCCTGTCGAGATCGTCTCTCCACCAGCAGAGCGCCGGAACTTCGATTGAAGTCGACAGAGTCCTCTGCATGCGATCAATTGAGCCGGCGTCGAGGTGCGCTGTGCCCCTTACGTTGGTAAGGAGATAGTAGGCCTTAAGCCCGCGTGAGAGTAAGCCTCTGATCTTGGGAAGTTCGTTTTCCAATATATCATCCAGAAACTGATTAGCGGCTCGATCGGAGTCTCTGGAAAACTTGACCTGAAAAGCGATGAACTCTGCCCGTTTCCCCGGGATATGGGTTGTCCACGCTATGCTATCTCTTCCGCCGTCAGGTTGAGCCACCGGAAAGCACTGTGTGTCAGGAAACTCGGACGAAATAATAGATTGGCAGAGCTTTTGGAACTTTTCCGGCGATAGCTGTTCGTATAGGTATGTCATCGACTCCTCCCCCCGCCGAAGAGGATCGCAACACAAGACGTAAAATGCAACGCCTACGTGAAAGTGCTTGTGTGAATCAAGCGGGAAGGGAAGCCGTTATGTTATTGTCTTGGATGCCGGCGGGCTGCGGTCTCATCCGCGCGCAGGTCAGTCGTCGAAGCCGACGAACACCGCCGCTTCCTCGACCGATTTTCGTTCTGACACCACCGCGTTGGCCGGGAAATCGTGATCCGGCCAGCCGAGCGCGATGCTCTTCATGATGACCTGATCGTCGGCGATCCCGGCGTGCTCGCGGACCACGGGCGATTGCATGATGCCCTGGCTGTTGATCACGGCGCCGAGCCCGCGCGACCAGGCGGCATTGACCAGGGCGGTGGTCACGGCACCGCAATCGAACGGCGTATCGTCGCTGCCGTCAAGCGCGCGGTCATAGGTCACGATGATGCAGACCGGCGCGTCGAACTGGCGAAAGCCGCGCAGCACCCAGTCCTGGCGCTTGTCCTTGTCGTCGCGCGCGATCCCCATGGCGGAGAACAATTGCTTGGCCACCTGCACCTGCCGCTCGCGGTGTTGGCCCGCGAACGGCTCGCCGATACGGAATTCGCGTGATTGCGGGATGCCGGCCAGCATCCGCTCGGTGTTGCCGGCGCGGATCCGATCGAGCGGTTCGCCGGTGATGACGTAGAAATTCCAGGGCTGGCTGTTCATCGAGGACGGCGCGCGCATCGCCAAGGCGATGATCTCCTCGAGCAGCTCCTTCGGGACCGGATCGGGCTTGTAGCCGCGGATGCTGCGCCGGCCGAGGATGACGTCATCGAACTTCATGTGTCTTGATATCCGGGATGAGAGCTGAATCTGCTGAGGTCTACGAGGTTTTCTGGCTTTCGTGCAAGATTGATCGCGCTTCGCTGATCCGCCCCACGCGCTGCTTGAATCCCTGCGCTTCCTCGAGATGTAAGCCCGAAAGAAGAGATTTGAACGCTCGCGGCTTGATCTGGCTCAATTAATGGTTGCTGAATATTGTTCAGGTTGTAGTTCCGTTCGACTGCACGGGCTCGCCAGGCCACTTCTCCGAAATGTGCCTTACACGATGATTCTCCCACGGTAAGGATAGGCCGATGTTCTACATGGTAACCGCAGAAGGAATCTCCGGTGACGAGCGCTCGCGAGAGCGCTTTCTCGTCGATGCGACCAATGACAACAAGGCGCGCGACAAAGCCAGTGCCGATTCCAAGGGGCTGGGCGCACTGTCCATCGTCGTGGACCTTCAGATGGGGCCGTCCTGCACCACCTCGAACGCATTAGCCGGCCTGGCCAACTTTGCCCACAGCGACGGGAGGATCGGCGAGCCGACGAGGTCCAGCGACTTTCATTCGGCCGTGCGGGCGCGATTTCTTGTGAGCTTGGCGACTGTCGGATGTTTAGCGCTTGCTCCCGTACACGCGCAGCAGGCCGGCGGCGCGTCTGATGATGTCCAGAAAGGCCATTACTTGGCAGTCCTCATGTGCTCGAACTGCCATGTTGTCAGCTCTGCCCAAGCCATCGAACCGACCCTGCAGCCAGCTGCGCCACCGTTCGAATCGATTGCCCGACGCAGCAGCACCAGCTCCGAGACGCTAGGAGCGTTTCTGAGCACAACGCACCGCAATATCGGCAACTCCACCGGTATGCCGAATCCCGACCTTCGCGACTTTCAAATGAGGCAAGTGGGAGCTTATGTTTTGAGCTTGCGCACGTCCTCCGACGCTGCTCCCATGAGCCGGAAGCCGCCAGCAACCCGGCCGGAATTGTGCCGCGATGAAATCGCACGCGTGGAGTTGCTGATGAGCAAAGCCCGCGCGAGCGGTCAGGCGTTAGTGAGCGCCCCCGAATCGTCCGCTGCACGGCTTCATCGACAGCCTACTCTCAAATCTGTCGAGCAGGCGACGAGTGAAGCCAAGCAAAACGTCGAAACGGCTGTCGCATTCGCTCGCGAATTGGAAGCTGAAGGTCTGTATGCCGAATGCACGGCGATGCTCCAGAAAATTCAGCCGCCGTCTGGTTCACCGAACTGATTGGTTCCACCGGATTATGGTGACAGTGCTGGACTGTCACCATAACAGCTAAGGGGCCCACAAGCCGAACTAAATGCCGTTGGGAGGCCACTCAGGTCAGCTTGGGGGTCTTAGCCTCGAAGTGGCACGACTTATTCGCCATCGCGCCACTATGCTGCTGCCAGCCGAGCGTTCCGACCGGATGACGTCCGACGGAACGCGTTGCGGAGGCGACTGCTATTGACCCAAGGGTTCCAGGAGGGTCTGCAGAAGTTCGTCGAGGCGCTCCATCGTCGAAGCCAAGCCATCCTTCAGACCCATGTCGATGGCCTTCTGCAGGTCTTCGGGTGAGGCGTACACAACTTTCGTTGTGACGAGCGTACGGTCGGATGCATCGTCAAAAGTAACCTCCCAACTCGATCTCGGCATCTCAGGGCTTACGATCCCGGCTTCGTCGCAAAAGCCGTCCCGAGCAGTGTAACGGTCGATCGGCTCAATCTTCAGGTAATCCAGACGATTCCAGTAGTGCTGTCCATCCGGAGTGATCATCGCATAATGCCAGTAGCCACCCTCGCGGAAATCCATATGCTTGGTTTTGGTCGTCAGCGGCTTCGGCGCGAACCACTGGTCAAGCAGTTCGCTTTTGGTATGGCAGTCCCAGACGAGCTGACGCTTTGCGGCAAACTCCCTTGATATGGTAAGCGTGTGCTTCTCCTTGTCGGCGAGGAAATCGAACCGTAGGTCAGCCTTCATTTTCTACTCCATTCAACTTTGCTAGTAGCCCATCAAGATTGCTGTAGCGGCTTCCCCAGAGCGCGTGTTGCTTACCGAACCATCGCTCGGCGGCGATCAAGCGGTCTCGATTAAGCAAGCAGGTCCGGACTCGACCCGTTTTCTTCGAAACGATCAGGCGTGACCGCTCGAGCACGCCGATGTGCTTCATGAACGACGGCAGAGCCATCTCGAACGGCTGCGCCAACTCGCTGATCGTTGCAGAGCCACGTCCGAGCCGCTGGATTACGGCCCTGCGGGTCGGGTCGGCCAAAGCATGAAAGACGGAATCCAGTGCGGTATTTTGGTGAGCCATACGGCTAACTATAATGGTGACGATCACTTAGATCAATGGCTAAGTTTTGTGCGCCGGCGATTGGATCCCATGAGCGCACGCCCTCAGCGCAGACCCGAGGGGCCGAGATCGGTCAAATCCGATCTCGGTGGGACGCGGCTTCTGGAGTTCAAATCGACCGAGCGCGCGGCCTGACCTGTGTCATGGCGACGCCGGAGAGCGCGAGCAGCCCACCGACGATCAGCCTGGCGCTGATGCGGTCGCCGAGGAACAACACGCTCGACATCAGGGCGAACACCGGAAGCAGCAGGCCAAAAGGGGCGACGCGGCTCATGGAGCAGCGGGCGATCAGCCAGAACCAGAGGCCGAACCCAACGATGCCTCCGACGAAGATCGTGTAGGCGAGTGCCAGCCAGCCCCATTCATCTGCCGTGACGAGGCTCGCCGCTTGTCCATATTCAAGCAGCAGCGACATCAACATGACCTGCGGCACCGTGAGCAGCGACGACCACCCCATCAACATCAGGGGATCAAAGGGGCCGTAGCGTTTGGTCAGGATGTTGGACACCGCGAATGCGAAGGCCGCCCCGACCACAAGCAGCAGCGGCAGCACGTTTGCCGACCGGCCAGGCTCGGCTGCCAGCACGACCACGCCGACGAATGCAAGCACCACTCCGGCTGATGTGGCGAGAGACGGCCGCTCCGCGAGCAGCGGCCAGGCCAGCAGGACGGTGAAGGGCGTGGCGAGTTGATAGGCGACGGCGGACATGCTGCCGGAGCCGAGCCCAAGGCCAACATAGAACAGCCCGAAATTCAGTCCGCCCAGGAACAGCGAAATCGCTGCGATCGGGCCGGCCTGCCGGCGCGTTGGCCGTTTGACGAACGGAATGAGCAGCAGAGCGATCGCCAGGAAGCGCAGGGCGAGGAAGAACAGCGGCGGAAACTCCGCAACGCCCACCTTGATGGCCACGAACTGATAACCCCAGAGCAGGGGAACGGTGACTGCGCAGACGATCTGGATGGCAGACACGGCACCGTTCCTTTCAAGACCAATCGGTCTAAATATCGGCGCGCCAAAGGCGAACGCGCCTTGGTCTTTATCTGATGAAGCGGTCGAGAAGAGCGTCCGCGGTGGTTTTGGATGTGGCCCGTGCCGGCGCCGTTTTGCCGACCACGCGCAGCCCCTCAACGAAACAGACGAGAATCCGGGCGGCACTCGAAGGCTCGACACCTTCGGCCAGCTTGCCCGCCGTCTTCGCACGGGACAATGCAGCCGCCACCCTGGCCTCCATGGCTTTGAAAAAGCTCGCGATGCGACGGTTCACTTCAGCATCCTGGCCGGCCAATTCCATGGCTGTAGCCACCAGCAGGCATCCGCGCTGGCCATTGGCACCGCTGGCGCGGTCGACATAGCCGGCCAGGAAGGTCCGCAGGCCGTCGACCGGATCGTGGCGGGAGTCGAACTCGGCATCCATCCGCGTCAAGGCATCGGCGATGTAGCGATCAAGCGCCCGCAGGAACAGCGAGTGCTTGTCGCCGAATGCGGCGTAAAGGCTGCCGCGCGAGAGCCTGGTTGCATGAAGCAGGTCCGGGAGCGCGGTGGCGTGATAGCCCTGCGACCAGAACACACCCATCGCGCGTTCGACCGCAGCATTCACGTCGAAACTTCGGGGGCGGCCACGGGACAATTGCACTCGGATGTGGCGGCTCATCGTCAATATATGGACCGATCGGTCTTAAATTGCAAGTGATCGCAAGTCGCAGGTGATCGCTGTTGCTGCACGTCCAAGCCTGCACGAGTTCTCGCTGCCTGCCGGGCAAATCACCATGCGGCTTTGTGCGATTTTGCTCCACGGCATCGCCATTCGGAGGGTGAAAACCGCCTGCGTGGAAAAATTCATTTCAGAAGCGAATTCAGCAGGAAGCGCCGTGCAGGGCAGGCCATGACGAATATTTCTCTTTCGTTTTTACCGAAATCGTGGATCATGGGCGCATCCCGCCTCGAGGAGAGGGGCGTTGCGCGCGATCGTCACGACACGTGAGGCGGGGATGCGGTGGCCGTGACCGCCTTGGCAAGCGTGCTTCGTCACGCCGACGAGCAGGGCGGATGCGGACGTGAAATCGTGTGGTCCTGACCTCCCGGTGCTGAGGTCGTGCTGACGCGAAAGCGTCATGCGCAGCGGGGGCAATCAAGCCGGTCCCCGGGGAGATCACGTATAAGCGTTAAGACCATCGCGCGGGGAATGCCGGGATGTCTCGGCTGAACCTGTGGTACCTGCCGCCTGCATTCTTTCTGCAGGCGGGCCATGGGTGCGGCCAGCGCCCGGCATTCCCCGCGCCCTCTCGATTCTCGAAGGGCAGGTCGATCGCAACACTCGGGCGTGATCCGCCGCGAGAATGCAGACGTGCATCTGGCATTTGAGCGCGCTGTTTGAAACGTGGATAGGAAAGAGTCCGACGACTTTACCCGTCGTCATTCCGGGGCACGCGAAGCGTGAACCGGGAATCCATACTCTCGGCAGATGCTGTGGGAGCAAGGTCGGGCGGAGAATGTGCCTCGCATCACGCCCTGTGATTATGGATTCCGGGCTCGCGCCTTGCAGGCGCGCCCCGGAATGACGTCGCGGAGAGAGTTCGCCTCATCGCCTCGAGGGCGCGGCGCGGCCGACAGCAAGCACGAGCTCGAACGGAGGATTCGTTCCCTCGCCTGGCAAACTTTAGGTCGCATGGAACCCGGAACCGCGGGCGATCCCCCGTTGTTGAACGGCATCTTCAATCACACTGGAGGAGAATGATGAGGACCCGTTTTGCTGTTTCACTGATTGCGGCTTCGCTGCTGGCTTCGGGCGCGGCGTTCGCGCAGTCGACCACCGTGGAAGGCGCGCATAATGGTGCGGAGGCCGGCGGCGCGGTGGCAGGTCCGCTCGGTGCAGTGGTCGGCGGCACCGTTGGGGCGGCGGTGGGCGCCGGCCTCGAAATCCCGAATGCCGTCATCCACTCGATCGACGAGGAGCGTGCGCCATCCGTGGTCGTGCACGAGCGCGTCGTGGTCGGCGAGCCGCTGCCCGACACGGTCGTGCTGCGTCCGGTGCCGCGCTACACCGAGTATCGCTATGCCGTCGTCAACGATCGTCGCGTGATCGTCGATCCGCGCACCCGCCGCGTCATCAAGATCATCGACTGATCTGACGCCGAATGATCCGGCAAGGGCCTCGCCGCATCCGTGCGGCGGGGTTTTTGTCTGCTAAGCGGCTTGCCTTCGCACTCGCTGAGTGCACCAGTCGAGCATGGCCGCGAGCAGAAATCCCGCACAGGCCGCGAGGGCGTCGACGACGAAATCCTCGAGCCGGGCATGCCGCCCTGGCGCCCACAATTGCGCGACTTCAAGCGCCCCGATCAAGACCACGGCAAGTCCCGTGGCCAGCATACGACGACCGCGATAGGCGAGGCCGAAGGCAAGCCCGACAAGGATGAAAGCCAGCGCATGCTCGCCGTCCTGGCCCAGATTGGAATGCGGCCGGACGCGCGCCGGACCGAGGGTTGCGAATGTGACGGCGGCGGCGAGCAGCCAGGCGGCGAAGCGGGTGATGAAGGTCATCCCTCCGAATAGCACAAGCCGGGCTACTGATTGGGCTCACACCCCCTTGAGCCCTCCGTGTCGTTAATGGGTTCGCTGCCGCTTCAGAGCATCACGACCCGGCTCGGCAGGACCAGGCGATGAGAAGAATTTGATCG
Organism: Bradyrhizobium sp. SZCCHNR3119; assembly: GCF_032487775.1. Taxonomy (NCBI): domain Bacteria; kingdom Pseudomonadati; phylum Pseudomonadota; class Alphaproteobacteria; order Hyphomicrobiales; family Nitrobacteraceae; genus Bradyrhizobium; species Bradyrhizobium sp. SZCCHNR3119. The sequence continues at coordinate 386,063 of NZ_JAUEUV010000001.1, read as the reverse complement.
TCGGCGGCCGCGATGCAGTAATGAACGTTCTGCCGCTCCTGCGGTCGGCGATGTAACTTTTGCTATTTTTCTCAAGCCATCGACAGCTCTCTGAGACGAGGCCATTTTTCCTTTTGCGCCAAGGATTTGCTGAGGGTTTGCGAGCGAGGTGCTCGCGCCGCGCGAGGGACGTTCGATGCGTCGATTCAATTCAATGTTGTGGGCATCAGGAAAGCGCGTTCGGCGTGTGGTGGCGCAGTTCGTGGCCATCGCGGCGGCCAGCCTTCCGGCGGCCGGCGCCTGAGCGTCCGGCTTCCGCTGCTTCATTAATTATTGCGCGGCCGGCTTGATACCGCTCAACAGTCTCTCGCAAAGCGCGCTAACATGGAGGTGCGCTGGGCGAGGAGGGTTCGATGTCGCGTTACGTCGTCAACTTCATGAAAGACGTGCTCGGCGAAAACGGCCGGCAATGTGAGATCTGCCAGAGCACGCTCGAAATCGACGCCGCCGACGAAAAGCTGGCGGCCGAGCTCGCTAAGAAGAAGTTTTGCGAGATGCAGGAGCTACGCGACTGGTCCCTGCATGCGGATCGCATCCAGGTGAGGGCGGCCGATTTCCCGTCGTGATCGACGGCTTGAGACAGCCGAAGTCGTTCAACGCCCGGAGGTGGGTGGCTCAGTGCCGCCAGCGCCGAGCGAGCGCTGCACCATCACGGTGTCCGACCAGCGGCCGTACCGGAACGCGACTGCGGGGAGAAGCCCGACCCGGGTAAAGCCAAATCGCTCGTGGATGCCGAGCGAGGCGGTGTTGTCGGCGTCGATATAGCCGATCATCTGGCGAAAGCCGGCCGCCGCACAGGCGTCGATCAATGCCTGCATCAGCAGCCGGCCGACGCCGCGGCCGAGATGCTCGTGATGCACATAGATCGAGTGCTTCACGGCGAAGCGATAGGCGGGCCGCTTCCGGAACGGCACGACGTAGGCATAGCCTACGATCTCGGCGCGGAATGTCGCGACCAGATGCGGCATGCGATGGTTGCGCAGGTTCTTGCGCCGTTGCCTGAGATCGTCCGGCTCCGGCACGCCGGAATTGGCGGCGCCGTCTTCGACCCCGCGGCGGATGTGCCGGCGATAGATCGCGAGCATGGCCTCGACGTCCTCGTCGCGCGACGGGCGGACGAGCACCGGCGGCTCGCTCTGGACGGCTGCGATCGAATTCTCCATCGGCGCGGACTCACTCGGCTGCGACATAGGTGTAGAGGCGGATGCGGCCCGCCTCGTCGATCTCCTTGTAGAGCCCTTGGATCTCGACGTCGAAACCGGGGAAGGTGTTGAAGGCCTGTTCGAACATCTTCAGGTAATCGATCATCGGCTTGGCCCGTTCCGACAGGCGTTCGCCCGGCACGATGGTGGCGATTCCGGGCGGATAGACCACGAACGGCGTGGTCGCGATCCGGCCGGCGATCTTGTCGATCGGCAGATAATCGACGTCATTGCGCATCAGGGCGCGAGCAGCCTCGCGGGGGGAGATCGCAATCTCCGGCATGTGCTCGGGCAGGAACTGCTTGGCCTGCAGCGCACTCACGTCGGCCGCACGATAGAAACGGTGCATCTCGGCGCAGAGGTCGCGCAGCCGCACCTTGCCATAACGGCCAAAGCGGCGGCGGGTGAATTCCGGGATCGCATCCTCCAACAGCACGTTGTCGTCGTGCAGCCTCTTGAAGGCGACGAGGCCGCTGATCAGCGTGCCGGCCTTGCTGGCCTCCACGCCCGGTGTCAGCAGAAACAAGAGCGAGTTGAGGTCGTTCTTCTCGGCCACGATCCGGTTCTCGCGGAGATATTGCGCGACCACGGGCGCGGGGATGCCGTGCTCGGCATAGCCGCCGGTCGCCCGGTCGAAGCCGGGGGTCAGCAGCGTCAGCTTGTTCGGATCGGTCATGGCGAAACCGGCCTCCATGTTCGGAAAGCCGTGCCAGGTGGAATTGGGACCGAGCTGCCAGAGGGACGCGTCGGTGGCCAACTGGTCGGTCGAGATCGCCTCCCACGCGACGTCATGGACCCCGCCCGGGCTTGCGGCATCCGGGATCGCCACGCGGTCCGGCACGAACGGCTCGAAGAACCAGCGCCGCGCCGGATCCTTCTCCTTCTCCTCAAATTCCCGGCGCATCGCCCGGATCTTCTTGCGCAATTCGATGCCGAGCCGGATCGTGTCATCCCACAGCACTTCGCCGGAACGCCCCTTCATCATCTGCGCGCCGACATCGAGCGAGGCGAACAGCGGATAGAACGGCGAAGTCGAGGCGTGCTGCATGAAGCTTTCGTTGAAGCGCCGATGCTCGATCCGGCGCCGCTGGCCCTTGATGTGGCGATCCTTGACGTGGATCTGCGAGGCCTGGGAGAAGCTGGCAAGCTGCTTGTGCGTGGATTGGGTGGCGATGATCCCAGGCGCGTTCGGGCCCAGTTCCGAAAGCCCCATCGCGAAGCGGCCGGCATAGAGAGGGTGGAATTTCATGAACCCGGCCCAGGCCTCGTCGAACATGATGTACTCGCAGAGGTGGCCGATCCGCTTCAGGATCATCTCGGCGCTGTGGATCGAGCCGTCATAGGTGCACTGCTCGACCACGGCGACGCGGAACGGGCGCTCCCTGCGCCAGGCGTCGGGGTCCTTGACCAGCGGGTTGTTGCGGATCTGCTGGCGCAGATGCTCCTCGTCGAGCAGGTCCCAGCGCATCGGGCCGATCAGGCCCCAGGCATTGCGGACCGTCGGGACATAAATCGGGATGCCGCCGGAGATCAGCAGCGCGCCATGGTGGGCGGCCTTGTGATTGTTCCGGTCGAACAGCACGAGGTCGCCGTCGGTGACCAGCGCTCCCAGCACCACCTTGTTCGAGGTGGAGGTGCCGTTCAGCACGAAATAGGTCTTTTCGGCGCCGAAGATCTGCGCCGCTTCCTTCTGCGCCCGCAGCGCCGGTCCCTCATGGGTCAGGAGGTCGCCGAGGTCGAGGACGGAATTGTCGAGGTCGTCGCGGAACACGGCTTCGCCGAGATGCTCGACGAAGATCCGGCCGATCGGGCTGCGGCTGTAGAACACGCCGCCATTGTGCCCGGGGCAGGTCCAGAGCTGATTGCCTTCCTCGGCATAGTCGACGAGCGTGCCGAAGAACGGCGTCTTCAACGTCTCGGCATATTGCTTGAGCCGGCTGATCAGGTTCTTGGCGATGAAGGGCGGCGTTTCCTCCGACAGGAACACATAGCCGTCGATGAAGTCGAGCACCTCGACCGGCAGATCCTCGAACCGCTTGCGCCGGATCAGGAGGATGATCGGAAAATCGAGGCCGCGCCGGCGCATCAGGTTGATCAGGGCCATGGTTTTGCCCTCGAGACCCTTCTTGCCCCAATCGACCACCATGCAGCCGATCGCGGCATCGGTCTGCACGGCGATCTCGGCGTCTTCGAGCTTGCGGGCCCGCACCACCTCGAACCCGGAACGCTGGATCTCTTCGATGATCTGGTTGAAACGGACGCCCGCGAGGTCGTCGGGCTCAAAGACCGGAGCGGCGAACAGGAAGGTGAAGCGTCGGAAATAGTCCATGCGGGTCTGCCAAGTTTGGGTCGGAGGCCAGCTGTCGGTACATTCCATGACAGTTCAATGACAGTGTAGAGTGTCGTCAGGGCCAGCGCGTTCAAATCAACGGTAGGACGCTGCTTGTCACGCCGCCGGCTCGATGGCAATCGAGCCAGTTCGAATCTGTGCCAAGGATCTCAGTGTGTTACCTGAATGGATCAGCCTTGAATGCCCGGCCACCTCGGAGCGTCACCGCCAGTCGGCGCTGGCGCGGCAGGCGCAATTGACCAAGCCGCTCGGCGCGCTCGGACGACTGGAGGAGATCGCAGTGGAGTTGGCGGCGCTCCAGGCCACCGACAGGCCGGGGGCGGAGCGGGCGCCGATCATCCTGTTCGCTGGCGATCATGGCATCGCGGCCCGCGGTGTATCGGCCTATCCGCCCGAGGTCACCGTCCAGATGTTGCACAACTTCGCCGGTGGCGGGGCGGCAATCTCGGTGCTGGCGCGCACGCTCGGTTGTCCGCTCGAAGTCGTCGACGCCGGCACGTTGGGCGATCAGCCGATACCGGGTGTGATCGTCGATAAGCCACGGCGCGGGACCCGCGATTTCGGCGTCGAGACGGCTCTGACATCCGAGGAGGTGGCTTTTGCGCTCGCCTGCGGGCAGCGCGCAATCGCGCGCCAGGCGGAGCCCAAGCCGCAGCTGGTGATTCTCGGTGAGATGGGGATCGGCAATACGACCTCCGCCTCGGCGATTGCGGCTGCGCTCCTGGGATGGCCCGCGGCTGAAATCGTCGGGAGCGGCACCGGGCTGGATGGGGAAGGGCGCGCGCGAAAGGCGCGCGTGATTGCCGACGCGCTCGCATTGCATGGACTGGAAGTTGGCACCCCCGTGGAGACCGTGCTCGCCGCGGTCGGTGGGCTCGAGATCGTCGCAATGACCGGCGCGATCATTGCTGCTGCACGAATGGGTGTACCGGTTCTGATCGACGGCTTCATCGTCTCGGTCGCCGCCCTTGCTGCCGTGAAGCTCAATCCGTCGTGTCGGCCATGGCTCCTCTTCTCGCATCGTTCGGCCGAACTGGGCCACCGCGTCGTGCTGGACGCACTCGGTGCGCGGCCGCTGATCGATCTCGATCTGCGGCTCGGCGAAGCCTCGGGGGCGGCGACTGCGTTGCCCCTGCTGCGGCTGGCATGCGCGCTTCATAACGAGATGGCGACTTTTGCCGAAGCCGCGGTGTCGGGCCGCGACAGCTGATGCGGATCGATCTGCTGCGGCACGGCGACACCGGGCGCGAGCGCTATCTCGACGGCCGCAGCGATCCGCCGCTGAGCGAGATGGGGTGGCGGCAATTTGCCAAGCAGACCCAAGACGGAGCATGGAGGCACATCGTGTGCTCGCCGCGGGCGCGGGCGCGGGCTGCTGCCGACGATTTGGCCCGACGATCGGGCACGGTGGTCCATATCGACCCCGACTGGAGCGAACTCGATTTCGGTCGTTGGGACGGGCGATCACGGGACGAGATCGCGGCGCGGCCTGATCATGCCGCATTGCTGCAGGCGTTCTACGCCGATCCCACGGCTTTTACCGCGCCCGGCGGGGAAAGCTGGGTGTCTTTGCGCGATCGCGTCGGTCGAGCCCTCGACAGGCTGACGACAGAACCTGAGCTCTCTCCCGTGCTGATCGTGACGCACGGCGGGGCCATCCGTGCTGCGCTGTCGTTGATCTTGAACTGGCCGCTGCGGTCGCTGTGGAGTTTGCGCATCAATCCCGCGACTCGTATCACGCTCGAGATCGGGCGCGGCGAGGACGATGCGCTCTGGGGCGAAATCATCGAGATCATCCAGCCATGAGTCGTCGTGAATTCTGGATCGCGCTGCAGTTTCTTACGCGCCTCCCGACCCCGCGTGTCGCCGACATGCGACCCGGCGATCTCAAGCGCGCCGCGATGTTCTTCCCCGCCGTCGGACTCGTCGTCGGGATATGTCTTGCCTTGATCGCGCGCATTCTCCACGGCAGCAATCCTTGGGTCGTTGCGCTCGCTGTGGTCGTGGCCTGGATCTGGATCACCGGCGCGCTGCATCTCGATGGGCTCGGCGACGTGGCCGACGCATTCGGCGCCTCGCACGGCAAGCCCGATCGCTTCATCGAGGTGCTGGGTGATCCTCATGCCGGCAATTTTGCCGTGGTCGCGATCGCCTTGCAGATCGCGGCGAAGCTCGTGCTCATCGCGCATCTGCCGGCGTCGCTTGCGATCGGGGCGCTGGTGCTCATTCCGGCCTGGGCGCGCTGGGGCACGTTGGTTTGGAGCAGGCTGCTCGTATCATTGAAGCCGGGGCTCGGGGCCAGCGTTGCAAACAGTGTCGGTTGGCTCCTGATTGGCGGCTGGGCGCTGGCGCTTCTCCTACTGGCCCTCATCGGCGCGCGCCCGACGCTCGTGGCGTTGATCGTCATTCCCGCCGTTGCGCTTTATTGGCAATCGCGGCTCGGCAGCATTACCGGCGATGGCCTTGGCGCCAGTGTCGAGGTGACGGAGACATTGCTGCTGTTCGCCTGCGTGTTCAGCCTGCAGTGAGCGCATCGGCGAGCCGTTGCCATTCCTCCTCGCGACCCGGCAGGCCGAAACGCAGCCAAGTCTCATTATGGGCGAACCGCCTGACGTGAATGCCTCGCTGCGCGAGGCGATCGGCCAGATGTCGGGCGGCCACGCTCTCGGCAAGACGGAACAGCGGGGTGCCGCCAACAATGTTGCAGCCGGCGGCCATCAGCAGCGCGTCGAGACGTGCGCAATCCGCAGCCAATCGTTGCCGCGCCTGCTGCAGCCACACATCATCCCGCAACGCTGCGGCTCCGATCGCGAGCGCAGGTCCAGAGACCGCCCAGGGGCCGAGGTCACCCCTTAAGCGTTGGCAGAGTTCAGGTGCCGCAATGGCGAAGCCGAGCCGCAGGCCCGCGAAACCATAGGCCTTGCCGAAGGAGCGCAGCACGATGGTTGCTGGCGGCAGCCGAGACGTCAGGCTCGCATCACCAGGTAGAAAATCCGCAAAGGCTTCGTCCACGATCAGGAGGCCGTCACGCCGCGCCAGCTCGGAGCCGAGCGAAACGAGCGTCTCGCGCGGCAGTAGACGACCGGTGGGATTATTGGGATTCACCACGACGGCAACGTCGGCCTCGGCCAGCGCCTCGACCTCATTGACCGTGCGGACTCGATGGCCGCAACGATGCCAGCACAGCGCATGTTCCTCATAAGTAAGGCCGAGCACAGCGACCGTTCCCGGGGAACGGAGGCGGGGGATGATCTGCAGCAGCGCCTGGGTGCCTGGGGCGGCGATCAAGGAAGCAGGGGCTTGAAGTCCGCAGCGGGCCGCGGCGGCTGCGAGCAGGGTGCGTTCGTCGGCGTTGGTCGGCAACCGCGTCCAGGCCTCGGCCGCAAGCCTCGGCAGCGGATAGGCGATCGGATTGATGCCGGTCGACAGGTCGACCCAGGGCTGCGGCGCGTCGGGATAGCGGCGGCTGATCTCGTCGATATTTCCGCCGTGAGCGACCGCTTCCGGCCGGATGCCCCGCGTGCTACTCGCTTTATGGTCCATACCAGTCCTTCGATCGGGGATCGATGTTTCTCGCCGTCGCGCTTGCCGCGCTCATCATCGAGGCGCTCTTTGGCTACCCGCAAGCGCTGGTCCGCCGTATCGGACACCCCGTGATGTGGATCGGCGCGCTGATAGCATGGGCTGATGCTCACTGGAACCGCGCATCGGCCTCCTTCCGTGCCCGCCGCGTCCGGGGTGTGGTGCTGGTCCTTCTGCTGGGAATGGCTGTCGCGTCTGTGGGGCTGGCGCTCGCGGCAGCTGCGCATTGGGCATTGCCGGAACCATTCGCGGCGCTGGTCTTAGGTCTCGTTGCGAGCAGTCTGCTGGCGCAGCGCAGTCTAGATCAGCACGTGTCCGCCGTAGCCTCGGCGCTCGACAAGGAAGGGATCGCCGGCGGCCGCCGTGCCGTGTCGATGATCGTCGGCCGCGATCCTGAAAGCCTCGACCAGGCGGGCGTTGCGCGCGCTGCGATCGAGAGCTTGGCTGAAAATTTCTCCGACGGCGTGGTCGCGCCGCTGTTCTGGCTGGCGGTCGCCGGCCTGCCGGGCATGCTGGTCTACAAGGCGCTCAATACTGCCGACAGCATGATCGGGCATCTGTCAGAGCGTCACCGCGCCTTCGGCTGGGCGGCGGCACGCCTCGACGACCTCGTCAATCTGCCGGCATCGCGGCTTTCGGCGGTGTGGCTGGTGCTTGCTGCCTGCGTGATCCCTGGTGCCGCGCCGCGCGAGGCGATACGTGCAGTCTGGCACGGCGCCCACAAGCATCGCTCGCCCAATGCCGGTTGGCCAGAGGCGGCGATGGCCGGTGCGCTTGGCCTGCGACTGGCGGGCCCGCGTGTTTATCACGGCCAAATCGTCGAGGATGCCTGGATTGGCGCGGGGCGCGCGGAAGCGGAGGCGCGCGATATCAGGCGCGCGCTGTCGCTCTACCGGGCCGCCTGCATGATTCAAGGTCTGGTGATTGCCGGGCTGGTGATCGCTGTCAGCCAATGACCGGCAGCGTCGGTGTGCGTGCCAGCTCCAGAATGCGATCGATATCAACGTGTCGTTCGAGATGCGCAGCCAGCTCATCCAGCGTGGTCTCGACCTCGGCCTCGTAGTCCGAGACCGTTGAATCCGCGCCGAGGCCAGCCAGCCATTGGCTGCGCAAGCCGTCGGCGCTGAACAGCCCGTGCACATAGCATCCCGCGATGCGGCCGGTTGCGACGGCCGCGCCATCGCTGCGGCCGTCCTCGAACTTGAGAAATGGCTGCGTCGTATCGGGGCCGGTGGTCTGCCCGATGTGCATTTCATAGCCGCGGAAGGATGCGCCGCCGCTCAGCAGCGTACCGCCGACCTCACGCAGCGCCTTGTCCGAGGTGAGAATGGTCGTCACATCGAGCAGGCCGAGGCCGGGGACCGCGCCGGCCTGACCTTCGCGGCCATCAGGATCGCTGATGATCCGGCCGAGCATCTGATAGCCGCCGCAGATGCCGAGCACACGGCCGCGGCGCCGGACGTGAGCTGCAAGATCGATATCCCAGCCGGTTTGCCGCAGCGCGGTCAGATCGGCGATGGTCGCTTTCGAGCCCGGCAGAATGACGACGGCGGCATCACCGGGGATCGGGGTCCCGGGACGCAGAAACTGCAATTCGATTCTGTCTTCCAGCTGTAGCGGATCGAACTCATCGAAATTGGAAATCCGCGGGTAGGCCAGTACGACGACCTTAGGCGGGCCGCTTGGAGGTGAGGCCCCGCGCGAAGGAAGCCCCAGCGCATCCTCTGCCGGCAAGCGATGCGCGCCGGCGAAATACGGCACGAGCCCTAACGCCTGCCAGTTCGTCCGCGCCGCGATCTCGGCCATTCCAGCCGCGAACAGGGCCGGATCGCCGCGGAACTTGTTGACGAGAAAGCCTGCGATGAGCGCAGCATCCTCCGCCGCCAGCACGGCCTTGGTCCCGACCAGGCTCGCGATGACGCCGCCGCGATCGATATCTCCGATCAGGACCACCGGCAGGTCCGTCGCACGGGCAAAGCCCATATTGGCGATGTCGCCGGCGCGAAGATTGATCTCGGAAGCCGAGCCAGCGCCTTCCACCAGCACAACGTCTGCGTCGTCGGCGAGGCGCGAAAGACTGTCGAGCACCGCGCCCATCAGTTGTGGTTTCATCGCCTGATAGGCCGATGCCTTGGCGTTGCCGATCACGCGGCCTTGCACGACGACTTGCGATCCGACCTCGCTCTGCGGCTTCAGCAGCACCGGGTTCATGTGTACCGAGGTCGGCCGCTTCGCCGCGCGCGCCTGCAGCGCCTGAGCGCGGCCGATCTCGCCGCCATCTGCGGTCACGGCCGCATTGTTCGACATGTTCTGCGGCTTGAATGGCGCCACTTTGAGGCCGCGCAAAGTCAGCGCCCGCGCGAGCCCGGCAACGATGAGCGACTTGCCGACGTCGGAGCCGGTGCCCTGGAACATGATGGCGCGCGCGACCATGCGGTTAAAACTCGATGCCTTCCTGCGCCTTCACGCCGGCGGTGAAGTGATGCTTGACCAGATTCATCTCTGTGACGAGATCGGCGGCTTCGATCAATTCGGGCTTGGCATTACGGCCGGTGACGACGACATGCAGATCGGGGCGACGCGCACGCAAGGTTTCGACGACATCAGTGATCGGCAGGTGATCATAGCGCAGCGCGATGTTGAGCTCGTCGAGAATCAGGAGCCGGATCGAGGGATCGGCCATGAGCTCCTTGGCCTTGGCCCAGGCGCGCTCGGCCGCGGCGACGTCGCGGGCACGATCCTGAGTCTCCCAGGTAAAGCCTTCGCCGAGCGTGTGCCATGTGACCTGGTCGCCGAACTTTTCGATCGCCTTGCGCTCGCCGGTTTGCCATGCGCCCTTGCCGAATTGCACCACGCCGATGCGGAAGCCGCGGCCGAGGGCGCGCAGCATCAAGCCCCAGGCAGCCGTCGACTTACCCTTGCCCTTGCCGGTGTGGACGATCAGCAGGCCTTTTTCAACGGTCTTCGATGCGACCTCGGCGTCCTGGATCGCTTTGCGGTTCTCCATCTTGGCCTTGTGGCGCGCATCCTCGTTGTGGTCACTCATTCTCGTTTCCTCTCGATGCGCTGCTATTTCAACGTCAGCGGCAGGCCCGCCGCCATCAGGATCACGCGATCCGCGGATGTTGCAATATCCTGGTTGAGGCGGCCCTGCGCATCGCGAAACGCGCGGGCCAGCGCGTTATCCGGCACGATGCCGAGCCCGACCTCGTTGGAGACGGCAACGATTGGGCCCCTGGCGGCAGCTAATGCATCGGCGAGCTCACGACAAGCAACGGCAACGTCGCGGCCGCTCAGCATGATATTGCTGAGCCAGAGCGTGAGACAATCGACCAGAACAGGTGTTGCAGAATCGCCGTTCGCCGCCACGGCAGCTGCAAGATCGAGAGGTGTCTCGATCGTCCGCCATCCATCGGCGCGGCGCGCTTTGTGTTCGGCGATGCGCGACGCCATCTCGTTGTCGAACGCCTGCGCGGTTGCGAGATAGATCCAGGGGGAAGGGAGGGCGGTGATCAGCGCCTCCGCGTACCGGCTCTTGCCGGAGCGCGCGCCGCCGAGCACCAGGGTCAGGCGCGGCAGGGCAGGGCTAGGCGGGGCGGGTGGCATGACGGCAGGATTTCCGATTGACGGGCTTTGGCTCGATCCCGTATCTAACAGATGACGGTTCTCCGAAAGGAGAGATTTAGGGAACGCGGTGCGGGATCTCCTCCCAAGGCCGCGGCTGCCCCCGCAACTGTAATCGGTGAGTGCGAGGCCTTTGAACCACTGGGAAACCGGGAAGGTGGTCTCGCGCGGCGACCCGAGAGCCAGGAGACCTGCCGTCGACATTGCTGTTGGCCGACCCGTCGCGCGGGGAGTCGCGATGCAGGGTTCTGATCCCGGAACTGTCTGGGATGCCGTCGGGCGCAGCGTATCGCACGAACCCTGACAGGTTCGGGCATCGACGGAGACGGCCATGAGATTTCCCACCAGATTTCCAACCCGCATCGCGTTTGCAGTCGCAGTCGTGGCACTGTTCGCCGATCCTGCATCGGCCCACCATATGATGGGCGGCAAGCTGCCGCAGACCTTGGCGCAAGGCCTGCTCTCCGGGCTTGCTCACCCCGTCATCGGGCTCGATCATTTCGCCGCGATTGTGGGAGCGGGCATCGTCGCTGCGCTGATCGGCCGTGGCTTTGCGCCGGTGTTGGCCTTCACCACGGCTATGATCGCCGGCGTGATGCTGCATGTCGGCCGCGCTGATATTCCCGCCGCAGAGCTTCTCGTCGGGTTGTCGACGGCCGCAATCGGCCTGCTGATCCTGCTGCGCGCCGGCTTCGGTGTGCTGCCGGTCGCGATCCTGTTTGCGTTGACCGGGATAGTGCATGGCTACGCGCTGGGCGAATCGATCGTTGGTGCTGAAAGCGCGCCGCTGGGCGCCTATCTCGCCGGGCTGCTGGTGATCCAGAGCGTCATTGCCGCCGGTGCGTTCCTGGCCACCCGGATGATTGCTGCGCGCGGCGTTTCCTTCTCGCTTTTCGCGCTGCGGATCGCGGGCGCCGCGATTGCGCTGGTGGGCGGTGCGGCAGCCGCCATGGCGGCTGGTCTGGCCGGATGAGCAGCACAGACCCGGGCGCGACGACGTTGTTCGTCTGCGTCACCTGCCGGATGCAGAGCGCCGAGCCTGCGTCCAGCGAGCAGCCGCGTGCCGGTGCGCGGCTACTCGAGGCCATCCATGCGGTCGCAGCCGAGCATCGCGATGTCACCGTGGTGCCGGTCGAGTGCCTCTCGAATTGCAGTCGCGCCTGCACGGTTGCGGTCACTGCGCCTGGCAAGTGGACCTATATCGTCGGAGCGCTCGATCCGGATGTCCATGCCGATGATGTGCTCGCTTTTGCCAGGCTGCATCAGGTCCACGAGGCCGGCCTGCCGCCGTGGCGGGAGCGTCCCGAATACGTGAGAAAAAACACGATCGCCCGCGTGCCGCCGCTGCCGTCGCGCTCATCCAAAGAGGCTTCGCTGCCATGAAATCCTTCGCAAAGACGCCATGCACGATCGTCACCGGTTTCCTCGGCGCCGGCAAGACCACGCTGGTGCGCAACCTGATCGAGACCGCGAACGGTCGCAGGCTCGCCATCATCGTCAATGAGTTCGGCGATGTCGGGATCGACGGCGATATCCTGAAAGGCTGCGGCGTGCCGGATTGCCCGGAGGATCGCATCGTCGAATTGTCGAACGGCTGCCTGTGCTGCACCGTCGCCGACGACTTTGTGCCCGCGCTGAAGAGCCTGCTCAATCAGAACGAACCGCCCGAGCACATCGTGATCGAGACTTCCGGCCTCGCGCTGCCGAAGCCGCTGGTGCAGGCGTTCAATTGGCCGGAGATCGCAACCCGTGTCACCGTTGACGGAGTCGTTGCAGTCGTTGACGGGCCGGCCGTGATCGCCGGCCGCTTCGCCGATGATCCGGAGGCGCTGGCGGCGCAGCGCGCGGCGGACGGCTCGCTCGATCACGACAATCCGCTCGAAGAGGTGTTCGAGGATCAGCTGCTCTGCGCCGATCTGATCGTGGTGAACAAGAGCGATCTCATGACGGATGCGGAGCGGCAGGCGGTCGCTGCCGAGATCGCAGCTAAGGTGCAGCGTGCCGTCAAGGTGATCGCGTCCGAGCACGGCAAGCTGTCGGCCTCCGTGCTGCTCGGGCTGGGTGCGGCGGCCGAAGGCGACCTCGGCGCGCGGCCATCGCATCACGACAATGAGGCTGAGCACGATCACGACGATTTCGAAAGCTTTGTGCTCGACGTGCCGGCGCAGGCCTCGCCCGACGTGCTCCTGGCCCGCATCGCGGATGCTGTCGGTGCGCACGATGTGCTGCGGGTGAAGGGTTTCGTGGAAGTCGCAGGCAAGCCGCTGCGGCTCCTGATCCAGGCGGTCGGCAACCGCATCCAGCATCAATTCGAGCGGCCCTGGCGCGCCGGCGAGGAGCGGCGTGGACGGCTCGTGTTCATCGGCGAGCGCGGCCTCGACGTGGCCGCGATCAAGAACCTGGTTGCCGGCTAGCGAGGGCCGATGCATCTCCTGGCGACATCAGGTGCCGCGCTCGACGACCTCGAACAGGCCGTCGATCTCGCGCAGTCGCCGGCCGAGGTCGTGGTTCTGTCGTTCTCCGACAGCGACCTGTCGGCACTGGCCGAAGCGTGGCGAGGATCGCCGTCAGAACTGCCGAGCTTGCGTCTCGCCAGCCTGAAGCGGCTGAAGCATCCGATGTCGGTCGACCTCTATATCGATCGTGTCGCCGTTTCGGCGCGCGCCGTCGTCGTGCGCTGTCTCGGCGGGCTCGATTATTGGCGCTACGGGCTGGAGCGCCTGGCTGATGTGTGCCGGAGCCGAGGCATTCTGCTGGCGGTGCTGCCGGGCGACGACCGCGCCGACGAGCGGCTCGATGCGCTCTCGACGCTGCCGCTCGACGTCACCTCGAGACTCTATGGCTACCTGCACGAGGGCGGCACCGCCAATGCGCGCGAGGCGCTGCGCTATCTGAATTCGCTGCTGGGGCGTGAAGCCACATTTGCGGAGCCGGTTGCGCTTGGCTCTATCGTTGGATTCGCGGCCGGGCGTGGCGCCGTTCCCGTCGAGGAGTTGTGCGTTGCGGGTGACACGAAGCCATGCGCGCTGATCGTGTTCTACCGCGCCAGCCTGCTCGCGGCCGATACAGCGGCGATCGAAGTTCTGCAGACGGCGCTCGAGCGGGAAGGGCTTGCGTCCGCCGCCGTCGCGGTGACAAGCCTGAAAGATCCTGACGTTGCGGATGGATTGGAACGGCTGATCAAGGCGCGACGGCCAAGCGTCGTCCTTAACGCCACGGCCTTCTCGGCCCTGCGTGAGGACGGCACCACCGTGCTTGACCTCGCCGTCGCGCCGGTGCTGCAGATCGTGCAGGCCCAAAGCAGTGAGGATGCCTGGACCTCGTCCGCGCGCGGTCTGTCGCCGACCGATCTCGCCATGAACGTGGTGCTGCCGGAGCTGGATGGGCGTCTGCTGGCGCGCACCATCGCGTTCAAGGGCGAGGCGCCGTTCGATGACCAGCTCGAATTCGGCGCGGTCCGTTATGTACCGCAGCCTGATCGCATCGCCTTCGTCGCGCGGCTCGCAGCGCGCTGGTGCCGCCTGCGGACGACGCCAGCGGCGAACCGCCGCCTCACGCTGATGCTGTCGGATTATCCGGCGCGAGGCGGTCGTCGCGGCTATGCGGTCGGCCTCGACACCGCGCAAAGCGCGACCGAAATCGCGCAGCTGCTCGCCGAGCAGGGCTATGATCTCGGTGCGTCCAGCCCAACTGCCGCTGACATCGAGGCGCTGCTGAGAGGTCAAGCGTCGGAGCTCGCAGTGCCTCTTGCTGCGTATCAGAGCCATCTCGCGGCCTTGCCAGACGATTTGCAGCGCGAGCTTGCGGCGAGTTGGGGCGCAGCGGAGGCAGATCCGACCTTTGTTGACGGCGCATTCCGCTTTCCGGCCCTGCGTGCAGGACATCTGCTGATCCTGCTACAGCCGGATCGCGGCGCTCATGTCGATCGCAAGGCGGGTTATCACGACACCACGGTGCCGCCGCGTCATGCCTATGTCGCGCTCTATGCGCATTTGCGCGAAGTGGAGCAGATCGACGCGCTGGTGCATCTCGGCGCCCACGGCACCTTGGAATGGCTGCCGGGCAAGGCGCTCGCCTTGTCGCAGAATTGCTGGCCGGAGGCCGTGCTCGGTCCGCTGCCGGTGATCTATCCGTTCATCGTCAACAATCCGGGCGAGGCCATGCAAGCCAAGCGCCGGCTTGGCGCGGTGACGCTCGGCCATCTGACGCCGCCACTGTCGCAAGCAGGCTTGCACGGTCCGCTGCTCGAGCTCGAGGGGCTGGTCGAGGAATATGCGGAGGCCGATGGGCTCGATAAGCGTCGCCTGAAGCTTCTGGAGGACGAGATCGTCGCGCGCGCCTGGGCAAGCGGCCTCGCTGCGGATTGCGGCCTGAAACAAGGCGCAGGCGGACGGGAGGCCGTCGCCAAGCTCGATGCGCAGCTCTGCGACATCAAGGAGCTTTCGGTTCGTGAGCGGCTGCACGTGTTCGGTCGTGCGCCGGATGATGTTGCGATCGGACTGCTCGGCGATGCTATCGCCGCTGCTGGCGGTACCCGTAACGAGGCGAAGGATCGTGCCGGGATCGATGCCTGCATCCGCGCCAGCGCCGCGGCCGAACGTGCGGCGCTGCTCGCCGCATTAGACGGCCGACGCATCGGGGCTGGACCGGCCGGAGCGCCGAGCCGCGGCAGGCTCGATGTGCTGCCGACTGGGCGCAATCTCACCGCAATCGATCCGCGCGCGATCCCGACCCGCACCGCTGCCGTGGTCGGTGCCCGCGCCGCCGATGAGGTGATCCGCCGCTATCTGCAGGATCACGGCGAGTATCCGCGGACCCTGGTGCTCGATCTCTGGGCCTCCGCCTCGCTGCGCACCGGCGGCGACGATCTCGCGCAGGCGCTCGCTTATCTCGGCGTGCGGCCGCGCTGGGATTTTAATTCCAACCGTGTCATCGGCGTCGATGTGCTGCCGCTGGCCTCGCTCGACCGTCCACGCATCGATGTGACCTTGCGCATCTCGGGCCTGTTCCGCGATATCTTCGAAGCGCAGATCGCGCTGTTCGACCTCGCGGTGCAGACCGTCGCCGCCCGTGAGGAGGACGATGCCGACAATCCGCTCGCTGCCGCAAAGCGTCGCGGCGAGAGCTTGACGCGCGTGTTCGGCGGCGCCCCCGGGACTTATGGCGCGGTGGCTGCGAGCCTGGCGCTTGGCTCCGATTGGGAGAGCCGCCAACAATTGGGTGAAGCCTATCTGGCGGCGACGAGTCACAGTTTTGGTACTGCCCCCGAGATCGCACAGGCCCAGACTGGCTTCCGCGAGCGCGTCCGCAGCGCCGATGCGCTGGTGCATCCGCAGGACGACCGCGAGCGCGACCTGCTCGACGGCGAAGAGGTGGCCGATTTCGCCGGCGGCTTCGCTGCGGCAGCGTCCGCGCTGGGTGTCTCGCCAGCGCTTCTGCATCTCGATACCAGCCGTCCCGATGCGCCGAAGGCGCGGGCGTTCTCGGAAGAGATCGCACGGGTGGTGCGCGGCCGGCTCACCAATCCACGCTGGATTTCCGGCATGCTCGCGCATGGCTATCGCGGCATCGCGGAGATCGCCCAAGGCGTGGATGCGCTGTATGCTTTTGCCGCTACGTCGGACACGGTACCCAGCCATCTGTTCGATGCGACACATTCGGCCCTGTTGCTCGATCCATCGGTGTGCGACGCGATGCTGGCGCGCAATCCTGCAGCGGTGGCTTCCATCATCTCCCGGCTCGACGATGCACTGCGGCGCCGGATGTGGGTGCCGCGCCGCAACGCCGTCGCGGATGAGCTCGCTGCAATCGCAGCGCGTGTGAGAGTTGCGGAGGCGAAGGCATGACGGCTTCCTTCGACATCAAGGGATGGTGTCCTGGCGCACGACGCCCGATGCAGAGCGGGGATGGTTTGATCGTCCGCGTCAGGCCGCATGGCGGCAGACTGCCAGTCCGCGCGCTCGAAGCGTTGGCCGAGGCCGCCGCCCGGTTCGGCAACGGACAGATCGATCTGACGCGGCGCGCCAATCTGCAGCTTCGCGGCGTGAAGCCGGAGACGCTTGCACCCTTGTGGGAGGTCCTGTCCTCGCTCGATCTGCTTGATGACGATGCAGAGCTGGAGGCCATCAGGAATATCGTCATCAATCCGCTCGCAGGGATCGACCCGACTGAGATCGCCGACATGCGTCCGGTCGCGCACGCGCTCGAACGTCAATTGATGGCCGTCGCTTCGCTGCGGCAACTGCCGGGCAAGTTCAGCTTCTTGCTCGACGGGGGAGGGCGACTTCCGCTGACGGACCTTGAGGCTGATGTTTGTCTCGTCGCGTATCGCGACGGCGCCGGTGCCTCGGTCGCAATCGGACTTCAAGCTGCGGCCGGGCTTGAATGGCTGGGTACGGTGGATGCGGAGCAAGCAGCCTTGGCGGCCGCTCAGCTTGCGCTCGCGATCCTCAAACATAGTCCGACCAGCCGCGCGCGCGCGCTGCCGGATGATGCGGTTGTTGCCATCCGCGCCGAGCTCGGCTTGCAAGCGTCGGGTCTTCCGATCACGCCAGCAAGGCGTGAAGCTTCGCACCGCCGCGGCCTGATCGCGCTTGCGAGTGGGAGCTATGCCGCCGGACTTGGAGCGGCTTTCGGTCGCCTCGATAGCGAGACCGTGTCGGCATTGCTGAGCGAGCTAACCCGACTTGGTCTCACCGAAGTTCGGCTGTCGCCGTGGCGTACATTCTATGTTGCTACGTCGAGCCGCCCGGACGCTGAGCAGATCCTCGCGTTTGCCCGCAGCCTCGGATTCATCGTCGATGATTCCGATCCGCTGACGCGTATCGATGCCTGTTCGGGCGTCGGTTGCTGCAGCTCGACGACGCTGGCCACGCGTGACCATGCAAGGGCATTGGCTGATATCGCGGAGCGCAGCGGCTTTGCCGGCACGCTGCACGTCTCCGGCTGCCCCAAGGGCTGCGCGCGCTCGGCCCCGGCGGATCTGGTGTTTGTCGGGGACGGGGCCCATTATCGGGTGGTACGGCAGGGAACGGTAAGAGATCGCGCCTTCATCGAACTCGATCCGTCTGGGATCTCAACCGTTGTCCCGACCTTGCTGGCCCAGGAGCGCAGTACTCATGTCTGATGTGCGCGACTATATTCGCGACGGTGCCGAGATCTATCGACGCTCCTTTGCCACCATCCGCGCCGAGGCCGATCTGTCGCGCTTCCGGGGGCTGGAAGAGAAGATCGCCGTACGCATCATTCATGCCTGCGGCATGGTCGAGATCACATCCGACATCGAGATGTCGGAGAGCTTTGCGGCAGAAGCGCGGGCCGCGTTGAACCGCGGCGCGCCGGTTCTGTGCGATGCCAAGATGGTGGCGCAGGGGATCACGCGCGCGCGACTGCCGGCAAGGAACGAGATCATCTGCACGCTCGATGATCCCCAAGTCGCAGCGTTGGCTGCGCGCCACGGCACCACGCGCTCGGCGGCCGCGCTCGAATTGTGGCGCCCACATCTTGCCGGCGCGCTGGTTGCGATCGGCAATGCGCCGACCTCGCTGTTTCACCTCCTGGATATGTTGGACCAAGGGGCGCCGCGACCCGCGGCTGTCATCGGCACCGCGGTCGGGTTCGTCGGCGCCAAGGAATCCAAGGAAGCACTCGCGGCCGACGGCCGCGTCCCGTATCTGATCGTCAGGGGACGCAAGGGCGGCAGCGCCATGGCGGTCGCCGCCGTGAATGCGATTGCGAGCGACATCGAATGAGCCTGCTCGACACCATCGCCGGCACGGCGCAGGCCGGAACGCTCTACGGCATCGGCGTCGGTCCGGGCGACGTGCGCTATCTGACCTTGCGCGCGGCAGGACTGATCCGCGCGGTGGATGTGGTGGCCTTCTTCGCCAAGCGTGGTCTCGAAGGCAATGCGCGCCGCACCGTGGCGCCGTTGATGGACACATCGCGGCACGAGTTGCGACTTGAATATCCCATCACCGAGGAAGCGCCGGTTGCGGACGCGACGTATCAGACGGAAATCGCAGCCTTCTATCGGCGCGCCGCCGAGAGCATTGCCGCGCATCTACGGGCAGGCCGCTCGGTTGGTCTGCTCTCCGAAGGCGATCCGTTCTTCTATGGCTCCTTCATGCATATGTGGCGGCGGCTGGAGCGCGACTTCCCGGTCGAAGTCGTGCCCGGCGTGACCGGCATGTCCGGTTGCTGGACCCGCGCCAATGTGCCGATCACCTGGGGAGACGATATCCTGTCCGTGTTGCCCGGCACGTTGGCGGAAGAAATCCTGTGCGACAGGCTGCAACATTGCGAAGCGGCTGTCATCATGAAGGTCGGGCGTAACCTGCCGAAGGTCAAACGTGCGGTCGCAAGCGCCGGGCTGCTGTCGCGCGCGCTCTATGTCGAGCGCGGGACGATGGACAACCAACGCATCGTTCCGTTGTCGGCCTGCGACGATGAGCGAGGACCGTATTTCTCGATGGTTCTGATCCCAGGCCAGGGACGTCAGCTATGACCGGAACGCTCACAGTGGTCGGCCTCGGCCCGGGGCGGCCGGAGCTCATGACTCCGTCCGCGGCCGAGGCGATCGCGCGCGCGACTGATCTGGTCGGCTATGGCCCATATCTCGATCGCATTGCGGCGCGGCCGGAGGGCCAGCGTAGACACGCGAGCGACAATCGTGTCGAGCTTGATCGTGGCCGACACGCGCTCGAATTGGCTGCTGATGGCAAGCACGTCGCGGTGGTTTCGGGCGGCGATCCCGGCGTGTTCGCGATGGCAGCTGCAGTGTTCGAGGCAGTCGAGATGGGGCCGGCGGAGTGGCGCCAGCTCGACATCAGGGTGGAACCGGGCGTGACTGCCATGCTCGCGGCGGCTGCCGAAGTCGGTGCTCCGTTAGGAGGGGATTTCTGTGCGATCTCGCTCTCAGACAATCTGAAGAGCTGGAGCACGATCACGCGGCGACTGCAGGCCGCAGCCAGCGGCGATTTCGTGATCGCGCTCTATAATCCCCTATCGAGGGCGCGGCCGCATCAGCTCGGGGAAGCGTTCGATATTCTGCGCCGGACCAAGCCGGCTTCCACGGTCGCCATGATGGTGCGCGCGGCCGGCACCGGCGAGGTCGGCTGTATCGTGACGACGCTCGGCGAGATCGATCCGGCGCACGCCGACATGCGAACGCTGGTGCTGATCGGATCGTCGGCGACACGCCTCATCATGCGTGACGGCAAGGCGCCGTGGGTCTACACGCCGCGTCGGGAGATGGAGCCGACATCGTGAGCGGACAGTCCTTCCAGCCAACGCAGGGCGTCGCGCGCACCGTCGAGCGGAACGCCGCGGGGCTTGTCGGGGCGCGCGATCATCGCCACCGGGATCTGCAGTCGGCATGCGGCCGCGATTTTCGGATAGGTGGCGGGGCCGCCGGAATTCTTCGATACGATGGCCTGAATGCGTTCGCGCCGCAGAAAGGTTTCTTCCTTGGCTTCATCGAACGGACCGCGGTCGTAGACAAAGCTGATGTCGGGCGGCAGCGGCACGTCGCCGGCGGCATCGATCGTGCGCGCAATGTAGTGGTGCTGGGGCGCTGCGCTAAAGGCGGCGAGTTCGAGACGGCCGAGACTGAGAAAGACGCGGGCGGGCTCGGCGCCGAGCGCGGCCGCTGCGGCCTGCGCCGTGTCGACGTCAATCCAGCGATCGTCGTCCGCACGCATCCAGGGCGGCCGAACGATAGAGGCGAGCGGGAGGGACAGCGTCTGGCACGCCGCAACCGCGTGAGCCGAAATCTGCGCGGCGTAAGGATGGGTGGCATCGACCACGGCGGCGATGTCGTTGTCCCGCAGCCACGCCTCAAGTCCGGCGATCCCGCCGAAGCCGCCGATGCGCGTCGGAATCGGCTGCGGTTTCGGCGAGGTCGTACGCCCCGCGAGCGAGAGCGTCGGCTGGAATCGGTTGTCGCCGGCCAGCAGTTGCGCCAGCTCCGAGGCTTCCGTGGTGCCGCCGAGAATGAGAACGCGCATGAAGGGTGTGGTCCGTGATGAGTTCGGCCGCAGCTTGCAACGCGACACGTTGGCTGTCCATCGTTGGAATCGGCGAAGATGGCGCGGACGGATTGTCGCCGCTCGCGCGCCGGCTGGTTGCAAGCGCATCGCTTGTCGTTGGTGGCGCGCGCCATCTGGAACTTGCGCGCTCCTTGATCTCCGGCGAGCGGCTGGCTTGGCCGAGCCCGTTGCATCTTGCCTTCGACGAGATCGCTACGCGACGCGGTAAGGCCGTCGTTGTGCTCGCGAGCGGTGATCCCTTCAACTATGGCGTGGGCAAACAGCTCGTCGAGCGGTTTGCCGCCGAAGAGATGTTGTGCCTGCCGCAGCCGTCGTCGTTCAGTCTGGCCGCGGCGCGGCTCGGCTGGTCGCTGCAGGACGTCGCGCAAATCAGCCTGCACGGCCGGGCTCTGGAAGGCATCATTCGTCATCTCAGTCCGCGTGCGCGGATCGTCGCGCTGTGCTGGGACGGTTCGACGCCGAAGAAGCTCGCGGTGCTGTTGTCGTCGCGTGGCATGGGCCACTCGCGCTTGACCGTGCTGGAGGCAATGGGCGGACCGCAGGAGCGGGTGCGTCGGGCAATTGCCAAGGAATTCGATCTCACGGACATCGGCGCGCTGACGACGATCGCGATCGAAGTCGTTGCCGATCCGGATGCGCCGATCATCAGCTTGGCGCCTGGTCTTCCGGATGACCTGTTCGAGCATGACGGGCAGCTGACCAAGCGCGAAATTCGCGCCGTGACATTGTCAGCGCTGGCGCCGCGGCCGGGCGAATTGCTCTGGGACGTCGGTCTTGGGGCCGGGTCGATCGCGATCGAGTGGTTGTTGCGACATCCATCGCTGCGTGCCGTCGGGATCGAGGCGCGACAGGATCGTGCCGATCGCGCGGCGCGCAATGCCATTGCGCTGGGCACGCCGGATCTCCGGATCATCGTCGGCTCCGCGCCGGCCGCTCTGAACGATCTGGAGTGGCCTGACGTGGTTTTCATCGGCGGCGGCATCTCAGATGAAGGTGTGTTCGAAACAATCTGGTCTCGGCTGAACCCGGCCGGCCGATTGGTGGCGAATGCCGTCTCGCTCGAAGGCGAGGCGCGGCTGACTGAGTTGTTTCACAAGCATGGCGGCGAATTGGTCCGTGTGGCCGTGGCTCATGTGAGACCAATCGGCACCATGCATGGCTGGAAGCCGGCGATGCCGGTCACGCAATGGCTGGTGACGAAGCCATGATCGCGCTCGGGATCGGCTGCCGCCGCAACGCATCAGCGGATGATATTGAGAGACTGATCGCCGAGGCGCTCACGATGGCAGCGTTGCAGGCCGAGTCCATTGGCGTTGTCGCGACCGAGCGCGCCAAGGCAGAGGAGCCTGGGATCATTGAAGCCGCGCGTCGGCTGGGACGTCCGCTCATCGGTATCGTCGCCAGCGAGCTTGGCAGAGTGTCGCATAGCGCAGTCACCAACAGCGATCGCGTGCTGCACCTGAAAGGGGTGCCGTCGGTGGCGGAGACGGCGGCGCTGGCGGCCGCCGGCGCGCATGCTCGTTTGATCCTGCCCCGCATCGCCAATGCGACGGCGACCTGCGCGCTCGCGGAAGGAGAGGGGCAGGCTGCCGGGGAGTTCCAAGCATGACCGTGCATTTCGTCGGTGCCGGTCCTGGTGCGCCTGATCTGATCACGGTCCGCGGCCGCGACCTGATCGCACGCTGTCCGGTGTGCCTCTATGCCGGCTCGCTGGTGCCAAAGGCGCTGTTGGATCATTGTCCGCCTGACGCGCGCATCGTCGACACCGCACCATTGGCGCTCGATGAGATCATTGCGGAGATGGCGCGGGCGACCGCAGCCGGCGACGACGTCGTGCGGCTGCATTCGGGCGATCTGTCGATCTGGAGCGCGCTCGGCGAACAGCTGCGGCGGCTCGAGGAGCTTGGAATCCCATTCACGGTTACGCCGGGCGTGCCGGCCTTTGCCGCGGCTTCCGCGGCGCTGGGGCGTGAACTGACCCTCCCGGGCCTGGCGCAATCGGTGGTGCTGACGCGCACCTCCGGCCGAGCCTCGGCGATGCCGGAGACCGAGACGCTCGCCACTTTCGCGCAATCCCGGGCGACGCTCGCGATCCATCTCTCCATCCATGTCCTCGAAAGCGTGGTGGAGGAACTGGTGCCTCACTACGGCGCCGACTGCCCGATCGCGATCGTCTATCGCGCAAGCTGGCCGGATCAGCGCATCATCAGCGGAACGCTGGGCACGATCGTTGCGACGACGAAGTCCGATCCGATCGAGCGTACGGCATTGATCCTGGTCGGGCAGGCACTCGCTGCAAAGGATTTTCGGGCCAGCGCTCTCTACGATGCCGATTATCAGCGCCGCTTTCGTGGGAGAGGCGAATGATCAGCACCGTCGTACTGTCCGACCAGCTGCCCAACGCGATCGAACACCGCAATGTCGAGGGCGATACCATCGCCAAGCGCACGCCTTGCGGTGCGCCACGCTGCGCGTGCGACCACGTCGCCGGCCGGAAAAGCCAGCCGCTTGGCTTCGTCGAGAACCTGCAGCGCCGTATTGGCGCCGCGCGCGGCACCCACAAGCGCATCGGGCGCACCGGCGTCGGACAGCGCGTCCGCGAGCCAGGCGCGATCGACTTCTCCGGCCCGCGAATGCAGGTCGAGCAGGCCCTGGCCGAGCTTCGTCATCTTGGCAAAGCCACCGGCGATCGTGACGCGCTTGACCGGATGGCGGCGAAGATATTTCAGCATGCCGCCGACGAAATCGCCCATGTCGATCAGGGCCGCATCCGGCAGTCCGTACAAGTGCTGCACCGCCTTCTCGGAGGTCGATCCGGTCGCGCCGGCGATGTGCGCAAGCCCGGACGCGCGTGCGACGTCGATGCCGCGATAGATCGAGTGAATCCAGGCCGCGCAGCTGAAGGGAATGACGATTCCCGTCGTGCCGAGGATCGACAGACCGCCGAGAATGCCAAGCCGCGGGTTGAGCGTTTTCTTTGCAAGCTCCTCGCCGCCGGGAATGGAAATCTCGACGATTACGTCGGAAGGACTGTCGAATGCGGCGGCTGCCTCGCGGACCGCCGCGCTGATCATCTGTCGCGGCACCGGATTGATTGCGGGCTCCCCGGGCGGCAGCGGCAGTCCCGGCTTGGTCACGGTGCCGACGCCTGGCCCGGCCCGGAACACGATACCCGAACCATCAGGCCCGCGCCGTACGGTCGCCTTGATCAGTGCGCCGTGGGTGACATCGGGGTCGTCGCCGGCGTCCTTGATGACACCAGCGGTGGCGGCGCTCGCGTCACCCTCGTGCATCGCGACCGCAAAACTGACTCGCTGGCCGCTCGGCAAAGTGATCTCGACCATTGCGGGGCAAGTTCTCGTGATCAGAAATTCATAAGCCGCGCGGGCAGCAGCAGTGGCGCAGCTGCCTGTGGTCCAGCCACGCTTCAGGGGACGTTCCGGTGCTCCCACGGTTTCAGTCATCGTCGATCGCATAGCACAGTTTGCTGCGTTGGAACGGTACCACGGCCATGACGGTGGCCGGACCAAAAGGGCTGATCATCGCCGCGCCGCGTTCCGGCGCCGGCAAGACCACGATCGCGCTTGGGCTGATGCGGGCCATGGTCCGGCGTGGAACGCGGGTCCAACCGTTCAAGTGCGGACCGGATTACATCGATCTCGCCTTCCATTCGGTTGCCGCCCGGCGGACGAGCTACAATCTCGACTGCTGGGCGATGTCGGCGCCGCAGCTTCGTCGGTTGGCGAGCGACACGACGGCCGGTGCCGATCTCGCCATCGTTGAAGGCGTCATGGGCTTGTTCGACGGCGCGCCGGGTTCGGGTCGTGCGGGCAGGGGCTCGGCAGCCGACTTGGCGGCGCTGCTTGGTTGGCCCGTCGTACTGGTCATCGACGTCAGCGGTCAGGCCGAGACGGCCGCCGCGGTCGCGCTCGGCTGCGCACGCTATCGCGACGACATCGAGATTGCCGGCGTGATCCTCAATCGCGTCGCCAGTGCGCGGCATCGCGCGTTGATCGAGCCCGCTTTCGTGCGGATCGGGATCAAGCTGCTGGGCGCCCTGATCCGCGACCAAGAGCTCGTGCTGCCGGAACGGCATCTTGGCCTGGTTCAGGCCCAGGAGATCGGATCGATCGAGCAGCATCTTGATCGTTTAGCGGATCGGATCTGCGAAACCACCGATCTCGACGTGATCAGTTCGTTGGCCCGGCCGATGGCGGGCGGGTCACATGATGCGGGCGCCGCAGGCTTCGGGATCAAGCCACCGGGGCAACGGATCGCGCTGGCCTCGGATGCTGCATTCTCCTTCAGCTATCCACATCTCACGCGCCATTGGCGTGAGTCAGGTGCCGAGATCGTGACCTTTTCACCGCTGGCGGACGAGGCCCCGGACGGGTCGGCCGATGCCGTATGGCTGCCGGGCGGCTATCCGGAACTGCATGCCGGCCGGCTGGCCGCGGCCGATCGTTTCCTCGGCGGCTTGCGGCTTGCGGCCGAGAGAGGGGCGCGCATCCACGGCGAATGCGGTGGCTACATGGTGTTGGGGACCGGCCTGGAGGATGCGCAGGGGGCTCGCCACGCCATGGCGGGTCTGCTGTCGCTCGAGACCTCCTTCGCCAAGCGGCGGCTCCATCTCGGCTACCGTCGCGCGCGGCTGCTCGCCGATTGCGCGCTCGGCGCACGGGATGCGATCGTGTTCGGCCACGAATTTCACTATGCTTCGATCTTGGCGGAAGCCGACGATCCGCTGATCGAGTGTTGTGATGCAGTGGGCGGCGCCATCGCAGAGCCGGGGGCGCGCCGCGGTCCGGTCAGCGGATCGTTTCTTCACGCCGTGAGCGGAGAGGCGTCATGAGCGAGCCGAAACCGGAGCCGCCGAAGTTCGACGCCGCGTTCAAGGATCGCTTTGCACAGCTGGTGCGCTGGCGGCGCGACGTCCGCCGCTTCCTGTCCGCGCCGGTGAGCCCGGAGCTGATCGAGCGGCTGCTGGCGCTCTCGTGCTACGCCCCCTCGGTCGGCTTCAGCCAGCCCTGGCGCTTCGTGCTGGTCGAAGATCCGAGACGGCGTGCCGCCATCGTAGCCAACTTCAAGGCCGCGAACCAGGCTGCGCTGGAAGGCTATCACGGCGAGCGGCGTGCGATCTACGCACGGCTGAAGCTGGAAGGGCTGACCCAGGCGCCGGTGCATCTCGTGGTCTGCGCCGACGAAGCGACCGAGACCGGCCATGGTCTCGGTCGCAAGACGATGCCGGAAATGCTGCGCTATTCCGTCGTCGCGGCGGTCCAGACCTTCTGGCTTGCGGCCCGCGCAGAAGGACTTGGGGTCGGCTGGGTTTCGATCCTCGATCCGCAGGCAGCCTGCAGTTCGCTCGACCTGCCGCCGGACTGGACGCTCATAGCCTATCTCTGCGTCGGCTGGCCGGAGGAGGAGCATGACGATCCGGAGTTGGAGCGTCATGGCTGGGAGGCGCGGCTGTGCGACGCCGCGGTCAAGCCGCTCAAACGTTGAGTTAGAGCATGATTCGGAAAAGTGGAAACCGGTTTTCCGAAAAGATCATACTCAATCAAAGAGATGAGATCATGATGCGATTCCTTGTAATCGCATCATGATCTAGGACGCGAGCGCGAGCGGCGGCGCTTCCACGACCACCGCTGCAATCGGTTGGGGTGCGGTGGCGCCAACGAGCTGAAAGCGCATGCCATGCAGCGTCACCGTCAGCGGAATGCCGCGGAAGTCGTCGTGGAAGGCTCGGATGCGGCGCTTCATCTCGGTCGCCGCGATGCCGGCGGGCATGTCGCACATCGCAGCATACATCTGCTTCGTGCTCTTGATGCCGTGCCACGCAACCTCCAACGCCGGCAGCGGCGCGCTTTCGCAGGCGATGTCGCGAGCCATGCGCCAGAACAGATAAGCGAGCCGCACGAACGCCATCTGTTCCAGGCCGCGGACTTCGATGCCGTCGGGAATGTCGAATTCTTCGAGGCCAACGATAGCGCCGCAATCCACGCGCGCTTCCATCACATGCGCGGTCGCACCGAAGCGTTTGACATCGTCGTAGAGTGCGAAATGGGCCGGAGCCCAGCCCGGATAGTCCGGCGGACCTGGATGGAAATTATAGGCGCCATGGCCGAGCGCGCGAAGGATGCGTGCCGGGACGATCACGCCCGTCGTAAATGCGACGAGCCGCGCGTTGGTGAGCACCGCGGGGTCGATGGCTTCGAGCTCGGCCAGGGTGACGGCGCAGCGGAACGACAGGCCCGGATTGTGCGCTTTGAGCAGTTCGGTCAAAGCCATCTGCTGGTCGCGGCTGCCGGTCAGAAGGATGATCGTGTTGAGCATGTGGCTTCGGGTCCTGAATTCAGCGGGGATTGCGCATCACGCGGGCCGGTTGCATCGCGGACTCGGAGGTCGCGAGCGAACGGAACAGATCACTCGGAAGATTCTGTGTGGGAGCGATCTCGATCACCCGGTTGTCGGCGAGGAATGCGGCCTCTTTTGCGACTTGCACATCGTCCTGCCAGGGGCAGAGCGACAGCTCGAGCCGCGCGAAGCCGCCGCAGTCGGCAGCGAACGCGCTGGTCACGGCCTGGATGCTGGCTGCGGTGGCGCGCGCTCCTGCGGCTTCGAAGTCGCGCAGGATCACGGTGACCGCCTTGTTCGATCGGACCGCCGAATTGAGCACGAGCAACGCGTCCCGTGCGCCGATGCGGCCGGCACGTCGCGCGGCCCGGACCCTATCGGCAAAGTCCGAATCCGGACCGAGATCTGCAGTCGTCGGTCTGAGATTATGGACGATCGTCGCGAGTTTCGCGCCGGCTTCGCCGGCGATGGCGTGATAGGCGCGGGGCAGCCAGAGCGTGTCGAGCGGAATTTGCGACGAGGTCAGGCTCCAGGCCTGGTCTAGCAGATAGGCTTCCCACACGGCAGGATAGGAATGGGCGAGGGTCTGCCATGTCCGCAGCATCGCTTCGGCGGCATTCGAGCGCCCGAAATACAGGGTGCGCGCCGACATCTCCCAGCCGTTCCACTTGTGGACGGCGAAATCGCAGGCCGCTTCGACCGGCAGTTCCGGTGCGGACTGCAGCATCGTGTCGGTATCGACGAATAGTAGCGGCTGAGCGTGCCGTTCCCACATGCGGGCAATGAAGTCGGCCTTCTCGAATGCGAGCATGCGGTCGTCGTGAACGCTGTCGATAGCCTCGACAATGAAGCTCAACCCGAGCCGCTCCAGCGAGCTCTTCAAATGGTAGGCCGTCATATCGCCGAGTGCACGGGGATAGCAGGACACGACGAGGGGGCCCTTAACCTGTGTCGCGCTGGCCGGTGACCTCCAGTGGAGGCCGCCCCACCAGAGTTCATGAGGGCCGTCGGCACCGCATGTGCCGACCGTTCCGAATTCCGACAGCTTGGACTTCAGGAAGTCGAAGGCGGGATTTTCGCCGAACGGGATCACGACCGCAGCCGTCGGATCCAACGAGCGGTATAATAGCTCCGCGCCTGCGCCGCTCGGTGGGTCTATCACGATGACAACACGGCCGCTTCCGGGGCGGGCGCCGCTTCCCCAGATCTCGGCGCGACCGAAGCTGCGTATCAGCCATTCGATCCGGCGATTTTGCGCATCGCCAAGCTTGACTCCTTGAGACTTCAACACCCCTCCAAGCGCTGTGCTGGTATCGTCGGTCCGGTCGGTGTTGCTGCCCATCATGCTCCTGGCTCCTCGGAGCTAGAACGGATCACGACGTCGGATCAGGCGGACTAATCATGTCGCCGTTGCCGTGCCTTGTTCGCCGAGTTGGGACGCGATCATTCGCCAGGGGTTCTCATCGGACGCGGCCGGTCGGCTGGTGCTAATCCGATCATGGTTGAGAGACGTGAGAGCGACGGTGTAGACACTGACATCGCCCTTGGCGGCCAGCACTGGAACGATGAGGCAGCCGTCCTCGCTCGTGGCGTGATAGTGGCGGCCCTGACGTTCGAGGTTTGCAAACGTCAGTCTATCGTCGGGAAGGGCTGTTACGTCGGCAGACTTGGCTGCCTCCGCGACGGTCTCGCCGCTCTGAACGGTGATGCCATGCAGAATTCCCGCGCGTGCAAATTTGGCGAGCGGCAGCACGATCATCTCGATCTTCATCCCGCGTGAGACTGGAATGCGGATCCTGATGTCGCCGAGCCCCGTCCGGTATAGGGTAATTTGTTCCATCGAAGCAGAACCGTCGGCCTTGAATAGGCCAACCTCGAGCCTGTCGCAGGCCGCTTCGCCAAACACGTCGGGCGGCAGCCGGTTGGCGCCGAACAGCGTGTAGAGATAGGAATGCGCGGGCGAGATCGAGGCGAGACTTCCGGCCAGCCACATCGGCGGCTCCTCGGCGGCGCACGCAGAGCTAAGGCCACGGGCGATCAGCTGATTATCGATGAAGCTTCTGTCGATCAACGGTTGCAGCGTAGCGGTCCCGAGATTGACGTCATGTTGGAAGCCTCCGAGCAAAGCGAGTTCGTCGTCATCCGGGAGCAACAGCAGGCGGGCCAAGGTCGCCGCGGTCCAGCGTGCCGAGACATCCGACGGGATGAATGGCTGGAGCCGATAGGTCGCCGCCAAATCGCGCGCAGCTGAGGCAAACGCGATGGCGCCGGCCTGGACTTCGGCCACGCATGCGAGCTGCGCGGCGGGAAGCGGATTGGTTTCGTGGAGGACGTCTCTGCCGCAATAGTCGCGGACGGATCCTTCCGCAGAGCTGCACAGCTGTTCGAGCAGCGCGACGTTACGGAGGAGGGCGCGCTTCATGTGCGGCGTCACGACGAGGTCGGAGATCAGGCCGCTGGCGCTGTCGCCTCGCGGGAGATCGTGAAATGCATCGTCGACGGAGAGCAGATAGGTGCCGTGCAGCCTGATCTTGACGCCTTCGCGGTCGAAGACGCGGCGCAAGGCCTTCTGCACGCTGCCGGAATAGCCGAGATCGACCAGCACCAGGTCTGTGCAGGAGTCGAACTCGGGAATTGCAGCACGGAGATAATCGAGCAGACGCGACCGCATGCCGGAGGCGAGTTGCATGCTTTCACGCCGGCTCATGAGGTCGGGAAGGGCGTCCGCAAGTTCCGAACCCTTGACGACACCATCGGAATGGGTGGCGAAGAAGTTGGCCACAGCCGGTGGCAGGACCTTGCTGATACCGAAGAAGCTGTGTGCGTCGAGTGCGGGAATCGTCTCAAGCAGTTTGCGCAGCGGCTCGAGCGTGTCGGCGGCGGCGATCACGGCCACGCGGCGGTTCACCTCGATGTAGTGGGCATCATCACGTCGGTTCTGCCAAACGCGATGCGAGAGAAAGCCGTCACGCCCGAGAAAGCCCAGGGCCACCTTTCCGCTGGCCTGCCTCAACGCAGCACAGCGGGATTCGATAAAGGCCTCGAATGCAGCCATGACCGGGCCGATCACCGTCATGCCGAGATGGAACGCGGGAGATCGTTCCGCGGTCTGGGCGGCGATCATTCGCCGCAAGGTGCGCAGCCCATGATCCAGTCGGGCCGGTCGGCCCGGCGACAAGAGCTCGAACAACGCGGCTTCCCGCTGCAGCTTGGAGGCCAATTGGGCGCTCGCCTGCGGATAGTAGCGGGGCCGAATGCCATGCCGGCGCGCACCCTGGATGTCCGCGCGCTCATTGTCTCCGATGTGAAACGACTTCGCCGGGTCGACCTTCTGCTCGGCAAGATATTTGGCGAACAGCTTTTCGCTCTTGCCGTGGCCATGCTCGCATGAGGCGTACAGAAAATCCCAGCTCAAGTCGGGACAGCAGTTGCGCAACAAATGAGCAAGCTGCTTCGTGGTCCAGTAGGTGTCCGAAATAAAGCCGACGCGAAAACCTTGCCGCTTCATTTCCAGATATTGCTGAAGCATGTCCGGGTTGGTGCGGCAGAGATCGAGCTCGGCGCGAAACTCGGCAACAGCCAGGTCGTTCAGAGCGTCGCGATCGAGTCCAAACAGCTTGAAAGGAAAGAAAGAATATATGTCGGTGATCCGGACTTCGGCCGATCCACGCTTCTTCTTGGCCTCATCGCGGGCGCGCGTTTCCGCGCGAATGCGATGCTGAGTGAAATGTTCTGTAACATTCGGATGCGTGACAGATAAGCCTGAGAGCTCATAAGTCCGTTCGAAAACGCCATCCGGCGTAGTGCAGGCGCGTACTACAAACGTATCGAAAACATCGAACGAGCACGCAGCAACAAGCTTCGCTCGACGCATTGCGCCGACCGCTGCGACCTTCATCTGAAAAATCCCCCGCTCCGTATGCTATTAACGGTCGGTCGCACCAAATCAGGCGCTCGAATTTCAAAAAAATCATCGCGCAGTTCAAAAACGCGCGCGTGACGACTGACAGATTCGAAAAATCGGATAGTTTTGAGTTCGTGATTCGGAAAAAATTGCCGAGTGCTGAGATCGCTTCGTGCGAGACTCTGCTCAGCAGAGCCGATCATCTTCCGCCTCGTGCGCCTGCCGCATGAGCCACGTAGAGTCCGCGTAACAGCTGCGTTTCCTGCTGATTTTCCTTTCCAGATGAATGTCCTGCGATGCGGACTGAATGCTTCACTTGGTCTCTGTTTGGACGGCGGCGTCGCTCCGTCCGGCATTTTTTGCCTGCAGGTGGGCAAAACATTCCCTCTAAGCTATTGAAAAATAACGAAAATAGTTCGCCTGACTTGCTCGCCTGCGGCGTTCAAGGGGTGGAAGCCGTTTGGAGTCTGTGCATTCGGCGCTGGGGGTTGGAGATTGAGGAATGAGCTACGCGCTTGATGTCTGGGCTCCCGCCGAGTTCGAGGCGGTCAAGGAACCGGCCCAGCAAGAGGTTGCGACGGTGCCTTGGCAAGAGTCGGCCGCAATCGTGCCGGACGGCGCGCCCCCCTGTAGCGATGCCGTATTCGACGAGGACAAGGATCTGCTCGATCGGCTGGCAACCGGGGATGAGACGGCTTTTCGGCAGCTCGTCGAGCGTCACATCGACCGCGCCTACGCGATCGCGTTGCGGATCGTCGGCAGCGCAGCCGATGCAGAGGATGTCGTGCAGGACACGATGTTGAAGGTCTGGACTCATCGGGGACGCTGGCAGCACGGCCGGGCGAAGTTCTCGACCTGGCTCTATCGTGTGGTGAGCAATCGCTGCATCGATCTGCGGCGCAAGCCGCGCACCGAGAATGTCGACGTCGTTCCGGAGGTTGCGGATTCCAAGCCTGACGCCAGCAGCGTCATCGAACGCGCCGAGATGAACGATCTGCTCGAGGCTGCGATGCAGAGGCTGCCTGAGCAGCAGCGCGTTGCAGTCATCCTGTCCTATCATGAGAATATGAGCAACGGCGAGATCGCCGACGTGATGGACACGACCATCGCCGCGGTGGAGTCGCTGCTCAAGCGCGGGCGCCAACAGCTGCGTGAATTGCTGCGTCGGCACGAGCGCGACATCCGCGGTGCGTTTACCGACTGCTAATCATAAGCTCCACGGCGGAAAGAATTTTCGCCTGATCCCGGCACGACTCTCCGTTTGATCGAACAGACGGGGCTGATCCGCACCGTCAGTCCTTCCACGATCCGGCCTGTCGCGCCGACCACTCAGGAGTCTTCACTGTGCCTGCAATTTCCACCAACGTTGCGGCCAACTCGGCCGTCCGCTACCTGAACATCAACTCGAACCAGGAAACAAGCGCTCTCTCGAAGCTGTCGAGCGGCTCGCGTATCACTTCAGCGTCCGACGACGCTGCCGGTCTCGCGATCTCCACCCGCATTTCCTCGGACATCACCACGCTGCAGCAGGCCGCGACCAACGTCTCCCAGGCAACGGCGATCCTGCAGACCGCCGACGGCGGGGCCTCCAACATCAGCGACATCCTGGCGCGCATGAAGTCGCTGGCCTCGGAATCGGATTCGGGCACCACGACCAACTCCAGCCGCACCTACATCCAGTCGGAGTTCTCGCAGTTGATCAGCCAGGTCAACTCGATCGCGTCGGGTACCCGTTACAGCGGCACCAGCCTGCTCGACGGCAGCAGCGCCACCTTCACGTCGGGCGTCGCCGTGATGGTCGGCTCTTCCAGCTCCGATACCATCAACATCACGCTCTCCAACCTGAGCTCGAGCTCTCTCGCGATCACCTCGCTCGACGTCAGCACCCAGAGCGGCGCCACCGCGGCCCTGTCGGCGCTCGACACCGCGATCGACACGGTCTCCAAGGCGCGCGCCGAGATCGGCGCGCAGGAATCGCGCTTCAACTTCAGCGCCGACTCGATCTCGACCCAGACCCAGAACCTGCAGTCCGCCAACTCGGCGATCAAGGACGTGGATATCGCCGCCGAGCAGGCGACGCTGTCGTCCGCCGAGGTGAAGACCCAGGCGGCCGTTTCGGCGGAAGCCGCGGCAAACCAGATGCCGCAATATCTGCTGAAGCTTCTCGGCTGATGTGCGATCTTCCGGGCCGGCGCGATGCCGGCCCGGCACTTGCTAAGGCGGGCCCCAAATCATGACAGTGAGCAGCGCGACCTCGGGCACGAGCAGTACGACGTCATCCTCGTCATCTTCGTCAAGCTCCAGCTCCGTCACGACATCAGGCACCAGCACGACCAGCTCCATCGACTGGACCGGTCTGATCGACTCCGCCGTCAATGCCAAGTTGACGCAGGCGACGCAGATCCAGACCAAGATCACCGCCAACCAGGCGAAAATCTCGGCCTACCAGACACTGCAGACTAATCTCAGCACGCTTTCGTCCGGCTTGGCCTCGCTGGCCACCTCGGTCGTCAATTCGCTCGCGACCAACGTTTTCGCAACCCGCGCGGCAACCCTCAGCTCGACCGGCGATGTGAGCGCCTCGTCAGCGCTGTCGATGTCGGTCAACAGTGGTGCGGCGACCGGTGATCACACGCTGACGATCAGCCAGATCGCGACGGCCCAGAAGGTCGCCGGCAGCAGCCAGTCCAGCCAGACCACCGCGCTCGGCTATTCCGGAACATTTACGCTCGGTCTTTCCGGGGGCAGCACAACGAGCATCACGGTGACGAGCAGCATGACTCTGCAGGACGTCGCCGACGCGATCAATGCCCAGACTTCCACCACGAATGTACAGGCATCGATCCTCCAGGTTTCGACCGGCTCCTACGAATTGGTGCTGACCGGAACCCAGGATGCCGCCAATATCACCTATTCGAGCACGTCCGGCGACGACATTTTGAACAAGCTTGGCGTAACCGACAGCTCGGGGGCGTTCTCGACGGTGCTGCAGACGGCGCAGGCGGCGAATTTCACCCTCGATGGTGTCTCATTGACCCGCGACACCAACGACGTTTCGGACGTGCTGAGCGGGGTTACCTTCAACCTGCTGCAGGCCACCCCGAGCGGCACCTCGATCGACGTCAGCATCGGCACGGATACGAGCCAGATTCAGTCAGCTCTGCAAACTTTCGTGACGAACTACAACGCGTTTCGGGACGCTGTGATCGCTCAACAGGCCACGAATTCAGACGGTACCGCCTCGTCGAGCGCGGTGCTGTTCGGCGACGGCACCATGCGCGACATCATGAACCAACTCCAGAGTGTGCTGAGCACTTCGGTAGGCGGCATGACGATGGCTGATCTCGGCCTTTCTTTCAACAGCAAGAACGAACTGCAGCTTGACACCGGGACGTTGTCGACGATCCTCAGCACCAATCTGAGTGGTGTGACGGCGCTGTTGTCGGCACAGACGACGACGTCGTCCAGTCAGCTTAGCGTCGTCAACACCGGAACCTCGCCGCAATCGTTTACGCTCGACGTGGCCGTCGATTCCTCGGGCAATCTCACCTCGGCCTCGGTTGGAGGGGATAGCTCGCTATTCACGATCAGCGGTAACACCATTATCGGCAATTCTGGAACCATCTATGCGGGAATGGCCTTCACTTATACCGGTTCGACCTCACAATCGATCACGGTGACGTCGACCCAGGGCCTTGCCACGCAGATCTATCAGCTCGCAAAGGATGCTTCGGGCACCAGTGGCTCCTTGCAGACGCTGATCGATAATCTGACGAGCCAGGACGATACGATGACCAGCAAGGTCAACGATATCGAGAGTGCTGCGTCGACATATAAGGCCCAGCTCCAGACGCAATACGCCAAGTATCAAGCCGCGATTCAGAGCGCAAACAACACGCTGACCTATCTCAAAGCTCTTCTCAATGTGAATTCGAGTAACTGATGACACAGAGTTCGATGGCCTATCGCGCCAACCAGGCCTACCGCGGTGCAGCCGTTGCAGTTCCGCCGCTCAAAGCCGTGATCATGCTGCTCAACGGCGCCGCCATGTACTTGCAGAAATCGCTGCACGCCCAGGAGGCGCGACGTTTCGAGGAAGGGCATGAACACTTGACGCGGGCAACCGCCATCCTGCGTGGTTTGAGCCACCATCTCGATTCGGTCCGTGGCGGTGCGGTCGCGGAGCGGTTGTTCCGGACCTACAATTCGCTGATTTTGGCGGCCTTGCGCTCGTATGGTCGCCCGCACATGCGGGAAAACTTCCAACGCATCATCGCAAGCATTGCCGAACTGCGGGATGCCTGGGAGGCAACCGATGCCGCGACCAAGGGTGGGCCACGCTCTGCCGGGCATTCGATCCCGCGACGTTGACGGTCGCCTTGCGGCGCAACTGAGCGCCGCTCTGGCCGGCTGGCCTGATTCGCGGACCTCGGCGAATCGGGTCTGGGAGGGGCTCGCCCCCGTCCGCGGTTTGGGTCGCGATTGTGCATCGTAGTGTGCATTTATGCTGCCGGTTCGCTTGGATTGAGGTATCATGTTAGGGGGGTCTGCTGCGACAAGTGATATCAATTTCGTGTTGCCCACGAATGGTTTATGACGCTCCGGGAGACGCTGGATTGGGCGGACGATGGACGTCAGGGAATTCGAAGATCTGATCGATCGATTGGGAGAGGACGTCTCCTGCTGGCCCGAAGGGCAGCGTCAGATTGCAGCAGAATTATTGGCATCATCGCCGGAAGCACGCGCGCTGCTCGAAGAGGCGCGCGCGTTGCGTCAGGCACTTTCGTCGCCAGCGGTTCGCGCGCCGGCCGGTCTGGCCGACCGAATCGTCGCTGCGGCGGGCCGGCTCGAGGCGGTGACGCCAGCGGCGGACGAGGGGACGGTTGAGGCCGTCGTCGACGCGCCGCATCCGGGCTGATCGCTTCCAGGGCGCATAGGCTTCGCCGGCGCCTTACCGGACGCGACGTCGCGTCCATGTTTCTTATTTTAATCCATTCTGTTTGGGCACCGTGCTGCCGGTCTCGACAGGGCCGAGTCGATCGGTTTTTTTGCCGCCTGCATGGCGGCGCGGCGGCAAATTCTGCCGTCTTATCAAATAATTCCGCCCAATCTTTCTCCGCCTGAATTCGGCGTGCCGTCCGTTTGATCTGCAAACGCCGCCATGATCGCAAGCTTGCGACGTGGCCCGGCGCGTGAGCCACACGAGCAGGTCCGGAGTTTGCCATGACGGTTTCGGCAACGAGTTCAACGACCTCGAATTCATCAACGTCGTCCTCCAGTTCGTCGTCGAGCACGGCGATGAGTTCGACCGATTTCTTGAAGTTGCTCGTCAGCGAACTGCAGAACCAGGATCCGCTGAATGCGACGAGCGTCACGGACTTCGTCAACCAGATGACGTCCTACGCCACCTTCACCGAGCAATCGGCGACCAACACCAGCATGAGCTCGCTGGCGAGCTCATTCTCCAGCCTGGTGACGCTGAATTCGGTCAACTACATCGGCCACACGGTCGAGGCGAAGAGCGATACTGCGACGCTGTCCAACGGATCGGCGACCTACGGTTATTCGTTGTCCTCAGTCGCCTCCAACGTGTCGATCTCGATCAAGGACTCCTCCGGCAACACTGTCTGGACCGGCACCGGAACCGGCAATGCGGGGTCTAACTCGTTCACCTGGGACGGCAAAGACTCATCCGGCAATCAGCTCAGTGACGGCGGACAGTACACGATCTCGGTGTCGGCGACCAACGCAGCCGGCACTTCGGTCCTCAACTACACGACGATCACGGGCACCGTGACCGGTATCGACACCTCGACCAGCACGCCCTCGCTTACCGTGAGCGGCGCGTCGGTCAGTGCCGCGAACATCATCGGCGTAACCTCCTGACAGCATTATTCGGAGTTGGATTATGAGTCTTTCTGGAGCACTTTCCTCGGCGATTTCTGCGCTCAATGCGCAGAGCTCGTCGCTTGCGATGATCAGCGACAACATCGCCAATGCCGATACGACGGGCTACAAGACCACCTCGGGGATGTTCGATCAGCTGGTAACGGGAACGAGCGGCAAAGCCTATTCGTCCGGCGGCGTCGCCGTATCCGGTCGCTCCAATATCACGCAACAAGGACTGTTGTCGGCTACGACAAATGCCACGGACGTTGCGATCTCTGGCTCCGGCTTCTTCGTCGTGACCAATTCTCTCAATGCAGGGGGATCCACGTCCTATACGCGAAATGGCGCGTTCACGACCGACAACAGCGGCTATCTCGTCAATAACGGTTACTATCTGGAAGGATATCGCACCGACGCCAACGGCAACGTCGTTGGCAGCGGGCTCGAGCCGGTCAAGACCGATATCGCGAAGTCGAACGGCGGTGCCACGACCAAGTCGACAATTACCGCCAATTTGCCGTCGGATGCGGTCGTCAACACCTCCACGACAACGACGCCGACGGACGGCAGCTCGTTCAGCAGCTCGATGACGGTGTACGATTCCTTAGGAGACGCGCACACGCTCGACGTCACCTGGACCAAAACCGCGAGTAACACGTGGAGCGCGACTTTCGCGCCGGCGAACGCCTCCGACGTCAGCTCGATCGGAGTCAATGGCGGCGCCGCCACCTATACGATCACGTTCAACGGTGACGGCTCCCTCAGCACCGTCTCGCCGACGGATGCCACCACGGGTGAGGTGGATCCCCTCAACATCCAGTGGACTGACGGCGCCAATAGCAGCGCGATCTCGATGAATTTCGGTACGCAGAACGGCGGCACGAATGGCCTGACCCAGCTGTCATCGGGCAGCACCACGCCGAGCGTCACTGACTTCAGCGCCAACTCGGACGGTACCGCGCTGGGTACGCTGACCAACGTATCGATCGGCCAGGGAGGCGTCGTCGAGGCGACTTATTCGAACGGCCAGACCGTTCCGATCTACAAGGTGGCCGTCGCGACTTTCGCCGATCCGAATGGTCTGCAGGCCCATAGCGACGGCATGTATACCGCGACTGCGGACTCCGGCACGGCAAAGCTACAGACCTCGGGAGAGGGCAGCGCCGGCACCGTCTATGGCAGCGAGCTTGAATCGAGCACGACCGACACCACAGGCCAGTTCAGCAACATGATCTCGGCTCAGCAGGCCTATTCGGCGGCATCCCAGGTCGTCACGTCGGTGAACAAGATGTTCGACACCCTGATCTCGGCGATGAGGTGATCATGGCCGATCTGAAGGAAGAACGGCTCGGTGAGGGCGAGGCATTGCTGCGCCGGTTGCGCCGGCTGAAGATCCGTGCGGCTGGGGTTCACGGTGCGGATCGAATGCAGTTGCTCGCGCTGATCGACGATATCGAGACGGTACGTCGCAAGCTGCTGCGCGAGTGTGCGCTGCTCGACGAGGAACGGAAGCTGGCGGCGGTCAGGGTCGCGGCATTGAACACTTATGCGCGTGTGGCGCGGACGGCCGGCTCGCCGCAGCGGAACGGTCATTGAGAACGATACGGGAGCGACAAGATGAATCCAGCAATCCAGGCCGCACCCGGCCACGGCGGCGATGATGGTGTGAAATCGTTGATCGCATTGATCGACGAATTGGTGGCGGTGGTGTCCGAGGAGAACTTGGAGCTTGCCAAAGGCCTGCCGGCGTCGCGTTCGAAGCAGCTCGACGACAAGAACCGTCTTGCGGGTCTGTTTGAGCAGCGCGTCGCCGAATGCGCGGCAAGGACCGCGAGCCTGCATGTCCAGGATCGGGTCCTGCGCGAGCAGCTGATGGAGCGGATCCTGAACCTGCGGGTGGCCATGGACGAGAATCTGATGCGGCTGCGGGCGGCGATCGAGGCGAGCAATCGCCGGATCGAGGCGGTCATGCAGGCGATCCGTGAGCAGATCGCCAGCGTCTCGCCCTACGGATCGGGCGGTCGCCGCACCGCGCGTGCGGTATCCTACGGGACGAATGTTCAAGCCTGAGGCGCGGATAGGAGTGGAGCAAAAGCGATGTCGCTCGATGTTGCACGGCTGATCGCGTTCAGCGGAATCATGGCGACAGAGACGCAGATCAGCGTGGCGTCGTCGAACATCTCGAACGCAGATACGGCGGGCTATACCAAGAAGACTGCCGATCAGACCACCAGTGTGACGGGCGGTGTCGGCACCGGAGTAACCATCACCGGGATCAGCAGCAATGTCGACAAGCTGTTGTTGAAGTCGTTGATCTCTGCCACGTCCGATCTCGGCTCGGCCGACACCACCAACAATTACATGACGCAGCTCGAGCAGCTGTTCGGCCGCGCATCAAGCTCAGGTACCTCGACCTCGGGCACTTCGGTCGCCAATTCTCTGGCGTCGTTGGAGTCAGCGCTGTCGTCGCTGGCGAGTTCACCCAGCAGCGTCTCGCTGCAGTCGGCGGTGGTGAGCGCGCTCGACGATGTGGCCTCCCAATTGCGCGATACCTCGCAGGGCATCCAGACTCTGCGGTCAAACGCGGATCAGGACATCGGCTCGTCGGTGACCAGCATCAATAGCGACCTGAAGCAGATCGCCGACCTGAACGTCCAGATCAGGAAGATGGGCGCGGCCGGACAATCGACCGCGGATCTTGAGGATCAGCGAAATTCGGCACTGAAAGACCTGTCGTCCTATATG
Source organism: Bradyrhizobium sp. SZCCHNR3119 (assembly GCF_032487775.1). NCBI lineage: Bacteria > Pseudomonadati > Pseudomonadota > Alphaproteobacteria > Hyphomicrobiales > Nitrobacteraceae > Bradyrhizobium > Bradyrhizobium sp. SZCCHNR3119. Next base: position 346,322 of record NZ_JAUEUV010000001.1, on the reverse strand, counting down.
AACGTGAGCTACTACACGGCATCGAACGGGGACTTGCAGGTCTACACGTCGTCGGGGCGAGCGCTCGTGGATTCGTCGGCGCATACACTGAGTTATTCGACGTCGGCAAATGTCACCGCGTCGACCAGCTATAGCTCGGGCGGCTTCAGCGGGATCACGGTCGACGGGGTCGACATCACCTCGCAGATCACTTCAGGCAAGATTGGCGCGTTGATCACGCTGCGTGACCAGACGTTGCCGGCCGAACAGTCGCAGCTCGACCAACTTGCGACGCAGTTGAAATCGACGCTGAACGCGATCACCAACGGGGCATCCTCGGTGCCGGCGCCGACCAGTCTGACCGGTACGGCGTCGGTCACGAGCACGGATGCCTTGTCGGCGACCGGTTCGGTCCGGATTGCGGTCTCCGACCAGAGCGGCAATCTGGTTTCCTATCAAGATCTCGACCTGTCATCCTACTCGACGGTCGGCGATCTCGTGACGGCGCTGAACGGCATCTCCGGCGTCTCGGCATCGATCGATTCCAGCGGGCATCTGGTGATCGGTTCGACCACGTCCGGCGACGGCGTGGCCATCAACGACATGACGAGCTCGGTGAGCGGGGTAGGCTTCTCCGACTATTTCGGGATGAACGATCTGGTCACCGGGACCGGCGCCTCCGACTTCGCGGTTCGGAGCAGCATCTTGTCCGGCAGTTCGGGGCTGCCGACGGATACGCTCGATGGCTCCGCCACGTTGACGACGGGCAGTCAGGTGTTGACCTCCGGTTCGGCGACCGTCATCAACAGTATCTACAACGCGTTGACCGGCTCCAGAAGCTTTTCGGCTGCCGGTGGGCTGAGCGCCACCACCGGCTCTTTCGCCAACTATGCCGCAGCGATCGTGGCCAATGTCGCCAGTAAGGCGTCGCAAGCGTCCTCGGCGTATACGGCAAAGACGACTGCGCAATCCACTTACGCAAGTTCGCTATCCTCGGAGACTGGCGTCAATATCGATGAGGAGACGGCGCGGATCAGCGCGCTGCAAAACAAATACGCGGCGGCCTCGCAGCTGATCTCGGCGGTCAACAGCATGTTCTCGTCGCTCATCACCGCGATGCAGTCGGGTTAGTTAGTCGGGACGAGAGAACAGTGTCATGATCATGCGGATTGCCACTTTCGCCAATACCGACCAGATGGTCTCCAGCGCGCTGCGGACGCAGGCGATCATGGCCAATATGCAGGTCCAGGAGGCATCAGGTCTGAAGTCGGAATATCTCGCCGGCTACGGCGCCGACACCCAGCACGTCGTCAATCTCCAGGTCTCGGTGACGCGCGCGCAATCCTACATCGACGCTGCGACGCTGGCCGACAGCAAGGCGCAGGTGCTGTATTCGGCAGTGGGCCAAATCTCGGACGTGGTGAGCCAGTTGCGGACCGCGCTCAGTGCCGCCACGACGGGCAGCAGCACGGAGCAGGCATCGGCGATCAGCACCGCGCAACAGCTGTTGCAGCAGATGGGAGGAATTCTCAACACGCAATACGACGGCCAATATGTCTTCAGCGGGGCCAAGACCTCGACCGCTGCCGTCGATCTGTCCAGCTTCGCCTCGGGGACCGGCTCGCTGACCGGAACGGATACCAGTTACTACCAGGGCGACAGCGAGCTCGCCTCCGTCCGTGTCTCGGACGGTCAGAGCGTGACCTATGGAATCAGCGCCGACAACTCGGCCGTCGAGGAGGTGATGCGGGTCTTGAAGTTCGTCGCCAACAGCTCGTCGCTGTCGGGCAGCGACATCACCAGCGCGCTGAAACTCGCCGACAGCGCCGTCGACGATGTTGCGACGGTTCAAGCCAAGCTCTCGAACGCCACGTCGCAGATCGAGAGCGCGAAATCGCTGCAGAGCGATTTCAAGAGCTACGCCGAGAGCCTCAACACCGATCTCACCAGCGTCGACGTGGCGTCGATCACGGCCCAGCTCTCGACCTATCAGGCCCAGCTTACTGCATCCTATACGGCGATTTCGAAGATCCAGAGCCTCACCCTGGCAAGTTATCTGCGATAGGTCGCGCGCTCGCTGCTCGCGCCGGGGGACTACGGGGATCGACAAGCGGGGGCCGCGGCGAGGCACGACCGGTCCGCCAGCCTCGCTCGGGCTCGATCTGGTTGGTGAGAGGCCTGTTCGGCCCCATCCACCGTCACGCCATTGTCACCCGCGGTCGATAGGTACGTTGGTGGGGCAGAGTGCCGTTGCGCGCCGAACGGCAGCGGGATGGGGCAGCGTAAGTGTCCGATTCGAATAGCAAATCGCTGCGAGAGGCCCTTGCGGCCGATTACGAAGGGCTGACCAGGCGCTTAGCCCGCCGCCTGGGCTCCGCGGACTTTGCCCGTGAGGCGCTGCACGAGACCTTCCTTCGTGTCGACCGGGTCAGTGATGCAGTCGAGGTCCGCAGCCCGCTCGATTATCTGTTTCAGACCGCGCTCAACGTTGCGCGTGACAGGCGCAGAGGCGATCAGCAGCTCCTGAGCGCGGCGGAGATTGAGACGATCGTCGATCTCGCCGACGAAGCACCGGATCCGGCAGCGGCGGCGGAATCGCGCATCGAAATGCAGGAATTCGAGAAGGCGCTGGCGGAACTGCCGACCCGTCGGCGCGACGTTTTCATCGCAGCCCATGTCCACCAGCTCCCGCATCGCGAGATTGCCGACCGCCTCGGGATCAACGTTCGGACGGTCGATTTCGATTTGCAATATGCTATGGAGCACCTCGGCCAGCGCCTCGGTCGCAAGGTTCTTCGCCGTTTTGGACCGAAAGCCAAGCCGCGAGCCTGCGACTGACAGACTGGCGCGGGAAGCGGCACTGGGATTTCGGCCGGAGCGGCCGGCCGGGAAGGACTTGGCCGCGAAAAATTCCACGCAAAAAGCTTTGAATGATTGATTGTTCCAGCCAACAAACAGCTTGAAAGCCCGCCGACGCGATGTTTTCGATTCAGTCCGGTCGGGGCTGGATCGTCTACTGATCAGGACCTGCGCGCTGTGATCGGGAATGCCGCCGCTTTCCGGCGGAGAGAGAAGAGCGACCGGCTTTGACTGCACGCAACGAAATGCCTTCCGAACTGGACCCGTTGTTGCGCCAAGCCCTCGCTTGGGTCATTCGCCTGCATTCGGGAGAGGCAACATCGGAGGATGCGGCCGCCCTCGCGCTGTGGCGGCAGCGCAGTCCTGAACATGATGCCGCTTTTCGCGACGCCGTCAGACTGTGGCGTGGTCTTGGAGATGCGGCGCGGACGCTGGCGGCGCAGGCCGAGCCGCACAGTGGCGGTCGCACCGAAGCGCGTCGCCTGGCCACGAATTCACACCTGAGCCGCCGCGTGCTGATCGGCGGCGGGATGGCAACTGCTGCGTCCTTGGCCGGCATCTATTTGGCTGCGCAACCGCCATTTGGCTTATGGCCATCTTGGGAGGAACTGTCGGCGGACTACCGGACCGCCAAGGGGGAGCGGCGTCGCATTTCTCTGGCGGAGGACGTCTCGCTCACGCTCAACACGCAGACAAGCGTTACCGTTCGGCGTACGCCGGGGCGGCCGTCGATCGAGCTGATCTCAGGTGAAGCCGCCGTTCAGGCCGCACGTGAGGCCGAGGTCCCGTTTGTGATCGGTGCAGCCGGTGGGCAGATCAGCGCGCAGCAGGCGATCTTCAACGTCAGATGCCTCGACGGCAGGGTTTCGGTGTCGTGCATCGAGGGAAGCGTCGAGATCGAATGGAAGGGGCAACGCGCGGCGCTCGCCGGCCGCCAGAAGCTCTCTTATTCTGCGCAAGCCGGCCTGATGCCGGTCTCGGATGCCGACATCGAGCAGACACAGGCCTGGTTGAATGGCCTCCTGATCGTCCGCGATTGGCCGGTGGAACGGCTGGTCCAGGAAATCAACCGCTATCGGCCGGGCCGGATCGTGGTGATGGGAGGACTTGGCCGACGCATGATATCGGGCACGTTCTATCTCGATCATCTCGATGATTTCATTGCGCAGGTGCAGAGTCTGTTCGGTGCCGATGCGCGGACTCTGCCCGGCGGTCTTGTCCTGTTGAGCTGAGGACATCACAGCGGCGCCCGAAGACCTTAAAGCGGGGAGGCGATAGATGGCATGGAGGTCGGGATCATCGGTCGGCTATCGATATTCGTCTGCGATCGCGATCATCTGCTGGCTGCTCTGCTTGCTCAACCCAGCACGGGCGCAGGATTATCGCCCGGTCGCCGGCGCGCCTTCGCATTGGGCGGCCTTTGCAAAGCTCGTGACGACTCATTTCGAAGCGAACATCAGCGCCGATGATGAAATCGCAAATCGGTTTCGGAGTTATCTGGTCGAGCACCGCGGCAAGGATGACGGTCCACCCCAAGCATTCACGGTGCAGACCTGGGTCGGTGCGCAAGGCACGATCGAGAAGGTGGCGTTTCCGCCGCTGAAGAATGTGCAGGCGGATGCGGATCTGCACACCCTTCTCGCGCGCGGGACGGTCGGCATGTCTCCACCGCCCGACCTGCTACAACCTCTGAACCTGCGCCTCTCACTCAATATAAATTAGATCTTGCTTGCACGACCCATTCGGATGGTCGCGCCTTGGAGCGATCGGCGCGTGGCGCAAATATCACAGTCATGCTTCGCGCTTCGCCGCCGGGCACATGATCGTTAAAATTTCGATTCAGTCTCGCCCTGCTTCAATCGTCTTTTGAACAAGGACACCATGAACCCGGCATCCCGCCGCGGGCTCATATGCGTGTTTGGGGGCCGAGCGAGCGTCCGTGCAGTTTGATCGGGATTTTAGGCGTGGCGGAATCGCATCCGCCCGAACGGTGATGTTTTGCCTGAGGCTGGCCATGATGGCGGTGATCGGCAGCGTTGCTGCCATCGGGCAGGCCTCGGCCGAGAAAGCTGCGCCGGCGCAAAGCGAGCAAAAGCCAACGGAGCAAAAGCCCGCGAGTTCTGCTGCGCCGGGCGCAGCGGCACCGCAGCAGCCGCTTGCGCATTTCGATATCGACGACTTCGCCGTTCAAGGCGCGGACAAGTTGCCGCAGATCGAGATCGAGGAGGCGATCTATCCGTTCCTTGGACCGAACAGGACATCGGAGGATGTCGAGAAGGCGCGAGCGGCGCTGGAGAAAGCCTATCACGACAAGGGCTTTCAAACCGTCAGCGTCGCGGTGCCTCAGCAGAATGTGAGCCAGAAGGTCGTCGTGCTCAAGGTGACCGAGCTCAAGGTCGGGCGACTGCGCGTCAAGAACTCCCGCTACTTCGATCTCGACAAGATCAAGGACAAGGCGCCGTCGCTCAAGGAAGGCACGGTGCCGAACTTCAACCAAGTCACCAAGGACATTGTCGCGCTCAACCAATGGCCGGATCGACGTGTGACGCCGGCGCTGCGCGCGGGTGTGACGCCAGGAACGGTGGACGTTGACCTCAATGTCGAGGACAAGGCGCCTATCCATGGCAGTCTCGAAGTCAATAATCGGCAGTCGCCGAATACGACCGCGACCCGCGTCAGTGCGACAGTACACTACGACAATCTCTGGCAGCTCGGCCATTCCTTCAGTTTCACTTATCAGGTTGCGCCTGCGCGCCGGCAGGACGCCGAAGTGTTCTCGGCCTCATATCTGGCGCGTACGGATATCGACTGGCTGAGCGTACTGCTCTATGGCGTGAAATCGAGCAGCGACGTCGCAACCGTCGGCGGGACCAACATCGTCGGTCCAGGCGAGATCGTCGGCGGCCGTGCGGTGATGACCTTGCCGAGCCGGGACAACTTCTTTCACACCCTGTCGGCCGGCATCGACTACAAGCATTTCGAGCAGACGACGACACAACTCGGCTCCGGCAGCTTCGGTTCGCCTGTGACGTATTATCCGCTGGTCGCCAATTACGGCGCGACCTTCCAGTACGAGAAGTTCACCACCCAGTTCAACGCTGCGCTGACCTACAATCTGCGGCCGCTGTCGAGCGATTTTATCGCCTTCGACAATAAGCGCTACCATGCGTCGCCGAGCTTCACGCATTTCAACGTCGATATCTCGCACACCCAGGAACTGCCGGAAGGCTACCAGTTGTGGGGCAGGCTGCAGACCCAGATCGCCGACGGACCGCTGGTCTCGAGCGAGCAGCTCAGCGCTGGCGGTCTCGACACCGTGCGCGGCTATCTCGAGTCCGAGGTGCTCGGTGATGACGGTGTCATCGGCAATGTGGAAATTCGCAGTCCCGATATCGGCGCAATGCTGCAGAAGCAGATGAAGGACGAGACCGGGCAGGGTACGCCGCGATTCACCACCTTCAATGAATGGCGGCTGTTCGCCTTTTCGGACATCGGCCACGTCAACGTCCAGCATCCGTTGCCCGAGCAATTCTCGCAGTTCGACCTCTGGAGCTACGGCCTCGGGTCGCGCTTCAAGGTGTTCAACTCGATCAATGGCGTGGTCGTCGTCTCGATGCCGATGGCGAACCAGACCTATACCCGCGCGGGCGATCCGCGCGTCAACTTCCGGCTTTGGGGTGAATTCTGATGACGCTCGGATGGGATGACATGCTACGGGCCGGATATCGCCTGGCAGGCGCGGCAACGAGGGTGATGCTCACGGCCTTGCTCGCCATGGTCGGAGTGGCGCTCCTGTCCGCCTCGCCGGCGCGAGCGTGGTGGAACGACGAATGGCCGCTGCGTAAGAAAATCACGATCGACGCGAGTGCGGCGGGCGCCAATATTACCGATCCGATCGGCACCACACCCATCTTGGTGCGGCTGCACCCCGGCAATTTCCGCTTCAGCGCCACCAAGGATGATGGAAGCGATCTGCGCTTCGTTGCAGCTGACGACAAAAGCCCGCTGAAGTTTCACATCGAAAAATATGATGCGCTGCTCGGCGAGGCCCTGGTGTGGGTTTCGGTGCCGAACTTGCAGCCTGGTGCCAAGTCCGAGTTCTGGCTCTACTACGGGAACAAGAAAGCGGTGCCTGCGGCTGACGCCAAAGGGACATATGATCCCGACGCTGCGCTGGTCTATCATTTCACCGAGCGCGGCACGCCGGCGCTGGATTCGACGGTCTGGGCCAACAATGCCCAGAGCGTGGGCCAGCCGGCCGATGGTGCCCTGATCGGCACGGGGCTGCGGCTTGACGGTGTGACACCGCTGACCTTGCCGTCCTCGTCGTCGCTCGCGATCGCTGGCGACACCGGCTGGACGTGGTCGGTATGGGTCAAGCCGGCCGCGCTGCAGCCGAACACGGCGTTGTATAGCCGCCGCGACGGTGCGAATGCCTTCGTCATCGGCCTCGACAGCGGCGCGCCGTTCGTCGAGGTCAGCAACGGGGGAGCTACGCAGCGCAGCACCACGGCTGCGCCGATTGCGGTCAACTCTTGGCATCATATCGCGGTGGCCGCCGGCAGCGGCAAGGTGACGCTCTATCTTGACGGCAGCGCTTATGCCGCGCTCGACGTGCCGCTCCCGGCACTCAACACGCTTGCTTTCGTCGGCGGAGACACGGCTGCCTCCACCGTGGCTGCCGCGGCGGCGCCGGCATCCTCATCGCCGGCGCCGTCCGCCGATGGAAGTACAGCGACGCCGTCTGCGGATGGAAGTGCGCCGGCTGCGCCCGTAGCGGCGGCGCCGGCAGCGATGGCGGGGTTCGTCGGCGACATCGACGAGTTTCAGATCGGCAAAGTGGCGCGGCCTGCCGGCTTCATCCGCGTTGCAGCGATCGGGCAGGGCCCCGATCAGGGCAAACTGATCTCGTTCAGCGTCGACGAGGAAACCGCAAGCTGGCTGTCAGGCTATTTTGCGGTGATCCTGAAGTCGGTCACGATCGACGGCTGGGTCGTGATCGGCATCCTGCTCGTGATGGGTGCGATCAGTTGGGTGGTGATGCTTGACCGCGCCTCGTTTCTCAATCGACAGTCCCGCGGCAATGCGCGTTTCCTGCGCAGCTACCGCGACGTCAATTTCGATTTGACCCTGCTCAGCCGGGGCACGGAGCAGGAGGTCGCAACGCTCGGGGGACGGCTCAAGACCGGCGATGCGTCGCGGATAAGCTCGTCGTCGCTCTACCGCATCTATCATGTCTGCGCCGATGAAGTCCGCCGCCGGTCCGCCCGCACGGCAATGCCGGTGCTGTCGGCGAGCTCGATTGCGGCCATCCGGGCCTCGCTCGACGGCGCCGTCGTCAAGGAGATGCAGCGGCTGAACCGAATGATGGTGGTCCTGACGATCGCGATCTCCGGCGGTCCGTTCCTTGGCCTGCTCGGCACCGTGGTCGGCGTCATGATCACCTTTGCGGCGATCGCGGCGAGTGGCGACGTCAATGTCAACGCGATCGCGCCCGGCATTGCGGCGGCACTGGTTGCCACAGTGGCGGGCCTCGGCGTCGCGATCCCGGCGCTGTTCGGTTACAACTACTTGATCTCGAGGATCAAGGACCTGACCAGCGACCTGCAGATCTTCGTCGACGAGCTCGTTACCCGCATCGCAGAGCTTTATTCCGTCGATCGGCCGGACCCGGTCGATCACCGGCTGGCCGCGGAGTAGTGCGATGCAGGTCCAATCCGACTCGAAGCCCTATGACGACATCAACATCACGCCGATGTTGGACCTCGCCTATGTGCTCCTGGTGATCTTCATCATCATGACCACGGCCACCGTGCAGGGGCAGAAGGTCAATCTGCCGAAGGCATCTGCTGCGCCGAGCTTGGCGACGCAGACCACCAAGGCGATCACGGTTGCCAATGATGGCAAGATCTTTCTGGACACCATTCCCGTGACTTTGCCCGAGCTCGAGCAGCGACTGATCCAGCAAAAGGCGCTGACGCCGGAATTTCCGGTGGTGCTTCGCGGCGACGCGCAGGCTCAGTACCAGAGCGTGATGGACGTGCTCGATCTGCTCGGCCGCATCGGCCTCACACAGGTCGGCTTGGCGACCAAACCGCTCGTGAAATAAGCCGGGGGTGATCCGAACCGATGCGCAGCCCATTCCATCACACTCCAGTTCGCGACAAGGACGCGCATGATGGTGTCCTCGTGCAGATGCGCGACGCTCTGCTGCGCACGCTGGCCAGATTTCGTCCGGCCGTCGTGAGCACCGTCGCGATTGCGACTGCAGCCGAGGCGCATGTCGAGCATGGTGAGGGGGCGGTTCTGGCATTTCCTGTTCGCGGCGAGGCGCTGCTGGTCAATCTCGCGGGCACGCTGCGCGAGCGGGTGCTGCGGGCCGGTGCTGCGGACGATCCGTTCCTGATGACGATGTCGCGCAGCCCCCGGCCGCGGCTGTCGCTGGATCGCGATGCTTATGTCGAGTTTCACGCCGAGGACTCGACCTTTCACCTGAAAATCGACGCGGTACCGGCGTCGCGACTGACGCTGGAGACGGCCGAGTTCGCCACGCTGGTGAAGTTCGTCCTGCAATATCTCGCCGAGCGTCATGGCGAGCTGGACCAGAGCGGAGGCGCGCCATGAACCAACCGAGGACCGATTGGGAAGAGGATGCCGAAGCAGGGGAGGCCAAGGACCGTGGTCTGCGGGCCTATTTTGGACATCCCGGCTCGCGTTACGGTGCAGCGCTAACCGGCGTTGTGTTGTTGGTCGGTAGCGCAGCCTATTCGCTGTTTGGTGGGGACGATCTGCCTCCGCCGCGCCAGATCCATGAGATCACGATCGTCAACATTACGCCACCGCCGCCGCCGCCACCTCCACCGCCCGAACAGAAGATGATCGAGCAGCCGGTGGAGGCCGAGCAGAAGTTCATGGAGGAGAAGCCGCTCGAGAAGCCGCTGGAAAAGGAGCCGATCAAGGAAGCCAAGAACGAGGAGCCTCCGGGGCCGCTCGCGCTCGACGCCAAGGCCACTGGGCCGGGCGACTCGTTCAATCTCGGCAGCAAGGTCGGCGGCAGTCCGCTCGGGGGCGGCGGCGGAGGTGGCAGTCGCTGGGGTTGGTACGCCTCGCAGGTGCAGGCTCAGATGGAGTCTGCGCTGCGCGGCAATAACAAGACGCGAAATGCGATCATGCAGGTTCGCATCCGCTTGTGGGCGGAGAGCACAGGCCGCGTCAGCCGAGTTCAGCTCGTGTCGTCGACCGGCGATGCCGAACTCGATTCGGCGATCCGCGACGAGCTGGCGCGCCTGACCCTGCGTGAGCCGCCCCCGAAGGACATGCCGATGCCGATTGACACGCGCGTGACCGCGCGGCGGCCGACCTGACACGATTTGAATAAGCAAGACGACGAGTAAGAGGACAGGGGACCAATGTTGGACTTCACTTCAAACGCACGCCGGCGCACATTGATGCTCGCCGTTTCGCTGGCTGCGCTTGCATCCGGTATGCCCGCCTTCGGGCAGGACGCCAATCAAGCTTCTGCAAGCAAGGCCGACACCAAGCGGCCGAAGCTGTCGGATGCGAGGCCGACCTCGCCGAACGCGACGATCAATCTGGTCAATCTCCTGGTGAAGCAGGGTGTCCTCACTGAGGAGCAGGCCACGGCGCTGATCAAGCAGGCCGATGACGAGGCCTATGTATCGCGGCAGGCGGCGAAGAATGCGTCTGCCAAGGCAGATGAGGCGGCGAAGGCGGCCAATGCCGCGGCGTCCGCAGCCGAGCCGCCGGGCACTCGCCATGTCACCTACGTGCCGGAGGTCGTCAAGCGGCAGCTTCGCGAGGAGATCAAGAAGGAGGTCATGGCGAAGGCGGAGAAGGAAAATTGGGCTTCGCCCGGCCGCTATCCGGAATGGGCGCAGCGCGTCCACCTCTACGGCGACTTCCGCGCCCGCTATCAGGGCAGCTTCTTCCCGACCGGCAACGATCAGCTTGATGCGATGAATGTAACGGCGATCAATACAGGAGCTCCGTACGATCTCAGTAGTAACGTCAACTTTCCAACCTACAATACGACGCAAAATCGAAATCAGGTTCGGTTGCGTGCACGGCTTGGGATGGACGCGGACCTCACCAACGGCTTTGCTGCCGGTTTCAGAATTGCCACCGGCCAGGACAACTCGCCGGTCTCGACCAACCAGACGCTGGGCGGTGGCGGTTCGAATTTCTCCAAATATTCCCTTTGGCTCGATCGAGGTTATCTGACCTACCAGAACTGGAACCAGGATCTCGTGGCGTCGGTGGGCCGCTTCGATAATCCATTCTGGTCGCCGACCGATTTGGTGTGGTACCGAGAACTAGGCTTCGATGGGTTTGCGTTACAGGCCAAGCACCAGCTTTCCGAGGAATTTACGCCGTTCGGCGTCATCGGCGCCTTCCCGATCTTCAACACCGACTTCAATGCAAGTAGCAACAATTCCTTCTTTCTCGATTCAAAGTATAAGAGCCACGACAAATGGTTATTCGGAGCTCAGGCGGGCTTCGCGTCGCGTTTCGATCCGGTTCACGAATTCCGTCTCGCCGTCGCATATTACGATTTCGGGAATGTGCAGGGACAGCTTTCTTCATCCTGCGTCATCTATGTCAGCTCGGATAGCTGTAGTTCCGATCTGTCGCGGCCGCTGTTCGCGCAAAAGGGCAACACCTATATGTACCTGCGCAACATCGAGCCCGGAATTTGGAACAACAACGGCGCGATCCTGCAATATCAATATTTGGGCCTGGTGCAGAAATATCGACCGCTGGTCGCCGGCGGATCGGTCGATCTTGGCGACTTCCATCCCTACCACATCGTGATCGATGGCGAATTCGTCTGGAATACGGCGTTCAATCGGGCGCTGACTCTTCCGGGAACGGGAACGGTGCCGGCCTACACGCCGGGCATTGCAATCAACAATCGCGCCGGAACCAGCTCCAACGCGACCGGGACGGTCACATACGGGCCCTTCGACGGCGGCGATAAGGGCTGGATGGCGCGCGTCACCGTCGGCAACCGGGAGATCAAGCATCTCGGCGATTGGAACGCGCATGTCGGCTACAAATATCTGGAGTCCGACGCCACGCTCGATGCCTTCACCGATCCTGATTTCGGTCTCGGCGGCACCAATCTCAAAGGTTATTTCATCGGCGGCAATGTCGGCCTGAGCGAGAACGTCTGGGCCTCGGTGCGCTGGATGAGCGCCAACAATATCGGGGGCGTGCCTTACGCGGTCGACGTGCTCCTGGTCGATCTCAACGCGAAGTTCTGAGCCATGACCATGCGCATCATCACCCTGAGCGTTGCGTCCGTTATGTTGTGCTTGCAGACCGGAGCGGCGCGCGCGGAAACCGAAGCCGACAAGCTGCGGGAGGCCTTGCGCGCGGCGACGCTGCAGACGCGCCAGCTGGAAGACCAGCGCGCGCAGCTGCAGGCCAAGCTTGCCGCGGCGGAGCGCGAGAAGGCGGCGGCGAAAGCGCAGATCGAGGCGGCCAAGGCCGAGGTCCGCCAGGTCGAGAAGCAGCATCGCGAGGCGGTGGAGGAGTTCAACCGGCGGCTCGCCGAGCGGGACGAAACTCTGGAGAAATGGAAGTCGGCCTACGAGGAGGCCGCGAATGTCGCGCGCGACCGGGATGCCGCGCGCGCCAAGTTCGAGGCTGAGGCCAACGCCTACAAGGCGTCGACCCAGGGCTGCGTCGCCAAGAATACGCAGCTGATCAAGGCCGGGCAGGAACTTCTCGGCCGTTATCAAAGTGTCACCATCGGCGACACAATTGTTGCGCGAGAGCCCGTGCTCGGGCTGCGCCGTGTCGAAATCCAGAACAGCCTCCAAGACACCAACGACAAGTTCCTCGATCAAAAGGCCGCACAATGACTTCCTTTTGCCTTGTCCGTGCTTTCCGTCCGCTTCGCTTGGCCGCTGTCGCCAGCGCGCTGAGCTGCGTTTCGATGGCGGTGGCGGCGCAAAGCGCCGTCCCGAACCGCCCGATGCAAGCGCAGCCGGCCGTGAAGCCGAAGCCTCCGGCTCCGGCCGCAGTCGCTGCGCAGCCGGCAACTGCGCCTTCGGTGACGCAAGGTGCGGCCACGGCGGGAGCGCAAGGCGCGGCAGCTGCGAAGACCAGCGACGATGTGATTGCGCGCGTCGGCGCGACCAACATCTCGACAGATGAGATCCGCGCCTATGTCGCCTCGCTCGCGCCCCGCGAACGGGCTGCCGTCAGCCAGGATCCGGCGCTGCTCAGCCAGGCAGTCCGGATGATGCTGGCCAACCGCCTGGTGCTGCAGGAGGTCGCGGCGAAGAAGTGGGACCAGCAGCCGAACATTGCCGAACAGCTGGAGCGGGTGCGCGAGAGCGCGATAGTCGAGCTCTATCTGCAGTCGGTCTCGGCGCCACCGGCCAACTTCCCGAACGAGGACGATCTGCAGAAGGTCTACGACGCCAACCGTGCCTCGTTCCTGGTGCCGCGGCAATTCGAGCTCGCGCAGATCTTCGTGCCGGTGCCGAAGGACGCCGATAAGGCGACTGAGGACAAAGCGAAGAAAACCATCGACGAGGTGCAGCGCAAGCTGAAGGCGGCGGGCGCCGATTTTGCAGCTATCGCCGACGAGGTCAATGAGGCCAAGAACGGCGGCGAGCTCGGCTGGGTTGCCGAAGCTCAGATCAGGCCCGAGATCCGTCCGCGCGTCATGGAGCTCGCCAAGAACACGTACGCCGACCCGATCAAGCTGGACGACGGTTGGCACCTGATCAAGCTGATCGATACCAGGGCGCCCTACACACGGACGCTGCCGGAAGTCCGTGATGCGCTGGTGCAGCAGATTCGCAACGAGCGCGCGACGGCGGTGCGGCGCGCTTATCTGGCCGAGCTCCTGAAGCAGCATCCGCCTGTCATCAACGAGCTTGCCCTGTCTGGCCTGGTCGGCGAACAGTCGCCGGCCGCGAGATAGTTGCGCGATGTCAGTCTCGTCGACACCACAAGCCGAGCCGGTACTGACCGCCGACCGCATGCGCGCACTGCTCGCGGCGGGCGGTTTTGCCAGCGCGATGGCCGTCGCGCCCGGCCGGCATGTTCTGCCTGTGGGAAGCAGCATCGTGCTGCAGTTCGGCGATGAGATGACGCGCGATGAGGCGGGTAACCGGCGCATCACCGTCAAGTGCAGCATCGTGATCAACGGCGACGACAGGCGTGCCGCCAGAGTGACGCGTTGGCAGCTATCGAGGTCCATCCCGATGGCGGTGGAGGACGAGCGCTTCAGCATCATGGTGGATGCCGATCTGCTGCTCGGCACCGTGCATCTCGACCACCATCTGGTCGGCGGCGAGGAAGCCTTGCGCCATCTGCAGCTGTTGATTGCGGACGCGCAGGCGACGCTGCGCAATTTGCCGGTCAACGACCGGCTGGGTGCGGATGCACGAGGACCGGCGGTGCGGATCGAGGCAAGATTCAGCGGTGACATGGTTGTCGGCCGGTCAGGTGTCGTCCAAGCGTTCGCAGGCGGGCGGCGACCGGCCGCGCTGCGGGCCACGGTGCAGCACATCCGCATGGGGGTTGCGACCTGCGACTGCCTGGCTGGGCAGATCCTGCCGGATGTTCTCCGCGGCGTGCGAGCCGTGATGGGACCCGATCGACCGCCGGGACTCTCGCCGCAGCAAGATGCCGATCGCCGCGCCTGGCCCGAGCAGGTCACCCTTCGCGAGACGCTCCAGTGAGGCCGGGGACATAGGTTCGCCGGCCCAACGATGATCGACGTAATTGAACGACGCTGACGGAGTTTTCGATGTCCGATGCCACCATCACCCAGCTCTCGCTCGATGGCCTGCGCGACCTGTTTCAACTCGCCGGCTACCGTGTCGAGACTTTGACCGATCCTGTTGTCAATGTTTCCTACCTGCGATCCGCAACCAACGGACTCGCTTTCGACATCCGTCCTGGCAATCGTTCGGCTGGTGACGAGCAGGGCTTCGTCGATGTCGCGCTGATCGCGGTGCTGCAGGTCCAGGGCGAATTGCCGATCGAGGTGGTCAACCGCTGGAATGCGACGCGGCGGTTCGCGCGCTTGCAGTTGAGCCCGCCGTTCCTGGCCCTGTCGCTCGATTTCTCGCTGGCCGGCGGCGTCACGCAGACCCATGTCCGTGCGCAGATCGAAATCTGGGATCATCTTGTGCAGCAGCTTGTCGGTTTCCTGCGCGAGGAGCTGGCGCATCTTGCCAGAGCGAATGCACCCGCTGCACAAACCGGCAATGCGGTGCCCGCGCAGCCGACCGCAACGATCCCTTCGCGCATTGCCGAATCCGATGCACCGCGCACGGTTCAGTAGCGGCGTCAGAAGCGGGCGCGCGGAGGGCTCATGAGGACGCAGCGGCAGCAAGCGTACGGGACAGGCAGGCGATGCGCCTACGGCCGCAGTGCGGCTGCGGCGCTCGGATTGACTGCCGCAACGATCGTCGCCGCGGCGCGCGCCGAGCCGGGCGAGGGCGAGGTGTCGTTTGCCCAGCGCGCCCCTGCGCCCGAGACATCGGTTCCCGCCGCCAAGCCGGACGAGTCGATCAACCGCGGCGATACGCTGTCGTATTATCGGGCGCTGATCACGAAAGAGGCCGGGCAGCAGGGGTTGGCGCCGGCGATCGCCGAGGCCGTGATGGCGGTCGAGAGCGGCTTCAATCCCAATGCGATCGGCGGCTCCGGCGAGATCGGGCTGATGCAGATCATGCCCTCGACCGCGCGCATGCTGGGCTTCAACGGTAACAATGCCGAACTCGCGGTGCCCGAGACCAATATCCATTACGGCGTGATGTATCTGGCGCAGGCGTGGCGGCTCGCCGGCGGCGATCTCTGCACGGCCACAATGAAATATCGGGCAGGCCATGGCGAGACGCGCTTCTCCTATCTGTCGGTCGATTATTGCGTGGCCGTGCGTGCGAAGCTCGTGGCGCGCGGCTTTCCGGTGACCGGCAGCGTGCCGGTTGCGAGTTTCGGGGCGCCCGGCAGTGTCGGGGTGAGGGCTGCGGGCGGCGGCTGCGGTCGCAAATGTCTCGGCGGCGGCGCGCTCGCGCGTGTGGACCTCGCCGCGCTGAATACAAAGCTGAGCACGCTGGTGATGCAGGTTCGTGGTGGGAGGTGAGCGATGCTGGTCTCCGTAGCAAGGCCTGCGATCATCGTCGTCGCGCTGGTCGCGGCGTTGAGCCCGGCGCGGGCGCAGGATCCGAGACCGTTGCCGCCGGTGACGGTCGATGCGCCGCCGCCAAGTCCGCTGCTGCCGAGCCCCTCCAACCCGGGCGCAGCGACGGCGGCGCCCGCCCTCGGCGGCGGGCAGGCCGGTGGCAACAAAGGGCGTTGCACCGAGGCCAAGGGCGAAACCGACACCTCGTTCGGTTGCATCAACGAGCGGCTGAGGCGCAAGGTCGATGAGGTCAATCCTCCCGTGCTCAACCTGCCGCCGATCGACGCGAAGTCGTCGGATCTCAAGGTGGGTACGGTGAACATCCCCGCCGTTCAGCAGCAATATGGCAGGAACTTCGGGCATTCCGCCGTGCCGTATCGCCCCACCGTCATCTACCCGTCGGGGATGGGGCACCGCTGAGGGCCGCAAGCAGTTCGTCGGGCCGCTCAGTCATCATCATGTGTCCCGCACCCTTCAGCACGATCGTGCGCGCATCTGCGATCGCGGCAGCCAGCGCCTTGCCGGCCTTCGCCGGCGTCATCATGTCCTTCTCGCCAATGATGACGGTCGTCGGCACCGCGATCTTGCCCGCCGAGCCCAGTGCGTCCTGATAGGCGTTGCAGGCCGAGAGGTCGCTGAACAACACACCCGGCGGACAGCGCTTCAAGATCGCCTGCGCCGCGCCATGCATCCACAGGCCCGGCGCGCGGCTGCCGCCGAGCTCGGCGCTATAACCGAGCCCCCAGATCGATACCATGTCGATCGCCGCGGGATCGTTGGCCTCCGCCGCCTTGAGCAGGTCGGGCCCGACCGTCATCGTCGCTGCCGTGCCGACCAGGCTGAGCTTGGTGACGCGCGCGGGATGGCGTGCGGCGGCATCGAGCGCGATCAGCGAACCCATCGAATGGCCGATGAGATGCGCAGGCTTGGCGCCGGCCGCATCCAGCAGCGCGGCCACCCAATCCGCCATCGCGGCAATGGTCTTGAGCGCAGGCCCGGCCGAGCGGCCATGGCCGGGAAGGTCGGGCACCAGCACGGCAAAGCCGTGATGCGCGAACCAGCGATCATGCAGTGCCCAGGCGGAATGATCGAAGCCCGCGCCGTGCAGGAACACGACCGCGGGCAGGGCGGGGTCGAAGCTGCGGCCGCCGGTTCCGACGAACACCTCATGACCGTCAATGGAGAGCTGCATGGCTCACACCTTCTGTGAGGCGCGCAGCGCCTGTCCGAGATCGTCGATGATGTCGGTGGCCGCTTCGATGCCGACGGACAGCCGCACCAGCTCCTCGCCGATTCCCGCTGCTGCAAGCTGCGCAGCGTCCATCTGCTGATGCGTGGTGCTGGCAGGATGAATCACCAAGGTCTTGGCGTCGCCGACATTGGCCAGATGGCTGATCAGCTTCAAGCTTTCGATGAACTTGCGGCCGGCAGCGCGGCCACCCTTGATGCCGAAGGAGACGATCGAGCCGGCACCGCGCGGCAGCAGACTCTTGGCGAGCTGATAGTCCGGATGAGTTTCCAGCGTAGGATGCAGCACCCATTCGACTGCCTTGCTGCTCGCCAGGAATTCCAGCACGGCCTGCGTGTTCTGCACGTGGCGCTCCATGCGCACGGGCAGCGTCTCGACGCCCTGCAAAAGATGGAAGGCATTGGTCGGCGACATGCAGGCGCCGAAATCGCGCAAGCCCTCCGTGCGGGCGCGCATGATGAAGGCGGCCGGCCCGAACTGTTCGTCGAAGACGATGCCGTGGTAGCCGGCATAAGGCTCGGTCAGCTGCGGAAACTTGCCGGAGGCTCGCCAATCGAAATTGCCGCCGTCGATGATCGCGCCGCCGATCGCGATGCCGTGGCCGCCGAGCCATTTGGTGACGGAATGCATGACGATGTCGGCGCCGAGCGCGATCGGCTGGCTGAGATAGGGCGTCGCAAAGGTGTTGTCGATCAGGAGCGGAATGCCGGCCGCATGGGCGATCTCAGCCACTTTCGGGATGTCCAGCACTTCCAGCCCGGGATTGCCGATGGTCTCGCCGAGCACGAGCCGCGTCTTCGGCGTGATCGCCGCACGAAAGCCGTCGAGATCGCGCGGCTTGACGAAGCTGGTGGTGATGCCGAAGCGCGGCAGGGTGTGCGCGAGCAGGTTGATGGTGCCGCCATAGAGCGAGGCGGAGGCGACGATGTGGTCGCCGGCGTTCAAGAGTGTCGCGATTGCCAGGTGTAACGCAGCCTGTCCGCTGGCGGTGCAGACCGCGCCGACGCCGCCTTCGAGCGCGGCCAGCCGCTCTTCGAGGACGGCCGTCGTGGGGTTTGAGATCCGCGTATAGATGTGACCGGCGCGCTCCAGGTTGAACAGCGCGGCCGCGTGCTCGGCATCCTCGAAGACGTAGGACGTGGTCTGATAGATCGGTACCGCGCGAGCGCCGGTGGTGGGGTCGGGATGCTGGCCTGCATGCAGGCTCAAGGTCTCGAAGGCGGGTGGTTTTGGCGCTGGCATGCTGGACTCGCGGATTCGAACGGCGGATGGAGCATCCCTTGTGCCACAAATTGCAGCAGAGCGTCAGGGGCGGCGCTGCTGAGCATCGCCGCCCCGAAGTTCATCAGCCTCCCGCGAAGCGCTGCGGAAACAGGCCGGCTGCGGCGAACGCGGCGACCGGCTGGCGCGGACTCGGCTTTTCCCGCTCTTTCAGCTGCGGCGGCAGCTGCGCGCCGTCGCCCTGACGGCCGACCGCAACGGCGATTTCGACCGCGAAATCATCCGGCACCTGCAGCGCCTTCTGCGCGGCCTCGACATCGAAGCCGCTCATGCCATGGGTGACCCAGCCGGAGAGTGCGGCCTGATGGGCGAAATTGGCCCAGGCGGCGCCGGCATCGAAGGAATGGGTGCGCGAGACCACCGGCTCGGTCTTGCCGGCCGGTGTGAACGTCTTCTTGGAGAGCACGTAGACCAGCGCCGCCGCGTGCTGCGCCCAGCCACGATTGAATTCGACCAGCGGGCCGAGAAAGGTGTCGAACTCCGGCTGGCCGCGCAGAGCATAAAGGAAGCGCCACGGCTGCGAATTGTAGGAGGAGGGCGCCCAGCGCGCCGCTTCGAAGAAGGTCAACAATTCCGCCGCCGGAATGGCTTCGTCGCTGAAGCCGCGCGGTGACCAGCGGTCAACGAACAGACGATGGGCCGGATGGTCGGCGGTCCGGTCGGTCGGCGGGATGAGATGGGCAGTCACGGTGGTCTCCTTTGCTCTTACCTGTGCCCCGCACCCGGATCGGGACGGGACCTCTTATCACGCCGGAACCTCACGGCGCCTTCGGTGTCCAGATTTTGATCGCAGTGGTGTCGAGTTTCGCCGGCAACAGGTGCTCGGCGAAGAACGCATCGGCAATCTTCTGTTGTTCGGTCAGGCCCGCGGGCGTCACCGCACCGACCCGGTAGGAGCGATGGCTGTTGGCCTCCTCCACCGTGGCCGCATCGATGCCCCAGAGCCCGGCCAAGAGGTTTGCGGCTTCACCCGGGTGGGCTTTCACCCATTGCCCGGTCTCGACCAGCTTGACGAAGATCACGTTCAGCGTATCGGCGCGGCGATCGGCATAATCCGCGGAAGCGAGGTAATAGCGCTTGTAGCTCGCAAGCCCATCCGAGCCGTCGGCGAGCACGCGTGCGCCCGATTGCCTGGTCACGCTGGTGAGGAACGGATCCCAGGCGATCCAGGCATCGACATTGTTGCTGACAAAAGCGGCGCGGCCGTCGGCGGGCGGCAGATAAGCCGGCGTGATGTCCTTGAAGCTGAGACCAGCGCGTGCGAGCGCCGCGAGCAGCAGATAATGACTGCCGGCGCCCTTGGTGACCGCGATCTTCTTGCCCTTCAGATCAGCCAGCGACCTGATGGGGGAAGCAGTCGGCACCAGGATCGCCTGCGCCGAAGGCGAGGCGGCTTCTTCGGCGACATAAGCGAGCCTGGCGCCCGCGGCCTGGGCGAAGACGGGCACGGTATCGGCGACGTCGGCGCCGAAATCGATGCTGCCGATGTTGATCGCTTCGAGCAGCGGCAGGCCGCTGGAGAATTCGTGCCAGGTCACCTTGATGCCGAGCGGCGCCAGCGCCTTGTCCAATTCACCATTGGCCTTGAGGATCGCGGTCAGGGTCGATGATCTCTGGTAGCCGATCCGGATGTCCTCGGCCGCGGCGGGGTTCGCCAACGCCGAGATCGCGAGCAAAGCGAAGACGGCCGCGAGCAGCCCTCGCCGGATGAGGGTAGACCGCGCGAGGGCGGCCGAGCCGATGGATATGAGAGCGAATATCATGAAAGTCTCCCGGCGGCGGTGAATTCAGCGTGCCACCTTTTCATGGCATCATTTGCAGGAGCAGTGCCCCCGGTGCAATTTCACTGATTGGGGCAATGGAAGAGTAAAATTCTTCATCGGGTGATTGCGCGAGAATTATGTTCTTGCGCGTCCGCGCGAAGCCACGGCTTCGCAGTCTCGCGGCGCCATTTGCGTCCGAGTCTTGCTGCCGTCCGGCCCTCGGAAAAACGAGGGCGCAGGGAATGCCGGGCGCTGGCCGCACCCATGGCCCGCCTGCAGAAAAAAAAGCAGGCGGCAGTCACCACAGGTTCAGCCGAGACATCCCGGCATTCCCTGCACGATGGTTTTAACGCTTATACGTGATCTCCCTGGGGACCGGCTTTCTTGCCCCCATCCGCGTGATGCAAAGCATCATCGCGTCGCGACAACGCTGACGCGTTGCGCGGGCATCAGCACCGGGATGCCGGGACCACACGACTTCACGTCCGCAACAAGGTTGTTCCGTCCGCACGCTGCTTGCGTGCTGCAACCTGATGCGTCCACCGCGTCCCGCGCCCAACGTTCGTGACGATCGCGAAGCGCCCCTTGTACCGGGTGCGGGATGGCCATGGATAGCATGATTTCTGAAAAAAAGAAATAGAAATATTCGCCTTTCGTGCAGCCGCACGTCAGACCGGTTGAGCGCGCTCGCCCGCCATCTCTATCTCCACCTTGAGAACGCCGAAGGCGTCGGCAACGCGCGAACGTGCGATTGCGGTGGAGAACAGATCACGCGCGCAGCGCTACGGCGCCGACTGCATCCTGGTGGCCGAGGACGGACCCGTGACTGGCCAGGAAATGCTGGTCCGGCTGGTCGAGCGGATCATGCCTCGACGCCGAGGGCGCCCGGCTGTGTGGACGAGCTCGCGCGCTGCCAGATCGTCATGCAGCCCGGCCGACTCCCAGATCCGAGCCTATCGCAATGCCCGCGACGACCTTGCGCCGGTGACGCGATGGATCGAAGCTGCAACGCCGTCGCAGCTGCAGCGGCCATCGGTCCTGGCGGAGACGGTGGGCTGACGCGAATCGAATGGTCGCGGCATTCATAGCCGCGGCAAGCCTGCATGCGATCCGTCAGCTGGTATTCGCGCGCTTCCACTTCTCCAGATCGATATCGGGGCGATCGGGTGCGATCCGGTCCTTCTCGGGATTGCCCTGCCACGGCTTGTCGGTCTGCTTGTTGCTCGGCCAATCCGTGCGTTCCCTCGGATCGTCGTTCGGCGTTTCTCTGGGATCGTTCTTCGTCGTGTCCTTGACCATGCTCAGCTCCGTCGTCGAACGTTCTGGATCGAACGCGGGGGGCGCGGATGGCGTTCCGGGCTCGCGCTGAGATTGCTCGGCCCACCTCATACTTTTGGCTTGCCTTATCTTATGATGGTTGGTGGCCGACCGTCCGCTCGGCTTGGCGTGCAGCACCGGATCGAACGCCTTGCGAACGACGAAGTCTGCGAGTACCTGGCGAGTATCGACCATGATCGTCTCCATCTCCGTGATTTGCCGATGCAACGGCCACCGCCGGCAAAGGTTCTTATCCAACGGCGTACCCGCCGGTGCGGCGCGGCTTACGATGACCCGCCGATCGCGGTGGCGGGGCGGCCCGTCTTTTGCGCGCGGGAGGTGGTTCGCCGCAGCGGCGCGCGCGCCCGACGCGTCTTGAGCGCGTTGATGAACTGGATCACGGTCTGCAGCATCTGGCTCTTGCTGATCCGGTGCTTGTAGACCAGCCGGTGGCGGCTGCGCGTGATGAGGCGCGATGACGGCGCAACCGGCGCATCCGGCCTCAGCTGCGCCGCTATGCCGGTCGGCCCGACATCGATCCTGGTGATGCCGAGCGCGCGGCAGGACAGCCCGATGTCGGCGATGTCGAGAAGGTTCGAAACCTCCGGCGGCAGCGCCCCGAAGCGAAGCTCGATTTCATCCTCGATCTCGCCGAGCTCGGCCGGGCTCTCCGCCCTCGCCAGCCTGGTGTAGATGTCGAGCCGCGTCGCCTCGTCCTGCACATAGCTTGCGGGCAGCAGCGCTGGCACTTCGATGCGCAGCTCCGGCATCCACATGTCGGAAGCACGCCGCGGGCGGCCCTGCAGCGCCCGCGCCAGCAGGTCATGGTAGAGCGCAGGCCCGAACACGTGGACGTGGCCTGCTTGCTGTTCCGATAACAGATTGCCGGCCCCGCGCAGGTCGAGGTCGCGTGCGCTGATCTGAAATCCGGCTCCCGGTCGGCTCAGCTCCTGAAGCGCGGCAATTCGCTTCTGCGCCTCTTCACCGGGCGCATCGGTGAGCAGATAGGCAAAGGCGCGCGTGCTCCCGCGTCCGACCCGGCCGCGCAGTTGGTGCAGTTGCGCCAGTCCGAAGCGCTCGGGTGCGCAGATCAGGATCGTATTGGCGCGCGGAATGTCCAGGCCGTTCTCGACGATGTCGGTGGCGAGAAGTACGTCGGCCTCACCGCCGACGAACCGCATCATGCGATCGTCGATGTCCTGCGCCGGCATCCGGCCGTGGACGACGACAACGCGCAACTCGGGTACGCTACAATGCAGCCGTTCCTGCATGGGACCGAGATCCCTGATGCGCGGGCAGATCACAAAGCTCTGGCCGTGTCGCCGCTGTTCGCGCCGCAGCGCCATCGTCAGCGTCGAATCGAGCAGGGGCGAGACCTTGGTCACGATGGGCAGCCGCTGCACCGGCGGGGTGGCGATGACGCTGAAGTCGCGCAGGCCCACCATGGCGGCGGCCATGGTGCGGGGGATCGGCGTAGCGCTCATTGTCAAGGTGTGGACGCCGGCACGCAGCGCCGACAGCTTGTCCTTGTCGGCCGCACCGAAATGCTGCTCCTCGTCGATGATGACGAGTCCAAGGTCCGCGAAGGCGATATCCTTTCCGGCCAGAGCGTGGGTGCCGATCACGATTTGCAGCGAGCCGTCGCGCAGCTGTTGTTTCACGGATCGCGCTTCGGCGGCGGCAGTCAGGCGCGACAGATGGCCGACCGCGATCCCGAACGGGGCGAAGCGCTTTTGGAATGTCAGCACGTGCTGGCGGGCGAGCACCGTGGTCGGAACGACGAGCGCGACCTGTTTGCCGGCGAATACGGTCGCCGCCGCGGCGCGCAACGCCACTTCCGTCTTGCCGAAGCCGACATCGCCGCAGACGACGCGATCCATCGGACGGCCGGCGGCGAGGTCGTTCAGCACATCCTCGATCGCCGCGGCCTGATCGGGCGTTGCGAAATAGGGAAAGCGGGCGACGAAGCGCTCGTAGTCGGCGGTCGGAGGCACGAGCCGCGGTGCCTTCGTTTGTCGCCGTGCCTGGATCGCCTGGGACAGCGTCTGCGCTGTCCGGTCGACCTCGCGTTCGGCTTCCAGGCAGCGCGCGGCCCATGAGTGCCCATCGGCGTCGTCAAGCCGGATCCCGCTTGCATCGCTCGCATAAGGCCAGATCAGCGCAAGCTCGCCAACGGGCACCAGGACGGCTTCATCAACGGCGAAGGCAAGGCGTACCATCTCGCGTTCGCTGAGGTCGGGCGCCGACAGCCGCTCGAGACCTTGCAGCACCGCAAGTCCGCGCTGCAGGTGAACGACCGCGCTTCCGAGCGCCGGCCGGGTTGCGGCGTCGGCGGCGGTCGGGTTCTGCCGCGCCATCGGCTGCAGGTGATGCGCCCTGCTGCCGAGCACATCGGCTGCGGCGACGACCAGCAGTGGCCGCGTGCGTCCGGTTCTGAACCCGGTATCGAGGTCGGCCAGCAGCGATGTGACCTTGCCTGCAGGGGGACGCGAGGCGCCGGCCCAGTCTGCACGACGTAGCGTCTTGAGCCCGGCGAGACGCTCCATCCGCTGCAGGTCCTGCTCGATGGCGGCGGCGAACAGCAGACGAGCGCCGCTCCGCTTGGCCGCGGCGATGAAGCGGCGCAGCGCCGTGCGCGCCGATGTCTCGCGCGAGAAATTGGGGATCGATTCGAGCGTCGATGATTCCGGTAACACCGCCAGACCACGCATGACCTCCTGCCATTCGCGTCGGCCGATAAAGGTCGCTTCTCGGCTGCGCGCATCGCCGCTCTCCTCGATTGCGGCGAGCCGCGCCGCCGCGCGCACCGGCACCTCGGCATCGGCAATGATCCTGACGCCATCCAGATAGGTGAAGATGCCAGCGCCGGTCGTGCCATTTCCAAGCAGGTTGCGCTCCGACATCGGATCGAGCACCAGCGCATCGAGGCTGGCGAGGTCGGTCTGATGCACCGGATCGAAGGTGTGGATGGCACGGATCAAGCCGTCGTCATGGTCGATCCGCACCGGACCCAAGGCGCCGGCGGGAAACAGCTCGATGGTCTGGCCGTGACATAACACACCGCCGGGATAATCGGCCGGCTCGTCGAGCTCATAGCCCGCCTCTGTGAGAAACCGCCGGAGCTCATCGACATCGATCGGCTGGCCGACCGCAAGCCGCAGGCAGGCCTTGGACCAGGCCTGCGGCTGCGGCACACGCGGCAGCACGGCATCAACCGTGGCTATCAGAAGCGGCGGGGCGGCTCGCGCTGCGAGCCGCCGCAAGACGCTCGCGCGGCGGCCCGTGGTCTCCCGCGACGGCTCGACCTCGTCGACGAGCAACGCGTCGAAGCACGGCAGCACCAACACATCGCAGCTCGGGTCAAACGCGTGCAGGATCGCGCCAAGGCGCTCGGCGCGCACTTCGTCCTTTGCGAGAAATACGAGCCCTCGGGCGCCGGATTTTCCCAACGCCCTCAGCAAATGAAGCGCGATCAGTCCGGTCGGCGCGGCGGATGACAGTGCCTGGCGCCGTTGAGCGGATGGCGCGCGCTTGCCGGCTCTTCCGGCCTTTCTTGAACTTGGCGCGCGTGCAGGCTTGCCCATCTGGAAGGAAAACACCGCGGTTGCAGCGGAGTTCCCGCTGTGAGAGTCGACTACTACAAGTCTTGACCGCCAGGCGCAAATACAACCGGCAGCAAGCCCGCCGCAGAGAGCATGCCCCCCGCTGCTCGATAGGAACCGGCCTTCGGCTTGCACTTGGTTCGTATGGACGTCACGCAAGCCGACGGCGGTCGGTCAAGCGCCGCGCGCAAGAGATGCTCTCCTGATCGGGCGCATCGAGACGAATACGCCGGCAATGCAGGCCGAGTAGCGCGTAGGCGCTCCGCGCCTCCCGCTCGCGCTCAGCCGCATAGGCAGCATTTCCGGCGAAGCCGAACTGCCTCGCATCGATCGCTCGCTGGGACACCGTTCGTCAATTGAATGATCGTCAGATGCCGAAAAGTTCGGAGCTGGCCGTCGATCGCCAGGATCTCGTCATCCGGGTGCGTAACGACGGGCACAGCCGGCAAGTCGATCGGTCCGCCGGCTGCGAGCACTGCGGCCGTTCCCCTGGCGGGCAAAACGCTCGACGATGTTAGTCCGCTGGATGACCCATTTGCCTGCACGGTGACGAGCCGCGCGCCGACCAGGATCGTGGGCCGATTTACCTATGTTGATGCAGGTTGTTAGCCGGACTGTAAGTTCCGAGCAGGTTGAGGTCGCAACGTGGTCATGTTTGGATGGAAATCGAAACTCAGAAGAAGCGGCGCCGTCGCTTCAAACAGGCGACTCCCCTCGGAGAGCGTCTCCTAAAGTCAGCACGTGAAGCACGTGATGCGGCAAAGCAGTTGCCGCCAGGCGCCGATCAGGCGCGTCTCTTGAGGCGGGCACGAGAGGCGGAAGCCATTGCGCAACTCGAGGAGTTCTTGCGAGGGCCGACCCGATACCCACCGCGACGCTGATGAGTCCAGCGTCTCGGGCCGTGCCCCTGTGAGGTCGCGGCCATGCTGGTGGGCGGTTCGTCGCCGACGTGTCGCGATCTTGAGACGGATTCTCGGGGCCGTCTGATCGCGATGGGCTTATGTTACGAGTTGACGAGCGTTTGATCGACGATTCTGAGCCAATGCCCATCTTCGCTTCCCTTTGCGGAGCCGTTCAAGCAAATGTTGGCGCTGGCGCTCATCGGGCTGATAGCCGCTTCGTCTTCGAACTGCCGTCGCTTGCGGTGCCGGCCCGGCAGGAGCGCTGAGATCGCGTCCTCGCGCAAGGAAAGCACAAGGAAAGGATCACCGCCCCTTCAAGAGTTCGGCAACCCCTTCCGTGAAGGCGCGGATGTCGAGCGGCTTTTCCCAGAGCGGGACGTCGGCGAACTCAGGTCGGATCGATGTCTTGTCATAACCAGTGGTGAAGATGAAGAAGATGTCCAGCTCGCGCAGTGCGCGGGCGAAAGGAAAGATCATCTCGCTCCTGAGATTGATGTCGAGCAGCGCAGCGTCGATCGGCCGGCCCAATTGCAGAGCCTTCTGGGCTTCGACAACCTCCGAGACGGGGCCGATCACGTCGGCGCCAAGGCGCCTGAATTCATCGGCGAGGTCATCGGCAAGGAAATACTCGTCCTCGACGATGAGGATGCGTTTTCCCGCCAGTGGATTCGTCGGCGCAATGGGTGTGCCTTGCCCCATGAGGCTCTCCTGTCGTCGGCACGCGCTCAATAGGAACATCCGCCGGGTCCAGACCTTATGCAAAACGGCTTAGGAACCCGTGGGTTCCGAAAGCCGACATGGAAGGATCCTGATTGTGCCCAACCGCGACATCATCGTCATCATCAGTGGCTCCTCAGGGGCGACTGTGCCCCTGAAAGACATTCTCGGGCGCTTGCCCGTCGATGTGCCGTCGGCGGTGTTTGTCGTGCTGCACGTCCCGGCACGAGGGAACGGTGTTCTCTCGACCGTCGCCCGCGCCGCCGGCAAGCTGCCCGTCACGCAGGCTGCGAACGACTTGCCGATTCAGAATGGCACCGTCTATCTGGCTACGCCGGATCATTACTTGCTGATTGCAGACGGTCACCTGATGCCCGGCCGCGGTCCGCGTGAGACCTGGTCCGTCCGTCCATCGATCCGCTATTTCGCTCTGCGGCACTGCATTACGGACCTCGCGTCATCGGCGTGGCCCTCAGCAGACTTTTATCAGATGGTGCGGCGGGCCTCAACGCAATTAAGCGATGTGGCGGGGTGGCCGTGGTGCAGCATCCGTCGGATGCGGTTGCCGACGAGATGCCGCGGCACGCCATGGAGGCGAGTTCCATCGATTTCTGTCTGCCCGGTAGCGGATGTACGCGGCGCGGGGCGATCGAATATCGAGGATATGCCGATTTGATCGGGCAGATGGCGCTGCAGTTGCTCGATCCACTTCGACGGCCAGGGTGATGCAACATGGCGAGCGCTGCATCTTGTCCTGCCGAGTGGCAGGTGAACCGCGATATCCGCAGCGAAGAAGACCAGCTCCGCAAGAGCGAAGCCGATATCGCCTCAGGCTGGACACGCTTGCACAAACAGGAGGGCTTGGTCTTGCAATTGAAGGCGTCCGGCCGGGGTTACGCCGAAGCCGTGCGGTTGGCCGCCTTGCTGCGGGACAATCTGGCGGAATGGGAGCGGCACCGCGCCATGATCGAGCAGAGGATCGCCTATCTCAAACGACGACGCGCGGCCGGATCAACTTAGGCTTCAACTATCGGGCGGAGCCAGCTTCAGGAATTGCAGGCCCGACTCCGACCGGGCAAAGGCGCAGTTGCGGCCATTGGCGAAATTCCTGCGTCGACCGGTTGCGACGTCTGGAGTGCGGAACCGTTATTCCGCTTGCATATTGATCGAGCTGATTTTCACCTCTGTCCGACTGAGGCACGATTAGTATATACCGCAAGATATGACGAATAGTGGTCAATCTCAGTCGGTGGAACCGCCCAGAGGGCGGCGGCCGCTGATCGTCGGGGTCGGCGCCTCGCCGAGCAACACCGGCAGCCTGGAGCGGTTCCTGTCGAAGTTGGCGCTCGGCAATGATCTCGCGGTCGTGCTCGTGCTGCAGCATCGCGAAGCGCTGGATGAGGAATGGCTGCGCGCCGTGCTGCGGCCGTTCACGAGCGTCACCCTGAAAAACCTGGCGGATGGAGCCGAGATCGAGGGGCAGACGATCTATCTTTGTCCCCCCAACATGATCGCGACCGTGCATGGCGACCGGTTCGGCGTACGTCCGGCCGAACAGGCGCCGGGTGAGCGGGCAACCATCGACAGCTTCCTGGTGTCCCTCGCCGAGGGGCGGGCCGAACAGTCGATCGGGGTCATCCTGTCCGGCACCGGCGGAGAAGGCACGCTCGGCGTTGCCACGCTGAAGAACCATGGCGGGCTTGCCATCGCCGAGCACGTCGCCGGAGACGAGAGCGACGGGTCGATGGACGGCAGCACGCCTGCGGCCATTGCGGATTTCGTGCTCCCGGCCGAGGACATTCCCGATCACATCACGGTCTATGCCCGCCATCTGCGGCGTCTGGAAGAGCGGCAAGGCTTTGACGAAGTGCTTGCGGCCGCCGCCAGCTCGATCAACCGCATCGTCGATATCCTGCGCAACAAGACCGGCAATGACTTCCACGGCTACAAGCAGAACACCTTCCTGCGCCGGGTGCAGCGCCGCATGCAGGTGGTTCAGATCGACGAGATCTCGGCCTATGTCGATTTCCTGCGCAACGACCAGGACGAGGTCCAGCATCTCTTCAACGATCTTCTGATCGGGGTCACCGAGTTCTTCCGCGACCAGCGGGAGTTCGACGTGCTCGAGCAGCAGGTCATTCCGCAAATCTTCGACGGCAAGCAGGCCGGCCAGCAGGTCCGTGTCTGGGTGCTCGGCTGCGCCACTGGCGAGGAGGCCTATTCGATCGCGATCCTGCTGTGCGAACATCTTGCGAAGCTTCATTCGCCGCCTTCGGTGCAGATCTTCGCAACCGACATCGACAGCCGGGCACTCGCCACCGCCCGGGTCGGCCGCTACCGCACCGACATCGAAGCCAACGTCTCGCCGGAACGGCTGGCGCGCTGGTTCGTGCGCGAGGGCGACACCTATTGCGTGGTCAAAGAGTTGCGGGAGATGTGCATCTTCTCCCAGCACAACGTCATCAAGGATGCGCCGTTCTCCAAGCTCGACCTGGTCTCGTGCCGCAATCTGCTGATCTATCTGGATGCCGAATTGCAGAACCTGGTGATTCCACTGTTTCATTTCGCGCTGCTGCCTGAGCGCTTTCTGTTTCTCGGCAGTTCGGAGAACGTGACGCGGCATCCGAAGCTGTTTGCTCCGGTCGACCGCCGCGCCCGGATCTTCAAGAAGCTCGATAACGGCACGCGGCTGCCGCCGGAATTCCCTATCACCACGACGGCCGCGCGGACTTCGGTCGAGCTGCCGCCGGCCCGGAGCTTCGGCTCCGATGTCGGGCTCGAACGCAAGGCGCACCGCATCGCCGAGCGCTACGCGCCGGCCTATGTGATCACCGACGATAGTTTTCACATCCTGCATTTCTCCGGCCGTACCGGGCGCTTCATCGAGCCGACCGCCGGCGCCGCCACGCTGGATCTGCTCGGCCTCGTGCATCGCGACCTTCGGCTGGAGTTGCGAACCGCCTTGAGCCGCGCGCGGGACACCAACGAACCGTCGCACACCGATCAGGTGCTGCTCGGGGTAAACGGCCACACGGTCGGGGTCGACATCACGGTCGAGCCGATCGACGCGCCGGAAGGGCAGCGCAGCTTCATCGTGCTGTTCAAGGACGGCGCGCTGCGGCCGTCCTCGGCGTCGTCCGGAAGCGCGAATTCGCTGGTGCGCAGCGAGCATGTCGAGCGCATCGAAAGCGAGCTGCGCGCCACGCGCGAGCGGTTGCATGCGACGATCGAGGAGCTGGAGAGCTCCAACGAGGAGCTCAAATCCTCCAATGAGGAATATCAGTCGCTGAACGAAGAGCTGCAATCGGCGAATGAGGAGCTCGAGACCTCGCGCGAGGAGCTCACCACGGTCAATGGCGAGCTTGCGCACCGGGTCCAGGAGCTGACGCGTGCGACCAGCGACCTGAAGAACTTCCTGGAGAGCACGCAGATCGCGACCGTGTTTCTCGACAACGACATGCGGGTGATGAATTTCACCCCGGCGATCACGCAGGTGCTGCATCTGGTGGAGACGGACGTCGGCCGTCCGATTGCCCACATCAAGGCGAGGATTCCGATCGAGGACCTCTACGACGATATCCGTCGGGTGCTGCGGACGCTGGCCAGCGCCGAGCGCGAACTGACCGCGCCGGACAGCGGCAAGCGCTATATCGTGCGCATGCTGCCCTATCGCTCCATCGACAATTTCATCGCCGGCGTCGTAATCACCTTCATCGACGTCACCGCGATCACGCGGGCGGAAGAACGTCAGCGGCTGCTGCTCGCCGAGCTGCAGCATCGCGTGCGGAACACGTTGGGCGTGGTGCGCTCGATCGCGCGGCGTTCCGCGCAGACGAGCTCGACGGTCGAAGAATATTCCGCCCATCTCGATGGCCGGCTGGGCGCCTTGGCGCGCACCCAGGCGGCCGTGACGCGCGATCCCGAGGTGGGCGTCGATCTGGAATATCTGCTCGCCGACGAATTGATGGCTTATAATGCACGCGAAGGCGAACAGGTGCGCATCTCCGGCCCGACGATAAGGTTGCAGCCGAAAGCGGCTGAGACGCTGTCGCTGGCGATTCACGAGCTGGCGACAAATGCGGTCAAGTACGGCGCCCTCAGCCAACCTGCCGGACGCGTCGAGATCAGCTGGCGCATCGACGAGGGCGTCACCCCGCCGGAACTGAATTTCGATTGGCGCGAGAAGGGAGGTCCACCGGTGAAGTCGCCGAAGCGGAAGGGTTTTGGAACGGAGATCCTGGAGCGGACGCTGGGCTTTGAGTTCAAGGGCAAAAGCGCGTTGATGTTCAGCCCGACCGGCGTGCATTTCTCGATCACGTTGCCGCTGAGCCGGGTCATCGTCCAAAAGCCCGGCCCTGACCAGGTGACATGAGCACGGCGCGCACGAGCGACCGGACGGCGGATGTCGTCATCCGTCGCCTGAGTGCATTCCGCAAGATTTCGCCGGAGACGGCGGCCATGCTCGACGATGCCATTCGCGGCCGCATCATCACGGCGATGGCCGGACAGGAGCTGGTCTGCGAGGGCGATCCGGCGGACCGGATTCGAATGATGCTCTCGGGCTGGGCTGCCCGCTACAAATCGCTCGAAGACGGGCGGCGACAGATCGTCAACCTGGCGCTGCCTGGTGATACCTGTGACGCGCAAATCTATTTGCTGGAGTGGATGGACCATTCGATCTCCGCGCTGACATCGGTGGTCTATGCGGAGATCGAGCGCGAGCGTTTCGAGTCTCTGGTCGCCGCTGACCGCGTGCTCGGCGAGGCCTTCTGGTGCGAGACGCTGTCCGACGCGGCGATCCAGCGCGAGTGGACGCTCAATCTCGGTCGCCGCGACGCATTCGAGCGGGTCGCGCATATCCTGTGCGAGGTGATCGAGCGGCTGCGGCCGGTCGGGCTATTGGATGGCGACAGTTGCGCATTTCCGATCACGCAGACCGACCTTGCCGACGCGACCGGGCTATCGGTGGTTCATGTCAACCGGACGCTGCAGGAATTGCGCTCGTCCGGCCTGATCGTGCTGCGGGAGCGGACGCTGACGGTCCACGATCTCGACGCGCTCAAGGACGCGGCCTTGTTCAACCCGGACTATCTGCACTATCGTGTGCCGGGTTGATGAGTCTTGCCGGGTAAAACTAGCCGGCGAGGACGGGATCAGAAGCCGCAGCATCGGCACTCGCAAGCCGCCGTTTCCACTCCTCCAGCTCCTGTCGCAAGGTCTCGACGAGGTCGAGCGCGACCGGGGAGGGGCTGCGCTGCGGCGGGAACACGGCGGCGAATTCGAAATCGATCTGCGGCAGGAAGCGTCGCGCGACGACGCCGCGGCCGTCGAACTCGCGCGCGGTGAACGGATCGCAGATGCCGACGCCGAGGCCGGACGACACCATTCCGCACATGATCTCGGATAACGTCGTCTCGACCCGCAGGACGCGGTGAACATCGACGCGATTGAAGACCTGATCGACCAGGTGCCTGCTGCTCGAGCCGGCCGATAGTGACACGAACGTTTCGCCCTCGAAGTCGCGCGGCTCGAGCGTCGTCTTCGCCGCCAGCCGATGTCCCGCCGGCAACACGGCGACGCGCGGCAATGCGGGAAGGCGGATGCTCGTCAAACCTGCATGCGCGATCGGCACTTCGGCGAAGCCGATATCGCATTGATGGTTCAGCACCCAATCGACCACGATCGGTGAGATCACGCCGAAGAACGAAAGATTGAGATTGGGGCGCTGGCTCAGGAACGTGCCGGCGAGCCGCGGCAGATAGCCGTTGGCAAGCGCCGGCAGGGCCGCAACGCGGAGCGTGCCGGTGCGGCGGCTGCGGATCTCCTCGGCGGCTGCGGTGATGCGGTCGAGCCCGACGAAGGATCGCTCGACCTCCATGTAGAGCGCGGTCGCCGCCGCGGTCGCCACCAGCCCGCTGCCGCGCCGCTCGAACAGCTCCATCTTCAGCAGCGCCTGGAAGTCGCGCAGCAGCCGGCTGACCGCGGGCTGTGTCACCGCCATCAGCTTCGCAGCCTCGGTCACGCTGCCGGTCAGCATCATCGCCCGGAAGGCTTCGACCTGCCGCGGGTTGATCCGGGCCATCAGGTGTCTCCATAATATTTTAGCATGAGGAGGGTGCCATTATTCATTGGACGACGGAAGAGTGCGCTGCGATCTTTTTGGTCAGATCGAGAGGTCGCCCGTTTTTTGTGCGGTGCCGTGACGTGAAGAACGCAGAACCGGCGGGATCTTTCATCGAGTGGTCTTTTGATACCGGCGAATGAGCGCCAATAGGGGAGATCTGTCCGTATGAAGCCCTTCAGCCTTCTGACAGTGGTGAGCCTTGCCGTCTTGGCCACTGCCACTCCGGGCCTTGCCCAGCAGAAGACGCTCTATGTCGCCGGCTATGGCGGCTCATTCGAGAAGACGATCCGTGACGAGGTGATTCCGCCGTTCGAGCAGGCCAATGGCGTGAAGGTCGAATACGTCGCCGGCAATTCCACCGACACGCTTGCCAAGCTGCAGGCGCAGAAGGGCAACCAGCAGATCGACGTCGCCATCCTCGACGACGGCCCGATGTACCAGGCGATCCAGCTCGGCTTCTGCGACAAGATCGTGGGCGTCCCCAGCGCCGAGCTCTACGACGTCGCGCATTTCAAGGACGATCGCGCCGTCGCGATCGGGCTCGTTGCCACTGGCCTGATGTACAACACCAAGGTGTTCGCCGAGAAGGGCTGGGCACCGCCGACCTCCTGGAACGACCTGAAGGATCCGAAATACAAGCAGCAGCTCGTCATTCCGCCGATCAACAACACCTACGGCCTTTATGCGCTGTTGATGCTGGCGAAGATGAACGGCGGCAGCGAGTCGAACGTCGAGGCAGGTTTCAAGATCTTCAAGACCGAGATCAATCCGAACGTGCTCGCCTATGAGCCGTCGCCGGGCAAGATGACCGAGCTGTTCCAGTCCGGGCAGGCGGTGCTTGCGGTGTGGGGCTCAGGCCGCGTGCAGAGTTTTGCCAATACCGGCTTCCCGGTCGACTTCGTCTATCCGAAGGAGGGCGCGGTGATGCTGCTCACCACGGCCTGTCCGATTGCCAAGCCCAACGTCTCGCCGCTGGCCTCCGCCTTCATCAAGCAGCTGCTCGACCCGAAGATCCAACTCGTGATGCTGAAGGAATACGGTTACGGCCCGGTGGTGAAATCGGTCGTGGTACCGCCCGGCGTCGGCACGATGGCTCCGATCGGCGAACGTGCCACCAAGGTCTATGCACCCGATTGGACCATCGTGAACGACAAGCGCGAGGAATGGACCAAGCGCTGGAATCGCGAGGTCGAGCGGTAAGTAGTGGCTGGTTGCAACTCTCTCGCCGGCGGCGGTCTGCTCCCTCCCCCCTTGCGGGGGAGGGTTGGGGTGGGGGGTCCCCAACGGCAGTGTTCCTGAAGACCCCCACCCCCACCCCCTCAGAGCGAGCTCTGCTCGTCTCGGCCCCGCAAGGGGGAGGGGAGTACACTGTGCGCTCGGCGACAGTGCTCATTTCCCACTCGGATATTCTTCATGTCCTTCCTCTCACTTGACCGCGTCGGCAAATCCTTCGGTCCGAACACGGCCGTCGAAGAGTTCAGCCTCGCGGTGAGCAAGGGCGAGTTCGTCTCGTTCTTGGGTCCGTCCGGCTGCGGCAAGACCACGACCTTGCAGATGATCGCGGGCTTCCTCGATCCATCGCATGGCACGATCCACCTTGAAGGCAAGGACCTCGTTGCAATTCCGCCGGCCAAGCGCGGGCTTGGCATCGTGTTCCAGAGCTACGCGCTGTTTCCCCACATGACGGCGGCCGAGAACGTCGCGTTCGGGCTTGAGATGCGCAAGGTCGCGCGCAAGGAGCGCGAGGAGCGGGTGCGCGCCGCGCTCGCGCTTGTCGGCTTGGCCGGTTACGAGGACCGTCATCCGCGGCGGATGTCGGGCGGCCAGCAGCAGCGCGTCGCGCTGGCGCGGGCGCTGGTGATCCGTCCGAGCGTGCTTCTCCTGGATGAGCCGCTGTCCAATCTCGATGCGCGACTGCGCGAGGACATGCAGATCGAGCTGCGCCAGATCCAGCGCAATCTCGGCACCACCACCATTCTCGTCACCCACGACCAGATCGAGGCGATGTCGCTGTCCGATCGCATCGTGGTCATGAGCAAAGGCCGGATCGAGCAGATCGGCACGCCGCAAGAGGTCTATGAACGCCCGGCGTCGGCCTTCGTCGCGCAGTTTCTCGGCAAGACCAATGAGTTCGCCGCGAGCATCGATCGCTCCGGCTCCACCGCCAAACTGGTTGCGGGCTCCTGGAGCACGCCGGCACCGGCTGGCCTGTCGGGCGTCGTCACCGTCAGCATCCGGCCTGAAAGGATCGGTTTCGGCGCGAGCGGATTGTCGGGCCGGATTCAGAGCCGCATCTTCCAGGGCAATCATTGGCTATTCCAGTGCGAGACCGAATGCGGCCCCGCGATCGTGATCCGCCAGAACGACGGCGAGCCGCAGCCCGCGCAGGGAGAGGCGGTGCATCTCACCTGGCGCACCGACGACATGAGCCTTCGCCCGACGCGAGGCGGTGCATGAGCGCGGCCCTCACCACAGCCCCTGCGGCAGAGCCGAGCGAGACGCGCACCGCCTTGGCGCTGGCCGTGCCGGCCTTGATGCTGTTCGTCGGCGTCGTCGTGATCCCGCTCGCAATGACGGTGATGCTCTCGTTCCACGACTGGGGACAGTATAAGGGCATCGAGCCGGTCTTCGTCCTGAAGAACTGGCAGGAGATCGCCAGCGATCCTTACTACGCCGAGATGTTCTGGCGTACCTTCCGCGTCGCCGTGCTCGCCACGCTGATCACCGCCGTGTTCGGCGTGCCCGAGGCCTACATCCTGCATCGCATGAGCGGGCGCTGGAAGGGCATCTTCCTGCTGGTCATCTTAGGGCCACTCCTGATCTCAGTGGTGGCGCGAACGCTGGGATGGGCGTTGCTGTTCGGCGGCAACAACGGCCTCGCCAACAAGCTCCTGATGTCGCTCGGCCTGATCAGTTCTCCGGTGCGTTTCATGTTCACCGAGACCGGCATGGTGGTGGCGCTGGCGCACGCGATGATGCCGTTCATGGTGCTCGCGGTCTGGACCGCGCTGCAGCGCCTTGATCCGCAGATCGAGAATGCGGCGGCCTCGCTCGGCGCGGGCTCGCTGACGGTGATCCGCCGCATCGTGTTGCCGCAGATCATGCCCGGCGTGCTCTCCGGCGCGATCATCGTATTCTCGCTTTGCGCGAGCGCCTTCGCCACGCCGGCGATCATCGGTGGCCGCCGGCTGAAGGTCGCGGCGACGTTGGCCTATGACGAGTTCCTCAACACGTTGAATTGGCCGCTCGGTGCGGCGGTCGCCGTGCTCCTGCTCGTCGCGCTGGTGCTGATCGTGGTCGGCAGCAATGCGCTGATTGAACGGCGCTATCAGGAGATGTTCCGATGAAGGGGAACGGACCGATCGCGCTCACCTTCCACGCGCTGTTCGTCGTCTTCATGCTGGCGCCGATCGTGGTGGTGTGCTGGGTGGCCTTCACGCCCGAGGGCTTCCTGTCGATCCCGACCACCAGTTTCTCGCTGCGCTGGTTCAAGGCGATCGCGGCCTATCCGGAATTCGTGCATGCCTTCGGCACGAGTCTGTGGCTCGGCGCGCTCTCGTCCTTCGTGAGCCTGCTGTTCGCGGTGCCGGCGGCGCTCGCCATCAGCCGCTATCGCTTCCGCGGCCGCGAGGCGCTGTCGGCGCTGTTCCTGTCGCCGCTGATGATTCCGCATGTCGTGCTCGGCATCGCCTTCCTGCGTTTCTTCACCTCGGCCGGCATCGGCGGCACGTTCATCGCCTTGCTGATCGCGCATATCGTCGTCGTGTTTCCGTTCGCGCTGCGCCTGACCCTGGCGGCCGCGAGCGGGATGGATCGCAGGATCGAGATGGCGGCGGTTTCGCTCGGCGCCGACGGCTGGACCATGTTCCGGCGCGTGATCCTGCCGTCGATCCTGCCGGGCCTGGTCAGCGGCTGGATGCTCGCCTTCATCCAGTCGTTCGACGATCTGACCATGACGGTGTTCCTGGCGGCGCCCGGCGCCGAGACGCTGCCGGTGCGCATGTTCCTCTACATCCAGGACAACATCGATCCGCTGGTGACGTCGGTCTCGGCCAGCGTCATCGCCATCACCATGACCATCCTGATCCTGCTCGATCGCTTTTACGGGCTCGACCGCGTGCTCACCGCCAAAGGCAGCGACGCGGGACGATAGGAGATACTATGAGTAAAGATTACGACGTCGCCGTCGTCGGCGGCGGACTGCTCGGCTCCGCCATCGCCTGGGGTCTCGGCCGGCTCGGCCAGCGCGTCGCCGTGCTCGACGAAGGCGACATCGCCAAACGCGCCTCGCGCGCCAATTTCGCGCTGGTCTGGGTGCAGAGCAAGGGGCTGGGCATGCCGGCCTATACCGGCTGGACCGTGCGCGGCTCGCAGGCCTGGCCGACACTTGCGGCCGAGCTGAAGCAGCAGACCGGACTGGACGTGGTGTTGCAGCAGAACGGCGGCTTCCATCTGACGCTGGGCGATGCCGAATACGAGCAGCGCAGTCAGCTCGTGGCACGCATGCACAACCAGGCCAGCGCGGCCGACTACCGGATGGAGATGCTGCCTGCCGCCGAGGTCAAGAAGATGCTGCCCTTGATCGGTCCAGAGGTCTCCGGCGGCAGCTTCTGTCCGTTCGACGGCCATGTGAATTCGCTGCGCACCTTCCGCGCTTTCCACACCGGCATGAAACAGTTCGGTGTCGACTATCTTCCGGAACGGCCGGTCTCATCGATCGCGCGCGATGGTGGCGAGTTCTGCCTGGCGACCGCGCAAGGCGAGCTGCGTGCGGCCAAGGTCGTGCTCGCCGCCGGCAACGCCAACCAGACGCTGGCGCCGATGGTCGGGCTGTCCGCGCCGATGGGACCGACGCGCGGCCAGATCATCGTGACCGAGCGGACCATGCCGTTCCTGCCGCATGCGCTGACGACGATTCGCCAGACCGACGAGGGCACGGTGATGATCGGCGACAGCAAGGAGGACGAACTAGACGATCGCGTGCAGAACCATCCGATCAATGCTGTGATGGCCGATCGCGCCCAGCGCATGTTTCCGCATCTGTCGCGGCTCAACGTGGTGCGCAGCTGGTCCGGCCTGCGCGTGATGCCGAAGGATGGCTTCCCGATCTACGACCAGTCGGAGACGCATCCCGGCGCCTTCGTCGCCTGCTGCCATTCCGGTGTGACCTTGGCCGCGAACCATGCCTTCGACATCGCGCGGATGGTTCAGCGTGGCGCGCTCGAGCCGGAGCTCGTCGAGCCGTTCTCGGCGCGGCGCTTCTCGGGCGACACCGCAGCGACCGGCAGCGGCTATTACTGACATCGATACGGCCGCGCGCGGCCAGGAGAATTGAGAATGTTCAAACGAACCGATGCTGACGGCAGGCCACCCGTGACGATCTATGTCGAAGGCGCGGCTGTGGAGGCGCGTGAAGGCGACAGCGTCTCCGCTGCGCTGCTTGCCTCGGGCCTTGATGCCCGCCGCGCCACTGCCGTCAGCGGCGCGAAGCGCCTGCCATATTGCATGATGGGCGTGTGCTTCGACTGTCTCGTCACCATCGACGGCGTCGGCAATCGCCAGGGCTGCCTCGTCCAGGTCGCGGAGGGGATGAAGATAGAGATCCAGAAGGGCAAGCGGGAGATCGGCCGATGAGCACGCCGAAACGGGATCAATACGACGTCGTCGTGATCGGTGCAGGCCCCGCGGGACTTGCCGCCACCGCAAGCGCGGCCGGTGCGGGCCTGTCGACGTTGCTGCTCGACGAGAATGCCGGCCCCGGCGGCCAGGTCTGGCGCGCGATCGGTTCGACGCCGGTGAAGCGCGAGGCCGTGCTCGGCAGCGACTACTGGTCGGGGGCCGAGATCGCGAAGGCCGCGCGTGACAGCGGTGCCGAGATCATCCATCGCGCCACCGTGTGGAGCCTCGATCGCAATCTCGAGCTCGGCGTTTCCGTCGGCGGCGGCTCGGCCTTCATCAAGGCCAAGCGCGTGATCATCGCGACCGGCGCGCTGGAGCGGCCGTTTCCGATTCCCGGCTGGACATTGCCGGGAGTGATGACGGCGGGCGCGGCGCAGACCATGCTGAAATCCTCTGGCCTGGTGCCGGACGGACGCACGATCATTGCGGGGCAGGGCCCGCTGCTATGGCTGCTCGCCGCGCAGATCCTGCGCCTCGGCGGCCGCATCGATCGCGTGCTCGATACCACGCCGCGCGCCAACTACCTGGCCGCGCTGCCGCACGCCTTTGCCTTCATGACCTCGCCCTATTTCCTGAAGGGCCTGGCGATGATGCGCGAGGTGCGTGCGAAGGTGCCGGTGGTCAAAGGCGTTACCGAGTTTGCCGCCGCCGGCGATGGCAAGCTCGCGACCGTCAGCTATGTCGCTGGCGGCAAGCGCGAGACCATTCCGGCGGATCTCCTGCTGTTGCATCAGGGCGTGGTGCCCAATGTCAATCTGGCGATGGCCGCCGGTGTCGAGCATCGCTGGAACGAGCTGCAACTCTGCTGGTCGCCGGTGCTGGATCAGGACTGCAACAGCTCCGTTCCCGGCATCGCCATCGCCGGTGATGGCGCCGGCATCGGCGGTGCGCAAGCGGCGGTGTGGCGGGGGCGGATCGCGGCCCATGCTGCCGTTGTGGCGCTGGCGCCGCAGGCCGCAGCGAAGATGGCAGGGGTCGCCGATCTGCGCGCCGAGCGTGCGCGCGCTGAACGCGGGCGTAGGTTCCTCGACATCCTGTTTCAACCTGCCAAGCAGTTTCGCATTCCAAAGGGCGACACCATCGTGTGCCGCTGCGAGGAGGTCACCGCGCAGGATGTTCTGGACTCCGTGGCCATCGGTGCCACAGGGCCGAACCAGCTCAAGGCCTATCGCCGCACTGGCATGGGGCCGTGCCAGGGCCGGCTCTGTGGCCTCACCGTCACCGAGCTGATGGCAGAGGCGCGCGGCAAGACACCGCAGGAGATCGGCTACTACCGCCTGCGCGCGCCGGTGAAGCCGATCATGCTCTCGGAGCTTGCCGCTTTGCCAAAGAACGAACAGGCGACCAAGGCCGTGGTGCGCGGATGATCGTCAGGAAGGATGCCATCATCGTCGGTGGCGGCATCCATGGCTGCTCCACCGCGCTGCATCTCTGTCTCGCCGGATTGAAGCCGGTGCTGATCGAGAAGGACTATGCCGGCCGTCATGCCTCCGGCGTCAATGCCGGCGGCGTGCGCCAGCTCGCGCGCGATGTCGCGGAGATCCCACTGTCGATCCGCTCGATGGGAATTTGGGAAAGCATCGCCGATCTCGTCGACGATGATTGCGGCTTCGAGAGCCACGGCCAGGTGTTGGTCGCCGAGAACGAGACCGAGCTGGCCGCGTGTCGCGCGCGCGTCGCCGACCTGAATGCGCGTGGCTTCATCCATGAGGAATTGATCGACGGCACCGAGCTGCGCCGGCTGGTGCCGGCGGTTGCCGAGAGCTGTCCGGGCGGGGTGGTGTCGCGGCGCGACGGCGCGGCGCAGCCGGCGCGGACGACGACCGCGTTCCGCCGCAAGGCCGAGCAGCTTGGCGCAATCGTTCATGAAGGCGTGCCGGCGACCAATATCCGCAAGGATGGCAAGCTCTGGCGCGTCGAAGTTGGGACCGAGAGCTATGCCGCGCCGGTGCTGGTCAACGCCGCCGGCGCCTGGGCCGGCCGTATCGCAGCCGCACTCGGCGAGCCGGTGCCGGTCGAGACCATCGCGCCGATGTTGATGATCACCTCACCCGTCGCCCATTTCATCGATCCCGTCGTGATCCTGCGCGGCCGCAAGCTCTCCTTCAAGCAGTTCAAGAACGGCACGGTGCTGATCGGCGGCGGCCATCTCGCCACGCCCTATCAGGACCGCAACGCGACCGTGCTCGACTGGCGCAAACTGTCCGAGAGCGCGCGCACCGTCGCCGAGCTGTTCGCGGTGATGCGCAACGCCACCATCGTGCGCGCCTGGGCCGGGATCGAGGCACGGATGCGCGACGATATCCCGGTGTTTGGCCCGAGCGCCGTTCACGAAGGCCTCTATCACCAGTTCGGCTTCTCGGCCCATGGCTTTCAGCTCGGCCCGGGTGCCGGCGCCGTCATGGCGGAGCTGATCGTCCATGGCGGCACGCAAACCCGCATCGGCGATCTCAGCATCGCGCGGTTCCGCAACTCTAGCCCTTCAACAACAGCATGAGGACATCATGACCATCACCCGCAAGATCCGCTCGGCCATCCATCATCGCATCGTCGAGGCCAACGGCTTCGTGTTCATCGGCGGCACCATCGCCGACGACACCTCCGTGTCGATGGGCGAGCAGACCCGCAACATTCTCGGCAAGATCGATGGCTTCCTCAAGGAGGCGGGCACCGACAAGTCGCGCGTGGTTAGCGGCCAGATCTTCGTTACCGACCTGTCGAAGAAGAAGGAGATGGACGCGGCCTGGACCGAGTTCTTCGGCGACGACCTGCCGACCCGCGCCACCGTCGGCGTCGCCGATCTCGGCGGCGGCGCGCTGATCGAGATCGTGGTCACGGCGCTGAAGGGCTGAAAGGCCCTCGGAAGCCGGGACGACCGCCACGCACGAAGCTGAAAAACAAGGGAGCGGATGGCGTTCGCGCCATCCGCTCCGACGATGCTTGCTATCCGGCTTGCGACCGGGATTTAGTCGCGCTCATAGTTGCCCAGCAGCTCCCGAATCTGATCCTCGACATGATCGCGGATGGAGTCGTAGTCATAATCACGGTCGCGGTTGCGATCGCAATCGACCTCGATCGGCTGGGCGGTCGCCGAGCGCAGCTTGCCGTGGATGTGACGGCTCTCCGTCGGCAGGTCGAGCGTCGCGCTGTCGCCGGCCGCGATGCGGCCCAGCGTCACGACCAGCTCGTCGCCGATCACGTTGTGGGTGTCGTCGATGGGACCGGAATAGGAGCCGGCTTCCAGCACGAGCTGCGCGCCGTTCAGCGCATATTGCGAACGGTTCTTCACCTTCAGCTTCAGCCCGCTGTTCTGGTAGACCAGCCGCACCGTGACCTTGTCGTCGAGATCAGGTTTTTCGATCGTCCATTTGTCGAGCAGAACGGACGGGCCGTCCTGGCTCGGCGTGACGACCTTGCCGGTCGCGGGATCCACCACGGTGTCCGGCACCGGATCCTTGACCGGATTGCCGTAATAATCGCGACCGTAAGGGGCCGGCAGCGCCGTGCTCGCCGAGGAGGTCGCAAGCAGCGGCTCGCTGATCTGATAGTGCGTCAGCCTGTTGCCGTCGACCACGACATGGCCGAACGAGAACACCTTGGCCTTGAAGTTGACCGTGATCTTCGCTCCCTTGCCGGCGCCGGCGATGAACGGCGACATCTCGGCGTTGGTCAGGTGGGTGTCGAGCCAGGAGGCCTGGCCCTGCGGGTAGCTGTTGCCGTCGCCCAGCACGACACTGCCGGTCGCGGAATCTTCCTGGTCCAGCCCGCGGCCGGAGCCGCGCGGGCTATCCTCGTCGCCGTCGAAGTCGCGGTTGCCGCCGGCGCCCTCGACCACGTGAAGCACGCCATCCGGCACGCGCCTCTTCACGCCGTCGAACACGGTGTCGACGGAGACCGCCTCCGGCCCGGTTGACGTCGGCACCGCCGCGACGGTCGCGCCGGCGCGCAGCGGACGTGTGCGCTGATAGTTGTGCTCATGGCCGTTGAACACGACGTTGACGGCGTGATCCTCGAGCAGCTTGGTGATCTGGCGCATCTGGTTGTTGCGGAGCGTCGCATGACCGGAGGAGAACGCCGGATGGTGGTAGACCACGATCTTCCAGGTCTTGTCGGAGGAGTCCAGGTCCTTGATCAGCCAGTCACGCAGGATCTTCGGGTAGGCCGGGAATGCCGACGGCGCCTTGGCGTAGATTGCGGCGTAATCGACCAGGGCATTGAAGAGATGCGGGTTGGAATCCAGGAAGACGAAATGGGCATTGCCATAGTCGAACGAGAAATTGCCCATGTGGTCGATCTGGCGTTTCATGCCCTGACCGGTGTCGACCGCGGTCGAGGCACGGAAAGCTTCCGCTGCCGCCGGCGATGAGTAGTTGGTGCCGTTATAGGCGAACTTGAAGCCGGTCATGTCCGAGGCGTTGGTGTCGCCGTTCAGCACATAGGCAGGATCGACACCGG
Organism: Bradyrhizobium sp. SZCCHNR3119; assembly: GCF_032487775.1. Classification (NCBI taxonomy): domain Bacteria; kingdom Pseudomonadati; phylum Pseudomonadota; class Alphaproteobacteria; order Hyphomicrobiales; family Nitrobacteraceae; genus Bradyrhizobium; species Bradyrhizobium sp. SZCCHNR3119. The sequence goes on along the minus strand of NZ_JAUEUV010000001.1, from coordinate 303,221 downwards.
TCGGACCGTTCAGCGGGAAATAATAGAGATTGTAGTAGGCGAGCGCGTCGCCGCCGCCGGTCTGGCCCTGATAGCGTGCTGCGCTCGTGGTCGTCGCGAGCAGGTTGACGTAATCGCCGCTGCCGCCGATGTCGTGGTTACCGGCGACGATATAGTTCTGCATCGAGCGGATGAACGGCGCGCCCCGGTCGACGCTATCGACGTCGCTGTTCCAGACCGGCATCCAGTAGTCGCGGTAGCTCTGCTCCGAGCCGGTGTTGTAGACGTTGTCGCCGGTGTTGAGCGCGAACTCGCCGGCCGGTCGGGCCGGCTCGCCCGGCAGCGCGATCTTGCCCGAATTGTACATCAGGTGGACGATGCGGGCGAAATAGTCGGTGAGCATGCTCGAGTTGGCCTGGGCCGGGAAGAAGCCTTCGTCGCCCATCACCGTGAAGGAGAACTTGTTGCCGGTCTTGCGGGTCTGGAATTGCGCCTGGAAGCCGCCGGCGGGCAGGCCGGGGCCGGTGACACGGTAGGTGTAGGTGGTGTTCGGCTTCAGATTGCGCAGCACGGCGGTGTAGTTGGAGTGTGCGCCATAGGCGCCGGGCGGCACCGGCAGCGCCCGGTCGGCGGCGAGGTAATTGTCGACGACGCGCGCCTGAGGCTGCACGGCCGCGAACTGCTGCGGCGCGGCGGCGAACTCGACCTTGTAGGCCGACGGGTTCGGCGCGGTCTCGTCGGTCTGCCAGGCGATGACCACCTGGTCGCGGTTGCCGAGCGGGCCGAGATCGCCGGGCTGGATGTAGGGGGCGTAGGTGACCGTGGTCGCGAGCGCAGGAGACGCGAAGGCGAGCGCGACGAGCGAGATGGACGCAAGCGCAAGGCGCCGGCGTGAACCGAGAGCGGGCATCGATAACTCCTGAGGAGCGAAAACGGGAATCGGATGATGAGAATGCGCGAGAAATCGCGGGCGTGCTCTAGGGGCTCGGCGTCACCGGCCGATGACGACCTTACGAAAAGTTCATTAACTGCGGATGGCCGTTTAATGATGGATTCGTTACGCGCAGATGTTCGACAATTGGCGGTTGACGACGCGCCGGCCCGCTTCCTGCTTGTCTGATAACGGGTTGCAGGCGAGCTGCGGCGACCGCTGCCTGTTCGCAGATCGCAACCTTAGGCTGGCGCGGTTCGAGCGGAGGCGCTCGACCTTCTCTTCGACGAGAAGCCTATCGACGGCCGCGCAGTGCGCGCGGCGATACGCCGTAGGCCGACTTGATGGCGTGGGACAGGCTGGAGCTGTCGGGAAAGCCGTTGCGGAGCGCGATCGTGGTGAGCGGCGTTGCTCCGGACGGATCGTTCTCGATCTCCTGTCTCGCCTGCGCGAGCCGGACCATGCGGATGAACGCGGCGGGCGTCACTCCGTTGTCGGCGAAGCGATTATACAGCGAGCGGCGGGACAGGCCGAGGTCATGCGCCAGCCGCTCCGGTGTATAGCGGGGGTCGGCGATGTTCTGCCGGATCAGCTCGCGAGCCCGATACAGGCTCGGGGCGACCGGGTCCGACGCCGGCTTCACGATGCCGCGATTGGCGGAGCGGGTGACCAGCTCGAACAAGGACTGCACCGCGAGTTCGCTGGTGCTGTCGTGATTGGTCTGGCGCAACAGGGCCATGAAGCCGGCATGCGCCGCGGCTGCCGCGCTGCTGCAGCCGATGCGCAGCTCCTGCCCGCCGGCCTCGACGAGGTCGCGCCAGGCCGGATCGGCGCTGGGATGGAGTCTCAGCACCAGGCTTTCGTAATCGTCGCTGCCGGCCAGAAGACAATCCGAGGAATGGCGCGCCAGCAAGGCCTCGCCGGCCTTGATCGCAACCCTCCTGTCGCGGTCTTCAATGGCCATGCATCCGCTCAACAGCCAGACCAGCTTGATGCTCTCGCCGAATCCGAGCGCATCCGACTGCGCAGCCGATGTTTCGCCGGTCCATTTGCCCGAACGGATATAGGTGATCTGATGGGCGCCGATCCGGCTGTAGGCAATCTCGACGATCGAGCGCGGCGGCGCGTCGAACAATATGTTCGGAAAGGCTTCAGCGAGCATGTCACGAACCTGGTGACCGCCATGGGGCAGGGTCGTTACAGCCGGTGCCGTTCGATTTGACGGCGAGCAGACAGACCCGGCAGCAGAAATGCGGGCACGTTGTTCGAGCATAGGCGACCTGATTCACGCAGTCGATGACGGCATAGGTCCGAACCGTTGCCTCAGTTTTGATCAACCGACAAGCCAATTCCATGCGAGGCTGAGGTGCGTGGGCAGAAGGAACCCGACCGCGAAGGGGTGGCGCGGCGTCGAAAAATGCACGCCTCGACAATCCGCTGCACGAGATGACAAGCGGTCTTGCTGGCCCCGTGATCAATCCGCCGGAGTGCAACCTCGAAGAGGCGGCGATGATGTATCATGACCGGCGTTGCCTGCAGGATCTGCCGGACCGCGCTGCCGGGTGGGGGACTTCGGAAGCAGGGGCCGATTTGCTCGACGATGCCGTGATCGTGAGCGACGATGGAGATTTCCGTGATCGCGTCATCTCGTTTCTCGACGGCCGCGTCCGTAGCGTCTGGTCGGCACAGCGGTCGGACCAGCTGGCGTCACTGCTGAAGAGCCCGCTGCTTGGCTTTCTGCTGATCGATCTCTGGCCCGTCGTTGCGGACAGGGTGGACCAGCTCCGCTGGATCAGGTCGCAAGTCGCCATCCCCATCATCGCGACCGGGACCGAGCTCGATACCGCCGATCGCATTCTGGCGCTGAAGCTTGGTGCCGATGCCTGCTTTGCGAAGACCGGCGACTTACAGGAATTGTGGGCGATCGCGCGCGCCTTGTGCCGTCGCGAGTGCCTGGCGCGTCAGGCTCACGTTCCCGCCGGCGAACGCGGTGTCGATCGCTTCAACGGCTGGACGTTGAACCGCATGACGCGTGCGCTGATCGATCCCGAAGGCAAGGCGGTGAAACTCAATCGCGCCCAGCACGCGCTGCTTGCGGCGTTTCTGGCGGCGCCCGGACGAACCTTGACGCGGCTCCAGCTCTTGCAGGCGACGCGCCTGCGCGCGGACATTTCCGACCGGAGCATCGACGTTCAGGTTCTGCGGCTTCGGCGCATCCTTGAGCGAGCATCCTCCGCGGGGCCGATCATCGCGACGGAACGCGGCATCGGCTACCGGTTCGTCGCGTCCGTCCGGCGCGACGACGAGCTTCTGCAGGTGCCGCGCTGAGCCTGCATCCGCCAACGATGGCGTGAACTTCGGACAAAAGGTACGAGCGTAGCGCCGCAACACTACGCCTTGTTCGACAGGAAGCCTCGCAGGATCCAGTTGTAGCTTTCCGGCTGCTCCAGCATCGCCAGATGTCGCGCATGGGGCATGACCACCAGATGCGCATTCCTGATCCCACGTTGAAGCGTGAGATGGCAGTCGAGCGTCACCTCGTCCAATTCACCGGTGAGTACCAGGGTCGGGATGTCGATCGCGGCGAGCGCGCCCTCCCGGTTCCAATCCCGCAACGTGCCGGTCATGGTGAATTCGTTGGGGCCATTCATCGGCGCGTAGGTTTTCGAGGTCGAGATGTTCTCGATCGTCTTCGCAAAATGGGGAGAGGGCGGGGTGTCGTGATAGACATGCGCATCGAGAAAGGCCTGCACGATGTCTTGATATTCCAGCGTGTCGGTCTTGCCGGCCGCTTCGAGCTCACGGCGCCTGGCGTCGAGCCCGCCGGGCATGGCCGCGAGCAGCTGCGCGGCGCCATCCGCGAATTGGCGCGCCGAAGCGGATGTTCCTGCCAGCACCAGGGCATCGACCTTGGCTTGATTGCCGTGCCGAGCGAGATACTCCAGCGCCAGCCATCCACCCCAGGAATGCCCATAGAGAATGACGCGATCCAAGCCGAGATCGGCGCGCAACAGGTCGATCTCCTGCACGAAATGGTCGATGTGCCAGAGATCGGCCGCATCGGGCTTGTCCGAGCGGCCGCATCCCAGCTGGTCGTAGAAGATCACGGGACGCTGATCGGCGAGCCTCGCCAGTGGCTCCAGATAATTGTGTCCGGCGCCGGGGCCGCCGTGTAGCAACAGCAACGGGGTGCGCGAGGTGGAGCCTTCGATCTTCCACCAGATCTTGCCGCGGGCGGTCTGGGTGTAGCCCTCGCGCGAAGGCGCGATCACGCTCGCAGCCACGGCAGCCGCAAGCGGCAGGCCGGCCGCGCCCCAGAGAAGCTCGCGTCGCGTCATGGACATCACCGGCGGACCTCCGGATGTCGGATGCCATCCGCGGCCAAGGCGGCCGCAAATCGGCTTGAACTGCTGCGCATGGATGCCATGCCTTCTTCAGGTGTCGTTCGTCTTCAGGGTGTTGTGGCGGGTTACACCGAGGGACGTCGCCTCCATCACATCGTTTTTACTGGCCGAGGCGGTCGCCGCTGGCGAACTGGCTCGGCGCGCGTGACACGGCGCGACCTGATTTGATTCGATGCGAGGTGCAACTTAGTGCGCGTTTGGCCGCCTGCAACCCGGATCGAATTACGGCTGAAACATATCTCGCGCATTCCCGGCATGCTGATGTCTTGGAGCAACGGTCCGAAAGCTGCGCTCGGAAGGCGACGTGCGCGCGCCTCAGATGTCATGGCCGCACTTTACGCCGGCAACCGTTTTGTCGGGCGCTGAAATCTGGCGGTAGCCCATGCGATCCGGAAAGGCTGCTCCAGCACGATCGAGATCAGCCGATGATTCAGACGCCGCACGAGATCCCGATCCGCCAGCCCAAGGCCGCGCCGCACGACATGCCGTTCATGTATCACCTCGCCTCGACCTCCAGGAAGCTGTCGGCCCAAGCCGAGCGGCCCGTGTCGAACCGATAGCGCGCGCACTGCGAACGGAGAGGATTCCATGCACAGCCTGGTCAAGACCTTCCTGCTTGCTGCGTTGCTCAATGGCCGCGCCGCCCTGTCCCAGACCGTGACTCAGACCGTGGTGCCCGGTGCTGCCCCGTGACCTCCGTGACGATGTCGGCGACGTCGCGGCCGCATGTAGCTCCGCTGCCCGCGCCGATTGGCCACCGCCAGCCGAGCGTGAAGGACGTCGTCTACGACGAGTCCGGCATCGAAGCGATCGATAGGGAGAGTGCAGCGCTCGACCGCAAGCTCAGGATCTGCCGGGGATGCTGAGCGCAGCCCCGGCGGCTGTCCCGCCGGGGCAGTTCGGGTCTCACGGTCCGTATTGCGGGGCCGGCATCTCGTTGAAGTCGTGTCCGTCGGGGACGCAGGTGAAATTCGCCGCGATGCTGGTGCTGCCGCTGCCATTATATTTCGCGACCTTGGGATAGACGCAGAGCGGCCGCGTCATCTGTACGCCCGACGACGGCGTGTCGTTGACGAACTTCGTCGCAAGGATCGTCTCCGGCGCATCCGCGTGCTCGACCCAATTGACGAGCGGTGTCAGCGCGTCGAGCACGTTCGGTCCCGGGCCTCCCGAGCAGTGATACATGCCGGGGACCATGAACAGCCGCGCATAGCTCTGGGTCTCCTTGAGGGCAGGGTCGTCGTCCCCCAAATGCGCCGGCTGCGCGAAGGCACGGCCATTGCGCACCAGCGCATTGAAATAGTTGATGCTGGCTTGCGATGGCAGCAGTGGGTCGGCCCAGCCGTGATACATCAACAGCTTGCCGCCATGTTCGCGGAACTCGCTTAGATCCGTGCTGGTCGCGTTCAGGACGGGCGCGAGCTGCTCGTCCACTCTTCCGATGTCGTGGTGGAAGTCGAAATTGGCGAAATTGGTCGGGCTGGTCGGAATGCCGAAGCTCCCGCCATAGACCCAATAAAACAGGCCGTCGAAGGCCGGCTCCGGAAGCTGCTCGGCGAACACGAGCCCGAGCGCCAGAACGTTGTCGGTCTCGCTGCCGCGCGCAGGACCGGGATTGATGACCTCTCCGGTCACGGGATCGACGGCGCCGAGATAATAGTTGCGCATCGTCGTCACCTGGTCGGGCGTGAGGCAGGCGGGCGGCACCTCGCCGCCTTTACATTCCAGCACCTTGGGATCGAAGCGACAGTCGCGCGGATCGGTCAGGAACGCGTCCGTCTTGGCGCCGCCGTCCTGGCCGGCGCATTGCGCGAGCACGGCCTTGTTGATGACAGGCATCTGCGCCGGCAGCATGAAGCGCGTGGCGCTCGCATGCGTGTCCTGCCACACCGACAGCGCCCACATGTGGAGATGCGTCCGGTTGAATGCGGCGGCTCCGGCGACGATGCCATCGTAGTCATGCGGGAAGCGCTGCGCTTCCATCAGCGCATTCTGGCCGCCGGTCGAGCATCCCGCGAAATAGGCCTTGTTCGCAGCCCGCGGATAGAACGCCTTGACGATCTCTTTGCCCCTCACCGTCATCAGGTGGATCGCGCGGTAGCCGAAATCCTTGATCCGTTCCGGATGCCCGAACAGGCCGGTCGACGGGTTGGCCGGATCGCCGAACGCGATGGCGAGGGCGTTGCCCTTGTTGCCGTCGGAGCCGCAGAACAGCGGATTGCAGCCGGAGGAACCGGTGCCGAGATCGGTGTTGGCGACCGCGTAGCCGGTCTGGATGCTGGTGGCGAGCTCGGAATAGGTGATGACGCCCTGATAACCGCCGCCGCCGGTGCCGAGGAAGCGTCCGTTCCAATTGTTCTCCGGCAGCCAGACCTCGATCTTGATGTTGGAATCGGCGGTCGGCGTCAGCGTCGCGGTGACGCGGCAAAACGGCGGCAGTCCGGTGATCGGCGTGGAACCCGGCGGCGTGAACGTGCCGCCGGTGACATCGGTTGCCGAGGTGATCGTGGTGTGCATGAGGTTGAGCGTCTGCAGATTGGTGCAGGGCGAGGCAGCGGCGGGCGTAGCTATGATCGCGACTGAGGCGAATAGGCCCAGCGCCGCAGCGACGAGATCGGGTCGATGCATGGTCGTCCTCCCGGATTTCGTTATGGTTTTAAGGACGCAGGCTAGCTGCGTCGCATAACCGGCTGATGACGATCGGAGGTTGTGCGATGCGGCACGCTGCGCCGGCCACGCTTGCCGTCCCGCAGGGTCGAGGGGTAAACAATCACAACCGGTCAGCTCAGCAGCTGCCCGACAGGTCTTGGGCCTGCTGGTCATGATACGCATGATCGTATCGCGTCGCCGCCCGACCTCAGGAGAGCAGCATGAGCTACTACTTCGCCAAGACGGTCGATCTCCCATTTCAGCAGGCAGTCGATAAAGCGATCGCCGAACTCAAGGCGCGCGGATTTGGCGTGCTGACCCGGATCGATGTGCAAGCCACGCTGAAGGAGAAGATCGGTGCCGACTTGCGACCTTATGTCATTTTGGGCGCCTGCAATCCGAAGATGGCTTATCAGGCGCTGCAGGCCGAAAACAAGATCGGCACCATGCTTCCATGCAATCTCGTCGTGCAGGAGATCGATGGCAAGACCGAGGTCGCCGCCGTGGATCCGGTGGCGTCCATGCAGGCCATCCAGAACAATGCACTGGCAACGATCGCGGGTCATGTCGCCGGCGAGTTGAAGGCTGTGATCGAGGCGATCTAGCTTGCGGCCTGGTCGCTCGTTGCGAGACGGGCGGCCGCGCTGTTCAGCATGCAGCGACGTCGCGTCATCGCACGGTCAGTCGGGAATGCTCGACAATTAGTTCGCCGCGCTTCTCCATCTGCGCGAGCGTGCGATAGAGCGCCTCGTGGGTCAGTCCGAGTTCTGCCGCCCAGTCCTTCTTGGATTGTTTCAGGTCGATCGCACCTCGCTCGCCCTCGGTCTCGATGAAATGGAGGATGCGCTCCCTTGCCGTCTTGAGGCTTAATCGTTCCGAATGAGCGCGCACCCTGCGAAGCTCGCGCGCCAGATGGGCAATCCACCCGTCGCGGAACGCCTCGACGGATAGCGCCTTGCTGAAGGCCCCTCGCGGGATCGCCAGCACGGTCGAGGGCTCCGCGGCAATCGCGCCACAATGGTAGGCCGGCTGATCGATGCTGGCTTCGGCGAGAAAGCCGCGTCGCGTCCGCTGAAGGATGGTCTCTCCGCCGGAGCTTGATCGGCGGACAAGCCGCACATCTCCTGAAAGCACGAAGAACATGGCCTTGGGATGGTCGCCCTGGTTGAATACCGAAGCATGGCGCGGGATATCGAGCAATCGCGTCACCCGCCGGGCAGGTCCGGGCAGCGCAGCCAGCACGGGCGATCCGAGCGTCAGGGACTTCCAATCGAGGACTGGAGCCGCCCGGGTCTCGTTCGGGGTTTTCTCGATGGGCATATGATCGTGATCATATGCGAGGCGTCGTCTCGTTGCTATCCTTCAAGCCGTCCATCGGGAAAATTCGTCATGCGCGCTAGACTCGCTCTCCTGGTTTCGGGGACGCTGGTTCTGTCGGTCGGATATGCCGGCGCCCAGCATCAGATGCATCATGACCATATGCACCACGGCTCGTCCGAAGCCGACACGCGCGAGTTCGTCAGGTTTCCGCCGGAGCTGGTCGACCACACCACCGCGAACATGCGCGATCACCTCCTCGCGCTCCAGCAGATCAACGACGCGCTGGCCCGCAACGAGCCGGAGACGGCGGGAAAGATCGCCGAGGAGAGGCTGGGCATGAGTTCGTTGCGGCTGCATGGAGCCGCTGAGGTTGCGAAGTTTATGCCGCAAGGCATGCAGGATGCCGGAACAGCGATGCATAAGGCGGCCAGTCGCTTTGCCATCGAAGCGCAAAACGCCGCAGTGGCAGGCGACCTGAAGCCCGCCCTCGGAGCGCTCGGCGAGGTCATGGCCGCCTGTGTGAGCTGCCATGCCAGCTATCGCCTGAAATAGCGCAGTCCGCTATCGGCCGGGCGGCGGGCACGCGCTTGCAAGCGTTGGGTGCCGTTCTCGCACATAGATCAGACCGCGCGCCAGCGGATTGCCTCCGTCATACGTCTTGCGCAACCGCGGGCGCCACGATCGCATCGGCACACGCATTGTCACATCCTCGGCCGGCCACTATGAAAGTCATCCGAGCCAAAGCGGCACATGTTCTGCGTCGCGCCCCCCATCGAGAAGTCCGCCATGCACCTCTCCCACGATCCCGCCGCGCCCGCGGCGCCACAGATCTCCTTCGACCAGTTTCTCGCCGTCGATATCCGCGTCGGCACCATCGTGGCGGCCGAGCCGTTCCCGGAAGCCCGCAAGCCGGCCCTGAAGCTCTCGATCGATTTCGGCCCGGCCATCGGCATCAAGCGCTCGAGTGCGCAGATCACGCAGCATTATGACCCCGCGACGCTGATCGGCCGGCAGGTCGCGGGCGTCGTCAATTTTCCGCCGCGACAGATCGGCAAGTTCATGTCGGAGGTGCTGACCTTGGGCTTTCCGGACGAGCAGGGCCATGTGGTGCTGTTCGCGCCCGATCAGCGCGTCCCCAACGGCGCCCGCCTTTTCTGATCCTTCAACCGTAAGTCACAAAGATCGTGGATACTACTGTCGCTCGTGCTAACCTGCCGCTCTCCAGTGTCGGCTCACGCATGTCTCTAAGACAGTTGCACCTGCTGCAATCCCCGATGGGCGGCACCTTGGTGCCGGGCGGCGCGACGTTCCGCGTGTTCGCGCCGCACGCCAAGGCGGTCTATGTCTCCGGCGACTTCAACGATTGGGCCCAGGACGACAGCTGTCGCCTGGCGCCGATCGGCGCCGGCTTTTGGGCGATCTTCATTCCGGGCTTAAGGGACGGCGATGCCTATATGTACTTCATCGAGGGGACGGGTTCGGCTGGCTACAAGCGCGATCCGCATGCGCGTCTTCTCACCGTCGAGCCGCCGTTTCCGTACTGCCGTTCGGTGCTGCGCAATCCGTACGCTTTTCCCTGGCATGAGGTCGATTTCAAGCCGCCGGCCTTCAACGAACTCGTGATCTATCAGCTCCATGTCGGCACTTTCGACATGAAACCAGGCAATCCCGACGGCTGTTTTCTCGATGTGATCGAGCGGGTGCCGCATCTCGCTTCGCTCGGCGTCAACGCGATCGAGCTGTTGCCGATCCAGGAATTCCCGACCGCATTCAGCATGGGCTACAACGGGACCGACCTGTTCAGCCCGGAAACGGAATATGGCGAGGCCGACCCGGCCCACCTTGCGGGTTACCTCGCGCGCACCAACGACATCCTGGTGAAGGCGGGGCAGGCGCCTTACGAGAGCGCGGACGTGCTGCGCCATTGCGACGACCAGCTCCGCGCGCTGGTCGATGTCTGCCATGTGCACGGCATCGGCGTGCTGTTCGACGTGGTCTACAATCACGCCGGTGGCGGCTTCGACGAGAACAGCATCTGGTTCTTCGACCGCCAGCCTTACGGCAACGCCAACGACAGCCTGTATTTCACCGATCAAGGCTGGGCCGGCGGCCAGGTGTTCGCTTACTGGAATGCCGACATCCGGCAGTTCCTGGTCGACAATGCGCTGTCGCTCTATCGCGAATATCGCATCGACGGCCTGCGCTTCGACGAAGTCAGCGTGATGGACCGCTTTGGCGGCTGGGCCACTTGCCAGCAACTGACGGCGGCGCTGCGCGCCGAGAGGCCGGAGGCCATCCAGGTCGCGGAATACTGGCCGGTCAATCCCTGGGTGGTGAAGGACCATGCCGAGGGCGGCGCCGGCTTCGACGCAACCTGGAGCGATCGCTTGCGCGAGAGCGTGCGCGCGGCTGTTTACGCTGCGGCCGGGGGCGCGACCGCGCCGGTCGCGATGCAGGCGATTGCCGAAGCGATCGCCGACGACAGTCTTGGCAAACGGGCCCGCGCGGTGCATTCGATCGAGAACCACGACATCGTCTATGCCGGCCGTGAGCCGCGGATTGCGCGGCTTGCCGACGCGCTCTCGTCGCGCTCCTGGTATGCGCGCAGCCGCAGCCGCGTCGCCACGGGCCTGCTCCTGACCGCGCCGGGCATCCCGATGCTGTTCATGGGCCAGGAGCTCCTGGAGGAGAAACCGTGGAGCGACACGCCGCATCCCGACACCCAGATCGCCTGGGCGCGGCTCGACGGCGGCGATGAGACGACGCTGGATTTCCTGCGCTTCACCCGCGAACTGATCGGCCTTCGGCACAGCCTGAAGGCTTTGTCAGGTGGGGGCAGCGCGATCGTCCATGTGCATGATGGCAACCGCGTGCTCGCCTTCGAGCGCTGGGCGGAGGGCTCGGATGACGCGCTGATGGTGGTCGTGAGCCTGAACGAGACCGCGTGGACCGATTATGCGATCGGCTTCCCGGCCGGCGGCGCGTGGCACCTGGTGTTCTGCAGCGAGGATTATGAAGAGGGCGCCCATCCCGCGGAGAACCGCGAGGTGATGGCGGAAGGCCCGCCGATGCATGGCCGGCCCTGCTCGGCGCACCTGACGATTCCCGCCAATGGGCTGTTGGTGTTTGCGCGGGGGTGATGGCCCGTGGCCGTCCGTGGTTTGCCGCCGTCACACGATCAGGCGGCCCTGACGTTCGGCAAGCGTAATCGTGGCCTCGGTGCCGGAATTGAAGTCGAGCCGGTCGGCCTCGATGCCATCCGAGAAGATGACGCCGTTGTCCGGCATCAGCGAGCGCAGCCGCAAGCTCTCATCCGCGCCAAGGTTGCCGCAGACCAGGCGCGTTTGCGAACTCCGGCTCGGGAACGGCTCGCGCACGGCAAACCGCAGCTCGCGCGCGTCCCAAGGCAGGGCGTCATAATGGGCGCTCGCGGACGGAGCGCCAAAACTGCCGGCGATCGCCAGCGAACCGGTGACGATGCTCTTGAACCAGGCGGTCGAGCCGAGGCCGGTGGCGACGATCAGGCCGCTGGAGGATTGACGCTCGCGCTCGCCCCCGGTCGCGATCTCGTAAACGGCAGAGACATGCGAGCGCGCGCCGATGAAAAGGTCGTTGACGGCGTACAGCGTCTGGCCGTCGGAGAGACGCGCCTTCGCCATCGTCACTGCCTTCGCCGCGCGCTTGTCAGCCGCGACCTCCGGCAGCAGGGTAGGGAGGTCGTTGGGCTTGAACGGCAGCAAAATGCCGTCATAGCGGCTGGCGTCAGGGTTCAGTCCGATCAGCGGCTGGCCCTCGAGATATTTCATCGTGTTGGCGACGACGCCATCCTGGCCCAGCGCCACCACGATGTCATGGGGGCCGAAGAGAAAGTTGGGCAGGAAGCTGCGGTCGATGATCTGGTAGCGGCCCCATTGCTCCAGCGTCTGCACCGCACGGAGCCGTGCGGACCGATAGACCTCGTGCTCGCGTTCGTAGTCGGAGAAATCGGCGCCGAGATGCTCGACATAGAACTTCGCCTGCTCGGCGGTGAGGAACCTCGCGACGAGGTCCTCGAGCCGCGTCTTTCTGACGACCAGCACCACCTTGCGGTCATTGGCGGCGGACACGGGCGGCCTCCCGGTCGATCTGGGCGGGCTTGTCCATCAGCGCGTTCAGAAGCTCCGGCGAGACGTTCAATTGCCCGATCTTTTCGGCCTTTTCGGCAAGGCCAGAGAACGCCTGCGCGATCAGCTGCCCCGGCTGCATGCCGCTCGCAGCGAGCGCCTGGATGACCCGGGTGTCGACGCCCTCGAAGATCTTCATCAAGGCGCCGACCCGGTAGGCCTCGGCATCGGCGAGGGTGCGGGTGTTGGTGGCGTTGAGTTCGACGAAATCCCTGCGCCGGCCTTCCAACGCGATGTCGGCGACCATGCCGGCCTCGCGCAGCTCGTTCTGCTTGGCCGCGACGCTGGCCTCCGCATCCATCTGCGTCTCGCGGATCGCGCGCTTTTTCTGCTCGACTGCAATCTCGGTGTCGAGCTCGCTTTCGCGGATCGCGCGTTCCTGTTCGACGGCAAAATTGCGCCGGGCGAAGATCGCCTCGTCGGCGGTCTTCAGGATCGCCTCGCGCGCTTCGGCCTCCAGCGCCTTGGCGGTTTCGGGCGTCGGCTTCACCGCGCGCACGGAGACGCCGAGGATTTCCAGGCCGAGGGCCTCGACATCGGCGCGGCTCTTGAGGCCGTTTGCGATGGTATCGGCGATGTGGTCGGAGGCGCGCAACGCTTCTTTCAGCGTCATCTCCTTCACCGCCTGTTGCGCCAGCACCTCCACCGCACCGAGGATGCGCTGCGGCAGCTTCTCGGGATCGTCGGATTCATAGGTCTTGCCGTCCGCCCTGAGGGTGAAGTTCAGCATCGCGGCCGCCTTCCTCGGCTCGTTGATGCGGTAGGTGACATGGCCCTGCACGGTCAGGGTCTGAAAGTCGCGCGCGGTTTCCTGGAAGATGAAGGCGGCGTCGCGGCTGCCCACCGGGATCGCGACCAGCGAGGTGACCGGGCCGTAATAGAAGGTGGAGAGGCCGACGCCTTCCTGGGCCACCTGGCCGGCGCGGTATTTGAGCAGGTAAGTCGTGGGCTGGGCCTTGATGAAACGAATGCCGAACATGGCAAGCCTCCTATAAGTGCGTTACACCAACTAAGTAAGTTGGACAGTACAACTAAGCATGCTATTGTCAAGCGGCAAGCGAAGGGAGTCAGACGTGGCCGAGAAGCCGGGACAGAAGGCGCAGCAGGAGAGAGGCCGGACAGCGGCGGGCTTGGACTTCCCGCGGCCCCTGACCACGGTGGACGTCGTGATCTTCACCATCCAGGCGGACGCGCTGCATGTGCTGCTGGTTCAGAGGGGACAGGGCAACAGCGAGCCGTTCCCGGGGGGCTGGGCGCTGCCCGGCGGCTTCGTCGATGTCGCCAAGGACCGCGATCTCGAGGCCTGCGCCGCGCGCAAGCTGAAGGAGAAGACGGGCGTCGCCAGTCCCTATCTCGAACAGCTCGGAAGCTGGGGCAGCGCGGCGCGCGATCCGCGCGGCTGGTCGGCCACACACGCCTATTATGCGCTGATGCCGGCCTCCGTGGCGGAGCGCGCGCTGGCCGCGGATGCGCAATGGTTTCAGATTCTCGGAGAGCGAGTCAAAGTCAAGCTCGCCTTCGATCACGACGAGATTCTGGCGGCCGCCGTGCAGCGGCTGCGCAACAAGGTCGAATACACCTCGCTTCCGGCCTATCTGATGCCGGAGGAGTTCACCTTGCCGGAGCTGCAGCGCACCTACGAGATCGTGCTCGGCCGGCCGCTGGAGAAGAGCGCATTCCGCACCCGCATGCTGTCGGCGGATCTGATCGAACCGGTCGCGAAAATGCGCAAAGGACCGAACCGGCCGGCGCAGCTCTACCGGCTCAAGGCGGCGAAGACGCCGGTGTACTTCACGCGGACGTTCAATCCGCCGGAATGATCCTTGCCGGCGGCGTGATGATCGTTCGGCAACAGAGCGTCCGATCCGAGGTCAAACCATCCGGCCGGACGCCTGCGAGGTCATGAGAGGGGAGATCGCTGTCCAGCCGGTTCAGGCCGAATAATCCAGCACCAACGAGGTGCCGCTCGTGCTCGACGAGGTCGAGCCGTTCGCGCCGTAGGATGACGAGGAGGCGTTCTTGTTGGCATCCTGCAGGGCAGCCAGCAGCTTCTTCAACAGATCCGCGATATCCGAATCCGTGCTCGACGATGACGACGAGGTCGTCGAGGCTGTGCTCGAGCTGGTGCTGGCGGAGTTATCACTCGTCTGGGCCGCGGAGGCGCCGCCGGGACCGGCTGAGAACGCGCTGGCGAACACGTTCTTCAGCTCGCTCGCCTGATTGGAGGTAAGTTTGCCGCTCGATACCTCTTTGTCGATCAGGCTGTCGATCTTGGACTGCATGTCCTGCGGCGATGGCGGCGCGCTGGAGCTCGTGCTGGACGACGAACTGCCGGCACCGCTTTTCAGCGCGGAATCGATATCGTCGAGCGCCGAGGACAACGCGGTCTGGTCGGACGAACTGACCTTGCCGGAGGAGACCTCCTTGGCGAGCTCCTGCTTCAAGAGGTCGAGCGGCGAATAGGCGGTGGTAGAGGCTGCAGAGATTGACGTCATGGCTTGCTCCCAGGTCAAACATCAAAACCTGTGAGCAGGTAAAATCGCCCGGAATTAACGGGCTCTTGCGCTGTGTTTCCCGATATGTACTGGCGCCGGTCACACACATAATGAAGCAATAAGTCCGGCGCCTCCGTGGATTTACGTGCCGCTCGACGCGCTGGCACCTTCCCGGCGAGGCGTTTTGCATCCGCCGACCGAATCAGCCGAATCGAACTGATTCGCGATATGCACGCGAACATGCGTGCAAAGCCATGTCGGCTCTCTTGCGAGCCCGGCATATGAGGATGATGATACCTTGTAACTAACAAGCGCCTCCCCTTGCGCGCGGAAACGATGGCGGCAGACAGAAAATTAACACTGATCGCGAACTAATTTCCCGTCGGAAAATCCTGACCGCAAATGGACATAAGCATGAAGCTGCTCGCCGGCCTTTCGATCCGCATCATTCTCGGTTTCATCATCGGGGCACTTGCGTTGCTCTTGGTCGGGTGTCTCGGAGTGAACCTGGTGGAATCCTTCGGCCGCTATCGCGCTGCCCAGCGCGTTGCGCAGCTCGCCGGTGCGGACCAGCAATTGTTCGCAACGTTGATCGGCTTCCGCATCGAACGTGGCACCTTCCTTGCGACGCTGGTCGCCGATGGCGCGGCTGATGCCGCTGCGGATGCGCGGATCGCAGCCAACCGTCAGGTTTCGGAGAGCGCTTATAGGAACGTGCTCGAGGCTCTGTCCGGTCTTGCCGATCCGAGGCTTGCCAACCGGCTAGGCGCGCTGGGCGCGGCGCATGACCGTCTTGCGGCGTTGCGCTCGGATGCCGAGCGAGCCATCCATCTGCCCAAGACGTCGCGCGATATGCAGGCCGCCGACGCCTTCCGCAAGGCTGCGCAGGATTATCTCGACGGCATCCTCGTCTTCGCCGCTGATCTCGAAGAGACGCTGAAGCTGGTCGACCCGGTGGTCGACCAGATGGTCAACATCAAGCAGTCTGCCTGGGCCGCGCGCAATTTCGGCGGCCTGTTTGCGGTAAGGATCGAGAACGCAGCCGCCTCCGGCAAGCCGTGGAGCCCGGCTGAGATCGTGGCGGGCGCCGAGGATGTCGGCCGCCAGGCCCAGGCCTGGAGCCAGGTGCTGGTGGCAGCGGCGCGACCGGATGCGCCGCCTGCGCTGCTCGACGTGGTGAACCGCTCCAAGCAGCCGAATGTGCAGGCGATGGCCGCGCAGCAGGCCGCCTACGTTTCTGCGCTCCGTAACAACCAGAGGATCGACGTCACATTCGCCGACCTCTCGAAACTCAATACCGCCATCCTGAACTACAGCGTCGAAGCAGCCAATGCCGCGCTGGCGGAAATGGTCGCTGTCGCCGGGGCGCAGATCAGTGCGGCGCGCCAGGGCCTCGTCGCCGCCAGCGTGACGATGCTGGTCGCGATTTCAGTGGCGGTTACGGGTCTGCTCGTCGTGCAACGACGCATCTCTGCCGCGATCCTGGACCTGACGGCTGCGATGCGACGGCTCGCCGACCGCGACTATGCAGTCGAGTTGGTCGGCCTCGATCGCAGCGACGAGATCGGCGAGATGTCGCGCACCGTCGCCGTGTTCAAGGAGAGCTTGATCGCGGGCGATCGTCTGGCCGGTGAAAAGGAGGCCGATCAGGAACGCAAGGAACGGCGCCAGAGTGCGGTCGAGAAGCTGATCAAGGCGTTCGAATCCACGGTGACGACATCGCTGCGGACGCTCGCCTCGGCTTCGACCGAGTTGAACGCGACCGCGCAATCGATGTCGGCGATCGCGGACCAGGGGCGCTCGAAGGCCTCGTCGGTCGCCAACGTGTCGGAACAGGCGTCCGGCAACGTGCAGATGGTTGCAGCCGCCACGGAGGAGCTCTCGGCCTCGATCAACGAGATCAGCCGCCAGGTTTCCGAATCCACCGCGATCGCCGGTGCTGCCGCGACGCAGGCCGAGAAGACCAATGAGCAGGTTCGTGCGTTGTCGGACGCCGCGCAGCGCATCGGCGATGTCGTGGCTTTGATCAGCGGCATTGCCGAGCAGACCAACCTGCTCGCGTTGAACGCGACGATCGAAGCGGCGCGTGCGGGCGAAGCCGGCAAGGGTTTTGCGGTGGTGGCGGCCGAGGTGAAGACGTTGGCGAACCAGACCGCGAAGGCGACCGAGGAGATCATTGCGCAGGTCACCGATATCCAGGGCGCCACGCGCTCATCGGTCGAAGCGATCCAGGCGATCAGCAGTACGATCCAGCGCGTCAATTATATCGCCTCGGCGATCGCGGCCGCCGTAGAGGAGCAGGGCGCAGCGACACGTGAGATTGCGCGCAATGTATTGCAGGCCTCCGAAGGCACGACCGAGCTTTCGCGTCATGTCGTCGGCGTCTCCGAATCCACTGCCGATACCGGCCGCGCGGCAGGCGAGGTTCTGGACTCGGCAAGCACATTGGCGCTGCTGGCGGCGGATCTGCGCCGCGACGTCGATCAGTTCGTCGGGCAGCTGCGCGTGGCCTGAGCCGGGACGCGCTTCGTCCGCCCTGCGTGCACTCTCGGCGCTTCCAGCTCCGGAGGTCAGTCCCGCACAGCGGGATGGCGGCATGCCGACAGCGCAGTGCTCTTGCGCCAAAAATAGTGTATCGCGAGAGGCTTCGCGGAGAACGCTCGCTGTTCCCGCGACAAGGAATAAGACTCTCGGAGGAATGTTCATGTCGGCGCTGCCGCTCTCTGGCATCAAGATTCTCGATCTCACGCGCGTGCTTGCGGGACCGTTGTCGGCGCAGATGCTGGCAGATCTCGGCGCCGAGGTGATCAAGATCGAGCGGCCGGGCACCGGCGACGACGCCCGCGCCTTCGGCCCGCCTTATCTGCCGGACCCCGAAGGCAATGCGAACAACAACAATTCCTTCTATCTCTGCGCCAACCGCAACAAGAAGTCGGTCACGGTCAACATCGCCTGCAAGGAAGGCCAGGACATCATCCGCGAGCTGGCCAAGGACTGCGACGTCTTCATGGAGAACTACAAGGTCGGGGATCTCAAGCGCTATGGTCTCGACTATGAATCGATCCGTGCGGTCAATCCCGACGTGATCTATTGCTCGGTGACCGGTTTCGGCCAGACCGGCCCTTACGCGCCGCGCGCCGGCTATGACGCGATCTTCCAGGCCATGGGCGGGCTGATGAGCGTCACCGGCCACATGGACGGCGAGCCCGGCGCGGGGCCGATGAAGGTCGGCCCGTCGATCGTCGACTACATGACCGGCATGAACACCTCGATCGGCATTCTCGCCGCGCTCTACCACAGGGACGTCAAGGGCGGCGGCGGCCAGCACATCGACGTCTGCCTGTTCGATACCGTGATCGCCTCGCTGTCGCATTACGCGCAGATCTATCTCGTCAACGGCAAGTCGCCGCCGCGCCGCGGCACCTGGGGCAATGGCGGCATGCCGGCCGGCGTATTCCGCTGTTCGGACGGCGAGTTGATGCTGGTGGTCGGCAATGACGCGCAGTTCGCGCGCACCTGCGCCGTGCTGGGCGCGCCCGAGCTCGCGACCAACCCGAAATTCGTCAAGAACAACGACCGCGTCGTCAACGGCAAGGAGATCATGGCGATCTTCGCCGGGCTGTTCCTGAAGAACACCGTGCAGCACTGGCTGGACGAATTGGAGAAGGCCGGCGTCCCCTGCGGGCCGGTCAACGATTTCGCCCATGTCTTCGCCGATCCGCATGTGCGCTCGCGCGGCATGGAGGTGAAGGTCAACCATCCGTTCGAGCCGCATCTGTCGCTGATCCGCAACGCGCTGACCTTCTCGGAGACTCCGGTCACCGACTATCGCGCGCCGCCGCTGCTCGGCGAGCACACGCAGGAGGTCCTGTCCGGCAAGCTCGGCTATGACGCGGACAGGATCGCCGCGCTGAAGGCGAGCGGCGCTATTTGACGCTGGCGGCGGCGCGGCCCGTGGCACGCATGCCGGGGGCTGCGGCGCTCGTCAGCGCCATCGCGGCGACTTTGACCACGCGCTCGATCACGGCCTCGACATCGTCGACGTCGCATTTGCCATCGGACAATTTGGTCAGCCGCTCGCTGTCGCGCACGGTCTGCTGCGCCATGGCGAGCGCGAAGTGCAGCCCCCAATAGAGTTCGACCTCGTCGCAGCCGGGCAGGGCGCGCGCCATCGCCGCGATGAATTTGCGCAAATGGTCGATCTCGCGGTTGCGGATGCGGCGGATCGGCGGCACCGACTCGATATTGACGCGGATCATGAAGCGCGCCGCGGTGGAGCGCTGGTTCTCCGGCCCCAGGCAGCCGCGCAAGGTTGGGCCGACCAGGGCGCGCAGGATGTCGTGGATATCGGCCCGCCCGCCGCCTTCCTGCTCCGCCGCCCGCAATTCGCGCAGCCGCGCACGGTTGAGCGCGATCGAATGCGTCACGAACAATTCCGCGATCAAATCGTCCTTCGAGCCGAAATGATAGTTCACCGCCGCGAGGTTGACGTTCGCCTCCGCCACGATGTCGCGCAAGGTGACGTCGGAGAAACCGCGCTCGGCATAGAGCCGCTCGGCCGCGGCGATGATGGCGGTTCGGGTCTGATCGCTGGCCATGGGTCAGCCCTCACTTTTTTCTCAGTCCGCCGCGCGCATGAGAAGGCGATAACGGCGCGGAGCAGGGGAGTTGCTTTTCAAACACTTGTATGAAACTATCGTTTGAGGAGGCCGTGATGTCAAGGCGAGCGATTTCGCGCGGCGGCATTTCGGCGCTGCGGTGGCTCGCATCGTGATCGGCGCAGGCAAGATAGAGGCTTGCGGGCGCGCGAGGGCGGGCGAACACTGCGGCCAAAGACGACAAGGAAACACCCAAGGAGGGCCCGATGGACTTCACGATGTCAGCGAAGCAGCAGGAATGGCTGGAGCGGGTTCGCAGCTTCATGACCAAGCACGTCCGCCCGGCGGTGCCGATCTACAAGCAGCAGGACGCCCAGGGCGACCGCTGGAAGGTGATCCCGGTCCTGGAGGAGCTGAAGGCGAAGGCCAAGGCCGAGGGCCTCTGGAACATGTTCCTGCCGCCCTCGCCGCATGAGGACGATGAATTCCGCGGCGCCGGCCTCACCAATCTCGAATATGCGCTGCTCTCGGAAGAGATGGGCCACATCTCCTGGGCCTCGGAGGTGTTCAATTGCTCGGCGCCCGACACCGGCAACATGGAAGTGTTGATGCGCTATGGCAACAAGGAGCAGAAGCGGCAATGGCTGCGGCCCCTGATGGACGGTGAGATCCGCTCTGCCTTCCTGATGACGGAGCCGGCGGTGGCCTCGTCGGATGCGACCAATATCGAGACCCGCATCACCCGCGACGGCGATCATTACGTGATCAACGGCCGCAAATGGTGGTCGTCCGGCGTCGGCGATCCCCGCTGCAAGATCGCGATCCTGATGGGCAAGACCGATCCCTCCGCCGCCAAGCACCAGCAGCAGTCGCAGATCCTGGTGCCGCTGGATACGCCCGGCATCAAGGTGGAGAAGATGCTGCCGGTGTTCGGCTTCGACGATGCGCCGCACGGCCACGCCCAGGTGCTGCTGGAGAATGTCCGCGTGCCCGCCAGCAACCTCCTGCTCGGCGAGGGCCGCGGCTTCGAGATCGCGCAGGGCCGGCTCGGTCCGGGCCGCATCCATCACTGCATGCGCACCATCGGCAAGGCCGAGGAGGCGCTGGAGAAGATGGTCAAGCGGCTGATGTCGCGCACCGCTTTCGGCAAGAAGATCATCGAGCATTCGGTGTGGGAGCAGCGCATCGGCGAGGCCCGCACCAATATCGAGATGACCCGGCTCCTGTGCCTCAAGGCCGCCGACATGATGGACAAGGTCGGCAACAAGACCGCGCAGGGCGAGATCGCGATGATCAAGGTGGCGGCGCCGACCATGGCGCTCAAGATCATCGATGACGCGATCCAGGCCTTCGGCGGCGCCGGCGTGTCGGACGAGGCGGGCCTCGCCAAGGACTACGCCAACATCCGCACGCTGCGGCTGGCCGACGGTCCGGACGAGGTGCACAACCGCGCCATTGCCAGGCTCGAAGTCAAGAAGTATGCAAACACGAACCACTGAGTGACGAAGATGTAGGGTGGGCAAAGCGACCCGTCCGCCGTAGCCCGAAGGGCGTAGGCGGAAGCGTGCCCACCTGTTTCGTGACAAGGACGCAAGCCGTGGTGGGCACGGCGCTTCGCGCGATGCATGAACGCGCCTTTGCCCACCTTGCGCTTGCTGCCTCGGAACGACGATCGACGAAGAGACACAGAACTAAGTGAGACAGGGAGCCCCGTCTTGGCTGACGCCGTGAGGAAGGACGAAGATTTTTCCGGCACCAAGCCGGTCGAGGAGCGGCATCGCTTCGACGAGGCGAAACTCGCCGCCTGGATGGCGGAGCATGTCGAGGGCTTTGCCGGCCCTCTGACCGTGCTGCAGTTCAAGGGCGGCCAGTCGAACCCGACCTATCGCCTCAACACCCCGGCGCGCTCCTACGTGATGCGCCGCAAGCCGTTCGGCAAATTGCTGCCGTCGGCGCATGCGGTCGATCGCGAGTTTCGCGTCATTTCCGCACTCGGCAAGCAGGGATTTCCGGTGGCGCACGCCTATGCGCTCTGCCAGGACGATTCCGTCATCGGCGCCGCCTTCTACATCATGTCGATGGAGGAGGGCCGGGTGTTCTGGGATCCGACGCTGCCGCATGTCGATCCGTCCGAGCGGCCCGCGATCTTCGAGAGCAAGATCAAGACGCTCGCCAAACTGCATATGTACGACCCGAGCGCGATCGGCCTGTCCGAGTTCGGCAAGCCCGGCAACTACTTCGCGCGCCAGGTCGACCGCTGGACCAAGCAGTATCGGGCCTCCGAGACCCAGCACATTCCGGAGATGGAGAAGCTGATCGAGTGGCTGCCGCGCACCGTGCCCGCGCAGGAGCGCGTCTCGATCGTGCATGGTGACTACCGGCTCGACAACATGATCTTCCATGCCACCGAGCCGCGCGTCATCGCGGTGCTCGACTGGGAACTGTCGACGCTCGGCGATCCCATGGCCGACTTCACCTATCTGTTGATGCAATGGATCATGCCCGGTCTGGCCGGCGTCGATCATCGCGCGCTCAATATTCCGACCATGGAAGAAGCGGCGCAGATCTATTGCAGCGCCACCGGCATGAAGCTGCCCGACCTGAACTGGTACTTCGCCTACAATCTGTTCCGCCTGGCCGGCATCCTGCAAGGCATCATCGGCCGCATCCGCGACGGCACCGCGGCCAACGACAAGGCGATCGAATCCGTCAAGCGCATGGTGCCGATGACGAAGACCGCGTGGGAGTACGCCGAGAGGGCGGGCGCGAAATAGGCAGCGGACCGGTCACGGTCACGAGGATTTTCTTAACTCGTGCCCGCTATGGTCATGTCAATCGCGGACGGCCTGCAAGGGCGACTCGCGAGCGTAATGCGTAAGGAAGCCCGCCGTCTCAACCCGGCGGGCTTTTCCGTGGGAAAGGTCGCCAATGTCAATCTCCTCAGCCAAGAACTACGCGCTGCGCGCCGAACGGTCGCAGGATCCCAAGGAGGCCGCAGACCTGCTGGCAAAAGCAGTGCTGGAACTGGCGGCCTCGATCGAGGCGACCGACGCCAAGGTGAAGAAGATGAACAAGTCAGGCTGATGGTTTTGCCGTCCGCCCGTCGGGACGGATGACGGGCTTCAGTTCGTAGCCCGCGTGCGCGATCCGCGAGGTCATTCCCCGAATGTCCTTGTCGCTCATCCGGGCTACTGCCGCAAAACATCCAGTCCATCAGCCTTCGAACACTGCGCGATCAATCTCTCGATCAAGCCCGCGCAACGTTCCAGCTCCGCCATCTCGACGTATTCATCGGCCTTGTGCGCCTGCGCGATCGCGCCGGGGCCGATCACCACGCTCGGGATGTCGGCCATCGCCACGAACAATCCGGCCTCGGTGCCGAACGACACCTTGATGTGGCTGTTGCGCCCGGCGAGAGTTTTGGCAAACGTCACCAGCGGATGATCGGCCGCCATGTCGAGCGCCGGATATTCGAGAATATCTTCGAATTCGACGCCGCTGTCGGCATGGCCGCGCCGCATCGCCGGCTCGATCTCGCGTTTGGCCCACGCGACGATCTCGCCGGTCTGTTGCCTGGCCTCGTGCACGCCGAGCCCGCGCGCCTCGAATTGCAGCTCGCATGTATCGGGCACGATGTTGAGCGCGGTGCCGCCCTGGATGACACTGCTGAGCAGGGTGGTGTGGGCGACCTCATAGAGCTCGTCACGTGCGCCATGTGCGGCGATCTCTCGCGCGCGGCGGCGCACCTCGGTGATCAGGTCGGCGGCATGTTCGACCGCGTTGACCCCGTGCGGCGCCAGCGCGGAATGACACGCCTGGCCGCGGAAGATCGCACGCAGCGCATGCTTGCCCTTGTGTCCGATCGCGACCTGCATCAGCGTCGGCTCGCCGACGAAGCAGGCGAGCGGCTTGACCGAGAGCTTGTTGATCTCATCGAGCAGCGGGCGCACGCCGACGCAGCCGACCTCCTCGTCATAGGACAGCGCCAGATGAATCGGCGAGGCCAGCTTCGCGCGCGCCATCTCCGGTACCATGGCGAGGCACACCGCGACGAAGCCCTTCATGTCGGCGCTGCCGCGGCCGTAGAGCCGGCCGTCGCGCTCGACGAGCGTGAACGGATCGGCGCTCCAGTCCTGCCCAGTGACCGGCACCACATCGGTATGGGCCGACAGCACGATGCCGGGCCTGTCGGCCGGCCCGATCGTCACCCACAGCGCCGCCTTACGGCCGGTCTCATCGACGATGCGCTGCGCGGTGAGGCCGAAGCCGGCGAGATAATCTTGGACGTAATCGACCAGCGCCAGATTGGACTTGTCGCTCACCGTGTCGAAGCCGACGAGATCGGCGAGGAGTGTCTTGATATGGTCGGTACGTTCACTTGGCATGATCGTCGGGAATCTCGGCCTGTATGCCCTTCGCCCAATGAGGACTGGAAGCAGGAATAGCGAAGCGCCATTATCGCTGATCGACGATGTGAATGAAAGATACGCGGCCCAACGGCCGGGTTAGGCAAATCACCTCCCGGGGGAAAGTGGCGCCGATGTGCTCGTGTGCCCGACGGGGCAGCACAAACTGCGTGCGCCGAGAAGCCAAATTCGCGTCCCCGATCAAGGCGATCACCCCTGTCCAGTCCCGGCGCGAAAAATATTTCTATTTCTCTTTTTCAGAAATTATGATTTCCTTACGCCATCCCGCCTCGATGAGAGGGGCGCTTCGCGATCGTCACGAGCGTTGGGTGCGGGATGCGGTGGGCGCATCGACGTTGCAGCGTGATCTCACGCGGACGAACAGCGTTGATGCGCGCGGTCAAGTCGTGTGGTCCAGGCATCCCGGTGCTGATGCCTGCGCAACGCGACGCGTAAGCGTCGTCGCATGGGGGCAAGAAAGCCGGTCCCCAGGGAGAGCACGAAGCAGCCGTTCCAACCATCGCGCAGGGAAGGCCGGGCGATTTCGGCTGCACCTGTGGTTCTGCCGCGTGCGTTTTTGCTGCACGCGGACCATGGGCGCCAGCCGGCGCCCGGTCTTCCCCATAGGCGTTAAGGTAGCGCGAGCATCGATTGATACTTGCGTTTTCGAGGAGGCTCGCGAAGGTGGCGCCCCAACGCGCGTTTTCTGCGGCGCAAGCAACGGATGGTTGGTTGTGGAATGATTGCTTGCAGCAAGGATGCAACGAGCTGCTGCAGGACCCGCCAAGCGCCAGGCGTCGTTAAGCGGCCTGCGTCCAGTGGGGAGAGTCCTCGAAGTCGCTGGCAAGCGGCTCGAGCAACAGGATGATCAGGAGGTGGGCCAGCAGGTAGGGCTTGGCAGAGCGCGGATCGGTTCCTGGCGGCGTCTTGAGGCCAATCAGACTCTTCAGTCGCTTGAACCCAAGCTCGATCCGCCATCGCAATCGATAGAGCGCAAGCACATCTTTGGTGGAGAACTCGTCCCGCGCGAGCGACGTGATCAGAATGACCCAATCCGCAGCCTCCAAAGTTTCTTTGGAGATGATGCGGTTTTCATCTTTTGCGTCTTGCCGGGCTTTACGCCGAGAAGCAGCAGCCGCACCGGTGGGCTTCTTGATTGCGACCAGACGCATAGCCAGAGGCGCGCCGCCCTTGCGCTTGATCCAAATCTCCCGATCGACCAGTCCGCGCGCCTTCGCGGCACGCAATTGGGCCATCAGATCGAACGGAAGGCCTTTGGCGTCAAGCCAACGTGCGTTCTTCCAGCCCGCTCGGATCAAAACGTCGGCCCCGGCTTCGCGGACGGCCGCAATGCGGTCAGGTTGCAGATAAGCGCGGTCAGCAATGCGGATCTCGTTCTTGACCACTGGTATCCGGTCAAACGTTTCGCCCTCTTGCTGATCTGTCAGCTCGAAGTGACCAAAGCGCTCATAGGGCAGATCAAATGCGCTATGAACGCGCCAAAGCTCACTGTTCTTGCGCGCAGCCGGTCCCGCCTGAGGCACTGTCGTCGCATCGATGATGCGGATCAGGCGGCCTTGGCTCGCCTTCGGAGCTGCCGCAGCGAGCAAGCCCTCCACCAGCACCGCAAACCAATCACCACATTGACGCAGCCGATAGAACAACGCCACGCTGGTGAGGTCGGCAAGGCCAACAGAAGCCGCCCATGCGGCTGTCGATCTCAGCCCTCTTTCACCCAAACAATAGGCCAGCATCAGCCGAAGTAACGTCACCGCATCTGGAATCTGCCGCCGACGCGCGAAGGCCTTCGTCTGGCGCGCAGTTTTCTCGAGCTGCGCAGCCCCGCCCAGCTGCGCAACCACTCTCGTCCAGTCCTCGTTCAGGAGCGATTCGTCTGCCATCCCCTGTTCGAATCACGGCGGATTCCAACACTCAAGCATAAACTTAACGCCTATGCGGTCTTCCCTGCGCCCTCGATATCGAAGAGGGTTTCAGATTCAGCATCACCCGGGCGCAATCGTACCGCGGGAACGCGAAGGTGTGTGTTCCAGGATCGTCATTGCGAGGAGCGAAGCGACGAAGCAATCCAGACTGCCGATGCGGGGATGGTCTGGATTGCTTCGCTATCGCTCGCAATGACGTCGCGGCGGCGAGTAAAAGGCTGTCGTCTCGCGGCTACGTTGCTCGCGAGACTTCGCGGTATGGCGACGAGCGCACGGCGCTCGCGCCGAGGTCCCCCCTTTGTGGGCCGACTGGAGAAGGGGGAGCTGCTGCGGTGTTAAATCGGCTTGCCCGCATAGGGCATCGAGGCGGTCAGCCCGCCATCGACCGGGAACGCCTGGCCGTTGACATAGGAGGCCTCGTCGCTGGCGAGGAACAGGCCCATCGCGGCGATCTCGTGCGGCTGGCCGGCGCGCTTGAGCGGATTGAGCTGGCCGATCTTGCCTTCGGTGCCGCGCTCCTTGGCGCCGTCGAAGATCGGCTTGGTCATGCCGGTTTCGATCAGGCCGGGGCACACCGCGTTGATGCGCACGCCGGTGCCGGACAGCGAATAGGCGGTGGTCTGCACCAGGCTGATCACGCCGGCCTTGCTCGCCGCATAAGGATGGCCCGAGGCGCCCGACTTCAAGCCGGCGACCGATGCCGTGCAGACGATCGCGCCGCGCTGCTGCCGCACCATGTGCGGCATCGCATATTTGATCGCCAGGAACGGCCCGATCAGATTGATGCGCAGGATCTCCTGCCAATGCTCGACGGTCTGCTCGGCGATCGGCTTCAGCCCGCCGGAAATGCCGGCATTGGCCCAGATCACGTCCAGCCGGCCATAAGTGGCGACGGCGCGGTCGACGAAGCCGATCACGTCCGCCTCGGAGCCGGCATCCGCAAGCACGGCCTCGGCGACGCCGCCTTGTTGTTTCACCAGTTCGACCGTCTCCTTGACGCCGTCAGTGCGGTCGACCGCGATCAGTTTGGCGCCTTCGCGGGTGAACAGCAGCGAGGCGGCGCGGCCGATGCCGCTTCCCGCGCCGGTGATAATGACCGATTTGCCTTGAAGGCGGCCCATGCTTTCCTCCTGCTCGCTGTTGTCCCGGCGGGTTGCCCGCACGATGGAATTCAAACGCCGTTTCAAACGTGCCCCATCGCGCGAAGTCACTTGAGACGGCCGTGCGTCTCACGTACAGCCACAATGCTGGACAGGGAAGAGTGATCGTGATGTCGGACAATCAGGATAAGCCGGCCGTCGTCACCACGCGCTGGTGGTGGGTGCGCCACGCTCCGGTCCGCAACGACGGCGGCAACATCTACGGCCAGACCGACATTGCCTGCGACACCAGCGACCGTATCGTGTTCGAGGCGGTGGCGAAGATCCTGCCGCGCAACGCGGTCTGGTATGCGAGCAATCTGAGGCGGACGCATCAGACCGCGGAGGCGATCTGGGCCACCGGCTTTCCGCAACCTGAGACGATGATCAAGGAAGCGGCCTTCGCCGAGCAGCATCTCGGGCAATGGCAGGGCATGAACCGCGCGGCGTTCCTGGCGAGCCGGCCGCCCGGCAGCAACTGGTTTGCCGCGATAGATCAACCCGCGCCCGGCGGCGAGAGCTTCATGGATCTCTACAGCCGCGTCACGGGAGCGGTCGTGCGGATCGGCGCCGAGCAGGCGGGCCGCGACATCATCGCGGTTGGCCATGGCGGCACCATCAAGGCCGCGGTCGGCTTTGCGCTCGGCGGTTTGGTCGAAAAGGCGCTGGCCTTCGATATCGATAATTGCTCGGTGACGCGGCTCGACCATGTCGCGACCGGAGACCTGAGCACCTGGCGTTTGCCGATGGTGAACCAGCAGCCCTGGATGGCCGCTTCAGCGCAGGCCGCGATGCATCAGCCGGCGGGGCCGGAGGTGACGACCAGCAAGCTGGCTTGATGAGAGCCGTCATTCGGGGCGGCCCCGCAGGGCTAAACGCGGAGTGGCGTCACACGTTCGAGGCTGCGGGTTCGTCGCTGGTGCGCCGCCCCGGACCGACATTCAGAAACGAGGAGGAAACACACATGACCCTGTTCGACATGACCGGCAAGGTCGCCGTCATCACCGGCTCCACCCGCGGCATCGGGCTTGCCATCGCCGAGCGCATGGCCGAGCACGGCGCCAAGGTGGTGGTCTCATCGCGCAAAGCCGATGTTTGCGATCAGGTCGCCAAAGAGATCAACGCCAAGTACGGCGCGGGCAGGGCGCTCGCCGTTCCCGCCAACATCTCCAGCAAGGAGAACCTGCAGCACCTTGTCGACGAGGCCAACCGCGCCTTCGGCAAGATCGACGTGCTGGTCTGCAACGCCGCCTCGAATCCATATTACGGTCCCTTGGCCGGCATCTCCGACGATCAGTTCAGGAAGATCCTCGACAACAACATCGTCGCCAACAACTGGCTGATCAGCATGGTCGTGCCGCAGATGATCGAGCGCAAGGACGGCTCCGTGATCATCGTGTCCTCGATCGGCGGCCTGAAAGGCTCGACCATCCTCGGCGCCTACGCGATCTCGAAGGCCGCGGACATGCAGCTCGCGCGCAATCTCGCCTGCGAGTACGGGCCGCACAATGTGCGCGTGAACTGCATCGCGCCTGGCCTGATCAAGACCGACTTCGCGAAGGCGCTGTGGGACAACCCGGACAATCTGAAGGCTGCGACGTCGCGCTCGCCGCTGCTTCGGATCGGCATCCCCGACGAGATCGCGGGCGCCGCGGTGTTCCTCGGCTCGGCAGCCGGCAACTTCATGACCGGCCAGACCATGGTGATCGACGGCGGCGCGACGATCAGTTGAGGGTAGGGATCATCTTAGTACTCCGTCATGGCCGGGCTCGTCCCGGCCATCCACGTCGAGCGACGGGCGCGGAAGAGCATTGGATGCCCGGGGCAAGCCCGGGCATGACGAGTGGAGAGAGGTGCGAAACTACTCCACCGCCGCATACACGACGTCGCGCACGAGCGTGCGCAGGTAGTCGCGCTGGCCGGGACCTTGGGCCATGAAGACGCAAGTGAGCTCCTCCTTCGGATCGATCCAGAAGAAGGTGCCGGCGATCCCGCTCCAGAAGAATGTGCCGGGCGAAC
The DNA here is from genome assembly GCF_032487775.1 of Bradyrhizobium sp. SZCCHNR3119. NCBI lineage: Bacteria > Pseudomonadati > Pseudomonadota > Alphaproteobacteria > Hyphomicrobiales > Nitrobacteraceae > Bradyrhizobium > Bradyrhizobium sp. SZCCHNR3119. Next base: position 274,175 of record NZ_JAUEUV010000001.1, on the reverse strand, counting down.
CGGGGAAAGGCGCGACGCCGGCGTCCTTGCGCACCGCGAAGCCGAGGCCGAAACCGTGACCGGGGGAGAGGATCGTGCCCTCGATCTTGCAGCCGTGCGGCAGATGATCGGAGGCCATCAGCTCCAGCGTCTTGCGGCCGATCAGGCGGACGCCGTCCAGACTGCCGCCATTGAGCAGCATCTGGCAGAAGCGGGCATAGTCCATGGCGGTCGAGACCAGCCCGCCGCCGCCGGACTCCATGATCGGGCGCTCGATCATGTTGAAGAGTTGGACCTGCTCGCCGGTCCAGGGATCGCGCTCGAACGGCTCGGCCAGACGTCCGGCATTGTGCTGCTCGGTATAGAAGCCGGTATCCGCCATGCCGAGGGGGCCGAGGATGCGCTCGGCGAGAAGGCTGCCGAGCGGCTTGCCGGAGACGACCTCGATGACACGGCCGAGAATGTCGGTGGAGCGGCTGTAATTGAAGCCGGCGCCGGGCTGGCAGATCAGCGGCAGGCCGGCGACGATGGAGGCGTGTTCGGCATTGGTGATCTTGCGGCTGCGCACCCGCGACTGCTGGTACAGCTGGTGCACCGGGCCGGTCCCGGTGTGCTCGTAAGCGATCCCGGAGGTGTGGCGCAGCAGGTCCTGGATCGTGATGGGCCGCTCGAGCGGGACCAGTTCCAGCTCACCGCTGCCGGTCTCGACGCCGACCTTCTGGTCGGCGAATTCGGGAATGAACTTCGCGACGGGGTCGCTGAGCAGGAGTTCGCCGTCCTCGACCAGCATCATGATGGCGAGCGAGACGATCGGCTTGGTCATGGAGAAGATGCGGAAGATCGAATCCCGGGCCATCGGCGCATGGGAAGCCGGACTCTGCCGGCCGATGGCGTCGAACCAGCCGATCTGGCCGCGGCGGGCAACCAGCAGGGTCACGCCGGGCACGGTTCCCTTGTCGACCTCGCGCTTGAAGGCATCCGAGGCCCGCTGCAGCCGGGCCGCGGAGAGGCCGAGCTGCTCGGGTCGCGCTTCCGGGAGTGGCTGCGGGCGGGCACTCGAAGCGGGGCGGGCGGCGGGCACAGTCATGGTCTCTCCCTTGGATATTATTGTCGGCTTGCATCAAGTCTGGCCGAGATGCTGTGGTTTGAACAGCGGATTTGGCCCATTGCACCCTTGCATTCGGGGCTGCGACTATGCTTCAACGAGCGCGAACCGGCGACGCAGTCCCGGTTCGCTAGGAGTGTAGCTCAATTGGTAGAGCACCGGTCTCCAAAACCGGGGGTTGGGAGTTCGAGCCTCTCCACTCCTGCCAGCGAGATCAAGCACTTAAGCCCAGCTTTCAAAGAATCGGGTCGCGCAGGCGAAAGATCGGTTCGCGCTGTGAACGAGACGGGCGCAAGCGGCCTCGCGCATGCCCATATCTTGACCTTGGGCCCATCTGCCAGTAGATATCGCGCAACCTGCTGCCGGCCCGTGAGAAAAGCGGATTTCCGGCGCGGCTTTTCACTCCCCGAACAAGCGAGCCCGATTCCCGGCTCATCTCTCGAAACGAGGGTGGGCCAAAGACGGCTGTTCAAAAAGCACTGTTCGGATTCCATGCAAACTCTTTAATCGTCCGAAGACCTGATCGTCTGAAGACCACGCGGACCCCACGATGGCCACCAGCCCGTTCAAATTCCTGCAGGAAGTGCGCTCGGAGACCGCCAAGGTCACCTGGCCGAGCCGTCGCGAGACGATGATCACCACGATCATGGTGTTCGTGATGGTGGCGCTGGCCTCGGTCTTCTTCTTCGCCGCCGATCAGATCATTCGTTATCTCATCACCCTCGTGTTGGGCATTCACTGATGGCAACCGCAACGCAAACCGCCGACAAGCGCTGGTACATCGTCCACGCCTATTCGAACTTCGAGAAGAAGGTCGCTGAATCGATCCGCGAGCAGGCCAAGCAGCGCGGGCTGGAAGACCTGTTCGAGCAGGTGCTGGTGCCGATCGAGAAGGTCACCGAGGTGCGGCGCGGCCGCAAGTTCGATGCCGAGCGCAAGTTCTTCCCCGGCTATGTGCTGGTGAAGATGAAGCTGACCGACGAGGCGTTCCACCTGATCAAGAACACGCCCAAGGTGACCGGCTTCCTCGGCGCCGAGAACAAGCCGATGCCGATCTCCGAAGGCGAGGCGATGCGCATCCTGAACCAGATGCAGGAAGGTGTGGAGCGGCCGAAATCGACCGTTTCGTTCGAGATCGGAGAGAACGTCCGCGTCGCCGACGGCCCGTTCGCCTCGTTCTCCGGCGTGGTCGAGGAAATCGACGAGGCCCGTTCGCGCCTGAAGGTCGCGGTGTCGATCTTCGGCCGCGCGACCCCGGTCGAACTCGAGTTCAACCAGGTCGAGAAGATCGCCGGCTAAGCTGGGAGCAGGGCATCCCGTCCTGCTTGAGACTTTCCTTTTCGCCCGATCTCGTGTATCGGGCGCCCTTCGCTCTCGACCGGTGTCGGGGGCATTTCGCTCGTGGGAGGCGCGGCCGGCATTGCCAGCCGGAGCCAAGCGTGCCGCACCACGGTCCCAAACCATCGCCGCGGGTTTTCCCGCAGCGGGCGTCCGTAACAGGCAAAGCGCGGGCGCATTGGAGATTGAATAATGGCAAAGAAAGTAACGGGATACCTGAAATTGCAGGTCCCGGCCGGGGCGGCGAACCCGTCGCCCCCGATCGGCCCCGCGCTCGGTCAGCGCGGTCTCAACATCATGGAGTTCTGCAAAGCGTTCAACGCGCAGACCCAGAAGGAAGAGAAGAACACCCCGATTCCGGTGATCATCACCATCTACGCGGACCGGTCCTTCACCTTCGAGATGAAGACCCCGCCGATGTCCTACTTCTTGAAGCAGGCCGCCAAGATCCAGTCCGGCTCGAAAGCTCCGGGCCGCGACAAGGCCGGCAAGGTGACCAAAGCGCAGGTGCGCGAGATCGCCGAGAAGAAGATGAAGGACTTGAATTGCGACACCATCGAATCGGCCATGAAGATGGTCGAGGGCTCGGCCCGCTCGATGGGTCTGGAAGTTGCGGGGTAAGGCGCCATGGCGATCGGAAAACGCTTGAAGACCGCCCGCGAGGGCATTGACCGCACGAAGCTCTATGCGCTTCCCGAGGCGATCAAGATGATCAAGGAACGCGCAACCTCGAAGTTCGACGAGACCATCGAGGTCGCGATCAATCTCGGCGTCGACCCGCGCCATGCGGACCAGATGGTTCGCGGCGTGGTCATGCTGCCGAACGGCACCGGCCGCACCCTGCGCGTCGGCGTGTTCGCGCGCGGCGCCAAGGCGGACGAGGCCAGGGCCGCCGGCGCCGACGTGGTCGGCGCCGAGGATCTGGTCGAGAAGGTGCAGAACGGCAATATCGACTTCGACCGCTGCATCGCCACCCCCGACATGATGCCGCTGGTCGGCCGTCTCGGTAAGGTGCTCGGTCCGCGCGGCATGATGCCAAACCCGAAGATCGGGACCGTGACCATGGACGTCACCGGTGCGGTCAAGGGGGCCAAGGGCGGCTCTGTCGAGTTCCGGGTCGAGAAGGCCGGCATCATCCAGGCTGGCGTCGGCAAGGCCTCGTTCTCCGAGGAGAAGCTGGTCGAGAACATCAAGGCGCTCGCGGACGCGGTGGTGAAGGCGAAGCCGGCCGGTGCCAAGGGCACTTATGTCCAGCGCGTCGCGGTGTCCTCGACGATGGGCCCGGGCGTCAAGGTCGAGCCGGGCACCGTGCTCGCCTGATTTGGCGGCACATCATGTGAGAGTTTGAGAGCGGGGCCGGGCAACTGGTCCCGCTCTTGCTTTTTGAAGAGCGCGATGCCCGAGAGCGCCATGCCCGACAAAGTCCTGATCTACTCCCGCCTTCCCAAATCCCTGACCCAGCGTTTCTCTGCGGATTTCGACCTGCTCGACACCGCCGGCAAGCCGGCCAATGAGGTGTTTGCCGCCGAGGAATTGGCGCAGGTTCGCGCGCTGATCACCGCCGGCGGCACGCCGTTGCGCGCGGCAGACATGGACAGGCTGCCGGCGCTCGGGGCGATCATCTGCTACGGCACCGGCTACGATGGCGTGGACTTGAAGGCTGCCGCCGCGCGCAACATCGTGGTGGGTAATAGCCCGGGCGCCAACGCCTCGTCGGTCGCCGACGTCGCGCTGATGTTGCTGCTGGCGACGATGCGGCGGCTTCCGATCATCGATCCCTATGTGCGCAGCGGCGACTGGGTTGCGGCCAAGCCGTCGCCGCTGATGAGGCCGCCGTCAGGCCTGTCCGGCCGCAAGGTCGGCGTTTACGGCATGGGCGAGATCGGCCGCAAGATCGCGGCGCGCCTCGCGGCTTTCGAGACCGACATCGGCTATTTCAGCCGTACCCGCTACGACGACCTGCCGTATCGGTATTTGCCCAGCCTCGATGCGCTCGCCGAATGGTGCAGCGTGCTGATGATCGCAGTCCGGGCCAGCGCGGAGACGCATCATGCCGTCGATGCGGATCTCCTCAAGGCGCTCGGTGCCGATGGCTATGTCGTCAACATCTCTCGCGGTTCGGTGATCGATCAGGCTGCGCTGGTTGCTGCCCTGACCGATCATACGATCGCCGGCGCCGGGCTGGATGTGTTCGAAATCGAGCCGCATGCGCCTGACGAACTCACGCGACTGCCGAACGTGGTGCTGACCCCGCATATCGGCGGCAATACGCGGGAATCCCATGTCGCCATGCAGGGCTGTGTCGTCGCCAATCTGAAGGCGTTTTTTGCCGGGGAGAGGTTGCCGTTCCCGGTCAAGTGACACGAGACGGCCTGCGCGCAGGCTGGCGGTCCGAACGTGTTGGGCGCCCGAGCCGCTGGCCCCCGAACTGGTGTGAATTTTGCTCTTGGCAAGTCGGTGGAGACCGGCTAAATACCGCGCTCCGGACGTGCTGGCTTGGCTGGCACGTCCATGCTCGCATTCCGAATAGAGACGAACAGGAGATCATTCCTTTCAGGACGTCCCTCGCGGATCACCCGAAAGGAAGGATGGCCGTTCTCTTTTGCGGCGTGCGAGTCAGGGGCCTTTCGGCTTGCCGAGCGGCCCCGATCCTGTCCGAGACTGCAGGCGCCCGCGAGAATATGCGAATATTCTCTAAGGCTTAATCTGATGGCCTGCATAGACGGGTGAAGACCGGATTTCTCGCATCGCGCCGCTTTCGGCGGTTGGGATGCAGGTTTGGTTCGAACCTCGACACTCCGTCTCCTCAAAGGGGCGGAAGGGCAGGCTATTGAAGTCGTCGTGCCGCCCTGTGTGTCCTTAATGGTTCTTAACCGAAGGTCAGGTTTGGCGGGACGATGGGTGCAACCCGGCGGTCCCGCCTATGGCAAAGGCCGCCAACCGGAGAGAGCTTGCTGTGGAACGAGCGGCAAAGAAAGAGGCGGTCGAGCAGCTGCACGAGGTCTTCAAGACCACGGGCGTTGCCGTCGTCGCTCATTATTCCGGCCTCACCGTGGCCCAGATGCAGACCCTGCGCAAGCAGATGAAGCAGGCGGGCGCGTCGGTGAAGGTCTCGAAGAACCGTCTCGCCAAAATTGCTCTTGAAGGCACGGACGTCGTCGGCATCGGTTCCCTGTTGAAGGGGCCGACCGTGATCGCAACTTCGAACGATCCTGTCGCGGCGCCCAAGGTTGCCATGGAATTTGCCAAGGCGAACGAAAAGTTCGTCATCCTTGGCGGCTCCATGGGTAAAACCGTCCTGAATGTCGACAGCGTCAAGGCTCTCGCCTCGCTGCCGTCGCTGGACGAACTGCGCGGCAAGCTCGTCGGCCTGATCCAGGCTCCGGCGACCAAGCTCGCCCAGCTCGCCAATGCACCCGCGGCCAAGGTCGCGCGCGTCATTCAGGCTCATGCCTCAAAGGGCGAAGCGGCCTGACGCCCTTCGCAAACACTCACAACCTGGTTTCGAACCGAACCACATTAAGGAAGTACATCAATGGCTGACTTGCAGAAAATCGTCGACGACCTGTCGAGCCTCACCGTGCTCGAGGCCGCTGAGCTCGCCAAGCTGCTGGAAGAGAAGTGGGGCGTGTCCGCCGCGGCTGCGGTGGCTGTCGCTGCTCCGGGTGCTGGTGGCGCTGCCGCCGCTCCGGTCGAAGAGAAGACCGACTTCACGGTCGTTCTGGCCGCTGCCGGCGACAAGAAGATCGAGGTCATCAAGGAAGTCCGCGCCATCACCGGCCTGGGCCTGAAGGAGGCCAAGGACCTCGTCGAGGGTGCGCCGAAGCCGCTGAAGGAAGGCGTGAACAAGGACGAGGCCGAGAAGATCAAGGCTCAGCTCGAGAAGGCTGGCGCCAAGGTCGAGCTCAAGTAAGCACGGCTTGCTTCAGCTGAGATTCTGGCCGAGCGACGGCGAGGTTGGGGTCTTTTGCCAAATGTTTCGGTGGTCGGGAGGACGAAAGTCACCCGGCCATCGCGCACGAGAGATTGTGGTGGTATCCCGTGCTGGATCGGGCGCCCTGCGGGAGCTGGTGCAAAAGGCGTGCAAAGGGAGCGTCCAATGCGCGTCAAACACGAAAATGTGTGGGGATCTAGGGGCTTGCCCCTCGAATCTCGGTTATTGTCGCCCCATATTGGGTCGGCAGCACGAAAAGCCGATCGTGCAGGGAGCGGCGAGGTTTCCTGTGCAGGCCGTTGGGAGATAGGCAATTTCGGGCTTTTGCAGTCCGTAACGAGATGGTTCTGACGAGCGGGTGCGTCTTTGCGCCCCGCGCGTCGTTTTGCGTTTTGATGGTCTGAAGAACGAATTTGGGACGCTTCGGTTCCGAACCTTGTGCTTCCGATCTTCGAGATGGATCGAAATTCAACCCGAATAGCGGTGGCAGCCGCAGGTTCGGAAGGTCCGCCCCTCCGGGCGACGAAATGAGAGGCCACGATGGCGCAGCAGACATTCACCGGTCGCAAACGCGTTCGCAAGTTTTTTGGACACATCAAGGAAGTCGCCGAGATGCCGAACCTCATCGAGGTTCAAAAGGCGTCTTATGACCAGTTCCTGATGGTGGACGAGCCGGCAGGCGGCCGGGCGGACGAAGGCTTGCAGGCGGTGTTCCGCTCGGTGTTCCCGATCTCCGATTTCTCGGGCACCTCGATGCTGGAGTTCGTTCGCTACGAGTTCGAGCCGCCGAAATACGACGTCGACGAGTGCCGTCAGCGCGGCATGACCTTTGCTGCGCCGCTCAAGGTGACGCTGCGCCTCATCGTGTTCGATATCGATGAAGAGACCGGTGCGAAGTCGGTCAAGGACATCAAGGAGCAGGACGTGTACATGGGCGACATTCCGCTCATGACCATGAACGGCACCTTCATCGTCAACGGCACCGAGCGCGTCATCGTCTCGCAGATGCACCGTTCGCCGGGCGTGTTCTTCGACCACGACAAGGGTAAGACCCACTCCTCGGGCAAGCTCCTGTTCGCCGCTCGCGTCATTCCCTATCGCGGCTCCTGGCTCGACATCGAGTTCGACGCCAAGGACGTAGTGTTCGCGCGCATCGACCGTCGCCGCAAGATTCCGGTGACGTCGCTGATGTTCGCGCTCGGTCTCGATGGCGAGCAGATCCTGTCGACCTTCTACAAGAAGATCATCTACAAGCGCGCCAAGGACGGTTGGCGCGTGCCGTTCGATGCCAACCGGTTCCGTGGCTACTCGACCGCCAACGACCTGATCGATGCCGATACCGGCAAGGTCGTGCTCGAAGCCGGCAAGAAGCTCACCGTACGTGCCGCCCGCCAGCTTCAGGAGAAGGGGCTGAAAGCCCTGCGCATGGGCGACGAGGAACTGCTCGGCAATTACATCGCCGAGGACCTCGTCAACCCGAAGACCGGCGAGATCTTTGCCGAAGCGGGCGATGAGATCACCGACAAGCTCATGAAGGTGTTGAACGAGCAGGGCTACAAGGACCTGCCGCTGCTCGACATCGACCACGTCAATGTCGGTCCCTACATCCGCAACACACTTTCGGCCGACAAGAACATGACGCGCGAGGACGCGTTGTTCGACATCTACCGCGTGATGCGTCCGGGCGAGCCGCCGACGCTCGATTCGGCGCAGGCGATGTTCCAGTCGCTGTTCTTCGATGCCGAGCGTTACGACCTCTCCGCGGTCGGTCGCGTCAAGATGAACATGCGCCTCGAGCTCGATGCGCCGGATACCCAGCGCACGCTGCGCAAGGAAGACATCCTGGCGGTCATCAAGACCCTGGTCGACCTGCGCGACGGCAAGGGCGAGATCGACGACATCGACCATCTCGGCAACCGCCGTGTCCGTTCGGTCGGCGAGCTGATGGAGAATCAGTACCGCATCGGCCTGCTCCGCATGGAGCGTGCCATCAAGGAGCGCATGTCGAGCGTCGACATCGACACCGTGATGCCGCAGGACCTGATCAACGCCAAGCCAGCCGCGGCCGCGGTGCGCGAGTTCTTCGGCTCGTCGCAGCTGTCGCAGTTCATGGACCAGACCAACCCGCTGTCGGAGATCACCCACAAGCGCCGCCTGTCGGCGCTTGGCCCGGGCGGTCTGACCCGCGAGCGCGCCGGCTTCGAAGTGCGCGACGTGCACCCGACGCATTACGGCCGTATCTGTCCGATCGAGACGCCGGAAGGTCCGAACATCGGCCTGATCAATTCGCTCGCGACCTTTGCCCGCGTCAACAAATACGGCTTCGTCGAGACGCCGTATCGCAAGGTAAAGGACGGCCGCGTCACCGACGAAGTGGTCTATCTGTCGGCCATGGAAGAGGGGCGTTATCGCGTCGCGCAGGCCAACGTGCCGCTGGATGCGAAGGGGCGCTTCACCGAAGACCTCGTGGTCTGCCGTCATGCCGGCGAAGTCGTGCCGATGACGCCGGACAAGGTCGACTACATGGACGTGTCGCCGAAGCAACTCGTCTCCGTCGCCGCGGCGTTGATCCCGTTCCTCGAGAACGACGACGCCAACCGCGCGCTGATGGGCTCGAACATGCAGCGCCAGGCGGTGCCGCTGGTTCGCGCCGAGGCGCCGTTCGTCGGCACCGGCATGGAGGGTGTCGTGGCCCGCGACTCGGGGGCTGCGATCGCGGCCCGCCGTTCGGGCGTCATCGACCAGATCGACGCCACCCGCGTCGTCATCCGCGCCACGGAAGATCTCGATCCGACCAAGTCGGGCGTCGATATCTACCGGCTGATGAAGTATCAGCGCTCCAACCAATCGACCTGCATCAACCAGCGTCCGCTGGTGAAGGTCGGCGATATCGTCAAGAAGGGCGACATCATCGCCGACGGTCCGTCGACCGATCTCGGCGAGCTCGCGCTCGGCCGCAACGTGCTGGTCGCGTTCATGCCGTGGAACGGCTACAACTTCGAAGACTCGATCCTCTTGTCCGAGCGGATCGTGAAGGAAGACGTCTTCACCTCGATCCACATCGAGGAGTTCGAGGTGATGGCCCGCGACACCAAGCTCGGTCCTGAGGAAATCACCCGCGACATTCCGAACGTCTCGGAAGAAGCGCTGAAGAACCTCGACGAAGCCGGCATCGTCTATATCGGCGCGGAAGTGCGTGCCGGCGACATCCTGGTCGGCAAGATCACGCCGAAGGGCGAAAGCCCGATGACGCCGGAAGAGAAGCTGCTCCGCGCCATCTTCGGCGAGAAGGCCTCCGACGTGCGCGACACCTCGCTGCGGGTGCCGCCGGGCGTGCAGGGCACGATTGTCGAAGTGCGAGTGTTCAACCGCCACGGCGTCGACAAGGACGAACGTGCTCTGGCGATCGAGCGGGAAGAGATCGAGCGTCTGGCCAAGGACCGCGACGACGAGCAGGCGATCCTGGACCGCAACGTCTACAGCCGTCTCGCCGACATGCTGGAGGGCCGGCAGGGCATCTCCGGTCCGAAGGGCTTCAAGAAGGACACCAAGATCACGCGCGCGGTGCTCGACGAGTATCCGAAGTCGCAGTGGTGGCTGTTCGCCTCGCCGAACGACAAGCTGATGGCCGAGATCGAGGCCATGCGGAAGCAGTACGACGAGTCGAAGAAGGGGCTTGAACAGCGCTTCCTCGACAAGGTCGAGAAGCTGCAGCGTGGCGACGAGCTGCCGCCGGGCGTGATGAAGATGGTCAAGGTCTTCGTCGCGGTGAAGCGCAAGATCCAGCCGGGCGACAAGATGGCCGGCCGTCACGGCAACAAGGGCGTCGTCTCCAAGATCGTTCCGATCGAGGACATGCCGTTCCTCGAGGACGGCACCCATGCGGACATCGTGCTGAACCCGCTCGGCGTGCCCTCGCGCATGAACGTCGGGCAGATCCTCGAGACCCATCTCGGCTGGGCTTGCGCCGGCCTCGGCAAGCGCATCGCCCAGACGGTCGATGCCTACCTGTCGAAGCAGGACGTCAAGCCGCTGAAGGAGACCTTGAAGCGGATCTACGGCGATGACGAGACCATCAAGACGCTCAACGACAACGAGTTGATCGAGCTTGGTCACAATCTGAGCCGCGGCGTGCCGATCGCCACGCCGGTGTTCGACGGCGCCAAGGAGGCCGACATCGAGGAGATGTTGAAGCTCGCCGGCCTCGACGCATCCGGTCAGTCGACGGTCTATGACGGCCGCACCGGCGATGCGTTCGATCGCAAGGTGACGGTCGGCTACATCTACATGCTGAAGCTGCACCATCTGGTCGACGACAAGATCCATGCGCGCTCGATCGGCCCGTACTCGCTGGTCACCCAGCAGCCGCTGGGCGGCAAGGCCCAGTTCGGCGGCCAGCGCTTCGGCGAAATGGAGGTGTGGGCGCTCGAAGCTTACGGCGCGGCCTACACGCTGCAGGAGATGCTCACGGTGAAGTCGGACGACGTCGCCGGCCGCACCAAGGTCTACGAGGCGATCGTCCGCGGCGACGACACGTTCGAAGCCGGTATTCCGGAATCGTTCAACGTGCTGGTCAAGGAAATGCGCTCGCTCGGCCTCAACGTCGACCTGCACAACTCCAAGATGGGACCGGCGCCGACATCGGAAGCCGCAGAGTAGTTCAAGTCATCAGGCCCGGCCGTGAGTGACGGCCGGGCATCGGCATCTTGCCCACGGGTCAGGGCAGGGCGCTTTATGAAAGAGATTTTCGAATTTGCTGCCGGCCCCGATCGGCATGCGAGGAGAAGACGATGAACCAAGAAATTATGAATCTCTTCAATCCGACGACGCCGGCTCAGGTCTTCGACCAGATCCGGATCTCGATCGCGAGCCCTGAGAAGATTCTGTCCTGGTCCTACGGCGAGATCAAGAAGCCGGAAACGATCAACTACCGCACCTTCAAGCCCGAGCGCGACGGATTGTTCTGCGCCCGCATCTTCGGGCCGATCAAGGACTATGAGTGCTTGTGCGGCAAGTACAAGCGGATGAAGTACAAGGGCATCATCTGCGAAAAGTGCTCGGTCGAGGTGACGCTGTCGCGCGTCCGGCGCGAGCGCATGGGCCATATCGAGCTTGCAGCTCCCGTCGCCCACATCTGGTTCTTGAAGTCGCTGCCCTCGCGCATCGGCCTCCTGCTCGACATGACGTTGAAGGATCTCGAGCGGATCCTGTACTTCGAATATTACGTCGTGCTGGAGCCGGGAACGACCACGCTGAAGGAACGTCAGCTGCTGTCGGAAGACGAGTATCTGAAGGCGCAGGACGAGTTCGGCCAGGACAACTTCACCGCCATGATCGGCGCCGAAGCGATCCGCGAGCTGTTGCGCGGGCTCGAGCTCGAGAAGCTCGAGGCCACCTTGCGCGTGGAGATGCAGGAGACCGACTCCGACATCAAGCACAAGAAGCTCGCCAAGCGGCTGAAGATCGTGGAAGCGTTCCGCCATTCCGGTAACAAGCCGGAATGGATGATCATGACCGTGGTTCCGGTGATCCCGCCGGATCTGCGGCCGCTGGTGCCGCTCGACGGCGGTCGTTTCGCGACTTCGGACCTCAACGACCTCTACCGCCGCGTCATCAACCGCAACAACCGCCTGAAGCGGCTGATGGAGCTGCGCGCTCCTGACATCATCATCCGCAACGAAAAGCGCATGCTGCAGGAGGCTGTCGACGCATTGTTCGACAACGGCCGCCGCGGCCGCGTCATCACCGGCGCCAACAAGCGGCCGCTGAAATCGCTCGCCGACATGCTGAAGGGCAAGCAGGGCCGCTTCCGTCAGAACCTGCTCGGCAAGCGCGTCGACTATTCGGGCCGTTCGGTGATCGTGGTCGGTCCCGAGCTGCGCCTGCATCAGTGCGGCCTGCCGAAGAAGATGGCGCTCGAGCTGTTCAAGCCGTTCATCTATTCGCGGCTTGACGCGAAGGGCCTGTCGACGACCGTCAAGCAGGCCAAGAAGCTGGTCGAGAAGGAGCGGCCCGAGGTCTGGGACATCCTGGACGAGGTCATCCGCGAGCATCCGGTGCTCTTGAACCGCGCGCCGACCCTGCATCGCCTCGGCATTCAGGCGTTCGAGCCGGTGTTGATCGAGGGCAAGGCGATCCAGCTGCATCCGCTGGTCTGCTCGGCGTTCAACGCCGACTTCGACGGCGACCAGATGGCCGTGCACGTTCCGCTGTCGCTCGAAGCGCAGCTGGAAGCGCGCGTCCTGATGATGTCGACCAACAACATCCTGCATCCGGCCAACGGTCAGCCGATCATCGTGCCGTCGCAGGACATCGTGCTCGGCCTCTACTACGTCTCGATCATGCGCGAAGGCATGGCCGGTCAGGGCATGGCGTTCGGCAACATGGCCGAGCTCGAGCATGCGCTGCATGCCAAGGCCATCCATCTCCACAGCAAGATCAAGTATCGCTGGGAGGGCATGGACGAGACCGGCAAGGTCGCCAAGCGCTGGATCGAAACCACCGCGGGCCGCGTGATGCTCGGCAATCTCCTGCCGAAGCATCCGCGCGTGACGTTCGAGGTCATCAACAAGCTGATGACCAAGCGCGAAATCTCGGGCGTCATCGATCAGGTCTATCGTCACTGCGGCCAGAAGGAGACGGTGATCTTCTGCGACCGCATCATGGCGCTCGGCTTCTACAACGCCTTCAAGGCGGGCATCTCGTTCGGCAAGGACGACATGGTCGTGCCGCAAGGCAAGTGGAAGATCGTCGACACCACCCGTACGCTGGCGAAGGATTTCGAGCAGCAGTACAATGACGGTCTGATCACCCATGGCGAGAAGTACAACAAGGTCGTCGACGCTTGGTCGAAGGCCAGCGAAGAGATCGCCAAGGAGATGATGAAGGAGATCTCCGTCACCAAGAAGACGGCGACGGGGGCGGATGCCGACATCAACTCGATCTACATGATGTCGCATTCCGGTGCGCGCGGTTCGCCGGCCCAGATGCGTCAGCTCGCCGGCATGCGCGGCCTGATGGCCAAGCCGTCGGGTGAGATCATCGAGACGCCGATCATCTCGAACTTCAAGGAAGGTCTCTCGGTTCTCGAGTACTTCAACTCGACCCACGGTGCCCGCAAGGGCCTCGCGGACACCGCGTTGAAGACCGCGAACTCGGGTTACCTGACCCGTCGTCTGGTCGACGTCGCGCAGGACTGCATCATCACGCAGGACGATTGCGGCACTCATCTTGGCATCAAGATGCGCGCGATCGTCGACGCCGGCACCCTGGTGGCTTCGCTCGGCTCGCGCATCCTGGGCCGCGTGCCCTGCGATGACGTGCGGGATCCCGCCACCAACGCCGTGTTGGTCAAAGCCGGCACGCTGATGGAGGAGAGCCACATCGACGCCATCCAGCAGGCGGGCGTGCAGGAGGTGAAGATCCGTTCGGCGCTGACCTGCGAGCTGGTCAACGGCATCTGCAAGATGTGCTACGGCCGCGACCTCGCACGCGGTACGCCGGTCAACCACGGTGAGGCTGTCGGTGTCATCGCCGCGCAGTCGATCGGTGAGCCCGGCACCCAGCTGACGATGCGCACCTTCCACATCGGTGGCGCTGCGCAGCTGAACGAGCAGTCCTTCGTCGAATCGAACTTCGAAGGCAAGGTGGTCATCAGGAACAAGGCGATCGCTCGCAACAGCGAAGGTCACCTGATCGCGATGGTCCGCAACATGGTCGTGACGATCGTCGACCCCGACGGCACCGAACGTGCGACGCACCGTATCCAGTACGGCTCGCGCATGCATGTGGACGACGGCGACATGATCAAGCGCGGCCAGCGCATCGCCGAGTGGGATCCTTACACCCGCCCGGTGCTGTCGGAAGCCGAGGGCACCATCGACTTCGAGGATCTGCTCGAAGGCCAGTCGATCTCCGAGACGCTCGACGAGTCGACCGGTATCGCCAAGCGTGTCGTCATCGATTGGCGCTCGACGCGTGGCGGCGCCGATCTGCGGCCCGCGATCGTGGTCAAGGGCAAGGACGGCAAGGTGCTGAAGCTCGCCCGCGGCGGCGACGCCCGCTACATGCTTCCGGTCGACGCCATCCTGTCGGTCGACGTCGGATCGACGGTCAAGTCGGGCGACATCCTGTCCCGTATCTCGACCGAGAGCGCCAAGACGCGTGACATCACCGGCGGTCTGCCGCGGGTGGCGGAACTGTTCGAAGCGCGCAAGCCGAAGGACGCAGCGATCATCGCTGAGATCGCAGGCACCATCCGCTTCGGCCGGGACTACAAGAACAAGCGTCGCATCTCGATCGAGCCCGTCGACAAGACCGAGGAGCCGCGCGAGTACCTGATCCCGAAGGGCAAGCACATCCACCTGCAGGACGGCGATATCGTCGAAAAGGGCGATTTCATCGTCGAGGGCAATCCGGCACCGCACGACATCCTGGCCATCAAGGGCATCGAGGAACTCGCGGCCTATCTGGTCAACGAGATCCAGGAGGTCTACCGGCTGCAGGGCGTGCTCATCAACGACAAGCACATCGAGGTGATTGTCCGTCAGATGCTGCAGAAGGTGGAGATCACCGACCAGGGCGACACCGACATGATCTCGGGCGAACAGGTCGACAAGATCGAGTTCGACGCGACCAACGCGAAGGCGAAGGAGGAGGGCAGGAAGCCCGCCACCGGCACCCCGGTTCTGCTCGGCATCACCAAGGCGAGCTTGCAGACCCGTTCGTTCTTCTCGGCGGCATCGTTCCAGGAGACCACGCGCGTCCTCACGGAAGCGGCGGTCAACGGCAAGATCGACCCGCTCGAGGGCCTGAAGGAGAACGTCATCGTCGGTCGCCTGATCCCGGCCGGCACCGGCGCCTCCATGGCGCGCATCCGCGAAGTCGCCGTGAAGCGGGACAAGCTCATTCTCGACGAGCGCGAGAAGCAGGCCGCGATCGTGCCGAGCACTCCGGAGCCGCAGCCGCTCGCGTTGCCGCCGGCGGAGTAGCCGTAAATCTACGGAGCGCGCGTCGGCGCGCTCCGGCGTTCATTCATCGAACGGAGAAAAGGCCGGCTGTCGCCGGCCTTTTTTTAACATTTTTTTGTCCTGTTGCAGGGGCACATCCCCGTTGTTCATCTTCCCTTCAGGCAAAGAGGCGCTTCTGGTGCCGTCTGATCCGCCATAATGATCTCCACCGACCGCCATCACGACGCGCCGATTTGCTTAAGCGCAAACCCTGTGTGGACTGGCTGCGCTATGGCCGATCGAGCCCCGAGGGTGGCAGAACCCCCTGAGATCGACGACCGGCGACGTCACGGACGTCCGGAGATAGCGGAACGCAGATGCTTGACCTTGCGATTGTAGGCGGTGGCCCCGGCGGGCTGATGAGCGCCTGGTACCTCAGGAAAAAGTTGGGTGACCTTTGCAAGGTCACGATCTTCGAAGCGTCCGATCGGCTGGGCGGCAAGATCGTCACGCGCAAGTTCGATACCGCGCCTGCGATCTACGAAGCGGGCGTCGCCGAAATCTACGATTATTCGATGAGCGGGCCGGATCCCCTGCGCGAGCTGATCCAGCATTTCGGCCTGCAGACCATCCCGATGGATGCGCTCCAGGTGCAGCTCGACGGCGAGTTGCTCGACGACGTTCCCGGCCTGCGCCGCAAATATGGGCCGAAGACGGCCGCCGCCGTCGAGGCGTTCCGCCAGCGCTGCACCGAGGTGATGTCACCGGTCGAATATTACGAGGGCGTCGGCGCGCACGATAACGAGCATCCCTGGGCCTATGTCTCCTGCGAGGAGCTGCTCGACAAGGAAGTCGATGATCCCACCGCCAAGCGCTTCTTCAAGGTGATGGCGCGCTCCGACATCGCGACCGAGGCCCACAGCACCAATGGGCTGAATGCGCTGAAGAACTTCGTGATGGATATCGACGGCTATATCGGCCTGTATTCCATCCAGAACGGCAATGAGCAGCTGATCGAGGGCTTGCGCTCCGAGGTCGACGCCGACATCCAGCTCAATCATCGTGTGCTGAAGGTCGGCAAGACCGCGTCCGGCCGCTACCGGATCAACATGATGAACGGCAAGGGGCCGGAGACGCGGGAGTTCGACTTGGTGCTGGTCTGCCTGCCGCATTCCTGGCTTGCCACCCTCGGCTGGGAAGGTGAAAGCCTGCGTAAGTCGATGGTCAAGCACGTCGCCTATTTCGACCGTCCTGCGCATTACTTGCGCGTCTCGATCCTGTTCGATGAGCCGTTCTGGGGTGACAAGATCCCGGGCTCCTGGTTCATGTCGGAAGCGTTCGGCGGCTGCTGCATCTACAATGAGGGCTCGCGCCATGATGTCGGCCGGCACGGCGTCCTGAACTGGCTGATTGCCGGCTCGGATGCGCTCGCCTTCGCCAATCTGTCAGATCAGGAATTGATCGACGCTGCGCTGAAATCGCTGCCGGCGGCGTTTGGCGACGCCCGCGCGCATTTCATGGAAGGCAAGATCCATCGTTGGCTGTCGTCGGTGAACGCCTTGCCGGGCGGCTTGCCGGTGCGCGATGTCATGACCAATCATCGGCCCGATCCGAAGGAGCATCCCGGCATCGTGCTGGTCGGCGACTATCTGTTCGATTCGACCTTGAACGGTCTGCTCGATTCGTCGGACGCCGCGACCGACATCATCCTGACCGAGATGATACGGCTGCGTCGCGCCCGGGCGCAGTCCGAGAAGCCGCTCTCGGACAAGATCGATCGCGAGTATTTCGAGAACTATCGCGGGCAAGGGCCTTATAGCGAGGCCTGGCAGCAATTCACCGATCCGGCCTATCTGACCGACCTGATCAAGATCGTCTGGAACCGCGCCCGCGGCTACAAGCTCCTGGTTGCCGGGTCGGCGAGCGGCGAACTGGTCGGCGCGTTGCGCGACCGCGGTATCGATGCCTGGGGCATCGAGAACAACCGCTACATCCATGGCAAGACGCCGAAGGCGCTGAAGAAGTTCAACAAGCTCGGTTCGGTCACCGACATGCCGTTCAAGGATGGCGAGTTCGACTTCGTGTTCGAAACCAGCCTCTGCCATGTGGCGGAAAGGCAGGTGCCTCGCGCAATCCGCGAACTCAACCGCGTGGTCAAGACGGGCCTGGTGTTCGGCTCCATCACCTCCGACATGGCGCCGGCGCTGATCGACCGCTACGATCTGTTGCGGGGCGTGAAGAAGCTCGGCACCTGGTGGGAATGGTCGGAGCTGTTCTTCGGCAACGGCTTCGACCTGTCGATGCATCGCCACGACTGTACCGACGCATTGTGGGCGGCGACGCTGGCCGCCAACAAGGGGCCGGGCCACTGGTATGCCGACGCGGACAGCCTGCGCTATTCGTTCTTTGACAAGGTCAAGGACGAGGACTGAGGCGGCCGCGCCTGTCGTGCCCCTATGTGCCGGGGGCATGTTCCGAAAAACGGAAGCCGGACGGCAAATGCCCGCCCGACTGTGCAGAAGGCCCGCGAGCAACGGTCTTCTGTCATCCATGATGCGTCGCGTTGTCGTGGGAATGCTGGCTGCGGCGGATCGCAGATGTTAAAGCCGGAGCGCTCGAGTCTTCTACGGTCAGGCCGGCCGTGCAGCATCGGTTGGTTCAATGGCGTCCAAAACTTCAATGTCTGACGGTCGGCAACCTGCGTCCGAAGGCGATCCCGCCTCGGATCCGGCCAAGCTCGTTGTGGCCAAATCCGAAGCCCTCAAGACCGAAGCTCCAAAGACGGGCGCGCCGAAACCTGCCGTGCCCAAAGGGCCGGCCGCCGGCAAACCGCCGGCTCCGGTCGACGATGAGGATGACGAGGACGAAGACGAAGACGAGCAGGACGAGGAGGAGGAGGGCCTCGACCTCGATGATGATGACGACGACGAAGACCTCGTCGTCTTTACTGCACGCGAAGCCGCCGGTGCGTTGGCGACGGTCTATGGCTTCGTCGCGCCGCTGCTGGCCAAATACAAGAAGATGCTGGCCTTCGTCACCTTGGGCGTCCTTGTCGAGACGCTGTTCAACGTGATCATGCCGCTCAGCCTCAAGTTCCTGATCGACGACGCGCTCGGCGAGGAGGATTTCGAGGCGCTCTATCGCATCCTAGGCGTGCTCGCCGCCGCCGGCATCTTCACCTCGATCGTCGCTGTGCTGTACGAGCGCTGGGACGCGCGGCTCGCCGCCTGCGTCATCTCGGATGTGCGCACGCGGCTGTTCGAGCACGTCCAGAATCTCCCTGCAGCCTATTTTCAGCGGACCAAGCGCGGCGAGATCCTGTCGCGTTTCTCCGTCGACATGTCGGCGTTCGAAGGGGTGGTGAAGAGCTTCTCGAACAGCGCGGCACTGCCGTTTCTGGAACTGATCGCGGGCATCATCCTGATGCTCTTCCTGAACTGGCAGCTGGCCGTGGTGGCGCTCCTGGTGTTTCCGATCACGCTGATCGGCCCGCGGATTCTGACGCCCATGGCGGTGGTGGCCAATTACGAGCAGAAGGTCAACGAGTCCTCGCTGCTCGGCGTGATCCACGAGAACATCGCAGCTCAGGCGGTGATCAAGGCGTTCAGTCTGCACCGCAAGGTGTTCGGCTGGTTCACCCTGCGCAATGACGCGGCCCGGCAGAAGATGGCCTCTGCCATGTTCCTGTCGACCATGGTCGAGCGCACCGTGACGATCGCGGTGCTGTTGCTCCACCTCGTGGTGCTGGCGCTCGGCGCCTATCTCGCCACCAAGGGCCAGATCACGGTCGGGACCTTCGTCACCTTCGAAAGCGCGTTCTGGGAGGTGTCCTACAACATCGCCCATGTCATGCATTTCATTCCGGTGTCGATCTCGTCCGCCGCGGCCATCCGCCATATGCAGGAGCTTTTGGACGAGCCGACCCGTGGCGCAGACCGTCCGGGCGCGCCGGACCTGCCGCGCATCAGCCACGACATCACCTTCGAGCGCGTCACCTTCCAATACGAGGGCAGCGCGACGCCGGTGCTCGACAATCTCAGCCTCAAGCTTGAGGTCGGCAAGCGGATTGCGATCGTCGGCCCGTCAGGCTCGGGCAAGAGCACGCTGCTCAACCTGATCCTGCGGCTCTATGTTCCGGACGAAGGGCGCGTCACCATCGACGGCGTCGACATCCGCAAGGTGACCCGCGACTCGCTGCGCCGGAGCATGGCGGTCGTGTTCCAGGAGAACATGTTGTTCAACATGTCGCTGCGGGAGAACATCCGACTCGGTAAGGAGGGCGCAACCGACGCCGAGGTCGTGGAAGCCGCGAAGAAGGCCGAGATCCACCGCTACATCATGAGCCTGCCGCAGAAATACGATACGTTGGTGGGTGAACGCGGCGACACGCTGTCGGGCGGGCAGCGCCAGCGCATCGCCATTGCGCGGGCGATCATCCGCAATCCCTCGGTGCTGCTGCTGGACGAGGCGACCTCGGCGCTCGACCAGACCACCGAGGCTGCCATCAACCACACGCTGCTGAAGGTCGCCAAGGGCCGTACCATGATCTGGTCGACCCATCGCCTGACCTCGGTCGTCGAGATGGACGAGATCATCGTGATCTCCGGCGGCCGCGCGATCGAGCGCGGCACTCATGCTGAACTGCTCGCCAAGAACGGGGTCTATCGCAAGCTCTGGGACGACCAAGGGCACATGCCGCAGACGGCCGATTCGGCCAATCGGACCGATCCCGACGATGATGATGACGACGAGGACGACGACGCGGCGTGAACGGGATCGTCGCGCGGGGTGGTGGCCGGCCATTTGCGTGGGTTGCGTAGGCCGGGGCGGTCGGCGAATCCCATCGCGGCAGAATCGATCTGTCTGCGGCGCCAAGCGCCTCCGGGCGCCCTGACGAACTTGCGATTCCCGGCGCCCCGTCTGCATGCTCCTGATCTGAATTCGAAAAAATCAAATAAAATCAATTACTTTTCCGAGATCTTCAATCCGAAGCTCGCAAAGCGAATCGACCGCGAAAGGGCGCGAACTGTTGGAATCGCAGCGCCGGCGAGCGCAAAATCCAGCGGATCTGGCCGTCAAGATCGGCGAGGGGGCGCAGTTCGGCGGCGACGCCGACAGGACAAGCCGGCCGGCCGCCGCCAAGGGATGACGGTCCTCGATGCCAACACCTGCGCTGTCTTTGGTGGCCGCTCGATGCTGCCTTGCGGAATGCAAAGAAAGACTTATCTCGTTGGAACATCGGTATATTCTCAATCGGATGCACATGCGGACAGGCGCCCTCGCGGGGGTACGTCCCGGCTCGGGCCGCCGCCTGCGGTGCCGCGGAAAGCGCAGCTGCCAGAGGCCTTTCTTCTGGTCTCTTGCAGCATCGTTTTGCTTGACTTGGGTATTTACCGCTTATAAAACGCGCCCACTTAACGACAGGCGGTGAGCTTCGCCAGCGTCGGTACGGAACACCCGGACCACCCCGAAACGGGCAGGGATGGGCACCACCCTCGACGAATGCCGCTCAAACGCTGTCGATTATAGCTAGGCAATGCCAGGACGATTTTAGTTCTCTTGAGCAAGTCCTCTTGAGATCGAATTCGGATGCATGACCTCAGGTGGTGGCCGTCGGCTGTGCCGACCGGCTCTGACTGCGGTCCTCTGTGGCGTCAAGCGCTTTCCGTTCAGCGATGAGCGGTTGGCGCGCTTTCGCTTTGCGCAGATGTTTTTCGCGCTGGCGGCCCGGTGAGGCGGGGAACCTCAGTAGGAATTTGCGGGCGCCACGCGACGTGGTTTTCGTAAGAACGTTGAGAAGGGTGAAGGCCAAGATGCCGACGATCAACCAGCTGATCGCAAATCCGCGCGTTGTGCAGAAGTCGCGCAAGAAGGTGCCGGCGCTGCAGCAGTCGCCGCAGAAGCGCGGTGTTTGCACGCGCGTCTACACCACGACGCCGAAGAAGCCGAACTCGGCGCTTCGTAAGGTCGCCAAGGTGCGCCTGACCAACGGCTTCGAGGTGATCGGTTACATCCCGGGTGAAGGCCATAACCTTCAGGAGCACTCGGTGGTCATGATCCGCGGTGGTCGCGTCAAGGACTTGCCGGGCGTGCGCTACCACATTCTCCGCGGCGTCTTGGATACCCAGGGCGTCAAGAACCGTAAGCAGCGCCGTTCGAAGTACGGCGCCAAGCGGCCCAAGTAAGACGTTCGAGATAAGCGGGAACAGAACACATGTCGCGTCGCCACTCTGCCGAAAAGCGTGAAGTGCTTCCGGATCCGAAGTTCGGGAACGTCGTCATTACGAAGTTCATGAACTCGGTGATGTATGCCGGCAAGAAGTCGGTCGCCGAAAGCATCGTTTACGGCGCGCTCGGCATCATCGAGAGCAAGACCAAGCAGAATCCGCTGACGGTGTTCGAGCAGGCGCTCGACAACGTGATGCCGACCATCGAGGTGCGCTCCCGCCGCGTCGGCGGTGCGACCTACCAGGTTCCGGTCGAAGTGCGTTCGACGCGTCGGCAGGCTTTGGGAATTCGTTGGCTGATCTCCGCGGCGCGCGATCGCAACGAGAAGACGATGACCGAGCGGCTCTCGGCGGAGCTACTCGACGCCTCGAACAACCGGGGGAACGCCGTCAAGAAGCGTGAAGACGTGCATCGCATGGCGGAAGCCAACCGCGCCTTCTCGCACTATCGCTGGTAACGGCGACCCGAACGGAAATTTAGGAACAGGTCCATGCCCCGCCAACATGCCATCGAGGACTACCGTAACTTCGGTATCATGGCGCATATCGACGCCGGTAAGACCACGACCACCGAGCGCATTCTGTATTACACCGGCAAGAGCCACAAAATCGGCGAGGTGCACGAGGGTGCCGCGACGATGGACTGGATGGAGCAGGAGCAGGAGCGCGGCATCACGATCACGTCGGCCGCGACCACCGCGTTCTGGAACGGCAAGCGTCTGAACATCATCGATACGCCCGGCCACGTCGACTTCACCATCGAGGTGGAGCGTTCGTTGCGCGTGCTGGACGGCGCCGTGTGCGTGCTCGACTCCAACCAGGGCGTCGAGCCGCAGACCGAGACCGTGTGGCGCCAGGGCGACAAGTACAAGGTGCCGCGCATCGTCTTCGCCAACAAGATGGACAAGACCGGTGCCGACTTCTTCAAGTGCCTGGCGGACATCGTCGATCGCCTGGGCGCGAAGCCGGTTGCGATCCAGCTGCCGATCGGTGCTGAGAACAATTTCAAGGGCGTTGTCGACCTCGTGAAGATGCAGGGCATCGTCTGGAACGACGAGTCGCTCGGTGCGAAGTTCGACTATGTCGACATTCCGGCGGATCTTGCCGACCAGGCCAAGGAATATCGCGAGAAGCTGGTGGAAGCCGCCGTCGAGCTCGACGACGACGCCATGGCTGCATATCTCGACGGCAAGGAGCCGGACGAGGCGACCTTGAAGAAGCTGCTCCGCAAAGCGGTTCTGACCGGCGCCTTCTATCCGGTGCTATGCGGCTCGGCCTTCAAGAACAAGGGCGTGCAGCCGCTGCTCGACGCCGTTGTCGACTATCTGCCGTCGCCGCTCGACGTGCCTGCGATCAAGGGCACTGACGACAAGGGCAACGAAGTCGTGCGCAAGGCGGACGACAAGGAGCCGCTGTCGCTGCTCGCGTTCAAGATCATGGACGACCCGTTCGTTGGCACCATCACCTTCTGCCGCATCTATTCGGGCATCCTGCAGAGCGGCACCGGCGTCGTGAACTCGACCCGCGAGAAGAAGGAGCGTATCGGCCGCATGCTCTTGATGCACGCGAACAATCGCGAGGACATCAAGGAAGCCTATGCCGGCGACATCGTCGCGCTGGCTGGCCTCAAGGAAGCGCGCACCGGTGATACGCTCTGCGATCCGACCCACCAGGTGATCCTGGAAAAGATGGAATTCCCGGAGCCGGTGATCGAGATCGCGATCGAGCCGAAATCGAAGGCGGACCAGGAGAAGCTCGGCATCGCGCTGGCGAAGCTGGCGGCGGAGGATCCGTCGTTCCGGGTGTCGACCGATCACGAGTCCGGCCAGACCATCCTGAAGGGCATGGGCGAGCTTCATCTCGACATCAAGGTCGACATCTTGAAGCGGACCTACAAGGTGGACGCCAATATCGGCGCGCCGCAGGTGGCGTTCCGTGAGCGCATCACCAAGCCTGCCAATGTGGATTACACCCACAAGAAGCAGACCGGCGGCACCGGCCAGTTCGCGGCCGTCTCGCTGGTGGTCGAGCCGAACGAGCCGGGCGGCGGCTATGTGTTCGAATCCAAGATCGTCGGTGGTGCGGTTCCGAAGGAATACATCCCCGGTGTTGAGAAGGGCATCGAGAGCGTGCTCGGCTCTGGCGTGGTCGCCGGCTTCCCGGTGGTCGACGTCAAGGTGGCGCTGGTCGACGGTAAGTATCACGACGTCGACTCTTCGGCGCTGGCCTTCGAAATCGCATCGCGCGCGGCCTTCCGCGAGGCGCTGCAGAAGGGCAAATCGGTTCTGCTCGAGCCGATCATGAAGGTCGAAGTGGTGACGCCGGAAGACTACACCGGTTCCGTCATCGGCGACTTGAACTCGCGGCGTGGCCAGATCCAGGGCCAGGACATGCGCGGCAATGCCAACGTCATCAACGCGATGGTGCCGCTCATGAACATGTTCGGTTACGTGAATAACCTGCGCTCGATGAGCCAGGGGCGCGCGACCTTCACGATGCAGTTCGACCACTACGCGGAAGCGCCGGCCAACGTGTCGGCGGAAGTCCAGAAGAAGTTTGCCTGATTGTCGTTAGCTCAAGTTAGCGACTGAACGGAGAGTCAAATGGCCAAAGCAAAGTTTGAACGTAACAAACCGCACTGCAACATCGGCACCATCGGTCACGTCGACCACGGCAAGACGTCGCTGACGGCTGCGATCACCAAGATCCTGGCCGAGACCGGTGGCGCGACGTTCACTGCATACGACCAGATCGACAAGGCGCCGGAAGAGAAGGCCCGCGGCATCACCATCTCGACCGCGCACGTCGAGTACGAGACCAAGAACCGCCACTACGCGCACGTCGACTGCCCCGGCCACGCCGACTACGTGAAGAACATGATCACCGGCGCCGCCCAGATGGACGGTGCGATCCTGGTCGTGTCGGCTGCTGACGGCCCGATGCCGCAGACCCGCGAGCACATCCTGCTCGCCCGCCAGGTCGGCGTTCCGGCGCTGGTCGTGTTCCTCAACAAGTGCGACATGGTCGACGATCCGGAGCTGCTCGAGCTCGTCGAGCTCGAGGTCCGCGAGCTGCTCTCGAAGTACGAATTCCCGGGCGACAAGATCCCGATCATCAAGGGTTCGGCGCTCGCCGCTCTGGAAGATTCGGACAAGAAGCTCGGTCACGACGCGATCCTCGAGCTGATGCGCAATGTCGACGAGTACATTCCGCAGCCGGAGCGTCCGATCGACCAGCCGTTCCTGATGCCGGTGGAAGACGTGTTCTCGATCTCGGGCCGCGGCACCGTGGTGACCGGCCGTGTCGAGCGCGGCATCATCAAGGTTGGCGACGAAATCGAGATCGTCGGCATCCGTCCGACCCAGAAGACCACGGTCACCGGCGTAGAGATGTTCCGCAAGCTGCTCGATCAGGGTCAGGCGGGCGATAACATCGGCGCGCTGCTTCGCGGCACCAAGCGCGAGGAAGTCGAGCGCGGCCAGGTGCTGTGCAAGCCGGGTTCGGTCAAGCCGCACACCAAGTTCAAGGCTGAGGCTTACATCCTCACCAAGGAAGAGGGCGGCCGTCACACGCCGTTCTTCACCAACTACCGTCCGCAGTTCTACTTCCGCACGACCGACGTGACCGGTGTCGTGCATCTGCCGGAAGGCACCGAGATGGTGATGCCGGGCGACAACATCGCGATGGAAGTGCACCTGATCGTGCCGATCGCGATGGAGGAGAAGCTGCGCTTCGCCATCCGCGAGGGTGGTCGCACCGTCGGCGCCGGCGTCGTCGCCGCGATCATCGAGTAACAAGCGATAGGGAATGGCGAGTGGCGGGTGGACCAGATCCATTCGCTACTCGCTACTCGCCACTCACTAGAGAAAGCATACGGCAATGAACGGCCAGAACATTCGCATCCGTCTCAAGGCGTTCGACCATCGTATCCTCGATACGTCGACGCGGGAGATCGTGAACACGGCGAAACGGACCGGCGCGCAGGTTCGCGGACCCATTCCGCTGCCGACCCGCATCGAGAAGTTCACCGTCAACCGTTCGCCGCACGTCGACAAGAAGAGCCGCGAGCAGTTCGAGATGCGCACCCACAAGCGCCTGCTCGACATCGTCGATCCGACCCCGCAGACCGTTGACGCGCTGATGAAGCTCGATCTGGCCGCCGGTGTCGACGTCGAGATCAAGCTCTAAGATTTTTGGATTCACGTCCGCGTGTTGCGGACACACAGAAGAACAGGATGCACGCCGATGCGCTCCGGAGTGATCGCACAAAAGGTCGGGATGACGCGGGTCTTCACGGAGACCGGCGAACATATCCCCGTGACCGTGCTGAAGCTCGGCAACTGCCAGGTGGTTGGTCACCGCACCAAAGACAAGAACGGCTACGTCGCGCTGCAGCTCGGCGCCGGCAGCCGTAAGACCGTGTACATGCCGAAGGCCGAGCGCGGTCAGTTCGCGGTCGCCAAGGTCGAGCCGAAGCGCAAGCTCGCCGAATTCCGCGTCAGCGAGGACGCGCTGATTCCGGTCGGCGCCGAAATCCAGGCTGACCACTTCGTTGTCGGCCAGTTCGTCGACGTCACCGGCACCTCGATCGGTAAGGGGTTTGCCGGCGGTATGAAGCGCTGGAATTTCGGCGGTCTGCGCGCCACTCACGGCGTGTCGATCTCGCATCGTTCGATCGGTTCGACCGGTGGTCGTCAGGACCCCGGCAAGACCTGGAAGAACAAGAAGATGCCCGGTCACATGGGTGTGGAGCGCGTCACCACGCTGAACCTGCGTGTGGTGCAGACGGATGTCGAGCGCGGCCTGATCCTGGTGGAAGGCGCGGTGCCCGGTTCCAAGGGCGGCTGGATCTCGGTGCGCGACGCCGTGAAGAAGCCGCTGCCGAAGGAAGCGCCGAAGCCCGGCAAGTTCAAGGTCGCTACCGAGCAGGCTGCGGAAGCTGCGGCCGTGCAGGAGGGCGCATAACATGGAACTGAAAGTCACCACCCTCGAGGGCAAGGAAGCCGGCTCGGTCCAGCTGTCCGACGCCATCTTCGGTCTTGAGCCGCGCGCGGATATCATCGCGCGTTGCGTTCAGTGGCAGCTGAACAAGCGCCAGGCCGGCACTCACAAGGCCAAGGGCCGCGCCGAAGTCTGGCGCACCGGCAAGAAGATGTACAAGCAGAAGGGCACCGGCGGTGCTCGTCACGGCTCGGCTCGCGTGCCGCAGTTCCGTGGCGGCGGCCGCGCCTTCGGTCCGGTGGTGCGTTCGCACGCCACTGATCTGCCGAAGAAGGTGCGCGCGCTTGCGCTCAAGCATGCGCTGTCGGCCAAGGCAAAGGACGGCGACCTGGTCGTGCTGGAGAACGCGACGCTCGAGACCGCCAAGACCAAGGCGCTGGTCGGGCACTTCTCCGGCCTCGGGCTCACCAACGCGCTGATCATCGACGGCGCCGAGCTGCACGGCGGGTTCGCCAATGCGGCCCGCAACATCCCGAACATGGACGTGCTGCCGATCCAGGGCATCAACGTCTACGACATTCTGCGCCGTCAGAAGCTGGTGCTGACCAAGGCGGCGATCGATGCGCTGGAGGCGCGCTTCAAATGAAGACCATCGATCCGCGCCACTACGACATCATCCTTTCGCCGGTCGTGACCGAGAAGGCGACCTACGCCTCCGAGCACAACAAGGTTCTGTTCAAGGTGGCCGCCAAGGCGACCAAGCCGCAGATCAAAGAGGCGATCGAGAAGCTGTTCGACGTCAAGGTCAAGAGCGTCAACACGCTCGTGCGCAAGGGCAAGACCAAGATGTTCCGCGGCCATTTCGGGTCGCAGTCGGACTCCAAGCGCGCGATCGTGACCCTCGAAGAGGGCCACCGCATCGACGTGACCACCGGGCTATAAGGCTGTACTGCCATGGCATTGAAGACATTCAACCCCACGACGCCGGGCCAGCGCCAGCTGGTGATGGTCGATCGTTCGGCGCTCTACAAGGGCAAGCCGGTCAAGGCTCTGACCGAAGGCAAGCTGTCGAGCGGCGGCCGCAACAACACCGGCCGCATCACCGTCCGCTTTCTTGGTGGCGGCCACAAGCAGTCGTACCGCACGGTCGATTTCAAGCGCGACAAGGTCGACGTTCCCGCCACCGTCGAGCGGCTGGAATATGATCCGAACCGCACCGCCTTCATCGCCCTGGTCAAGTATCAGGACGGCGAGCTGGCCTACATCCTGGCCCCGCAGCGGCTTGCGGTCGGCGACACCATCGTCGCCGGCAACTATGTCGACGTGAAGCCGGGCAACGTCATGCCGCTCGGCAACATGCCGGTCGGCACGATCGTCCACAACATCGAGGTCAAGATCGGCAAGGGTGGTCAGCTGGCGCGTTCGGCCGGCACCTACGCCCAGATCGTCGGCCGCGACCAGGACTACGTGATCCTGCGCCTGAACTCGGGCGAGCAACGCCTGGTGCACGGCCGTTGCCGTGGCACGATCGGCGCGGTGTCGAACCCGGACCACATGAACACCTCGATCGGCAAGGCCGGCCGCAAGCGTTGGATGGGCCGTCGGCCCCACAACCGCGGCGTCGCCATGAACCCGATCGATCACCCGCACGGCGGCGGCGAAGGCCGTACTTCCGGCGGTCGTCACCCGGTCACGCCGTGGGGCAAGCCCACCAAGGGCAAGAAGACCCGCACCAACAAGTCGACCGATAAATTCATTCTGTTGAGCCGCCACAAGCGGAAGAAGTAAGGAACGCCGAGATGGTTCGTTCAGTCTGGAAGGGCCCGTTCGTCGAGGCGTCGCTGCTCAAGAAGGCAGATGCGGCGCGGGCGTCTGGCCGGCACGACGTGATCAAGATCTGGAGCCGCCGTTCGACCATCCTGCCGCAGTTCGTCGGGCTGACGTTCGGCGTCTACAACGGCCAGAAGCATGTGCCGGTGGCGGTCAACGAGGAGATGGTCGGTCACAAGTTCGGCGAGTTCTCGCCGACCCGGACCTTCCACGGCCATTCCGGCGACAAGAAAGCCAAGAAGGCCTAAGAGTAGGCTTGAGGATTAAGCGATGAGCAAACCAAAGCGCGAACGGAGCCTCCCGGACAACGAGGCCAAGGCGGTCGCCAGGATGTTGCGGGTGAGCCCGCAGAAGCTCAACCTGGTCGCCCAGATGATCCGCGGCCGGAAGGCCTCTTCTGCGCTCGCCGACCTGCAGTTCTCGCGCAAGCGGATCGCGGTCGACGTCAAGAAGTGCCTGGAATCGGCGATCGCCAATGCCGAGAACAACCATGACCTCGACGTCGACGCCCTCGTCGTGTCGGAGGCCTTCGTCGGCAACGGCATCGTCATGAAGCGGTTTTCGCCGCGCGGCCGCGGCCGCTCGGGCCGGATTTTCAAACCATTTTCGCAGCTGACGATCGTCGTTCGTCAGGTCGAGGCGAGCGCGTAAAGGCGCTGGGAGAATACGATGGGTCAAAAGATCAATCCGATCGGCTTGCGTCTCGGCATCAACCGGACCTGGGATTCGCGCTGGTTCGCGGGCAAGGCCGAATACGGCAAGTTGCTGCATGAGGACGTCAAGATCCGCGAGATCCTGCACAAGGAGCTCAAGCAGGCGGCCGTCGCGCGCATCGTCATCGAGCGTCCGCACAAGAAGTGCCGCGTCACCATCCACTCGGCGCGTCCGGGTGTCGTGATCGGCAAGAAGGGCGCCGACATCGACAAGCTGCGCAAGCGCGTCGCCGACATCACCTCGTCGGACGTCGTCATTAACATTGTCGAGATCCGCAAGCCCGAGCTCGATGCGACCCTGGTTGCGGAATCGATCGCGCAGCAGCTCGAGCGCCGCGTCGCGTTCCGCCGCGCCATGAAGCGGGCGGTGCAGTCGGCAATGCGTCTGGGTGCCGAAGGCATCCGTATCAACTGCTCGGGCCGTCTGGGCGGCGCGGAAATCGCCCGCATGGAGTGGTATCGCGAGGGACGGGTGCCGCTGCACACGTTGCGCGCCGATATCGACTACGGCACGGCGACCGCATTCACCACGTTCGGCACCTGCGGCGTGAAGGTCTGGATCTTCAAGGGCGAGATCCTCGAGCACGATCCGATGGCGCAGGACAAGCGGATGGCAGAAGGCGACGGTGGCGGCTCGCAGCGCTCCCGCCGCGACGCGGCCTGATCGATCGCCGCGAGAACACAGGTTTGAGGGCTAACAGCCATGATGCAACCAAAGAAAACCAAGTTCCGAAAGGCGCATAAGGGCCGTATCCACGGCGTTGCGTCCTCGGGCGCGACGCTGGCCTTCGGCCAGTTCGGGCTGAAGGCCATGGAGCCGGAGCGCGTCACCGCGCGCCAGATCGAAGCCGCCCGTCGTGCGCTGACCCGTCACATGAAGCGCGCCGGCCGCGTCTGGATCCGCATATTCCCGGACGTTCCGGTGTCGAAGAAGCCGGCCGAAGTCCGCATGGGCTCCGGCAAGGGCTCGCCGGAATTGTGGGTGGCGCGGGTGAAGCCGGGCCGCGTGATGTTCGAGATCGACGGCGTGAGCAACCAGATCGCGCGCGAGGCGCTGACGCTGGCGGCCGCCAAGCTGCCGATCAAGACGCGCTTCGTCGAGCGCATTGCGGAGTAACGGTCATGGCCGAGATGAAAGTTTCCGATATTCGCGCGATGAGCCCCGATCAGATGGAGGACGCGATCCTCAACCTGAAGAAGGAGCGCTTCAACCTGCGTTTCCAGCGCGCCACCGGGCAGCTGGAAAACACCTCGCGGCTGCGTGAGGCGCGCCGCGACATCGCCCGCATCAAGACCATCGCCGCGCAGCAGCGCGCCAAGACGAAGTAAGAGGCTCGACACATGCCGAAACGGACCCTCCAGGGCGTTGTCGTCAGCGACAAGCAGGCCAAGACCGTGGTAGTGCGCGTCGACCGGCGCTTCACCCACCCGATCTACAAGAAGACGATCCGCCGCTCGAAGAACTACCACGCCCATGACGAGAACAACGAGTTCAAGCCGGGCGACACGGTCTGGATCGAAGAGAGCCGGCCGGTCTCGAAGTTGAAGCGCTGGACCGTGATCCGGGGCGAACACAAGAAAACCGCCTGAGGCGAGCGGGCCCTTTCGGGGCCGGTTTCGCTTTCGGGAGCAATCAAGGCGCGACTGTCTCGCGCGAGCATATAAAGAGGACGAGGTGCATCAATGATTCAGATGCAGACCAACCTCGACGTGGCCGACAATTCTGGCGCACGCCGTGTCATGTGTATCAAGGTGCTGGGCGGTTCCAAGCGCCGCTACGCCACCGTGGGCGACATCATCGTGGTGTCGATCAAGGAAGCCATTCCGCGCGGCAAGGTGAAGAAGGGCGACGTCATGAAGGCCGTCGTGGTGCGCGTCCGCAAGGACATCCGCCGCGCCGACGGCTCGGTGATCCGCTTCGACCGCAACGCGGCCGTTCTGATCAACAACCAGTCGGAGCCGGTCGGCACCCGTATCTTCGGGCCGGTGCCGCGCGAGCTGCGCGCCAAGAACCACATGAAGATCATTTCGCTTGCGCCGGAGGTGCTGTGATGGCTGCCAAGATCCGCAAGGGCGACAAGGTGATCGTGCTGACCGGCCGCGACAAGGGTCGCACCGGCGAGGTGTTCGAGGTGCGTCCCGACGAGAGCACCGCATTGGTGCGCGGCATCAACATGGTGAAGCGCCACCAGAAGCAGACCCACAATCAGGAGGGCGGCATCATCTCCAAGGAAGCGCCGATCCACCTGTCCAACATCGCGTATGTCGGCAAGGATGGGAAGCCGACCCGCGTCGGATTCAAGGTTCTGGCAGACGGCAAGAAGGTTCGCGTCGCCAAGAGCTCGGGAGCAGAGATCGATGGCTGAGACCGCTTACGTGCCGCGCCTGCGCGCGGAATATGACCGCAAGATCAAGAGCCAGCTGACCGAGAAGTTCGGCTACGCCAACGTCATGCAGGTGCCGCGGCTCGAGAAGGTCGTGCTGAACATGGGTGTCGGCGAGGCTGTGAACGACCGCAAGAAGGCGGAGACGGCGGCGGCCGACCTGTCGCTGATCGCCGGCCAGAAGGCGGTTGTGACCTATTCCCGCAACGCGATCGCGACCTTCAAGCTGCGCGAGAACCAGCCGATCGGCTGCAAGGTCACCTTGCGGAAGGCGCGCATGTACGAGTTCATCGACCGCCTGATCAACGTCGCGCTGCCGCGCGTCCGCGACTTCCGCGGCCTGAACCCGAAGAGCTTCGATGGCCGCGGCAACTACTCGCTCGGCATCAAGGAGCACATCATTTTCCCCGAAATCGACTTCGACAAGGCGGGGGAGAGCTGGGGCATGGACATCACGGTGTGCACCACGGCGAGCAACGACGAAGAGGCGCGTGCCCTTCTGACCGCATTCAATTTCCCGTTCCGGCAGTGAGACGCTGACTTCGAGCCTCTCAAACGCGGATACCTAGGAGCCAAGCATGGCAAAGAAGAGTTCAATCGAGAAGAACAACCGGCGCAAGCGGATGGCGAAGAACGCCGCCCCGAAGCGCGCGCGGTTGAAGGCGATCATCGCCGACAAGGAAAAGCCGATGGAGGAGCGGTTCGCCGCCACCCTGAAGCTCGCCGAAATGCCGCGCAATTCGTCGGCGACGCGCATCCGCAACCGCTGCGAGCTGACCGGGCGTCCGCGCTCGAACTATCGCAAGAACAAGCTGAGCCGCATCGCGCTGCGCGAGCTCGGCTCGAAGGGCCTGATTCCGGGCCTCGTGAAGTCGAGCTGGTAAGGAGGATCGCTCATGTCAACGCACGATCCCATCAGCGATCTGATCACCCGCATCCGCAACGCGCAGATGCGCTCGAAGTCGAAGGTCTCGACCCCGGGTTCGAAGATGCGCGCCAGCGTGCTCGAGGTCCTGAAGTCGGAAGGCTACATTCGCGGCTATGCCACGGTGGAGCATTCGTCGGGCCGCAGCGAGATCGAGATCGAGCTGAAATATTTCGACGGCGAGCCCGTGATCCGCGAGATCGAGCGGGTTTCGAAGCCCGGCCGGCGCGTCTACACCTCGGTGAAGAATTTGCCGCGCGTGAACAACGGGCTCGGAATTTCAGTGTTGTCGACCCCGAAGGGAATCATGGCCGATCATGACGCGCGGGACGCGAATGTCGGCGGTGAAGTTCTCTTCACGGTGTTCTAAGAAGGATTGAGCAATGTCACGTATTGGCAAGAAGCCTGTGGCGGTGCCGTCCGGTGTGACGGCCTCCGTCGATGGCCAGACCGTCAAGATGAAGGGGCCGAAAGGCCAGCTTCAGTTCATCGTCCATGACGATGTCGAGGTGAAGTTCGAGGGCGGCCAGGTCAAGGTCGCTCCGCGCGCCGAGACGAAGCGTGCGCGTTCGCTTTACGGCACCGCGCGCGCCCAGATCGCCAACCTGGTCGAAGGCGTCACCAAGGGTTTCGAGAAGAAGCTCGAAATCACCGGCGTCGGCTATCGCGCCGCGATGCAGGGCAAGAACCTGCAGCTCGCGCTCGGCTACAGCCACGACGTGGTCTATCAGATCCCGGAAGGGATCACGATCACCGTGCCGAAGCCGACCGAGATCACGGTCACGGGCATCGACTCCCAGCGGGTCGGGCAGGTCGCGGCCGAGATCCGTGCCTATCGTCCGCCGGAGCCCTATAAGGGCAAGGGCGTGAAGTACGCGAACGAATTCATCTTCCGCAAGGAAGGCAAGAAGAAGTAACGGAGCCGGTCATGTCGAGAGCCAAGGTTACGAATGCCCGGCGCAAGCAGCGCGTCAGGCTGGCGTTGCGCCGCTCCGCGAACGGTCGGCCGCGTCTGTCGGTGTTCCGTTCGTCGAAGCACATCTATGCGCAGGTCATTGACGACCAGAAGGGCGAGACGCTCGCCTCTGCCTCGTCGATGGAGAAAGAGATGCGTTCTTCCAGCAACACCGGCGCCAATATCGATGCCGCCAAGGCGGTGGGCAAGCTGCTCGCCGAGCGGGCGGTGCAGGCGGGCATCAAGGAAGTTGTGTTCGATCGCGGCAGCTATCTCTATCACGGCCGCGTCAAGGCATTGGCGGATGCGGCGCGCGAGAGCGGGCTGAGCTTCTAACTTATTCGGATAGATCAAGAGGCTCAGGGCCTCCTTAGAGATTGGATAGCACCATGGCAGGTGAACGCGAACGCGGCGGCCGCGAACGGAGCAGGGAGCGCGAGGAGCGCGACAGCGAGTTCGTCGACAAGCTCGTCCACATCAATCGTGTCGCGAAGGTCGTGAAGGGTGGTAAGCGCTTTGGCTTTGCCGCGCTCGTCGTGATCGGCGACCAGAAGGGCCGGGTCGGGTTCGGC
The DNA here is from genome assembly GCF_032487775.1 of Bradyrhizobium sp. SZCCHNR3119. Lineage (NCBI taxonomy): Bacteria > Pseudomonadati > Pseudomonadota > Alphaproteobacteria > Hyphomicrobiales > Nitrobacteraceae > Bradyrhizobium > Bradyrhizobium sp. SZCCHNR3119. Next base: position 240,324 of record NZ_JAUEUV010000001.1, on the reverse strand, counting down.
CATGGCAAGGCCCGTGAGGTGCCGGAGGCGATCCGCAAGGCGACCGACTCGGCGAAGCGCAACCTGACCCGGGTGGCGCTCCGCGAGGGCCGCACGCTGCACCACGACATCTTCGGCCGCCACGGCGCCGGCCGCGTCTACCTGCGTGCCGCTCCGGCCGGTACCGGCATCATCGCCGGCGGCCCGATGCGCGCGGTGTTCGAGACGCTCGGCATCCAGGACGTGGTTGCGAAGTCGATCGGCTCGTCGAATCCGTACAACATGGTGCGGGCGACCTTCAACGCGCTGAAGCACCAGGACTCGCCGCGCTCGGTGGCGGCGCGCCGCAACATCAAGGTGTCGACCCTGCAGGCTCGCCGCGTCGGCGGCGATGCCGAGGCCGCGGCCGACTAATCATTCGCGCTGCGGGGCTCGCAGCGCATCTTGGAGTTAAAACGATGGCTAGCGCCAAGACGATCAAGGTCGAGCAGATCGGCAGCCCGATCCGCCGCCACCACTCGCAGCGTTCGACGCTGATCGGGTTGAAGCTCAATAAGATTGGCCGGGTCGCCGAGCTGCCGGATTCGCCGGAGGTTCGTGGCATGATCACCAAGGTTCAACATCTCGTCCGCGTCGTCGACGAGAAGTAATTTAAGGAGAAGGGCGATGAAGCTCAGCGAGATCGCCGACAATCCCGGCTCGCGCAAGCAGCGCATGCGGGTCGGCCGTGGCATCGGGTCGGGCAAGGGCAAGACCTCGGGCCGCGGCGGCAAGGGCCAGACCGCGCGTTCGGGCGTGCGCATCAAGGGCTTCGAAGGCGGCCAGATGCCGATGCATCGCCGTCTGCCGAAGCGTGGCTTCAACAACATCTTCCGGCTCGATTTCGTCGAGATCAATCTCGACCGCATTCAGCAGGCGATCGATGCCAAGAAGCTTGACGCCGGCAGCGTGATCAACGCCGAGGCGCTGGTGAAGTCCGGTGCGCTGCGCCGCGCCAAGGACGGCGTGCGGCTGCTTGGCCGTGGCGAGCTCAAGGCCAAGGTCAATATCGAGGTGCACGGCGCCTCGAAGTCGGCGATCGCGGCCGTTGAGAAGGCTGGCGGCACCGTGAAGATCCTGGCGCCCGCGCCCGTCGAAGGCGGCGAGGCGGCGTAACATCTGCGTCATCGCTCTGCCTTAAGCGTCAACGGCGCGGGGCAGGGCGATAGACAGATTAAACCCGCGCACCAAATATATCCGGCGCTCGCCTTCGGAAACGAAGCACTCGTCCCGCGAGCCCATCGCGGGATATGCGGCCAAAATCGGCGGCCAAGAAGGGCGGCGGGAGAAAGCCAAAGATGGTCTCAGCAGCGGAACAACTGGCGGCAAACATCAATCTTGGCGATTTTGCCAAGAACGAGGAGCTGAAGAAGCGCATCTGGTTTACCCTTGGCGCGCTGCTCGTTTATCGTCTTGGGACCTACATTCCGCTGCCGGGCATTGATCCCGCGATCTGGGATTCGGTGTTCCGTACCCAGGCCGGCGGCATTCTCGGCATGTTCAACATGTTCGCCGGCGGCGGCATTCACCGCATGGCGATCTTCGCGCTGAACATCATGCCGTATATCTCGGCATCGATCATCATTCAGCTCCTGACGACCGTCTCGCCGCAGCTGGAAGCCCTGAAGAAGGAAGGCGAGGCGGGCCGCAAGACGCTGAATCAGTACACGCGCTACCTCACCGTGATTCTTGCCGCCGTGCAGTCCTACGGCATTGCAGTCGGCCTGGAAGGCGCCGGCAACGTCGTCAGCGATCCCGGCCTGTTCTTCCGGCTGTCGACCGCGATTACGCTCACCGGCGGCACCATGTTCCTGATGTGGCTGGGCGAGCAGATCACCTCGCGCGGCATCGGCAACGGCATTTCGCTGATCATCCTGTCTGGTATCGTGGCCGAGCTGCCGTCGGCGCTCGCCAACATGCTGGAACTCGGCCGTCAGGGCGCCATGTCCACCGGCGTGATCCTGCTGGTGATCATCATGGCGGTCGCCGTGATCGCCTTCATCGTCTTCATGGAGCGGGCCCAGCGCCGGCTCCTGATCCAGTACCCGAAGCGCCAGGTCGGAAATAAGATGTTCGAGGGGCAGTCTTCGCATCTGCCGCTGAAGCTCAACACCTCGGGCGTGATTCCGCCGATCTTCGCCTCGTCGCTGCTCTTGCTGCCGACCACGGTCGCCAACTTCAACGCGGGCAAGGGACCGGAGTGGTTCCAGTGGATCACCACCCAGCTCGGTCACGGCCGGCCGCTGTTCCTGATCCTGTACCTGGCGCTGATCCTGTTCTTCGCCTTCTTCTACACCGCGATCGTGTTCAACCCGACCGAGACGGCCGACAATCTGAAGAAGCATGGCGGCTTCATCCCGGGCATCCGGCCGGGCGAACGGACCGCAGAATATATCGACTACGTGCTGTCCCGGATCACCGTCATCGGCGCCATCTATCTGGCAATTGTTTGTTTGATTCCGGAAATTCTGATTTCCTACGCTTCCGTGCCGTTCTACTTTGGCGGCACCTCGCTTCTGATCGTGGTCAGCGTGACGATGGATACCGTGGCGCAGATTCAGGGGTATCTGCTGGCCCATCAATATGAGGGCCTGATCAGGAAGTCGAAATTGCGGGGGCGGCGCCGCGGCTAGCGGCTGGTCGCGCCCGGAAAACCAACAGCCAAGAACAAGGTGCGCGGTCACTTCGCTCACCATGTGCCGGGGGGCGAATAGAGATGAGACTGATTCTTCTGGGACCGCCGGGATCGGGCAAGGGAACGCAGGCGCAGCGCTTGGTGCAGCGCTACGGCATCGTCCAGCTGTCGACCGGCGACATGCTCCGCGCCGCGGTAGCGGCCCAGACCCCGATCGGGCTGAAGGCCAAGGACATCATGGCTGCCGGCGGCTTGGTGCCGGACGAGGTCGTGGTCGGCATCATCGCCGACCGGATCGAGCAGCCGGATGCTGCCAACGGCTTCATCCTGGACGGCTTCCCGCGGACGGTGCCGCAGGCCGAGGCGCTCGACGTGCTGCTCAAGAAGAAGCAGATGAACCTCGATGCCGTGATCGAGCTAAAGGTCAATGAGGGCGTACTGTTGGAGCGCGTGGAGCGGCGGGCCGCGGAAACCCGGGCGCGTGGCGAGGCCGTGCGCGCGGACGACACGCCGGAGGTGCTGACCAAGCGGCTGGCGAGCTATCGCGAGCAGACCGAACCCCTCGTTCATTACTATTCCGATCATCGCAGGCTCGCCACGGTCGACGGCATGATGTCGGTCGAAGAGGTGACGGAGGAAATCAGCCGGATCCTGGCTGCCGTCGGCGCCAGTGGCACCAGCCGCGCCGCCAAGAAGGCCAGCGCCGCCAAACGAGGCCCCAAGGCTGGGAAGAAGGCTGGCAAAAAAGCTGCCAAGACGACGGCCAAAGCGGCTGCCAAGACCACCGCCAAGGCAGGGGCAAAGAAGGCGGCAAAGGCTGGCGTTGCCAAGAAAGCGGCAAAGGCGGCCCCCAAAAAGGCTGCCAAAGCAGCCTCGAAAGCCAAAAAGGCTGGAAAATCGGCGAAAAAGGCCGCCAAGAAGGGGGCCAAGCACGCCGTCGCTGCGGCCAGCAAGGCGTCCAAGGGAGCGCGTAAGACCGCTGGAAAGGCTGCAAAAAAGCAGCGAAAAGCGAAGTCAAGAGCCTAGGGGCGGTTGACGACAGGCGTATGAATCCATTAATAAGCCCGCATCCAAGTCGGATAGTTTTCAAAAAGATGCCGGGCCCCACGAATCGAGGGGTGGGCGTCTTGTTCGCGTTTGCGGACATCTGCCCGAGATAGCGAGAACGAAAGCCGCTCCGCAACGGATCGGCGACAGGAGAGAAGTCCGTGGCCCGTATTGCCGGTGTCAACATCCCGACCAATAAGCGCGTTCTGATCGCGCTCCAGTACATCCATGGCATCGGCCCGAAGATCGCGGCCGACATCCTGGACAAGGTCAAGATTGCCGAGGATCGCCGCGTCAATCAGCTGAGCGACCAGGAAGTTTTGCAGATCCGCGAAGTGATCGACCGCGACTATGTGGTCGAGGGCGACCTGCGGCGCGAGACCGGCATCAATATCAAGCGGCTGATGGATCTCGGCTGCTACCGCGGCCTGCGTCATCGTCGCGGCCTGCCGGTGCGCGGCCAGCGCACCCATACCAATGCGCGTACGCGCAAGGGGCCGGCCAAGGCGATCGCCGGCAAGAAGAAGTAATTGGCGGATTGCGGGTGGCGAATGGCGAGTAGGGGAAGCCCTATTCGCTTTTCGCCGTTTACCATTCGCCTTTTTGGTGTAGCCGCTGGTACTACGGCGGCGTTGAGATCGTAAGAAAGGTACTTATATGGCCAAGGAAGCCACACGCGTTCGTCGTCGCGAGCGTAAGAACATCGCCTCCGGCGTCGCGCATGTGAACTCGTCGTTCAACAACACCACCATCACCATCACCGACGCACAGGGTAACACCATTGCCTGGTCGTCGGCCGGCACGATGGGGTTCAAGGGATCGCGCAAGTCGACTCCTTATGCTGCGCAGGTCGCGGCGGAGGACGTGTCCAAGAAGGCCCAGGAACACGGCATGCGCACCCTCGAAGTCGAGGTCGCAGGCCCGGGTTCGGGACGTGAATCGGCGCTCCGTGCGCTGCAGGCTGCGGGCTTCACCGTTACCTCGATCCGCGATGTGACGACGATCCCGCACAATGGCTGCCGTCCGCGCAAGCGTCGGCGTGTGTGATGTGACGGAGGCGGGCCCATCGTCCGCCTCTTTGTGCTTTTGAGATATTTCGATGGCCGCGATCTGATGCGCGGATCTCCAACGCCAGTCGATCAGACCGGGATAGACTGGCCCGTATGGGTGAAACAGTGACGATCCAGAAAAATTGGCAAGAATTGATTCGGCCGAACAAGCTCCAGGTCACGCCGGGTTCCGACGCGACCCGTTTCGCCACCGTGGTTGCCGAGCCGCTGGAGCGCGGCTTCGGCCAGACGCTGGGCAATGCCCTGCGCCGCATCCTGCTGTCCTCGCTGCAGGGCGCCGCCGTGCAGTCGGTGCACATCGACGGCGTGCTGCATGAGTTCTCCTCGATCGCCGGCGTCCGCGAGGACGTCACCGACATCGTGCTGAACATCAAGGACATCTCGATCAAGATGCAGGGCGAAGGCCCGAAGCGGATGGTCGTGAAGAAGCAGGGGCCGGGTGTAGTCACCGCCGGTGACATCCAGACCGTCGGCGACGTCGTCGTGCTCAATCCGGATCTGCAGATCTGCACGCTGGACGAGGGCGCCGAGATCCGCATGGAATTCACGGTCACGACCGGCAAGGGCTACGTGCCGGCCGAGCGCAACCGTCCTGAGGATGCGCCGATCGGCTTGATCCCGATCGACAGCCTGTTCTCGCCGGTCCGCAAGGTCTCCTACAAGGTCGAGAACACCCGCGAGGGCCAGATCCTCGACTACGACAAGCTCACGATGACGATCGAGACCAACGGCGCGATCTCGCCGGAGGACGCGGTGGCCTATGCCGCCCGCATCCTGCAGGACCAGCTCAACGTCTTCGTCAACTTCGAAGAGCCGCGCAAGGAAGTCGCGCAGGAGATCATTCCGGATCTCGCTTTCAACCCGGCCTTCCTCAAGAAGGTGGACGAGCTCGAGCTGTCGGTCCGTTCGGCGAACTGCCTGAAGAACGACAACATCGTCTATATCGGCGACCTCGTGCAGAAGTCGGAAGCGGAGATGCTGCGCACCCCGAACTTCGGCCGCAAGTCGCTGAACGAGATCAAGGAAGTGCTGGCCCAGATGGGCCTGCATCTCGGCATGGAAGTGCCGGGCTGGCCGCCGGAGAACATCGACGAGCTCGCCAAGCGCTTCGAGGATCACTACTGAGCGAATGGCGAGTAGGGGTAGCGAATAGGGCAGACCTACTCGCTATTCTCCATTCGCCACTTGCTGCTACCGGGCGAACGCAGGCAGCCCACCTGAGCAAATGTCCGACGAACCGTCGCGGCAGATTGAAACTGAAGGAATAGACAATGCGTCACGGCAAGGTTCATCGGAAGCTCAACCGCACCGCCGAGCATCGCCGCGCGATGTTCGCGAACATGTGCGCCGCGCTGATCAAGCACGAGCAGATCGTCACCACGCTGCCGAAGGCCAAGGAGCTGCGTCCGATCGTCGAGAAGCTGGTCACGCTCGGCAAGAAGGGTGGCCTTTCGATGCGCCGCCAGGCGGTCTCGGAGCTGCGCGACGAGGCGATGGCCAAGAAGCTGTTCGACGTGCTGGCGCCCCGCTACAAGGACCGCAACGGCGGCTACACCCGCATCATCAAGGCCGGCTTCCGCTACGGCGACAATGCCGCGATGGCGGTGATCGAGTTCGTCGACCGCGACGTCGATGCCAAGGGCCAGGATTCCGGTCCGGTGCAGGAGACCTCGGAAGCGGCCTGAGGCTGATCCGATCACTGGTTTCAAAGCGGCGCCTTCGGGCGCCGTTTTTTTTGCGCCTCAGCCGGCGCGAACGGTGGCGATGAAGCTGTCGAGCTCATGCCGGAGACGGTCGTTGCCCTCGCTGAGCAGCGTCGCGGCGTTGAGGACGTGCGCGGACGCCTCGCCTGTCTTGGACGCGCCCTTGGTCACTTCGCCGATGCTGCCTGCGACCTGGGAGGTCCGCTCCGACGCACCCTGGATGTTCCGGGCGATGTCGCGGATGGCGCAGCCTTGCTCCTCGATCGCGGTCGCGACCGTGGATGCGATCTCGGAGATGCGGCCGATGGTGCCGACGATTCCGCTGATCGCACCGACCGATTCCTTGGTCGCGGTCTGGATGCCGGCGATCTGCTCGCGGATTTCCGCGGTCGCATCGGCGGTCTGCTTGGCCAGCGTCTTCACCTCCTGCGCAACAACGGCGAAGCCGGCGCCGGTTTCGCCGGCTCGGGCGGCCTCGATCGTCGCATTCAGCGCCAGCAGGTTGGTCTGCTGTGCGATCGCCGCGATCAACTGGATGACGCTGCCGATTCGCTCGGCCGCCGACGCCAGCTGACCCATATGATCGTCAGTCTGCTTGGCCTGCTGTACGGCCTCCCGGGCGATCGAAGCGGACTCCTCGACCCGCCGTCCGATCTCGGAGGCGGACATCATCATCTGCTCGGTCGTGGCGGCCACGTGCTGGACGTTGGCCGAGGCTTCCTCGGACGCGGTCGCAACGGCGGTGGACAGCGCCTGCGTGTGATGCACGGTATCGGTCAGGCTATGCGCTGATGTCGCGAGCTGCTCCGAGGCGGACGAGACCTGCTCGATCACCTTGCCTGCCGCGGCTTCGAAAGCGGCCGCCAGCGTCGCAAGTTCGGCCTTGTGCCGCTCGGCGGCGCGACGGTCCTCCTGCAGCCGCGCCTCGAGCTCGAAACGAGCCTTCTCCTCGGCCTTGCGCTTGAAGGTTTCGACGGCGCGCGCCATCTCGCCGATTTCGTCGCTGCGCTCGAGTCCGGGCAGGACCACATCGAAGCGGCCGGCGGCGAGTTCATGCATGGCGGCACTCATTCGGCTGATCAATCCGGCGACGCGCCGGCCGAACAACACGGCGAGCAGCGCAAGCGTCAACGCGGTGATCGCGGTGACCCAGGTCAGCATCTGCCTGAAATCCTCGGCCTTGCGCTCGGCGGCCTGCGAGCGCGCGGACGCGGCCGCCGCCGCCTTGACGAAGGCCGGCCGGGTGCGGTCGTAGATCTGTTCCAGGTCTTCCACCTGGTCGGCAAGCGTCTGGCGCGAGACCATGACGCCGGCGAAGGCCGATTTGTAGCCGCGCGCCAGCGCCACGATGTCGGACTTGGCGCCGGCGCCTAAGGTGGTCGCGGCAAGCGCAGTCTCGAACTCGCTCTCGCGTTCATTGAGCTGATCGCCGAATTTCTCCTCGCCGCGCAGCATGAAATCCTTTTCGTGCTGGCGCATCGAAAGCATCAGCACGCGCAACCGCGGCTCGTCGACGTCGGCGAGCTTCGCTTCGAGCTGCCGCACGGCAGTGCTCAGCTTGCCCTGCAATCCGTCGCTTTCGCTCAATCCAAGGATGCGCTGAGCTCCGACGATGTTCTGGAAGCGCGTCGCGTAGAGATTGATGCCGCTGCGTAGCGCGCCGATCTGCTTGACGGGATCGCCATCCGGCGCCGCCGCCGCATAAGCCTCGATCGTCTCCAGCGCCTGCAGTTCCTTCGCGATGCGGTCGGTGTGCTTCTTGATCAGTCCTTCGTCATGGGTGCGAAGAAAGCGCGCGGTGAGCTGTTGCGACTCCAGAAATCCATCCGAGAGCGAGGCTAGTTCCGCTTCAAATCGCATGCTGTCGTCCGACACGCGTTGAATTCGCGCGGCATGATCCAGGCCGCCGAGGCAGGTGGCGCTGACGACCAGCACGCCGGAGATGCCGAGCATCGCGATCTGGGTCTTCAGACTTGGGCGTAGACGGCGCAGGATCTTCGAAGTTCGGCTGTCGGGATGAGCGATCGCAAACATGTCCTGCATTCCTGTCGAGAAGGTCCGACGCCAGTATGTGGGGGACTTTGTTGTTGTTTGAGGCAGCAGTCTGCGATGCGCATCGCTGAAGCCGCCGGTCCTTTTGCGCGCACGGCCTAGCGAGCAGGGGTTGAGAATTCGTGAAGTAATTAGGTAGGGAGGGCTCTATGTCGCATGTGACGAATTCATGACCTTCTGTGCGCGCGTCCTTGTAGTTGCCGCTCGCGACGGATCGACGTTCGCGTTGAAGGCGATTGAGGTGTCGTGAACGTCGTTTCTCCAATGAGCCGAGAGCGATGAACGCGCCGCGCCGGTGTCGCGCCGTTATTTCCGTCGTGCGATTGTCAGTCTCGATAGGCCTGCTTCACAGATGAGTGAGCTGTAATTGCGACTCGATCTCACGATGCCGACATCGTCCGCACATGAGGAGATTTTGAATGAAGATCGATCTTTCCGGAAAAACCGCTCTGGTGACGGGGTCCACTGCCGGCATCGGCTTTGCAATCGCCAAGGGCCTGGCGGGTTCGGGCGCGGAGGTGGTCCTGAACGGCCGCAGCCGGGATCGCGTCGATGCGGCGGTTGCCAAGCTCAAGGCCGCGCATTCGGACGCCAAGGTTCGCGGCGTCGCTGGCGACGTCGCGACCGTCGCAGGCTGCAACGAGATCGTCACGGCGCTGCCGGAGGTCGACATTCTCATCAATAATGCCGGCATCTTCGAGCCGAAGGACTTTTTCGAGACTCCCGACGAGGACTGGAGCCGCTTCTTCGAGGTCAACGTGATGTCGGGCGTGCGGATGGCCCGCGCTTACATGCAGGGCATGCTGAAGCGCAATTGGGGGCGCGTCATTTTCATTTCCTCGGAGTCGGCGCTGAACATCCCGACCGAGATGGTCCATTACGGCATGACCAAGACCGCGCAGCTTGCGATCTCGCGCGGGCTCGCCAAGCTGACGCGCGGCACCGGCGTGACCGTCAATGCGGTTCTCCCCGGACCCACGATGTCCGAAGGCGTCGAGAGCTTCGTGAAGGACCTCGCGCGCCAGAACGGTCAATCGGAAGACGAGGCCGCATCCTCCTTCGTCAAGCAGCACCGCCCGGGCTCGCTGCTGCAGCGCTTTGCCGGGGTCGATGAGGTCGCCAACATGGTGGTCTATGCGGCCTCGAAAGAAGCCTCCGCGACCAATGGCGCCGCGCTGCGGGTCGAAGGCGGCATCATCGATACGATCGCATAGCGCATGCTTCCGCCGGCGGCCTGTCGGGTCCGTGGCCGCACTGGACCGCCGCCGGATTTTCGTCGAGGGTAGGGCGCCGGGATACCCGTCCCTTGAACCGAATCTTGCTTGATGACCATGATCTCTCGCCGCCGGAAGCGGTGGCTGAAGCTGACCTCGGCGCGCTGGCAGCGGCGCGCGATCTTTCTCGCCGGCGGCCTCGTTGTCGGCGCCGCGGCGGTGGCGCTGGCAAAACTCGCCGACCAGGCCCAACTCGCCTTCAACTGGCTGCTGTCGTTCTCTCGCTACGCCGCGCTGGTCGTGACGCCGGCAGGCTTTGCGCTGTCGGTGTATCTCACCCGGCGCTTCTTCCCCAATGCGCAAGGGAGCGGCATTCCGCAGGCCATCGCGGCACGGCACCTGTCCGACACCAGCGCGCGCAGTCCGCTGGTCTCGATCCGTATCGCGATCGGCAAGATCGTTCTGACGCTGTTGGGTCTGTTATGCGGCGCCTCGGTCGGCCGTGAAGGTCCGACCGTGCAGATCGGCGCCTCCATCATGTTCGCACTCGGCCGGTTGTCGCCGCGGCGACAGCCGGGCCTGATCCTGGCGGGTGCGGCGGCGGGCGTCGCCGCCGCGTTCAACACCCCGCTCGCCGGCATCGTGTTCGGGATCGAGGAGATGAGCCGCGCCTACGAGACCCGAACCTCGAGCCTCGTCATCGCGACGGTCATTGCCGCCGGTCTCACCTCGCTGGCGTTGATGGGCAATTACACCTATTTCGGCTCGACCCCGATCGCGCTCGGCAAGGGCATCGATTGGCTGGCGATCCCGCTTTGCGGAGTCGTGGGCGGCGCCATGGGCGGGCTGTTCAGCCGCATCCTGATCACGATGGCGCGGGGGCTGCCTGGGGCTGTTGGTCGAACGATCAAGGGCTATCCGCTGGCGTTCTCGCTGGTGTGCGGCCTCGCGGTTGCGCTGTGCGGGCTGGTCTCGGGCGACATGATCTATGGCACCGGCTACGCGCAGGTGAAGTCGGCGCTGGAGACCGGCACGCCGCTGCCGCAGAATTTCGGCGTGTTGAAATTCCTCGCCACCACCTTTGCCGCGATCAGCGGCATTCCCGGCGGCATCTTCGCGCCGTCGCTGGCGGTCGGAGCCGGGCTCGGCGCCAATGTCGCCTCGCTGTTTCACGATACGCCGCTGGCGCCGATCATGCTGCTCGGCATGGTGTCCTATTTCGCCGGCGTCGTGCAGGCGCCGATTACCGCCTTCGTCATCGTCACCGAGATGACCGACAACCACGCGATGGTGGTGCCGGTCATGATGGCCTCGCTGATCGCCTACGGCACCTCGCGGCTGATCTGCGAGGAGGGGCTCTATCACGCGCTCGCCAAGGGCTTCGTGGCGAAGGCGGAAGAGGCGGCTGCATCGAAGTCGTGATGATGCAGGCCGGGCGGCCCACCCTGCAGAGCTTTGCCGGCTTACGCCCACCCCTCCAGCACGATCTTGCCGCGCGCCTTGTTGCTCTCGATCAGGGCGTGCGCACGCTTGAGATTGGCGGCGTTGATGGTGCCGTAATGCTCGCCGAGCGTGGTGCGGATCACACCCTTGTCGATCAGGTCGGCGACGTCGTTCAGCAGGTTGTGCTGGGCGATGATGTCGGGCGTCGTGAACGAGGAGCGCGTGAACATCGATTCCCAATGGATCGAGATCGCCTTGCCCTTGAAGGTGGTGGCGGCAAACTCGGCCGGATCGTCGATCAGGCCGAACTTGCCCTGCGGGGCCATGAAATCGACGATTGGCTTGTAGTGCTGCTCGGTGTGGGTCAGGCTCGCGACGAGTTCGACCGGCGGCAGCTTCAAGGCCTCGATCTGCTCCTTCAGCGACTTGTTGTGATCGATCACCGCATGCGCGCCGAGCGACAGGCACCAGTCGCGCGATTCCGGCCGGGTCGCGGTGGCGAGCACGGTGAGGCCGGTGAGACGGCGCGCGAGCTGGATCAGGATCGAGCCGACGCCGCCGGCGCCGCCGGTGATCAGCAGCGTGCGCGGGTCCAGGCTCTTGCCAGGGACGGCGCCGAGCCGGTCGAACAGCAGCTCCCAGGCCGTGATCGAGGTCAGCGGCAGAGCGGCGGCCTCGGCAAAGGACAGGCTCTTGGGCTTGCGGCCGACGATGCGCTCGTCGACCAGGTGGAATTCGGAATTGGTGCCCTGGCGCTGGATCGAGCCGGCATAGGCCACCTCGTCGCCCGGCTTGAACAGCGTGACCTCGGGGCCGACCGCCTCGACCACGCCCGTCGCGTCGTAGCCGAGGATCTTGATCTCCCCCTCGGGCGGAGCGGCACGCTTGCGCACCTTGGTATCGACCGGATTGACCGAGACCGCCTTCACCGCGACCCGGAGGTCGCGCCCCTTGGGCTCGGGCTTGGCGATTTCGACATCGATCAGGGCGTTCGCATCCTCGATCGGCAGGGATTTCTTGTAACCGACGGCCTTCATCGTGAACCTCCGTTTGAATGGCGCGTGCGCGCTTCCTCTCCTGCTGGCGCTGAATACGCAAGTACTGTAAAAATAGGGAACTAGTCCCTGTTTGGATACTATTGGGGAAGTCTCGGTGAAACGGCGCGATTTTGAACGCAGGCCCGGCTGCGCGGTGGAGGCTACGCTCGATCTGATCGACGGCAAGTGGAAGGGGGTGATCCTCTACCACCTGCAGGAGGGCAGCCAGCGCTTCGGCGAGCTGCGGCGGCGGATGCCTGGGATCACCCAGCGCATGCTGACCAAGCAGCTCCGCGCGCTGGAGGAGGACAAGCTGATCATCCGGACGGTCTATGCGGAGGTGCCGCCGCGGGTCGAATACCGTCTGTCCGAGGTCGGCGAGAGCCTGCGGCCGGTCATCGACATCCTCAAGGCCTGGGGTGAGAGCCATCAGGAACGGCTGTCCTGCGGGCCCGTTCACGACACCGTCAAAACGCCTCATCCCGCGGCCTAAGCTTGGCCGTCCCTCACGTTCCGCCTATATCGAAGGCATTCAATTCCAGGATTCGCCGAATGACGTTGATCAGAACTTTCGCCGCGCTGCTGCTCTCGGTCTTGGCTGCGGCTCCCGCGCTGGCGCAGGACCGCCGCGTGCCGTCCTCGCCGGCCGAACTGAGGCTGTCCTACGCGCCGATCGTACAACGGGTGCAGCCCGCGGTGGTCAACGTCTACGCCGCCAAGATGGTGCAGAACCACAACCCGTTCCTGGATGACCCGATCTTCCGCAAATTTTTCGGGCTGCAGGGAGGCCAGCAGGAGCAGATGCAGCGCTCGCTCGGCTCCGGCGTGATGGTCGATCCGTCCGGCCTCGTCGTCACCAACGTGCACGTGATCGAGGGCGCCGACGAGGTGAAGGTCTCGCTGTCGGACAAGCGCGAGTTCGAGGCCGAGATCGTGCTCAAGGACACCCGCAGCGATCTCGCGGTGCTGAAGCTCAAGAACGTGAAAGAGAAGTTCCCGACGCTCGATTTCGCCAATTCGGACGAGCTGATGGTCGGCGACGTCGTGCTCGCGATCGGCAACCCGTTCGGCGTCGGCCAGACCGTGACGCACGGCATCATCTCGGCGCTGGCGCGGACGCAGGTCGGCATCACCGATTATCAGTTCTTCATTCAGACCGATGCGCCGATCAATCCCGGCAATTCCGGCGGCGCGCTGGTCGACATGACCGGGCGGCTCGCCGGCATCAACACCGCGATCTATTCGCGCTCCGGCGGCTCGCAGGGCATCGGCTTCGCCATTCCGGCCAACATGGTGCGCGTCGTCGTCGCCTCGGCCAAGAGCGGCGGCAAGGCGGTGAAGCGTCCGTGGCTCGGGGCAAAGCTGCAGGCGGTGACGCCTGAGATCGCCGACAGCTTGGGCTTGCGCTCGCCGACCGGTGCGCTGGTCGCCAGCGTGGTGCCGAACAGCCCGGCGGCCCGCGCGGGATTGAAAGCCTCGGATCTGATCACGGCGATCGACGGCCAGGCCGTCGAGGACCCCAACGCCTTCGACTATCGTTTTGCCACCCGTCCGCTGGGCGGCACCGCCGATGTCGAGGTGCAGCGCGCGGGCAAGCCGGTGAAGCTGGCGATGCCGCTGGAGACTGCGCCCGATGGCGGCCGCAACGAGATCGTCATCAGTGGCCGCTCGCCGTTCCAGGGCGCGCGCGTCGCCAACGTCTCGCCTGCGCTCGCTGACGAGCTGCATCTGGATGCCGATACCGAAGGCGTCGTCATTGTCGAGCCGGGCGACGGCACGGCGGCAGCCAATGTCGGCTTCCAGAAGGGCGACATCATCATGGCCGTGAACAACCAGCGCATCGCCAAGACGACGGAGCTCGAAAAGGCCTCCCGTGACGCTGCTCGGGTCTGGCGCATCACGCTCCTGCGCGGCGGCCAACAGATCAACGTCACGCTCGGCGGATGAGCGCGAAGCGCCCACAACAGGGACCAAGTCTCTTCGCCGCCGCGGGGCTGGAGCAGGATGCGCCCCGTCCGCTTCCGGAGAAGTTGCGGCCGCACAAGCTCTCCGACGTGGTGGGCCAGGATCACATCCTCGGCCCCGACGGCGCACTGACGCGCATGCTGGAGACGCGCACGCTCGGCTCCCTGATCTTCTGGGGGCCGCCGGGCACCGGCAAGACCACGGTCGCGCGGCTGTTGGCCGACGCGACCGAGCTGCATTTCGAGCAGATCTCGGCAGTGTTCTCCGGCGTCGCCGACCTGAAGAAGGTGTTCGACGCCGCGCGTGCGCGCCGCGAGACCGGCAAGGGCACGCTGCTCTTCGTGGACGAGGTGCACCGCTTCAACCGCGCGCAGCAGGATTCCTTTCTGCCCGTGATGGAAGACGGCACCGTGGTGCTGGTCGGCGCCACCACCGAGAATCCATCCTTCGAGCTCAACGCCGCGTTGCTGTCGCGCGCGCGTGTGCTGGTATTTCATTCGCTCGATGCGGCCGCGATCGAAAAGCTCTACGCCAATGCGGAAGCGGTCGAAGGCCGCAAGCTGCCGCTCGATCCGGAAGCTCGTGCCGTGCTGATCCGCATGGCCGATGGCGACGGCCGCGCCGCGCTGACGCTCGCCGAAGAGGTCTGGCGCTCCGCGCGCAAGGACGAGATCTTCAATGCCGTGCAGCTGCAGGACATCTTGCAGCGCCGCGCGCCGATCTACGACAAATCCGCCGACGGCCATTACAACCTGATCTCCGCGCTGCATAAGTCGGTGCGCGGCTCCGATCCCGATGCCGCGCTGTATTATTTCGCGCGGATGCTCGATGCCGGCGAGGACCCGCTGTTCCTGGCGCGGCGCATCGTGCGCATGGCGGTGGAAGACATTGGCCTCGCCGATCCGCAGGCGCTGGTGATCGCCAATGCGGCCAAGGATGCCTACGATTTCCTGGGCTCGCCCGAGGGCGAGCTCGCGATCGCGCAGGCCGTGATCTATGTCGCGACCGCGCCGAAGTCGAATGCGGCCTACAAGGCGTTCGGTGCGGCCAAGCGGGTGGCAAAGGAGGGCGGTTCGCTGCTGCCGCCCAAGCACATCCTGAACGCGCCGACCAAGCTGATGCAGAACGAAGGCTACGGCACCGGCTATCAGTATGATCACGACGCGCCAGATGCCTTCTCCGGCCAGGACTATTTTCCGGAAAGCCTGGGTCGGCAGCAGTTCTACGATCCGCCGGAGCGCGGCTTCGAGCGCGAGATCAGGAAGCGGCTCGACTATTGGGCCAAGCTGCGCAAGGAGCGCGGCGGCATCTAGCTATTTTCCCGTCCGCACGAACTCCAATATCTCGCGCGTCAGCCGGTCATCCTCGGTGTTGATCGAATAGGCCTCCGACATATGGCTGTGCTGCGGCAGCATCACCGCGTGCGCACAGCCGGCCGGGCGCTTGCATGCCGCCTGTTTCAGGAGATCGAACTGCTCGACGAAGCGCGGCGGGTCGAGTTCGGCGGAGGCGATCATCAGCGGCAGGCTGGACGCCTGCAAGCCCTGCAGCGACGAGCGCTCCTGAAAGCGCGAGGGATCGGTGCCGAAATAGGCCATCTCCTTGTCGCCCAGTGGCGAGGCCGTGAGATCGTAGATGCCGGAGACCATGATGGCGCCGGCAAGGCCGCCGCCCTGAATCTTGTGAAACTCGGGATGCGCGACATAGGTCGCGACATGCACCGCGCCCGCCGAATGCCCCATCAGGAACACGCGCGAGGGATCCCCGCCATTCTGTGCCGCGTTCGCGCCAACCCATTGCACGGCGCTGGCGACGTCCTCGACGCCGGCCGGCCACGGCCATTTCGGCGCCAGGCGGTAGGTCATGTTGACGCCGACGAAACCGTTCTTGGCGGCCCACAGCATGACGTTGTCGTAGAATGGGCTGTCCGGCGTCGTGCGCTTGTTACCGGCGATGAAAGCGCCGCCATGCACGAAGATCAGGATCGGGTGCGACGACGCGCCGTACTCCGGCGTGAAGACGTCGAGCAGATTGCGTTCGGCCGGACCGTACCGGATATCCCGCTGCACCTTGACGCCGGTATACGGCTCCTTCTGCTGCAGCGGAGCGTAGATCGCAGCCGTCTTCGACGGATCGATCACGCGGCCGATCTCGATCAGCTTCCAGGCGATGTCGTCCGGCATAGGGGTCTGCTGGGCCTGGGCAGGCGTCATCGCCAGCCACGCCGCAGCAAGCATCAGCGCCGGCTTGATCCGTCTCATCCGATTCGTTCCTCGCCTCTGCAGCCTACAAAGCCCGATTTCAGGCGGATTTATCGTGATTCCGCCGTGACTGACAGGGGCTTTTGGGGTACCCAGCATCCATGAGCCGCCGCATCAAGCGAACAGAGACCCGATCAGATCGTCCGGCTGCGCGTCACAAGGATGCGCGCGCGAGGATACATCGCCCCACCGGCGATCGCGACAAGGGCGATCGTCCAAGCCGGGACAATCCGAGCAGCGATCGCTTCAAGAGCGAACGCGTCGCAGGTCTTCGCAATGAGACCAGGAGCGATCGGGACCGCGCGCCGCGCGGCGAGCGCAAGGATGAGCGCAAAATCAGTCGCAAGGATAGCCGGAAGGATTTTAGCGAGGAGCGGCGCTCGCGTGAGCGTCCCTCGCTCAAACGTCCCGCCGGCAAGCCGGCGCGGCCGGCCTTCGAGCGAACGGAGCGGCGGGCTGCTGCGGAGCCGGTTACGCGCAAGCCTGAACCGGAAGCGCAGCCCTTGCCGACGAAGGTGCAGACCGTCGTGGTGACCGCCGACGAGAACAACATGCGGGTCGACCGCTTCCTCGAGGCGCGTTTTCCCGGCCTGTCGTTCTCCCACATCCAGCGCATCGTCCGCAAAGGCGAGCTCAGGGTCGACGGCAAGCGCGCCGACAGCAAGGATCGGCTGGAGGAGGGGCAGAGCGTGCGCATCCCGCCGCTCAAGCTCGATGCGCCGAAAGATCGCGGCGCATTGTCCGAGGCCGAGCGGAAGACGCTGGAAAGCCTGAAGGCGATGACGCTCTACGAGGACGACGACGTGCTCGTCCTCAACAAGCCGGCAGGGCTCGCAGTGCAGGGCGGCTCCGGCATGACGCGTCACATCGACCAGATGCTGGAGGTGATGCGCGATGCCAAGGGCCAGAAGCCGCGGCTGGTGCATCGCATCGACCGCGAGACTTCCGGCTGCCTGTTGATCGCCAAGACCCGCTTTGCCGCGACGCATCTGACCGGCGCATTCCGCAGCCGATCGGCGCGCAAGATCTATTGGGCGCTGGTGGCCGGTGTGCCGAAGCCGAAGCAGGGGCGCATCTCGACCTATCTCGCCAAGGATGAGGGCGAGGACGACACCATCATGCGTATCGCCGCGCATGGCGATGAAGGCGCGAGCCATGCGGTGACCTATTACGCCGTGGTCGAGGCCTCCGCGACCAAGCTCGCCTGGGTGTCGCTGAAGCCGGTCACGGGACGCACCCATCAGCTCCGCGCCCACATGGCCCATATCGGCCATCCGATCGTTGGCGATCCCAAATACTTCAACAAGGAGAATTGGGCGCTGCCGGGCGGCCTGCAGAACCGGCTGCATCTGCTGGCGCGGCGCATCGTCATCCCGCATCCGCGCGGCGGCGTCATCGACGCGACCGCACCGTTGCCCCCGCACATGCTGCAGTCCTGGAATCTGCTCGGGCTCGAGGCCGATCGCTTCGATCCGATCGAGAACGCGCCGGAGGAGTAAGCTCCGCTTGCTGTTCGGCGCGAGATGACGACATTGACAGGATATCCATCGGCAGCGTTGCAGCCATGTGGCGCTTGCCGCCGGGGCCAGGAGACACAAGGCCGGGAACATCCGATGCTCTCATTCATTTCGATCTGAAGGCACGTGCGCATGCGGGAATTGTTCGACGAGGTTGGTCAATCGCCGCCGGATCCGCAGGAGAAGGCGCGCGAAGCCATGCGCAGCCCTCAGCGCAAGCGGTTCTACAAACAGGCTGGCGTAAAGGAGGCCGAGGGCGGCGGCTTCGTGATCACGCTCGACGACCGGCCGATCCGCAGCCCGTCTGCGCGGATCATCACCGTTCCGGTCAAGGAACTGGCCGATGCAGTGGCGGCCGAATGGCAGGCGCAGGCCGAGACCATCGATCCCATGACGATGCCGCTGACCCGATTTGCCAACAGCGTCATCGAGGGTGTGGTCGACCGCACCGAACTCGTCCGCGATGACGTCGCCAAGTACCTGCAATCCGACTTGTTGTTCTATCGCGCCGGTCATCCGGAGGCGCTGGTGCAGCGCGAGGCGCAGCATTGGGATCCTGTGCTGGCCTGGGCGCGCGACAGCCTGGGGGCGCATTTCATCCTGGCCGAGGGCGTGATGCATGTCCTGCAGCCTGATGCCGCCGTGGAGGCGGCCCGTGCGTCGCTGCCGCTCGATCCCTGGCGGATTGCCGCCGCGCACGTGGTCACCACCATCACCGGCTCCGCGCTGCTGGCGCTGACGCTGCTCCATGGCGTGCGGGATGCCAACCAGGTCTGGGCTGCGGCCCATGTGGACGAGGATTGGAATGCCGAGCAATGGGGCGCTGACGAGGAGGCGCTGGCGCGCCGGGCGGCCCGGAAGGTCGATTTCGGCGCTGCCGCGGAGATCCTGCGCGCCTTGGACCGCGCCTGGGACAATGCCGGTTAACGCGAGGTTTAGAGGGTCCGCTTAAGCTCCGGACCCGTAACCTCGAGTGCGCGTACCATGGTTCTGAGTATCACCCCGTCACCTCCGGTGAACGGCGTCCGCAACGTCGGCACCTCGACGGCCGGGACGGCGCTGCAGTCCGGCACCGTGCTCAGCGCCAGGGTGCAGCAGGTGCTGGCGGAGAACCTGGTCCAGGTCGCGATCGGCAATCTGTCGATGGAGCTTGCCAGCGACCTGGCGCTGCAGGCGGGGCAGACCGTGCAGGTTGCGGTCACCCAATCCGGACAAGGCCTTCAGCTCGCGATCGTCGGGCAGGGCGGAGCAGCGGCCGCAACGAATGGGGCCGCATCGACCGCAGCAACCGTGATCGATGTCGCCGTGCCGCTTGCGCCCGTGGTGGCGCCCCCGGCAGACCCGCTGACCGGATTGGAGCGGATCGCGGTCGCGATCGCGACGGAAGAGGCCGCGACCCATCAGGGCGGCCAGGGGCAATTGTTCGCCGATCTTGCGACGGTCGCCAGTTCACCCAATCTGCCGCCGGCTTTGCGCGCGGCGATCGCCCAGGTGCTCGGCCAGCAGATGCCGCTCGCTCAAAGCTTGAGCGGCGAGGACGTCCAGAAGGCGTTCCAGAATTCCGGCCTGTTTCTGGAAACCTCGCTTGCGGCGGGCGTGCCGGTCGCAAGCGGCGTCGCGCCGGACCTCAAGGCGGCACTGATCGTGTTGCGGCAGACCCTCGCCTCCGTCCTGCTGACGGAAGGGGACGTCGCACCGGGCGCAAGCGCCAGCGTGGTCACGACACCTTATGGGCCGGCCACGCCGCAGCCAGCAAAAGCACCGGCGCAGCTCGTGCAGATGCCGGCCCCGTCGCTGGTGCCGGACCCACCTGAGCAGGCCGCGCAGGCAGCCTCCATGTCGGGGCGTCCACCGGCGGATGGGCCAGCGCCCGGCAATGCGCTTGGCGCCACCTTGGCGAGCGCGCTGGCGCAGGCCAAGCCTCAATCGCTCAATCCCGGCACGGTGCTGGCCCTTCTGCAGGAGGCGCAGCAACAGGTCCCGCGTGCGGCGGGATCGTTGCCGGCGCGCAGCGCGGCCCCGAGCGGCCGTGGCGGAGATGTGATCGTCCGGACCAGCACCCCGCCGCCGCCGTTCCGCGGCAATCTGCCGACGCCGCAGCCGGTGTCGACGCCATCGCTGGCCTCGGAAGCGCCGCTGTCGGCCATCGCGCATCGGCTGCTCGATGAGACGGACGCCGCGCTGTCGCGGCAGACGCTGTTGCAGATCGCATCGTTGCCGGATCGCACCGACGCTTCCGGCGCGCACGCCGATCCGTTGCAGCCGCGGTGGAATTTCGAGATCCCGTTTGCCACCGGCCAGGGCACCGCGATGGCGCAGTTCGAGATCTCGCGAGACGGCAGCGGTGCCTCGTCCGATGCGCCGAAACGGGTCTGGCGCGCGCGCTTCTCGATCGATGTCGAGCCGGCCGGTCCCGTGCACGCGCTGATCAGCCTGGTCGGCGAGCGGACCTCGGTGCGGATGTGGGCGGAGCGTCCGGTGACATCGGCGCGCTTGCGCGCCGGGCTGGGCGAATTGAGCCAGGCGCTCGCCCGCGCCGAGTTGTCGCCGGGCGACATCGTCATCCAGGACGGCGCGCCGCCTCCGGTGGCGCCGCCCAAAGCCGGCCATTTCCTGAATCGCGCATCATGAGCACGGACAGCAAGACGCAGCTCGCGGTCGCCCTGCACTATGACAAGGGCCACGGCGCCCCGCGCGTGGTCGCCAAGGGCAAGGGGGCGATCGGGGCCAAGATCATCGAGGTCGCCAAGGCGCACGACATCCCGATCGAGGAGAACGAAGTGCTCGCCGGTGCGCTCTCCAATGTCGAACTCGGTGACGAAATTCCGGAAGAGCTCTACAAGGCTGTCGCGGAGGTGCTGGTGTTCGTGCTCAAGCTGTCGGGACGGGTGGTCTAGCCGCGTCTCGCTGGATCGCGTGGCACGCGATGAGGATGACAGATAGCACACCTTTAATGAGCATCTTGGGCCGCCATGGTTTCACCATGATGTGGTCGCCAAAGGGGCCGCCTGTTCAGCTGCCGAGGTGTTACGCGTGATCCATCGCCGCCATGTGCTCCAACTGATTGCCGCAGCCGGCCTGTTGCCCGCCCGCGCCTTTGCGCATGTCGCGCCACAGCGCAGCGAGATCCGCGCGTCGCTCGCCAAGCGCTTCACCGACGACGGCACCAACGGCACCTTCGTCGGCTACAAGGTCGAGGATTATCTCGTCATCGCCAGCGACGCCGAGCGCTCGGGCGAGGCGAAGCTGCCGGCCTCGACCTTCAAGATCGCGAATTCGCTGATTGCGCTCGAGACCGGCGTCGTCGAAGACCCCGACAAGGATGTCTTCAAATGGGACGGCGTGGTCAGGCCGATCGAGGCCTGGAATAAGGACCACACCATGCGCAGCGCGATCGCAGCGTCCGCGGTGCCCGTCTATCAGGAGATCGCGCGCCGCATCGGCCCCGAGCGGATGCAGACATATCTCAATCTGCTCGATTACGGCAATCGCGACATCGGAGGCGGCATCGATCAGTTCTGGCTGACGGGCGCCTTGCGCATCGACCCGGTGCAACAGGTCGATTTCGTCGACCGCTTGCGGCGTGGCACGCTGCCGGTCTCAAAGCGCAGCCAGGATCTGGTGCGCGACATCATCCCGACCACCAAGGTCGGTGAAGCCGTGATCCATTTCAAATCCGGCCTGCTCGGCGCCGAGCGCGGCGAGCGTTCGCTGGGCTGGATGGTCGGCTGGGTGGACAAGGGCGACCAGCCGACCGTGTTCGCGCTCAACATGGATTGCCCGGAGCAGCGTCACGTCGCTGACCGCATGACGCTGACCCAGGCCTGCCTGACGGAGATCGGCGCGATCTGAGTGTCAGCGCCGCCGCATCTCCAGGCTCACATCCGTGACCTCGGTGCCGGCGGGCCGGATCGAGATCACTTGCCGGTTGCCGCGCGTGGTGAGTGCGAGCCCGGCCGAGAAGGTCTGCCCGCGTGCCTGTGCCTCGATGCGCTCGCCGGCCGCATGGCCCTCGATGGTGCCGGTGGCATTGTGGCTCGCCTCGCTCCATTGGCCGGAGATTGCTCCGCTGCGATAGGCGACCTCGCTGGACAGGTCGATATTGTAGCTGTCGCTGGCGCAGCGGATGTTGAGCCGCAGCTGGTCACCGTCACCGCCGACATCATAGGCGGCCCGGCAGCGCAGCCGCTGCTGCTCGCCGTTCTGCATGCTCAGCGTGCCGCCGCCGGCCCAGGAGCCCGCTATGGCGCGGAACGGCGACATTGCGGCGTGCGCTGCGCCCGCGACGATGAGCGCGGTCAAGACGGTCGTGGTGGTCGCGAGGGAAGAGACGCGCATGGCTGGTTCCTTGATCGGCATTGCAAGCAGGCGTCAACGCCGCAATCCCACAACGGTTCACGAGGGTGGCAAAGTGCGCGCCCATCGTGATCCGGCTGCTGCCTTGAGCCGATCGGCCCCCTGACGGGCGAGCCGAATCCGTCCTGATATTTGGACCATCGTGGGCCGGTGGTGGCCTACGGCCGATCCGCCCCTTCGCAGACAGCTGGAATTTCGGCGGACATCACCATGATTATGCAATCGATTCCTGCCTGGGTGACCTGCGGCAGGACGCCCGATATCCGCTTTTCGCCTCCGAAATAGCCGTGTTAGAACGGCGCCAACAGTCATGAGATCGGAATGGGCGGAGACGCATGAAGGACATCCTGGACACCCTTGAGAAGCGGCGCGCGGGCGCACGTCTCGGCGGCGGCGAGAAGCGCATCGAGGCGCAGCATGCTCGCGGCAAATTGACCGCGCGCGAGCGTATCGAGCTTCTTTTGGACAAGGGCAGCTTCGAGGAATTCGACATGTTCGTCGAGCATCGCTCGACCGAGTTCGGCATGGAGAAGACCAAGGTGCCGGGCGACGGCGTCGTCACCGGCTGGGGTACCGTCAACGGCCGCAAGACCTTCGTCTTCGCCAAGGACTTCACCGTGTTCGGCGGCTCGCTGTCGGAAACCCATGCGCTGAAGATCACCAAGCTGCAGGACATGGCGATGAAGGCGCGGGCGCCGATCATCGGGCTTTATGATGCGGGCGGCGCCCGCATCCAGGAGGGCGTCGCGGCGCTCGCCGGCTATTCCTATGTCTTCCGCCGCAACGTCATCGCGTCGGGTGTGATCCCGCAGATCTCCGTCATCATGGGGCCGTGCGCCGGCGGCGACGTCTATTCGCCGGCCATGACCGACTTCATCTTCATGGTGAAGAACACCAGCTACATGTTTGTCACCGGGCCCGATGTGGTGAAGACCGTCACCAACGAAGTGGTCACGGCCGAAGAGCTCGGCGGCGCCTCGGTGCATGCGACGCGCTCCTCGATCGCCGACGGCGCCTTCGAGAACGACGTCGAGACGCTGTTGCAGATGCGCCGGCTGATCGACTTCCTGCCCAGCAACAACAGCGACGGCGTGCCGGAATGGCCGAGCTTCGACGATATCGAGC
The DNA here is from genome assembly GCF_032487775.1 of Bradyrhizobium sp. SZCCHNR3119. Taxonomy (NCBI): domain Bacteria; kingdom Pseudomonadati; phylum Pseudomonadota; class Alphaproteobacteria; order Hyphomicrobiales; family Nitrobacteraceae; genus Bradyrhizobium; species Bradyrhizobium sp. SZCCHNR3119. Next base: position 216,881 of record NZ_JAUEUV010000001.1, on the reverse strand, counting down.
GGGTCGACATGTCGCTCGACACGCTGATCCCGGACAATCCGAACAAGCCCTACGACATGAAGGAACTGATCCTGAAGGTCGTCGACGAGGGTGACTTCTTCGAGATCGCGGAGGCGTTCGCCAAGAACATCATCACCGGCTTCGGTCGCATCGCCGGCCGCACCGTCGGCTTCGTCGCCAACCAGCCGATGGTGCTGGCGGGCGTGCTCGACAGCGACGCGTCAAGGAAAGCCGCGCGCTTCGTCCGCTTCTGCGACGCCTTCAACATTCCGATCGTGACCTTCGTCGACGTTCCCGGTTTCCTGCCGGGCACGGCGCAGGAATATGGTGGGTTGATCAAGCACGGCGCCAAGCTCCTGTTCGCGTATTCGCAATGCACGGTGCCGCTGGTGACCGTCATCACCCGCAAGGCCTATGGCGGCGCCTTCGACGTCATGGCGTCCAAGGAGATCGGCGCCGACATGAACTATGCATGGCCGACCGCGCAGATCGCGGTGATGGGCGCCAAGGGTGCGGTCGAGATCATCTTCCGCGCCGACATGGCCGATCCCGACAAGATCGCCACGCGCACCAAGGAATATGAGGATCGCTTCCTGTCGCCCTTCATCGCCGCCGAGCGCGGTTATATCGACGACGTCATCATGCCGCACTCGACCCGCCGCCGCATCGCCCGCGCGCTCGCGATGCTCCGCGACAAGAAGATGGAAATGCCGGCGAAGAAGCACGACAATCTGCCGCTATAAGGCGCAGACGGTCGAACGTCTGCACCACATCCGGGAGGAGTGCAGACGATGGGCGAATTTCGCGACAATGCGGCCGCCAGCCGTTTCGAGCAGGATGTTGACGGCATCACCGCTTTCGTTACCTACCGGAAATCGCCCGGGGCGATCACGCTCGTGCACACCGAGGTGCCGCCGGAGCTCGGCGGCCGCGGGGTTGGCTCGAAGCTCGGCCGTGCCACGCTCGATGCGGTGAGGGTGCAGGGGCGCAAGCTGTCGGTGGAATGCGATTTCATCCGTGGCCTGATCCGGAAGACGCCTGAGTACAAGGATCTCCTTGCGCCGGAAGATGCAGCGCCCAGGACCACGGCCGCCTACAAAGCCAGCTGCTTCTGTGGTGCAGTCGAAGTGGAGGCGATCGGCCAGCCTGTATTTGCCGGCTATTGTCATTGCCGGGACTGTCAGGCCTGGTCGGCGGCGCCGATCAATGCGTTCAGCCTGTGGAGGTCGGACGATGTCCGCGTCGTCAAGGGCGAAGCCGAGATCGGGACCTTCAACAAGACCGAACATTCCTACCGCAAGTTCTGCCGGCGCTGCGGCGGACATCTCATGACCGAGCATCCGCGGATGCGGCTGACCGACGTCTATGCGAACCTGCTGCAGGGTTTCGTCCATCAGCCGACACTGCATGTGAACTACGCGAGCAAGATGATCTCGGTGAAGGACGGCTTGCCGAAATTCGCTGACCTGCCGGCCGATCTCGGCGGCTCCGGCGAGACGCTGCCGGATTGAGGGCGGGGCGCGCCCCCCATCCGTGGACTTGGGCCGGGATTGCACAGCCGCAAGCGCTCGGCTCAGCCTGGCTAAAGTGGGCGCGTGCCCTGGCGCGTCTGTTCCGTCGGCGCTAAGCTCGCGCGTTAACCACTCCTTAACGACGGGTTTGCGGTGCCTCGCTTGCCGGCCTAGCTTCGATCCTGGGGGGTGGTCAGTCACAAGCGGTAAGGTGCGTGCCATGTTGCGTAGACCATCGGCTCATCGAACATCTTGGGCTTTGCTCGCCTGCCTCGGCGCAGCCGCGTTGATCCTGCCGGTCGAGACGGCTTCGGCGCGGTCCGGCGGCGTGGTTGGGGTGGGGCCCGGCGCAAGAGGCGCTCCGATCCATGTTGCACCTCGTGTGCACGGCGCACGCGGCTTCCGCCATCATCAGCGCGGCTTCGCTTATTGGCCCGGTGCCTACGCCTACGGTCCCTATGACGGCGCGCCGGTCACGGAGTCCGCGCCGCCGCCGCCACCGCAGGGGCCGGCGGATGTGCATTACACCTATACCGAGGACGTTCCGTGGGATTGGGCGCATCGCTTTCCGCCCAATGTCACGCCCTCCGATCACCCCTATGTCTCCAGCTGTCCGACGGAGACGGTGAAAGTCCCGGGACGTGGCGGCGAGCAGACCGTCAACATCATGCGCTGCTACTGACCGGCTGCTTCCTGCGGTGACATGCGCCCGGGCATGTTCCGGCAGGCGCATCTGAGGTCACCTCAAGACACCTTGATCCAGACCCGCTCAGCGGCATCGGAACGCCTTGCAATGCCGAGGCGTTCTGGTGACGAGGCCCGGACTCCTAGGCACTCCGGGCCTCGTCCTCTCGCCGCAACCCGCGCGCATCTTGCGAGCGCAAGTCAGGTCTGCTCGCATCTCGCCGTTCCCTTGCGTGCCGACACGTGCATAATCGACGTCGTAATCGTCGGCGAGGCGAGCCCCTTCTTGCAGATATTGTCCTGTAGATCTTGCGGATCGGAGGCTCAGGCGGATGTCGCTGACCGAAGCCTCAGAATGAAGGACGTCGCGTGACGACAGCCGCTTCATCCAGCGACCTCGGCGGCGCGGCTGCGCCGATGTCGTCTCCGGATCAGAATGCTGGGCAGCCGCGCGAGGCCGCTATCGTGCTCGAAACCCGCCATCTGTCGCGTCGGGTTGGCACTCGCACGCTGGTCGATGACGTCAGCGTGCAGATCGCACGCGGCGAGATCGTCGCGGTGGTCGGGCCTTCCGGGGCCGGCAAGTCGTCATTCCTGCGGCTGCTCAACCGGCTCGACGAGCCGACCTCCGGCGCCGTTCTCCTTAACGGCACCGACTGCCGCAGCATGGCCCCGCAGGAGTTGCGGCGGCGCGTCGGCATGGTGATGCAGACCGCCTATCTGTTTCCCGGTACGGTCGCCGCCAATATTGCGTTCGGTCCGCAGCAGCGCGGCGAGGCTCTGCCACGGGAGAGGATCGCCGCGCTGCTGGAGCGCGTTGGCCTTGCCGGCTTTGCCGATCGCGATATCGGCCATCTCTCCGGTGGCGAGGCCCAGCGGGTGGCGCTGGCGCGCACGCTTGCGAACGCGCCCGAAGTGCTGCTGCTGGACGAGCCGACCTCGGCGCTGGACGAGGCCTTGGTGCGCGGCGTCGAGGAACTGATCCTCGGGATCGTGCACGAGCGGCGCATGACCTGCATCATCGTGACCCACAATCGCGCCCAGGCCGAGCGGCTCGCCGACCGGACGATGGTGATGGAAAAGGCACGGCTGGTGACGATCGGCCCGACCGCAGAGGTGCTGCATGCTGGCTGAGCTGCGCGATATGATCGGCCATGACGTCATGATCGGGCTTGCGCAGGCCGCCGGCGCCATCGCGCTGTGTGCAGCCGTCGTGCTGCTCTGCCGCTGGCAGGCCATCCGTGTCGAACGCGAAGCGGCGGTGTCGCTGCTGCGCGGGCTGGTGCAGATGGTGCTGGTCGGCGTCGTGCTGACCGTGCTGCTGCATGGCAGCCTGCTGGTCGGCACGCTGATCCTGCTGTTGATGACCGGTGCGGCGGCGGTCACCGCGGCCGGCCGCATCAAGGGCATGGGCGGGGCGCTGATGCTCTGCTTCTGGTCGATTGCGGTGGGCGCCGGAATCGTGCTCGCCGTGATGCTCGCGACCGGCAGCCTGCGCTCCGATGTCGCCGTGCTGGTGCCGGTGGGCAGCATGATCATCGCCAATGCGATGAACTCCTGTGCGCAGGCGATCGAGCGCTTCCGCGCCGAGATCACGGCCCATGTCGGACAGATCGAGGCGGCGCTGTCGCTCGGCGCCGAGCCTGCGGTGACGGTCGCGCCCTATCTCAGAAGCGCGGTCTATGCCAGCCTGCTGCCGCGGCTCGACATGATGAAGTCGCTCGGCTTGGTGTGGATTCCCGGCGTGATGGCCGGCATGGTGGTCTCGGGGGTGAGCCCGGTCTATGCCGGAATCTATCAGTTCATCATCGTCGCCATGATCCTGGCCGCGTCCGGCATCACCGGCCTCGTCGCCACCGTCCTGATGCGGCGGCGCGTCTTTTCCGCCGCGGCTCAGCTCACGTTGCGGCCGGCGGAGGAGTCGGCGACGCGGCCCTGAACGCCCATCAAGTACCAATGACCCGCGGCCTCTATGGTCCGGCTTGTTGCAACGCATGGACCGCGATAGTGATCGGCTAACCAAATACCGGAGGAGCCAATGCCCGCTGCCATGTTCGTCGTGCGCGCCACCGTGACCGATGCCGCAAAGCGCGAGGCCTTCGATCGATGGTATCGCGACGTCCACCTGCCGGATGCGATCAAGAGCTTCGGTGTGCGGAAGGCGTGGCGCTTCTGGAGCCTGACCGATCCTGCAGTGCACCAAGCCATGTATCAATTCGACGATGTCGCGATGATGGAGCGCGCCGTCGGCGGTGACGCGATGCAGCGACTCATTGCCGATTTCAGTCGCGATTGGCCCGACGTCGCGCGCACCCGCGAGAGCTTCGTCGTCACGGAGACGGTCTCGGAGTAATCGTTGGGAGCGCCGGTGTCGGCATGCCGCGGCGGCACCTGTCCGGCAGCCGCCGCCGGAGCAGATCATGAAATCTTTGTCATCCGGCAGCGTAGTTCAGCGCCCATTCAGGTGACCGCGCACAAGCTCCTCCCGATCTGCTGATCACCTCATGGAGGATAACATGGAACGTCGGAGCTTTCTGAACCTGACCATGGCCCTGGGATGCGTGGTCGCCGCAAGTGCCGCACTCCTCGCCCCCCCGTCGATCGCCGCTCCGCTGTCGCCGGCACCGCTCGTCGACAAGGCGCCGGTTGACGGCAATGCGCAGCGCGCCGTCACATCAGCCGGGGAGGCTGAACGGCTCGCGCCGCAGCAGGTTCACTGGGGCCATCATCATTGGCATCACCGCCACTGGGGCTGGCATCACCGGCACTGGCACCATCGTCACTGGGGCTGGCATCATCACCATTGGCATCACCGCCATTGGTGAGCGGCAGCCGCGAATGAACCCAGACGATGGTGACTTGACTTAAGTTTGATCCGCGGATTTGCAGCACATTGAGAAGGACGCAATTAACGAAGATTCTTGCTGCTTCTGCCTTGGCGATTGGCCTCGGCCTGTTCGGTCTGAGCGGTGCGCAGGCTGCGCCGGTGTCGCCGATCGCACCGGCGGTCGAACAGGGGACTTCCGCAGGGGAGATCATTCTGGTTGCACAGGGCTGCGGGCCGGGCTTCCATCGCGGGCCGCGCGGCGCGTGTCGGCCGCTCTACAACTGCCCTCCGGGCTGGCACATCGGCCCGTACGGCAAGCGTTGCTTCCGCAACTTCTAAGCTGACAGGACTGGGCGGAGGTCGCATCAAGGCGGCCTCTGCCGGCTCTCTTTTCTCGATTTATCTTTTGCCGATTTTTCGATCCAATCCATTGCTCACTCGTGCGGCAAGTTCGACGTTCCGATCCGTCTATCCGCACGTTGTTCCATCGATCCGACCCTCGCGAGCGGGCGGCCGCGACACCTGGCGCCAGCGAACTGCGGGTGAGGAGACTCCTGCCTTTTGACTCCGGCTTGAATCGCGCTTGACTTAGAGCGCGCTCGAAGTCGTATGTTCCTGAGCGTCGTGATGAGAGACAGGTGCTCATGAAGATCGGCGAGTTGGCCAAGCGGACCGAATTGACGGCTCATACGATCCGCTACTACGAGCGGATCGGGCTGCTTCCTGAGGTCGCGCGGGACCGGTCGGGCCGAAGAGACTATGATGCTTCGATCCTGACCTGGATCGCGTTCCTCACCCGTTTGAAGCAAACGGGCATGCCGATCCGCGAGATGCTGCGTTATGCAGCTTTCAGGGAACAGGGCGCTGGTACGGAGGCGCAACGACGCGAATTGCTCGAGAAGCATCGCGATCGCGTCCGTGCTCGCCTCGATGAGTTGAATGCCTGTCTTCTCATCCTCGATACCAAGATCGGCGGTTATGCCGATACGGAACAGAGGATGAAGTACTATGACGCAACTCTACCAGAACGGCGGCGAAAGCCGCTTCGAGCGCGGTAAGCGCGCGCTTGTCGAAATCGACGCGGAAGCGGGCGAGCGGGTCATCGCCGCGCTTGCCGACATTGCCCCGGACTTCGCCACCTATGTGATCGAATTCCCGTTCGGGGATATCTACTGCCGGCCGGGCCTCGATCTGCGTTCCCGCGAGATTGCCACGATCGCTGCGCTCGCGGCCATGGGCAATGCGACGCCCCAGCTGAAGGTCCACATCGAAGCCGGTCTTAATGTGGGGCTGACGCAGAAGGAGATCATCGAGGTTCTGATCCAGATGGCGGTCTATGCCGGATTCCCCGCGGCGCTCAACGGCCTGTTCGCTGCAAAGGACGTGTTCCGGGACCGTGCGACCGCCACGGCTGGGGCCACGTCGTGAGCACCACCCGCAGAACTCTGTTGGTCGGCGCGACCTCGCTGTCGGCGGTCGCCGCAGTCCCGCTGTCGACGACGCAAGCATCGCGGGCCGAACCGGTCCGCGCGGTGAAGCGTTATGAGGGGTTCAGCGCGCCGGTCGGCATGGCCTTCGATGCGGCGGGCAACCTTTATGTTGCCGAATGGAGCGCCGGCCGGGTTTCGCGCATCGCAGCGGACGGCACGCGGAAGGCGTTCGCGACGGGCTTGGAAGGGCCGGCCGGGCTTGCGATCGGGCCGGACGGCGCAATCTATGTCGGCTCCTATGCCCGCGATGAAATCTATCATTTCACGCCGGAGGGCCAGCGCAGTGTGTTCGTTGAAGGGCTGGCCACCCCGGCCGGGATCGGCTTCGACCGGTCGGGACGTCTGCTGATTGCCAATCGGCGGACCAACCAGGTTCTGGCCGTCACTGCCGACCGCCGTCTCGTGCCGGTCATCAGCGATCTGCAAACCCCGGTCGGCGTGGTGCAAAAGGCGGACGGTGGCTATGTCGTCGCCAACATCGCCGGTGGCATCACCATCGTTCGTGTCGACGGAAGCAGGGTCGAAGCCGGTCAGGGATTTCGCGCGCCCGGCGCCGGCATCGTGCAAACCAGCGGCGGGCGCGTATTTGTTGCCGATTACGGCGGCACGACGGTACGCGAAATCCTGATGAGCGGATCCTCGCAGGCCGTCGCCGATGGCTTCTCCAGTCCGGTCGGCCTGGTGCTGACCCCGGACCAGACGGCCCTGCTGACGGCGACTTGGGGAGACGGGTCGATCTACCAAATCGACGTCCCGCAATAGGATAACCGGCGCCGTCGTTACTTGCCGAGGAAGTCGAGCAGCAGCGCGTCGTACTTCTCTCGCGCTTCCAGGAACACCAGATGTCCTGTGTTGGGGATCACCTCGGCGCGGGCGTTGGGCATCAGCTTGGCGAGGGCGACCGCGAGCTCGGCGTTCTTGCCCATCTTGGCGCGCAGCGCTTCCGGGGCGTAAGGCCGCCCCGGCGCGTTGTGGTCGTCGGCGCCCATGATGAACAGGGTCGGCTGCGATACCAGCGGGATCTCATGGACCACCGGTTCGCGGTAGATCATCTGGTAGGAGGCGACGAAGGCGCGCAGCCAACGGGGATAATCGGCGCTGCCCTTGATGTTGAAGCGGGCCTCGATATAGGGCGCGATCTGGTCCGGCGGCAGTTTCAGCGCGTAGTTGGTCTCGAGCTGCTTGCGGTAGCCTTCCGCGGTCAACTTGGTCTCGGCTTCGATGATCTTCTCGGTCGGAACCGGCGGCACGAAGAAGCGGTAGTCTTCGAGCCCGATCGGCGCCGTCAACACCAGGTGCGCGACGCGGTCGGGGTAGGCGCGTGCGATGCGCACCGCGAGCATGCCGCCGGTCGAATGCGCCACCACTTCGGTCTTCGCGATCCCGAGATGGTCGAGCAGGGCCATGGTGTTGCGCGCGAGCGTGTCGAAATGCAGATCGCCCGATTGTTTTGAGGATTTGCCGAACCCGATCTGGTCCGGCACCACGACGCGGTAGCCTGCCTCCGTCAGCGTCTTGATCACCGGTGCCCAATAGCTCGACGGAAAATTCCGGCCATGCAGGAGCAGCGCGGTGCGGCCGTTCGGCTGCGCCGGCGCGACATCCATATAGGCCATCTGCAACTGCTCGCCGTCATTGACGACCGGGAAGAGCTGCACGGGATAGGGATAGGGGAAGCCTTCGAGGTTGATGCCGTAGGGTTCCTTGGGTTGAGGGTCCGCGGCAAAAGACGGCGAGGCGACGAGCACGGCGGCGCAGAGCAAGCCGAGGGTAAGACGGGACAGGGCAAGACGGATCATTGTGCTTCCGGCAAATCGAGAAATGGGACAGATCACTCGCCGCGCGAGCACGACAGGCGCTTCCCAGATAGGAGCAAGTTCACCGGTGCGCAGCTAAACTGCGCGTGATGGTCAGTTGTCCACCGGCCCGAACAGCTCGGCGAACCGCTTCTCGCCGGTGCGGCTGAAATTGACGACGCGGCTGCCGGGCGTGGGATCGCGCGCCGCCCATTTCAGCTCGGTGAAGCGCTTCATCAGCGCGGCGCCCAAGGTGCCCGCCAGATGATGGCGCCGCTCGCTCCAGTCGAGGCAGGCCTTGCATATGGGGCGCCGCGGATGGGCCAGCATATCAGGCGAAATCTGCAGATGCGTCGCCAGGAACTGTTCGCCTTCCGGGGTGAGGCTGATCTCCTGCTTGCGGTGGCGCACCAGCTTCCGGTCGGTCATGCTGTCGAGCATCTGCACGCCGAGATCGCCCGCGAGATGGTCGTAGCAGATGCGGGCGCGCCGCAGCGCCGGCTCCTTCGGCCCGGTGCGCACCCGCATATGACCGGCGCGCGCGGCAAGGCCGGCGAGCCGCTCGAGCACATCGGCGACATCGTTGTCGGCCAGCCGGTAGTAGCGGTGGCGGCCCTGCTTTTCCGGCTCGATCAGGCCGCCGGTCTCGAGCTTGGCCAGATGCGAGCTTGCGGTCTGCGGCGTCACGCCGGCTTCCTGCGCGAGCTCGGTCGCGGTCAGCGCACGCCCCGAGAGCAGCGCGATCAGCATGTTGGCGCGGGCGGGATCGCCGACCAGGGCGGCGACCATGGCAATGTCGGGTCCTGATTTCATGCTTCGATCTTAGCCGAAGCATCGATGCGCGGCAAGCGGGTAGATTGCGTGCGTCGCAATCCATCGGAGCTTGTCATGACCATCACCGTGTTCATCCGCTATCAGATCGATCCGTTCCAGCGCGACAAGTTCGAACGTTACGCGCAGCGCTGGCTGGCGATCATTCCGCGCTGCGGCGGCGAACTGATCGGCTATTTCATGCCGCATGAGGGCACCAACAACATCGCCTTCGGGCTGATTTCGTTCGACGGTCTCGCCGCCTATGAACGCTACCGGGCCGCCCTGCGGGACGACGAAGAGGCGCGCGCCAATTTCGCTTTCGCGGAACAGCACAAGCTCATTCTCGCCGAGCAACGCAGCTTCCTGCGCCAGGTGGTGGTCCCGGCTTGAGCGGGCCGCTAGGCTGCTGCCCTAAACAAGGAGGACGACATGATGGTTTCGACTGCGGACAAGCGCGCGACATTTCGCAGGATGCACGAGGCGGGCTGCTTCGTGCTGCCGAATCCGTTTGACGTCGGCAGCGCGAAAGCCCTGCAGCGCCTCGGCTTCAAGGCGATCGCCTCGACCAGCGCCGGCTTTGCCTGGTCGATCGGCAAGGCGGACAACCACGTCACCGTGGACGAGGTGCTCGCGCATCTGACCGCGCTCGCTGCGAGCGTCGACATTCCCGTCAACGCCGATTTCGAGGGCGGCTTTGCGCATGACGCGGAGGGCGTCGTGGCCAATGTGATGCGCGCCGTTGCAACCGGCATCGCGGGGCTGTCGATCGAGGATTCCACCGGTGACAAGTCCAATCCCCTCTATGCGCGCGAACTTGCGATCGCGCGCATCAAGGCTGCGCGGCGCGCGATCGATGCGGCGGGCGGCGAGGTGCTGCTCACCGGCCGCTGCGAGGCCTTTCTGTGGGGCCAGGCCGACATCAAGCTCGTGACGGATCGGCTGATCGCCTATGCGGAGGCGGGCGCCGATTGCCTTTATGCGCCGGGGATCAAGACGCGGGAGGAGATCGAAGCGGTGGTGAAGGCAGTGGCGCCGAAGCCGGTCAATCTCCTGATCGGCGCCTCCGGCCTGTCGCTGCGCGAGGCCGAGGCGCTCGGCGTTCGCCGCATCAGCGTCGGCGGCTCGCTGGCGCGCGTGGCCTGGGCCGGCTTCATGCGTGCGGCAAAAGAGATGGCGGAGCAGGGCACTTTCACCGAGCTTTCAGCGGGCTATCCCGGCGGCGAGCTGAACAAGCTGTTCGGGTAGGAATCGCCTGCATATGAGAGCGCGGCGGTGAGAGGCTCACCGCCGCGCTTGTCATCACAACTTCGTCTTCACATCCACTGTCGCGAGCGCGCGTCAGTGCGTGTTGTTGTTCTGTCCGGTCGGCTGCGGCGCCGACTGATTGACGTCCGAGCCGCCCTGCTGCTGCGAAGGGGTCGGCTGCGCGGGCCGGTTGCTGGCCGCACCGGTGGTCACGCCGGGCGCAGTGTTCGGCGCGGGGCTGTTCGGAGCCGGCTGGGTGGCGGCCGACTTGGTCGGCGGCGGATTGCTGGCCTGGTCGTGGTTCGACGAGTTGCTCAGGCCATAGAAGACGGCACCGAGCAGGATCGCGATGCCGAGCGCATAGGCTGCGATCTTTCCTCCCGAAGTCCGGCCTTCGCTGAGTTCTGGATCCGGCTGCATCTGGCTGTCGGTCTGGGCCGCGCGGCTATACTCGGTGTCGGTCATTGCAGGATCGCTCATTGCCGGCCGATACGGATCGTTCGGAAAGCGTTCGTTGGCCATGTTCATCTCCTCTTCTTCTGTGCCGGGACAACCAGCGCCTCCGCTGGCCGTTCCCGGAACTGCGGCGGTTCCGCGCCCTGGCCAGGGTGCCGCCACAGCTTTAAGTTCCCAGGCAAGAATCGACTTCGGAGCTTGCGATGTGGAACCTGCCGCCATCGGACAGCGTGCTGCACCTGCTGTCGTGGGTGGCACTGGCGGCGCAGGCCATGACGGCCGCGCTGGCGGCGGGACGCCGCAGCATGGACTGGATGGGCGTGTGCCTGCTCGGCGCGATCACCGCGCTTGGTGGCGGCACCCTGCGCGACGTGCTGCTCGGCCATTACCCGCTGGTCTGGGTCGAGCGGCCGTCCTATCTCGCACTCACGGTGCTCGCGCCGTTTGTGACCATCGCGATGGCGCGCTTGGTGCATCGGTTGACCACCGCCTTCCTGGTGCTGGACGCGATCGGGCTCGTGGTGTTCACGATGGCCGGCTGCGACGTGGCCTGGCAGATGGATGTCTCATTCGGCATCGTGATCGTCGCCGGCATGATCACCGGCTGCGCGGGTGGCGTGTTGCGCGACATCCTGTGCAACGACGTGCCGCTGCTGTTCCGCGCCGAGCTCTACGCCAGCGTCTCGCTGTTGACGGGGCTCGTCTACGCCACCGGCTTTGCGCTGAATGCCGGCGGTGAGCTGTGGACCATCATGACCTTCATCTTCGGTCTGAGCTTCCGGCTGCTTGCGATCCGCTACAAATGGAATATGCCGAAATTCGTCTTCACCGGCGAGGAGCGGAGCTGAACCGAGCGATCAGGGCCGTAGGGGCCGGACGTCGTCGGCGCTCACGGTCGGCGCGGCGTTGCCCCAGGCATTGCGGATGTAGGTCGCGACGTCCGCGATCTGCTGGTCGGTGAGCTCCCGCGCATAAGCCGGCATCGGCGGCGCGTTCGGCGCGCGCGTCATGACCGCATTTTGGGTGCCGTCGAGGACGACGCGGAGCGTGCTGAGCGGGTCGCCGGATTGCAGCAGCGCATTGCCGGGGAGTGGCGGCGTGACGCCTGGAGCGCCGGTGCCGTCCGCCTGGTGGCAGCTGATACAGGCACGCGCGTAGACGGTCTGTCCCGCGATCATCGTGGCATCCGAGGGCGGGGAGATCGTCGCTTCAGACGAGCCGGCCGGCAGCTCCTTGAGGTAGACCGCGATCGCGCGCAGGTCGGCGGCCTCCATCTTGGACGTCGAACGCGCGATCACCTCCGCCATCGGTCCGGCCGCATGGCTCCTCGCATTGCGGCCGGTCTTGAGGTAGTCGACGATATCGTCGACGCTCCAGCGCTTCAATCCGCTGCGCGGCGCGTTGTCCAGGCGCGGCGCGAACCAGCCGGCGACGCGGCTGCCGCGATAGGCTGCACGGCGCTTCTCGGCGCCGAACAGGTTCTTGGGTGTGTGGCAGGCGCCGCAATGGCCGAGCCCTTCGACCAGGTAGCCGCCGCGATTCCACTCGGCGCTCTTGCCCTGATCGGGCTCGAACAGGCCAGGCTTGAGGAAGACGTAATTCCACAGCCGCAGCAGCGGCCGGTAGCCATAGGGAAAGCGCAGCTCGGGGCTGGCTACCTTGTTGCTCACCGCGGGTAGCGAGGCCAGATAGCTCCTGATCGCCAGGATGTCGTTGCGGACCAGCTTGGTGAAATGCGGGTAGGGGAAGACGGGATAATAGCGTGCTCCGTTCGGCGCCACGCCCTCGCGCAGCGCGCGCCGGAAATCGTCGTCGCTCCAGGCTCCGATGCCGGTGTCCCGATCGGAGGTGAGGTTGGGCGCGGTGATCGTGCCGAACGGTGTCTCGATCCGCTTGCCGCCGGCAAAGGGCCTGACGGAATCGGTGGTGTGGCAACCGCCGCAGTCACCGATGGTGGCGAGCATCTCGCCGCGGGCGATCTCCTCGGCGGGATCGGCATGGGCCGCTGATGCGGTGCACAATAATAGACCCAGCAGAATCGCCCGCATGCCCCGCTCAGCTCTTCATGCCCTGACAACCTTCATCCTACGTTATAGCGCAGCGCGCCATGAAAGCGAGCGTCACGCCGTTTCGTGGGACCCGGGCTTCCCGACAGAAACCGCAACGGCGTGCGCAGCTTTCGCCATGAAATTGCGATTTGCTACACCATTACAAATGCATCGATATTTCTGGTGCGCGCGGCGGGAAAGCCGACATAGACTACATAAGTATACAGATGCGCGCGGGCGCACCACCTCGATTGAAGCGAGGAGCTGCCGGCGCGACAGGCTGAAGGACGGCAAGAGGGCGGAATGGGACTCAACGAGAGCGCAATCAATCTCGATCAGAAATACACCGCTGACACCGGCCACATCTTCCTGACCGGCATCCAGGCCCTGGTGCGGCTGCCGATGGCCCAGATCCGGCGTGACCGCGCCGCGGGCCTCAAGACTGCGGGCTTCATCTCCGGCTATCGCGGCTCGCCGCTCGGCGGCTACGACCAGCAGCTGTTCTCGGCACGCAAGCATCTCGAGCAGTACAACATCAAGTTCCAGCCCGGCGTGAACGAGGATCTGGCGGCGACCGCGATCTGGGGCTCGCAGCAGCTGCATCTGTCGCCGGGCGGAAAATACGACGGCGTGGTCGGCATCTGGTACGGCAAGGGCCCCGGCGTCGACCGCTGCGGCGATGTCTTCCGCCACGGCAACGCGGCGGGCTCGGCCAAGAACGGCGGCGTGCTGTGTCTGGCCGGCGACGACCACGGCGCCAAATCCTCCACCGTGCCGCATCAATCGGACCACGCCTTCATCTCCGCTTTGATGCCCTATCTCTATCCGTCCTCGATCCACGAGATGATCGAGATGGGCCTGCTTGGGATTGCGATGTCGCGCTATTCCGGCTGCTGGGTCGGCATGAAGGTGATCACCGAGACGGTGGAGACCACGGCCGAGATCAATCTCAATGACGAGATGACGCCGTTCGTCATCCCGACCGATTTCGAAATGCCGCCGGGCGGATTGAACCTGCGCTGGCCCGACGACCGCTTCGAGCAGGATCGCCGGCTGCAGGACTACAAGGGCTTCGCCGCGATCGCCTTCGCCCGCGCCAACAAGGTCAATCGCGTCACGATGGATTCGCCGAACGCACGCTACGGCATCATGGCGTCCGGCAAGAGCTATGAGGATGTCCGCCAGGCGCTGCGCGAGCTCGGCATCACCGAGGAGGTCGCCGCCAAGATCGGCCTAAGGCTCTACAAGATCGGCATGCCCTGGCCGCTGGAGCCGGAAGGTGTCAGGCAGTTCGCGGTGGGGCTCGAGGAGATCTTCATCGTCGAGGAGCGGCGCGAGATCGTCGAGAACCAGGTCAAGCAGGAGCTGTTCAACTGGCGCGACGACGTCCGCCCGCGCATCATCGGCAAGATGGACGACCACGACAAGCGCTTCCTGCCCTTCGCCGCCGAGCTGAGCGTGGCCTCGCTGGCGAGCTCGCTCACGGAGCGCCTGCTGCGGCTAGACCTCAATCCCGAGATCGCGCAGATGCTGCGCGCGAAAGCCGACTGGTTCAACGGCCGCGAGGCCTCGCAGATGCAGCTGACCTCGCCGGTGGCGCGCACGCCGTATTTCTGCTCCGGCTGTCCGCACAACACCTCGACCAAGGTGCCCGAAGGCAGCCGCGCCATGGCCGGCATCGGCTGCCACTTCATGTCGCTGTGGATGAACCGCAACACCGAGACCTTCACCCATATGGGCGGCGAGGGCGTGCCGTGGGTCGGCATCGCGCCGTTCACCGAGGAGAAGCACATCTTCGCCAATCTCGGCGACGGCACCTACTTCCACTCGGGCAGCCTCGCGATCCGCCAGGCGATCGCCTCCAAGGCCAACATCACCTACAAGATCCTCTACAACGACGCGGTCGCGATGACCGGCGGCCAGCGCCATGACGGCGACCTGTCGCCGCAGCAGATCACCTTCCAGCTGCATGCCGAGGGCATCCGCGAGATCTACCTGGTCTCGGAAAATCCCGATGCCTATCCGCCTGAGACGATCGCCCCCGGCGTGAAGACCGCCCACCGCGACGAACTCGATCACGTGATGAAGACCCTGCGCGAGACCAAGGGCGCGTCCGCCATCGTCTTCGTGCAGACCTGCGCCGCCGAGAAGCGCCGCCGCCGCAAGCGCGGCACGATGGAGGACCCGCAGCGCCGCATCTTCATCAATCCCGCGGTCTGCGAAGGCTGCGGCGACTGCTCGGTGCAGTCGAACTGCATCTCGGTCGAGCCGCTGGAAACCGAGCTCGGCCGCAAGCGCGTCATCAACCAGTCCTCCTGCAACAAGGACTATTCCTGCGTGAAGGGCTTCTGCCCGTCCTTCGTCACCATCGACGGCGGCAAGCCGCGCAGCCGCGCGCCGGCCGAGCTCGGCGAGATCGGCGCGCTGCCGGAGCCCGCGACCAAGCCGTCGCTCGATCGCCCGTACAATGTCGCGGTCGGCGGCGTCGGCGGTACGGGTGTCTTGACGATCGGCGCGCTGCTTGGCATGGCCGCCCATATCGAGGGCAAGGCCTCGATGATCCTGGACATGTCGGGCCTGGCGCAGAAGGGCGGCGCGGTGCTGAGCCATGTCCGTCTCTCCGAGCACACCGCTGATGTGACCTGCTCGCGCATCGTCACCGGCACCGCGGATCTCGTGATTGCCGCCGATGAGGTCGTGGCCGGCTCCAAGGAGACGATCACGCTGTGCGATTCGTCACGCACTTGCGGTGTGATCAACAGCCACGTGATCCCGACTGCGGATTTCGTGCTCAACCGCGACTACAACTTCCAGAACCGCAAGGTGACCAGCATCCTGGAGACCGCGCTGCGCAAGGACTCCAGCTTCCTCGATTTCACCCATCCCGCCGAAGCACTGCTTGGCGACGCCATCGCCACCAACATGATGATGATGGGGTACGCCTATCAGAAGGGGCTGTTGCCGCTCTCGGCCGAAGCGATCGAGAAGGCGATCGAGATCAACGGCGTCGCGATCAAGATGAACACCGAGGCGTTCCGGCTCGGCCGTCTTGCCGTGGTCGATCCCGCGCGTCTCGACGCGATGATGACGGGACATGACGAGGTCGCCGCGCCGAAGCCGCTGGAGGCGATGACGCTCGACGAGATCATCGCGCATCGCACCGCATTCCTGACCGACTACCAGAACGCGCGGCTCGCCAAGCGCTACCGCAAACTGGTCGATCAGGTCCGCGAGGCCGCCGACAAGGGCGGCTACGGCGAGGCGCTGCCGCGGGCGGTGGCCGTCAACTATGCCAAGCTGCTCGCCTACAAGGACGAGTACGAGGTGGCGCGGCTGTTCTCGGACGGCACTTTCGAGAAGCAGCTCCATGACGCGTTCGAAGGCGACTACAAGATCAGCTTCAATTTGGCGCCGCCGATCCTGAACTCCGGCGTCGATGCGCTGGGCCGGCCGAAGAAGCGCAGCTTCGGCCCGGGCATGATGAAAATGTTCCGGCTGCTTGCCAAGCTGAAGGGACTGCGCGGCACGCCGCTCGACATCTTCGGCTATGCGGCCGAGCGCAAGATGGAGCGCAACCTGATCGCCGGCTACGAGAAGGACGTAGCGACGGTGCTGAACCTATTGTCGCCGGCCAATGTCGAGATCGCGGTGGAGCTGTTGTCGCTGCCCGATCGCATCCGCGGCTACGGCCCGGTGAAGGAGAAGGCGGTGCAGGAGGCGAAGCTTCGCTACGCCCAGCTCGCCGCCGACCTCGCCAGCCCGCCGCCCGCGCCGCGGCAGATGGCGGCGGAGTAGGGCAACACTCCGTCATTTCGGGCTCGACACTTCGTGTCGCCCCGGAATGACGGTGGCCGGAGTGCTCAACGCGAGGTTCGGCTTGTACGCTCAATAGTTCGGAAGGGCAGGTGCATATTTGCCGTGCGCGCACTGCCCGTCGGGCACAACGGGCTGCAAGATTTCGCTTTACGAAAATCAGAAATTGTGTTTTGATGTGCGCATCCCGCCTCACCACGGAGGGGCGTTGCGCGCGATCGTCACGACACGCGAGGCGGGGAGGCGATGGCCGCGATGAAGCCGCAGCGCATCTTTGGATGCGCGGACGAACGGCAACATGCGGACGTGAAGTCGCAGGGTCCTGATACCCCGACGCTGGTATCACGCGCGTGACAATGCTCCGCATTGCACGGGCTATGGTGGCCAGAAAGCCCGGCGCACCAGGGAGACTGCGTATAAGCGTGAAAACCATCGCGCAGGGAAGGCCGGGCGTTCTCGGCTGCACCTGTGGTACCTGCCGCCTGCATCTTTTTTAGCAGGCGGGCCGCAGGCGTCAGCCGACGCCTGGCCTTCCCTGCGCCCTTCGATTTTTCAAGGGTGAGCGAGATCAGCATGACCCGGGCAGTATCTGCCGCGGGAGCGCGGCGCCGTGTGTTGCGAGATCGTCCGATTCACACGCTGTCATTCCGGGCTCGCGCGTTCCGCGCGCCCCCGAATGACAGCCAAAGAAGTGCACCGGTGTGTCAGACGTCGCGTATCGCCATCTCCACCGCGCGGAATATTTTCACCGCTTGCCAAGCTCTATCTAACGGTCCAAAAAATCTCCAACCACAAGGGACGAAACGCCAAGCGGAGAGAGTATTGACCATCAAGGGCAAGGCCTACATCGCCGGGATCTATGAGCATCCGACCCGGCATGCACCTGACAAATCCACCGCACAGCTGCATGCGGAAGTCGCCAAAGGCGCGATCGAGGATGCCGGGCTCAGTGTCCAGGACGTGGACGGCTATTTCTGCGCCGGCGACGCGCCGGGCGGGCTGTGGCCGATGGTCGACTATCTCGGCCTCGACACCAAGAGGCTGCGCCACGTCGACTCCACCGAGACCGGCGGCTGCTCCTATCTGATCCATGTCGGCCATGCGGCCGAGGCGATCGCCGCCGGCAAGTGCTCGGTCGCGCTCATTACGCTGGCGGGCAAGCCGCGCACCGGTCCGATGCCGCCGCGCGCCGCCGGCGCCGAGGCCGATTTCGAGATGGCCTATGGTGCCACGACGCACAACGCTTACGGCATGTGCGCCATGCGGCACATGCACGACTACGGCACCACAAGCGAGCAGCTCGCCTGGATCAAGGTCGCGGCCTCGCATCACGCGCAGTACAATCCGCATGCGATGCTGAAGGAGGTCGTCACGGTCGAGGACGTCCTGAACTCCCCCATGATCTCCGATCCGCTGCACCGGATGGATTGCTGCGTGGTGACCGATGGCGGCGGCGCGCTGATCGTGACGTCTCCCGAGATCGCAAGAAGCCTGAAGAAGCCGTTGGTGCGACTGATCGGCCACGGCGAGGCGATGAAGGGCCCGCGCGGCGGCAAGGATCTCGATCTCACTTATTCCGCCGGCGTCTGGTCCGGCCCGCGCGCCTTCGAGGAGGCGGGCGTGACGCCCAAGGACATCAAATACGCCTCGATCTATGACAGCTTCACCATCACCGTGTTGATGCAGCTCGAGGACCTCGGGTTCTGCAAGAAGGGCGAGGGCGGCAAGTTCGTCGCCGACGGCAATCTCATCTCGGGCGTCGGCAAGCTGCCGTTCAACACCGATGGCGGCGGCCTCTGCAGCAACCATCCGGTCAACCGCGGCGGCATGACCAAGGTGATCGAGGCTGTGCGTCAGCTGCGCGGCGAAGCCCATCCGAAGGTGCAGGTGCCGAACTGCGATCTCGCCATTGCCCACGGCACCGGCGGCCTGCTCGGCGTCCGCCACGCCGCCTCGACCTGCATTCTGGAGCGCGTGTGATGTCTGAAGCGAAGAAATATCCGGCCCCCGTCACCAATCCCGAAACAAAGGCGTTCTGGGACGCTGCGGCCGAGGGCAGGTTCATGATCAAGCGCTGCACGGCATGCGGCGAGGCGCATTATTTTCCGCGCTCGATCTGCCCGTTCTGCTTCTCGGACCAGACCGTGTGGGAGCAGAGCTCGGGCGAGGGGGTGATCTACACCTTCTCGATCATGCGGAAGTCCCCGACCGGTCCTTATGCGATCGGCTACGTGACGCTGAAGGAAGGCCCGTCGCTGCAGACCAATTTCGTCGATTGCGATTTCGATGGTTTGAAGATCGGCCAGAAGGTGAAGGTGGTGTTCAGGCCGACCGACGGCGCCCCGCTGCCGTTCTTCACGCCGGTGTAGTGCGTGAGGGAAACATGCGGGCCCGTACCGCCATTGCGAGCGAAGCGAAGCAATCCTGCGGCCAAGCAGGACATCTGGATTGCTTCGTTGCTTCGCTCTTCGCAATGACGGAGCCGCGAGTAGCGTCGTGGTCGTAGGGTGGGCAAAGGCGTGGCGCGCCGTGCCCACCGTTCCAACATGATGAAGTCGGTGGGCACGCTTCGCTTTGCCCACCCTACGAAGCCAAAGAATGACTTCGGGAGGTAACTGACAAGATGCCGATCAACTATGATGAGCTGATGGCCCTGAAGAACATCGGCCAGACATATGCCTACAGCGATCGCGAGGTGATGCTCTATGCCTACGGCATCGGCATGGGCGCCGACCCGATGGACGAGAGGGAGCTGGCGTTCGTCAATGAGGCCTGCGCGGAGCCTCGGCCGCTGAAGGTGGTGCCGACTTTCGCCTCCGTCGCCGCCTGGGGCGCCGGCCCCGGCGAGATGAATCTGAATCGCGTGCTGGTGGTCGACGGGGAGCGCGACATCACCTTCCACAAGCCGTTGGCGGTCGCAGCGAAGATCACCGCGGACTCTTCGGTGCTGGCGGTCTCTGACAAAGGCAAGGACAAGGGCGCCGTCATCCGTCACCAGACCGTCCTGCGCGACGAGAGCGGCGTGGCTTTGGCGACACTGGTGGCTTCGCGCTTTGCGCGCGGTGACGGCGGCTTCGGCGGCCCGTCCGGCGGCATCCCCGATCCGCATCCAGTGCCGGCCCGCGCGCCGGATCTCAGCGTCGACATCTCCACGCGGCCCGATCAGGCGCTGGTCTACCGCCTCTGCGGCGACCGCAATCCGCTGCATTCCGATCCCGAGTTTGCGCGGCGCGCCGGTTTCCCGCGGCCGATCCTGCACGGCATGTGCACTTACGGCATCACGTGCCGTGCCGTGCTGCAGACCTATGCCGACTACGATCCGGTCGCGTTCAAGCAGCACGCGGCGCGGTTCTCTTCGCCTGTCTTTCCCGGCGAGACCGTCACGGTCGATCTCTGGAAGGACGGTAATGTCATTTCATTCGAGGCGAGGGTGAAGGCCCGGGGTGTCACGGTAATCAAGAACGGCAAGACGATGTTGAAGTGATTGGGGCCGTCATTCCGGGGCGCGCGTGAAACGCGCGAGCTCGGAATCCATAACTACGATCCTGAGTATGGATTCCGGGCTCATCGCTTCGCGATGCCCCGGAATGACAACAAGGGTAAGGAGACGCACCATGGGATTGCTCGACGGCAAGGTGGCGCTGATCACGGGCGCAGGCGGTGGCCTGGGCGAAGCCTATGCGAAACTGTTCGCGCGCGAGGGCGCCGCTGTGGTCGTCAACGATCTCGGTGGTCCGCGCGACGGCTCCGGCTCGGACCTGTCGATGGCGGAGAAGGTGGTGGCCGCGATCGAGGCCGAAGGCGGACGGGCGGTCGCGAACGGCGCCGACATCTCGACCATGGCGGGCGGGCAATCCGTGTTCGACGATGCGATCCGGCATTTCGGCCGTGCCGACATCCTGGTTAACAACGCCGGCATCCTCCGCGACCAGACCTTCGCCAAGGCGAACGAAGCCGATTGGGACAAGGTGATCCAGGTGCACCTCAAGGGCACGTTCTGCTGCACGCTTCCGGTGTTCCGCTGGATGCGCGAGAACGGCGGCGGGGTGATCGTCAACACGTCATCCACCTCGGGCCTGATCGGTAATTTCGGCCAATCCAACTACGGCGCGGCCAAGGGCGGCATCTGGGGCCTTTCCAATGTGCTCGCGATCGAGGGCCGCAAATACAACATCCGGGTGTGGACCTTGGCGCCGGGCGCGCTGACCCGGATGACCGAGGACCTGCCGCGCTACAGGGAGAATCCCTCCGCGGCGCTTGGTCCCGAGGGCATCGCGCCGGCCGTGCTTTACATGGTCAGCGACCTCTCGGGCGATCAGACCGGCAAGGTGCTCGGCGTCTCCGGCCCGCGCGGCGTCCGAGAGATGCGGATGATGGAGATGGAGGGCTGGAAGCCGCCGTTCGCCGGCTGGAAGGCCGAGGATATTGCCGCCCACGCAGACGAGATATTCTTTTCCGAAGCGGACATCAGGAAGTCCGCGCGGCGGTTCTAGGTTATACGTCGTTCCGGGAAGGTTCGAAGGACCGGACCCGGAACCTCGAGAGTCCGGGTTCGCCTCTATCGAGGCGCCCCGGAATGACACGCTGACAAAGAGGCTCCCGATGAAACTCACCGCCGATGCCAAAGGCACCTTCGCGATCGCGCCGACGCCGTTCCATGATGACGGCCGGATCGACCACGCCTCGATCGACCGCCTGGTGGATTTCTACGCGGAGGCCGGCTGCGACGGCATCACGGTGCTCGGGATCATGGGCGAGGCGCCGAAGCTGGATGCGGCCGAGGCGGCGGAGGTCGCGATCCGCTTCGTCAAGCGGGCCAAAAATATGCAGATCATCGTCGGCGTGTCCTCACCCGGATTTGCTACCATGCGCGCGCTGGCGAGGGCCACGATGGATGCCGGGGCGGCAGGCGTGATGATTGCGCCGCCGCCCAGCCTCCGCACCGACGACCAGATCACCGGCTATTTCAAGCAGGCGCAGGAGACGATTGGCGAGGACGTTCCCTGGGTGCTGCAGGACTATCCACTGACGCTCAGTGTCGTGTTCACGCCGGCGGTGATCCGGAAGATCGTGATGGATAGTCCGTCCTGCGTGATGCTCAAGCATGAGGACTGGCCGGGCCTGGAGAAGATCTCGGCGCTGCGCGGCTTCCAGAAGGATGGCTCGCTCAAGCCGCTCTCGATCCTCTGCGGCAATGGCGGGCTGTTCCTGGATTTCGAGATGGAGCGGGGCGCCGACGGCGCGATGACCGGCTATGCCTTCCCGGAGATGCTGGTCGACGTGGTGAAGTTGTCCAAGGCGGGCAAGCGCGACGCCGCACATGATCTGTTCGACGCGCATCTGCCGTTGGTCCGCTACGAGCAGCAGCCGGGCGCGGGCCTCGCGGTGCGCAAATATGTGCTGCAAAAGCGCGGCGCGATCGCTTCTGCCGCGCAGCGCAAGCCGGCATCCGGCATCAGCGCTGCTGCAAAGGCCGAGGTGGACTATCTGCTCTCGCGCGTGGCGCGCCACGACCGCCGGGCCAATCTGCAACCGCAAGCCAGCGCTGCGGAGTAAAGCGATGACTGAACCCGCCGCGATCCGTTCCGCCTCGACGGTGCTCCTGCTGCGCGACAGCGCCGAAGCGGGCGAGATCGAGGTGTTCATGATGGTGCGTCACCATCAGATCGAGTTCAACTCGGGTGCGTTGGTGTTTCCCGGCGGCAGCGTCGACAAGGCGGACCAGGCGGTCGCGGCGCGACCCGAGTTCTATTCGGGCGGCGAGGGCCTGGATGCGGACACGCTCGGCTTCCGCATCGCCGGCATCCGCGAGACCTTCGAGGAGAGCGGCATCCTGCTCGCGCGACCGCAAGGCGCGGCCACGCTGATCGATGCGGAACGGGCGCGCGAGATCGAGGCGGGCCATCGCGCGGCGCTCTGCGAAGGCAAGACGAGCTTTCTCGATGTGATCAGCAGCAACGGCATCGTGCTCGCGCTCGATGCCCTCGTGCCCTATGCGCATTGGATCACGCCGGAAGGCATGCCCAAGCGGTTCGATACCTGGTTCTTCCTGGCCGCGGCGCCACCGGATCAACTCGGTGCCCATGACGGCAAGGAATCTACCGACTCGATCTGGCTCTCTCCGCGTGAGGCATTGGCCGGCGGCGAGGATGGCCGCTTCAAGCTGCCATTCCCGACCACGCGCAACCTGATCAGGCTCGGCCAGCAAGCCGGTGTCGCAGCCGCGCTGGCGGCGGCGCGGGAGATGAACATCGTCACCGTGATGCCGGTCATGACCAAGACCGCCGATGGCGGTCGCCAACTGCGCATCCCCCGGGACGCCGGCTATGATGGCGAGGTCTTTGCGTTCGGGCCGGCCGGCTGATCGGGCATTGAATTCGCCGGGCCGAAAGGTATAATTGTTCTTTATTTGTTCTCGCGATGATCGCGTCGCCCGTATATAATAGGGTTCCGTAGTGCGGATCCCAGCGCGTATACCATGCGTATGCCAGCAGCCTTGGCGGCAGTTTTGAAGCGTATCCGACCGAAGTCGCTGTCCATCGGTCAGTTGACCTTTGGCAGCTTTCTTCTGCTGCTCGCCGTCATCACCGCCACCAGCATGGCGAGCGTGATCGCGATCCGCCATATCGATGCGACCTTTGCCGAGTTGCAGCGGTTGCAGGATGTCGGCGACCTCTCCGAGGAGATCGACCGCCGCATGAACGAGCTTCGGCTGGCGGCGCGTGACTTCGTCACCGATCCGGGAGCGCGCTCCGATCGGGTCGAGCAGGCCGCCACCGAGCTCGGGACGCTTCTGAAGAAGACCCGGCTTGGGCTCGCGCCCGAGCAGCAGGTCACGATCGACGGTGTCGCGCAGCGGCTCGCCAATTATCGCGAGGGCATCGATCGCATCAGCGCCTTGATCGCCCATCGCGCTGAGCTTCTCGCCACGCTCCCGGCCGCCCGGGTGCAGTTCGAGGCGGCGATCGCCGATAATCCGGATCGGATGACGGCGCGGGCGCTGTTCCGGTTGCAGAACCAAGTGAGTTCGGCGCTGCTGGCGCGCGATCCTGCCGACGCCGAGCAGGCGGCGCGCAGCATGCGGGCGCTGCAAATCGATGACGCGGCGCTGCGCTCGGCGAGCGACCGCTACGCCGACGCCATCATTGCGATCGCCGGGACCGAGGACGAGATCGCGCGGCTCGACAAGGAAGTGCTGGGGACCGAGGGGCGGCTGATCGGGCGCGTCACCGAGCTGTTGCGGTCGCTCAGTGCCCAGCAGGGCCGCGTCTTGTCACGCGATTTCGCCCGCACGCTCGCCGAGACCAAGTGGCAAAGCATCATCCTCGGCGCGGCCGGCGTCCTGATTGGCATCTTTGCAGCACTTTTCGTGGTCCGTCGCACGGTGCGGCCGCTCGCCTCTATTGCGGGGTCGATCCGCTCACTGGCCGCAGGCGAGAAGGACACTTCGATTCCGCAGACCGATGTCGACAACGAGATCGGCGATATTGCCCGTGCAGCAGAAGTGTTTCGCCGGACGTTGCAGGAAGCCGACGCGGCGCGCGAGGCCGCCGTGCGTGCGCTCGCCGAGCAGCGGCTGGCCGAAGAAAGCTATCGCAAGCTGTTCGAGGCCTCGATCGACGGCATCTACGTCACCACGCCCGGCGGCCTCGTGGTCGACGCCAATCCTGCGCTCGCCAGGATCATGGGGTACGACACGGCCAGTGAGCTGATCACCAGCGTCAACGATATCGCCGATACGATCTATGTGCATGCCTCCGCGCGCGAAGAATATCAGCGGCTGATGCGGCGCAACGGCATGGTGCGCGAGTTCGAATACCAGGTGCGTAGGCGCGATGGCGATATCCGCTGGCTGTCGGATAGCGGAACGGTGGTGCGTGACGAAAGCGGCGAGGGGATCCGCTACGAGGGCATTATCCGCGACATTACCGATCAGAAGCGCGCGGAGGACGCGATCGCGGAAGCGCGCAAGCTGCTGCAACAGGTCATCGACACCGTGCCCGCCGTCATCAACGTCAAGGATCGCAACCTGCGCTATGTGCTCATGAACCGCTACATGGCCGGCATCTTCAAGGTCGAGCCCGAGGAAGCGCTGGGCCATACCACCGGCGAATTGATGGTGCGTTATGGTGCAAGCAAGACCGACGGGAACGACAAGCGGGTGCTTGCGACCCGATCCGGACTCGGCTTTTACGAGGAGGAGTATCTCGACGCGACCGGCAGTATGCGGCAATGGCTGGTCAACAAGCTGCCGATCCTGGATGCCGATGGCGAGGTCGACAGGATCGTCACCGTCGCGCTCGACATCTGCGAGCGCAAGAAGAGCGAGCAGGAGATGCGCAAGGCGAAGGAGGCGGCTGAGACCGCGCTGCGCAACTTGCGGGAGACGCAGGCCTCGCTGAT
Source organism: Bradyrhizobium sp. SZCCHNR3119 (assembly GCF_032487775.1). Classification (NCBI taxonomy): domain Bacteria; kingdom Pseudomonadati; phylum Pseudomonadota; class Alphaproteobacteria; order Hyphomicrobiales; family Nitrobacteraceae; genus Bradyrhizobium; species Bradyrhizobium sp. SZCCHNR3119. Next base: position 191,795 of record NZ_JAUEUV010000001.1, on the reverse strand, counting down.
CGAGGCCGAGAAGCTCGCCGCCCTCGGGCGCATGGTTGCCGGTGTCGCCCACGAGATCAACAATCCCGTCGGCATCAGCCTGACAGTTGCCTCGGCGCTCGAACGCAAGACGGAGCGTTTCGGCGAGGAGGTCGCGCGCGGTGAACTCCGCCGTTCCTCCTTGAACGATTTCCTCGAGACCAACCGCGACGCGGCAGGACAGCTTGTCGCGAATTTAAACCGCGCTGCCGAATTGATCCAGTCGTTCAAGCAGGTCGCAGCCGACCGCAACTATTCCGATCAGCGCACCTTCGACCTTGCCGATCTGACTGAACAGGTCGTGATGAGTCTGCGGCCAAGCCTGCGCAAGCACAATCTGACGCTCAACGTCGACTGTCAGCCGAACCTGATCATGAACAGCCATCCTGGCCCGTATGGCCAGGTGTTGACCAATCTGTTCCTCAACGCTGTCGCGCACGCGTTTCCCAACGGACGGCCTGGTCTGATCGAAATCCGTGCACGCGAGTCGGGCCGGGATAATGTCGAGATCATTTTCTCCGACGATGGTTGCGGCATGAGCCTCGATGTGCGCCGCCGCGCGTTCGATCCGTTCTTCACCACCCGCCGCGACCAGGGCGGTACCGGGCTTGGACTGCACATCGTCCACAACATCGTCACCAATCGGCTCGGCGGCCGGCTCGAACTCGATTCCGAGCCTGGGGCTGGCACGCGGATCCAGATCATTCTGCCGCGTGTCGCGCCGTTGGAGCAGGCCGCCGAGTAGGCAAGGCGCGCGGCTTCGATGGTGCTTCGTTCGCGCTGCTTTGCGGGAAGAGCAGCCGGGTTTCCTTTGCACCGCGTCTTGACTGTCACGAAGTCGCGAACGAATCGAAACATGGCCTGGTTGATGCATATCCATTACCGCACCGTGGGGTGGTGCTGGAGCAAGGTGGAAATGAGCAACAGGATCTTTTCCGGCGGCCATGCGCCGCACCTGGTCGGAACGGTATTTTCCCGCAACCCGCACCGGCGGCAGCAGGCAGCCGGCTTGAAGCCGCGCTTTCAAGTCACAGGTGCCGCATTGCTGATCGCGCTCAGCGTGCCGCTCGCTTTGGCACGTGATCGCGGCCAGTTTGCCAACTCGTCGCCGGAGATGAAGGCCTGGTTCGACGGCCTGCGCAGCGGCAAGGGGCCGTGCTGCTCCGATGCCGACGGCACGGCGGTGAGCGATGTCGATTGGGAGACCCGCGACGGACACTATCGCGTGCGGCTCGATGGCGAATGGCTCGACGTCCCGGACGATGCCGTGATCACCGAACCGAACCGGGTCGGCCGCACCATGGTGTGGCCGATCCGCGGCTATCAGGGCATATCGATCCGCTGCTTCATGCCGGGCAGCATGACGTAGGCCGGCGACACTAGGACCGAGGGCTTGCGTTCACGCTTATTTCCTGTCGCGCTCAAGCAACTCGATCGAGATGTCTTGCGGACCGCGGATGAAGCAGACGCGCACGCCGGGCCGGATCGTGGTCGGCTCGGTCGTGAAGGTCACGCCCTTGGCTTTCAGTTCGGCCGCAACGATGTCGATGTCTTTCACCGTCAGGCCGAAATGATCGAGGCCTTGATGCGGCGTCGCCGGCGCTGCGTTGACGCCGTCGCCCGGCTCGACCTTGGCGATGAATACGCTCGCTCCGCCAAGTCTGACGTCGACACGGCCCGGGCTGCGGATGATCTCAGCGCCGAGAACATCGCGGAGCCATATCGCGGTCGCCTCGGGGTCGGGGCTGCGCAGGTGAATATGGTCCCAGGTGACCTCAGGCATGGTTGGAGTCTCTCGTGATGGTTGACCACGCCGCGGTGGCCGGCGGTGGGAATGGAGGGTGATGGGATCATGGTAGCGAGCGGCGATCGGCAAGGCCATCCCTGCCAGCAGGATTGCGTCGGGTTGCTTGGCTGCCCTCCAATTGTCGGCTTTGCCTGGAACCAATGTTGCTGTGGTCGATTGATAGTTTCGGTGCGCTGACTGGGCAGTCGATGGTGCCGATATGAGCACAGGGCTTTACCGTTTGCTGTGGCGCCGATTTGGCGGGATGGGCACGTCCGCTGCCCCTCGCGCGTCGAAGTCCGGCGTGGCTTTGAAGTCCGCGCTGATCGGTCTGGCCGCACTTGCGATCCTGTTGTTCGGTACCGTCGGGTGGCTCGTGATGTCGGTCGACGACAGCGAGAGCGCAGACGGCACGGTGGCGCAGTCGACCGGCAGGTCGACTGGCGACGATTCAGGCGCGAGCGCGACGGCTTCGGAGCCGCCGCCGGAGACATCGGAGTCCGAGGCGCGGCATGCATCGCTCGGCGAGGGGCGGGCCGATGTTGCGAAACCCGCTGCCGTTGACGACAAATCAACCGCGGCGGTCGAGCCATCACCCCTCGAGGGGCTGAAGATCAGCTCGCAATCCTGGCGGCGCGGTGGCCTCGGATCCAAGGCGCTGGTGACGTTCACACTGCGCAACAACAACCCTTATGCAGTGAAGGATGTCGAAATCGCCTGCGCCTTTCGCCAGCGGGACGGTACCCACCTGACCGACCGACGGCGGGTCATTCCCGGCGAGGTGGACAAGAGGGGGCGGAAGACCTTTACCGCCGTCCACGTCGGGTTCGTCAACGTTAACGCCAGCAAGGCCAGCTGCACCTTGGTGGCGGCGAGCAAAAGTTAAAAATTTCTTTCTAAAGTTGTGATTGCGTTTGAACCATGGCGGCCACGCGTGGAACATATCTTTGTGGACTCCGTTGTAGCGAAGGCACGCGGCATCGCGGCCGGAGTGGTATTGTTATGCCCCTATTGCGCTATTTTGTGTTCGTCGGCGGTGTTCTGCTCGCGCTGCTGTTGATCTGCGATGCGATTTTCCCGAACATTCCGCTTCCGTCGACACTGACCTCCGGTACCGATCGTCCCGCCATTCGCATCTGGTCCGAGCGCAAATGGCCGGAGCGGGTGGTGATCGATACGTCCATTCCAACGCCGGTGCATTCGCAGCTCGCCGCCGCCGAGCCGAATGCGAAGGCGGCTGCCGCGCCGGCGCCAGCGCGTGAGGCGTTCGCCCAGATGATGCCGACCGAATCAAAGCAACGGCCGACCGAGGCTCAACGCTCGGCGAAGCCGACTTCGGTCCATGTTGCGGATGCGAGCTCAAGGTCAAGGGCAGCCGGGCCGAAGGCGCAGCTGAGGCGGAAGATTGCCAGGGCTCGTCCAGCTCGTCCGATCGTTGTCGCGCAGCAGCCGCATTTTGGCTTTGGCTGGTTCGCTTCGACCTGGTGACCACCTACGGCCTAGCAGCCGCGGCAGATGCTCTTCATCTTGGTGTCGAGCAGTTTGTCGAGTTCATCGGAAGCGGCTTTGACATAGGGATCGTCGGTGCGCTTGCCGCTGATTGCGAAGGACGACGTTCCCGCACTATGGAAGCCTCGGCCAAATCCGCGTCCGCCAAAGTGATGACCAAGACCGTGGCCGCCGCGAGCGGCAGCCGGAAGAACGGTCGCGCCGATCAGAAGGGCGGCGATTCCGGTTGCCGCTGCTATGCTCTTCACCATCTGTGATTCCGTCGATGTTGCTGGTATCGATCGTCGACCTAATGGGCTGGCCGGCAGGAGATGTTGCGCAGCTTGTCTCGCCGGGCAAGAGTGCTCGTGTTCAGAAGCTTGGCCGCTCCCGATCATGTGAGTTTTGGTGAGTTCCTGCCGGCGCTGCGGTGCGCCGGTCCGCCCTTGTGCCCCGCCGCGGCCTTGATCCTGCGCAAGGTACGCCCCCTCCGGACCGCTTAGCGTGTTTGTGTTGACACCAAGGGCGTTGCCCGGTCGCTCAGGGAGGCGCCGCATGCAAACAACTCCAAATTTGACGATTTCGCCGGACAAAGTCGCGTTCGTCGTGAACAAGGTCCATCAGTACGAGATGGAGTCGACCGAGCCCGAGCTGCTCTCCGACCTGACCGATGACGACACGGTTCACGGTTCGGGCGGGCGTGGCAGGAGCACCGACCGCGCTGAAGTGGCGAGCTTCATTCAAGGCCTCAATGTCGACGAGCAGATCGATCTGGTCGCTCTGATGTGGCTTGGTCGGGGTGACGGTGGGCTCGAGAATTGGGATGAACTGCGGGCGCAGGCCGCTCAGGCCCACAATAACCGCACAGCGGCGTATTTGATCGAGACTCCGATGCTCGGCGACTATTTGGAAGAGGCGCTCTCGGAGTTCGGGCTGTCGCTGGAAGATTTTGAAGAGAGCATCTAGCTGGCCGGAAGGTTGGCTGGCTGCAAGGTTGGAGCATGCTCATGGATAAGATGAAAATTGGAACCGGAGACTGGGTCGTCGTTTGCGACGGGCGCAAGGCATTGATCCTGGAAAACATCGGGGACAGCATGTTTCCGAACCTGCACACCAAGGAAGTGCGTGAGCATCCCGATGAGCGTACGGCTGCGCTCGGTGCCGATGAGCCTGGTTCGGTGCAACCGTCATTTGGCACGGCCCGCAGCTCGGTCGACCAATCCGATTGGCATGACGAAGCGGAACGAATGTTTCTGAAGTCACTGGCTGGGCGGCTGCATCAGGCTGTTCTCGCCGGAGAGACAAGGGCGCTGACGGTTGTCGCATCACCGCGGGCGCTTGGCATGATACGTGCCGACTATTCTGATGCGGTCCGCAAGGCGCTGCATGGCGAGATCCATAAGGACCTCGTGAAGATGCCGGTCTACGAGATCGAGAAGCAGCTCCTGGCGTGACCTCTCCGCGCCAACGCCCTCGCGGAAGGCGCCTCGGCCTCATGTAAGATCCTCAAAAGATACAAGGCGGGATCATTTGTGAGCCCGCCTTGCCATGCGTTCGCTCAAAAGTGAAGCGCACGTGATGCGTGCGACCGTCGGAGCTCGCTGCAACGAGTTAGTGGGCCGGCTCCAGTTTCGTCCGATCCTGAGGCTTGGCATCGGCAGGAACCAGGCTTGCGTCCCGGTGGGAATCCTTCTCGACAATTTCGTAACCACAATCGCCGAGCCAGGCGATCAGTCGGTCGGCCATGGCGTAGTCCCAGGTCGGATAGGAGCGGGCAATGACCTGCCGCGGCGTAAGCTTGCGAGACATCGTTGCGAATCCTCTTGGCTTGCGCTGTCCTCAATCGTCTCGACACAAACCGTGAAGTACCGGGCGGGTTCCATGTCGGGTCCGGACCATACTCACAACCCGGTGTGCAGGGCGTTCCTAGGCCCGCATGTTGGTCTGAGCCGGCTGTCCAAGTTGCCCGTGGTCAACAGGCGGGAGCAAGCCTTGCGTCGGCGTCCGATAGAAGAAGTTGATCGCTCCCGTTGATCTCGGATTTCTCGACGATTGTGTAGCCACAATCATCAAGCCAGGCGATCAGTCGATCGGCCATGGCATAGTCCCAGGTCGGGTACGATCTGGCGATGACCTGACGCGGCGTGAGCTTAGGAGACATGCGATGACCCTTCCTGATGCTGTCCCGAACTACTTAGAAACGCCCGTATTGTTGGGAAGAAGATTGGCTAATTTGCGGGAATCATTTTGGCGTGAAGCTGTGACTAGGTTCTGTACTCATAAAGGGATTCCGTTAGCTGGCGAACAGTGATTCACTCCCGCAGAGATTTGGGGGGTGGGATGGCGCGGTTCGATCTGAGCGACGGAGAATGGGCTTTGATCAAGCCTCTATTGCCGAACAAGTCTCGCGGCGTCGCGCGAGTGGATGACCGGCGGGTCCTTAACGGCATTTTCTATGTGCTTCGAACGGGTTCGCCCTGGCGCGACCTCCCGGAGCGCTACGGTCCTTACACGACGGTCTATAACCGCTTTAATCGCTGGGCCAAGGCAGGCGTTTGGCTGCGGGTTTTCGAGACCCTGGCGGCCCGCTCGCCGCACTCGATGGCGCTGATCGACAGTTCAATCATCCGGGCTCACCAGCACGCTGCCGGGGGTAAAAAGGGGGCGAAGATCACGCCATCGGCCGTTCTCGTGGAGGACTGAGCACCAAGATCAACGCCGTCGTCGATGAGAATGGGTTGCCGGTTCGGTTGATGCTTACCCCCGGTCAGGCTCACGACTTGCGCGCTGCGTCGTTTCTGCTGGAAGGCCTCAAATGCCGCGATGTCGTCGCCGATCGTGGCTATGACGCCGATGCTCTCCTCCACATGATCCGGGCCAGCGGTGCCAAGGCTCATATTCCTTCAACCAGCCAGCGAGTGATCCAACGCTCTGTCAGCCGCCGCATCTATCGCCAGCGCAACCTGGTCGAGCGCTTCTTCTGCAAGCTCAAGCATTTCAGACGTATCGCCACCCGCTTCGACAAGCTCGCATGCAACTTCCTCGCTGCGGTCGCACTCGCCTCAGCGCGCCTCTGGACTAGAGTTTATGAGTCCACGCCCTAAATGTCTCGCGCGTGCAGCTGCTCACCGGATCGATCATTCGCCCGATCGGGTTAATTACCGGCAGACCTCTTGCCATCCGCAGCCGGACGGGCCGCATACATGAGCCTGCCGGCATTGCGAGGTCCCGAGCGGCGGCAGGGTGGGCCGATTGAGCGGCGCAACCGACGGCGCCGGAAGCGGGCAGAGTGTCGGCGGACACGGGCGTGGAAGATCGCCGGCGCGGTCGCAGATCGGCTGGACCTGGCCATCAACGCAGCGGCAGGTGCAGGCCGCGTTCGCCTTGCTGGCGATCAGCAGCAGGGCCAAGCCGATTGATAACCAACGCATGCTCCGATCCTCCCGAGCGACGATTCAGGGCTAACCGACGGACGCTGCGCGCGCAAGCGCTGCCGGAGCGGCCTTATCAATGACCATGGGGCGGCTGAGCGCGTGTGAAAAGTGTGCGCAGTTTGGTGGCGTTTCGTTGCGCTGCTAAGTCTGCCAGGAACCGGACCACTTGGCCCGGAATTGCAAACTGAGCCTCGATTCGTCTCATTTTTGAACGCAGGAATCAGGGAGGAAACCATGGCAAGACTTTTCCTGGCGGTCCTGTTCGCGTCCGCACTGATGGTGGGCATCGGCCCGGTGCGGGCCGCTGACGGATGTGGGCCTGGCTGCCATGCCGGGAGCAACGGCGGCTGCATGGTGGACGGCTGGGACAGAGGTGCACCGGTGTGGAACGAATGCCCGGCCGGGATTCAGCCGCGGCCCCCGTGCGGACCAGGCTTTGCGTGGAGCAAGCGCGATCGCGCCTGCAGGATCAAGTGAAGGCGTAAAGTTGAGAATACCATTCGCTCGGCTCTTTCATCGGTCGCGATTTGGGCGCGATCGTGAGCCAGCATTCGCATCTGTTGCCGGGCGAGCGACCTAATCGTCATTTCCGGAGCTCGTCCCCGGTCCGGCCTCCGCGAGCAGCTCCAAGGCAGCTTCGATCTTGCGCAGGAGGTGCTGAATCTCTTCGGATTCCTGCGGACCGGGATTTTCGTCCAGGCGCTCGATCAACTGTTGCTTTTGGGCTAGCAGCTTCGCGACCGTGCTCATCGACGCCTCCATGGGCCTGCTCCCAAGAACCTATAGGGCAGCTCGGCCGGCCTCCGTGATCCTGTATGCGACCTCGCCAGAGGCGAGCGGCTCAGTTTCCACCAATCCGAGTTCGATAAGTCTTGCGATGCGCTCATGGTCGAACATGGGCGGGCTGATCCAGGGCTCGGAAACCAGCCGAGCCAGGAAATGGCGCTCGATCTCGGTAAGATCCATTGAGCAAAACCTATTGAGCAAAACCTATGTTGCGCGATCAGCTCGCCCAAATCCAGAATCTTAACCTACGTCGAGGCGATGCGAATTTGGAGCCCGAACACAGGCGACGCCGAGGCATCGCCTGCGTTTCACTTCATGATCAAGCTTGCTGCTCGCGGTACGGCTCTTGAAACGATTTCAAGGGTGCCGTTGGGCGCTTCGGCGTCAAAAACGATGGCCCCACGGACCAATTGAAGCCTGGACCAGGCTGGGTCCCGGGACCGCAGTTCCGTCTCGGAGCTGACCGCTGAGACTCAACCGCGGCCCGTCGTTACGGTTCCTTGGGCCGAGACGCTGTGTGACCGCGACGGTGGCTTCTAAGCTGAACGATGCGCCGCCGCGTCATTTGCGGCGCGCGGCCGCACGCGCGTCAGCGATCGCCTGCTTGAACGCCTGTGCGTTGGGAGCGCCGGGGACGCGGAAGTGCCCGATGATGAAAGCGGGGGTCCCGCGGAAACCAAGCGCGACCGCTTGTTCGTGATTGCGTGCCAGAACGGCATCGATGGTGCTGCTGTTAGCGGCAAGATCGTTCTTGGCGCGGGCGATGTCGATGCCGGCCGCAGCGAGCGCCGCGTCGACCTTGTCCTCCGAAAGCTTCTCATGCTGCGCGATCAGCGCTTCATATGCTTCCTTGAACTTGTCCTGATATTTCGCCGCCAGCGCCAGGCGAGCGGCGTAGATCGAGGGGCCGCCGAAAATGGGCCAATCCTTGATGATCCATCTGACATGGCCGTCCTCGCGCACGACCTTGGCGAGATCGGGGCTGACCTTGCGACAATAGGGGCACTGATAGTCGAAATATTCGACGATGGTGATGTCTCCGTCCGCATTGCCGAAGGCTGGAATGTCGGGATCATGGAGGATGCGAGCTTCGCTCAGGATGTCGCCATCATCGTCGTCGGCAGCACGAACGGTGCCCGGCAGAGCGGCGACGGCGAGGAGGAGAGCCGCGGCGAGCGATGCGGCCAGTGTCTTGATTGTCATATTCTATCTTTCTTTCGGTGGTCAGTGAGAGGTGGCGGATGCGGTATCGATGGCGTCGAGCACGAGCTTCTGCGTCAGGAGCTCTGGCAGCAGGATGCCGGTCGGCGCTTTCGGTCCGAACACGGCATTGAAGGGCAGGCCGTAGCGGTCGTAGGATCTGAGATAGGCGGAGATCGCCTCGTTGGGCGTCGTCCAATCCGCCTTGACGGGAACGACATCCGTGGTCAGGCGGTGTCTCACCGCAGAGCTGTCGATGACCAGCTTCTCATTGACCTTGCACGTGACGCACCAGGCGGCTCCGATATCGACGAAGACGGTGCGGCCGGCACGCACCTGCGTGGCGATATCGGCAGGCACCAATGGCTGCCACGCGATCTCTCTGGCGGCGGCCGTTGCGGCGGGCTCGGTGATGCGGGTGGCGGCCATTACCGCCAGGCCGAGCATCACGGCAACGCCGGCTGCGCCCATCGCACGTCGCATTTGGAAGCGGCGTGCCGCCAGCACCGTGACCAGCGAGAGCAATGTGATCGCGAGCAGGGCGGCCGACGTCGGCCCACTGATCTCGGCGAGGATCGTGAGCAGCCACAGCGCGGTCGCGAGCATGGCGGCAGCCGCGAGGGCGCGGAGCGTCAACATCCAGCGGCCGGGTCGCGGGAACAGCGCGGCGAGGCCCGGCGCTGCCGCGAGACTGAGATACGGCAAAGCCATGCCGAGGCCGAGACCAGTAAAGACGAGCATGATCTGAGGTGCTTGTTGCGACAGCGCGAAGGTCACGGCCGTTCCAACGAAGGGAGCCGAACATGGCGTCGCCAGCAGCGTCATGACGAAGCCGTTGAAGACATGCGCCGTGGCTGTTCGGCCCATGCCTGCATTGCCGATGCGGCCGGTGATCCAAAAGGGCAGGGTGATTTCGAACAGGCCGAGCAGATTGGCGCCGAATGCGGCCAGCACGACGATCATCGTGATGAGGAAGGCGGGCTGCTGGAATTGCAGGCCCCAGCCGACTTCGCTGCCGCTCGCCTTGAGGATGGAGAGCGTCGCGGCCAGCACCCCGAATGACGCCACGATGCCGACTGCCGTCGCCAGGAACGCCGACCGCGGTGAGCCTGAATCGGGATGCCCGTGATCGACCAGCGAGACCAGCTTGAGCGACAGCACCGGGAATACGCAGGGCATGAAGTTCAGGATGAAGCCGCCGAGCAGGGCGATGCCGAGGATTGCCCAGATCGACGCCGATCTGCCGGCGGGCGTGGGCTTGGCCCCGATCGCTGTGGAATCTGAGGGCGACTTGGCGGCCTCGTCGGGGACGACCGCTTCCAGCGACCTGTCACCGTCCACGAGGGTGACGCGCAACTTTGCGTATGGTTTGGCCTGATCGAGACCCAGCACAGGTAGGGTCAGGCTTACATCGCTCTCCGCGCGCCGGCTCGCCTGGACGCGTCCGCCCGACACGGCGACGTCGCCATCGATGAACACGTCCATGGCGCTCAGCGATGGCGAGGCATGCACCTCGAGCCTCAGCTGCGGCGAGGGCTGCCGCTCCAGGCGCAGCGAAGTGATTGAGAGAGTGGGAGACGTCTCGCGTGGCACCCGCTGCCGCCACGCATCGATTTGCGCCTGGTTCTCGGGCTGGCTGGATGTCGGCGAAATATCGGCCTGTAGGTTCGCCTCTTGCTGCGTACAGATTTCGGAACAGACGTACAGCACAGCTTTCAGCGCCAGGTGCGCCGGCGCCGAGCCGTCCTGCAGGCGTACTCGCAGCGGAAACAGGACGTGATCGACATAGCCGAACGTGTCGATGTCCTGTTCGCTGAAGCGACGGGGAGCCGGCCATTCGACGCTGACATCGGCGACGTTGCGCGAGCCCGACCAGTCGAATTCGGGTGGCGCACCGGCATCCCCGGCGGAGCGCCAATAGGTGTGCCAGCCCGGCGCGAGGCGGACATCCAATCCGGCCCATGCCGCGGCCGTGCTGCCCTCTGCCGTGGCGTCGCCGATCAGCAAGCGTGCATCGACCTCGGCCTGCTGCGGCAGTCGGCCGGCAACTGCGACTTCCGGGGAGGATTGCAGTGCTCCGAGCAGCAGCGCGGCCAAGCCGGTAAGACGGATGGACATGATGATCTCCCTTGGCATTGATGTGCGGGCATTGATCGTGCCGCGTGAGCGGCTGCGCAGCCGGTACGGCCACAGGGCCGTCACAACTCATGGGACGCTCGGCGCCGATCTTTAGCGTGCGATCGATGATGGATGTTCGTCTGTTCAGGTCGCAGCGTTACGTTGCGCGCGACAAGATCAAGACCGCGTGCCTAGGAGATGTGGCTGGGCGGGCGATAGGGGGACGATGCGTTGCACTGCGCCGGCAAGACATCATTGTGCGGGCGCCACGTTACGACCTGGACGGCCGGGAATGGCTGAACAGTGTCGCTTTCGTTCGCTGGCACGGCCGTGAGGCTGAGACCGGCGAACGGGCACGTGTTGACGGCGCCGGGCAGGACGGCCCTCTTGCAAGGCTTCGGGGCGGCGGTCGTGGAGCCCGACCATTCCGAGATTTCGCGGGGGCCGGAATTGCTGGCCGATGCGGAATTGAACGTTCCGAGCAAGGAAGCCAGGCTCAACACGAGCACCAACAGCGCCGCCGTCATGCGGCGGATCGTCGGGGGCAACGTGATCGTCTGGGCTCTCATCGAAGGACGGTCGTCTCCATTGTGGATGGGTGGCGCGGGCGAGCCCGTGTGGCAACTGACATCTTCGTGACGGTGCAGCGTTGTCCAGATCGCTGCGATGGACTCGAAGGAAGGTCTTGCCCGCCGGTATTGGGTGCCACCAAAGGCTTCGCGCGGACGTTGGCCCGAAGCAAGGGAACTAATCCCGTCCATGAAGGTGACACGCTTCAGTCATTGACGCAGCGCTTGGCCGCCGGTCCGGCCGATCTGCTCCGAATCGGTCGTGGCCCATCCGCAAGCCGTGGCTGGCCGCTCATGATCTGAGCTTGTTAGTCCGCAGCACACAGATGCGCTCTGTAGCCAGCCGCGTTAACCATTTCACGAACGTTGGATGTTACCTTTTATCGTTGGGACGGCGCCATCACTGGTCGGGCGACACAACCGTCGAGCAACGAAAAGGACGCGAGATGTCGCAACTGTCGATCCGGGGAAAGATGGTCGTCGTCATCGCGCTGCTGCTGGCTGCCATGACGGCGCTCGGTTTGCTCGCCGTCCGGGGCATGCAGGCGATCAACACGCACACGGAGCAGATCGCCAACAATTGGCTGCCGAGCGTACGCGTACTCGGCGAATTGCGATCCGCAATCAATCTCAACCGGGCCCAGCTTCGTGCCTACATGACGGCCGACTCCGCCGAGGAGAGGGACACTCTCGACCGGAACATGAAGGCGACGCTCGCGGTCATTGGAGGAGCACGCCGGTCCTACGAGGCGATGATTTCGTCGGCCGAGGAGCGCAGCCTGTTCGACAATTGGTCGCGCGGCTGGGAGCAATATGTGAAGGCGGCGGATGGGGTGCTCGACGTTCTGCGCAACGGGAACGGTAATGCGACCAAGCAGGCGAGCGAGCTGTTCAACAAGACGGTCCGGAGCATCGCCAATCAGTCGGACGAATATCTGAAGAAGGCCATCGACCTCAACAATCGAGGCGCCGACGCCGAGACCAGGATCGCCGCCGAGGGCTATGCGCAGGCATTCACGACGGTGTCGACAATCGTCGTCCTTGCCGTCCTCATCGGCATCGGTGTGGGCTTCTGGTTCATTCGCGACATCGCCCGGTGCATCGCCTCGATCATCCGGCCCATGCAGGCGCTGGGCGAGGGGGATCTCGCGACGGAAATACCGCATCGTGGGGAGAGGACTGAGATCGGCATGATGGCCGATGCGCTGCAGGTCTTCAAAACGGCGCTGATCGCCAAGAGGGAAGCCGACGACATCGCGCAGCAAGAGGCGCAGGTGAAGCTGGAGCGCAGCAGGCGGCTCGATGAACTGACCGGCCGATTCGAGGCGGCGGTGGGCGAGATCGTCGAGACCGTCTCCTCCGCATCAAGCGCGTTGGAAGGTCACGCCGGTGGCCTCAGCAACACCGCCAATCGCGCGGAGAATCTGGCGACCGCCGTCACCACGGCGTCCGAGGAAGCCTGCACCAACGTGCAATCCGTGGCATCGGCGACCGAGGAATTGTCGGCGTCCGTCAACGAGATCAGCCGACAGGTCCAGGACTCGGCTCGCATGGCCAACGAGGCCGTGGCGCAGGCGCGCCGGACCAATGAGCAGGTCAGCGAGCTCTCCAAGGCAGCCGCGCGCATCGGCGATGTGGTCGAACTGATCAATACGATCGCCGGGCAGACCAATCTGCTCGCGCTCAACGCCACGATCGAGGCTGCGCGGGCCGGCGACGCCGGCCGCGGGTTTGCGGTGGTCGCTTCGGAGGTCAAGGCGCTGGCCGAGCAGACGGCCAAGGCCACCGGGGAGATCGGTCAGCAGATCTCCGGCATCCAGGCCGCGACGCAGGAGTCGGTCGGAGCGATCAGGGAGATCAGCGGCACGATCGAGAAGCTGTCGGAAATCTCCTCCACCATTGCTGCGGCGGTGGAGCAGCAGGGCGCAGCAACCCAGGAGATCTCGCGAAACGTTCAGCATGCCGCGGCGGGCACCCAGCAGGTCTCGGCCAACGTGACCGACGTGCAGCGCGGTGCCGTCGACACCGGCTCGGCGGCGTCGCAAGTTCTGTCGGCGGCGAAGTCGCTGGCCGGCGACAGCGCAAGGCTCAAGCTGGAGGTCAAGAAGTTCATCGACGGTGTGAGGGCCGCTTGATCCGCTCCGCGTCCCGCGCGACCGGGCCGCGATGAGATTGGACCATCAGCTGCCTGCGCGATCGAGCGCGCCATAGACGCTGCCGAGAACCACGCTGTAGGTGAGCAGCATGGCAAGTGAGAACAGGGCGGGAGCGACGCCAAGCCCGGCGCCTGTCGCGAAGGCGCCGAGACCGATCATCGGGAAGAATAGAACTCCCATGACGAGCCAGCCGAGCAGGCCGTACACCGCGCCTTTGACTGCGCCGGAGGAGCCTGGCAGCGATCGATAAAGCTGACCGAAGACCAGGCCGATGATTGTCGAGCCATTCAGGAAGGACAGTGCCCAGGGCACGATTGGATCGACCGAGCTGCCCGTGATCTGGTTGAGAGTGGCTTGCAGGCTTTCATAGGGCTGGAACGAGGGAAGCAGTCCCGACCAAGACTTGAAGGACATCAACAGCAGGTGGGCCAGGCTGCCGCAGACTCCAGCAACGATCGCCTTGACGATTTCGCTTCGCGCGGCCGTTGGTTTCTCTCCAGAGTTCGGCGAATGCCCATCGCCCCCTGCTGAGGAAGAGTATGCCAATTTTCCGCGTCCGATCTATTTGGTCGACCAGGAATGCACGCTCAAGAGATTGCGCAGCGCCGGCCGCCACTCACCGGTCATCGTGTATTCCAGGCCGACGCGCGCGCCACAAGCGATCGCGAGCATCGTGAGGGGGGCCGAGACGGCCAGCGTCGAAAAGGCGGACAAACCCTGGCCGATGGTGCAGCCCATCGACATGATGCCGCCCGTTCCCATCAGCAGGGCGCCGATCATGTGACGCTTCAGCTCGCGCGCATCGTCGCAGGCTTCCCAGCGGAAAACGCGTGAAAACATCGCCGCGACAAAGGACCCGAGGATCACGCCGGCGACCGAGCCGATGGAGAAGTCGGCATGGGTGCCCGACATGGTCGCGATATACAAGACGGCGTTGCCGAGCGGAGCGACGAAGGTGAGGGAAGCGAGGCGGGCGGGATCGAAATCATCGCTTCCCAACCATCCGGTCGCGAACCAGCCGAAAACAACAGCGAGGCCGACGCCGATTCCCGACAGCAGGAGCCGCGGTGACTTGATCAGACGGCCGTCCGCGAGCGACCAGATCGTCAGGGCCACAGCTGTCGCCGATACGGCGATCGGCCGCGCGAGCGCACCGAGCCGGGGTGACAGCAGGGAATCCAGCGCCTGGGTGGTTCCTTCGGGCATCCGCACGGAGAGCGGCTCGATCAGCGCCAGTCGCAGGAATCCGGTCAGCCCGCGCATCGCCGCCAATGCCGAGATTCCAAGCACCAGGAAGACGACGATCGCGCGCAGGTCTCCGCCGCCGATGCGGACCAGCGTTCCGAAACCGCACGTGCCCACCAGCGCCATGCCGACGCCGAACGCAAACCCGCCAATAATAGCGCCGCCGAGCGGAATGGAGGGCGCGAGATAGATCGATTGGGTGAGGTCGATCAGACCGAGCGCGGCCAGACACTGAGTGCCCACCAGCGCAACGGCCGCAGCCAGCGTGAATGATTTGAGACGCCGCATGTCCGAGCCGAAGAAGGCATCCTCCAGCATCGCGAGCGTACAGAAGCGTCCGGCTCGCCCTGCCACGCCGAGCACGGCCCCGGCGAACAGGCCGCAAGCAAACATGATGGCAGATTGATTGAGCATTCCTCCGGACTTTTCTGCGCGCGTTGGCTGCATTGTGCGCCAAGTCGACCGGGGAATCCAGCATCGTCCTCTAGCGGAACGACGGTTCGCGTCGGGTCGCTAGCGCTTTCGTTTGCGCACCGGTTCGCAATAAACGTCGTAAATCGCCGTCAGGATCTTGCGGACGTCATCGCTGGCCAGGCTGTAGTAGATCGTCTTGCCGTCGCGACGCGTCGTGACCAGCCGGTCGAGCCGGAGGCGGGCGAGCTGCTGGGACACCGTCGACTGCCGCTCGCCAAGGAATTGTTCGAGCTCGGTGACCGATTTCTCGCCTTCCGCGAGGATGCAGAGCAGCAGCAGCCGGGATTCGTGGGATAGCGCCTTGAGCATTTCGCTCGCTTCCCGCGCCTTCTCGATCATCTGCTCCAGTTCGGCAGAGGTTCCGAGATCCTTGAGCTTCGGTAGCGGCATGAGTTCGTGATCCCTTGCATTCCGTTCAAGAATGAATCTGCGATGGAGGTGCGCTCGTCAAGATACGGCCGAGCAGCCCAAAGAAGAATGAATCCCCTGGGTACCCCCGGATTCGTCCGATTTCGCGGCCCTGGTCCACGACCACGAAGGTCGGCGTGAATGCGCCGGGATCGATCCCGGCGAGGTCCGCTGGAAGCGGCTTGTCCAGATCGATCCGCCGGAGCGGAAGGGCGCGTCCTTCGTCGGTCTTGGGATAGATCGGCGCGATCTCGGCGTTGAAGCGGGCGCACCAGGCGCAACCGGGGCGTTCGAACATCACGAGCTCGGATGCGAAAGCGCAGCTCGGCAGGACCGCGCCGAGCAGCCAGGCCACGGCAAATTTTGCAATCGTATGGGGCATGTAGCCATCCTATGGACTTCCACCCATATCTATCATTAAATTCGAATATGTACCAGGGATGGGTGGGGAGACGATGGATCTGGACGTGACCTTGGGGGCCGCACTGCTGGCTGGCCTGTTGTCCTTCCTCTCCCCCTGTATTTTACCGCTCGTGCCGCCCTTTCTGTTCTACATCGCTGGGGTCTCGGCAGCCGAGGCGGGGAGCGAGCCCGACGCTTCCAGGCGCGGCCGGACGGTGGTGTCGGCGCTGTGTTTCGTTGCCGGATTTTCGGCCGTCTTCGTCGGGCTCGGTGCCACCGCCTCGGTGTTCGGTCGGTTCATTTCCGGCCATCTCGCCCAGCTCGGAATCATGGCTGGGCTCGTGATCATCGTGATGGGCCTGCACTTTCTGGGCATCCTGAAGATTCCGCTGCTGTATCGCAGCGCCACGATCCAGATGGGACAGCGGCCGGCCGGCTTTCTCGGCGCGTTCGCGATGGGGCTGGCCTTCGCGTTCGGCTGGACGCCCTGTGCGGGTCCGGTGCTGGCGGCCGTCTTGATGATGGCAGGTGCCGAGGCGACGGTCGGCAAGGGCATGCTGCTGCTGTCGGCCTATTCGATCGGCACCGGCGTGCCCTTCCTGATCGCAGCGGCGTTCACCGGCCGGTTCATGACGATGTTGAAGGGCATCCGTCCTCATCTCGGGCTGGTCGAAAAGACGATGGGGGGCTTTCTTGTCCTGACGGGGGCTGCCTTTCTGACGGGCGTGATCCCGCGTATGTCGCAGTGGATCTTCGAGCTGTTCCCGGGCCTCTCTGCCATCGGCTGATCAGCCGAATCGGAAGTCCAGCAGACTGATGAAGGACTGCAGCTCGATCTGGTAGCGATGAACCAGATCGGCGTCGCCTTTGAGGGCGGCGGATCCGATCTCGCTGGCGCTCGCAATCGCGCCGTCGAGCAGCCGGCGGAATTCGGCCTCTCCGGCGACCTCTGAGGGGGCGAGAGCGTTGCAGCGTTGCAGACGCTCGCGCAGCGCCTCGCCGGATTTCTTCACCCGATCGGGATCGCTCTTCGTCGTGCTGAAGCGCGTCGCCGCAGTTCGCAACTCTTCCATGATTGGCGCCAGTTCGAAGACGCAGCCGCTGAGATCATTGACTCCGGCTTCGCGACTCAGAGCGTGAATGGCCCGTCGCAGCGAGAGAATCTCCGTCCCGGCCCGCGCCGTATCACCTGCAGCCAGCGCGTCAGCTGCGCTGGCGAGCCCGGTGTCTCCACGCACCAGCAGTTCGTGAAGAGCCTGGTTTGGGTAGATCGAAACCTGATCGGCGTGCTGGTCGAGCCGGTGCCAGTCGCTTCTTGCATCATCGATCTCGATCTGGGCCAGGGCAACGTTGCCGGTGCGCGCATAGCTTGCCGCGGTGCGCAGGCTCGCCATGGCGCCTTGAAATAACGTGGAGACATCCAAAGCCTCTGCAGCATGCGTAGTTGCAGCACAGCCGATCCAGGTGAGGACGGATGTGAGGAGAAGTGAGAGGGTGATGGCGCGATGCAACATCGAATGTCCTTTTCACATTCGTTTATTCGAATATCATGTATCGTCCGTCGTAAGCTTTGGCAAAATCCATGAAGTTCCTCAAGCTCTCGCATCGCCCGATGACGCGGCGCAGTTTCGTTGTCGCGATGCCGTCTCTCATCGCGGCAACGGCCCATTCTCCTGCGCGGGCCGAACCCGCGCTGGGCGACGACGGGCTCTATCACGAGCCCTGGTTCCTCAACAGTTTCCTCGACCTGCGTGACGATCTCGAAACTGCTGCGTCCACAGGCAAGCGGCTCGCCATCATGTGGGAGCTGCGCGGCTGCCCTTATTGCCGCGAGACGCATCTGGTGAATTTCGCCGATCCGGAGATTACGGGCTACATCCGCGCCAATTTCGAGGTGTTGCAGCTCAACCTGGTCGGCGCGCGCAAGGTGACCGATTTTGACGGCAAGGAGTTCAGCGAGAAGGAGCTGGCCGAGCGCTATGCCATTCGCTTCACGCCGACCTTCCAGTTCTTTCCCGCTTCCGGCGATGGCCTCGCTGCGAAAGAGCCGGCCGCGCGCGAAGTCGCACGCGCACCGGGCTATCTCAAGCCGCAGCACTTTCTTGCGATGTTCCGCTTCGTGCGCGAGATGGCCTACGAGCACGGCTCGTTTCGCGACTACCTGACCGCATTGAAAGGCTGAGTGCACTGCCGCACCGAAACCTGCTTGACACCATAATTATTCTAATATCATAATTTGTGAATGTGATGGGGCCGTAAGCCCCGTTGATAAAACCGGCGAGGGTGGCCTCGTCTCAAGGGTGGAAACATGCGTAGCTGGCTTCCGGCCGCTTGCCTCTATCTGTTGCTTGCGTCGACCGTGCAGGCCGATGAGCCCATCGTGCTCACTGTCGTCGATGGCGCGCTGCCGAAATCCCTGACGGGCACGGCCGGAAATGCGGATGCGGGACGGAAGGTTTTCCTGACGCGGACGCTGGGCAACTGTCTCGCCTGTCATCAGGTTTCCAGTCTCAAATCCGAAGAATTTCACGGCGAACTCGGCCCTTCGCTCGATGGCGTCGCCGGGCGCTACACCGAGGCGCAGCTGCGCCTCATCGTTGCCGATCCCAAACGCGTCTTCGACGATACGGTGATGCCTGCGTTCTATCGCAATGAGGGCCTCAGTCGGGTCCGTCCCGAGTTCGTCGGCAAGCCTATCCTGACCGCTGCGCAGGTCGAGGATGTGGTCGCCTTTCTCGAAACCCTGAAATGACTGCCTTTGGAGGATGATGCATGAGGCCAATCAACAGACGACAGGCATTCGTTCTCGGCGGCGGTCTCGTCGCCCTGACGATGCTGCCGATGGCTGCGAATGCCGAGGTAAGCAACGATGCGGCCGAACTGATCAAGAAGTTCACGGGCGGCAAGGAAGCGGCAAGCGGCAAGATCTCGCTTGACCTGCCTGAGATAGCCGAGAACGGCAATACGGTGCCGTTGTCGTTGACCGTCGACAGTCCGATGACCGCCGATAATTACGTCAAGGAAGTGCTGTTCGTCGCCGACGGCAACCCGAATGGCGGCGTCGCGACGCTCATGTTCACGCCGTTGTCGGGCAAGGCCGAGGCGTCGATCCGTATCCGCCTCGCGCAGACGCAGAACGTCATTGCCGTGGCGAAGATGAGCGACGGGTCGCTCTTCACCGAGCGCAAGACCGTCAAGGTCACCATCGGCGGCTGCGGCGGCTGAAACAGGAGAGAAAAAATGGCAGACAAGCCGCGGATCAAGCTTCCGAAGGAAGCCAAGCAGGGCGAGATCATCCAGATCAAGACCCTGGTCTCGCACCTGATGGAATCAGGCCAGCGCAAGGATGCGCAGGGCAAGACGATTCCACGCAAGATCATCAACAAGTTCTCTTGCGAGTTCAACGGCAAGCCCGTGTTCGCCTGCTCGCTGGAGCCGGCCATCTCGGCCAACCCCTACATCCAGTTCAATGCCAGGATCGAGCAGGAGGGGACGTTCAAGTTCGCCTGGACGGACGATGACGGCTCGGTGATTTCGGCGGAAGAAAAGATCACGCTGAAGGCCTGATTGCTGCTGCGCCACGGTCACGGGGAGGGACGGATGTATACGCGCTACGGTGCACTGGCCGTCCTGGCCACGGCTGCGCTCACGTTGTCGGCGATCGCCTCATCGGGCCAGGAGGCGGAGCGAAAGGGCATTCCGGCGCCTCTCGGCCACGTCTTCAAGACCATCATCTCGGGTTACGAGTTTCGCAGCAAGGAAACGCGTGCCCTGCAGGATGACGATTTGGAGAACCCAGGCTTTCTCGCGATCGAGCGGGCGGCCGACGCATGGAAGGCGGTCGACGGCGCTGAAGGCAAGTCCTGCATGAGCTGTCACGGCGAGGCCGAGAAGAGCATGAAGGGTGTCGGCGCCGCGATGCCGAAATGGAGCGACAAGCTCAACAAGCCGGTCAATCTGGAACAGCAGATCAACATCTGCCGCACCGAGCACATGAAGGCGCAGCCTTGGGCCTTCAAGTCGCAGGAGCTGACCGACATGACGACCTTTGTCCGCTACCAGTCGCGCGGCATGCCGGTGACGGTGAAGACCGACGGCCCGATGTCGCCGTGGTTCGAGAAAGGCAAGCAGATCTACTACACGCGGACCGGCCAGCTCGACCTCGCCTGCGCCTCCTGTCACGAGAAGAACAACGGCAAGTTCATGCGCGCCGATTTCCTCAGCCAGGGCCAGACCAACGGCTTTCCGACCTACCGGCTGCGCGATCAGCGGCTGGTCCCGCTCCACGAGCGGTTCGAGGGCTGCATGTTCGACGTTCGGGCCGTGCCCTATGCGCCGTTATCGGACGAGTTCCTCGCGCTCGAGCTGTACGTGGCCTGGCGCGGGATCGGCCTGCCGGTCGAGACGCCATCGGTCCGTAACTAATCAATGCCGCAAGGAGAAGAGCGATGATATCGCGCCGGGAATTCGTTCAGGTTGCGCTTGCGACCGCCGCCCTAAGTGCCGGCGCGGGCGGCGCAGCGACGCGCGCCTTTGCCCAGCAGAAGTTGACCGAGAAGGAGCTGCTGGCTTTCGAGCCGCTCGGCAATGTGACCCTGGTGCACGTCACCGACATCCACGGCCAGCTGATGCCGCTCTATTTCAGGGAGCCGTCGACCAATCTCGGCGTCGGCGACGCCAAGGGCCAGCCGCCGCATGTCACGGGCAAGGAATTCCTGGCTCGCTTTGGAATCGCGCCGGGCTCGTCGGCGGCCTACGCGCTGACCTCGGAGGATTTCGAGGCGCTGACCAAGACCTATGGTCGGATCGGCGGGCTCGATCGCGCCGCGACGGTGATCAAGGCGATCCGTGCCGAGCGCGGCGACAGGGTGGTGCTGCTCGATGGCGGCGACACTTGGCAGGGCTCGTGGTCGTCATTGCAGACTCGCGGCCAGGACATGATCGACTGTATGGCGCTGCTGAAACCCGATGCCATGACCGGCCATTGGGAGTTCACTTACGGCACCGAGCGCGTCAAGCAGGCCGTCGACGGGCTTGGCTTCCCGTTCCTCGGGCTGAACATCCGCGATACCGAATGGAACGAGCCGGCCTTCGAGGCCTCGACGATGATCGAACGCGGTGGCGTCAAGATCGCGGTGCTTGGCCAGGCCTTTCCCTATACGCCGGTCGCCAATCCGCGCTGGATGATCCCGAACTGGTCGTTCGGCGTCCGCGAGGAGGACGTCCAGGCTCAGGTCGACAAGGCGCGCAAGGCTGGTGCCGGTCTCGTCGTGCTGCTGTCGCACAACGGTTTTGACGTCGACCGCAAGCTGGCGAGCCGGGTCAAAGGGCTCGACGTGATCCTGACCGGACATACGCATGATGCGCTGCCCGAAGCGATCAAGGTCGGCAAGACGCTGCTGATCGCATCGGGCTCGTCCGGCAAGTTCGTCTCGCGGCTCGATCTCGACGTCAAGGACGGCGAGGTGAGGGGATATCGCTACAAGCTGATCCCGCTGTTCTCCGACGTCATCACGCCGGATGCGCAGATGGCCGCGAAGATCGCCGAGGTGCGCAAGCCGTTCGCTGCCGATCTCGGCCGCGCGCTCGGCCGCACCGAGACGCTGCTGTATCGGCGCGGCAATTTCAACGGCACCTTCGACGATCTGATCTGCCAGGCGCTGCTGCAGGAGCGGGATGCGGAGATCGCGCTCTCGCCCGGCTTCCGTTGGGGCACCAGCGTCATGCCGGGCCAGGACATCACCTTCGAGGACGTCACCAACGCGACCGCGATCACCTATCCTGCAGTCTATCGGATGGGCATGACCGGCGCGCGGCTCAAGGAGATCATTGAGGACGTCGCCGATAACCTGTTCAACGTCGATCCTTACTATCAGCAGGGTGGCGACATGGTCCGTATCGGCGGCATGTCCTACGCGATCGACGTCAACAAGCCGCAGGGGCAGCGCATCTCCGACATGCGGCTGATCAAGACCGGCACCGCGATCGATCCATCGCGCGAATATCAGGTGGCCGGTTGGGCCAGCGTCAACGAAGGCACGCAGGGGCCGCCGATCTGGGAGGTCGTGTCCTCCTATTTGCAGCGCCAGAAGACCGTGCGTCTCGAGCCCAACCGCGCCGTCAAAGTCACCGGAGTGTGAGGATGATGTCCAAGGACAACAAGAATCAACCAGCCTCGCTGGCCCGGCAGTCCCGGCGCGGTTTTCTCGCTGCGGCCGGCGGGCTTGCGGCATCTGCGGTTGCACCTTCGGCGCGGGCGGACGGCAACCCGGCCAATCAACCGCCGAACGTGCCCGAATGGACGCGTTCGCTCGGTGAGGGCGTCGCAGCGCGCCCCTATGGCAAGCCGTCGAAATTCGAAAAGGACGTGATCCGCCGCGACGTCGAATGGCTGACGGCATCGCGCGAATCCTCGGTCAGCTTCACGCCGCTGCATGAGCTCGAAGGCATCATCACGCCGAACGGGCTGTGCTTCGAGCGGCATCACGGCGGCATGGCCGATGTCGATCCGGCCGATCACCGCCTGATGATCCACGGTTTGGTCGAGCGGCCCTTAATACTCTCTCTCGAAGAGTTGAAGCGCTATCCGCGTGTCAACCGCATCCACTTCATGGAATGCGCTGCCAATTCCGGCATGGAGTGGCGCGGCTCTCAGTTGAATGGCTGCCAGTTCACTCATGGCATGGTCCATTGCGTGCAATATACGGGCGTGTCGCTGCGTACTCTGCTGGAGGAGGTCGGCGTCAAGAGCAACGGCAAATGGCTGCTGGTCGAGGGCGCGGATGCGGCCGCGATGGACCGCAGCCTGCCGATCGAGAAGGCGCTCGACGACTGCATGATCGCCTACAAGATGAATGGTGAGGCGCTGTATCCGGAGCAGGGCTATCCGATGCGGCTCGTCGTGCCTGGCTGGCAGGGCAATCTCTGGGTCAAGTGGCTGCGCCGGATCAAGGTCGGCGATCAACCCTGGCAGACCCGCGAGGAGACGTCGAAATACACCGACCTGTTGCCAAACGGCAAGGCGCGGCGCTTCACCTGGGTGATGGATGCAAAATCCGTGATCACGAGCCCGAGCCCACAGGCGCCGATCAAGCACGGCAAGGGCTTCACTATCTTGTCCGGCCTCGCCTGGTCGGGCCATGGCAAGGTCAAGCGCGTGGACGTCTCGCTCGATGGCGGCCGCAATTGGTGGCCGGCGCGACTCGACGGTCCGGTGCTCGATAAGACGCTGACCCGCTTCTATTATGAGTTCGACTGGAACGGTGAGCCGCTCCTGCTGCAGTCGCGCGTCCAGGACGAGACTGGTTATGTGCAGCCTTCCAAGGCGGAACTGCGCAAGGTGCGCGGCTACAACTCCATCTATCACAACAATGGCATCCAGACTTGGCACGTGCAGGCCAACGGTGAGGTCGAGAATGTTGAAGTCGCCTAAGCTTGTCGCAGTAGCCGCGCTGGCGTGCCTGACCGGGTCCGCCGCATTGGCCGGTGGGCTGAGCGGGTCCAAAGCCGAGTCGAAGCCAACTGTTGCACACTACGATATCGGCCGTGCACCGACGCCCGAGGAGATCCGCGGCTGGGATATCGACGTACGCCCCGACGGCCAGGGGCTGCCGGTCGGCAAGGGCACGGTCGCCCAGGGCGAGAAGCTGTTCATGGACAATTGCGCGACTTGCCATGGCGAGTTCGGCGAGGGCAATGGCCGCTGGCCCGTGCTGGCGGGCGGCAAGGGATCGTTGACCGCGGACAATCCGGTCAAGACCGTCGGCTCCTACTGGCCGTATGCGTCGACGGTGTTCGACTATGTTCGGCACGCGATGCCGTTCGGCAATGCCGAGTCGCTCGGCGTCAACGACTACTACGCGCTGGTCGCCTATGTTCTGTACCTGAACGACATCGTTACGGATCAGAATTTCGAGCTGAACGAGAAGAATCTCGCCTCGATCAAGATGCCGAACGAAGCCGGATTCATCATGGATGACCGTGCGACCAGCGAAAAGTCCTTCTGGCAGAAAGACCCGTGCATGAAGGATTGCGTCGCGCCGGTGAAGATCACCGGGCGTGCGACGATCGTTGACGTCACCCCTGAAGACGCCAAGGAAGGAAAGTCTAGAGGAGTCGAATGACGCTGGCTGCGCCCAGTGGCCGCGGTCTGATGCTGGCGATCATCTCTGCCGGCCTTCTACTCATGACTGCCGCGCCGCTTCGAGCGGCCGAACCGCACAAGCTGGCGCTGCAGATCAGCGATGACGATCCGGTGAAGATGAACGCGGTGCTCGATGTTGCGGCCAATGTCTCGCGGCACTACACGGGACAAGGCGAAGAGGTCGACATCGTCGTCGTCGCCTTCAACGGCGGGCTCGACATGCTGCTGGCCGACCGCTCGCCGGTCAAGGAGCGCATCGTCGGTTTTGCCAAATCGATGCCCAATGTCAGCTTCATCGCTTGCGGCAACACGCTCGAGACTCTCGCCAGAAAGGAAGGCCGGCAGCCGCGCTTGATTGAAGGTGTCAGCGTCGTCGACACCGGAGTTGCCGCGCTGATGGATCTTGCGGAGAAGAACTGGACGATCGTGCGTCCTTGAATGGGATCATCCGATGCGCTGCCGGTTCGCGCTTGCGTTTCTCTTTCTGACCTCTGCATCGGTGCTTGCCGCCGAAGAAGCGCGCGAATTGACCATCGCCGGGCATGTTACCCTGGGAACGTTGCGGCTGCCGCCCCAGCCTTCGGCGGACATGCCCATCGTCGTGATGACCCACGGCACCCTCGCGCACAAGGACATGGGGACGGTGCAGGGCCTGTCGAAAGCGCTGGCCGAGCGAGGCATCGCCACCCTCGCTCACACGCTGTCGCTCGGTGTCGACAGGCGCAAGGGCATGTACGATTGCGCGATCGCCCACGACTATACGTCGGAGGATGCCGTGGCCGAGATCGCGGCGTGGATTGCCGAAGCGCAGCAAACGTCGTCGCGCGTGTATCTGCTGGGCCATTCGCGCGGCGGCAACCAGGTCGCGCGCTATCTGGCGTCGCATCCGCCCGGATCCATCAAGGGAGCCATCCTGCTGGCGCCGGCCACGACCGCCGTCGAGACCGGTTTGCGCGCAGCCTATGCCGAAACTTTCGGGCAGCCGCTCGAGCCGTTGCTTGCACGCTCCGACGCTGCCGTGAACGCCGGGCGCGGCGGCGAGTGGATGACGATGCCCGGCTTCATTTATTGTCGCGACGCCAAGGTGACGGCTCGCGCTTTTTCGGCTTTCTATCGGGCCGACCCGCGCCAGGACACGGCCGGCCTGATCGCCGAAATTGCAGTTCCGGTCCTCGTGCTTGCCGCGGCTCAAGACAAGACAGTGCCGGATGTGCAACAGTCATTCGCACCGCTGGTCTCGCGGACAGGGCGTCGCGTGCGGCTCGAGACCGTTGAGGACGCCGATCATTTCTTTCTCGATCTCGCCGCCGAGGATGCCGTCGATCGTATCGCAGGCTTCATCACGGACGTGCGTTAGGAGGACTTCATGGAACGACGGTCGATCATGCGCGCCGGACTTGCCGGCCTCATCGGAGCTTTCGGCATCAGCCGGGCGATGGCGGCGCCTGAACGACCGCGGCAGCGCGTCGTCTACCATCTGGCGGATCAGGATCGCGTCCTGTTCGTTCTCGGCAATATCCAGAATCATATCGACGGTACCGGCGGGCCGGGCAAGGCGGATATCAGGCTGGTCGTGCATGGTCCCGCCCTGCGCGCCTTCCACGCGATCTCTGTCGATACCAATATCGCGGGACTCTCGGACCGCCTGATCAAGGCCGGCACGGTGTTCGAAGCCTGCGCCAACACGATGAAGGCGCAGGGCGTGAAGCTGGATGATCTCACGGATGGCTTCATCGTGGCCGAGAAGGGCGGGGTGGTTAGGCTGACCGAGCTGCAGCAGGACGGCTACGCCTATCTGCGCCCTTAGCGGCGAGGTCTAACGCGAGACCGTGGCCGTGTTCACCGAAGCGATCGATCTCTTGGGCGAAGATCTGGTCTCCCTGTTGGGCGGGCTCTTGGTCGGAGGCCTGTTCGGTTTTTTCGCCCAGCGCAGCCGCTTCTGCCTGCGTGCCGCGACCATCGAGTTCTCGCGCGGGGAAGGCGGGGCACGCCTGTCGGTCTGGCTGCTCACCTTTGCCTCCGCCGTGCTGGGGACGCAGGCCTTCGTCGCGGCCGGTCTGCTCGACGTCTCGGAAGCCCGCCAGCTCGCGCAGCAGGGCAGCATCTCCGGTGCCATCATCGGTGGCCTGATGTTCGGCTGCGGCATGATCCTGGCGCGCGGATGTGCCAGCCGCCTGCTGGTGCTGTCCGCCAACGGCAATCTGCGTGCCCTGTTGTCCGGCCTCATCTTCGCGGTTGCGGCCCAATCCGCCTATCGCGGACTGCTGTCGCCGGCACGGGAGTGGCTGACCAATCTCTGGTTGGTCGACGGCGGGCCTTCCCGTGACATCATGAGCTTGTTCGGCGGTGGCACGCCTGAGAAGCTCGGCTTCGGAATGTTGTGGCTGCTCGCCGGCCTCGCCGGCGCGCTGCGTTTCGGGGTCAGCCGGCGCATGATGCTGGCCTCTGTTGCTACTGGGGCAGCGGTCGTTGCCGGCTGGATCTTCACCTACCATCTGGGGCAGGCCTCGTTTGCGCCCGTGACCTTGAAGAGCCTGACATTCAGCGGGCCCTCCGCCGAGCTCCTGATGCAAGTGGCTGCCAACCAGCACCTCAAGCCCGATTTCGACCTCGGCGTGATTCCCGGTGTTTTCCTCGGCTCCTTCGTTGCGGCGGCGCTGGCGCATGAGTTGAACCTCGAAGGCTTTTCCGACGGCCGCGGAATGCGCCGCTATCTCATCGGCGCCGTGCTGATGGGATTTGGCGCGATGCTTGCCGGTGGTTGCGCGGTCGGGGCGGGCGTGACCGGCGCCTCGGTGTTTGCGCTCACGGCCTGGCTGGTGCTGGGCGGGATGTGGTTCGGCGCAGCGGTCACCGATCTCGTGGTCGACCGCTGGATGGCGGCCCCCAAATCGGACCTGCGTACCGGCGATCTCACCGGATCGACGGCGTCATAATTATCTTCACAAATTCGAATATACGAATATAGTAAATTTCATCAGCGTTGACGCTGTCGAAGGCAGGGAGGTGTTCGCCGTGACGATGATGACCGATGTCATGGTCCGTGACGTGCCAAGATCCGAACCGAGCAGATGGTCGCCTTATCTCGTCGGTGCAGGGATCGGCGTGTTGAGCTGGGTCGCTTTTGCCGTGTTCGGTGATCCGCTGGGCGTCACGACCGCTTATTCTCGCGTGGCATCGCTGTTTGCGCTTCCGGTGTTGGGGCCTGATGCCGTGGCGGCCAACAGCTATTGGAAAGCAATGCCGCTCAAATGGGATTATGGCGTCTGGTTCCTGGTCGGCATTCCGCTCGGCGCTTTCCTGGCCGCAATCGTCTCGGGTACCTGGCGGCTGGAACTGGTTCCGGAGGTCTGGAAGGAGCGGTTCGGCCCGTCAGTCTTCAAGCGCTTCGTCGCAGCGTTTTTCGGCGGCATTGTCATCATGTATGGCGCGCGGCTGGCCGGCGGCTGCACCAGTGGCCACGGCATCTCCGGCGGGCTTCAGCTTGCCGTGTCGAGCTGGCTGTTCTTGGCTGTGATGTTCGCGACCGGCCTGTTGGTGTCGCGCCTCATGTTTCGCAAATCGTGAAAGGGATCAGGTCATGACCTCGATGATGAGCATTGCCGGCCCGCTTCTGATGGGCGCCGTGTTCGGATATCTGCTGCAACTGGGCAAGGTCACAAGCTGCAACGTGATCGAGAACCAGTTCCGGCTGCGTGACTTCACCGTGCTGAAAGTGATGGGCACGGCAATCGTGGTCGGCGGCGTCGGTGTGCTGCTGCTGGTCGATACCGGCAATACCAAATACTATGTCAAGGACGCCAATATGCTGGCGGTTGCGCTGGGTGCCGCGTTGTTCGGCATCGGCATGGTCGTCTATGGCTATTGCCCCGGAACGGCTCTCGGCGCGATTGCCAGCGGCAGCGTGCACGCCGCCGTCGGC
The DNA here is from genome assembly GCF_032487775.1 of Bradyrhizobium sp. SZCCHNR3119. Classification (NCBI taxonomy): domain Bacteria; kingdom Pseudomonadati; phylum Pseudomonadota; class Alphaproteobacteria; order Hyphomicrobiales; family Nitrobacteraceae; genus Bradyrhizobium; species Bradyrhizobium sp. SZCCHNR3119. The sequence goes on along the minus strand of NZ_JAUEUV010000001.1, from coordinate 163,646 downwards.
GCGTTCGGCATGATCGTCGGCGCCGTTCTCTATGCGCTCAGCTTCGACTGGGTGAAGGCGCATGTCCTCAACGTCTGGACGCTTGGCAAGGTGCGGTTGCCCGACATCACCGGCGTGCCCGACGCGGCCTGGTTCGTCCTTCTCGCGATCGGCGCCGGCGCGTTCTTCTTCTGGGTCGAGTCGTCGGAAGCCAAGCGGGCGCGTCGCTAGAGCGACCCCGGGAGGGGCGCAATGCAGTCAGATCATGGAGAGACCAACGATGTTGTCCGGATTATTGAGCAAGCTGACGGGATCAGCCAGCGTCCCGGCGATCGAGCACGATGAATTGGTTCGCGCGCATCAGGAGCGTAGCTGCGTCATTGTCGATGTGCGCGAGCCGCACGAGTTCAAAAGCGGGCACATTCCGGGCGCCGTCAATCATCCGCTGTCGCAGTTCGACCCGGCAAGCCTTGCCAAAGACCTTGCCGAGGACAAGCCGGTCGTCCTGATCTGCCAGGCGGGCGGCCGCTCGGCCACGGCATTGCGCCGCGCACTCGCTGCAGGCGTCGAGGGGGTGCGACACTACGCCGGCGGCATGAGCGGCTGGCGCGCGCGGGGCGGTCCGGTCGCTTAGCGCGGCGTCACCCGGGGCGGCTTGGCCATGGGCCGGCGAACTCGCCGGCGAACTCCTGGCGGCGTTCGACACTTCCGCGGGCGGTCGCGCTGCCGCCCAGGCCAGTCGAGGCGGCGCAGCTGAAGGCCCCAAGCTAGGCTGTCAGCGGACCTCTTGTCGTAGGACCGGGCTCTCCCGCCAAGTCGTACGGAGCTTCGCATCAGGCAACTGACGTGCCTGTGACGTTGAGGGGCGACGCAGAGCTATTGCGCGCTGCTAGAGCACATTGATCGGGACCTTCAAAAAGGTCTTGCCGCTGGCATCCGGTGGGGGCAGGTGCCCGGCGCGGATGTTGATCTGAAGCGAGGGAATGATCAGGCGCGGCATGCCGAGCGTCTTGTCGCGCGCCTCGCGCATGGCGACGAACGCGTCTTCGCTGACGCCGTCGCGGGCGTGGATGTTGTGCAGCCGTTCTTCGCCGACGGTCGTTTCCCAGCGAACCGCCCGGCCGTCGGGCGCATAGTCGTGGCACATGAACAGCCGGGTGCCGTGAGGCAGGGTTTCTAGGATCTTACGGATCGATCGGTATAGCGTGCGCGCATCGCCGCCGGGAAAATCCGCGCGTGCCGTCCCGCCGTCCGGCATGAACAGGGTGTCGCCGACGAAGGCGGCATCCCCGATGACGTGTGTAGCGCAGGCCGGCGTGTGTCCAGGCGTGTGCATCACGAATGCCGTCGTCTTGCCGATGGCGTAGGTATCGCCGTCCTTGAACAGCCGGTCGAACTGGCTGCCATCGCGGCGAAACTCCGTGCCCTCGTTGAACACCTTGCCGAACGTCTTCTGCACCGTCAGGATATGTTCGCCGATCCCGATCCGCCCGCCGAGCTTGCTTTGAATATAGGGCGCCGCCGAAAGATGATCGGCATGGGCGTGGGTCTCAATCAGCCATTCGAGCTGAAGCCCGTTCAACTTCACGTAATCGATCAGAACGTCCGCGGATCTCGTGCCGATGCGAGCGGCCGCATAGTCGATATCCATGACAGGATCGATGATCGCGCACGACGACGAGGATGGGTCCTTCACGACGTAGCTGATCGTGTTGGTCTCCGGATCGAAAAATCCTGCCACTTTCGGCTGGACCCTGATGTCGATGGGATAGGGCATGGCTGCTCCAGGGCTAGGGCAAGGAAGGCGTCGCGGCTCGTCCGCGTCGCCTTCCTCCGGGCGGCCCAATCATCTAGCGGATTTGGCTCCGCAAGTGTTGATGCCGAGCATCGCGTAGGGCGGGCACCAACCGATCAGCGCCGTTCCGAGCGGGATCAATCCCAGCAGTCCCCACAATGTCTTGGGGCCGACGAATACAAGGCTCAGGACCGCCAGTCCGACCACGAGCCGGATCAGCCGATCCGTCTTGCCGACATTCTGTGTCATCGAGGTGCTCCCCTTGGCTTTGCGATGATGACCGAAAGAGTAGGGCAGGGCGCGCCGGACGTATGTAACTAAGTCACCGAGCGGCGAGCGTCGGATTGGGACGGACCATATCAGCTGTGTTGCGCGAGCCGCGTGAGCGCTGCCCGGTCGACAATATCGACTGTCCCGCGCGACACTTTGAGCCAGCCTCGGCGGGCGAATTCGTTGAGCTGCCGGCTGATAACCTCCCGCGCGCTGCCGAGCTCGTTGGCAAGGTCCTGGTGCGTTGCGTTGATGTGTCCCTTCGGGCCGGAAAGCTCGACCAGCTTCTGCGCCAGTCTGACGTCGATGCGCGCGAAGGCGACTTCCTCGATGACGCGAAACAGGTTGGTGACGCGGCGACTGAAGGCGGTAAAGACGAACTGGCGGAATTCCCGCGAACTGGCGATCAATTGGTCGAACAACGCGCGCGGGATCGCGACTGCCCGGACCTTGGTTTCGGCTATTCCTTCGGCTTGGTATTCCTCGTAGCCCATCAGGCAGGCCGTGGTCAGCGCGCAGCTCTCGCCGGCCTGGACGCGGTAAAGCACGATCTCGCGGCCCGACTCCGATGTCTGCTGAACGCGAATCGTTCCTTCGAGCAGGAGCAGGAAAGACTCCGGCGCCTGGCCGGGCCCGAAGATCCGGCTGTCTTCGGGCAGCTCGACGATCAGGCTCGTGTCACGCAGTTGGACGAAGACGTCGCGCGGCAACTGCCGGATCGGCGGGAAGGCGTGCGTCCAGTCCTCGTTCGGCGACATGGCAGGATCCGTGCAAGTGGCAGGCCCACTTGAGGTGGTCTGCCACAGCATTATGAATGCGTCCAGCCGAGGGTGGATGGCGCGATCAATCGAGACTGTTGCCGCAAGAAGCGCGTCCAGCGCCGACGGAAATGCCTGGCGAAGTAGCCTTGGCGCGCTCGGAGAGATTCGAACTCCCGACCCTCGGAATCGAAATCCGATGCTCTATCCAGCTGAGCTACGAGCGCGTGCTGGGCCTATCGGCCACGGGGCCTCCGGATAGCAGACTTGGCGAGAGAGGGCCAGTGTCCGCTGGCCCTTACACGCGGATCATTGCGCGGTTATGCCGGGCTACCGGACGTTGCACGAGATCAGAAGCAGGGATGGCGGGCTCGGTCCTGGCCGACATAGGCGGCCGAGCTCTGATAACAATGGTTCGTCGACGGCCCGTCATAATAAGCGAAGGTTCCGGGTACCTCGCCGGGGCCGTAATTGTGCAGGTAGCTGATCGGATAGGGCAGTCCGAGATAGCTGCGATGACTGTGATGGTGGCTGCGCGCTTCCGCTAGCGTGGGGACCAGGCCTGCCGTTGACACAATCAAGGCGGCGGCGAACAGCTTCGACATGCTCATCTCATTTCTCCGGAAACAACGCTAAGGCCCGTTGTCGAACCAATAATCTAGCGCGAACGGGCCGGAAAAGCTGCGCAAAAGCGAATGAGGATTGCCAAAATTTTGGCCTTTTCCGGATGCTTAACCGATTCCTAAGACAGTCCGGCAAAAGTCCTGCAACGTAAGGTGGGGGGTAGCGCCCCGCTGACATCCACCGGGGTTCTCTCTTTTGAAGCGCCGCCTCTCGCCTCTGCTGATGCTTTTGCTCGTCGCCGCGACGCCGGCGCGCGCCGACCTGCACATCACGCGCGACCATGGCGGCTATATCGAGGAATACAAGGCCAAATACCAGCACATCCGCGATACCAAGCAGCGCGTCATCATCGACGGTATCTGCAATTCGGCCTGCACCCTGGTGTTCGGCATCGTGCCGATGAACAAGATCTGCGTCACCCCGCGCGCAAGCCTCGGCTTCCACCTGGCCTATTACGACAAGGCCTTCACCTTCGGCATCAAGGTCACCAGCGTTGAGGGGACGTCTGAATTGATGTCCTATTACCCCGACACGGTGAAAGATTGGATCCGTCGCAATGGCGGGCTCACGACCGAGATGAAGAAGATCAAGAACGGGGTCGAACTCTGGAAAATCGTCGATCCCTGTCCCGACGCCTGGTAACGGCATCCCGTCACCCCCGTCACGCGGCCGCGCGCTTGGCGGGCTGATTGGTTTCGGCCGAGACCAGTAGCACCGGCGCGCTCGAGCGGGCGAGCACGGTTGCAACGATCGCACCGAAATCCAGCGTCTCGCCTTGCAGGCGGTCGGCGCCCAGCACAACCAAGTCTGCGTTCATCGTGGCCGCTTCCTCCAGGATCGCTTCGTCCGGCGCAGTGTTGCCACGGGCGGATGTCGTCGCGCTCAACCGATAGTGTTCCGCGGCGATTGCGGCGTCCGCCAGCACCTGCCGCGCGCGTTCCTGTTCGCCGTCGGATCCGGCGCAGCTCGCGCCGTTGCCGCTTGTCGTGGAGATGTAGAGCAGATGCAGGCGCGCGCGACTCGTGCGGGCAATCGCAATCGCGACTTCGGCGCCACGGCGCGCTACGCTGCGCCCGGAGACCGGCACCAGAATGCGCCCGTTGTGCGGCGGAAGCTCAGCGCCCCCCTTGGCCAGCACGAGGGCCAGCGGCCCCTCGAAGCCAGCGGCGAGCTCTTGTACGGCCGGGCTGAACCCGCCCTCGGGGGACAAGACGCCCTCGATCCCGACGATCATAAGGTCAAAACCCTTGCGGGCCTCGTCCTCCACAGCTTCGCGTAGCGTGGTCTCACGCGCGCGCGTCATCACATCCAGCGCGCCCTGCGTTCCGCTCTCGCTCGCGCCTTGCTTCGCAGCATCCTTGACAGCTGCTTCCGAATTGCCGGTGGGGGCCGAACTCGAGGCATGCGCGCGCTCGTTGACCTTGAGCACGGTGATCGGCCGTGCCTCCGGTCCGGCCAGAAGCCCCGCGATCTGCGCAGCGAGGCGGGCACTCGCGCTATCATCCACCGCTAGCAACAGCCGTTCGAGATTGCTGACGAAGCTCTTGTCTTCGAACTCCTCGCGCTCCAGCCGGTCTTTCTCGTCCTGTCGTGGCGGCAAGCGCGCCAGCGCGGCGCGCAGCATTGGCGGCATTGCCAACGTGGTCAGGATCGCCATGATCACGATCATCGAGAACATGGTCTGGCTGAGAACCCCGATCGAGAGGCCGATCGAGGCGATGATCACCTCGGTCGAACCGCGTGCATTCATGCCGCTGGCGAGCGCCAGCGACTCCTTGCGGTCGAGCCCGCCAACGGCACCGCCAACCAGCGCGCCGGCAAATTTGCCGAAGCTTGCGATCACGATCAGGCCGGCCGTGAAGAGCAGCAATTCGGGCGTGCGCAACTGCGTGAGATCGGTTTCGAGACCTGCCAAGCCGAAGAATACCGGCGTGAACAGGCTCGTGATCAGGCCGCGCAGACGTTCGTCGATCTGTCGGGTCAGGATCGGGGATTCGCCGACCAGCACGCCGGTGACGAACGCCCCGAGCACCGTGTGAACCCCGATCAGATGCGTGATCAGTGCCATCGCGCTCATCAGGAGCAGGATCACGGTGACGACCGGTGATGAACTCACCAGGTGGTCATTGGCAAGCCTGATCAGCAGGAAGACCAGCCGCCGTCCGACGGTAAAGCTTAGAGCCAGAAACAGCAGTGTGCCGAGCACAGCCTGGCCGATCGAGCGCAGATCCAATGTGTCGTGCGCGGCGATGCTGAAGATCATCGCAATGATGATCCAGCCGATCGTGTCGTCGATGATCGCAGACGCCACGATGATCTGGCCGACGTTACGGCGCATGAAGTTCATCTCGCGCACGACCACAGCGACGATCTTGACCGAAGAGATCGAGAGCGCCGTGCCGAGGAACAGCGAGGCAACGAGCCGGGCCTCGGGCTGGGGCAACAGGCTCGCAGGCATCACCTCGCCAAGCGCAAAGCCGCAGGCGAACGGAACCGCAATCCCGAACAGGGAGATGGTCATCGCGGGGCGGCCGACCTTGCGCACCAGCTTGAGGTCGATCTCCATGCCTGTAAGCAGCAAAAGCAACAGGATGCCGAACTGGGCGAGGCCCTCGATCATCGCCTTCTGCGCCGGCGCATGCGGGAAGATTGCGGCTTGCGCCGAGGGCCAGATCCAGCCGAACACGGAGGGGCCGAGCAGAAGGCCGGCGAGCAGTTCTCCGATCACCGAGGGCTGGCCGATGCGCTGCATCACCTCGCCGAGCCCGCGGCCGATCCCGATCAGCAGGGCGACCTGGACGAGCAACAGGAACTCCGAGCCACGCTCGGCACCGCCGACCTCGGCATGCGCGGCCGGCGCGATCAGAACGACGGCGAGCCCACCCCACACAATCGTTCGGAGCCTGCGGCCCATCGCATCCTCCGCGTTCACGACCGGTATTGTCGGTCGCAGCGGGCTAAGCGTGGTCGTACGGAGAAGTTCCAGCCCTCGCGCCGGTGGCCGGCGCGAGCAGGGCGGTATCGATCGAGCTCGCGACGGCGCGGAGCTCAAAACGAAACAATCCAGCACCAGACTGTCCCTCATCGGGCACTGGATTGTTTCGCGACAGCCAATCTCTGAGCGCCAAATGCGCTCTCGGATCGGTCTTGATCTCAGCGCTTGGCCTTCTTGGTCTTCTTCTTGCTGGCCTTCTTGGCCGTCTTGGCGGAACTCTTCGCGCTCTTCTTGGCGGCTTTCTTGACCGTCTTTTTCGCCGCCTTCTTGCCGGTCTTCTTGGCAGACTTCTTGGTCGCGACCTTCTTGGCCTTGGCGGCCCGCTTCGGCGCGGCCTGCTTCGGTGCGGCTGGTTTGGCAGCCTTCTTGGTCGCGCGTCCGACCTTGGCGACCACGGTCGTCACCGCTTCTTTCGCGGTGTCGGCCGCAGTGCTGATCGCATTCGTCGCTTGTTCGATGAGAGGCGTATCGTCCATATCGGTCCCCCGATGTGTTGAAACGCATGAACGATAGCTGGATTCTCGGACCTGTCAAAGCGAAGCGCAACTAATCAGCTCCGGCGAAGCGTTGCGTGGGCTGCGAGGGCGCGTTCCCGCGCTCGCTTGTGGTCGACGATCGGGGCCGGATAGGTTCGGCCGAGTTCGATGCCGGCGCCGGCAAGCTCGAGCGGCGGCGCGGTCCAGGGCTGATGGATGAGTGGTGCGGGGAGGCGCGCCAACTCGGGCACCCAGCGCCGGACGTAGGCGCCATCGGGATCGAATTTCTCGCCCTGCAACACCGGGTTGAACACCCGGAAATAGGGGGCGGCATCGGCGCCGCAACCCGCAACCCATTGCCAGCCGGCCGGATTGTTGGCGGCGTCCGCATCCACCAGCGTGTCCCAGAACCATTGTTCGCCGGCCCGCCAGTCGGTGAGCAGATGCTTGACCAGGAACGACGCGACCACCATCCGCACGCGGTTATGCATGGTTCCGGTGTGCCAGAGCTGGCGCATGCCGGCATCCACGATCGGATAGCCGGTCTGACCACGCTGCCAGGCGGCCAGCGCTCGGCCGTCGTCACGCCAGGGGAAATCGTCGAACGATCGCTGCAGGTTGCGCCTCGCGAGGTCGGGGTTGTCATAGAGCAGCTGGCGGCTGAACTCGCGCCAGCCGAGTTCGCTGAGAAACTTGTCGATCCCAGCCGAGCGAGCCGGCTGTTCGGCCGCGGCAAAGCGCGCGGCGTGCCAGACCTGCCGCGGACTGATTTCGCCGAACCGCAGATGCGGCGACAAATGTGAGGTCGCATCGAGATCCGGACGGTCGCGATCGGCGGCATAGGTCTGCACGGACTGCGCGAGGAACGCGGCGAGCTTTGTCCGCGCGGCTTGCTCGCCGACGTGCCAGGTTGCGCGCAGCCCACCGGCCCAGTCGGGCCTGGTTGGCTCGAGCCGGAAGTCGTCGATGGCAAGGCTCGTCAATCCTGAGACCGAACGGAAAGATCGGGGCGCTGGCAATGGCTGCGGCGGGTCGCCCATCGCCAGCACGCGTTTCCAGAATGGGGTGAACACGCGGGGGCCGCGGCCGTCTTTGGCCCGCAGCACGGCGGGATCGACCAGGAGATCGTCGGGAAAGCTCTTGCTCTCGATGCCAAGGGCGGCCACCGCCTCTGCGACCTCGGTTGCCACGGCTTGCTGCTGCGCCTGCGCGACATCGTTCCAGAACACGGCTGCCGCATTGGTCTCAGATGCGAGCGTGCGCAACACCTCGGCCGCCGCACCACGCCGCAGGACGAGGTCGGCCCCAGCGGCACGCAGACTTGCCTGCAGCGATTGCAGCGATTGCGCCAGCCACCAGCGCGTCGCGCCGCCCAGCGGGCGTAAGCCTGGACTCTCCTCGTCGAAGACATAGACGCAGATGACCGGCGCTCCGGTGCCGACGGCTGCGTGGAGGGCAGGGTGGTCCGATAGGCGGAGGCTCCCGCGGAACCACAAAATAATAGGACGCACCGGCATCTTAGGTGTCCTTCTACCGCGTGAGGGGTCCGAGTCCGTAATTCTCCGTGCCGGAAATAACGGGATCGAAACGAAATACGGGCAAGATGCGAACCGGTTGCAATTCCCAAAAAAGGTCGAATCCGTTGTCCGTCAAGCTCAAGCTGGGCACGAAGGCGCTTGTCGGCGCCGCCCTCGTCATCGCGCTCAACACCGCGCTCGTCATCGGCGCGGCTTATTGGTCGCTGACCTCCGACTTCGACGAGCGCGCCAAGAAAGACATCGAAGGCAATCTGCGCACCCTGGCGCTGACCTTTGCCGAGTCGTTCAAGGACGCCAAGGTGAGCTTGCAGGACGGCTCGGTCGTCCGCATCGAGATTCCGGCGTTTCCCGAACTCAAGGATCACGCCATCGTCGACCGCGCCATCTCCTACGCCGGCGGCAACGCAACCTTGTTCGTCTACGACGATGCGAGCGGGCAGTTCGTGCGGCGTTCGACCAATGTGAAGAAGGAGAACGGCGAGCGCGCGGTCGGTACCCAGCTGGCATCCGATCATCCAGGGCAGGCCGCCCTGCGGCGCGGTGAAGCCTACAAGGGCCCGGCGACGCTGTTCGGGAAAACCTTCATGACGGCCTATTTTCCGCTCACCAATCCGGCCGGGAAGGTGATCGGCATCCTCTATGTCGGCGTGCCCATGGCCGAGCTCGACGCCATGCTGACGCAGGCGATGCGGACCATGATGATCGCAGCCGCCATCGCGGCGCTGCTCGTGCTCGGGCTCACCGTGGTGGTCGTACGCCGCCTCACTAAGCCGCTGTCCTCGGTGACCGCCGCGCTGACCGGCATTGCCGAAGGCCGTGACGACATCGCGATCGATTGCGATGACCGCGGCGACGAGATCGGCGAGATCGCGCGGACCTTGGCGGTGTTCCGCAGCGCCTCGAGCGAGCGGCAGCGGCTGCGCGAAGAGCAGGCGGCTGCGGCCACTGCCGCCGCGGAGCAGCGCCGGGCCGAACTGCGGCGGTTCGTGGATGGCTTCCAGGCCAGTGTCGGCGGCATCATCGAGCATGTGATGCGCGCGTCCGGCGAATTCGAGCAGGTCGCACAGCAGCTGACGCAGACCGCGCGCAGCACGGCGGAATTGTCCGGCCGGTCGGCGGGCGCATCGGAAGCGGCTTCCGAACACGTCCGCTCCGCGGCTGCGGCCTCTGAGGAGCTGTCCGGCGCGATCGGCGAGATCACCCGGCGCGTGGTGGAATCGACCTCGATCGCCGCCGAGGCGGTCAAGCAGGCCGTGGCCACCGACCAGCGTATCAAGGAGCTGTCGGAAGCCGGCAACCGCATCGGCGACGTCGTCAAGCTGATCACGACCATTGCCGAGCAGACCAACCTTTTGGCGCTGAACGCCACCATCGAGGCGGCGCGAGCGGGCGACGCGGGCCGCGGCTTCGCCGTGGTGGCCCAGGAAGTGAAGACCCTGGCGGGACAGACTGCCAAGGCCACGGAAGAGATCTCCAGCCAGATCGCCAACATGCAGCTGGTGACGCAGGAATCGGTCGAAGCCATCAAGGCGATCGGCCAGACCATCGAACGGATCAGCGAGATCGCCACCTCGATCTCGTCCGCCGTCGAGCAGCAGCGTGCGGCGACGCAAAACATCACCCAGAGCGTCCGCTCGGCCGCGAGCGGCACGAGCGAGGTCGTCAGCAACGTCCGCAACGCGGCGCGCGGGGCGGATGAGACCGGCGAAAGCTCGCGCCGGATGTTCGCGTCCGCTCAGGCGCTGTCGGGCGAGAGCCTGCGCCTGAAGCAGGAGGTCGAAAACTTCCTGAACGGCATGCGCGCGGCATAACGCCGGCGCGAGGCCGTTCACTCAGTCCCTCCATCCATAGATCGTCCCGGCCTCGCCGGCCGAGACGAGTCCGCTTTCGACATCTTCGCGCACGGCCTCCGCCGTGCGGGCCTTGGGATCGCCGATGCCGGCGCCTCCGGGCGTCAGCACCACCAGCCGGTCGTCCGGCGGAATGGTCTGAAAACCTTTGCCGCGCAGCTTCTTTCCGCTCTTGAGGCCGACATAGCCGGCCTCGCCGTCACGGCCGCCGTCGCGGCCGCGCGGTGGATGATCGATGCGGTCGAAGGCGGCGAGAATGTCGAACGGCGCATCGACGCCGCTCGCCACCTCGATGATCTGGCCGAGCCCTCCGCGGGTGCGGCCGGCGCCGCCGGAATCCGGCCGCAGCTCCTTGCGCCAGAAGATCAGGGGCGTCTGCGTCTCCGCGATCTCGACCGGCGTGCCGCGCACGCCGCTGGGATAGGCCGTTGCCGACAGCCCGTCCTTGCCAAAGCGGGCACCCGTGCCGCCGTTCGAGGTCACCACCATCGAGAACCCGTAATTGCCGCCGGCGCCCGAGCGGGTCTGGCCGCGCACGTTGAGATTCCACAGGCAGGAGGTGCCTTCGGCCGGCACCCGTTCGGGGATGATCTGGCGCAGGCAGCCGAACACGACGTCCGGCAGCATCTGGCCGATCACATGGCGCGAGGCGACCGGCGCCGGCTTCGGCGCGTTGAGGATCGCGCCCGACGGCGCCGAGACCGTGAGCGGCGCCAGCGAGCCGGCGTTGTTCGGGATCTGCGAGGCGACCACGCAGCCGAGCCCGAAGACCGTGTAGGCGGTGGTGTAGGCGAGCGGCACGTTGATGCCGAACTTCGAGGCTGTCGAGGTGCCGTCGAAATCGACATGGACGCCATCTTCGGAGATGGTCAGTGCGGCCTTGAGCGTGACCGGAGCATCGTAGCCGTCCACGATCATTTCATTGCGCCAGGTGCCCTTCGGCAGCTTGGCGATCTCGGCGAGCACGGCCTCGCGCGAGCGATCGCAGATGTAGTCGCCGAGCTGATCGAGGCTTTCGATCCCGAACTCCTCCATCATCTCGACCAGACGCTGACAGCCGACGTCGTTGCAGCCGGCCAGCGAATAGGTGTCGCCCTCGGTATCGATCGGCAGCCGCGTATTGCTGCGGATCATCGCCATCAGGGTCTCGTTGACGGTGCCCTGATCGATCAGCTTCAGCATTGGGATATAAAGACCCTCCATGAAGACGTCGGTAGCATCGGGGCCGAAGCCGATGCCGCCGATATCCATCAGATGGCTGGTGCAGGAGAACAGTGCGACGACCTTGCCGTCCTTGAAGCAGGGCGTGGTGACGACGAAGTCGTTGAGATGGCCGGTGCCCATCCAGGGATCGTTGGTGATGTAGGCGTCGCCCGGCTTCATCGTGTGCAGCGGAAAATGCGCGATGAAGTGCTTCACCGACTCCGCCATCGAATTGACGTGGCCCGGCGTGCCGGTGACGGCCTGTGCCAGCATGCGGCCCTGAAGGTCGAACACGCCGGCCGACAGATCGCCGCATTCGCGCACGATCGGGCTGAAGGCCGTGCGCAAGAGCACCTGGGCCTGCTCCTCGACCACGGCGATCAGCCGGTGCCACATGATCTGGAGGTCGATCAGGCTCGTTCCAACAGTATCGCTCATGGTCAGGCTGCCTTCCGTTCCATGACGATGCTGCCGGCACCGTCGATATGGGCGTCGAAGCTCATCGACACGAAGGTCGAGGTTTCGTCTTCCGCGATGACGGCGGGGCCCGAGATGGTCGCACCCGGCGCCATGTCTTCGCGACGATACAGCGGAATCTCGACCACGCGGCCGGCGCGGCCGTCGAAGAACTTGCGGTAGCCGGAGGCTTTGCCGGCCGGCTTGCGCGCCATCTCCGACACCTTGGCGGGATTGCGCGGTTCGGTCGTCACCAGCACCGACCAGCTCAGCACCTCGATCGCCGCATTCGGGATCGCGCGCTCGAACAACGCCGCGTAATCCGTCTCGAACGACTGCCGAAGGACAGGGAGGTCGATCGCGGTGAGCGGCCGGTTCGGCAACTCGACCGTGATCTCATGACCCTGGCCGACATAGCGCATGAAGGCGGCGCGCCGCTCCCGCACGGGCGCGCCGGCTGCGCCAGGCTCGACCAGGGCGCGAGCTTCGCGCGCCATTTCGGCGAGCAGCTCGGAGACCGTCTTGGTATCGAAATCCTCGAGCCGGACGTGACGGCTGCGCACCAGCTCATAGGCGATGGGGGCTGCAAGAAAGCCGACGGCCGAGCCGACGCCGGCATTGGACGGCACTATGACCTTGGCGACGCCGATCTTCTCGGCGACGCGCGCCGCGTGCAGCGGCGCCGCGCCGCCGAACGCGATCAGCGTATGCTGGCCGACGATGGCGCCGCGCTCGACCGCGTGCACGCGCGCGGCACTGGCCATGTTCTCGCACACGACCTCGTGCACGGCGTAGGCCGCGGTTTCCGCCGACAGTCCCAGCGGTTCACCGATGTCGCGGAGCAGGGCCTGTTTCGACAGCTCGGGAGCGAGTCTGATGGTGCCGCCGGCGAAGGCGTCGGGATCGATCATGCCGAGCGCCACGTCGGCGTCGGTCACCGCGGGGCGCTGGCCGCCACGGGCGTAGCAGGCGGGGCCGGGCTCCGACGACGCGCTCTCGGGGCCGACGGTGACACGCTTGAGCGCATCGATATGCGCGATCGAACCGCCGCCAGCGCCGATCTCGACCATCTCGATCACCGGGATGCGCACGGGCAGGCCGGAGCCCTTGAGGAAGCGCGCGGCGCGATCGACCTCGAAGACCCGCGAACTCTCCGGCGCGAAGTTCTCGATCAGGCAGATCTTGGCAGTGGTGCCGCCCATGTCGAAGGACAGCACCTTTTCCTCGCCGAGCCTTGCCGCGATCTGCGCTGCGAAGATGGCGCCGCCGGCCGGGCCGGACTCGACCAAGCGTACCGGAAAGCGCCGCGCGGTGTCGATCGAGGTGACGCCGCCGCCTGATGTCACGAGATAGATCGCGCCGCGGAACTGCTCGACTTGGAGTGCCTCTTCCATGCGTGCGAGATAGCTGTCCATCAACGGCTGCACATAGGCGTTCGCCACCGCCGTGGAGGTGCGCTCATATTCCCGGATTTCGGGACAGACCTCGGAGGACAGCGTCACGGCGATGCCGGGCAGCTCTTCCCGAAGGATGGCGCCGGCGCGCCGTTCATGCTCGGGATTGGCATAGGCATGCAGGAACGCGAAGGCGACGCTCTCGACGTTCAGTTCGCGCAATTGCGGCACGAGCGCGCGCACGGCGGTCTCGTCGAGCGGCAGCCTGATTTCGCCATGTGCATCGATGCGTTCCGGCACGGTGAAGCGCAGACTGCGCGGCACCAGCGGCTTGGGCTTGTCGATGGTGAGGTCGTATTGATCGTAGCGGCTCTCGGTTCCGATATCCAGAACATCGCGAAAGCCTTGGGTGGCGATCAGCGCGGTCTTGGCGCCGCGGCGCTCGATGATGGCGTTGGTCGCAAGCGTGGTGCCGTGAACGAAGACATCGATGTCGCAGATATGGGCATGCGCGTCGGCAAGAATGAGACGCGTGCCGTCCAGCACCGCTTGTTCGGGCCGCGTGGGCGTGGTCAGCACCTTGCGCGTCCTGCGCTGCTTGCCCACGTCCAAGACGATATCGGTGAACGTGCCTCCGATATCGACGGCCAGCCGCACTTCGGCGCCCTCAAGCATTCCAAAACCTCCGCATCGCAATCGACCCAGTTCGGCTGCAGTTTGAGCAAGTTCTATGCCTTGATGCCAGGGCGGCAAATGCAGGGGACCATTGCGGACAAGAGGCCGCGCCTTCGCTTTCTCGCGATGCATTCGGCACCCGAGTTTTGCGAGGCGACACCCTCGAAATCGAGAGGGTGCAGGGAATGCCGCATAGGCGTTAAGTTTATGCTTGAGTGTTGGAATCCGCCGTGATTCGAACAGGGGATGGCAGACGAATCGCTCCTGAACGAGGACTGGACGAGAGTGGTTGCGCAGCTGGGCGGGGCTGCGCAGCTCGAGAAAACTGCGCGCCAGACGAAGGCCTTCGCGCGTCGGCGGCAGATTCCAGATGCGGTGACGTTACTTCGGCTGATGCTGGCCTATTGTTTGGGTGAAAGAGGGCTGAGATCGACAGCCGCATGGGCGGCTTCTGTTGGCCTTGCCGACCTCACCAGCGTGGCGTTGTTCTATCGGCTGCGTCAATGTGGTGATTGGTTTGCGGTGCTGGTGGAGGGCTTGCTCGCTGCGGCAGCTCCGAAGGCGAGCCAAGGCCGCCTGATCCGCATCATCGATGCGACGACAGTGCCTCAGGCGGGACCGGCTGCGCGCAAGAACAGTGAGCTTTGGCGCGTTCATAGCGCATTTGATCTGCCCTATGAGCGCTTTGGTCACTTCGAGCTGACAGATCAGCAAGAGGGCGAAACGTTTGACCGGATACCAGTGGTCAAGAACGAGATCCGCATTGCTGACCGCGCTTATCTGCAACCTGACCGCATTGCGGCCGTCCGCGAAGCCGGGGCCGACGTTTTGATCCGAGCGGGCTGGAAGAACGCACGTTGGCTTGACGCCAAAGGCCTTCCGTTCGATCTGATGGCCCAATTGCGTGCCGCGAAGGCGCGCGGACTGGTCGATCGGGAGATTTGGATCAAGCGCAAGGGCGGCGCGCCTCTGGCTATGCGTCTGGTCGCAATCAAGAAGCCCACCGGTGCGGCTGCTGCTTCTCGGCGTAAAGCCCGGCAAGACGCAAAAGATGAAAACCGCATCATCTCCAAAGAAACTTTGGAGGCTGCGGATTGGGTCATTCTGATCACGTCGCTCGCGCGGGACGAGTTCTCCACCAAAGATGTGCTTGCGCTCTATCGATTGCGATGGCGGATCGAGCTTGGGTTCAAGCGACTGAAGAGTCTGATTGGCCTCAAGACGCCGCCAGGAACCGATCCGCGCTCTGCCAAGCCCTACCTGCTGGCCCACCTCCTGATCATCCTGTTGCTCGAGCCGCTTGCCAGCGACTTCGAGGACTCTCCCCACTGGACGCAGGCCGCTTAACGACGCCTGGCGCTTGGCGGGTCCTGCAGCAGCTCGTTGCATCCTTGCTGCAAGCAATCATTCCACAACCAACCATCCGTTGCTTGCGCCGCAGAAAACGCGCGTTGGGGCGCCACCTTCGCGAGCCTCCTCGAAAACGCAAGTATCAATCGATGCTCGCGCTACCTTAACGCCTATGGGGAATGCCGGGTGAAGGCCTCACCCATGGCCCGCCTGCGAAAGAAAAGCAGGCGGCAGTTACCACAGGTGCAGCCGATCAACCGGCATTCCCTGCGCGATGGCTTACGGCTTATACGCGCTCTCCTCGGGGACCGGCTTTCTTGCCCCCGTCCGCGTGATGCGAAAGCATCATCGCGTCGCGACAACGCTCAGAAGCGTTGCGCAGGCGCCAGCACCGGGGCGCCAGGACCACACGACTTCACCGTGCGCACCGGGGTGTTCGTCGGCATGATGAGATCATGCTGCAACCCGCTGCGCCCACCGCATCCCGCCTCGACGTTCGTGACGACGCGCGTACGTCCCTCTGCATGAGGCAGGATGCGCGGAAAGATCGTCCTGATTTGCCCGACGCCGCAAGCGTAGCCACGTGCGACAGAGTGGCACGACAGGCAGTTCGTGCATGCCGCGCACGCGGGAATTGCTCGTCGGGCAGTGTGAGGGATTCGCGTGCGAGTCGTGCGCCGGATTTCAACGCGCGTTAACCGGCGCCGTCCAGGCGTCGGCGTCAACGATGATCGGCTTTCCTCGCCACTCCTGTACGCCTCACGACGACGCGTTCGTCTGCCGCAGGCGTTCGCGATAGGCCCGCGTCTTCATGCGATTGCCGCACAGGTCGGACATGCACCAGCGGCGCGTCGAAGGTTTCGACCGGTCGTAGAACACCCTTCGGCATTCGTCCGAGGCGCACATTTTCAGCCGATCGAGCGTGCCGCGAACGTTTCCGTCGTGGAGTTCGATCGCAATGGTGGACAGGCCGGCCAGCGCATCCTTGCGCATGCCGCTCAGCACTGTCCCGCCTTCTTCACGCATCTCAACATGTAACGGAAACCCCGCGAGCGCCGCGGTCAGCGCTTCGCTGACTGCCCTGTCGCTGCGCCGTCCGGCGGGCTCGCATTGCAGATAGTCCCGTAACGCCTGTCGCAATTGCAGCGCCTCATCGAACAGCGCGGACGTGATCCTGGCGGGGGCAGGCATGAGCGCGCGCTCGGCCAGCCAACGCGCCAGATCGGCCGGCGTGGCAAGTTCATCGGCCTGCGGATGCTGCACACCGAAACGCGTGAAGTGGCGCAGGTCGAGGGAGTTGGCGAAGTCGTAGACATTCGCCAGCTCGTCCGGAACCTTGAATTTGCGTGATTGCCGGGACATCGACACCAGTAAAGCAGCTTTAGCTGTTGACGGCAACAGAATCCGGTATAATAGTTTTAGTGGTGTTGTAACGCTCGAGGTTCCCATGCAAATCGAAACCGCGCTGCGTCCCCGCATCTTCTACGGCTGGTTCGTCGTCGCCGGGGCCTTTGCCGTGACCTTCGTCGGCTTCGGCTGCGCCTATACGTTCAGCGCCTTCCTGGAGCCGCTGCAACGCGAGTTCGGCGCATCGCGTGGCTCGACGTCGCTCGTGTTCTCGCTTGCCGGATTCCTTTATTTCGCGCTTGGCGTGATCAGCGGGCCCCTGGCGGACCGGTTCGGTGCGCGCCCGCTGGCGGTCGCCGGCATGCTGCTGATCGCGGCCGGACTTGCGGCGGCGAGCCGCGCGCATGGCCTTATCGAAGTCCATCTGGCCTATGGGCTCGGCGTGGGCCTTGGTGTCGGTGCCGCCTATGTTCCCGCCGTCGGCGCCGTGCAGCGCTGGTTTGTCCGCCGACGCGGCTTCGCCTCGGGTCTTGCCGTGAGCGGGATCGGCCTTGGCAATCTCCTCATGCCGCCCTTGGCATCGCAATTGATCGGCGCGTTCGGTTGGCGCAGCGCCTATGTCGTGCTCGCGGCGATCGCGCTGATCATGGGTGGCGGGCTCTCGCTGTTGATCGAGAACGATCCGCGCGACCGTGGAGCCGCGCCGGACGGCGATGCACCTGCGCAATGGCGTGCGGCCTCCAGGAGCGAAGGCGTCGCGGTCGTCGATGCGATCCGGTCGCCGCGGTTTCTTGCGTTGTACGCTTCATGCCTGATCTGCTCGTTCGGCGTGTTCGTGCCGTTCGTTCATCTCGTGCCCTACGCCAGGGACCATGGCGTGAAGGCCGAAACGGCGGTGCTGCTTCTCGGCATGATCGGCGTGGGGAGCACCGCAGGCCGGTTCTGCCTCGGCGGGATCGCCGATCGGCTAGGCCGGGAGCGCGCATTGCTGATGATGTTGATTGGGATGGCGCTGGCGACGGCGATCTGGGCCGTCTCCACCGACGCCGCCTCACTGGCCGTCTTCGCCGTCATCTATGGCGTGTTCTATGGCGGGTGGGTGGCTGTGCTGCCGCCGGTGGTAATGGACTCGTTCGGCGGCCGCAATGTCAGCGGTATCATCGGTGTGCTCTACACCAGCGTTGCCTTCGGGACACTGATCGGGCCGACAGCCGTCGGCTTCGCTTACGACGCGAGCCACAGCTACACGCTGGCCATTCTGCTCAGCGCCGCGGCCAGTTTCGCCGCGGCCGCGATCGTCGGCGTCCTCTGCACCAACGCCGCGTTCCGGCGCTAAACGCTGAGCGATGGCAGCCAGATCAGGCTCGCGACCCCGACCAGCGCGATCGCGCCGCTGCGCGTGACGAGGTCGGGATGGCCAAGACGGCGAACGCCGCGTCCAAGCGTTGCACCGAGCGCGAGCCATGCCGCTCCTGCGGTGACGATCTGGACTGCCAGCACCACCAGCCACGGCAACAGAGCGGGCAACTCCAGCTGGAGCGGCAGCAGGACGAAGGCGAAGACGATCGCCTTCGGGTTCAACAGCGTGGTGAGCAGGACATGGCGGAACGTCACGGCACGAGCTGCGCTCAACTCACCCGCGCGGTGGCGCCAGAGCATCCCGGCCAAGCCGAGGATATAGATCGTGAGCGCCGCGCGAAGAACCAGGCCGATCAGCGGAATCTCGGCCACGACCGGGCTGACGACGACGCGGAGCAGCGCGATGGCCGCGAGATAGCCGCAGACTTCCGCCGCCAGCAAATGCAGCGAGCGAGAGATGCCGGCGCCCGCGCCCGACGTGGCGAGCAGCGTATTGGTCGGCCCGGGCACGGCCAGCAGGGAGTAGGCGGCGATGAAGAAGGTCAGGAAACTCATGCGCGCATCTAACCGGATGCGGGGCGCAGGACTTTGATCTCCGTCATTCCGGTCCCGCGGAGAGGCATGGTGATTTCGCTCCGCTTGGCGTAAAGCAGCCGAATCAAACGAGGTTTTCGGTCAATTGTCATTCCCCGCCACAAGTCCGCCGCTCGCCCGAGCTCTGGCCGAGCGCAGTTACGAGCATCCGACCCCCGTCCAGCTTGCGGTGCTTGCGGACGAGGCGGTCGACCGCGACCTTCTCGTCTCGGCGCAGACCGGCTCCGGCAAGACCGTGGCCTATGGCCTGGCGATCGCGAACAACCTGCTGGGCGAGGCCGAGCGGTTCGAGCGCGCGGCCGCGCCGCTGGCGCTGATCGTGGCGCCGACGCGCGAGCTCGCCTTGCAGGTCCAGCGCGAGCTCGCGTGGCTCTATCAACATGCCGATGCGCGTGTCGTCTCCTGCGTCGGCGGCATGGATCCGCGCCGCGAACAGCGCGAGCTCGAGGCGGGCGCCCACATCGTCGTCGGCACCCCCGGCCGATTATGCGACCATCTGCGGCGCGGCCGTCTCGACGTGTCGGAATTGAAGGCGGTCGTGCTCGACGAGGCCGACGAGATGCTCAATCTCGGTTTTCGCGAGGATATGGAATTCATCCTCGAGACCACGCCGGAGACGCGCCGGACCTTGCTGTTCTCGGCAACCTTTCCGCGCGGCATCGTGGCGCTGGCCAAGCAATATCAGCAGCACGCATTCCGGATCGAGGTCGCGGGCGACGAAGGCGGGCACGCCGATATCGAGTACCGTGCCATCCGTATTGCGCCTGGCGATGTCGAGCACGCGGTGGTCAACGTGCTGCGTTTCTACGAATCGCCGAGCGCGATCGTGTTCTGCAATACGCGCGAGGCGGTCAGGCATTTGCAGGCTGCGCTGCTGGAGCGCGGCTTTTCCGTCGTCGCCCTGTCGGGCGAACTGACACAGAACGAGCGGACCAACGCCCTGCAATCGCTGCGCGACGGGCGGTCGCGCGTGTGCGTGGCGACCGACGTGGCGGCGCGCGGTATCGACCTTGCGAACCTCGATCTCGTCATCCATGCGGAGCTCCCGAACGATCCGGAGGTCATGCAGCATCGCTCGGGTCGCACCGGCCGCGCGGGGCGCAAGGGTGTCAGCGTCCTGCTGGTGCCGCCCGCACGGCGGCGGCGGGCGGAATTGCTGTTGAATCTGGCCGGCATCGATGCCGTCTGGGGCGCGGCGCCGCAGGCGGACGAGATCCGCAGGCTCGATCAGGACCGCATGCTGCAGGATTCGATCTTCACCGAGGAGACGACGCCGGACGATCTGACGCTCGCACAGGCCTTGCTCGCGGAGCGCTCGCCCGAGGACATTGCCGCGGCGCTGGCGCGGCTCTATCGCGCCCGGCTTCCCGCGCCCGAGGATATTCTCGATCCGGGCCAGGATGGCGGCCGTCCTCGCAGCGATCGCGGTCGCGACGCCGTCAGGCCGGCGCGGGATGACGATCGCGTACCGGCTCCCCGATCGAAAACGGGAAAGCCGTCGCCGCGTCATGGCATGGGCGAGCCGAGCGTCTGGTTCCGGGCTGCCATCGGACGCAAGAAGAATGCGGAAGCGCGCTGGCTGCTGCCGATGATCTGCCGTCGCGGCGGTATCGACAAGCAGGACATCGGCACCATCCGCATCATGGACACCACGACCGAGTTCGAGATTTCCGAGCGCGTCGCGGACGCCTTTGCCGCCAACATCCGCCGTCCGGACAAGGAGGACAACATTCGGATAGAGCCGCTGGCCGGCCCGCCGTCAGGGCAGGCGCGGTCGGACAAGCGGCCGCACGGGCGCGAAGCGGAGGCCGCCGACCAGCGTGCACCGCGACGCGAGGATGCTCGCGGGGGGACGGCGTCCAAGGAACGCAGCAAGCCGCAGCGGGACAGCCGATCGAAATCCGGCAATGAGCCGACTTTCGCGAAGAAAAAGAAACACGGCAACAAGTCCAATCACACTGGGCAAACGTTTCCGGTGAGCAGCTCACGGGGAAGGACGCCAGGCGGAAAGAAGGCGACGAACAAACGTCGCCGCTGACTTGCGCCGAGTGCTCCGCTTCCCAAGTTCGCATCATATTGCCGCATGTGGAGCAGGGCATGAGCCGGTATGCCGTTCTTTATCTGTCGACGCTCGCCGTGTTGCTCGGGCTCGATCTGCCGTTCCTCGGGCTGGTCGCCAAGGGCTTCTTCCAGTCGCAGGTCGGCGACATGCTGGGCGAGATCAGGCTCGCGCCTGCGGTGCTGTTCTATGTGCTCTATGTCGCGGGCGTCGTCATCTTCGTCAGCGGGCAGGGGGACGCGAGCTGGCGGTCCACCTTGCTCTACGGTGGGCTGTTCGGGCTGTTCTGTTACGCGACCTTCGAGCTGACATCGCTCGCGATGCTCAGGCACTGGACCTGGCCGGTGGCGCTGCTCGACATGAGCTGGGGTGTCGCGCTCACCGCGGTCGCGGCGACCGCGGGCCTCTTGATCGCGGATTGGGCCACGCCGCGCGGATAGTTCAAACTCGTTCGGGGACGCGACGAAGTCGCGACCCCGGACTCTCGAGATCCGGGGTTCGCCTCTGCCCGCACAAAATGGCTTTGCCATTTTGTCGCGTCCGGCGCCCCCGGGACGACGTTGGCGAACTTCGTTCGCCGCCGTCACGTAGGGGCACTTGGGCTTAGTTGGGCTTACTTGGGCTGCGGCACGATGCGCAGGTAAGGCTTCGGCGCCTTCCAGCCGTTCGGATAGATGGTCTTGGCCTCGTCGTCCGACACCGAGCCTGCGATGATCACGTCCTCGCCCTGCTTCCAGTCGGACGGCGTGGCGACGCGGTGCTTGGCGGTGAGCTGCAGCGAGTCGACGACGCGGAGAATTTCCTGGAAGTTGCGGCCCGTGGTCATCGGGTAGACCAGGATCAGCTTGATCTTCTTGTCCGGGCCGATGATGAAGACGTTGCGGACGGTCTGGTTATCGGCCGCGGTGCGCTTGCTCGCATCGCCGGACACCGCCGCAGGGAGCATGTTGTAGAGCTTGGAGACGTTGTAATCGGTGTCGCCGATCATCGGATAGTTCGGCGCGGCACCCTGCGTCTCGCGGATGTCCTCCGACCATTTGGTGTGGTTTTCGACCGGATCGACCGACAGACCGATCAGCTTGACGCCGCGCTTGTCGAACTCCGGCTTCAGCCTGGCGAGCGCGCCGAGCTCGGTCGTGCAGACCGGGGTGAAGTCCTTGGGGTGCGAGAACAGCAGCGCCCAGCTGTCGCCGATCCAGTCGTGAAACTTGATGCGTCCTTCGGTGGTGTTGGCCTCGAAATCCGGGGCCACGGAGCCAATCTGCAGTGCCATAGTCGACCTCACGTCATTGCGGGTAAATTCTTTCTCCGCACTATAAGAAACGGCCGGCGCGAAGGGAACCTCCGGTTAAAAAAGAGAAGCTAATTCTCTGCATCCGCAAAAGCACAACAACTTCTTTTGAGTTCCCGGGCTGCGACGAAACATCCGTGAGAGGACCGGCCGCCCCGATTTTGCCATGTCTGGAGACCACCACGCCGGCCCCCGGGAGCCGGGCGAACCCTGACCGGGGTCACTGCGACATATCGGCAACCGGGCCGAAAACCCACCGCGGAGTTTACAGCCGTTAACCACCCGTTCAGACCAAGACCGACATGGTGGGTCTAACCAGCAACTGAGAAGCGAAAATGTCTGCCTCTGCAATGAAGGACGTCGAGACAGCCGACGTCCTTGAGCCATCCTGTTGTCAAAGCGCAGCCTCGGCGCTCGAAATCGTGCGCGACGGCGTCATCACGGGCGAAGGCCCGACCACCAGCGGCCGGGTGCATTTCTCCCGCGTGCTCGACGCCGATGACGTGGCCTGGTGCGCGCGCATCCTGACCTCTGCGCCGGTCGACGAGATGCCGGTGAGCCGGGCGGAAGCCGAGGTGCTGTTCGCCATCGACGAGGCCGCGACCGAGCGCAATGACCAGGGGCGCTTCGAGGACCTGCTTGCCAAGGCGATCGCACATCATGCGGCCTCGAGCTCCGGCCTGCCGGTGCCGCCGCGCCATGTCGCGCTGTCGCCCGACACCGCGATCGAGAGTTGGGCGCCGGCCAACGCGCGCGGCGTCAAGACCGACGTGCTGGAATGGGTGGCGCGCCAGATGCGCGGCAAGCGCCCAGGCAACAAGGCGCTGATGGCGATGGTGGCGACCTTCGTCGGCGTCACCGTGCTGCCGCTCGCCAAGCTGCCGTCGATGATCGATATCGGGATGTGAGGACATCCCGATATCGCTGAGTTTGTCTTGAGAGCGGCGGGGTTATTTCCCCGCCGTTTTCTGTTTGGCGCTCTCGGCATCGAGGCCGACGGTGCGGCCGGGGAAGCCGGCGGCATCGAAATAGCGCTGGCTGCCGACCCGCTGCAGCTTCAGCACGGTGCGCAGGCCACCCTCGGCACGGTCCGAGCGGATAGTGTCGGAGACCGCCTTCGGCGTCTGGCCGTTCGGCATCGCTTCCGTCATCACCCGGCCCACCAGCTTGCCGTTCGGCTTGGCCTTCAGGTCCATCAGCCTCGCCGCGGTGGCGCCGACATCGGCGTTGCTGACGGGCAGGGGATCGGCAAAGCTTGCCTTGAAGTCCGGTCCGATGGCGGCCATGAAGTTCATGGTGTCGCCGCGGCCGAATGAGCCGTGCATGCCCTGGCCCTGGCGCAGCACGGTGTCGGCGACCTCGACCGAGCAGTTGGTCGGCTCGTTGCAGCCCGCCACGTAGGAGCGGAAGTTGACCACGATGGCGGGGACCGGCGTCACCGCCTTGCCCTTCAGGTTGATCTGCGACAGCGGCAGCGTGCCCGGAATCTCGCCGAGGCTGTCGTCGACGAACAGGCCGGACACGTAATCCTGCGCGAGCAGCGCCTTGACCGTGCGGCGGGCGAGCTTCTTGTCCTTGGTCGGCAGATAGATCAGGTCCGAGCCGCCATTGGTGGCGACCACCAGCTCAGGCTTTTCCGGATCCTTGCCGAGCAGGCCGTTGCCGGCCTTCGGGTGGCTGCCGTCCTTCACGGCTGCGTTCTTGTCGTTGGGATCGAACAGCGGCAGGTCGAGCGCCTTGGCGAGGTCGAGCGCCAAAAAGCCCATCGGCAGGAAATCCTTCGGCGTATCGTCGTAGGCGACCTTGGCCGAGGGGCTGGTCTTGCTTTCCTTGGAGATGGTCGAGAAACCGTGGTCGGCCGAGACGATGATGTTGGTCGAGGAGGCGAGCCCCAAATCGTCGAGCGCCTTGCGCAGCTGAGCCAGGTTGTCGTCGGCATTCTTGATGCTGGCCATCGTGGTCGGGCCATTGATGCCGGGGGTGACGGTGTTGAGGCTGTCGCCCTGATTATGCTGGCTGCCGTCCGGGTCGCGCGACCAGAACACCAGCACGAACGGCTTGTTGCGGACCTTGAACATCGGCAGCACCACCTTGGTGGCGACATCGGCGAAATAGGCCTGCTGGGTGGTATTGGCCGAGGTCGTGCCGGGCGTCTTGGCATCGCCCGCCTTGCCGTTGTCGCCGCGCGAGGGCGCAGCCAAAGCGAGGTTGGCCTTGGTCAGCGCATCCTTCACCGCGTCGGACAGGGGAACGCCGGCCTTGCCGCCGGTGGAATCGTCGACCACGATCGAGTGGGTGGCGCCCTTGCACGGACAATCGGTGTGGTCGAACAGGTAGGTCGGGCCGACCTTGCCGATCGCCGCGGTCGAGTAGCCGGCCTTGCGGGCGAGCTTCAGGATCGTCTCCTCGTCGAGATAATCGTCCTGGAAATGCTCGTCGACGTCGCCCAGCACGGCATCGTTTTCGAGGAACGGCACCACCGTGTCGCCGGCCGGCTTGGAGACATAGCCGGTCCAGATCGTGTTGGAGAAGGTGCCGGTATCGCCGAGATAATGGCCGGTTGCCATCGCCGAGCTGTTGGCCATGGTGAAGGTCGGGAACATCGAATGCGGGTTCTTGAAATTGACGCCCTTGTCGCGGATCGCGGCCATGGCCGGTGCGGTCTCCGGCGTCACCTTCAGGGCGCGCAGGCCATCGGGAATGAACAGGATCAGGTTATGGGGGGCGGCATTCTCCGCGGACGCCGCGCCGGCCGACAGCAGGGTCAGTCCGGCGCATAGCAGCACGAGCGAGCGGCGCATCAAAAACTCCTAAAAGCGAAAAGCGGAATCGCGACCTTCGGTCGCACAGAAGGGGTTTAGTTTTGCTGCATGACAGAATTGTTGCAAGCGGCCGCGTTTGCCGGAGCCGCGTCCGAAATTCGGAAAGGGCGAATTTGCGAGGCTTGCGGGTTCTGCCAGGAACCAGGGTCTTGCTGCGCGGTTGTCGCTCACAACAACAAGGAGCACACCATGCCTGCAGACAAGGACCTCAACGAACTCTTCCTCGATACCCTCAAGGACATTTACTACGCCGAGAAGCAGATCTTGAAGACGCTGCCGAAGATGGCCAAGGCGGCGCAGTCGGAGAAGCTGCAGCAGGCCTTCCAGAATCACCATGACGAGACCGAAGGCCAGATCGAACGCCTGGAGCAGATCTTCGAGCTTCTCGGCAAGCCCGCGCGCGGCAAGAAGTGCGACGCGATCGAGGGCATCATCGACGAGGGCAAGGAGATCATGGACGAGTACAAGGGCACCAGTGCGCTCGATGCCGGCCTGCTCGCTGCGGCTCAGGCCGTCGAGCACTACGAGATCTCCCGCTATGGCACCCTAAAGTCGTGGGCCACCAAGATGGATCTGAAGCAGGCGATCAAGCTGCTCGACCAGACGCTGGCCGAGGAGAAGAAGACCGACGAGCTCTTGACCAAGGTCGCCGAGAGCGAAGTCAACTACGAGGCGGCGGCCTAAGGCCTGCCGGCTCGCATCACCACATCGCCGCCGCCAGCGCTGCCAGCAGCGCCGGCGGCGTTGCTATGAGCCCCACCTTAAGGAACTGCCAGGCGCTGACGTCGATCTTCTCGCGCCGCAGCGCCGTCAGCCACAGGATGGTGGCGAGCGAGCCGGTGACGGAGAGATTGGGCCCGAGATCGACCCCGATCAGGATGGCGCTGACGACCTCGCGCGGCAGATGATCGCTGGCCGCCACCGAGCCCGCGACCAGGCCAACCGGAAGATTGTTGGCGATATTGTCCGCGATCGACGTGATGAAGCCTGCCGCCCAGGCCGTGCCGGCCGGCGATCGCGCCACGCCCTGATGCAGCCAGGCACTGAGCTGCCCGATCGTGCCGATCCGTCCCAGCGCCTCCACCATTACGAACAGGCCTGCGACCAGCGGCAGCACGCCCCAGGACACGCCTTTGATGATCGGCCAGGGCGATTGCCGGCTGATCAGCAGGATCGCGGTGGCGGTGACGATACCGCAGATGAAGGTCGGCAATCCCAGCTGGACGTCGAGCGCCGATGCCGTGAGCAGCACCACAGCGATGGCGAGAATCCCGAGCGCCGCCAGCCGGCCCTCGTGGCTGAGATGCGGCTTCTCCACGTCGGCCCGGATCGTCTCTTGCTTCAGCGGGCGGCGCTGCGTCAGCCGCAGCGCGGCATAGGTCAGGGCGATTGCAGCGATCGAGGGCAGGGTGAACTGGCGCAACCAGTCCACCAGGTGCGGCATGCGCGTGCCGAACACCACGAGATTGGCAGGGTTGGAGATCGGCAGCACGAAGCTCGCGGCATTGGCGATGAAGGCGCAGACGAAGAGATAAGGCAGCGGCGAGGCCCCCGCGGCGCGCGTCGCGGCATAGACGGCGGGCGTCAGAACGATCGCGGTGGCATCGTTGGACAGCAGCACGGTGACCAGCGTGCCAACCGCGTAGACCAGGAGGAACAGCCGCTGCGGCGAGCCGCGCGCGTGCTCGACCGCATAGGCCGCGAGATAGTCGAACAGGCCCTCGCGGCGGGCGAGCTCGGCGATCAGCATCATCCCGATCAGGAACAGGTAGACGTCGACGCCCTTGCGGATGCCGGCAAGCGCATCGGTCGCCGGCAAGAGGCCGAATCCGACCAGTGCGATCGCGCCGGCGACGGCCCAGATCGCCTCCGGCCAGCGAAACGGGCGGATGATCACGCCGGCAGTGGCGGGAACGATGATGCTCCAGGCGAGCAGAGTGTCTTGCGGGGGCATGGTCAAAGGATGTGCTCGATAGGCGATGTCATTCGGCTGCGATAGCCGAAGGCGAGGGCGATGTCTGCCGGTTTGGCACGGAGGCTGCGGCGGTTTCCCGCCTCTCAGGCAGCATCCACCAGCACACCGCGAAACCGACAGCCGCGATCGCGCCCAGCGCGAGGAACGCCGCGCTGTAGCCGGCCTCCACCACGACTAGGCCGGCCAGCGCCGTCGACAGCGCAGCGCCGATGCTTTGCGCCGTGATGACGGCGCCCTGCGCGACGTTGAAGCGTCCGGTGTTGCGCATCAGATCGGCGACGATCACCGGCATGATCGCGCCGAAGATGCCGGCGCCGACGCCGTCGAGCAGTTGCACGCCGACCAGCCAGGCTTTGGCGTCGGAGAAGGTGTAGAGCACCGCGCGCAGCGGCAGGATCAGCAGGGCCGCCAGGAAGAAGCGCTTGTGGCCCCAGCGGTCGGCGCGCGCGCCGACCAGCATCGCCATCGGCACCATCACCACCTGCGCGGCCACGATGCAGGCTGACATCAGGCTGGTGCCGAGGTTCTCGTCCTGCAATGCGAGCTTCTGGCCTACCAGCGGCAGCATCGCGGCGTTGGCGAGGTGGAACAGAGCGACGCAGATCGCGAAGATGAGAAGCGGCCGGCAGGTCAGGAGGATGCTCAAGCCCGACGGCTGCTCGCCGCCGGCCGGCGCCGCGCGTTGCTCGTGCAGCCCGCGCGCCAGATCGTGATCGATCGCACGTTCGGGAATCGCAAGCACGCTGGCAAGGCTTCCCACCGCCATGACCGCCATCAGATAGAACACCGCCGTGGGGCCGAGCGCATAGGCGGCCGCGCCCGCAATCAGCGCCGCGGCCGCGTTGCCGGCGTGATTGAAGCTCTCGTTGCGGCCGATCCGCGCCGCGAAGGCCGCCGGACCGACCACACCGAGCGAGACGGCGGCAATCGCCGGCGGGAAGATCACGCCGGCCGCGTGCGCGATGCTCTGTGAGATGGTGATCGGCCAGAAGCCCGACATCAGCGGGAGCAGCACAGAGGCCGCGGTGACGATGAGAGCCGCAACCACCATCACCATGCGCTTGGCCCTGGTCGTATCGACCAGGGCGCCCGCCGGCGTTTGCGCGAGGATGCCGGCGATGGTTGCGATCGACATCACCACGCCGATGCTTGCTTCGTCCCATTTCTGCTCGGTGAGCAGGTAGACGGCGAGATAGGGGCCGAGGCCGTCGCGTACGTCGGCGAGGAAGAAGTTGGCGGCGTCAAGCGCCTGGCCCGCGCGGGTCAGCTGTGCGCCGTCGTCCCATCCTGCCATGCAGCCTCCCTGCAAGCCGAGCAGATGTAACAGAGAACGTCTGCGTCGGTTCCCGGCCGGGCGCGTTAGCGCGACGCCGTGGTCTTCTCCGCCATCGCCTTGCGCAGGATGCGTGACAGCGATTCCACCGAATACGGCTTCTTGATCAGCTCGAAGCCGTGATGCGCATTCTCCGCGAGCACATGACTATAGCCGGACGTCAGGACCACCGGAAGGCCGGGATAGCGCTCGCGGATGATGCCGGCGAGCTCGAGGCCGTTCATGCCGGGCATGATCACATCGGAGAAGACGAGGTCGACCTCGAACTCGTTTTTCGCGAGGATCGCGAGCGCATCCTTGGCATTGGCCACGCGACGCACGACATAGCCGAGATCTTCGAGCAGTTCCGTCGAGAAGCGGCCGACCTCGTCATTATCCTCGACCACGAGCACGCGGTAGCCGCGGCCGATCGTGGCGGGTTCGTGACGGATCGCGTTCACCTCAGCGTCGGCATGCGGCGCGTCGGCCTGCGGCAGGTAGATCGTGAAGGTGGCGCCGTGGCCGAACCGGCTCGTCACCGCAATATCGCCTTCGGACTGCTTGGCGAAGCCGAACGCCTGGCTCAGGCCGAGGCCGGTGCCTTTGCCGACCTCCTTGGTCGTGAAGAACGGCTCGAAGATCGCAGTGATGTGCTCCGGCGGGATTCCGGAGCCGGTGTCCATCACCGAGATCGCGATGAAGGCGCCGGCCCGCGCCGGCTGGCCGCGCAGGGCCGGGATCGCATCCGCGCGCCGCACCGCGATCTTGAGCTCGCCTTCGCCATCCATCGCGTCGCGCGCATTGACCGCAAGGTTGATCAGCGCAGTTTGGAACTGCGCGACATCCGCCAGGGTGAACAGGTTGCGATCGGGCACCCCGACGTCGATCTGAATGCGGGTGCCGACCAGCGGACGGATCAGTTGAGCGATGTTCTCGACCTGATCGCCGACATTGAACACCTGCGGCGTCAGCGGTTGGCGTCGCGCAAAGGCCAGCAGCTGCGCGGTCAGCTTGGAGGCGCGTTCGACCGTCTCTGAAATCGCATCGACATAGCGGCGGCGGCGTTCCTCGGCCAGATCTCGCCGGCGCAGGAAGTCGGTGGCCGAGCGGATGATGGTGAGCAGATTGTTGAAATCGTGCGCGACCCCCCCGGTCAGTTGTCCGATCGCCTCCATTTTCTGCGACTGACGCAGCACTTCCTCGCCTTGAATGCGCTCGGTGATGTCGACCACTTCGGCCACCGCGCCCGTGATCACGCCGTGCTGGTCGGACAATGGACGCATCGAGAATTCGAAGTGGCGCTCGCCGATCGGCAGCAGCAGCCGCATGTCGGTGCGGACCGTCTCGCCATTCAGCGCGGCCGCAAAAGCCTTGCGTACGATCTCGGCCATGCCTTCGCTGGCCGAGAACCAAGGTGTGTCCCAGAACGGATGGCCGAGGATGTCGTCAGCCTCCGCGCCAATCGCGGCCAGTGCCGTCTTGTTGACGTGCAGAACATCGCCGTCGATGTCGAGAATGGCCTGATACTGGTTGCTGGTCTCGAAAATGGCGCGCATCTGCGCCTCGTTCGCTTCGAGCTGGGCGGTGCGCTCCTTGATCCTCTGCTCCAGGGTCTCATTGATGCGGCGGAGCTCGATCTCGCCCTGCTTGGCCGCGGTGATGTCATGGGCTACGCCGATGAAGCCGATGTGCTTGCCGGTGGGGTCCCAGCGCGGCTGCGATTCCGAGCGCAACCAGCGCCATTCGCCGTCGGTGCGGCGATAACGCGCCTCCAGCACGAACGGTTTCAACGATGACTCGCCCGTGAACTGCTCATTGAGAATGCGCGGCAGATCGTCGGGATGCAGCACCTTGCGCCAGTCAAAGACCAGTGCATCCTCGTAAGGTTGGCCGAGGAAGTCGACATAGGCCTGGTTCACGAACGAGCGGGTGCGATCGAGCTTCGTCACCCAGATCGGCACCGGCGCGGAGTCGGCGATAAGGCGGAAACGCTGCTCGCTCTCGCGCAGCTTGGCCTGGGCCAGCATCTGATCGGTGATGTCGATATGCGCGCCCACCAGCCGCAGTGCGCGGCCGTTCCGGTCGCGTTCGATCTCCGCGATCACACGGATCCACCTGACCTCGCCGTCAGTGGGGCGGATGATGCGATATTCTGCAGTGTAATCCTCAGCCGTGCCCTTGATCGCATCGATGAAGTGCTGCTCTGCCCGCGTGCGGTCTTCGGGATGAACCCGCTGGACCCAGGCTTGATGCGTTTCGTTGGCGGCCTCGGGCGGCAGGCCGTGCAGGATCAGATATTCCGGCGAGCGACGGTTGCGCAAGCCATCGCGCAGGTCCACCTCGAACCCGCCGACCCGGCCGATGCGCTGAATGCGCGCAAGCTCCGCCTCGCGCTCCTGCACGGCGCGATAGGCTTGATCTCGGTCGCGCGCGACTTCTTCAAGGTGCTGGCGCAGTTCGGCCGCGGCAACGCCGTCGGAATCGGGCAGGACGTCGTGCGGAGCGTCCGGGGAAGTCATAGGTACCTTCGTTATTGTTATTGGAGCCGGCAATCACCTTGAGCAATGACACCTTGGGCAATGCACCTCCCGTGCAGCGCTAATGTGGCGTCTCGCAATTGCCGGTCCGGCTTGCGACAAGCACCGATCGGCAATTGCGAGACATACGCCACGATGGAGGAACGTCAATCGATCTGCAGACGAGAAGGCTCAGCGAACACCCGCGCGTGATGGGAACGTGAGGACGCAGAAAAAGTTCCGGCACCCCCGGAACGACTGATAGGGTCGGGCGTCGTCAGGCGCTGAACAACTGCAACGCGCTGGGAGCTCGTCGTGAAGCTGTTCGTTTGCCAGGCCTGTCAGAACGTCCTCTATTTCGAGAATCGCGTTTGCGCGCGGTGCGGCCATCAGCTCGCCTTCATGCCGGAGCGGCAGGTCCTGTCGGCGATCGAGCCTGCAACCGATGGCTTTGGCTTTCGCACCTTGGCCGACAACAAGGAAGGCCGCTTCTTCTGCGCGAACGCGGAGCATGACGCCTGCAACTGGCTGCTCGAGCCGGGCGAGGCTGGAGGCTTTTGTCGCGCCTGCCGCCACAATGGTACCATCCCGAACCTCTCCGACCCCGCCCAGCTCGCCGGCTGGCGCGAGCTGGAGGTGGCCAAGCACCGGCTGTTCTATTCGCTGATCCGTTGGAAGCTGCCACTGAAAACGCGCCTGGAAGATCCGCAGCACGGCCTAATTTTCAATTTCCTGGCGGACGGTCCGGACAGTCATCAGCGCGTCCTGACCGGGCACGACAACGGTCTCATCACCATCGCGCTCGCGGAGGCCGACGACACCGAGCGTGAGCGGCGCAGGCTCGAAATGGGCGAGCCCTATCGCACCTTGCTCGGCCATTTCCGCCACGAGGTCGGGCATTATTTCTGGGACGTGCTGGTGCGCGATGCCGGCCAACTGGATGCCTGCCGGGCCGTGTTCGGCGATGACAGCCAGGATTACGGCGCGGCGCTACAGCGCCACTATGACCAGGGCCCGCCCGCCGACTGGCAGCAGAATTTCGTCTCGGCCTATGCAACCATGCACCCATGGGAGGACTTTGCCGAGACCTGGGCGCACTATCTGCACATCGTCGATACGCTCGAAATGGCGTCCGAATTCGGCATGGAGGTGAACCCGCCGGCCGACCGGATCGGCGGGCTGACGGCGCGCGTCACCTTCGATCCGTATGCGATCAGGGACTTTGAGGTGATCGTGACGGCCTGGCTGCCGTTCACCTTTGCGATGAACAGCGTTGCCCGGGCGATGGGCGCGCGCGACCTCTATCCCTTCATCCTGACACCCCCAGTGATCGGCAAGCTCGGCTTCGTCCACGAATTGGTGCAAGACGCGGGGAAGGGAAGGATCGAGGAAAAGCTCGGCGACAGAACGAGGGAAAAGACCAAGGAAGCAGTCCGGATGGGGTGATCCCACCTTGACTCGAAAGAACATAAAGTGAACAATCGGGCACGAGCGGAGACGAGGGTTCGCCATGTCGCCTGATCACAAGCCAACATCCGAGGATAGCGAACTGGAGGTTGCGGTCGATCAGGCCATCGCCGCCTGCGGCGGCGACCTGCGCGGCACCATTCGCGCGCTGATTATTGCGAACGATTATCTCGAGACCGAAGTGGCCGAACTGATGAAGGCCGTGTCCAACGCCTATGCGCGCGGACGTTTCCACAGCTATTCCGGATGACGGGATCGGGGCCGGCGGCTGCGGCGCAGCCCTGCCGTGCGGCATGTGTTGCGCGCAGCCGATTTTGCTATAGACGAACCGAGAAGATCCGTGGCCCACGCCATCGCCGCGGACGGGGAGCCCGCCCAAAGGTACCAAGCAAAAACATGTTCAAGACCATTCTGATCGCAAACCGCGGCGAGATTGCTTGCCGGGTCATCAAGACCGCCCGCCACATGGGCATCAAGACCGTTGCAGTCTATTCGGAAGCCGATCGCGATGCTCTCCATGTCGAGATGGCCGATGATGCCGTGCTGATCGGCCCGCCGGCTGCGGCCGAGAGCTATCTGTTGATCGACCGCATCGTCGAGGCCTGCCGCAGGACCGGCGCGGAAGCCGTGCACCCGGGCTACGGGTTCCTCTCCGAGCGCGAGGCTTTTCCGCGCGCGCTTGCCGAGGCCGGCATCGTCTTCATCGGGCCGAACCCGAAGGCGATCGCCGCGATGGGCGACAAGATCGAATCCAAGAAGGCGGCGGCCAAGGCCAAGGTCTCGACCGTGCCGGGCTTCCTTGGCGTGATCGAGGACGAACGGCACGCGGTGCGGATTGCCGACGAGATCGGCTATCCCGTGATGATCAAGGCCTCCGCCGGCGGCGGCGGCAAGGGCATGCGCATCGCGCATTCGAAAGCCGAGGTCGCCGAAGGGTTCACCCTCGCCAAGGCGGAAGCGAAATCCTCGTTCGGCGATGACCGTGTCTTCATCGAAAAATTCATCATCGATCCCCGGCACATCGAGATCCAGGTGCTCGGCGACAAGCATGGCAATGTGATCTATCTCGGCGAGCGCGAATGCTCGATCCAGCGCCGCAACCAGAAGGTCATCGAGGAGGCGCCGTCGCCGCTGCTCGACGAGGAGACGCGCCGCAGCATGGGCGAGCAGGCGGTCGCGCTTGCGAAGGCCGTGAACTACGACTCCGCCGGCACCGTCGAGTTCGTCGCGGGGCAAGACAAGAGCTTCTACTTCCTGGAGATGAACACGCGCCTGCAGGTCGAGCATCCCGTGACCGAGCTCGTCACCGGCATCGATCTGGTCGAACAGATGATCCGGGTTGCCGCCGGCGAGAAACTGGCCATCGCGCAGAAGGATGTGAGCCTGACCGGCTGGGCGGTGGAATCGCGCGTCTATGCCGAGGACCCGTTCCGCAATTTCCTGCCCTCGATCGGGCGCCTGGTAAAGTACCGTCCGCCGGCGGAGAGCAAGAGCCACGGCATCACCGTGCGCAACGACACCGGCGTGCAGGAAGGTGGCGAGATATCGATCTACTACGATCCGATGATCGCCAAGCTGGTCACGCATGCGGAATCGCGTGCAGCCGCAATCGAGGCGCAGTCGACTGCGCTCGATGCGTTCTATGTCGACGGCATCCGGCACAACATCCCGTTCCTGTCCGCGCTGATGAACCATCCGCGCTGGCGAGAGGGGCGGCTGTCGACCGGTTTCATCGCCGAGGAGTTTCCGAAGGGCTTTGCCGCGCATGCGCCATCCGGCGAGATTGCGCGTCGGCTGGCCGCCGTGGGCGCGGCGATCGATCACGTGCTCGGCGAACGCAAGCGGCAGATCTCAGGGCAGATGATCGGCCGTCCGGTGAAGCGGGAAGGGCGTCGTGCGGTCTGGCTCGACCGCGAGGAGATCCTGCTCGACATCGTCCGCGACGGCGGCAGCATTGTCGTACGCTTCGTCGGCGCCGATGACAGCGCGGGGCCGGCGCATCGTCTCAACTCGAGCTGGAAGCCCGGCGACCCGGTCTGGCACGGGACCATCGACGGGCAGACGGTCGCCATCCAGGCGCGCCCGATACCCAATGGCGTGCGCCTCGCTCATCAGGGCGTCGAGGCTGCGGTCTATGTCTACACCGAAGCGGAAGCGGGTTCGGCCCGGCTGATGCCGGTCGTCACCGCCGGCGACAGCGGCAAGAAGGTGCTGTGCCCGATGCCGGGCCTTGTGGTTTCGATTGCGGTGACCGAGGGGCAGGAGATCAAGGCCGGCGAAACGCTCGCCGTGATCGAGGCGATGAAGATGCAGAACGTGCTGCGCGCCGAGCGCGACGGCACCGTGAAGAAGATCCACGCGTCGGCCGGCGCGACCCTGGCCGTGGATGCGCTGATCCTGGAGTTTGCGTAAGTCTGGGCTTCGTCATTCCGGGACGGTCCAAAGGACCGGGCCCGGAATCTCGAGATTCTCAGGTGCCCAATCGCGCACCATAGTTCGATGCTGCTGCATCGCCCCGGAATGATATTGAGAAACAACATCCGTCATTGCGAGCGGAGCGAAGCAATCCAGAACCTGACGCGTTATTCTTGGATCGCTTCGTCGCTTCGCTCCTCGCAATGACGGGACGAGAGGTGCAATGACCTTCCGTGCACGTCGCGACAAACTTCGATCGATCCTGACGGGTGCTCGCTGCATCCGTCCCGGCTCCGTCTATGACGCGATCTCGATCCGCATCGCCGAGGATATCGGCTTCGAGCTCGGCATGTTCGGCGGCTCGGTGGCCTCGCTCGCGGTGCTCGGCGACCCCGACATCACGCTGATCACGCTCACCGAGCTTGCCGAGCAGATGCGGCGGATGTCGCGCGCGGCGTCCTTGCCTGTGCTGGTCGATGCCGATCATGGCTATGGCAATGCGCTGAATGTCCGCCGCACCGTGCAGGAACTGGAGGCGGCGGGCGCGGCCGGGCTGACGATCGAGGACACGCTGTTGCCGCAGGCCTTCGGGGAGACCAAGACGCAGCTGATTTCGCTCGACGAGGGTATTGGCAAGATGAAGGCGGCCCTCGACGGCCGCGGCGATCCCTCGCTGGTGATCCTCGGGCGCACGGGAGCCGTGTCGATCATCTCGCTCGAGGATGCGATCGCACGGGCGCGGGCCTATGAGGCCTGCGGCGTGGACGGCCTGTTCTTCACCGGCATCAAGTCGCGCGCCGAGCTCGATGCGATCTCCGAGGCGACGAGCTTGCCGATCGTGCTCGGTGGCGCGCCGGAGGAGATGTCAGATCTCGATTACCTCACGTCTCGCCGCGTGCGAATCGCGCTGCAGGGCCATGCCCCGATTGCTGCAGCAACCCAGGCCGTGCATGAGACGTTGAGGGCGCTGCGCGACGGCACATCGCCGAAGCAGCTGAAGGGATTGGCTTCAGGAGAACTGACCGCGCGCGTGACGCGCGAGGCCGACGTGAAGGCGCGCAGCCGTGATTTCCTCAAGTTGAAGCCATGACGAGCCACCATACCATCGTGCATGTCATGATCCGCGGCCGCGTCCAGGGCGTCGGCTATCGGGCCTGGGTCGAGGACCAGGCGACGCTGTCAGGCCTCGACGGCTGGGTGCGCAATCGCCAGGACGGCAGCGTCGAGGCGGTGTTCGCCGGGCCGGCGGCCGATGTGGCCGAACTGGTCGAATTGTGCCGCAAGGGTCCACCGGCCTGCCGGGTCGATTCGGTGCACGACATGCCGGCACATGCGGATCAGCTCCAGCTGCGCCGGGCAGGGGAAGAATTCTCGGTGTTGCCGACGGTTTGATTGCTCAGCCGGCCGCCGAAATGTGATCTGAGCGCCGCCATAGCCGTATGTGTTGTCCCCCCAGGCGCCGGCGCGCCGCCAAGCAATGCCGCGATGCTTCAGCGCGGGGATCTGGCTAGCGTCGCCGACGGCAGTTCGCCATAGGTCTCGCGATAGTAGCGAGCGAAGTGCCCGGGATTGACGAAGTTGCAGGCCGCGGCGGCCGATGCCACCGTGATGGCGGGATCGCCAGTGAGCAGCATCTCGCGGGCGCGGCGCAGGCGGACCGATTTGGCGTAGGCGATCGGCGAATAGCCGCGCACGCGCTCGAACGCCCGAAACAGCGAGCGTGCGCTGACGCCGGATTCCGCGACCAGCCGCTCGATCGTCATGGCCTCGCGCCAATTCGCCTCGATGAAGTCCTCCAGCCGCTTGACCAGGCCGAAGTCCGGCATCTGGCCGGGCGCGGCAATCAAGTCCCTGAACTTATGACGGCTCGTGGACAGGAAGGCGATCTGCACGGCGTCTTCGAGTTCGCGATAGACTGCAGGCGCGAAGCCGGACGGATTCTCGTCGAGCTGCCACGCCAGGAACTTGAGCAGTCGGACCAGGCCGCGCGCCTGCGGATCGTCGGCAGCGATAGCGCCCTCGAATTCGTAGTCGGCTCTCGGCTTGACGTCGACCAGCGCAGCGAGGCGCCGCAGCAGTGGCTCCTGCTTGATGCGCAGGGTGAGGCGCTCGTGGCCGCCCTGGCAAACCATCTGCCAGGATACACCGGCCGAGGTGACTGCGTGCTGCCGCTCATTGATATCGGTGACCTGGCGACCGACGCAGGCGAGCCCGCGCCCCTTGAGCGCGATCTGCAGGCGCACGAAATCGGCGGCGAAGGTGTCGGCGACCAGATCGCAGCTCGTGGCCCCGAAGCCGAGTGCGATCGTCTCCAGCTCGACGGCGTTGAGCCGGGCCTGAAGGCCGCCGATGTTGCGCAAATCCAGGCGATCGGCGCCCAACCAGCGTGTCCCGAGTTGCCGCAGTTCCTCGGGGTCAGAGGTCCTGACCAGCGAGAAATGGTGCAGGGGATCAGGATGGGCTTCGCTCATCGTCACGCAGTATCTTCACGCACATGATTCGCGAGGAATTCGCATCGCTCGCGCAGCGGACGCGCGATCCGATCATGCTACATGACGAGGGGATCGCGTCAATTCCGCCGGTCTTGGCGGGCGCAGGTTCCAGGCAACGCGCGTCTCCCGGCCTTGGAACGACCGCAGCGCAGTGAGGCTCACGCCGTTTCCGGCAGTGTGGCGGCGGCCGCACCGAACACCTCGTCGAACGCCTGCCGAAGCGCGATATCGACGTCGGCCATCGCAACGGGATGACCGAGATCGACGAGGCTGGTGACGCCATAGCGCGGATCGACCACGCCGCACGGCACGATCGCTTTGAAATGCGACAGATCGGGATCGACATTGATGGCGATGCCGTGGAACGAGACCCAGCGCTTCAGCCGCACGCCGATCGCGGCGATCTTGTCCTCGTAACCGTCGCCCTTGTCCGGGCGCTTCACCCAGACGCCGACACGGTCCTCGCGCCGCTCGCCGCGCACGTTGAACGCGGCGAGCGTGCGGATGATCAGTTCTTCGAGCGCCGCCACATAGGCGCGGACATCGGGCCGTCGCCGCTTCAGGTCGAGCATTACATAGGCCACACGCTGGCCGGGACCGTGATAGGTGACCTGGCCGCCGCGGCCGGTCGAAATCAGCGGGAAGCGCGAATCGAGCAGGTGCTCGGCCTTGCCCGAGGTGCCGGAGGTGTAAACCGGCGGGTGCTCCAGCAGCCAGACCATCTCCGGCGCCTGGTGGGCCGCGATCGCAGCCACGCGCGCCTCCATGAAGGCGGCGGCCTCGGCATAGTCCACAGGCGCGTCCGAGATGCGCCATTCGACCGCGTCCGCAGAGCGGGCGGCAAAGGTCGTCAGGTCGAGGTTTTCGCGGCTGTTAATCATTGGCTAACCGTAACATGGTGTTCTCTCGGGCAGGAAATCCAGTCGTGACTTCGGTGGTCTTGCAGTGTCAACCCTCGATAAAGTGACCGTCGACCTCATGGTCGTTCTCGGGACCTCCAGCATGCCCATCCACCAGGTTCTGCGCCTGTCCCGCGGCGCCATCATCGAATTGGACGCGACCGAAGCCGACGAGGTCAAGGTGCTGGCCAACAATCTGCCGATCGCCAGCGGCGTGGTCCTGGTCGACCGCAACCGCATCGCGGTCGAGGTCAAGCAGATGCTGCCGAAATCCCCCGGCGGCGCGTAGGCGAGGAAAACCTCCACAAACCTCCCAATTGGGGAGAAGCAGGCCTTGTGGCCCCTGCACCGATTTGTTACATCGGCGCCACTGATCCGGACCGGCCCTGAGGCTGGTTCCTGGGGCCGGTTTCGGCCTTCCCTTCGCGCTCGTGGCGGAATTGGTAGACGCGCTGCCTTGAGGTGGCAGTGGGTAACACCGTGGGGGTTCGAGTCCCTCCGAGCGCACCACCCCCACGTTTAGGGTTGGAATCCTTATACTTTTTTCCGGAAGTTGCTGATCGGCGTCACGCCGACGCGCTGACGGACTGCAATTGGAAGGCGACCAAGGTCGTTACGCTGCCGCGCGAGCTCAAAAGTGGCTGCTATGCCATACGGCTGCGTTCCGGTAGCGGTGAGAGCCTCAGCGAGGAGCACGTTGTTTTTTTCGTGCGACCGGAAAAGCCGCGGGCGCGTATTGCATTCCTATTTCCGACGTTGACCTATCTTGCGTTTGCGAACGAGCGCTTGAGCTTCGACCATCCCGAACGCGAGGCATTGACCGGTCAGCCCGCCGTGCTGTCAGAGATCGATATAGAGATGTACAGGCGAGTCGATTTCGGTCGGTCGACCTACGATACGCACGCCGACGGCAGTGGAGTTTGCTACAGCTCCTATCACCGTCCAATCATGAACATGCGGCCGAAATACAGGATGCCGAGCCTCGACGTGCCAATGGGATTGGCTGCGGATCTCTCCGTCATCGCGTGGCTCGATCGGAGCGACTTCGAATACGAGGTTCTGACCGACGAAGACCTGCATCGCGATGGACCGGCGGCATTGTCGCCGTACGCCTGCGTTATCAGCGGTGCTCGGCCCGAATACTACACCGAGCGTATGCTGGACGCGACCGAGGACTATATCGCCGGCGGCGGCCGATACATCTATGCCGGTGGCAACGGATTCAACGCCACGGCAGGTCTTCGCGATGGCGAACCGTGGGTCGTGGAGTGTCGCCGCCGCGATGATGGATACAAGCCGTGGATATCGCGCTACGGCGAGCACTACATGGCCACGGACGGGATGCGCGGCGACCCGTGGAAAGTGCTCGGACGGGCGACCCAGAAGCTGGTCGGGATCGGCCTAGCGCCAGGACGCCGGAGGCGCTCGGCCCTGCCGGAATGGGCGCAGACGTCGAGACCGCGCTGCGGGCCAAACGGCAATGGTTGATCGAGCAGGGTCTGGCCCGTGAGCACGAGGGCCAAATGCGTTACGCGCGCGATCTGCTACGGACGCTGGAGACGATCGAGCTTCGTCGGGCAGCCGCTGACATAACTGTCCAAACCGGGCTTGAACGTCTGGAGGTTGGAACCGGCGACAGCATCAGCGGCGTCTGCAGGCGAATGCTGACACTCAACAGTGGCCGGTTTGCTTTGATCGAGCGCTCCCACGACTTCGCGCTGGTGCCGTGGCGGCCGGTGCTGGAGCGTGCGCGCGGCCAATTGGTCACCGGCCGCGTGGGCGGGGAGGGGATATTCTGGTCCGTCGGGATCAAACGCTAAAGGACGCTGGGTGTTGCGGGAGCGGGTTCAGTTTCCCCTGAAGCCGTTCGCGCAAATCCTTCCGAATGTCGCACAAGGTGCTGCGATTATTGCTGGTTATGCCATTCTCTTGCGAAGATCGTATAACCCGCGCGCGCGTTTTGGATCCTATCTCCGCCGGCTTGAGGTGGAGCCTCCGCTCTGATGCCACGCCCGAGCTTGCGTCCGATCCCGCGTCCCTTTGCGATTGGCCTCAGGAGGAGACGAGGGAGTAGCTCGTGCTCCGACCACCACCTGGATCCTTGACGAGGACGTCCTGATCAACAAGGCCCTGAATGTCGCGCAACGCCGTGTCAGGCGAGCATTTCTCGATTTTCGCCCATTTGCTCGATGTGAGCTTACCATCGAGACCGTCCAGCAAGCGGTTGAGCATATCCCGCTGCCGATCGTTGATCTGGATTGTGGCGTGCCGTTTCCAGAAATCCGCCTTTTCGAGCACGGCTGCGAGAATGGTTTCGGCTCCAGTGAATGCGCGGTCGAGACAGCCCAGGAACCACTCGAGCCAAGGCGTGATGTCGAGGCTGCCCTTTTGCGTGCTCTCCAGCATGTCATAGTAGGTCTTGCGTTCCGCCCGGATCTGCGCCGACATGCTGTAGAAGCGCTGCGGAATCCCTTCCGAGCGGGCAAGCGACATGTCCGCGATGGCGCGGGCGATACGGCCGTTGCCGTCCTCGAAAGGATGGATCGTCACGAACCAGAGATGGGCGATCGCTGCCTTGATGATCGGATCGATCTTCTCTTCGGCGTTATACCAGTCAAGAAGCCCAGCCATTTCGGCGTTGAGCTTTGCGGCGGGTGGTGCCTCGTAATGGACATGCTCGCGTCCGTAGTCGCCGGAGACCACCTGCATCGCTCCCGCCGAGGCGTCGCGCCAGGCTCCCACGGCGATCTTCTTCATATTGCTGCGGCCAGTTGGAAACAGAGACGCATGCCAGCCGAACAGCCTCTCTGCCGTGAGTTCGGTTTTGAATTTCTGGGTGGCGTCGAGCGTCATCTCGACGACGCCTTCGACGTTGCGATCAGCGGACGGCAAGGCGCCCGCGTCCATGCCGAGCCGACGGGCGAGTGACGAGCGCACCATGTCCTTGTCGAGCTTCTCTCCCTCGATCTCGCTGGACTTGAGAACCTCCTCGGTGAGGGTGGTGAGGGCGGCTTCCTCCTGCTGGGGGAAACCAAGGGCCTGCATGCGGCCGATGAGTTGCCCCTGCCTCAGCCGGACAGCTGCAAGCTGCTTGGCCAAGGCAGTGGCATCCCAGGAAAACCGAGGCCATTCAGGCAGCTGATGGATATAGACTGTCATTCTCCGCATTCCTTGCGGAGAATATGGAGGTCTATCCCCGCATCCGCAAGAGTATTCTCCGCAAATCTTGCGGAGAATAAGGTTGGCATTCTCCCGCGCGATCGGCCTGAGAACGGTATCATAAAACCGCAGCGCTCCCCCTTGCGGTTCAGCAAGGCCCCGCGGACTCCGCCGGGAAAGAGGGACGACAGCGGGATCCGCTCCGCTCAGCGAATGTTTCCAGCAAAGATCTGTGTCGGTCAGATCATTGGAGAAAGACTGATCCCCGCGCCGATTGGCGCCACCTGGGAGGCGCTCAACGACCCCGAGGCGCTCAAGGCGTGCATTGCGGGGTGCGAGTCGCTGGAAGCCGTGGAGGCGGATACGTTTGTGGCCGTGCTGGCTGCCCGGGTGGGACCTATCAGCGCGCGCTTCAAGGGCATGGCGAGATTGAGCAATATACAACCGCCGAACAGTTATGAGGTGACTTTCGAAGGGCAGGGCGGGATCGCGGGTTTCGGCAAGGGATCGGCGGAGGTCTCGCTCACGGAACAGGGCTATCAGACGCTTCTGCGTTACTCGGCCCGAGCCCAGGTGGGTGGTCGCCTGGCGCAAGTCGGATCGCGCCTGATCGATGCCGCGGTAGGGAAAATCACCGAGGATTTCTTTTCGGCGTTTGAAGCGCGATTGAAGGCGGCATCGGGCAATGAAGCGGCGAACGAAAATTCCGTCCTCCGCCAGTCCTGGGCGTTCGTGCCTTCTCACCAGAGCCAGAGCAATGCCGCGTCGAAGAACGCCGCGCTGGTCTCGCCGCCAGTCCATGCCTTTTTGCGGCCACCCCTGACTCAGACCTTGGTGCACGATGCCAACGTTCAGCGCATGGCCGAGGCGCCGGCAAGGCGACGCCTTGTCAGGAGGGCGACGCCGATCGAGCTCGTCGGAGAAAGATTGATCGACGCGCCGTTGTTCGTGACTTTCAATGCGCTCAACAATGTTGAAGTGCTCAGGCGCTGCATTCCAGGATGCAAGAGACTGGACCAGGTGCGGGCGCACGT
The DNA here is from genome assembly GCF_032487775.1 of Bradyrhizobium sp. SZCCHNR3119. Lineage (NCBI taxonomy): Bacteria > Pseudomonadati > Pseudomonadota > Alphaproteobacteria > Hyphomicrobiales > Nitrobacteraceae > Bradyrhizobium > Bradyrhizobium sp. SZCCHNR3119. Next base: position 121,542 of record NZ_JAUEUV010000001.1, on the reverse strand, counting down.
GCTGGAGATCGAGCTGGCGATGGGCGTCGGGCCGCTCAGCCTCGGCCTGGAGGGCACGATTCAAGTGAGTGACGTTCATGTGCCGACCAGTTATGTGCTGTCGTTCAAGGGCAGGCGCGGCACCAAGGGCTCGGGCAAGATTTCGCTGACCGAAGAGGGCAGACAGACCCGCGTGCGCTATGTGCTCCAGGCCGAGATCAGCGGTCATTTGGCCAGAGTGGGTTCGCGGTTGAACGAAATGGTTGCCGCGATCCTTGTCAGGATCTTCGTCTCGGCGTTCAAGGCCCGCCTGCGGGCGGAGGCGGCGGAACTGTCCACTGGTCGGAGCAAGATCGGATCGCCGGCTTCCAAATTGGGGGCGGCATCGTCTGGTGATTAGGGCAATGGTAAAAAGTCCTTGTGCGCCGGACATCCCATTCGTTTGGCTTGTTGGCTCAGTGTGGGGGTGGCGACCGCGCGTCAGATTTTAGCCTGCGATCCTCCATTTCTCCTGCATTGCGAAAAGGCCCATCTTCATGAAGGAAACCAAATTGAGCGATCAGCGAGTCAGCATCAGTGTGGATGACGACGGCGTTGCGGATGTCGCCATGGTTCGGGCCGACAAGATGAATGCGCTGGACGACGCGATGTTTGAGGCGCTTGCCTCCGCAGTCGACCGCCTGCATGCAGACCGGTCGGTGCGCGCCGTCGTCCTGCACGGCGAGGGGCGCGCCTTCTGCGCGGGGCTGGACAAGAGCCTGTTCGATCGGATTGTCGCCCAGGGCGCGGCCGCGATGGGCGATCTCGCCGAACGCACGCATGGCCTCGCCAATCTCTGGCAGCAAGTGTCGTGGGGCTGGCGGGAGCTGCCTGTGCCGGTGATTGCCGCGGTGCACGGTGTCGCATTCGGCGGCGGCCTGCAGATCGCGCTGGGCGCTGACATTCGCTACTTGCATCCCGAGGCGAAGCTCTCCGTGGCTGAGACCAAGTGGGGATTGGTGCCCGACATGGCGGGGTGCGTGATTTTGACGGAGCTCGCGCGTGCGGATGTGGTTCGCGAGTTGGTCTTTGGCGGCCGGGTGGTTTCAGGTGTTGAGGCACTCGCTCTCGGTCTTGCGACACGAGTAAGCGATGACCCCTTGAAGGAAGCTCGCGAGCTTGCGCGGCGGATCGCTGCCCACAACCCGGAGGCCGTTCGTGCAGGCAAACGCCTGCTCAACGCCGCCGCTCCTGTAGACGCCGGGCGGGTGCTGATGGTGGAGTCGTTAGAGCAGCAGCGGCTTCTCGGCAGCTCCAACCAGATCGAAGCCGTGCGGGCCGCAACGGAGAACCGTACGCCCGAATTCCGGTGACGACATCGCGATGCGGTTCGCGCCCCGTCAGAAGTCGTCCACGATTGCCCGTGGCGCGGATGCTGAGCGCCTCGACGGTCTCGCCTGGGTCGAACTGATGATGGCGCCAAACTCCTCTATCTGTCCCCCACCGTCCCGACTTCAATCCGATTGAAAATGCCTTCGCCAAGCTCAAGGCGCATGTGCGAAAGTCCGCCGCGCGCACCCTCCGAGGAACAGGATTGGCTGGACGGAGAGCAATCACCCGTCGGCCCCACCTTGCCAACCTCATGCTTGCCGTCCTGGTTGAGCTGGGCGCGATAACTCTGTTTCCCGAGTTTGCAAAGGTCGGCGGCTTCATGGCCTCCGGTACGAACCTTATCGATCTACTTTATCAAGCAGGCGTTCTGGTCGGGAAGGTTCTTGATGAGACAAAGGCTGAAGACTTGCCGGTCGAGCGGCCGTCGCGGTTTCAACTCGTAGTCGTTCTTAAAACGGCCAAAGCGCTCGGCCTTACCATTCCAACTTCGCTGCTTTTGCGTGCTGACGAAATCGTCGAGTGAGCTTCCGCGGACGGAATGCGATTTCGATGCCGATCAAGGCCAAGGGCGGTGAAACGACTCTGAACAAAACGTGGCGGGAATAGGCGACCATCCGCCTCACCCATGGGCGCGCGGTGGAGCTGCTCCCGGCGTTGAAGCAGAGCCAGATCACGGCGACTTGGGCGAGCTATATCGATTCTACGCCGGATGGAGTGCCTGCCATCGGCGAGCTCGCCGCGCTGCCCGGCCTGATTGTAGCGGCCATGGCTTCGGCATCGCCCCCGGCACCAGCCATCTCATCGCCGATCTTGTCACCGGCGCCACGCCGATCGTCGATCCCGAGCCCCACGAGCCCGCGCGTTTCGCGCGGCATGAGTCCAAGAAGGTCGCAGACTTCTGACGATCGGATGCGACTATGCGAGCGTCTGCCGGAAATGACGTCAGCCGGCTGACCTCACCGGATATCGATCGCTGCGCGAGAGGCGCGATGCGCGCCTTCACGATCGTCGCACCAGAATTCAACGTGTTCGAAATTCAAATCTGTTGCCGTGACGATGTGACCATCCGTAACAACCAATCGCGACGAGGACGGCGTGCGGTTTTGGGTAGCGTTCTTGAAACGTCTCGCAAAACAATGATGCCATCCTTCCCAAAACGGTTTGTCAGCCCGCTGATTTTGTTGGCTTCCCCGCTTCCCTAGCGGGAGCCAGCCAGGTTTGAACCTGCTCGTCCACCCATTTTCCGGCGACGAATTGCGAAGGAGCGGCGGCCTTCGGCGAACTATCGAGACTGACGTTCCGAGTAAGGTTCGCCGGCAGGAAAACAGAGCCTGGGGGCGCGATGTAGCGCCCCCGCTACCAATCGTGGCGATTTCTACGCCAAGCTACGACTGTGATTTTTGCCGAAGATGCGATGACCTCAGCGGCGCGGCAATTTGCCAGGCGAAACGACGGCTTCAGCCCGTCCTGGTTACATACTCGACAGGGAGATGCTTGAATGGCTTGCGGTGTTCGCGCGATACGGCGCCACCAATGATGATTTTGGAGAACGCATGGAGGTCGGCGAAGAAGGCCGGCTTTAGGCTGTCGAGCTTGCTCGCATCGGCAACCAGAATGCTTTCGATCGCCGTTGCCATCGCCGCCTGTTTGACCGCCGTCTCATGAAAATTCGAGCAGCTCGCGCCCCGGGCCGCATGTACGCCGCCCGCCGAGATGAAGGCCTTGTTGATGCCGAGCCTGCGCAAATAGGACAGACCTTCTTCCGATGAGAAGGACTGCGATGAGGGATGATAGAGCCCGCCCACCAAAATCAGCTGCGTGGCGGGACGTCGCGTCACCAGCGCCGCCACGTTCATCGAATAGCAGATCACCGACAGCGACATGCCCTCCGGCAGCACCTCTGCGAGCGACTGCATCGTGGTGCCGCAGTCGATGAAGATGGTGTCGCCGTCCTGCAATGACGCCACCGCCGCGCGACAGGCGAGGCGCTTGTCATGGGTGTGCTGATCGATCTCCTGCTCGAGCGTGTACTTTGCCGCGCTCGGCGCGGCTGCATTCACGACATGGCCGCCAAGGCAGACCAGCGCGGCATCGGATGCTGCGAGATCGCGGCGCACCGTCATCTCGGAGACGTTCAGGAGTTGAGCCGCATCCTTCAGATGCAATGCGCCGTTTTCGGCGATGGCGCGCCGGAGCCGTTCCAGGCGCTGGGCGCGCGCGTCGCGCTGAGCTGCCGCGCCGATGGGGAGGTCGACCATGCTTTTCGATAACCCTGCCTTTGCTGGTTGACAATAGTCTCACATGATGTGAAAAATCCAACAAGAAGACGTTACGAATCTAACAAATCCGCCGGACGCAGAGACCGGCAGCATGGGGAGGCGGCGGCAGAGCCTGCGAATGCAGGGCTCGCAGTCGGGCTTCTTCAGGGAGGAAGCCGATGTTTCGATCCAAACATTCAGTGCGCCGCGCGGCCGGGTAGCAGGAGGCTGCGTTTGATGTCGCAGAGCGCTTCGATACCGGAGGCATCCCGCATGCCGTTGTGCGGACACGAGCGGCCGGTCTCGGTCCAGGCCGCCGCCCTCGCTCGCAATGCAGGCCGAGCCCTCGAGCTAGACTGGATCGACGAAATCAGGGTGAATCTGTCGGCGGCAGAGCGGCGCATCGCGAGCCTGCCGGGCCGGCGCACGGTGAAGAACGAGGCGCAGGCGGCGTGGCTGCTGAAGGCGATCGCCTGCATCGATCTGACCACGCTTAATGGTGACGACACGGCCGGGCGGGTCAAGCGGCTTTGCGCAAAGGCCAGGGCGCCGGTGCGGGCCGATCTTCTCGATGCGCTCGGTTTCGCCGGCCGCAAGCTGCAGACGGGGGCAGTCTGCGTCTACCATCGTTTCGTGGCGACTGCGGTCGAGTCTCTCGACGGCTCCGGCATTCCGGTCGCTGCTGTCTCCACCGGCTTCCCCGCGGGCCTCGTGCCGCACGACGTCAAGCTCAGGGAAATCGAGGCCTCGGTGAACGACGGGGCCGAAGAGATCGACATCGTCATCACCAGGGAGCACGTGCTGACGGGCGACTGGCGCGCGCTATATCAGGAGGTCAGAGACTTCCGTGCCGCTTGCGGGCGGGCGCATCTCAAGACGATTCTCGCTACCGGCGACTTGAAGACTTTGCGCAACGTCGCCAAGGCTTCCATGGTCTGCATGATGGCAGGCGCCGACTTCATCAAGACGTCGACCGGCAAGGAGAGCGTCAATGCGACGCTGCCAGTGTCGCTGGTGATGCTGCGGATGATCCGGAGCTATCACGATCGCACCGGGTTCAAGATCGGTTTCAAGCCCGCCGGCGGCATCTCGACCGCCAAGGATGTGCTCAACTACCAGATCCTGATGAAGGAAGAGCTCGGGCGTGACTGGCTCGAGCCTTCGTTGTTCCGCATCGGTGCGTCCAGCTTGCTCGCCGATATCGAGCGTCAGCTCGAACATCACGTCACCGGTCGTTACTCGGCCTTCAACCGTCATCCCTTGGCATGAGGACCCGGCCGTGACCGTCGCACACTACTACGACACGATGGACTACGGTCCGGCGCCCGAGGCAGATGCCGAGGCGCGAGCGTGGCTCGCCAGGCACGAGGCCCGCTTCGGGCATTTCATCGATGGCGCTTTTGCAGTTCCTTCCGACGGCAAGTACTTCACGACGTCGGAGCCTGCCGCCGGCAAGGCGTTGGCGAAGCTCGCGCAAGGGTCTGCTGCCGACGTCGACGCGGCCGTCGCCGCGGCGCGCAAGGCGCAGCAGGCATGGCAGAAGCTCGGCGGCCACGGCCGTGCCAGGCATCTCTACGCGCTCGCGAGAATGTTGCAGCGTCATGGCAGGTTGTTTGCAGTCCTGGAGGCGATCGATAACGGCAAGCCACTCCGCGAGACGCGCGATATCGACGTTCCGCTCGCGGCACGGCACTTCCTGCATCATGCCGGCTGGGCTCAGCTCCAGGAGCGCGAATTCGGCGCCTACGCGCCGCTCGGCGTGATCGGGCAGATCATCCCGTGGAATTTCCCGCTGCTGATGCTGGCCTGGAAGATCGCGCCGGCGCTGGCGATGGGCAACACCGTGGTGCTGAAGCCCGCCGAGTTCACCTCGCTCACTGCGCTGCTGTTTGCCGAACTCGCCGCGCAGGCGGGCCTGCCCATGGGTGTGCTCAACGTCGTTACCGGAGACGGCACCACCGGGGCTGCGCTGGTCGCTCAGCAAGGCGTCGACAAGATCGCCTTCACCGGTTCGACCGAAGTCGGCCGGCTGATTCGCCAGGCCACCGCCGGCACGGCCAAGTCGCTGACGTTGGAGCTCGGCGGCAAGTCGCCCTTCATTGTGTTCGACGACGCCGACCTCGATGCCGCCGTGGAAGGAGTGGTCGACGCCATTTTCTTCAATCAGGGGCAGGTGTGCTGCGCCGGCTCGCGGCTGCTGCTGCAGGAAGGTATCGCGGAGACCTTCCGGGAGCGGCTCGTGCGGCGGATGGAGACGCTCCGTGTCGGCCCGCCGCTCGACAAGGCGATCGATATGGGGGCGATCGTCGATCCCGTGCAGCTCGAGCGCATCAGGTCCCTGGTCGAGACCGGTGTGACCGAAGGTGCGCAGAAATATCAGTCGCCGGGTGCGTTGCCGCAGCATGGCTGCTTTTATCCGCCAACCTTGCTGTGGAACGTGCAGCCGTCGTCGACCGTGGCTATCGAGGAGATATTCGGTCCGGTGGCGGTGGCGATGACGTTCCGCACGCCGGACGAGGCCGTGCTGCTCGCCAACAACACGCGCTATGGTCTCGCCGCCAGTATCTGGAGCGAGACCATCGGGCGGGCGCTCGATATCGCGCCAAAGCTGTTGGCGGGCGTGGTCTGGATCAACGCCACCAATCTGTTCGACGCTGGTGTCGGCTTCGGCGGTTATCGCGAATCCGGCTTTGGCCGTGAAGGCGGCCGCGAGGGCATCTACGAGTATCTCAAGCCAGTGGCTTGGAGCGGACGAAAGGCACGCATAGCGCAGCCCGCGCCCAGCGTAGCTGAAGAGCGCGCAGGTTTTGCGCTACCGCCGATCGATCGGACGCCAAAGCTGTTCATCGGCGGCAAGCAGGTCAGGCCTGACGGCAATTACTCGCGCGCGGTGCTGTCGCCTAAGGGAAGACTTCTCGGCGAGGTTGGCGACGGCAATCGCAAGGACATCCGCAACGCGGTGGCGGCAGCGCGCGCTGCCGAAGCGTGGAGCCGGGCGACGGCGCACAACCGTGCGCAGATCCTGTATTACCTGGCCGAAAACATGTCCGCCCGCGGCGACGAACTTGCCGCGCGTATCGCCGCGATGACGGGAGTTACGGCTGTCAAGGCGAAAGCGGAAGTTGATGCTGGAATCGCGCGCTTGTTCAGCTACGGCGCCTGGGCCGACAAGTATGAAGGTGCGGTGCACACGCCGCCGTTGCGCGGCGTCGCGCTCGCCATGCACGAGGCGATCGGGGTAGTCGGCGTCGCCTGTCCAGACGAGGCGCCGCTGCTTGCCCTCATCAGCCTGGTCGCGCCGTTGATCGCGATGGGCAATCGGGTGGTCGTGGTCCCGAGCGAACGGCATCCGCTGGTCGCGACCGATTTCTATCAGGTGCTGGAGACCTCCGACGTTCCGGCCGGCGTGATCAATATCGTCACTGGCCGACGCGACGCCCTGGTCAAGGTGCTGGCTGAGCATGACGATGTCGACGCGCTCTGGGTGTTCGGCTCCAAGCAGGCCGCAACCGACGCAGAGCGGTTGTCCGTCGGCAATCTCAAGCGAACGCTGGTCGATCACGGGCTGCTCACGGACTGGTACGACGCCGCGGCATCCGAAGGTCTCATTTTGCTGCGCCACGCGGTGCAGGTGAAGAATATCTGGATTCCTTATGGCGATTAGTGACGTGACAGAACGGACCTGAGCATGATCCGAACCAGCGGGAGCCGGTGTTCCGAAAGATCATGCTCCAAAAATCGATGAGATCATGATTCGATTTCTTGTCCTCGGATCATGATCGGGACCGCTGAGGTCCCCGCAATGACAAAACAACAGAAGGGAGGGACTATGCTGAAGACCATCGATCCGCTGCTCAACGCCGATGTCCTCTACGCGCTGCGCGCGATGGGCCACGGCGACCGTCTGGTCATCTGCGACACCAACTTCCCGGCCGATTCGATCGCGCGGCAGACTGTGTTTGGCGAGCTGTTGCGTATCGACAATGTCAGTGCTGCGCGCGCTATCCAGGCTGTGCTTTCGGTGATGCCGCTCGACACCTTCGTCGACGATGCCGCGATCCGCATGGAGATCGTCGGTGCGCCAACGGAAGTGCCCCCTGTGCAGCAGGAGGTGCAGGCCGTGGTCGATCGCGCGGAGGCCAGATCCTGGCCCCTGGTCGGCGTCGAGCGTCATGCCTTCTATGAGCAGGCGAAGCGCGCCTATTGCGTGATCGCCACTGGTGAGCGCCGGTTCTACGGCTGCTTCCTGTTCACCAAGGGTGTCATTCCGCCGGAGGCCGCGCAATGACCATGAGCAGGCAGGGCGTGGCCATTCTCGGCGTGTTCGTGGCCGATCTGGCATTCCGCGCAGCGCGGCTGCCGGCGATTGGCGAGACGATCATCGGCTCGGGCTTCGCGGTCGGACCGGGCGGCAAGGGCTCGAACCAGGCGGTGGCGGCGGCGCGCGCGGGTGCGAGCGTCAGCTTCATTTCAAGGATCGGCCGAGACACTTTTGCTGAACTCGCGCTCAAGACCTGGGCGGCGGAGGGCATCGTGCCGCAGGTGACGCAGGTGGAGACCCCGACGGGCGCGGCTTTCATCTATGTGCACGAGACTCGTGGGGAAAACGCCATCATCATCGCACCGGGCGCGGCCGGCGGCATCTGCGTCGCCGATGTCGATGCGGCGGCGGATGCGATCCGGGCGAGCAGGGTGTTCGTCACGCAGCTCGAGCAGCCGGTGGAGGCGGCGCGGCATGCGCTGGAGACTGCGCGCGGCGCCGGCAGCATCACCGTGTTCAATCCGGCACCGGCCGTCCCGTTTGACGACGCGCTCTATGAACTCTGCGATTACGTCGTGCCGAACGAAACCGAGGCCGAAGCGCTGACGGGCATCGCGGTTTCCGATCTCGCCGGCGCGCGCCGTGCAGGCGACGCCTTGCTCGCCAAGGGCGCCGGTACTGCACTGATCACGCTTGGTGAGCGCGGTGCGCTGTTTCATGGCAAAGGTCGATCGGTTCACGTGCCGTCATTCGCCGCTGGAAAGGTCGTCGAGACCACCGGCGCGGGTGATGCTTTCGTCGGCGGCTTTGCTGCAGCGCTCGCCGGCGGTGCCGATCCGCTCGACGCTGCGCGCTTCGGCGCGGCGACCGCCGGCATCTCGGTGACGCGGCCAGGCACTGCGCCGTCCATGCCGCGCCGTGCGGAGATCGAGGCGCTGCTGAAGGAGCAGCCCGCGCCATGATGCGCAACGATCCGATCAAGCACGTCTTCATCTGGCCGGCGGTGCTCGTCGTGCTCGCGATTTCGATCTTTCCTTTGATCTTTTCCCTGACCACGAGCTTCCTGAGCTACCGACTGATCCCACCGATGCCGCCGCGTGTGGTCTGGCTCGGTAACTACGGGCAGCTTCTGCAGGAGCCGCGGTTTTGGAACGCGATCCTGACCACGACGCTGATCGCCGTCGTGGCGGTTGGCCTGCAATATGTGATCGGATTTGCGGTGGCATTGGCGCTGAAAGCGCGCATCCCCGGCGAACGGCTGTTCCGGGTCGCCTTCTTGCTGCCGATGCTGCTGGCGCCGGTCGCAGTCGCGCTGGTTGCGAGGATGATGTTCAATCCGACGATGGGGCCGCTGAACCAGCTGCTCAGCCATTTCGGCCTCGTCAACCTGCCGTTCCTGACCAATGGTCGCTGGGCACTTGGCTGCATCATCGCGGTGGAGGTCTGGCAGTGGACGCCATTTGTGATCTTGATGTTGCTCGCCGGCTTGCAGACCTTGCCGGAGGACGTCTACGAGGCGGCCGAGCTCGAGAATGCCAGCAACTGGCAGCAGTTCTGGGGCATCACCTTTCCAATGATGCTGCCGATATCGGCCGCGGTCGTCTTCATCCGCCTGATCGAGAGCTACAAGATCATGGACACGGTGTTCGTGATGACGGGTGGCGGTCCGGGCGTCGATACCGAGACGCTCACCTTGTTCGCCTATCAAGAGGGATTCAAGAAGTTCAATCTCGGCTACACCTCGGCATTGAGCTTCTTGTTCCTGATCGCGATCACCATCATCGGCGTAACCTATCTGGCGCTGCTGCGGCCGCATCTGGAGAAACGCCGATGAGCGCGAGCAGCCTCCGAGGACTGTCGCCATGGTCGCGGCGCCTGATCGCGCTCGGTTGTTTCGCCTGGTGCCTGATCACGGTGTTTCCGCTCTACTGGGTTGTTGTCACCGCGTTCAAGACGCCGCCCGGCGTCGTGGGCGGGCCAACCTATATTCCCTTTGTCGATTTCACCCCGACATTGCAGCCCTTCATCGATCTGTATCAGGGCATCCGCGGCGAGTTCTTTCGCACCTTCCTGAATTCGACCATGGTCGGCTTCTCGGCGGCGCTGATTGCGACGGCGATCGGCGCGATGGCGGCCTATGCGCTCGTACGCTTCGAATTCAAGGTGCGGCTCGGCGCTGGACTCGTGTTCTTCGGTCTCGCGCTCGGCGGATATCTCGCCTTCAATACCTATCTCGGGCTGACGCGGCCGCAGGCACTGTTGTTGGCGTTTCCGCTGGCGCTCATATCGGCGATCATCGCCAACCGGCTGCCTTTGCCGGGGCCGATCCTGGGCAATGAGGACATCCTGTTCTGGTTCGTCAGCCAGCGCATGTTTCCGCCGATCGTGGTCGCGTTCGCGCTCTATCTGCTCTACAGCGAGATCGGCCGGTTCGGCTTTCAGCTCATCGACAGCTTCATCGGCCTGACCCTGTGCTACGTGGCTTTCTCGCTGCCGATCGTCGTCTGGCTGATGCGCGACTTCTTCGAGGCACTGCCGATCGAGGTCGAAGAGGCGGCGATGGTCGATAACGTGCCGAGCTGGCGCATCTTCCTCGGCATTGTGGTGCCAATGTCGATGAACGGGCTGATCGCGACGTTCATGATCACGCTCGCCTTCGTCTGGAATGAATTTCTGTTCGCGCTGTTTCTGACGAATTCGCGCTGGCAGACACTGCCGATCCTGGTCGCGGGGCAGAATAGCCAGCGCGGCGACGAATGGTGGGCGATTTCCGCGGCTGCGCTGGTCGCCATCGTTCCGATGATGGTGATGGCAGCTCTGCTGAGCCGGATGATGCGGTCGGGCATGCTGCTCGGCGCAATCAAGTAACGACCAAAAAGGAAGCCTATAGGAGGGAGAAGACACCATGCTGAGAAGAACTGTCCTGATGCTGGCGACATCGCTCGCCACGGCCTGCACCTTCGGTCCGGCGCTGGCCTGCAGCCCCGATTACACGGGCGTGACGCTGACCGTCGCGACGCAGACCGGTCCCTACATTGCGTCGGCGCTCAAGCTCGGTGCCGATGAATGGGCCAAGAAGACCTGCGGCAAAGTCAACGTCGTCGAATTTCCCTGGTCGGAGCTCTATCCCAAGATCGCGACGTCGCTCACGTCGGGCGATGCCACCTTCGACATGGTGAGCTTCGCTCCCGCCTGGCTGCCGGACTTCGTGCCGTATCTTTCCGAGATGCCGAAGGAGATGCGGTCCGGCAAGGATTGGGATGACATCGAGCCGGCCTATCGTGAGCGCCTGATGGTGTGGGACGGCAAGATCTATTCGCAGTCGATGGACGGCGACGTCCACACCTATACTTATCGCAAGGATCTGTTCGACGATCCCAAGGAGAAGGAAGGCTTCAAGACCAAGTACGGCTACGATCTTGCGCCGCCGAAGACCTGGAAGCAATATCTCGACATCGCCGAGTACTTCCAACGGCCTGATAAAGGGCTGTGGGGCACGGCAGAAGCATTCCGCCGCGGTGGCCAGCAGTTCTGGTTCTTCTTCAGCCACGCTGCGGCCTACACCAACAATCCGAACTATCCCGGCGCGATGTTCTTCGATCCGGAGACGATGGATGCGCAGATCAACAATCCCGGTTGGGTAAAGGGGCTGGAGGAATATATTCGCGCCTCCAAGCTCGGGCCGCCGAACGCGCTGAACTTCTCGTTCGGCGAGGTCAACGCGGCGGTGGCCGGCGGCCAGGTCGCGGAATCGATCGGCTGGGGCGACACCGGCGTCATCGCCGCCGATCCGAAGCAGTCGAAGATCTCAGGCAAGGTCGGCTCGGCGGTGCTGCCTGGCTCCGATGAGATCTGGAACGCCAAGACCAAGAAGTGGGATAAATTCCCCGAGGTGCTGCCCGCTCCGTTCATGGCGTTCGGCGGCTGGCAGATCGCGGTGCCGAAGTCGGGCAAGAACCAGCAGGCGGCCTGGGACTTCGTCAAGACGCTGACCAGCCCTGAGGTTTCGGGGCAAGCCGCGATCACCGGCGGCACCGGTGTCAATCCGTACCGCAAGTCGCATACGGCGAACATCGCGCTATGGAGCAAGATCTTCACGCCCGAGGAGGCCAAGGAATATCTCGGTGCCCAGGCGGATTCGATCAACGGCAAGAACGTCGCGCTCGACATGCGTCTGCCCGGCTATTTCTCCTACACCGAGGTAGTGGAGATCGAGCTCGGCAAGGCGCTGGCCGGCCAGACCACGCCGCAGGCCGCGCTTGATGCGATGGCCAAGGAATGGAACAGGCTGACTGACGAGTTCGGCCGCGAGAAGCAACTCGCTGCCTATCGCGCTGCGATGGGCCTGCCGCCGAAGAAGTGATGTGAGGATGACAGGTCCCGGACGGTGCGAACCGTCCGGGATCGCATGAGAGACAGAAAGCGAATCATGGCCGACGTTCTGATCGACAGCGTCTCCAAAGCCTATGGGTCCTACCGGATCATCGAAGGGCTCGACCTCCACGTCGCTGACAACGAGTTTGTGGTGCTGGTGGGGCCCTCCGGCTGCGGCAAGACAACGACCTTGCGGATGATCGCAGGGCTGGAGACGGTGACGTCAGGCACGATCCGGATCGGGCAGCGCGATGTCACGGATCTGCGGCCGGGACTACGCAACTGCGCGATGGTGTTCCAGAATTATGCGCTCTATCCACACATGAGCGTCGCCGAGAACATTGGTTACGGCATGAAGGTGCGCGGGGAGCCGCGGCCGCAGATCGACAAGGCGGTCAAGGAGGTCGCACGTGTGCTCGATCTCGATCCTTATCTCGATCGCCGTCCCAAGCAGCTCTCCGGCGGCCAGCGCCAGCGCGTGGCGATTGGCCGCGCGATCGTGCGCAGCCCGGACGTGTTCCTGTTTGACGAGCCGCTGTCCAACCTCGACGCCAAGCTCAGGATCGAGATGCGCACCGAGATCAAGGCGCTGCATCGCCGGCTCGCAAAGACCGTCGTCTACGTCACGCACGACCAGGTCGAGGCCATGACGATGGCCGACCGCGTCGTGGTGATGAACAAGGGGCGCATCGAACAGGCGGCCGACCCGATCTCCCTTTATGAGCGGCCATGCAACCTGTTTGTCGCCGGTTTCATCGGCGCGCCCAGCATGAACTTCATCGAAGGCGAGGTGATCGCGCGCGACGGTGCACTTGTGTTCGCCGAAGCGTCAGGCGTGGCGCTCGCTCTGCCGAAATGCAGAGAAGCGGTCTACGGCAGACATGTCGGAAAGCCGGTGGTACTCGGCGTGCGGCCCGACCATATCGCCCGACATGGCACTGCGGCAGGCGCGGTGGCCAGCATGATTGTGAAAGATGTCGAGCCACTCGGCCCGCACACGCTGGTCATCGGTTCGGTCGGCCACTCCCCCTTCACGGCGCAGATGCCGGTCGGCGTGGCGGCCGAACCCGACAACCGCTTCGACGTGCCGCTCGATCTGGAAAAGGCGCACCTGTTCGACAAGGCCACCGGGAGGGTGATTGCGGTGTGAGATACGCGGTCTGCCAGAAGGCTGCGGCCGAAGCACACGCCGTGAGGGCGGGCCACTGGAGGCGGTTTGCGTGCCTCGTGAAGATCGGCTGCCCGATTGCTCGTCGCCGGCCGAGCAAGAGTGAGCAGAGGCGCGTCGCTTTCGCAGATCAGTACTGAGATCTTCGTAATCGACGCCGCGTTGCCTATTGCACCACGAAACGGGAGTGATACGGCAGGTTGGCTGCGCCTACGGCCTTGGGCGCAACAAAGTTCGCGCCGTAGAGGAAATCCACCTCGGGTACCTCCTCATGAAGCTGGGAGCACAGGGTCTCTCCGAGTTTCGGTGGCGCATAGCTCGAAACGACAACGGAGTTGAAGCTGACCAAGCTCAGGAGGGAACGAACCGAATCGACGAGTTGGCGGCAACACAGACGACGCCATTCGGTGTAGTATTCCGCGGCAGCTCTCGGCAGGGCTTCCGATCCGACATCGTTCAGCGTAAGCCCATGCCGCTTCAGCTCCTCGCGCAGGCGCAGCAGCCCGACGTCATGGCTCAAGCCAAACCTGCCCCTGTGGATTTGATAGTTCAGGACGAGCCGGCTGTGCAGGTGCGGGCCAAGATAGAAGAAGAGAAAATCGGATAGCGAACGTGCTACTCCGAGCGGGGCGAGACGCTCGATATGCATATCATGATATGCAATACGCCTGCCTGTCGCCCTCGTACACTTCAATCAGTCGAAGCCCTCATGCCGCCGATACGGAGTCGCTTGTCTGCGCATCGGTCGACGTCTGATCGATCATTCTCGGTTTGGCTGGAGCCGAAGTTGGTGGTCGGCGGTCTGTAATCGGAAAATTCAATTCAATCGTGGTGCCGCCACCGGGTGTCTCGCAGATTGCGACAGTGCCATTATGCGTGGCCATGACCTGGGAAACGATGGAGAGACCTAGGCCCATCCCCTCAGCTCGGGTGTCTCCACGCCGGAACGGCTCAAGCAGAAGGTCAGGTTGGCTGGCCTTCATACCAGGTCCTGTGTCGACCACACTCAGTTGTCCCGAGGCCCTGACGTTGACATGAATGGGACTGCTGGTCGCTGCGTGAAGCACCGCGTTTCGGATCAGGTTCGAAAGCGCAACAGAGATCGCCGCTTCCGAGCCGAGGACCCAGACGGCGCAACCGGGGTCGGTGAACGCGATCTCACGCCCGCTTCTCAAGGCCATGGGCACATGATCGGCCGCAACTCTGCGCGCGAGTGCCACAAGGTCGATCTCTGTACGTTCGGCAGGCTCTATCGAAATGCGGGCCAGCTGAAGGAGCATCGTGACGATCGATGAGAGTTTCTGGTTTTCGGCAATGAGCCTGGTACGGAGCTCGGGATCGTCGACCTGCTCAAGCGTCGTGCGCGCGTTGGTGAGCGGAGTTCGCAGCTCATGGGCCGCATTGGACAAGAACGCCCGTTGCGCGTTCGATGCGCGATCAATTCGCGACAATGCCCGATTGAATGCCGCGATCAGCGGTAGCAGTTCCGCGGGAGCGTCCTGTTCCGGCAATCTGCGACCGTCAGGAACACCGTCGATCATCTCGGCCGCAGTTGCGACTGCGCGGACCGGACGTGCAATCAGCGTTGGTACAAAGACCAGGGCCGTAAACGCCGTCGCGACGAGGACGATGAGGATCGGGAGCGCGACAAACGTCGCATCGGTGAGCGTTCCGATCATGAGCTGTGTTGCAGTGTAGGCGACGCCTCCTGTCTCGATCCAGACTTCGCCGGCGGGCGTATCTCGAACGGCCACCATTTTCCTGATGTTTCGGGTCTGGCCGTCAACCGCGTAAGCAAGGAAACTTGTTCCCGGCTGTGGCATAAGTGGTTTCTGTGGGCGCCACTTTGGAATTGCGCCAAAACTGACCTCCCCACTCTTGTCAGACACAACGTACCAGAACGTTGGGAAGTCGCGAACGATCTTGTCGAGTCGCTTGGTCTGTTTGACCTCGAGCTGTCCCTGCTCGTTGCGCGCGACAGCCTCTTTCAGAGCGTCGGCCACGTCGGCGGCCCCCCACGTGCCGTCGTCATCGCCGCCAAGTCGAAGAAGCAGAGCGGCTGCGCACAACAGCATGATGGTGGTCACGACTCCGATAAGAGTCGCGGACAAGACCGTGATCGAGCGACGAAGGCGTCTAAGCATTTCACACTTCAGAATTGTTGTTCAGCCAACAGATATCCGAGGCCGCGGACCGGTCGAATTACAACCTTGCAATTTGCCTCGCGAAGGCGACGGCGCAGTCGAGAGACATGCGACTCGATCGCGTTCGACTGGATTTCGTCCTCAAAACCATAGGCCGCGAGCTCGAGCGTTTCGCGCAACACGACGCGACCGGTCCGTCGAACCATGGCCTCCAGGATCGCCAATTCACGTCGCGGAACAACGATGGGAGTCTGGTCGATGCAGACCACGCGGTTGACGATGTCGTAGCTCAGATTTCCGATGCTCACCACGGCACCCTTGTCAAGGAAGAGACGTCGCAGCACGGCCTTTGCCCTTGCCAACAGTTCAACCGGTTCGAACGGCTTGGGTACATAGTCATCGGCCCCGTCGTTCAGCGCACGAGCAATATCGAGGGGATCGTCGAGCGAGGTCAGAACGATCGTTGCGGGGCTCGGCTTCTGCAACCTTAGGTCAGGTAGCAACGCCAGTCCGTCGCCATCCGGAAGTCCTCTATCGATCACGACGAGCTCGAAATTGCGGACTGCGACCGCGGCTCTGCCCTCGTCGAGCGTCGTCACCATATCGGAGGAGCCAAAGGCGGTCGCGAGCGCATCCCGCAGCCAAGGCCCCAATTGGGGATCATCCTCCACGACCAGAACTCGCACCATTCTCTCCTAGGGTTCTCTAGGTCATAACTCTCTCCAATCATTACCGTTAGATTGCAATAGGATTACGAGCCCAGCTCGAATTGGGCTGTTTGATAAACAATTGATTATGCGTGTTTTTTTGTGTCTTTGCGTCAGGTCGCGAGCACTTTGGGCCGGGACCCAAGGGCGTCCCTGCTATCTCGCCAACTCGGGCGGCGGCGACACCTGCCTGGTGTTGTAGAACGATGTCATGTCTCGTTGAGGTGGTGGATGGGGCTGTTAGTTTTGGTTCCCTCTAAGATCACCCACGGTCACGCAAGGCGAAAGAACGAGAACCGGTTCGCGCCGCGTAGTGACGTACTGCCGACTGGGGTGGGGGCGGATACTTCGTCCAGGATTGGAACCGCAGCACGCGCGCCGCGCGCCGAGCGGACGCCGGGAATCAGGCGCGCAAGCGAAGAGGGCGTCGTCTTCCGTTGAAGACCACGCCCTCAGCGTTCACCTGCCAGAGTCCGCCTCAGGGTTCACCAATCAGATGAGGCGTCATAGTAGCCGTCACGATAGCCTGAGGAATAGTCGTAATCCGGGTAGTCGTACCCAGAATAGGCCGGCACCTCATAGTATCGGTGAACGTGAACACGTCGCCGATACGACGGAACATAGGCGTGTTGATCCTCATAGACATAGACTGGCGCGCGATGGGAGTTCGCAATGGCAGATCCGGCCAAGGCGCCAACGGCCAGTCCGCCGATCACGCCGGCCGCAATGGCGCCGCCGTCACCGGCTTGCGCCCCCGACGGCGAAAACGATGCAACAGCGATCAGCGCCGCCGCCGCGATCACAACTGGCTTATTCATGGGATGCTCCTTCCGGATTCGTCGATGCGATGCCCTGCCATTTGCCTACCGAACATTGCCGGAGAATTACGCCTGCGATCTCCCGAGATCATCAAGCTTTGGACGCGAGATGTTGTCGGGCGACCGGAGCGTGTCCGGCAAAGCGTGCCCGCGTTGCTGCGGCTAGGGCAGAATCGGCTGCGTCTCATCGGAAGACGCGGGGGTCTCGTCGGTTGGCATCCCATTTTGGGCTCGGAGAGCCTCGGGCGCGCAAGGACGTCGCACCGCCATCAAGGCAACGATATTTCGCTTCAGCCCAGGCAAGCCGAGCAGATCAGATTGGACGGTGAACACGCGCCTGACGAACGCGACGTTCTCCGCCTGGAGCGCCGTCCGGTGCATCCAAGCGAGACAATCGATCTGGTCCTGGAAGCAGAGGGCAGCCCAGCCGCGTTCCATAGCCACCTTGTTTGGCAATTTCCATCCGTACGGATAGGCGAAAGCCCGTGCATACTGCGGATGATCAGGACTATAAAAGGCGACAGCAAAACCAAGGCTTTCATTTCCGTCGACGACTGCAAGCGGGACTCCGGTCAGCTCGCGCCAGAGCCGGGTAAGTTCGTTCGCCGCCTCGGGGTAGAAGGTACGCCCCTCCTGATAGCCGTAGCTGTTGCGGTAAAGCGCATGGATCGGAGCTGCGATCACCACGGCTACGGCAGCGATGCAGGCCACAAGGACCGTTGTGTTTACAGTATAGAACCGCTCGATGCGATAGCGCGTGCTGCACACTGCGACAACGACGAACAGAAATAGCCCTTGCAGGGCCCACAGGGAGGGCAGGTCGGTGCCGACCACGACCGCCGTGACGATTGGCAGAGCAATCGAACCAAGGGCGATGTAGAGAAGCAGTCGAAGACCGGCGTTCAGTGCCGCAAAATCGTGACCAAGGCGCCTGAGGCGATAACCAGCAATCATTGCCCAGGTTATCGCAGGGACGCTTATCGCCGCCGCAAGGCCGGCCAGGAAAGAGGCGACCTCTCGAAGCGATGTCGCTAGATCGGTGTGAGCGTGCGCCAGCGCATAGGAGAATGGTGGAGCTCCCTTCTTTATGAGCCAGAAGATATGCGGTGAGAGCGCGATCAGTCCCGTCGCCACGGAGATCCACGGCGCGGCCGTCGTAAAATATGCGCGCCGCGAGGGGTGGGCAATGGCGGCCAGAACAAAACTGGCTACCAAAAAGATGGAGTAGTATTTCCCCAACATCGCCAGGGCGGCGGTCACTCCTGCAGCGATGGCCCAGAGCGCAGTCCTCGTTTCAAAAGCGCGCAGAAAGCAGTAGGTTGCTAGTGGCCACGGCACCAGCAGGACAGCATTGGCATTGAAGCGTTGGGCGTGGAACTGATAGGCGGGAGTCAACATCAGCAAGAGCAACACGATCAGTCGCTTGTGACCGGTCACGAATTGTCTCGAAATGAGATCGACGAGCCAGAGCGCAAGAGCGGCGTTCGACATTGCCATCAATTGCAGCGACCAGTTGGTCGAAGGAAATATCGAGCTCCACGCGCCTGTGACCCAGCCCATCAATGGCGGATGTTTGACAGAGCCCCATGAGAAGTGCCGGCCTAGCGTCCATGTCTCAAGTACGTCGGGATGTAGGCCGGAGCCGACATAGGCAATCGACAAGGCGAGCGTCCAGACAACGACAAAGCAAAGGAGCAGGAGGGGCACCGCCCAACCTGCTTCGACTCCCTCGATCCATCGTATGAAGGGACGTCGCCATGGCGCGGGGCAACGATCCGATTGTCTGGCCATTACGGAAAACGCAAAGTCTACCGGCATATGATCCGCTGAGGACGCAAGAGGGGCAGGACGGAGATGCTGGAGCGCCGGAATTGGATCGGCGCCGAGACATTCCGAATGGGCTGGCTGGTCCTGAGGCTCGCTGGGCGCGATGGTGAAGCGGTCGCATTTGATCCTCGCGGACCGCGATCGTGCGTCGGCTTCGCTATGCGCCTTTCACAGGCGTTCCGTCAGGCATTCGGTGACAAGAGCTTTGCTCAGTCGCTTACCAAAGAATTACGCCGCGCTCTTCGTTGTGCGATTATGATGGCCGTGAGCGATTTTGATGCCCTACGCCGACGTTTGGCGTTGCAACTCAATGTAGGGTGAGAGGAGCGCAATTGTGTATCAGAGGTGCTTCGTGGAGTGCATGAATCGAAATCCATCACACTAAGAGGAGCAGGCCGATAACGCGGCGGCCGTAATGTTTCGGTAATGCAGGTAGGCGAGTTCGGTTTAGGAAACGGACTGGAGGTGCGAATGAGAAAGTTTGCGCTCATTGAGCGGGCATTATAGGGGACCGTGCCTGCGAGCCCGTTTGGTCCCGCTGAGTTTGTGGTGCGCACCGCCGACGGCAAATCGAACGAAAAATCAAGAGCATTCACTTTCAGCAATAGCTGGCGTTCCTAGGTGCTGGAACACGAGGTTCGATGTCAGGCGGCACTGCAATCCCACGTGGTGCAACGCCCGATGAGCAGGCCGTCCGGGACGCGTCTCCAGCCCCCGTGACACCCGGACGGCCTGCGGCCGGGGATGTGTCCATGCGATTCGCTGACCTCGATGATCCGAATCTTGAGTGGCGTCGTGTAGTCGCAGCGGTTGCCACGTCGTCGGCCCGGATCGCGGCGCCAACCGCGTAGCATCGTGTCGCGCCTCGTGGCCCCGTCACCAGCGCCAACGACTGCGATATCGGTGCTAAATCTGCGACGCGGTATCGAAAGGAAGAATGATCTCGAAAATCGAACCGCCGACAACGGATGGTCTGTACTGGGCTCGCCCGTGGTGAGCTTCGGCGATCGCGCGGACGACTGAGAGACCAAGCCCGGAACCACCGAATCGTCGTGACCGAGAATGCTCCGCCCGTGCAAATGGATCGAAGGCGCGCCCTGCGAATGCCAGGCTCAAGCCTGGTCCCTGATCCTCGACGGCCAGGGTGACAACAGCTTCTTCGGTGCACAGCGAGATTTTGAGCAGCCCCGGGTCAGCGTAGCGGCGCGCGTTTTCCAGAAGGGCGAGCAGCGCTTGGCGAAGTCTGGTGCCGTCACAACACAGCGTCAGGGGGGGAGCAATCATTTCGATCGAGAAGCCTGTTTCGGCGAGAGCAGGGCGCATTGCATCGACCGCCTGCGCAACTTCCGCGGTCAAATCCGTCCGTTCGAAGTGCATTTCCAGCCTGTGGCTATCCGAAAGCGTTACGATCCGCAGATCATCGACCAGCCGTGACAGGCCTTCGACCTGGGACAACAGGTTGCGGAGCAATTCGTCGCTGGGTTCGAACACGCCTTCGGTCAGTCCCTGCAACGTGCCGCGTAGGATGGTCAGTGGTGTCCGCAGCTCGTGCGCTGCCGCGGCATTCCATGACAGCATTGCGTCTGCCACGTCTTGTAGCCTTTGGGCCATGGCATTGAAATCGTCCACCAGCTGGGTGGTCTCGCCCAGGGAACGGTCGCCGGCGGAAGCGCGCGCCGTAAGATCGCCATCGGCGATCTTACGGGCGCTTTCGGCCAATGAATTGAGGGGGGTGAGGATTCGGTGGGCCAGCCGAAGCGCGACGTGAATGGCGATCGCAAGGCCGAGAAGCAGAAAGACGGCGATCAACATGACATCCGGTGCCTCCGGAAGAAGGGGAGGCGGGCCGGGCGGCTGCGGAAACCAGGTCAGATAAATTCCATAGAAGAGGAACGAGCCGACGAAGACCATCAGGATCGCGATGACCGCGACGGCGCTCATCGAGAGTGTGATCTGCCGACCGAGACGATGTCGTCTCATATCGCTGCCAACCGGTAGCCGATCCCGCGGACAACCGCCAGCATTCCTGCTGCTCCGGCCTCATCAAGCTTGCGGCGAAGGTTGCTGACATGGCTGTCCACGGTTCTTTCGAGCGCATCACCGCCCGGAAGGCAGGCATCCACGAGTTCGCCGCGGCTAAAGGCCCGCGTCGGCGATTTTGCCATATGAACGAGAAGCCGGAATTCGGTCAGGGTCAGCTGCAACGGCACTGTGGCATCGTCGGCGCGCACGCGCGCGAGATGGCTTTCCAGGTCGACTTCGAGCTTGCCAATCCGAAAGACGGCACTGTTTCCTGAGGGCCTCGATCTTCGGAGGACAGCCTTGGCGCGGGCCACAACCTCAGCAGGGTTGAAGGGCTTAACCACATAGTCATCGGCCCCTAGACGCAGCCCCTGCAGACGGTCGATGTCCTGATCGAGGGCGGTGATCACGATGACAGGCGTGTCGCCGCGCCGCCGCAGCTCGGTCAACACCTCCCAGCCGTCGACCTTCGGCATCTTGAGGTCCAGAAGAACCAGATCGGGCTTGAGGATGACGTGCTGATCGAGCGCAGCCTTGCCATCCGTAGCACCTACGGTCCGGAATCCTTCCCGCACCAGATATGCGTCCAGAATCTTGGCGATTTCCGGCTCATCTTCCGCAACCAGAATAAGTTCGTTCATGTCTGGTAGCCCGGCTGATCTGCAAGCGTACTCTTCATCCGATCAACAGAACTCCTATCGTCGCACCGGTTCAGGAACCGCCTGCCTGACCGTCTAACGTTGCGACCGACTTCGCCCTCGATCAGGTGAGTGCTGATCCAAACCCGATTTTTCGATTTGGCATATATCCTGCTACGAGCGCGCTTGCGACGCGACGATCTGTCGCCTCCATCAGACCTCCATCAAATCTCCACGATCGCCCAATGCACGCCGGATAGGTGGCGCGTGCACTCCGCATCGCGTCTCGGCAACGGCTGGGACCGATCGCTGTGCGCTCGGAACGTGGAAGCTCATGGGTTATCGTTCAAAGATCGTAAACATCGCTGCCGTCGCGGCGAGCGTTGCGCTGGCCGGCTGCAAGCCGGTATCAAACGATGCGGTCCCTGCTGCTGGAATGACGACTCCAGAGGTCGGCGTCGTCACCCTGCACCCGCAGGCTGTCGCGATCACCGCAGAACTTCCCGGTCGCATCGTTGCTTCATTGACGGCCGAGGTTCGTCCCCAGGTCGCCGGCATCATCCAGAAGCGGCTGTTCACGGAAGGGGACGAAGTCGCCGCGGGCGCGCCGCTCTACCAGATTGATCCGGCCCCCTATCAGGCGGCGCATGACAGCGCTGTGGCCGCGTTGCAGAAGGCGGAAGCGGCCTTGCCGAGCGCGCAGGCCAAGGTCGAACGATACCAGGGCCTGGTCAAGCACGACGCCGTCAGCAAGCAGGATCTCGATGATGCCGGTGCCGCGCTGGCTCAGGCCAGGGCAGAGGTGGCGACTGCCAAGGCCAACGTCGAGACCGCGAGGATCAATCTCGATTACACGACCATCAAGGCGCCGATCAGTGGGCGAACCGACAAGTCTTCGTTGACGCCAGGTGCGTTGGTCACCGCCGGTCAGGCGACGGTGCTCACGACAATTCGCAAGCTTGACCCGATCTATGTCGACGCCACCCAGTCGAGCACGAACCTGCTCAACCTACGTCAAGCGATCGACACCGGGCGGGTCAAGGTTACCGGCACCAATATCGCCGTGAAATTGAAGCTCGAGAATGGAGCGTTCTATCCGTTGACGGGCAGACTCGAATTCTCGGAGGCCAACGTCAGCACAACGACGGGCACGTTCACCGCCAGGGCCGTCTTTCCCAACCCCCAGCGGTTGCTACTGCCGGGCATGTATGTCCGCGCGAGCGTTGAGGAGGGCGTGGCGCAGAACAGCTTCCTCGTGCCGCAGCGCGCCGTTGCCCGAAATGCCAGGGGCGAGGCGACGGCCATGTTCATCGACAAGAGCGGCAAGGTCGAGGAGCGCGTACTGTCGGTCGCGCGCAGCGTCGGCAACAACTGGCTGGTTGGCGCCGGCGCCCGCGACGGCGACCGGGTGATCGTCGAGGGCACCCAGTTCGTGCGCATTGGGCAACAGGCCGCCGGCACCGAAGTCGTGATCGACGAGACGACGGGCGAGGTACGCGAGCGCGGGATGAGCTCACCGCGCGATCAGGACATCAAGGGCTGACAGATGATCTCCGCCTTCTTCATCAACAGGCCGATCTTCGCCTGGGTGATCGCCATCGGGATCATGCTCGGCGGCCTCCTGGCGCTGAACACGCTATCGGTTTCGCAATATCCGGAGATCGCACCTCCATCGATCCAGATCAGCGCGAGCTATCCCGGCGCCGATGCGCAGACGGTCGAGAATTCGGTGACGAAGATCATCGAGCAGGGCATGACCGGCCTCGACAACCTCGACTACATGACGGCGTCGTCGACCTCGACCGGGCAGGCCGAGATCACGCTCACCTTCACCAACAGGGCCAATCCCGACGTCGCGCAGATGCAGGTGCAGAACAAGCTGCAACTCGTCACCGCCTTGCTGCCGGCCATGGTCCAGACCACAGGTCTCACCGTCACCAAGTCCTCCAGCGGCTTTCTGATGGTCATAGGCTTCGTCTCGACAGATGGCCGGATGAGCGAGACCGATCTGTCCGACTACGTCAAAAGCTCGCTCAATGACGCGCTCAAACGCGTCGAAGGCGTCGGCAATACGCAGCTTTTCGGCGGCGGCTATGCGATGCGGATCTGGCTCGATCCGGACAAGCTCGTCAAATATGCGTTGATTCCGGCCGATGTCGCGGCCGCGATCCAGGCCCAGAACACCCAAGTGTCGGCCGGCCAGCTTGGCGGTTTGCCGGCCCGCAAGGGGCAGCAGCTCAATGCGACCGTGACCGCCCAAAGCCGCCTGCAGACGCCGGCGCAGTTCCGCAACATCATTCTCAAGAGCACGGCCGATGGTTCGCTCGTTCGTCTCAATGATGTCGCAACCGTCGAACTCGGCGCCGAAGACTATACGAGCTCATCGACCTATAACCGCCTGCCGGCGACCGGGCTTGCCATCAATCTCGCAACCGGCGCCAATGCCATCCGCACAGCCGTTGCGGTCAAGGACCTCATCGATCGGCTCGCGCCGACCTTCCCGCAAGGTTTGAAGGTCGTCTACCCGTATGACACCACCCCTTTCGTCCGGATCTCGATCGAGGAGGTGACCCGCACCCTGGTCGAGGCGATTGCGCTGGTCTTCCTCGTGATGTTGGCATTCCTGCAGAACGTCCGCGCCACGCTCATCCCGATGCTGGCGGTGCCGGTCGTGCTCCTCGGGACATTCGGCGTCCTGGCGCTTGCCGGTTATTCGATCAACACATTGAGCATGTTTGCCATGGTGCTCGCCATCGGCCTCCTGGTCGATGACGCCATCGTGGTGGTCGAGAATGTCGAACGCGTCATGCACGAGGAGGGCTTGTCGGCGCGCGATGCGACCGCAAGGTCCATGACGGAAATCGCCGGCGCGCTGGTCGGCATCACCACCGTGCTGTCGGCCGTGTTCGTGCCGATGGCGTTCTTCGGCGGCTCGGTCGGTGTCATCTACCGCCAGTTCTCCGTGACCATTGTGTCGGCCATGGTGCTGTCGGTGCTTGTTGCGCTGATCCTGACGCCGGCGCTGTGCGCGACCATTCTGCGTCCGCCGAAACCGCACGATGGGAAGAGGAGGGTATTCGGCTGGTTCAACCAAGCGCTCGAACGAAGCGCGGATGCTTACTACGGCCGCACGGGCGCGATCCTGCGGCGGCCATGGCCTGGGCTTATTGCGTTCGCTTTGATCGTCGTCGGCGCGGTCCTTATGTTCGTCCGCTTACCCAGTTCGTTCCTCCCGGAGGAGGACCAGGGCCTTCTCATGGTGGTGACGCAATTGCCGGTCGGTGCCACGGCTGACCGGACCGAGCGCGTGCTCGATGAGGTCACCCGGTATTTTCTCGATCGCGAGACGAAGGCCGTCGATGGCATCATGACCGTGACGGGTTTCGCCTTCTCGGGCCAGGGCCAGAATGTCGGCATGGCTTTCGTGCGGTTGAGGGATTTCGCTGAACGCAAGACTCCTGATCTTTTTGCCGGTGCTGTGATGGGCAGGGCAATGGCGGTTTTCGGCGGTATCAGGGACGCTCGGGTTGTTGCCTTGGCGCCGCCCGCGATCGAGGGGCTGGGCACGAGCAACGGGTTCGACTTCTACCTCAAGGACATCGCCGGCGCCGGCCACGACAAGCTCATGGCCATGCGCGATCGATTGCTCGGCGCTGCCGCGCGGAGCAGGCTCCTGCGCGGCACCCGTCCAAATGGCCAGGACGACACGCCGCAGTTTTCGGTCGGTATCGATCAGGACAAAGCGAGCGCGCTCGGCGTCAATCTTGCCGATATCAACACGACGCTCTCGATGGCTTGGGGCAGCAGCTATGTGAACGATTTCATCGATCGCGGTCGCGTCAAGAGAGTTTACCTGCAGTCGGCACCGGGTTTCAGGATGCAGCCCGAGGACCTCGATCGCTGGCATGTTCGCAATGCCTCCGGCACGATGGTGCCGTTCTCTGCCTTTGCGTCAGGCCGCTGGACCTTCGGTTCGCCACGCCTGGAACGCTACAACGGATCGCCGGCCGTCGAGATCCAGGGCGACGCGGCGTCCGGCGTCAGCTCCGGCGATGCGATGGCCGAGATCAACCGTCTCGTCGCCGCGTTGCCCGCAGGCGTCGCCCATGAATGGACCGCGCTCTCGCGGCAAGAGCAGCTGTCCGGCAACCAGGCGATATCGCTCTATTCGGTCTCTATCCTGGTCGTCTTCTTGTGTCTTGCAGCGCTCTACGAGAGCTGGTCGATCCCCTTCGCCGTCATGCTCTCCGTTCCGGTCGGCGTCCTGGGTGCGCTGGTCGCGGCACTTCTGCTCGGCCAGAGCAACGACGTCTACTTCAAGGTCGGCCTGCTGACGACGATCGGCCTTGCCGCAAAGAATGCCATCCTGATCGTCGAGTTCGCGATCGCTCGCCAAGACGCAGGACTGGAATTGATCGACGCTACATTGCTCGCCGCCAAACAACGCTTGCGTCCAATTCTGATGACCTCCTTCGCCTTCATCCTCGGGGTTGCGCCTTTGGCCGTCGCGAGCGGCGCCGGCTCGGGCGCCCAGAACTCGATCGGTGTCGGCGTGATGGGCGGCATGATCGCCGCAACCGTGCTCGGTATATTCTTTGTACCGTTGCTGTTCGTCTCCGTGCGGCGCGTCTTCAAGGGCGGTTCCCGGACGGATGCATCGATGGACGGCCCCAGGGCGAGCGCGACAGATGCGCAGCGCTGGGGATAGCAATGAGAACGCAAGGAGCGACAGCACAGGCGCCTGGCGCCTCTTCGAAGCGCATCTGCTCGCTGTCTAGCGGGATGTCCTTGTTGGCCGTGGGCGCAATGATGCTGGGCGGATGCGCGGTCGGTCCGGATTATCAGGCGCCGCTGCTCGCATTGCCATCGCATTGGAGCAGGGCAGAAGCCGCAAGTCCATCCCGGCCGCCTGACCTGGCGCATTGGTGGACCCGGTTTCGCGATCCGCTGCTGGATCAACTCGTCGAGGAGGCGGTTGGCGGCAATCTCGATGTCGCCGCCGCTAGGGCGAGAATCCGCGAGGCGCGGGCCAGCTATCGGCAAGCCGTCGGCGCGCTATTTCCGACGCTCAGGAACACAGAGTCGGCAATGCGTTCCAAAGGCCCTGGCTTTTCGTCACAGGGGGTGTCGGGCTTGCAGCCAATGGGCAACACACCTTCACCATCCCGACCTGGGTTCGACGGACCCTACACGCAGTTTCAGGCTGGTTTCGATGCGAGTTGGGAGCTCGATTTGTTCGGCGCGAACCGGCGGGCGGTCGAGGCGGCGGCCTATGGCGCGGAAGCGTCCGAAAACAATCTTCGCAGCGTCCTCCTGACGCTCGTCGGCGACATTGCTTCCAACTATGTTCAACTGCGCGGATATCAGGCGCGCATCACGCTGGCCCGTCGTACTGCAGTTTCTCAGGACGTGACGACCCAAATTACGCGCAATCGCCTGGCCGCCGGCTCCGGCTCTGCCGCCGACGTCGCAAATGCAACAGGACAGGCCGCAACCACGCGCGCAGCGATTCCGACGCTGGAGATGTCTTACGCCGAAGCGGTGCATCGGTTGTCGGTATTGATCGGGCGGCCACCGGCAGCCTTGGATGGCCGTCTGGCCAAACCGGCGTCGATCCCAATGCCGAAATTGCCGATCACGGCCGGCATTCCGGCCGATATCTTGCTCACGCGTCCGGATGTGCGTCTCGCCGAACGTCAGTATGCGCAATCCACCGCCAGGATCGGGCAGGCCGAGGCTGCGCGCTATCCCAGTGTCAATCTCACCGGAAGCATTGGGACCTCGGGGACGCAACTGGGTGATCTCGGCAGGAATTCATCGATCAGTTGGTCGTTCGGTCCGAGCTTGAGCGTGCCGGTCTTCAACGGTGGCAAGCTGCGGGCAGCGGTTGAGATCGCGCAAGCCCAGCGAGACCAGTCCTTCATCGCCTATCAGTCGTCGGTCCTTGTCGCCCTCAGGGACGTCGAAGACGCGCTCCTCTCACTTGGTAAGGAGCGGTCGCGGAGCCGTATGCTCGCCGCTTCCGCAATGGCCTATCGGCAGGCGGCAAGCCTGTCTCAATCCCTCTACAGGGCGGGATCCTCGAGTTTCCTCGATGTGCTGACTGCCGAGCGCTCGCTCTACAGCGCCGAAGACACGCTCCTTCAAAGCCAGGTCCTCATCGCCGCCAACTATATTGCGCTCAATAAGGCGCTCGGTGGTGGCTGGGATGGCCAGATCGATGTCGCAAAACCAGAGGTGGCCGACACCAACACGGGGCCGCACGCGCTGGAAACGGACTAGTTCCCAAACCTAAGCCGAACGGTCATGCCGCTTTGACCTGTGCGTCCTGCGGATCGGTCTGGCGCAGCACGCAATTTTATCTCGGACCGGAGTTTCATGTCTCAGCGCAACCGAACCGGTCATCCTTGCCGCAATATAAGGGGCCAGGGCGACGTGTTGCGTCAGCCGCCCGTGTGCGGGGCGGCAGCCTGGCCGCTCGAGACGAGGAGCCCCCAGGTTGCGCGAATAAGCACCGTTCGGCTGCGGTTGTAATCTGCCGGTAATCTTGATCGAACAATTCGGAGACGGCTTTTGGGAGATAAGGCAACAGTGGCGCTTCGATCGAGGCTTGATCATCAAGGCCTATTTCGTGAGGATGTGCGGTCCCCGCTCACACTCAACGATGCTCTGTCGCTGGTCTTCACGATATTGTTCGTTTTGATGTGCCTTGCCCTGTTAACGCGGCCTGTGCAAAGACAACTCATTAGGGTCGCGCCCGACGCGAGCGAGCACGCCAAAGTCCATCAGCGCATGTCGCAGGGGTCTGTGACAGTATGGTACAGCTGAAAGCGGCACTCGACAGCGCTGCGCGCCAATATTGAACCGGTCAAGATCTGGATCCATCTCATAAAGAGGCGGTTCTCATCGGAGCTGCAGATCTCTGGCGAGCTTCGGCTCTTAAGATCGGCGGCACGATTATTCCGGATCGGAATAGGATAATGGAATCCGGCAGGGGCACGGGAAGCTCGCTGCGATTGAAAAAGCGCTATAGTGAACAGTCGTAAGGATACGATCGAAGACGGCCAAAATCGATCTTTTGACGCTGCAATTGTTCGTGGCGATCGTCGAGGAGCAGAGTATCGCGAAAGCGGCGGAAAAGAAGAATATCGCCGCGTCCGCAGTGAGCCGCCGCATCTCGGATATCGAGCACCTATTTAAGGTTGAATTGTTGCGTCGCCATTCGAAAGAGATCGCGCCGACACCTGCCGGCTTTGCCTTGCTTGAGCACGCCCGCGTCATCCTGGGAAACCTGAGTAAGGCTCGAGACCGAATTGACGGGATATCGGCAGGGCAAGCGTGGGTTGATCCGGATCTGCCAACAAGTCTGTGATCCTCGAAGCCCGCGGACGAGCTCAGCCTCTTCCTTGAGCGGCCCCCGTTGGTCCGCATCGACCTCGAGGAGGATCTCAGCCCCGCGATCGTGCGCGCGCTGGTGGAGAACCGGGCCGATATTCACATTTTCGGGGCCAACATCGACGGCCAGGATATGGAGTTGCTGCCCAATCGCTGCGATCTTCATCGTTGCTTTCGTTCGATCTGCTTTGCGCACCGCTTTCCGGGGAATGCCGGTGGTGCGGCTGATGCTGATCGGTGACACCTTCGAGCTCGAGGTCTGCCCGGTGATCAGGCTGCCGAAGTTCGGTCCCCTTTAACGACCGAATCCGCTAAAGCTCAGGCAGATTCGCTGGGGCTCCCTGGCGTTTGCCCATCACGCACGAGATCTCGTTGTCCTCTGTTCTTCGTACCCCTCGCAGCTCAGCGCAGCGAAAGACCGCTTCACCAAAGCACTCCACGGCACCAAAAAAAACCGCTCCGCGGAAGAAGGCGACACGTGCGCCCAAGAAGGCGGTGCCACCCCGGATTGGCGTTTCCTCCTCATCTCCGCTCGGCATGTTGGCGCTGCATGTCGTGACGCAGTGGCGTATGTCGGGGCGCCGCGGTCTCGTGTTTCTCGCCGAGAACGAGCGCCGCGCCGAGCGGTTGGGTTCCATCATCCAGGTCGTCGAGCCCACTTGTGATGTGCTCGTCTATCCGCGCTTGAACACCCTGCCATTCGATCAGCTGGAGCCGTCACGTGATATCGCGGGCAGGCGGAGCTCCGTGTTGAGACGCCTTGCGGGTGCGAAGCAGCCGATTCTGCTGATCACCACGGCGGAAGCAATAATGGAACGCTTGCCGTTGCCGGCGAACTGGTCTCGGCTCGGCTTGCCACTTCGCATCGGGGGCGTCTATTCCGAAGACGATCTCGAAGCCCGCTTGCGTGCTCTCGGATACGATCTGGACGACAGTCCGGATTATCCCGGTGGCGTTCTGTTTCACGGCAATACGTTCGAGATCTTTCCAGCCGGCGCGCTCGGCCCCTTCAGAATTGAGCATTCCGGAGGCAGGATACGGCGGATCGCGGCCTTCAACCCGATGGATCAGGAGGTGATTTCCGAACCCAGGGAGCTCCTGATCGATCCAATGTCCGAGCGCCTGGCGTTCAAGGACCGAGCTCGGAAAAAGTCTAACCTTGTCGAGTACTGCGCGCGCGCCAAATGGATCGCTGACACCGGCGTACCCAGGAACGCCGCCACCTGGCTGAGCACGATCGAGGATGCGGCCGCCCGTGGCGAGCGTGATCGTGCGTATCTGAGCCGACGCGAATGGGATCAGGCGGCGAAGAGGATCGCCCTGTTGCCCCCGACCGCTCCGTATCGGGCGACGCCAGAGTTCTATAAGGAATCCTCTCCGCGGAAGGCCCTTCGAGCGTTTATCGAGGAAGTTCAGCGTGGTGATGCACGTCTGGTGTTCGTCGCCGCGGTGGAAGCGGATTTGCGTCTCATGGCCCGGATGAGCGCCATCAAGGCCGAACGCGTCCCTGATTGGGCGCAGGCGACCGCGAAGGGCAGGCGAGAGGCCGCGATGCTGGCTGGCTTCGATGCCGGTTTTGTCGTTCCCGGACGAAAGCCGCTCGTGGTCATCACTGCTGCCGATGTGCTCGGCAGCAGGGCGCATCAACCGCAACCGGCGAACTGGGCATGGACGCCGGGCTTCGATGCGGTGGACCTGCCTGAGCTTGGATCTGTGGTCGTCCATCTGCAACGTGGGCTGGCACGCCTTGGCGGTTTGCGGTCAATGGGCACAGGAGATCTCACCGCACGCGAGATGGTCAGGTTGGTGTTTGCCGGAAACGACGCTGTTTTGGTGCCTCTTGCGGAATTGGCCTTGATCTGGCCGTACGCCGGTGAGCTTGGAGACATCTCGTTGGACAGGGCCGACGGCAGCTCATGGCGGCCGCGGCGAACTGCTGCCGAGACCGAGATTCACGTGGTCGCCAACGAGCTCGCCAAGCAGATGAGGCAGCGCAGGCGGCGCCCAGCACCGAAGCTCGTGCTGCGCCCAGCCAGTTATGAGCAGTTCGTCGCGCGGTTTCCGTATTTCACCACCCCCGATCAGGCCAAGGCCATCCGCGACGTTCTGGATGACCTTGGGTCGGGGCATCCCATGGACCGTATCGTCTGCGGCGACGTCGGCTTTGGCAAGACCGAAGTGGCGTTGCGCGCGGCGGCGGCAGCTGTGCTCGCCGGAAAGCAGGTTGCCGTCGTCGTGCCGACGACGGTGCTGGCACGACAGCACGTCGAAACATTCCGCAAGCGCTTTGCGCCGCTCGGCATCGAAGTCGGAAACCTGTCGCGGGTCGCGTCGGCTGCCGAGGCGCGGCAGGTGAGAGAGGGACTGAAGAGCGGAGAGCTCAAGGTCGTCGTCGGAACGCTCTCGCTCGCATCGAAGGACGTGAGGTTTGCCGATCTTGGTCTGATCATCCTCGATGAGGAGCAGCATTTCGGAGCGGCCGAAAAAGCCACGCTGTCGGGCCTCAATAAGAACGGTCACCGGCTTTGGATGAGCGCGACGCCGATCCCCCGCACACTTGCGGCCGGTTTGACCGGCCTTCGGGATCTCAGCGTGATCGCAACCCCGCCGGCCCATCGTGTTCCGGTCGTCACCAAGGTGGCGCCGCTCTCGGACATAGCGATCGCCGCCGCTCTGGTCCGCGAGCATAGACGCAATGGTCAGAGTTTCGTCATTTGTCCCCGGATTCAGGATCTGGATCCCATGCTCGCCAGCATCCACTCGCTGGCGCCTGAACTACGTATCATCACGATTCACGGCAAGCTGCCCGCAGATGAGATCGACGAGAGGTTGATGGACTTCGTCGAAGGCAAGGCCGATGTCTTGCTTGCGACCAACATCGTGGAAAGCGGGCTCGACATCCCGCGTGCAAATACCATCGTGGTGTGCTGGCCGGAACGATTTGGCTTGGCACAACTGCATCAGCTCAGGGGGCGGGTGGGGCGCGGCGGTATCCGGGCGTTTGCGTATTTTCTGACGGAGGGTGGCTCCGATCGCTCGGAGAAGCGGCTGGCCGTTCTCGAGGAGCTGAATCGTCCGGGCGCAGGTTTTGCGATCAGCGCGCGCGATCTCGACCTCCGCGGCGGCGGCGACATGCTCTCGGATCGGCAGTCCGGCCACATGCAGGTGTTCGGCCCGACCCTCTACGGCCATCTTCTGACCCTAGCCCTGGACGGAGATCGCGACGGAATGGGCGCGCTCTGGGTTCCGGAGCTGAATTTGCCTATCGCTGAGCTGCTTCCCTCAGTCTATGTGCAGTCGGAGGCGGTCAGGCTCGAGATCTATGCTCGAGCCGCTCGGTGCCGAAGTTATGACGAGCTGGAGGAGCTTGAGGATGAAACGCTGCGCCGGTTCGGCAAGTTGCCGCCTGCGGCCACCAATTTCTTCGCTGTTGCCAGGCTCAGGGTAAGCTGCAGGGAGCGGGGCATCATGCGCCTTGATGTCGGACCGGAGGCGATTGCCGCAACGATGCTCGGGGGAAGGCTCCGGAAGTCATATTCACGGTTGCTGCAGCGCGACGGCAATCGGGTCATCTATGTCGGACGGAGCAGCGAGGACGCGTTGCGAAGGGTCGAACAGTTCTTGGATCTGCTGGACGAATGACGGATCACGCGTAGCTTCGCTGACGCAAATGAAATTAGCTAGTGCTTTGCGGGGGCGCTACGCGAGCTCCGTCTGTCGAAAGCTGAGGTTCTACCAGCCTTGGCTGGATTCAACGTCGGAATCGAGCTGGCGCAACTCGCGATCATTGCTACCGTATTTCTGACAGTCGCTATGTGGCATCGCGAAAAGCGGTGGTATCGGGTCCGCATCGTTCTACCTGCTTCGTCCGCCATTGCGGTCACCGCACTGTTCTGGACATTGCAACGCATCGTCAGATAGCGATGCGGTCGCCCAATCGAAACGAATCCGGCTTTTGCGGCCCGGTGCGGCGCGCTTTGCGGCCGATCGTACTTCCGCGCCTACGGCAACACAGACTGGACAATTGCCAGTCGCATCACCGAAACTCAGGGGATTATTAGCTACGTAGGCATACAGGTTTATGCCATCAGCAATGCCAATCCGATCCTCTGAGATAAAGCGGCCCCAGGCCGGATATATGCGATAGCTGTAAGTTGCGAGTTTGCATACCGTTGCTCATTCAACGGATATTCGACGGTTTCTTCAAAACGAGGCTAAGTCGTAGAACTCTTGGTGCGTCTAGGGGGAACCGTTCCCTGTTCGACCTTGAGCGAGACTCTTCGCTCTTCACAAGAACACTCCCGAAAGTCCGGCCACGGTTCGCCCACGCATTCGGTGACGCTCGGACTTACGATGTACGGCATCATTTCGCTGTCGCCGGGTATCGTCGAACCGCTCATCGCTCTCTCGTGCCATGTTGATCTTCCGCTTCATCGCAGCATCGAGCGATGCCCTCGCGCAAGAGCACGAACTGCGGCAGAGACCGGAGCTGCGGTGGCGCCGATCTTCGTCGGTGTTCCCAAGGGACCGAGTCGGGCAGGGACGCGGAAGGCTTCAGAGGTGCCACCTGTATGTGCCCGACGGGGCGCGTGTCGATTGACGCATCTCAATGTCAACAGATGGGAGTCTGCCTAGACTTGAAGTACCCGGACTGGGGCAATGACCATGAGAGTTCCAGCAGGTTGGCGGGCCCAAGGTATAGCCATCATGGCAGCGGTGACGCTGCTTGCCTCTCCCGCGCGCGCCGGGTGCAGCTTCGAGGACATCGGCAACGCCTTCTACGGCACGCTGAAGGCAACATTGGATTGCAAGTCGGTCTGCGAGGATGAGGCATCCTGCGCTGCGGCGGTCGCCTTGGACATCGCGCTTGGGGGAGTAGCCCTCCAAGGATCGGACACCGGAAAAGGACAAAAGCTGGTCGATCAATTCTGTGCGGAAGCGCAGGTGAAAGGCAAAGATATCGTCGGTGCGTTGAACACGATATTCGGCAACGCCATCGCAAAGGAGGTGCTCGGCGATCTATCCGCGCAGCTTGCGGCGGTCGGCTCGGCTGCCAAGGTTGTGCAGTGCGCCTGCGAGACGGAGCAGAGCACAAACTCGATCGGTGGCGATATCGGCGAATGCATTGAAGACGCGCTGTGCGGCGGGCTGGGAATCGGCTGCAACTGTAAGCGGCCGCCGCCTCAGATGGCCTTTTGCGGATCGGTCGACGTCAAGCATTGCCAACCGCAGGGCCACTACGATCAGATGAAGGACCCCGCCTGCATCCCCTACAGCTCGATCGCGAACTGTAACGACAAATGGCAGAAGTGCGGCTACGGCGACAACATCCCAACGGTGGAGAGGATCGAGTCGCCAGAGGGAACGCTGGCCATTCAACTGCCGCCGACGCAGGAGAACACGGGCTGTGACCCCGTCCAATCCTGCTTCTGTCCCAAGCCGATGGTGCCCGCCTGGCATGAGGTCGCCAATCCAGGCACCGACGTGCATCGCTGGCTGTTCGCCTGCGATTGTCCGTATGAGGCCGATAATCCGGATCATCAAACACATCCGGGCCCGATCCTACCAAGCGGCCTATCGCAGTGCCTCTGCGACAACACGGGCCAGCCAGCGAACCTGGGCTTCGCACCATTCGGCATGTGTCCGCCGCCGGCATGTCCCACCGGACAGGTCCGCATCGGCGGGGTCGGCGCCTGCGTAACACCGTGCGCCGATCCAAGCCAGGGCATGGCGTTCGATGGGAGCTGCTGCAATCCCACCCAGATGTCTTCCTGTGGGCAATGCTGTCCGCCGAGCACCGTGCCTGACCCGAAGAGCGGCACCTGCGTCCCCCGACCTCAGCCTCCGAAATGAGGAGACAGAGCGTCATGGAACCTCGTCGACATCGGTCGTTTGTCATCGCAGCCCATGCGATACGCTGTATCGCCGTCGCAGCAAGCGTGGCTCTCGCGCACGGCAACACGGCCTCGGCTCAGGCGCCCCGCGGCATCTACGCGCCGGGCCAGGCCGTGGTCACCGGCTTCTCCGGCGGTCTCCGGCCGTTCGAGATCGAGCCCGGCCAGGACGCCGATGCGCACTCCTTCCTCAATCCCGACGGGTCGTCGCTGCGCGTCGTCGATCTCAGTCGCATGGGCGCTCCGCCGGAGGCGCAGCTCGTCGGCGCGCCAAAACCCTTTACGGTGAGCGCGAAGTGGATTGGGCAAGTGTTCGGTGTCGCGCTCGATGACCAATCGCCCGCCAACATCTACGTCGCGGCGACGTCGGCCTATGGGCTGTCGATCGTCGCACCCGGAGCCGATGGCAAGCCGCAGCACATCAGGTATGGGACGAACAATGCGGCCTTCATGCCGGCGCAGTGGGGACCCGGAGGCGGGCCTGGGTCGATCTGGAAGATCGACGGCCTTACCGGCGAGGTGAAGCTGTTCGCCAATGTCGTCACTGGCGGGCGGACGAATTCGGGCGCAGCGCTCGGCGGATTGGCCTACGATCCTGCCACGAAATCGTTGTTCGTCGCCGATCGCGAGACCGGCCTCATTCATCGCTTCGGCATGAACGGCACCGATCTCGGCGCCTATGACCACGGTGTTTCCGGCACCGCCGCCATCGGTCTTGCCCCGGTCCCCGCAGCTGCCGGGCCCGGCATTGATCTCGCGAGCCCGCAATTCGACAGCGCAGGGCCCGAGACCTGGGAGTACACCGCGCCGGAACGGCGCGTGTTCGGCCTCGCGATCCGCGATCACCGTCTCTACTACGCTGTTGCCGACGGACTGCGGGTCTGGTCGGTCGGACTCGACGCGGACGGCTCGTTCGGCTCGGACATCAGGATCGAGGTGGCCGCGCCGCCAGCGGCCGGCCCCACTGAAATCTCGCGCGTCACGTTCGACGATGCGGGGCGGATGTATCTCGCCGAGCGGCCGGCGCCGACCGGCGCGCAGGATTTCGAAGCGCTGTCGGTGCCGTCGATCGGCCGCGTGCTGCGCTACACGGTGATCGGCGTGACCGAGGCAAAGCAGCCGATCTGGCAGGCTGTGCCGGATGAATACGCGGTGGGTTTCCCCGAGACCTTCCGCAACGACAATGGCGGCGTTGCCATCGGTTACAGCTATGATGATCGCGGCAACATCAATCCGCGCTCCTGCGGCGGT
Source organism: Bradyrhizobium sp. SZCCHNR3119 (assembly GCF_032487775.1). Classification (NCBI taxonomy): domain Bacteria; kingdom Pseudomonadati; phylum Pseudomonadota; class Alphaproteobacteria; order Hyphomicrobiales; family Nitrobacteraceae; genus Bradyrhizobium; species Bradyrhizobium sp. SZCCHNR3119. The sequence continues at coordinate 85,435 of NZ_JAUEUV010000001.1, read as the reverse complement.
TTTGTCTGGACGACCGGAGAGCAGTTGCGCCACGCCACGGATCCGAAAGCCGCCGCACAGCTTGGCCAGCCCGATATGCTCGCCATCGATGGACTGCAGGGCAATCCGGCCTGGCGTATCCGCCGCGACCACGAGCCGCCGCGGCTCAGCTATTTCATAGACTACGCCGATGCGCCGCCCGATCTGTCGGCGCGGGGACATCTGGGAGACATCGCCATCCTCCGCACCTGCGCTGACCAGCCGGCGCAACTCCAGCCGGGCATACTCCCGTTCGGCGTGCCGCTGCCGCCGCCGAGCTTCCGTGCCTGTCAGACCCATGTGTGCGGTCCGCCGGGTTGGCCGGTCTGTCCCGTCAACCAGGTCTGGAGCAAGGGCGCCTGCGCGCCGGGTTGCGCGCAGTCCGAAATCCTCATTGGCGGCAAGTGCTGCTCGTCTGCCGACCTCCGGCCAGGCGGTGCCTGCTCGAGCGGAGGCTCCTCGATTCCGTCGACCGACATCGCCAAGCCGATGTGTGGCACGACCCAGACGGCGATCGGCCCCAACCAGGAGTGCTGCAACAATGATCACATCTATTCCGGTCCGGGCGGGGGCCAGCTCTGCTGCCTGAGTGCGCTGGTGAACGGGGTTTGCGAGCCGTCGATCCCGAAAATCCCGAACGGAACATGCACCGATTGCTGTTCTCCGGGTTATGTGAAGATCGCGGGCAAGTGCTGCCTGAAGAGCCAGGCGACCTCGAAAGGGGTTTGCTGTCCGGCCGGACAGTCGCCGAGCGCCGACGGGACGCAGTGCCAGCCGACGTTCAAGATTCCGAAGATCTCGCTTTGCTGTGTCGCCGGCTACGTTCCGACCGCGGCGGGCAAGTGCTGTGCGACTGCGAACTTGACGACGAGCGGCGAGTGCTGTCCGGCTCCCGTCAATCCGAAGGACCGCTCGCAGTGCATTGCGCCCGCCCAGAAGAAGTTCGTTCCGCAAGAGCCCTGTCGCGTCGGCGAGGTTCGCGACGATAAGGGCGCCTGCGTGGCGCGCAAGCCGGCGGCTGTGCCGATTGTGCCCGGGCCGGTGCGGCGGCAGCCCTCAACACCGAAGGTGCCGGAAAAGCGCGCGCCGGAAAGACGTGCGCCATCCATCACTGGCCCGATCACGTGTCCTCCCGGAATGGTTCCCGGGCCGCTTGGGAAGCGCTGCTGGCCGATCGCGCGTGGTCGCATTGCGCCGCTCGCCCCGCGACGGCTTGCGCCGCCGCTGCTTGAGAGGCGACCGTTAGGAGGACTGTCGGGGGGCCGGTGATTGCGGCTGCCGTTCGATGGCGACAAGACATGAGTGGAGGAACTGAGCGATGATTGGACTGGCTGATATGCCAAAGCGCGCCTTGGTCCGGATACGCGCAGTCGCCGCGGTGGCGCTCGTCGCCGCGACGATCGCTGTGCCCGGGACATCGCACGCTCAAATGCGGCGCGCGGACGTCGACGAGGCGATCCAGCAATATCTCGCCGCGCATCCGGAAGCTCTGGGGCCGGCGATCGAGAAATACCTGGCCGATCACCCGGAGGCGGTCCGCACTGCGCTGATGGCGCTGATTGCCAAGCGCAACGCTACCGCGCAGACCGCACCGACGCTTGCGGCGAACAACGCCAAGCAGGTGATCGGCGACAATGCCAAGGCGCTGTACATGGCGCCGCTGCAGACGACGCTCGGCGCCGCTGATGGCGCGCGCACGGTGGTCGAGTTCTACGACTTCAACTGCGGCTATTGCCGCAAGGCCCTCGGCGATACGCTTGCGCTGATCGCCGACGCGCCGAATGTGCGCATCGTGCTCAAGGAACTCCCGATCCTAGGCCCTGACTCCGTCGAGGCCGCAAAGGTCGCGATCGCGCTGCAGATGCATCATCCAAGCGCGGCGGAATCGCTTGAATTTCATCGCCGCCTGTTGACGAAGCAGGGACGGGTCGATCGCGCAGCGGCGCTCGCGGTTGCAGCTGACCTCGGCTTCAATGCCGGCGAGATCGAAAAGGAGGCGGCGAGCGCCGAGGTGAACGAGGCCTTGCAGCAGAACATGCGCCTAGCCTCCGCGCTCGGCATCAACGGCACGCCCGGTTATGTGATCGGCGATAGCGTCATTCCCGGTGCGGTCGGCGCTGCGGCGCTGAAGGCGCGCATCTCGGCTGTGAAGGAGCCGTAGGGCGCGAGGGATTGGATGAGATATCGCAGCTTCGGTTGATATGGGTAAAGGCGGTCGCGTTCCCCCGCTACCAACGGATCCCCCACCTTTCTTTTTTGCGCGTTGATATGCCTGTGGGCGGTCGATGAACTGAGCGGGGCCGGGTGAGCCACGTGACGACGGCTGTTGCGCCTAATTGGAAGCGATCCAATTGCGCAAACCTTCCACCGAGTGAAAGCCGTCGGCGGCGTAGCAGCGGATGGACGGAACAAAGTCCTGCATCATCTCGGCGAGCGCATGCCCTGGACCTAGATCCAGCGCACGGTCGACCCCAAGCTCGGAGAGGGCCTCCAGCGTCGCCGACCAGTCGATGGGTTGCGCGATCTGGCCCGCGAGCTTCGCTGTCGCATGCCCTGCATTGAAGATGCGCTCGCCCTCGCTACCGGAGAGCAGGATGCGCTGGTCTGCGATAGGAGAACGCTTGCTGGCATCGAGCGCTCTCTCCAGCGGCTCGCAGGCGAGCTTGAGCCGTGACGTGTGCGAGGCGATCTTCACGGCGAGAAGGCCAGTGCGCGCGGCGCCGAGTTCGGCGGCCTCCCGGCAGACTGCGATCACGTCCCGCTCCGCGCCGCCGACTACAAAGAGAAGGCTGGGATTCTCGATCGCGATCTCGCAGCGATGTTGCTTGACCTGGCGTTCGAGCGTGGCCCGATCCAGCCCGCGGACGTAGCCAAGGCGCCCATCGGCCCCAGCCGCCTCTTCCATCAGCCGCGCGCGAACGTCCGTCAGCCGCAAGGCTTCGTTCGCTGTCCATACTCCCGCAATGCTCCAGGCCGCCATCTCGCCGACGCTGTAGCCCGTGACGGCGGTCTGCTCGTCCAGCAGGTCGGCAACGCAGGCGTGGATTGCGAGGGCTGATGTGACCGTCAGAATCTGACTGACATGGTTGGCGGACAATTCGTCAGCGCTCCGCTCGCGGACCAGCATGCGCGGATCTTGCCCGAGATAGAGGCTTGCAGCGGTGAAGACCGGCTGCGCCGCAGGCTGGTCGGCGACCAGATCGAAGATCTTGCCTGAAAGAGTGCCTTGTCCACCGCAGAGCAGTGCGAGCATCAGCAGTCCAGCCGATCGACGAACAGTGCCATGGCGAGCAGGTCCGCGGAGCCGCCGGGGCTCAGGTTGCGCTCGACGAACGCGCGATGAATGCCGGTGGCGCGCTCGCGCCATCCTGGAGATTCGATGCCTCCCGCGGCCAGGAACGCGGATGCGCTGGCTTGCGCGAAGTGCAATCCCGTCGGACCGCCTCTGTGCAGGAGGTTGGTATCGTTGACATCGGCGATAAGCGCCATACACGTCTGAATGCGGACCGCCTCTTCATCGTGAGGTGTGCGCGCGCGCGCAGCACGAAGCGCGGGGAGGGCGACGTCATAGACCGATGGGAAGCCGTGTGCCGCTTCCGCCCTGGCACCGCCGGCACCATAGCGACGGGAGGCCACAGCGCCATGGCTGCGCAAGGATACGGGGCCGGCGAGGATGTCCTCGCCCCAACGCTGCGACACCAGTTCGCCGAGCGGTTTTCTGATTCCGAGCGCGCCGCGATATCCGGCCGCGGCACAGAGCAGACCCAAACCGAAGATCGCGCCGCGATGCGTGTTCACGCCCGAAGTCACGTCGAGCATGGCGCGCTCCGCGGCAACGCCGATCGCGCGCAAGCGGCTCATGCCGGCGCCTTCAGCGCCTGCAGCTGCCAGATTGCGGAAGAATGGCCGCAAGGTATTGGCACTTCGGCGCAGCAGCTCAGCGTGCATGTCGTGGTGGGCACCATTGTCGACATGGCTGACGAGACCCGGCTTCGGGTAGGTCTCGACTTCGAGCCTCAGGCACATCGATGCCAACTGGCCAACTTGCTCCGCATGGAGCGGGTGCTCCGGCAGCGCTTGCCAATTCAGCGCTAGATTCATGACACGGCACCGGAGAGAAATGCAGCCTTCGTCATGCCGTGGACGCCATTGAGCCGCTTGACGAGAACTTCGTCCGTGTCCTCACACATCAGTTCGCGCCATTGCACGTCGCCGACAGGGCAGGTGATCTCTCCATCCAGCCGAATTGGAGCGTTTCGTGCGATGTTGGCGATGTCGGCGGGCAGGGTGCTTGCTTGCTGGGCCGAATACAGCGGCCAAATCAGGTCGAGGTCCGAGGACGCCGTCAGATAGCGCAGGCCCGTGAGATGCTGCCAGGCCAGGCTGCCGAAGGTCCGGGTCTGCGGGCAGAGCCGGAGAAGTCGATCGATCGTCTCCCGCCATGCGGGTGGTGCTGTGGCTGCGGCATCAGCGAGGAGCGGAGGCGGCTCGCGTTCGATTATCTCGCGGGCTTCGAGCGTGACCGCGATGCGTCGCTTGCCGTGAGAGGGCGGAAGCGGCAAGCCGAGCGGGATGGCTCCGGCCGAATCGCTGCAACTTTGCCGTCGCACGACCAGAGGGCGACCATCGCGCACCCAGCCCTCAACGATCGCGTGCTCGGCGAGTTCGGGATGACGTGCCATGAGCGCGGCCCAGGCTGCCGCGGAGGGTGTCACCATCGTATGCCGGCTCAGAGGTTCACGCATGCTGCTGCTCGGGATCTGTGCTCGCCGCGATTGCCGCGACCCGCTCAGCGATCTCGGAGGCCTTGCGCCGTCCGCCACGCTCCAAGCCGAGTCGGGCGCGATCATCCTCTCCTGTCGGCCGTGCCAGCGCTGCCGCAAGCTGCTGCGCCAGAGGTGCGTGTTCGTCCCAGACGACGTGAACGCCGCCGGTCTGCACCATGTTGTCGAGCCCGGGCGCGAACACAGGCGTCGCTTCGGCCTTGGCTTTCAGCACGTCGATCGGCAGCTTCGTCACCCGCGCCATCGACGGCAGATCCATCACGGCGGGATGCGCGCCGGGCAGCGCCGCCAGCGTGCCGGTCGCGAGCGCCGTGGCGATGAATGCGCCAGCTGCGCTGCCGCCGTAGAGCAGGCCGACCGTGCGATGTCCTTGCGCTTCCGCGAGCAGCAGGGTCTTGGCGAGATGGGCGAGGTATTCGCTAAGGCCGAGCAGCTCATCACGCTTGCTCATGCGCTGGCTGGCAGAATCCACCAGGACCAGGATTGGCGCACGATCGCCTGATTTGATGATCTCGATCACGCGCCCTGCAAGCTCGATGGCCTCGTCGACGCCGAGCGGCTGGCCTTGGGTGATCCCGAGCACGTGGATCGGTTCCCCACCGGGCAGGGTTGCCGTCCCGGCGATCATCGTGCCCGTGAGGTCGATCCCGCTGTCGTTCGGGAACAGAGCGCCCACAATCTCATCGAGCGTCATCGGCGTTCTCCCTGACCTGGGCCGCGCGAAGAAACCGATCGGTCGGCAGGGCGGGGATTTCGGACGGCTCGTCGATGCCGAGTCCCTGCCAGATCTCGACGGCATCCTTGGCCTCGCCGAAGCGCTGCAGCCGCCGCTCCAGGCGCGTTTGTTCGGCTTCCAGATATGCGACGCTGCAAGCGCGTTTGATACGAAGTACGTCGATCGCGGCTTCGCGAAACGCGCGAGCGTCATCGTCCACGAATACGTCGGCCCCGCCGATGAGGTAGCGGTGCTTCCCACCCATCGTGCGCCAGACCAGCGCGCGGTCGCGCGAGTCGAATTCTTCGATGCCCTTGTTGGTCTCGATCACTTCGGGGCCACTGACGCTGATCCGCCCCTGCTCGGAAACGATCAGGCGCGAGCAGGTGCCCGCAATCAGGCTGCCGCCGCCATAGCATCCTGCGCGACCGCCGATCAGCCCGATGACGTTGACGCCCGCGCGCCGCGCTTCCACGACCGCGCGCATGATTTCTGCGATCGCGAGCTCGCCGGCATTGGCCTCCTGAAGGCGCACGCCGCCCGTGTCGAACAGGATCAGCACGTCCTGATGCAGTGCGCAGGCCGCGCCCAACAGACCGGTCAACTTCGCGCCGTGAATTTCACCGAAAGCGCCACCCATGAAGCGACCTTCCTGCGCGGCAACGAGCACCGGCTCGCCCTCGAGGCGCCCGCGGCCGATGACGATGCCGTCATCGAACTGTTCCGGCAGATCGAAGATGGCCAGATGCGGGCTCACCTCGCGCAGCTCCGGTCCGATGAATTCAGAGAAGCTGCCGGTGTCGATCAGCGCATCGATTCGCTGCCGGGCGCTTGCCTCATACCAGCTGAGCGGTTCCATGTTGGTTGCGGCCGCTCTCATCGTTCCGGCTCCTCGATCTTGCGGATGCCTTGTGCAAGGCGCAGCGCGACCGTGTCCGGCCGGGCGCCGCCGTCATTGATGGAGATGCGCAAGCCTCCAGCTGAGCGGCGAGCAACGAAGTCCCGAACCACGGCGTCCCAGACCATGCCGAAGCCATGGGCGGCTGTGGCAATGTCGATGGTGCAGACGTCGGCCGGCGCGCTCCGTTCGAGCAGCACTTCGAGATTGCCGGAAGCGACGACGCCGACGATCGCCTGGGTACGGGTGCCGCCGGCGGATCTTGCTGCGGTCAGCCTGAAGCTGAGCTTTTCCATGCGAAACTCCTCACCAGTTGCGGAAGCGGCTGGGCGGACGGTACAAGCCGCCGGAGGCCAGCATGAGATCCTTGATCGAGCGTGCCGCCAGCAGGCGACGATCGGCATCGAGCGGATCGATGCCGAGATCCTCGGGCCGGCGGATCACGCCACGTGCACGCAACGTCTCGACCATCTTCGCATCGCGAGCCCGGCCGATGTCGGTGTATCCGGCGACGCCGCGGATCGCCTGCTCGCGCTCGTCCTTGGTCCGGCACATCAGGAGGTTGGCGATGCCTTCCTCGGTGACGATGTGTGTCACGTCGTCCGAGTAGACCATCACCGGCGCGAGATCGAGCTTGAGCTCGCGCGCCAGGTCGAGCGCATCGAGCCTCTCGACGAACAGCGGTGCATTGCGCTCACCGAACGTCTCGCCGATCTGCACCACCAGCTTGCGGCCGCGGCGTAGTGCGGCGTTGTCCTCGGGCGCCGCCTCGGCGCCGGCCTTGAGCCAGGGCTCGCTCGGGTGGCGGCGGCCGCGCGGATCGGAGCCCATGTTCGGCGCGCCGCCGAAACCGGCGATGCGGCTGGTCGTCACGGTCGAGCTGTGGCCTTCGAGGTCGATCTGGAGTGTCGATCCGATGAACATGTCGCAGGCATAGAGGCCCGCGGTCTGGCAGAAGGCGCGATTGGAGCGCAGCGACCCGTCGGGCCCGGTGAAGAAGATATCGGAGCGCGCCGCGACGTAGTCCTCCATGCCGACTTCCGATCCGAAGCAATGGATCTGGTCGACCCAGCCGGATTCGATCGCCGGAATCAGCGTCGGATGCGGATTGAGCGCGAAATGGGTGCAGACCTTGCCCTTCAGGCCGAGCTTCTCGCCATAGGTCGGCAGCAGCAGCTCGATTGCGGCGGTATTGAAGCCGATACCATGGTTGAGCCGGCGCACGCCGTAGGGCGCGTAGATGCCCTTGATGGCGAGCATCGCTGTCAGGATCTGGGTCTCGGTGATGGCGGCCGGATCGCGGGTGAAGAGCGGCTCGACATAGAAGGGGCGACCGGCCTCGACCACGAAATGCACGAGATCGCCGGGAATGTCGACCCGCGGCACCTTGTCGACGATCTCGGTGACCTGCGCCACGACGAGGCCGTTCTTATAGCTGGTCGCCTCGACGACCGTCGGCGTGTCTTCGGTGTTCGGCCCCGTATAGAGATTGCCGTCCTTGTCGGCGCTCACCGCCGCGATCAGTGCCACGTTCGGCGTGAGATCGATGAAGTAGCGGGCGAACAGCTCGAGATAGGTATGAACGGCGCCGAGCTCGATCTTGCGGCCGAACAGCATGCGCGCGATCCGCGCCGATTGCGGGCCCGAATAGGAGAAGTCGAGCCGCCGAGCGATGCCCTTCTCGAAGATGTCGAGATGCGCAGGCAGCACCACGCCCGATTGCACCATGTGAAGGTCATTGATGTCCGCGGGGTCGAGGCTCGCGAGCGCCGCAGCGAGGATGTCGGCCTGCTTCTGGTTGTCGCCCTCAAGGCACACCCGGTCCCCTGACCGGATCACCGCCTTCAGAAACGCGGGAAGGCCGGGGACCGGGACGACCTTTCCCTTGGCGTGCTGGCGGCCAGCCGCCAGGCGCAGTCCGAGGGCGACCCTTTGCATACCCCAATCGCTCATTTCGACTCCCTGGCATGCCGGAGTGGGTGTGATCTGCTTCAATGTATGCGTATTGCATTAATGTGTCAATTAACGTATACGAAAAGCTATAAACGAGAAGTGTTCGCATACACAGGAGGAAATATACGATGCGAATGCATACAAGGCGTCACAGTCCTGCGACCGCTACTCCGCCCGCAGAAGGGAGGCGCCCGTGAGCATTTCCGGCGTAGCGCTGCTCGCGATCTGCACGCTGTTGGGGGGCTTCCTTGGAGATCTGCTCGGCGTCGCACTCGGCGTGAAGGCCAATGTCGGCGGCGTCGGCATTGCCATGATGTTCCTGATCGCGGCCCGGCTCTGGCTGGTGCGGCACAAGCTGCTCAGCCACGGCCTCAAGACCGGCGTCGAGTTCTGGGGCAGCTTCTACATCCCGATCGTGGTCGCCATGGCCGCGCAGCAGAACGTGGTAGCTGCGGCAAAAGGCGGTCCGATCGTCATCATCGCGGGGATCGGCGCGGTCGTGGTGTGCTTCGCGATGGTCGCCCTGATCGGCCGGCTGAGCGGTCGTGTCGAGACAATGGACGAGATCGAGGCGCGAGAGGCAGCGGATCTCGCCGCGCCTCACTTTAAGTCCGGGAGGGTCGCATGACCATGATCTCTCACGTGCTGGTCGCCAATGCGCTGCTCACCGCCTTTGCCGCCGTCGGGATTCTGATGTGGATCTCCGGGGTGATCTCGAAATACCTCACCTTCGGGCGCGTTCACGGCTCGGCGATCGCAATCATGCTGGGCCTTCTGCTGGCCTTCTTCGGTGGGCTTGCGACCGGGGGCGAAAAGGGCGTGGCCGACCTGCCGGCGCTGACCGGAATTGCTTTGATGGGCGGCGCGATGCTGCGGGATTTCGCCATCGTCGCCACCGCCTTCGAGGTCGATGTCGTCCACGCGCGGAAGGCCGGCGCAATCGGTGCAATCGCGCTCGGGCTGGGCACGGTCGTTCCCTTCATTCTCGGCGTGTTCGTCGCCGCGGCCTTCGGCTACACCGATGCCATCTCGCTGACGACGATCGGCGCCGGCGCGGTCACCTACATCGTCGGTCCGGTGACGGGAGCGGCGATCGGGGCGTCCTCCCCGGTTATTGCGCTTTCGATCGCGACCGGTGTATTCAAGGCGGTCATCGTGATGATCGGCACGCCGTTTGTCGCGAAGATGATCGGCCTCAACAATCCGCGCAGTGCGATGGTGTTCGGCGGCTTGATGGGGACGGTCAGCGGCGTGTCCGGAGGCCTTGCGGCAACCGATCGGCGTCTGGTGCCTTACGGTGCATTGACCGCGACGTTTCATACCGGATTGGGATGTCTGGTCGCGCCGTCGATCCTTTATTTCGCGGTGCGCGCGATCATAGGAGCGTGAATGGCAGGTTTGCTCAAGGTCGCAACCGATGCGGAAGACGATGGAGGGCTGCTCTCCGATCGCATCCGAAATGCGCTCACCGACGAGATTGCGTCAGGTGCGCTCGTCGCCGGCTCGGCCCTGGAGGAGCAACAGCTTGCCGATCGCTTCGGGGCTTCCCGCACGCCGGTGCGGGAAGCTCTTCGGCAACTCGTCATCAGCGGGCTCGTCGAGGTCCGCGGCCGCCGCGGAGTCGTGGTTGCTCGCCTGACCCCCGAGCGCATCATGGACATGTTCGAGACCAGCGCCGAGGTGGAGGCGATGTGCGTCAGGCTCGCCACCTATCGCATGACGCCGCTCGAGCGAAGCCAATTGATCGAGTTGCACGAAAACTCGCGGGCGATGGTCGAGGCGAGCGACGTCGATGCCTATGACGCGTTCAACCGCCAGTTCCACGAATGCATCTACAGCGCGACGCACAACGCGTTCATGGCGGAACAGGCACAAGACGTGCGCGCGCGGCTCAGCGCCTTCCGTCGTACGCAATTGCGCCAGGGTGATCGCATTCGAAAGTCCCGTGACGAGCATGATGCCATCATGCAAGCGATCGCGGAGGGCGATGGTGAGACCGCATCGCGCAGAATGCGTGCGCACATGTTGAATGCAGCCGCCGCGCTCAGGCGCTACATCGACGATCGCTTCGGCAGAGATGCGGGCGTCGGCGACGTGCCACACGAGTAGAGGATCGGAGATCCGATCTCCTCAATGGAGCGACTGAGTTCAGCACGTCTTCAGAACTATTGATCCAGCCGCAGTTGTCCCGACCAGCAAAGGTCCCTACGGTCCGTACCTCGAACCAGGCAGATCGGAGTCCATCGCAACCTGAGCTGTCGCCGGGAGAGCCGTTTTTGACAGACCGCCACGCTCTGCCGGGTTCGCGATCCTGAACGGGAAGCAAATCAGTTGCGGCGGAGCATCCGAAATCTGAGGGGCAGGGGAGTACTCGGCACTCGCGCTGGCCGCCCGGAGTCTGCGCTTGAGCTCACGGCATCCTTCCTCGAGACGAGCGATGTCCGCGCGCGCTGCACGTTCCTGATCACGCCGTTCCATCACGCGGATCTTCCGACCGGTGCGCTTGTAATGAACGATGCTCCAGCACGGCAAGCGAATTTCGGCAGCAGCGGTCCATTCGTCCTTCTGCTCGAGCAGGATGGTGCTGACTATAGGCGGACGATGGCGTCTTCGTTGGGGAAGATGCCGACGACCTCGGTCCTGGCTTGATCTCGCCGTTGAGGCGCTCGATCGGATTGGTCGAGTGCAGCTTGGCCCGATGCTGAGGCGGGAAGCTCATGTAGGCGAGCACGTCGGCCTCGGCTTCATCCATGAAGGCGGCGAGCTACACCACTCGCGGGGACACACGGTAACAAGGCGGATTTTTCCGTCCACTGAACTTAGTGCGGCATCTTGAGGCATATGTCTGATAACAATCGGGAAACATTCCCGCAAAATCTACGTTTTCTTCATGTTGCTTCACGATGATCGAGATTTCATGTTTATAGCTCTGCGCATTTTGGCACCTTGCGTAGATCGTTCATTCTATCCCAACTCAAGCCCGTCTCTCTGAGGCGGGCTTGTTTTCTATCCGTATCATTCACGCCTGTCTTGTACTGCTCCAGAATTGACGCTTCCCTCGATAAACGCCTACGATGCGCGAAGGTCCGTTAGTTAGAGACCAAAGGGAGGAAACATGATGGGATGGCTACATCCGGCTTTCGCGCGTCTTGCGTCACGAACAGCTACGCTTTTGGTGACTCTTGCGCTGCTCGCAGGCGTTGTTATCGCTGACGAGCTGACGCCGGCGCGTATCAGGACCGCGATTTCCGCTGTCGATGAAACGATGATCAAGGCCAACACCGCGACGTCGAAAGACTGGCCTACCATCGGCCTCGATTATGCCGAGACGCGCTTTTCCAAGCTTGACCAGATCAATGCCGACAACGTCAAGGGGCTGGGACTGGTATGGAGTTATAGCCTCGATTCCGAGCGTGGCGTCGAGGCGACGCCTGTCGTGGTCGACGGCATCATGTACCAGAGCGCCTCGTGGAGCATCGTGCATGCGATCGATGCACGCACCGGCAAGAAGCTCTGGACATTCGATCCCGGTGTCAACCGGGAGCTCGGTTACAAGGGGTGCTGCGATACGGTCAATCGCGGCGTCGCCGTCTACAAGGGCAAGGTGTTCGTCGGTGCCTATGACGGCAGGCTGATTGCGCTCGATGCCGCAACCGGTCAGAAGGTCTGGGAAAAGGATACGCTGATCGACCACGCGCATTCCTACACCATCACCGGTGCGCCCCGGGCATTCAACGGCAAGGTCCTGATCGGGCAGGGCGGAGCTGAATACGGCGCGCGCGGCTATATCACCGCGTATGACACCGAGACTGGCAACCAGATATGGCGCTGGTTCACCGTACCCGGCGATCCGTCGAAGCCGTTCGAGGATGACTCGATGGCGGCTGCCGCCAAGACCTGGGATCCCGCCGGCAAATACTGGCTCAATGGCGGCGGCGGCACGCCGTGGGACACCATCACATTCGATCCTGATCTGAACATGGTCTATGTCGGCACCGGCAACGGCGCGCCGTGGAATCGAGCGATCCGTAGTCCGTCCGGCGGCGACAATCTTTATCTCAGTTCGCTGGTCGCGCTGAACGCCGATACCGGGAAATACGTCTGGCACTATCAGGAGACGCCCGGCGACAATTGGGACTATACCTCGACGCAGCCGATGATCCTCGCCGACATCACGATCGACGGGGCGCCGCGCAAGGTCATTCTGCATGCGCCGAAAAACGGTTTCTTCTTCGTCGTGGATCGGACCAATGGCAAGTTCATCTCGGCAAAGAACTTCGTCGATGTGAACTGGGCCACCGGCTATGACGTCAACGGGCGGCCGATCGAAGTGCCGGCCGCGCGCGGCGCTGCGCCCTATGATAGCGTGCCAGGCCCCTATGGTGCGCATAATTGGCACCCGATGTCGTTCAATCCGCAGACCGGCTTGGTCTATCTGCCGGCTCAGAACGTGCCCGTGAACCTGACGCCGGAGCAGAAGTTCGAACAGAATGCAGCGACACCGGGCAAGTTTGGCGGCGCGACCGGCTGGAATGTCGCCTTCGTACTGAACGGCACGCCGCCGAAGGCGCCTGCCTTCGGTCGACTCGTTGCCTGGGACCCGGTGAAGCAGCAGGAAGCGTGGCACATCGACTACGCGTCGCCCTGGAACGGTGGCACGCTGACAACAGCCGGAAACCTGGTATTCCAGGGGACCGCGGACGGGCGTTTCGTCGCCTATGATGCAAGGACCGGGAAGAGCCTATGGGAGACCCCGACGGGCACCGGCGTGGTGGCAGCGGCGTCGACCTACATGCTCGACGGTCAGCAATATGTCTCAGTCGCTGTCGGCTGGGGTGGCGTTTATGGAATCGTGCAGCGTGCGACCGAGCGCAGAAGCCCCGGCACGGTCTATACGTTCGCGCTCAACGGCAAAGCCAAGCTGCCGGAGTTCGTGAAGTATCAGGTCGAAGGCTTGCTGCAGGGCGTCAAATACGATCCGAAAGATGTGGCCGAGGGGGCCGCGATCTATGTCGCCGCTTGTGCCACCTGTCATGGTGTCCCTGGCGTCGACAAGGGCGGCAATGTCCGCAATCTCGGCTACGTGCCGGCCGAGGAGATCGCCAGCCTGAAAGACGTCGTGTTCAAGGGGCCGTTCCGCGAACGCGGCATGCCGGACTTCACCGGCAAGCTGCAGGACGAGGACGTCGTCAAGATCCAGGCCTTCATCCAGGGCACGGCCGACGCGATCAGGCCGAAAACGACGGTGAGTCAGGACAGCAAGTAAGGGCGCGAGCCTGCCGTCGCGTCATGGCCGAGGCGTCACATATGTCTCGGCCATGTCCCGAATTTGATATCGTGCTTGACCATCAGCGCGATGGAGCCAGCATGTAAGCGCCTATCACGGTCAGCTGGCATCAGGCATCAGAATGGCGAACACAAAGGGAAATGCAGCTTATACGTTTGAGCTTATGGTGCCTTCTCAAGGATCTTCACGATCGCGCTGCGAAGCTCGCCCTCGATCACCAGGGCTGAGCCGTAATGCCGCTCGATATCGAAGGCGAGACGCCGGTTCATGTCAAGCGAAGCGCTCTGCATCGCGATGAGGTGATCGCTGTCATCGAATAGGCCGGAGCCCGAGCCGCCATAACCGTCGTTGCAGTCATGCCGGGCCCTGCGGATGCCGCCTTCAGTCGGCGGATCGATCAGGTGGATCCGGCATGGCTCTATGCTGGTGGGTCCATTGTAGTTTCCGTGCCCCGCGGGCGAGACCATCGTCACCTGGAGGACGCCATAGCCGGTCGTCAATGTCGAAGCCTTCGGGACCGGTTGAGGGGCGACGTCCGCGGCAACCGCATGCTCGAGGCGCGCAAGCGCCCAGTCGTCGGTGATGTGCAAGGCATCTGCGTCTGCAGGGATGCCGAGCTGCAGATCGCCGCCAAAATCGTAATTCTTGCCGCCGACCTGAAAATAGCAGTCATTGATAGGACGCGTCTGTCGTCCATGACGGTCGCGAAAGTTATGCGCGTTCATCATCACCAGCGAGCGGCTTCCAATCAGCCAGGCAGCGGCAGCTTTCTGGAATAGTCGGGCTTCGTCGCGGCAGAACAGCACGCCAGCGCCGGGGTAACGCTGGTAATCGCTGCTCGACATCGCGCGGCGATGCTCTTCCAGATAGAGAGCTGCCGGCATTGGCTTGATCCCGTGCGGATGTGTCAGGCCAAGCAGGATCATAAAGCCGGCGCCAATGGCGGAAGCGATCTTGAGCGGCATCCACGCGATTCCTTCCATCCATATCCGGGTTCTTTGCCGTAGTAGAGGCCGACGCCTCCCCGGGGGAGCGCGAAGCCATTCCCGGCAAATGATGCCCTGGGAATTTTTCCCGCATTAATAGCAAGATTGCCATAGGAAGTTTGAGACATCCTCTTGCTGCGCAGAAGAAGAAGACGACTTAGGATTGTTTGATGCAATCCTCAACATAGCGAGGATCGCAGGAAGTGCGACCAAATGGCACTTCTTAAAATCATGGGCGCGGCACCTGCCGAATACAGGCAGGGCAGGAAACAGCAGGAGATGGGCCTAAATGCACAGGCTTTTACAAACCGCATCATTTGCAGCGCTTCTTGCGATGGGTTCGCTGGGAGGGGCAGGCCTTGCAAGCGCGAACGACAAGCTCGACCAGCTCTCGCAGAGCGACGAGAACTGGGCAATGCCCGGCAAGGACTATAAATCGGACAATTATAGCAAGGCTAACCAGATCAATACGGATAACGTCAAGAATCTGAGGCCGGCTTGGACGTTCTCGACAGGACTGCTCAACGGCCACGAAGGCGCGCCGCTTGTCGTCAATGGCACGATGTACATCCACACATCGTTCCCGAACAACACCTTCGCATTAGACCTCAAGGATCCAACACGGATCTTGTGGCAGGACAAGCCGAAGCAGAACCCGGCGGCGCGAGCGGTCGCGTGCTGTGACATCGTCAACCGAGGTCTTGCCTATTGGCCGGGAGACGCGAAGACACCACCGCTGATTCTGAAGACACTGCTCGATGGGCATATCGAAGCGCTGAACGCCAAGACGGGCGAGTTGCTCTGGAAGATGGAGAACTCGGACATCAAGGTCGGCTCGACGTTGACGATCGCGCCCTACGTGGTCAAGGACACCGTGCTGGTGGGCTCC
This sequence comes from Bradyrhizobium sp. SZCCHNR3119, assembly GCF_032487775.1. Lineage (NCBI taxonomy): Bacteria > Pseudomonadati > Pseudomonadota > Alphaproteobacteria > Hyphomicrobiales > Nitrobacteraceae > Bradyrhizobium > Bradyrhizobium sp. SZCCHNR3119. The sequence continues at coordinate 69,905 of NZ_JAUEUV010000001.1, read as the reverse complement.
TCCGGCGCCGAGCTCGGCGTTCGCGGCTATCTGACGGCCTATGACGTGCACGATGGTGCACAGAAGTGGCGCGCCTACGCGACCGGTCCGGACAAGGATTTGCTGCTTGCATCAGACTTCAATATCAAGAATCCCCAATACGGGCAGAAAGGTCTCGGCCTCTCGACGTGGGAAGGGGATGCCTGGAAGGTTGGCGGCGGCACCAACTGGGGTTGGTACGCCTTCGATCCGAAGACCAATCTCGTCTATTTCGGCACCGGCAATCCGGCACCCTGGAACGAGACCATGCGTCCTGGCGACAACAAGTGGACGATGACCATTTTTGGTCGCGATGTCGACACCGGCGAAGCCAAGTTCGGCTATCAGAAGACGCCGCACGACGAGTGGGATTATGCAGGCGTCAACGTCATGATGCTCTCCGAGCAGAAGGACAAGGACGGCAAGACTCGAAGCCTGCTGACGCATCCGGACCGCAACGGCATCGTCTACACACTCGATCGCACCAATGGCGAATTGGTGTCCGCCAACAAGATCGACGATACGGTGAACGTGTTCAAGACCGTCGATCTGGCGAGCGGCCAGCCGGTACGAGATCCGGAATACGGCACAAGGATGGACCATCTCGCGAAGGACATCTGTCCGTCCGCGATGGGCTATCACAACCAGGGGCACGACTCCTACGATCCCACCAAAGAGCTCTTTTTCATGGGGATCAATCACATCTGCATGGATTGGGAGCCCTTCATGCTGCCCTACCGTGCCGGACAGTTCTTCGTCGGCGCGACGCTCAACATGTATCCTGGTCCCAAGGGCGATCGCCAGAATTATGAAGGTCTCGGCCAGATCAAGGCCTACAACGCGATCACCGGCAAATTCAAATGGGAGAAGATGGAACGCTTCGCCGTCTGGGGCGGCACGCTGGCGACTGCCGGAAACCTGGTCTTCTACGGGACGTTGGATGGCTTCATCAAGGCCCGCAACAGCGATACCGGCGAATTGCTGTGGAAGTTCAAGATGCCTTCCGGGGCCATCGGCTATCCGATCACCTACATGCATGACGGCACCCAATATGTCGCCATCTACTACGGTGTCGGCGGCTGGCCGGGCGTCGGTCTCGTATTCGACCTGCAGGATCCGACGGCTGGTCTTGGTGCGGTCGGCGCCTTCAAGCAGCTCGCCAATTACACCCAAATGGGCGGTGGCGTAATGGTCTTCTCGCTGAACGGGAAAGGCCCCTATGACGACGTGAACCTCGGCGAATACAAGGCGTCGAACTAACCTCGTCGGATGTTACGCAGAGCCGTCGACAACAGTGCTCTTTCCGGCCGCATGGCTGGAAAGAGCGGGGTGTGGTGGTTCGCGCGCTCGCTGGCCGAGTAATCCCTCAACGTCAATTGGCTTCATCCAAGGTTTGGAATTGTGATGTCGCGACCATTAATGGTTTCTATGTTCGCCTCTGCCGGCGTGATCGCCTGTCTGCTTGATCCTTTGCCGATTGCGGCTGCGGCGTCCGATCCGGATGCGTCGGGCCGTGCGACGCAGGCAGGCACGAGCGACGAGTCGAAGCTGCGCATTTGCGCTGCCGGAAGCGAATTGCCGTTCTCGTCCAAGGATCGGACCGGCTTCGAGAACAAGATCGCCGCGACAGTCGCAAAGGCGATGGGCCGTGAGTCCGTGTTCGTGTTCTCCGACAAGCCGGCGATCTATCTCGTCCGTGACTGGCTGAACAAGCAGAAATGCGATGTCGTGGTCGGCCTTGACAGCGGCGATCAGCGGGTGCTGACCACCAAGCCATATTACCGGGCGGGCTATGTATTCGTGACTCGCAAGGACAAGAACATCAATCTGGAATCGTGGGGAGACCCGCAGATCAAGTCGCTCGGACATATCGTCGTCGAGTTCGGATCGCCCAGCGAGGTCATGTTGAAGGAGGTCGGAAGATACACCGACAACATGGCATATCTCTATTCGCTGGTCGGCTTCCGTTCGCCCCGCAACCAGTACACTCAAATCCCGCCGCAGAAGATCATATCCGAGGTCGAAAGCGGTAACGCAGATCTGGCGGCTGTGTTCGCCCCTGACGTCGCGCGTTACGTCAAGACGAACGCGGCGCTGAGGATGACGCCTGTCAAGGACGATGCGGACCGCGATGGCGAGCGGGTGCCGCAGCAATATGACCAGTCGATGGGCGTGCGGCTCGGAGATGACGCGCTTCTCGTCGCACTCGATACCGCCCTTGCAAAAGCGGCTCCAGAGATCGCGGACATCCTCCGGGACGAGGGTATACCGACCATGCAAGTTGCGAAATCAAACTAGATAGAACTTGCCGAAATCGTGTTGGGATCAGGAATGAGAAAATTATCGCTCATCATTGGTTATCTTGTCTTTGGTATGACTGCGCAGAGCCTGTTCGCGACACCGGCCGAGCCCATACCGCCCACCTCGCTCGACCTTCGCAACACCGACACCGGAGAGCCGCTCGATCTGTCGGAAGCGCAGAAAGAGGGGCGCAATACGGAGGGCGTGCGCAAGTTCCTTCAGACCGGGGTCAATCCTTACGCCGAGGACGTCAGTTGCTTGAAAGTGGGCGAGTCATTTTATCTCACCTCCTGCTCGGGCTGTCACGGAGAAATCGGCGAAGGAAAAATCGGTCCGGGTCTTAATGACGACTACTGGACTTACCCGAAGAACACGACCGATCAGGGATTGTTTGAGACGATCTTTGGCGGTGCAAGAGCTCAGATGGGGCCGCATTACGACGATTTGACCCTCGATCAGATGCTCGAGGTCATGGCTTGGGTGCGGCATATCTACAAGGATGATGTCAAGGCGGCGACGTGGCTGACGGCGGATCAGAAGAAGAAGTTCAAGCCGTTCACGCGGGGAGAAACCTTTCCGGATGATCCGCCGGGCCTATGCAAGGCACCATGACATTCCGGCCGACTGTCGAGAGCCGTCAAGGAAAGAACTGCTTCAGCGAGAGGAGAAGACCAAGTGACAAATGCCCTGAACTCTATCACCTTGGGAATCGTCGTGGTTGCGGCGGTGGCCTTAGCCGCGCCGGCGTCGGCCTATGACGGCACCAAGTGCAAGGCGCCTGGAAATTGCTGGGAACCGAAGCCTGGTTTCCCGGACAAGATCGCCGGCTCGAAATATGATCCCAAGCTCGATCCGAAGGAGGTCGCCAAGCAGGACGCCTCTGAGCGGGAGATGGAAGCGCGTAACGCCAAACGTGTCGAGAATTTCCGCAAGACCGGAAAGTTCGTCTACGAGATCGATAAGATATCCGAGAAGTAGTCGGGATCGGGCGTACCGATCCAGCGCAACAGTCTCGCGCTGACAAATCGGCAGAGTGAGACATCTCGGCCGGACCGTATGACGTTGAAGCCGATCGTCAAGGATCCGTTCGGCTTCATGTCCTGCCGTCCGGGCGGCAATCCGTGACGGTCATCCCGCGGAGTCTCGATGAACGATGCCGTTTCAACCGCCTCCCTGTTGGAGCGCTGGCGATCCGCCGCGTCGGCATTTGAGGCGTCGGTCGAGCAGGTCATTGTTGGACAAGCGCGTGCGGTCCGCCTGATCACGATCGCGGTATTCGCGCGCGGGCACGTGCTGCTCGCTGGCGATGTCGGCGTGGGAAAAACCACGATCCTGCGCGCGGTGGCGCGGTCTCTCGGTGGCAGCTATGAGCGCATCGAGGGAACCGTGGACATGATGCCGAGCGATCTGCTCTATCATACTTATCTCGGGGATGACGGCCGGCCGAGGGTCGAGCCTTCAGCGGTTCTCGAACGATCGAAGGAATTATCGGTCTTCTTCTTCAACGAGATCAACCGGGCGCGGCCGCAGATGCACTCGCTGCTGCTGCGGCTGATGGCGGAACGAAGCGTTTCGGCCTTCAACCGCACGTTCGAGTTCCCCTATATGCAGGTCTATGCCGATCGCAACCGCGTCGAAAAGGAGGAGACCTTCGAGCTGCCTGCCGCTGCGCGAGACCGCTTTCTGATGGAGATCGCCATCGAGACGCCGATCGAAGCGGATGTGCGCCGACAATTGGTATTTGATCCACGCTTTCATGACACCGAAGAACTGTTGCAAGCGATCGCTGCACCGGCCCTCGATTTCAAATCCCTGACCGTTTGTGCGCCATTGATCCAGCGCAGCATTCATACCAGCGAGGCGGTGCAGGCCTATGTGGTGCGCCTGTGGGACGCCATCGTGCACCCTGGGGCGGCCGGGATCTCGATCCCCGGTGTCGATACCGGGCGTCTCGTTCAGGGCGGCGGAAGTCCAAGAGGGCTGGCATTCGCTGTCCGCGCCGCGCGCGTACGTGCGTGGCTGGAGGGCCGTGACATGCTGGTCCCGGAAGACATCCGCGACGTCTTCGTCGAGACCATGGCGCACCGGATCTTCCTCGATCCGATCTATGAGCTGCGGCGCGAAGAGATCGTCCACGATCTCTGCACAGCCGTGGTTGCCAGCGTGCCAGCGCCATGACCGAAGCCCGCGACATCCATTACCGGCCGCGTGGCCGCATCTCGGGCCTCCGGGCGGGCGCGCATTCGAGCTTGGGTATCGGTGCTTTCGGCACTTTTCGTGATCAGGTGCCGTTCATGGCGCATCCCGATGCGAGGCGGATCGATGTCCGTGGCACGCTTCGCGACCCGTTCGAGAACACGCTGGTCCGCCGCTTTCAACAGCGCAGTGCGATCGACGTTTATGCATTGGTCGATCTCACGCGGTCGCTATCCTATGAAGGGCGGGCACGCAAGCAGGACCTGGTTGCCGAGCTCTGCGGTGCGCTGGCGCGCTCGGTCGTTCGCAGCGGCGACCGCTTTGCGCTGATCGGCTTCGATTCCGGGATCAGGGAAGACTGTGTCATCCTTCCAAACCGCCGTCTCGGTGCCACTCTGGAGGTCGAGGCACGCCTGCGGCAGGCAGAGTGGAGCGGGCGGAATGCCGATGGCCTGATCGAAGCCGCACGATGCGTTGCCGGCAAGCGGAAAATCGTCTTTGTGATCTCCGATTTCCTATTACCGCTCGATATGCTGAATTCGGCATGCGAGGCGCTCAGCCGGCACGATCTTATCCCCGTTGTGATCAACGATTCCTCGGAAAATGAAGCATTGCCGGATTGGGGGCTGATGGAGCTCACCGATCTCGAGACCGGGCAGTGCAAGATCGTTTTCATGCGCCCGGCCTTGAAACGGCGCTGGCGCGAACAGGCGGCCGAACGACAGGCCGGAATCAAGCGAACCTTGCTGCGGTTCGGGCGCGCGCCCATCGTGATCTCAGACGCGTTGGATGTCGACCGGATCTCCCGGCAGCTCATGGAGGCTTAGAGCCGTCATGTGCAGCCTCATGCGGGGTATCCTTGCCATTGCGTCGATGCTGGTGGTCTGCGCGATCGCCCCGGCATCGACCTTGGCGGCGGCCGACGCGCCCGCAGTGAAGCAGGTGACGATCCGTACGCCGCGCGACATCGGCTATTTTGTCGGCGATTTGATCCGAGCGGATATCACGCTGGTTGTCGATGGCCGTACCGATATCGATATGGCGTCGTTGCCGCGTCCTGGCGCCGTCGCTTATTGGCTCGACATTCGTTCCGTCGATATCAAGCAGCGAAGTGACGGCGCCGATCGTCGCTACGTCCTGACGATCATCTACCAGAATTTCTATGATGCGCTCGATGTGCGGCTGCAGGAGATTCCGGCCTTCTCGCTGCTGTTTCACCGGGCGGATGAGACCGCATCGTTCGATGTTCCGGCCTGGACCATTGGTGTTTCGCCGCTGCGGGAAGTGGCGCCGCCGGCCAAGAGCGATCCAAAGGACTATCTGCGGCCGGACCGCGGCGCATCCGTGATCGATCTCAGTCCGCATGTCTGGTCCCTGACCGCGGCAGCCGTTGCTGTGCTGTTCTGTCTGGTCCTGGTGGCTCATGACCGCGCCTGGTGGCCGTTCGTGCGGCGTCCGGCGCGTGCGTTCTCGCTGGCCTCAAATCGACTGCGGGGCTTGCGCAGCCGGAAGAACGAAGTCGCGGCCTATCTCGAGGCGTTGGAAGCCCTTCATCGCGGTATCGATCAGGCCGACAATCGATCGGTGCTGGCCGATGATCTCGAAATATTTCTGCAGCGTCATGCGGCCTATCGGGCTTTGCGAGAGGGCTTAGGCGGCTTTTTCGGCGCATCGCGGCTGGCATTCTTCGCCAACGATCCCGAGCGCGCGCGGCGGGAGTTTTCGTTCGATCGGATCGAGATGCTGGCGCGGAAGCTGGCTGTTGCGGAAAGGACCGGGGCATGAACCTGGCGGTGGATCGGCCATGGGTGCTGTTGGCGCTGGCGTTCGCGCTGTTGCCCCTGGTCTTCTCCGGGCATCGCGCAGCGCAGGTCGGCTCCGTGGCCGTGATTCCGGCCGACGCGGTTTCGATGCTGATCGGCTGGGTCTTGCGCTGTTCCGCAATGGCGGCGATTGCGCTGGTGGTCATCGCACTCGCCGGTCCATATCGCCTTGGCCAGACGATCAGCCGGGCCGGCGAGGGGGCGCAGGTCGTCATCCTGCTCGACCGCAGCGGAAGCATGAACGATACGTTTGCCGGCCGTACGCCCGAAGGCAATGAGGAATCGAAGGCTTCGGCAACCAAGCGCCTGCTGCGCGAATTCGTCGGCAGGCGACCGCACGATCTGTTCGGAGTCGCTGCCTTCTCGACCTCTCCGATGCTGGTGCTGCCGCTGACCGATCATCATGACGCCGTCAGGGCGGCGATCGATGCCAGCGATCGTCCAGGCTTAGATTTCACCAACATGGCGCGCGGCCTCGGCATGGCGCTCTCGATGTTTGCCGCCGATCGGCCGGACGAGCACCACGCGATCCTGCTGGTCTCCGATGGAAGCGCTGTAATCGAAGCCCGTCTGCAGGACCAGTTGCGCGCGGAGTTCCGGAAATTCAAGGCGGACCTGCTTTTCCTGTTCCTGCGAACGGCCGGAAGTCGTGGCATGTTCGACAAGCCCGGTCCGGACGAAGACACGCCACGCGCCATGCCGGAGCGCTTTCTCAATCTTTTCTTCCAGACGCTCGGCGTCCCCTATCGGGCATTCCAGGCTGAGAATCCGGATCAGGTCGCCGATGCCATCAATCGGATCGACCAGCTCGAACGCTATCCGATCACCTATGCCGAGCGCGTTCCACGCAGGGATTTGACGGGATTGGCTTACGCTGCAGCCTGCGGCGCCATTCTTGTGCTGGTCGCAGGCAAGCTGGTTGAGGTGCGTCTGGTCACACGCCGCGCGGCCTCTGAAACGGCGATCGGAGTGCCGATATGACCGGAGCTTCCAGCCATGCGCTCGGTCTCCATCGGACCAGGTCTCGGCCGGGCAGGATATCCTGGACGCTGCTGTGGCCACGCTGGCGGTCGCGCCTGCTGGTCGCGCTATTGGCGCTGTTTGTCTTGGCGTTTCTTGCGCTGCTTGTCGAGATAGCTCTCATCGTCAAGGCCAATGAGGCGATCCGTCGGTTGAAGACGAACCATGATGTTCCGGTCGCCGTGGACGCACCGGCAGAATTGCTGCTGGCACGGGTGTCCTTCCTGCTCGATCACGACCGCATCGACGAGGTGCGACCTTATGTCCAAGCACTCGACAAGCAGGACGCCGGGCGGCTTGCCGCGATCGCGCATTACGATCTTGCCAACAGCCGCCTGCGGCAGGCGTTCGATCTGATCACGGCAAGCAAGCTCGACAGTGCAGGCCCCTTTGTCGTGCTATCGCGCGAAGAATATCGGCGGGCGCTCACGCTATCGCCCGATGATTGGGATGCGAAATTCAATTTCGACGTGGCCTCACGGCTGATCCGAGATTTTCCGACGTTCGAACGCACGTCCGGCGACGACGTCAAGGCGGACCGGAAGAAGATCTGGACCGACATCCCCGGCAAGCCACAGGGGCTTCCCTGATGATCTTGCATGGTGACATGGTGATGTGGAACTGGCGGCAGAATCTGCGCGATCCGATGGCCCTGCTGCTGCTCGCAGCGTTGGCGCTGGCGTGTGTCGCGATTGCGTTGCCGCCTATGCCCATGACCGTGATCGGGGTCGACGTCCTGGCGATCGTCGATATCACCGGCAGCATGAATACACGCGACTATCAGGTCGCTGGCAAGCCGACCAGCCGGTTGCTCGTTGCCAAGGCGGCCCTGAAGGACATGATCGGCAAATTGCCATGCCCGAGCCGGCTGGCGTTGGGCTTGTTCAGCGAGCGCGTACCGTTCCTGCTGTTCGAGCCGGTCGATGTCTGCCAGGACTATGGTGCGGTCTCCGGCGCGATCGAAGCGATCGACTGGCGCGAAGCCTGGGAAGGCGACAGTCACGTGGCTGCCGGTCTTTATAGATCGATCGAGATGGCCAAGAGCCTCGGCGCGGATCTCATCTTCATCACCGACGGCCAGGAGGCGCCGCCATTGCCGGCCTCAGGCGCTCCCGCTTTCGAGGGCAAGCGCGGCGAGGTGAGGGGGCTGATTGTCGGGGCCGGCGGTTACTCTCTGTCTCCGATCCCGAAATTCGACGATCGCGGTAACGAGGTCGGATTTTGGGGTATTGATGATGTGCCGCATGAGAATCGCTTCGGATCGCCTCCGCCCGATGCCGAGAGCCGGCCGGGCTATAATCCGCGGAATGCGCCGTTCGGGGCCGCCGCCGCAATCGGGACGGAACACCTGTCCTCCGTTCGCGAGCCCTATCTGAAGCAACTCGCTCAGGAGGCGGGCCTTGGCTACGCGCATATGGACGGTTCGTCCCACCTCGCACAAGGCTATCTCCCGATCGCAACATCTCATGCGAGCCCTGGCCTGACCGATCTGCGCTGGGTGCCCGGGGCTCTCGCGCTCCTCGCTTTGCTTGCCGTTTTCTCGCCGTTGGGCCGGCGCCTCGCCGGTCTGAAGTCCGCCAACCTGTGAGGGTCTTCCGATGCGCCTTTATCCTGTCTACGCCGCCACCTGTCTTCTCGCCTGGACGGCGGGAGCCCTTGCGCACGGCCCGACGCCGCAGAAGGTCGACGAGACGATCGCGATCAAGGCGGCGCCGGACAGGGTCTGGGCGATTGCGGGCGACTATGCAGGCATCTCGAAATGGGATGCTGTGGTGAAATCGAGCGAGGGTTCGACCAAGAAACGGGTCATGACCTTTGGCAATGGCGAGCAACTCGAGGAGGAAGTCGACGAGTACGATCCGGCAAAAATGACCTATTCCTATCGGATGCTTAATCCGAACGTACGAGCCTTGCCGGCGAGTTCTTATTCCGCGACGCTTGTCGTGACATCGGACGCACATGGTGGCAGCAATGTCGAATGGACCGCGCACGTCTACCGCGGTGACACTGACAACGAGCCGCCGGATGATTTGAATGACGAAGCGGCGAAGTCGGCCCTGCGCAGATTATTCCGGGCCGGACTGGAAGGGATCAAGGCGAAGGCCGAGGCAGAGTGACATGGTTTTCGAACGGCCGACCCCGAAGATCGCCACGGGAGGCGGAGCAGGTCTCGGGTGGTCGGGGCCCGCCGGCCGCCGCGGGATTCCTCGCATCAAGGTTGCCGACCGATCGGGAAGCCTCGTGCCGTGCGCCGTGCGGAAATAGGGGCGCAAATGCTCTCGGTGGCGCGCAGCAGCCGATCCTTTTCCGTGCTTCTGTTCCTGTGTACGGCTTTCCTTGCCGCCTGCAATGAGGAGCCGGAGTCGCGAGACGAACGGACCGTTGTGGTCAAGAAGCCGGAAGACGTTTCGACATGGCTTGCGGTCACCGACAAAATCGAACCTGCGGTCTGGTTGCGGGGCCGGGAGGTCGGCCATGAGGTGCTGGCGACCGATCCGGAGGTCGATCGGCTGCGGAGGGCGATCCGGCAGGCCGTGTCCCGCTTCTATGAAGACGAACGCATGATCGCGAACCGGACGGTGCAAACGGCGGATGCGTTGGCGGAAGCAGGGCAGCCCGAGCGATACGTCGATATCATGGCCGGCATGGTCGATGCGGCCGACGTGTCGCCCGACCGTAAGCTCTATGGCGACATGTGCCAGCACTATCTGATCCTCAGGCGCAATGGTGAGGGCCGGACTCAGGCGCTCGAACATGTCGGCGCCTCCTATAGGCATGCGGCCTCTTGCAAGGACGCCGCATGCACGGATCCGAAGTGACGAGAGAACCACTGGTACCGGCGAAGTGAAATGAAATGACGAGTTATCACCCGTCCTGGCGACACGCGAGCAGGACTCTCTTGCGGTCCCTCTCCTTCCGTTCGTTGCGGATACGCCTGATCGCGATCGTGCTGCTCATCGACTGCATCGCCGCCGCACTGACGACCACAGTCGTGATCATGAATGCGCGAACCAACACGAGACGTGAAATCGCATCCTCGATGCAGCTTGCCGATGCCCTGGTTGGAGATACCATCCGGTTGCTACGGGATATGCCGCCGGCCATTCTGCTACGGAGCATCGATCTGCATTTTCAACCCGTTCGTCACATCAAGATATCGGTGATCGATGCAGAAGGAAGGTCTGTCGCGGCACTGGCATCGTCGTCCGATAAGGCCACGGATGACACGGATATCCACGACGCTCCCGAATGGTTTACTCGCCTGATCGCGCCACCGATCGAGCGAAATCGGTTTCAGATCGTTGCGTCAGGCCAGAAGATTGGAACTGTGGTGATTACGTCCGAGCCAAGCGACGAGATCAATGAAGCCTGGAATTATGTTCGAGCTCTTGTTCTGACCGCGTTCTGCTTGAATGCAGCTGTTCTGTTCGTCCTGTTTATTCTCTTCGGCCGAATATTGGAGCCCCTCACGCGCCTCGTGTCCGGCTTGAAACACCTCGAGGACAGAAATTACGCCGTGCGCCTGCCGAGCCCGTCGATGTCGGAGCTTTCCATCATTGCGGATCATTTCAACAAGACGGCCGAAGCGCTGGCTGTCGCGTATCAATCCAACCGCAGTCTGAATGTAAAGCTTCTGACGGCGCAGGACGAAGAGCGGCGGCGAACCGCTCTGGAGCTCCACGACGAGGTCGGCCCATGCCTGTTCACGCTCGAAGCTGGCGCGACCGCGATCGCTCGTATGTCCAAGGATCGACCCGAGCTCACGCGATTGCACGATAGGGCGTTGGACGTCATCGATATCGTTTCGCAAATTCAGAGCATCAACCGGCGGCTGCTTGACCGGCTTCGTCCGATGGCCTTGGGGCAGATTCCCTTGAAGGATTGTCTAATCAAGCTGATTGTTGAATTCGATAGTACGGATAATGCTCCGGAATTCGAACAGACAATTGGCGAGTTGCAGGAGAGCTATGGGGCTGTCATCGATCTGACCATTTATCGATGCGTTCAGGAAGGCATGTTCAACGCGGTCCGGCATGCTCAGGCGCAGAAGATCGTTTTGACGATAGATCAGAAGGACGCCTTGAAAAGACAGTTTGTGTTCGTGCAACTATCGGATGATGGAATTGGCCTGCGGAGACCGTTCAAGCCTGGGGTCGGGCTGGCCGGAATGCGCGAACGTGTCGAGGCGCTGAGCGGTGCGTTCAATCTGGAGAGTTCGTCGTCCGGAACCATTTTGACGGTGATCCTTGCCGCGGATGGAGGTGACGTGCCGGTTGAAGCATTTGAAGGGAGCGTTGTGTCATGACAAGCGCGCTTCTCGTTGACGATCACCCCATGATGCTGAAAGGCTGCCGGAATCTTTTGCAGGATATCGGCGTTGCGCCGATTCACGAGGCGACCGACGTCAGGACCGGCTATGGGGCGTTCCTGAAACATCGGCCCGATGTCGTCATCGTTGATCTCACGCTCGCCGGGGATGATTTGGGCGGGCTGTCGCTGATCCAACGCATCATTCACTGCGAGCGAAAGACGCGGATCCTCGTCCTGAGCATGCACAATGATCCTGCGATCGTGAAGCGAACGCTCGACAGCGGGGCGGCCGGCTATGTGCTCAAGGACTCGCCGTCTTCGGAATTCGTCAGCGCGTTCGAGCGCGTGGCTGCTGGCTCCACGCATCTCAGCCACGACATGGCGGTGCAGGTGGCTCTCTTGCACTCCAAGAGCAACGAACTGGCGGCCAAGAATCTCTCAGATCGCGAGCTGCAGATCCTCTCGCTGCTCGCAAAAGGAAATAACTATGACCAGATCGGCGTCAAATTGGGCATCAGCTATAGCACGGTGACCAACGCCTGCTCGTCGATGCGAACGAAGCTGCAGGTCAGGACACTCGCGGACTTGATCCGTTTTGCGATCCAGAATGACCAGGGTGGTTCGCAGTAAGGTGCGGGACGACGCGACTTGTCGGCATGGCGTCACCGACAATCTTTGCGCCTTGGATCTCTGCGGTTGGGCTCCGGCTGGGCCGTGATGCCCACGGGACCTTCGCCATTTTGGCGCAAGCATGCTCAATGCTCCCAACCCAGCTCGGATGTGATCCAGTGGGCAAAGGCGCGCACGGCCATGCGCTGGTGATCGTTGCGAGGAAATACCAGGCGATGGCCCACATAACGGATGTCCGTGGCGCGGCCGGCCAGCGGCGCGACGAGCCGACCTGACGCGAGCTCACGCTCGGCCAGCAGGGTCGATTCAAGCGCGACACCGAGGCCTTCGGCCGCGGTCGCAAGCGCCAGGAAGCTGCGGTCGAAGCGCATGCCGTGAAGGGCGGGAGATTCAAGACCGTTGGCAGCGAACCATTGATGCCATTGGATCTGCTTGACGTCGGAGCGGATCAGCGTTCGTTCCAGCAGATCCGCCGGTCGCTTGATCGTTGCTGCGAGCGCAGGTGAGCACAGCGGCGTGATCGTCTCCTCCGCCAAGGGCACGATCTCGACGCCTTCGGCATGTGGCTCGCCGTAGACGATATCGATGTCGAAATCATCGTTCTTGAAGCGTGCGTAGTCTGTGTTGGCCGAGAGTCGCACCTCCAACTTGGGATGCGCGGCGAGGAATTGTGCCAGGCGCGGCGTCAGCCATTGCGCGGCAAAGCTCGGTGCAGAATGAACGCGCACGAGCTGGGGGCCGCGTGCGGCGACTTCTTCCAATCCTCTGCGCAGTTGGTCGAAGGCGGCGCCGGCGTGGCGCATCAGGTTTTCGCCGGCCGGGGTGAGGTGAACCGCGCGCGCCTTCCGTTCGAACAGCACGGTGCGCAGGGTGGCTTCCAGCTTGCGGATCGCATGGCTGACGGCTGATGGCGTCAGGTGAAGCTCATTTGCTGCATCGCGAAAGGAGCCGGTGCGCGCAGCGGCCTCAAACGCCTTGATCGACGAGATCGGGATGTTCGATAGCATCCGATAAGTGAACCAGATTCATCGATCCATGACAACTGCGCGTTTGTCGCCGTCACTTCCGCCGGTCATGGTTGCGCCCACGAAAACGAGACATCGGGAGGACAAGGATGCTGCTGAGCGGCAAGACGGCGATCATTTCGGGTGCAGCCTCGCGGCGAGGCATCGGGCTTGCGACCGCGCGGCGGTTTGCGGCCGAAGGGGCCCGCGTCGCCATCCTCGATATCGATGCTGCCGCGGCCGCCGATGCGGCTGCCACGCTCGGCGATCAGCATATCGGGCTTGCCTGCAACGTCGCCGATAAGGCCTCATGCAACGACGCCGTCGCGCAAGTGGCCGCAAAGTTCGGCGCCATCGACGTCCTGATCAACAATGCCGGCATCACCCAGCCGGTCAAGCTGCTCGACATCACGCCGGAAGACTGGGATCGCATCCAGGACGTCAACCTCAAGGGCGTGCTGTTCCTGTCGCAGGCCGTGATCCCGCACATGCGCGCCCGTAAATCGGGCTCGATCGCCTGCATGTCGTCCGTCTCGGCGCAGCGCGGGGGTGGCATCTTCGGCGGCCCGCATTATTCGGCAGCCAAAGCCGGCGTGCTCGGCCTTGCAAAGGCGATGGCGCGCGAGTTCGGCATCGATGGCATCCGCGTCAACTGCGTGACGCCGGGCCTGATCGGCACCGACATCACCGCCGGCAAGCTGACCGACGAAATGAAGGTCAAGATCCTTGAAGGCATTCCTCTCAACCGTCTTGGCACCGCCGACGATGTCGCTGGCATCTACACGTTCCTTGCGTCGGATCTGTCCGCCTACGTCACCGGTGCCGTGATCGACGTCAACGGCGGCATGCTGATCCATTAACAAGGTCTTAGACGATGGACACCGCAACGACTCGGCTCGTCAACGCACCGACATTGGCGCAGCGCGCCTACAACATCCGCCGCAATGCGCTCCGCATGGGCGAGGTGCAGGGGCAGGGTTATATCGCCCAGGCGCTCGACATCTCGGACGTCCTGGCGGTGGCCTATTTCCATGCGATGCGCTACCGGCCCGATGATCCGGATTGGGATGAGCGGGATCGCTTTCTGCTGTCAAATGGTCACTATGCCATCGCGCTGTACGCCGCGCTGATCGAGGCCGGGATCGTCCCGGAGGCTGAGCTCGAAACCTATGGGAGCGACGACAGTCGGCTACCGATGTCGGGCATGGCATCCTACACGCCGGGCATGGAAATGTCCGGCGGCTCGCTCGGTCTCGGCCTCAGCATCGCCGTTGGCATGGGCCTCGGGCTCAAGCGCAAGAAATCGAGCTCGCGCGTCTACACGCTGTTCTCCGACGGCGAGCTCGACGAAGGCTCGGTGTGGGAGGCGATCTCGTCCGCCAGCCACTACAAGCTCGATAATCTCATCGGCGTCGTCGACGTCAACAATCAGCAGGCGGATGGTCCCTCGACGCAGGTAATGGGATTCGAGCCGCTGGTGGCGAGGCTCGAGGCGTTCGGCTGGTTCGTGCAACGCGTCGACGGCAACGATCTCGACGCCGTCGTGGCGGCCTTCGATGCCGCCAAGACCCATGAGGCGCCGAAGCCGCGGATGATCGTGGCCGACACCTTAATGGGCAAGGGCGTGCCGTTCCTCGAACAGCGAGAAAAGAACCATTTCATTCGCGTCGAGCAGCACGAGTGGCAACTCGCGCTTGCCGCGCTCGAAGCCGGGAGGCCGTGATGAAGACGCCGCGAGCAGCGCCAGATCTGAGCAAGCCGCGCTTGACGACATCGGCGATGATCGCCTCGATCGCCTCCGAAGGCCAGCGCACCAAAGCCGCGCCATTTGGTCATGCGCTGGTCGAGCTGGCACGCAGCCGTCCCGAGATCGTCGGTATGACCGCCGATCTCGGCAAGTACACCGACCTGCACATCTTCGCCAAGGAATTTCCCGACCGCTATTACCAGATGGGGATGGCCGAGCAGCTCTTGTTCGGCGCCGCTTCGGGTCTAGCCGCCGAGGGATTCATGCCGTTCGCGACGACCTACGCCGTGTTCGCCTCGCGCCGCGCCTACGATTTCATCCATCAGACCATCGCGGAGGAAGACCGCAACGTGAAGATCGCCTGCGCGCTGCCCGGCCTGACCTCCGGCTATGGTCCAAGCCATCAGGCGGCGGAGGATCTCGCGCTGATGCGCGCGATGCCGAACATGACCGTGATCGATCCTTGCGATGCGCTGGAGATCGAGCAGGTGGTGCCGGCGATGGCGGCGCATCAGGGGCCGGTCTACATGCGGCTGCTGCGCGGACAGGTGCCGCTGGTGCTCGACGAGTATGATTACAAGTTCGAGCTCGGCAAGGCCAAGCTGTTGCGCGACGGCAGGGACGTGCTGATGATCTCGTCCGGCCTGATGACGATGCGTGCTCTCGAGGTGGCCAAGGCGCTCGCTGACGATCGTGTCGACGTCGCCGTTCTGCATGTGCCGACCATCAAGCCGCTCGACGCCGAGACCATCGTGCGCGAGGCCGGCCGGTCCGGCCGCCTGGTCGTCGTCGCCGAGAACCATACGGTGATCGGCGGTCTCGGCGAGGCCGTCGCGGGACTGCTGATGCGCTCCAGCGTGCATGCGCGCTTCCGGCAGATCGGCTTGCCCGACGAATTCCTCGACGCGGGCGCGCTGCCGACGCTGCACGACCGCTACGGCATCTCTCTGTCGGAGGTCGCCAGGCAGGTGAAGGGCTGGCTCAAATAGCCAGCCGCCTCTCACGATCATCGTCGATACTCCGGTGCGCTTGAGCGCCGGGCATAACAACAAGCTCATATTGGAGGAATGGTAATGCGCAAGGGGAAGACGCGTCGACAATTCCTGGCGGGGACGGCAGCCCTGCCTTTCGCCATCGCCGTCTCGCGCTATGCAAAGGCGGCCGAGTTCACGATGAAGCTCGCGACCGGCCAGGATCCGTCGCATCCGGTCAACAAGCGCGCGCAGCAGGCCGCCGACCGCATCAAGGAAGCCAGCGGCGGACGGCTCGAGATCAATCTTTATCCGGCCAACCAGCTGGGCTCGGACACCGACCTCATCTCGCAGGTCCGAGTCGGCGCCGTCGATGCGATCAACATCTCGAGCTCCGTACTCGCGACACGCGTGCCGCTCGCCGGCATCGTCAATACCGGATTTGCCTTCACATCTTACGACCAGGTCTGGAAGGCGATGGACGGCAGCCTGGGTGACCACATCCGCAAGGATATCGAGAAGACCGGCGCCATCGCGCTCTCCAAGCCGTGGGACAACGGATTCCGTCAGGTCACCTCGTCGACCCGCGAGATCAAGACGCCGGACGATCTCAAGAGCTTCAAGATCCGCGTTCCGGCCGCCCCCATCCTGACCAGCCTGTTCCAGGCGCTTGGCGCGGGTCCGACCCCAATCAACTTCAACGAAGTCTATACCGCGTTGCAGACCAAGGTCGTCGAGGGGCAGGAGAACCCGTTGCCGATCATCGCCACGGCCAAGCTCTATGAAGTCCAGAAGTACTGCTCGCTCACCAGCCATGTCTGGGATGCCTACTGGATTCTCGGCAATCGGGCCGCCTTCGGCAAGCTGCCGTCCGACCTGCAGACGCTCGTCCTGCACGAGTTCAGCAAGTCGGCCGATGACGAGCGCGCCGACATTGCCGCGCTGAGCCAGAGTCTGCGCGCGGATCTCGCAGCGAAGGGCTTCACCTTCATCGATGTCGACAAGAGCACGTTCCGCGCCGTGCTCGCCAAGAGCAGCTTCTACAAGGATTGGCGCGGCAGGTTCGGCGAGGAGGCCTGGACGATCCTGCAGTCGAATGTCGGAGAGCTAGGATGAACACCGTCGACGCGTCTCTGGCAGCATCCACGAAGTACAGCATCGTCGACGGCCTCGAGCGGGCGCTGACGAAGCTGATCGAGATTCCCGCGATCGTCGCCTTGGTCGCGGAGGTTGGAATTCTCTTCACCAGCGTGACGGCGCGCTTCGCCTTCAACCGGCCGCTGACCTGGGCTGACGAACTCGCGTCGATCACCTTTCTCTGGCTCGCCATGCTGGGCGCGGTGCTCGCCCTCGGCCGCGGCGAGCACATGCGGATGACTGCGCTGGTCGATCGCGTCGCGCCGCGCACGCGCGCGGTTCTGGAAAGCGCAGCGCTGATGGCGCCGGCATTGTTCCTCGCCATCCTGCTGCATCCCGCGATCGACTATGCGAGCGGGCAGGCGTTTGCGGAAACGCCTGCGCTCGGCCTGCCCGACAGCGTGCGGGCCGGCGCGGTGCCGGTTGGAATCGCGCTGATGCTGGCAACCGCGCTGCTGCGGATGGCACGCCACGCCTCGCGTGACATCGCGATCACGCTCGCACTCCTGGCGACGATCGGAGCCGCATTGTGGATCGCAGCGCCGGCGCTGAAGGCGCTCGGCAATTGGAACCTCGTGGTATTTTTCGCGATCCTGCTGGGCGCGGCGGTCCTTTCGGGTGTTCCGATCGCGTTCTGCTTCGGTCTTGCCACGGTGGCCTATCTGCTGACGGTGACCACCGCGCCGCTCGAGGTCGTCACCAGCCGGATCGACGAAGGCGTCTCCTCGCTCGTGCTGCTCGCGATTCCGCTATTCATCCTGCTTGGCCATCTGATCGTGATGACGGGAATGGCAACCGCGATGGTCGGCTTCCTGGTCTCGCTGGTTGGGCACGTGCGAGGTGGCCTGTCCTATGTGCTGCTTGGCGCGATTCTCCTTGTCTCCGGTATCTCCGGTGCCAAGACCGCCGACATGGCCGCGGTCGCGCCGGTGCTGTTTCCGGACATGAAGCGGCGCGGCATTCATGACGGTGAGCTGGTCTCGCTGCTCGCCGCCTCCGGCGCGATGGCGGAGACCATTCCGCCCTCGATCGTGCTGATCATCATCGGCTCGGTCGCCGGCGTTTCGATCTCGGCGCTGTTCACCGGCGGCATCGTGCCGGGCCTCGTGCTCGCGGCGGCGCTGGCCATCGTCGCCAAGCGCCGCATGGTCGAACCAGAAGGCATCATCCGGCCGCGCCCATCGTGGACCACCATCCGCTCTGCGCTGATCACTGCGATGCCGGCCCTGCTACTGCCCGTGCTGATCCGCACGGCGGTGACCGAGGGTGTCGCGACTGCGACCGAGGTCTCGACCATAGGCATCGCCTACACGGTCCTGGTCGGGCTGTTCGTCTACCGCCGCTTCGATTGGCGCAATCTCTATCCGGCGCTGGTCCACACCGCGGCGCTGTCGGGGGCGATCCTGTTCATCATCGGGGCCGCCACTGCGATGGCTTGGGCGCTAACGCAATCGAACTTCTCGCATGCGCTCGCGGCGATGATGGTCGCGGTGCCCGGCGGCAAATATGGCTTCCTCCTGATCTCGATCGTCGTGTTCATCCTGCTCGGCAGCATCCTCGAAGGTCTCCCCGCCATGGTGCTGTTCGGCCCGCTGCTGTTCCCGGCGGCGAAGCTGCTCGGCGTACACGAGGTGCACTACGCGATGGTGATCATTTTGGCGATGGGCATCGGCCTGTTCGCGCCGCCCTTCGGCCTCGGCTACTACGCGGCGTGCTCGATCGGGCAGATCGATCCCAATGCCGGACTGACGCGCATTTGGCCCTATCTCGGTGCGCTGGTGCTCGGGCTGCTGCTGGTCGCCTTCGTGCCCCGGCTGTCCATCGGCTTCCTCTGAGACGATGCAATGAAACAGCCCGCATCATGAGCACCGAAATGCCAGTCGCGCGTGAGATGATGACGCAAGAGACGAACGCGACAGCATCCGTCCTCGAAGCCCGGGACATCGAAAAGAGCTTTGGCGCCACCCAGGTGCTTCGCGGCGCCAATCTGTGGATTCGCCGTCGCGAGATCCACGCGCTGCTGGGCGGCAACGGAGCCGGCAAGTCGACCCTGATCCGGATCATCTCCGACTCGCATCGCCACGACGGCGGATCGATCAGCATCGACGGCCGGCTCGATCCGGATGCCAAGGCGATCGCCGTCGTGTTCCAGGAGCTCGCGCTGCTGCCGCATCTGTCGGTGGCCAAGAACATCTATCTGCCGCATCGCAAGCGTGCTTTTGCCAGATTGAGTGAAGCCGAGTGCTTCGAGGAGGCGCGCGCCGCGCTGGCGCTCGTCGACGAAAGCCTTGCCGAACACGTTGGATTGGCCGGTCGCCAGGCTCGATCTACATGAGCGGCAGTTCGTTGAAATCGCTCGGGCGTTGAGCTCCGGGGCGCGCTTGCGGTAAGAACCTCCGCGAATGATTCCGGCGCTCGGGCTGTCAGCGAGTGCCGATGCACAGGCGGAGTCACCGTTGCGCTCGAGAGATACTGCGCGAATGATCAGTGCCGGGCGCTAGTCATGACGGTTCGTTTGCGCGGCGGCGCGGCCGCGGCGGAAGCGGGAGCGTGTGCCGGGTGGGTAGGCCCGCGCGAGCTGATTGTGCTCGATCCGATGCTGCATCATGTCCCGGCGGGTTTGATGCTCGTCCAGCATCAGGACGAGATCTGAGCATGGCTTGGTCGAGCACAGCAGCACGAAGCCGGCTTCGGCGTCCTCGGGATAGACGGTGAGCGCGGCGGAGCGGTCGACCTCGCCCTGGAGCAGTCGCGCCGCGCAGGCGAGGCACCAGCCCTGCTCGCAGATGAAGGGGCTCTCGATGCCGGCATCGATCATGCTGTAGAGCAGATATTCGTCGGCTGCAGCCTTGAAGGTGAGT
The DNA here is from genome assembly GCF_032487775.1 of Bradyrhizobium sp. SZCCHNR3119. Taxonomy (NCBI): domain Bacteria; kingdom Pseudomonadati; phylum Pseudomonadota; class Alphaproteobacteria; order Hyphomicrobiales; family Nitrobacteraceae; genus Bradyrhizobium; species Bradyrhizobium sp. SZCCHNR3119. Next base: position 49,886 of record NZ_JAUEUV010000001.1, on the reverse strand, counting down.
GTTCCATCGCTACGCTCGAGCCTGACGTGAAAACGGCTGGCGTCGGCTTCGTCGTTCATGATCGTCCTCTCGGTCACGGCTCACCAGCGGCTGTCGGGCAAGGCGACCTCGCCGATGCGGCCGCGCGCGTAGCAATGCGCCGCCGCGATGATGCGTATCGCGATCGCGAGTTCGCGGGGATCCCGCGGCGCGTAGACGATGAGGCTCTGCGGCGGGACGGCGCCGGCCATGTAGCGCGCGAACGGATGCACCGTGCCCCAGCCCTTGGCCGCGACCTTCTGCGCCCATACCGGCCGCAGGGTGAGGTGCAGCGATCCGTCCGGACGAACCAGCAGCCAGACCGGCGCGAATACGAACGCCTCCGGCTGGCCCATGGCATTGGTGTCGTCGAGCGCGAAGGCGCGGCCTGCAGTGTTGAGCGGCGGCGGCACCTCTTCGACGCCGGCCAGCGCGCATGCGCATGAGGCAAGCTGCCCAGCATATCCGGCGGGCGAGGCGTCATCGAGCTGATGGCAAGGCCATGTCAGCGCGAGCCGCGGGGCGTCGCCCTGCCGCGCGGCGAGACGGCGCAGTCCCGGTGCCATGACCCAGACCGGCGCGCCGTGCAGCCACATGCTAGGCGAAGCTGTCATAGTGGACCTGCGTGATCGGTACGTCGGCGCTGCGCAGCAGCGCCTTGACCGCGTTGACCATGACCGGTGGCCCGGCGACATAGAACTCCGCCGCGGCGGGATCGGTGACCGTTGCCTTGATCGCATCGGTGACGAAGCCGGCTGCATGTGGCCAGCTCGCCGGCGCCTGTTCGACGACCGGCAGGTAGCGACTGTGGGCCACGTGCGCGATCGCCGCTTCCAGCATGTCGGCCGCAGCGAGATCGGCCGGCGCACGCGCACCGTAGATGACGTCCACGGGCGATCCGAAATCGAGTTGCGTTTGCGCCGCCTCGCGTATCATCGACAGGATCGGCGCAAGGCCTGTGCCTCCGGCCACGAACACCTTGCGGCCCGGCTCGCGCCGTAGCGTGCAGGTGCCGAACGGGACCTCGACGGTGATGCGAGCGCCCGGCTGCAAGGCGGCAAGCGTATTGCTGCCGTGGCCGCCGTCATAGCGCTTGGCAATGAACTGCAGGATGGCGCTGCCCGGCAGGTTGCACATCGAGTAGCAGCGTCGTAGGCCTTCGCCGAGATGCAGGATCGCATATTGGCCAGGCCGGAAGTCGATCGGCGCGGCGGTCTCGAAGGTGAACTGGCGAATCTCCGGCGCAAGATGTTCGACCTCTCGCAGGATCGCCTGTTGCTCGACGCATCGAGGCGTCGGCGCGGACCAGTCGCCGGGACCGCGCGCGATGGTGACATCCGAGGCTGCGCGAGATTGACATGCCAGGATGCGGTTGCGCCGCGCGTCGCGCGGATTCACGGCTGGGGCGCCGGGAAAAATCAATTCCACTTGCCCGTCGACGAGGGTCACCTTGCAGGAGCCGCAACTGCCCCAGCCGCATTCGTAAGGCAGCGCGACTCCGCTTCGCCGCGCGGCCTGAAGGATGGTTTCGTGTTCGGCCGCGTCGATCGCGACACCATCGGGCTCGATGCGGAGTTGCCGCGTCATCAACGCCGTCCTTTCGGCCTTGACGGTCGGCTGCTCGATGCCGACCGTGCTCGCCAAACTACAGTCCGCAATCCGCGATCAGCCTTGCCTGCGCCGTCATGGTCCGCTCCAGGATCGCTTGCGCACTGTCGGCGCCTGGCGCGGCCGCGAGCGCCTCGCTCAGGCCACGCGCGGCGCGTTCGCCGAGCGGCATCCATTTCGCGGCCCATTCTCGCAACAGCACCGCATGGGTAGGAACCTTGCTGGCGGCGTATCTCACCAGAGCCTTCGTGGTCTCGATGGCATAGGATTCGTCATAGTTGCGGAAATCGTCGTGCATGAGCGCCAGCAGATCGTCATCGTTCGCTCGCGCCAGATCGGCGATCTCGCGATTGAACACGTGATCGAAGATCGGCCGCAGCACGAGATTGCGGGAGACGAAGGCCTCGCCCCAGTCGTAGGCGACCAGATGCTTCTCGATCAGCTCGCGCAGGCCCTGCCATTGTGGTGCCTGCGTCCAGATCGCGCGGGTCCTGTTGCTGTCGGCAAGCTCCGGGCGTCCGGTGTCGAGCGCAAGCGCCTTGGCCAGATAGGCCTGGCGCTGCACGCGGCGCATTTCGTTGCCCATCTGGAAGTAGAAAGTGTTGGTGACGAAGGCCGACGGCGCCATCTGCGCGACATAGGCTGCGCTCATCTGCATCGCGTGCCCGGGAAACCGGACCGGCAGATAGGCCTGGCCGAGGAAGTCGAGCCAGGGCGTCGGAAGCTTGCGGTAGCTGTCCTGCCGCTCGAACTCGTCGATCAGATTGTCGCAATAGACCTCGCGGTCCTTCTGATCGGTGACGTAGCGGCGATAGGTATAGGTGAGGGGATCGCGATAACCCTCCCAGTCGTCCAGCGAAAGTTTCGAGCCCTCGCGATTTTTGAGATAGAACTGGTTGATCGGCCAGTTCTCGGACAGTTCGAACGGGGCGGGCGCGCGCCGGAAATGACTGTGGAACTTGTATGTGACGGCTTCGTATTCCGACGGCAGCCGCCGCTCGGTCCACAGGCTCCAGGTCTTCTTCTGCTTGCGCGCAGCCGGCTTCGCGGTCATCGCGGTCATGGCGTTTCCTCCCAGGATTTTTATGTATGGATGGTCCAGACCCACTCGTCGTCCATCGAATCCAGCCGTCCGCCGAACGACACTAGGCTCGGCTCGATCTCGGCGAGCCGGAACGGCCGGCCCAGTGCCGCCTGCATGCTTTTCTGCGTCAGACGGAAGTTCCTGTCGGCCTGGATGCGGACGTAACCGCCGCGGTCCTCGACCACGATCTCGACGTCCGGATTGTCCTGCTCGCTTGCCGCGATCACTGCGTCGATGATGTCTTCGTCGACGCCCCTGATGACGGGACCGACGAGCTTCGGTGCTGCTGCTGTTGTGGTCATGGTCTTGTCCTATGCGTCCTGTTCGGCCTTGTGGCGCAGGCGGCGCGGCCGGCCGTCATTCGGCACGCCGACCAGAATGGTTTCGCCGTCCTTCTTCACCGCGTAGCGGAAGAGCCGGCAGTCTCGCGGGTTGAGGCCGCGACCGTCATCCATGCTGAACTCCCACTCATGAGCCGAACAGGTGATGGTGCCGGCTTCGAAGTCGACCGTGCCGTCCGCCAGCAGGATTTCCTGGTGCGGGCACATGCCCTGGAAGCAGCGCAACTCGCCGCCGGGCAGGTGCACGACGATCACTTCCTCCCCGTCGACCTCGACGCCGAGGAAATCGCCTTCCCACAGGTCATCCAAGGTTGCGACCTTTATCCACGAGACGTCGGCATCGTCAGACATAGGCCACCTCGATCCAATCCATCGGCTGGATTCCGGACTGGGCGACCGTCATCCCGGACGGCAGTTCCTTGCCGTTGTAGTAGACGCATTTTGACGCGCTCTTCTCGGCCACGCGCAGTCCGACCGCGTGCTGTGCGACCTTGTCGGCCACGATGCTCATGTTATCGCCGTCGTCGACGGGGATCAGCATGACGACGAAATCGCCGCGAAAATTGGCTTGAAGCGGGAACAAAGCCACGCTTACCTCCCATGTCTGTTGTTGTATCGATTGGGCGGGCCGCTCGTGAGCGGCGCTTCTCAATCCCTGTTGTGTCTGTCCTGTCGCCTGTCTCTCGCGCCGGTCGACGCGTTACTCGGCGGCCAGGCGTGACACGCCGTTCCAGGCATAATTTTGCGCGTCGTTGCCGGCCACGTCGGGCGTAATGCCCATGTACTGCAGTGCGCCCTCGAGCGTCGGAGGCTGGATCTGGCCCGCCAGGAAGCGATCGACGACCGAGAGATGGGTATCGTAGCGCTCGGGCAGGCTCTTCCAGACCCACTCGCAGACCTCGCAGCAGAAGTTCAGCTTGCGTCCGTTATGCGTGGTGATCCGCGGCGCCTGGCCAATGCTCGGGCTGCAGATCGGAATGTGGCAGCAATTGCAGACGATCGGCAGCGTTGCGGGATAGGTCTTCTCAATCTGACCGGTGCGCACGTTGTGGCCGATCACGTCCCACAGCTTGCCGAACCGATCGTTCCAGCCGGGATATTTCTGCTCGAGCCAGTCTCGCTCGGCGGCGGACACGCCCGCGTCCGGATTCCACCACACCGTCGGCCGCCAGAACCACACGCCCATGTGATAGGCGTGATGGACCCAGTCGAGCTCGGGTAGGAAATGCTTTTCCCAGTACCACGGCACGTTCATGCCGAGGTCCTTGAACTGGTCCATGAACTGCCGACAGATCCAGTCCTGCATGAACTCCTTGAACGACATTGTCCGGCTTTCCAGCGGCGTATAGTAGTCCATGGAAATGCCGGTCAGTAGCGCGAACAGCTTCCACGAGCGCCAGAACATCTGGTCGACCAGCTTCTGCGCCTCCGCCTTCTTGCCGTTGTTGATCATGATCTTCAGCGTCGGCTCGCCCTGCTGCGAATGCCGGGCCTCGTCGGTCTGGATCGAGGAGATCAGAGCGCCGAACTCGATGTCGCCGACATGCAGCGCGTCCGAGGCCATGCCGAGGAATTGCAGATTGGTGAAGCCGGTCTCGAAGGTGAAGGTGAGCTGGATGGCCGTCGACACCGCATCGTTCGCGGTGAACATGTCGTCGAACAGGCTGCGCGCTGCGATCACACCCCATTCGTTGGTGTGCATCGCCTTGTGAGCCCAGTCGAATTGCGGGTCCTTCGCCAGCAGGCAGTAGGGGAAGTAGATTTGCGCCTGGCCGTGGCGGCATTCGTCGAGCGTGCCGAACGCGGCCATGTTGCGCCACGCGGCCGCCCGGCCGAAGCGGGCCATGCGCGCCTCACCGATCGAGGCAAAATATTCCGGGACCGGAATGGCGCCGTAATGCGCCTTGATGGCCGACTTCCAGCCGGCGTCGAGATTGTCGTACAGGTTGGAGCGCGCGATGGTCGAACGGATGGAGTAGATGCCGTCGTCCTTGCCGGCCTGGTTGTGGACGTATTCGCGATAGGTCAGCTTGTAGGGCTCGTCCCAGCCCCACCATTGCTCGCCGTGGATGCCGAAGCTCTTCGAGAGCGCCTCGGGAAAGGCCTCTTCCTCGCTGACATAGGAGAGGGTCCAGTTCATGTCGCGGGCGATATCGTAGTAATCCCGCCGCTGCAGCTTCGGCATGCGCGCTCCTCCCGAGCTATGATCGCGTTTCGCTCTTGTGTCGTTCCGGACCGCGCCGCCCGTCTTGAACAGGTTGCTTTGCGCGGTTCGTGATCGATGCGTCCAATCTTCAACAGCAGATATGAAGATCGCCGATCGAAATTTGTCGGACAGTGTATGTCTCGTTCTTTGGTTTTTCTTTAGCCTGGTTTACGCACGTGATTGAGTTGGTATGCAGGCCTGATGGAAAGCGCGAACGCGGACGCGCGGAGATGAATGATGCAGTGCGGGGGAATGATGCGAGCAGGCCCTCAGCGCGTCGGCTTCGCTGAAGCGAGACGAGAATCGATTGACCTGAGAAGGGCGGCTATCCTCGTCAGACGAGTGAGTTCGGATGAGCAGGCATCGCAAGGCGACGGATCGGCTGTCTGCGGTGCAGGACGTCAGCTCAGAGCCGTCAGGTGAGAAGAAAGTGCGCGAGAACAGCGTGGGCTTGTCGCGATCAGCGGCTGCGGCCGACGACCCGCAGCAGCAGCCCGTCGAGGGACTCGGTGATCGGGATCTGGCAGGCGAGGCGGCTCTCCGGGCGGACGTCCGTGGCCTCGAATTCGAGCAAGTCGGCCTCGATGTCGCCCGCTGCGCCGACGCGCGCGATCCAGGTCTCGTCGACGTGACAATGGCAGGTGGCGCAGATGCACGATCCACCGCATTCGCCGATGATGCCGTCGACGCCGTTGCGCTTCGCCGCCTGCATGGCGCTCTCGCCGGGCTCGGCGTCAACGAGGCGCACGGTGCCGTCGGGCTCGATGAACGTGATCTTGGGCATGGATCTTCGAATTCCTAGATGAACTGCCGGCCGCCATCGATGATCAAAGTCTGGCCGGTAACGAAGGTCGCGGCAGGCGAAGCGAAGAACAGGGCGCCGCCGACCATGTCGTCGACATCGGCTGCGCGCTTCAGCGCTCCCCTGGAGACGCCATATTCCGCAGCATTCTCCATCAAGCCGAGGCTGGCTTCTGTGAGGGTGAAGCCGGGGGCGATGACATTGACCGTGATCTTGTCATCGCCCAGCTCACGCGCCAGCGCGCGCGTCATGGCGATGACGGCGCCTTTCGACGACACGTAGTGAAGCCACATCGGCGAGCCGCTCATGACCGTCGCCGACGACACGTTGACGATCGCGCCGCCGCCGGCGCGGCGCATCAGCGGCGCCACGGCCTTGCTCATCATCCACACACCCTTGACATTGACGCGCATCACCCGGTCCCATTCGGCCTCGGGTATCGCCTCGAAGCCGCGTCGTTCGAGTCCGGCATAGATGGCAGCATTGTTGACCAGTACGTCGACGCCTCCCATGCGCGCCAACGCTGTTTGCGCCAATGCTGCAGTGGACGTCTCGTTCGCGACGTCGACCTCTGCGGCATGTGCCTTGCCGCCGCGGTCGCGGATCAGCCGCGCGGTTTCCTCGACGCCGCTGAGGCGGATGTCAGCGGCGACGACCTCGGCACCTGCCGCGGCGAAGGCGAGTGCGAATCCGCGGCCCAGCCCGCCGGCGGCGCCGGTGACGATCACGCGTTTCCCAACCAGTTGGATCGTACTCATGCAGGAACCTCGATGTGCAGGAGATCCGCCATGAACGCGGACGCGACGCCCTCCGCGATCAGCGCCTGAGCCATGCCGGCGCCAGCGTCGGTCAGCATCGACGGCAGCACGAAGCTCTCGAGCATCGCGAGCGTCTCCTTCGGCGGGGTATCGAACCAGCCGCCGATCGTCGCGATGCCGTGAGCGGTGAAGCGCCACAGCTTGTCGGCGTCCTTCATCAGCGCATCCTCGCGTGAGATCGCAGATTTTCGCGTGTCATGCCCATCGATGATCGCAAGGATCGCATCGGCCTGCAGCCAGGGAAACGCCAGTTGCGAGAAAGCCTTGGCCGCGATCTTGACGCCCTCGATCTCATGGGCGCGCTGCAACTCTGGATATTTGGGATTGGGGCCGACCGCTGCGGCGAGCTGCTCTGGCGGGAATTTCTTCCAGCCGACGTCGTGCATGAGGATCGCGGGCAGGACCACGGAGGCGTCCGCTTCGGGATGAATCCGCAGTAGCGCCTGGCCAAGACGATAAGAGATCAGGGTGTGCTCGTCGTTGGACCGCACATCCAGCCATGGCCGCGCGGCAAGCCAGATCGGCAGATCCTGTTCGCGCAGAAAGTGCGTCATCGCAGCTCCGCGTCGTAGGTGAGGTAGATCGTCTTGTATTCGAGATAGTCCTCGACGCCGTAGCGGCCCTTCTCGCGGCCGATCCCGCTCTGCTTCATGCCGCCGAACGGCGCGCGCTGGTTCGATCGCTGGATGTCGTTGACCCAGACCGAGCCGGCTTCGAGGCGCTCGGCTAGGGTCAGCCCCGTCGCGAGGTTGCGCGAGAAGACGAAGGCGGCCAGTCCATAGACCGTCGCATTGGCGAGCCTCACCACCTCGCTGCGATCGTCGAATGGGGCAACGCCGAGCACCGGCCCGAAGGTCTCCTCGGTCATCACGAGAGAAGAGGGGCCGGCATCGGCGATGACGGTCGGCGGCAGGAACCAGCCCTTGTCGTAGATCCCGCCCGTCAAGCGGGCTCCGCCGGTCAGCACAGTCGCGCCGTGGGCGCGGGCATCGGCGATCTGTCGCTCGCTGTTGAGATAGATCTTTTCGTTGATCAGCGGGCCGAGCGCGCAATTCGAAGTCAGGCCGTTGCCAACGTCGAGCTGCGAGACCTTGTCGACGAGCGCATCGAGAAACGCAGCGTAGGCCGCGCGCTCGACATAGACGCGGTTGACGCGATAGCAGAACTGGCCGGAATTGGCGAAGGCGTGACGCGCGATCGCCGCAGCGGCGGCGCCGATATCGGCGTCGGCGCAGACGACGGCCGGGCATTGGCCGCCGAGCTCGAGCGTGACGCGCTTCATCGTTCCCGCTGCTGCTGCGGCGATGGCCTTGCCGGCCCTGGTCCCGCCGGTGAAGGCGATCTTGCGCGGCGTCGGATGCTCGATCATCTGCATGCCGATGTCGGGGCCGCGGCCGGTGACGACGTTGAAGCAGCCGGCCGGAAAGCCCGCCGTTCGGAAGAGTTCAGCGAGCCGCAAGGTCGACAGCGGCGTCTCCTCGGCTGGCTTTGCGACGACCGTGCAGCCGGCCATCAGCGCGGCTCCGAGCTTGAAACAGAGCAGCGTGACCGGATAGTTGAACGGGGTGATGGCGACGACGACGCCGACCGGCTCGCGGGTGATGATGATCTTCTCGCCGGCCATGCCCGTCAGCGGTATCTCGGCATGCAGGCGCTGGCCTTCCTCGGCATAGACGTCGAGCAACTCGGCCGAGCGCCGGATTTCGGTGATCGCGCCGGCCAGGGGACGGCCGAGCTCCCTGGTCAGCAGACGGCCGAGCTCGTCGGCCGCCTCGCGCATCAGCCCGGCGGCGCTCTTCTGCAGCCGCGCACGCTCGGCGACCGGCGTCGCCTTCCAGGTCTGGAAAGCCGTCTCGGCCGATCGGATCGCGGCATCGACATCCGCGCGGCCGGCATCCGGAACGCTATCGATCGTCTCGCCCGTCGCAGGATCGAAGACGGCGAAGGTCGCGCCGCTGCGCGCCGCAACCCAACGGCCGTCGATGAAAATGTCCATGTCCGCGGCCTCTGGTTCAAATCAGATCGAGCATCAGCGCTGCCCGGGTCTTGTCCAGTGCCTCCTCGGCCATCAGCCGTCCGGCCTCGGTCTCCAGCAAGGCAAGCTGCGTCGTCAGACGCGTCGCATATTGGTGCGGCGTCATCTTGAACCAGTCGCAGGCGACAGCGACACCGGTGGTCGTGAAGCGCCACAGCTTGTCGGCGTCGCGTACGATCCTATCGTTGAGGGAGCGCGGGTAGGGACGGGTGTCGTGGCCGTCGATGATCTCGGCGACCGCAACGATGACCGGCTCCGGCCAGTCGGCCTGCTCCAGCACCTCGCGCGACATGCGGACACCTTCGCTCTCGTGCAGGAAGCGCACGTCGGACTGCATCATGTTGGGGCCGAAGCCCTTCTCGATGATGTCGTTCATGTCGATCGAGTACCAGCCGATGTCGTGCAGGATGATCGCGAGTGAAACGATGTCCTCGTCCGCGTCGGGGTAATGCTCAAGCAGCCTGCGGGCATAGGCATAGGACAGCGGGATGTGAACGTCGTTCTTGCGGGCGCGCATGTATGGCTCGCTGATGCGCCAAACTTCATCGTACCGGCTGCCGATCTCGGGCCTGTCGAGCATTGCAATTTCCAATCTTGCAGGGAAGGCCGGCTTTGCCGACCTTCCCTGGTTCGGGGGTCAGGACAGAACGGTCACTTCGCCGGTCGAGCCGTTGACGCGCAGCATCTGTCCGTTCTTGATCGAGGAACTCGCGCGACCCGTGCCGGTGACGGCAGGCAGGCCGTATTCGCGGCACACGATGGCGGCGTGGGACATCATGCCGCCGATATCGGTCACGATCGCGTTGATCTTGCCGAAGATCGGCGCCCAGCTCGGCGCGGTGACCGGCGCGACCAGGATCTCGCCCTGCTCGATCTGGCCGAGCTCATCAGCCGACCGCACCACGCGGGCGCGACCTTCGACGATGCCGGGGGAGGCGGCCATGCCGGAGAGCTTGGTGGTGTTCGCGGCGCCATCGAGCCAGCGGCCGATGCTCTCTGTGGTGATGCCCCAGAGCATGATCGTGAACGGCTCGGTGATGACATCGGGCGGATTGTTGAGCGCGGGCTGCGGCGGCGTCGTCGCCAGCGCGGCAAGAATCGTCTTGCGCCGCTCGATCTCGGGCGGCCAGTAGGTCGGACCGATCGCCGGTGCGCCGACCGCCCAGCCATTGCCGTAGTCGAACAGCGCGTCGCGGACTTCCTGACGGTTCAGATAGAACAGGTCGTCGGCGTCCTTCCAGAAGCCGGCATCGCGGAAGATGGCGCCGAGCTCGCGCATCTTGCGCCAGAACACGCTCATCGACCAATGCTCGATATAGAAGTTGTGGTTCTCGACATAGGGAAACACGGTGCGGGCGAGACCGAGCTTACCCTCGAAGGCGGCACGGGCGTCCGTATCGAGCATGTCGGCATATTCGGACGTGATCCGGTCGCGCTCCTTGGCGATGGCTTCGGTCGGCCGCTCGATTTCCTCACCCCGCTGCACGCGGACGATGTAGTCCCTGATGTAGCCGAGCGGGATGTCGAGATGCTCGATCCAGTACTTGTCGGTCGAATAGAAGCCATTGCCGGAGGTAAAGTTGAACCAGGGATCCTGCGCCTCCTTCCAGGCCTTCAGCCATTCGGCGCCGTTCGGCGCATCGCTGACGGCGGCGAGCGCTTCGTCCACGGATCCGCTCTTCATCGCGTCGGCCACACCGAGCTTCACCGCGAGCTTGGCGAGCTTCTTCAACTCGTCGTCGGGACGAAACAGGTCTACCTCGACACCCTGCACCATCTTGGCGATGGCCTGGTCCGGAATCGTGGGGAACTGGCCCTTCATGAAGCTGAAGAAGTCGAGATAGGCGGCGTAGCCAAGGTTCAGGAACTCGAAATGATACTGCCAGGTCTTGTAGAGCAGCTGGATGGCTCGATCATAGGTCTCCGTCAGCGCATAAGTGTTGTCGAGGCCGACGCCGCCCGTAATCCAATCGAGCGGCACGGCCTCGGGCAGCGGCTCGAAGTTCAGCGCTTCGAGCTCGGCGATGTTGGCGCGGACCTTCTTGTCCCAGTTTGCGAGCAGACGGTCCCAGTTCTGGAAGTAGTAGCCGGCGCGCTCCATGAAATGCGGCACGCGGCCGCCGATCAGCTCGGGCGCAACGGCAACCGGGCTCATGTAGCAGTAGCCATTGTGGATGCGGTATTCGACGCCATTCGCCGGCGGGATCAGGTAATGCCGCGTGTTGTATTGACCGAGGCACTTGACTGCGAATTCGACCGTGACGGCGTCGAACGGCTTGAACGGGCTCGGCCAGTGCTGCGAGTCGCAGAACCAGAACTTGCCGTCCTCCTTGTCGCGCAGGCTGTTCTGGAACTGAAGGTAATAGGGGTAGAGCGTCTCCCAGCCCTCGGCGCCCACAGGCGTCTTCAGATCATAGGGACTTGGAAATTTCGCATGCGCTGTCATGGATGTTTCCCCTGCTTGGTGTTTTCTCTGTTTGTTGTTTGCTTGCTTGGTGACGATCACCGCTTGGCTTGAACCGGGGCCAGCAGCGTCCCCAGCACGCCCGCGATTCCGGTTTCGTAGATGGCGGTCGACTGCTTCTTCTTCTGGCTCCAGACGGTTTCCGGCCGGCTCTGCAGCGCGACGAGGTTCTCGTCATCGGGGAGATCTGCATCGATCGCCCATTCCACATCCTGTGGGCAGCCCATGCTGCGCTCCAGTGACTTGGCGAGCTTGGCCACGGCGAGGACCTGCGCATTGCTCAGGGAGGGCAGGGTGCGGCGCTCCGGCGCAATCACGCGCTCGACGGTTCGGCGCTCTGCGCGATCAGCCACGAGCTCGAAATCCTTCTCAGCGATCCGCTGCTTGGTCACCTGCAGAAGCACCTTCTCGACCACGAAATTGTCGGGTGTGATTTCTCCTGAGACCACCGGCTCACCGAGTCCGAAGGCGGAATCGATCACGATCTTGGTGCGGTCGCCATTGATCGGATCGAGCGTCATCGCAACGCCCGCGGCGCTGGCATTGACCATCTTCTGGACGCCGACCGACATCAACACGTCGATCTGGCCGAGCCCGTTCTCGGCGCGGTAGGAAATGGCGCGGGCATTGAAGAGGCTGGCCCAGCACGCCTTGACCTTCTCGACCACGGCGTCCTCGCCGACCACCCAGAGATAGGTGTCCTGCTGGCCGGCAAAGCTGGCGTCGGGCAGGTCTTCCGCCGTTGCGGACGAGCGTACCGCGACCGGCAGCTGGCCATCGGGCGACAGGCGACGATAGGCCTCGCGGATCGACTGCTCGACCACGCCCGGCATCGGCTGCGCCAGGATTGCGTCGCGGATCTCGTGCGACAGTGTCTCTTCGTCATCGACATCGTCGAGCACGATCCGCGACAGGCGCTCGCGGATCGTTGCCTCGAGGCCGTTGCCTCGAAGATGCAGGGCGTAGGCTGCGGTCGCAACCGCAAATCCCGGCGGTACGCGGACGCCTTGCGCGATCATACGTGCCAGGCTTGCGCATTTGCCGCCGATGCGCGGGAAGTCGTCCTCGCGTGCGGCTTCGAACGGCACGATGAAGGATGCGGCTGCGTTGGCGCACATGCGTTTGTTCCCCACCTTGTGATCCGGATCGACTCCGGACTTGTTGTTGCTTTCGACCGCGCGCGGTCAGACGTCCCATTCGATACGCAGGGCCGTCGGCACGCGAAACGAGATGTTGTGAACGAAATCGATCTTCTGGTCCGCTGCGAGGCGGAGGCCGGGGAGCCTGCGGGTCAGTTCACCCAGGGCGATCGCAAATTCGATGCGTGCCAGCTGCTGGCCGACACAGGTGTGAATGCCGTAGCCGAACGCCAGATGGCTTCTCGCATCGGAGCGCCGGACATTGAAGCGGGTGGGATCGCTGAACACAGCCTCGTCACGATTGGCAGAGCCGATCAGCAAGAGGATGTTGGAGTCCTTCGGCACCGGGACGCCACCGATCTGGGTGTCCTTCAGGGCGCGCCGGCGCCAGGCTACGATCGATGGGCTGAAGCGCAGGGATTCCTCGACCGCGTTCGGAATGAGCTGCGGTTCCGCGATGATGGCTTCCCAGTTTTCGCGCCGCTGCAGCAACTCCCGCATGCCATTGGCCATCAGCGTCGTCGTGGTCTCGTGTCCGGCGAACAGCGCGCTGTAGAGGACGCCGGCGATCTCCTCGTCGCTGATCTCGGCACCTTCGTTCTGAAGCCGAACCAGATCGCCCGGCAAATCGTCGCTCGGGTCGTCATGGCGCAGGCGCACCAACTCGCGGCAGTAATTCCAATACTCGACCATGTTGCGCGCGTGGCCGACCTGCTCCTCGTCGCTCAGGTCGCCCCAGGTCAGCAGCGCGCGGCTGACGGCCCAGGACTTCACGCGCGGCACGTCCATGTTGGGAATGCCGACCAGCTTGAATAGGACCAGTGCCGGCACGTCGTAGGCGAATTCGCGGAAGAAGTCGGCATGGCCGCGATCTGCGAAGGCATCGATGGCTTGGTTGACGATGGCCTTGATCTCCGGCTCGATCGCCCTGAACCGGCGCGGCCCGAAGCAGCCCTGAACCAGCTTGCGAATGCGGGTGTGATCGGGCGGCACACGGGCCGACAGGCCGGAATAGGCCGTGAAGCCGCCCTCACGCATGATGCGCTTGCCTTCCTCGCACATCGGACGCAGCGGCGCCTGCGCGTTCTCCGAGGAGAAAGTCCGCCAGTCGTCGAACACGGCCTTGATGTCGGCGTGGCGCGCGACCACGAAATAGTTCAGCTCGTCGGAGAAGAATACCGGCGCCTCGGCCCGCGCCCATTCGTAGAACGGGAACGGATCGCGCATTTCGAAGGGATCGAAATCCTTTGCGGCGTCGCCAAAGGGGCATCGCGCCAGCTGAGCAGCCGAACCGGGCATATCATCCTCCCATTCGCCGCCCGCGATGGCGACGTTGTTATGGGCACACTCTAAGCGGCGGCCTTTGGGTTTTCTTTAGTCGGTAACTCTATGGCAAATTTGGATAAATCGTCAATGTGCGGGCGCACGGCGTCTTTTCCAGCTTGCGAACTCGGGACAGCGAGCGGCCTTTCGACGCAGCGAATGGGCCGCTCAAGCCGTGAGCTTGCGGTGCAGCTCCTGAAGCGAGGCGCTCTTCGGCCGGTCGTCGAAATGCTTGAGCGAGTCGAGATAGAGCTTGAACTGGCGGTCGATCGCCTCGCGTCGCCCCTGCGCCTTGAACACCTGCATGGCCTCGGCATGCGCCATTTCGCACAGCGGATCGATCGCGAGCGCTTTTTGGCAATGCGCAAGCGCGGCAGAATAGTCGTTGCGTTCGAGATAAATCCGCGCGGCGTCGCGCTGGACCTTGAAGAACATGTCGCGCAGCCAGTAGCGTTTGCTCCAGCACCAGTCGCGTTCGCCGTCGTCGGCATACTCGACCGGAATATCCTCGAACAGGTCTCCGGTGTAGAGACGATCTGCCGCCTGCAGGCAGATCAGCGCCTCGTCGCTGGCGCCGGCCTTGATATGGCCCTGCGACTGGCGGCACAATTGTTCGAAGGTCGAGATGTCGAGCCAGCTGCGCTCCGGCGGCACCAGCACATAGCGCGAGCCCTCGCGGCGGATGTAGTTGCGGCCGTCCTCGCGTCCGCTGGGCTGGCCGAGCGCCAGCCGCAGGTAGCGGACGGTGTGATAGAGACGGTTGCGCGCGGCCTCGATGTCCTCGGCATCGGGCCAGAGCAGATCGGCCAGTTCGTCGGTGCCGGCGCCGTGGCCGCCCTTCTGCAGCAGATACGCGAATAGCGTCTTGGTCTTGCGGGTGGCGCCGCCGGGCGGATCCCAGTTCACCTGGCTGCCGTCGTTGCGATAGATCCGCAAGCGCCCGAAGCATCTAATCTTCCAGCGGTCGCGGCTGTCGAGATGAATGGTCCCGGTTTCTTCCGCCGACCGGCGCAACAACCACATGGGATCGGCGCCCTCGGCCGCATGCAGCGCCGCGGCCGAGGTGTCGATCCGCAATTCCGGCGCGATCGCGCCGAGCCAGAAGTCGACCTGCTCGCGCAACGCGCCGCGCGTCTGCAGCCGCGAGGGAAGCCAATGCGGATTGTCCACCAGCCCGCCGCTGGTCAGGATTTGCGGGTGGCCGCGCAGCGCCACCAGCAATTGCTCGTCGATCAGCACACGGCGATTGTAGAGCGAGGCGATCGAGAGTTCGGACTGCCGCGCGAGTGCCTCGGCCAGCGCCGGCCAGCCCTCGAAATTCGCCGTCGCCGAGTTGGTCTCCAGGCCCCAGCTCATGTCGACGACGAGCAGCGCAGGGCCTTGATTGCGGGTTGGCGACATCCACTTCTCGATCCGCGCCCCGACGTCGCGAAACGAGATCGGCACCTGCAGCAGCGCCATCTCGTTGAAGCTCTTGCCTTCGACGAGACCGATCTTCTTGACGTGTCTTGCGAGCTTCTCGACGCGTGCAATCGCATTCGCGTCGGCCGCGATTGCGAACAGGCGGCAGGGTTGTGCAACCGTCTGGTAAAGTTTGAAGAAGTCCGCAAAAAGCCGCTTTTGCTGCGTTGCAAATAGCGCGAGGTTGACGGATCGGTTTTCAGCCATGGGTATTCAGCCGCGACAACCTCATTGGGATCGGCAGACTGAAGCAGTCTAAAAGCGGCTGTCAACGCGATGCAAGCCTTTGTTTCCCAAGCTTTCCTCACAAGGCTCGAAGCAGTTCGCTCGGCTATTCATCGGCTCGGAAGCCGCGAGCTGCGCTAATTGTCGTTCCACATCGCGACCGATCGTCGCTCGAACATCTCGCGGAACTGGCGGGTCGATTCCGGAAGCAGGGCCCCGCTGCCCCAGTCGAGGATGACGGCGTGCTGGCGGACCGCGTCGAATGCGTCGATCTCGCCATTTCGATAACGCTCGGCGACGATCTCCGGATCGAGCCTCGCATTGTCGATGCGCTCGGCCTTGATCTTGGCACGCAGCGCTTCTGTCGCGGATAGATCGACCACGTAGTCGCAAAGCTCCGCGTCCACGGTCTGGACCACCACGCCGTAATCCTTGGCGGCGCGATCGACCGAGACATAATCGTCCTTGATGTCTTCGAGCACGAGGTTCGGGTCGCGTGCGAGCGGGTCGCCGAAGCCGCCGCCGCCCGCCGTGGGGCGAGAGAACACGTCGCCTTCGCCGAGCGGCACGTCGGAGAAGATCGAGCCCAACCGTTCCTCGGCATCAGCGCCGGCACGCTGCAGGGTCAGGCCATGCGGCATGGAGGGCAGGCCGCCCTCGATGCCCCATACCACCGCGCGCTCGCGGTCGCAGATGTAGGAGATGACGGTCTTTTCGGCCTCGAGCATGCGCGAGGTCTTCACCACGCCGGCGCCGCCACGCCATTTGCCGGGTCCAGGGGAGTCGGTGAGGATCTCGCATGCCGTGGTCAGGATCGGGTTGGCGCGCTCCTGGCCTTCGACCGGCTGCGACATCAATCCGGTGCCGAAGCAGGCGGTGGTGACGTTGCTGCCGTCCTTGCCGTTGCGGCCGCCCCAGCCGCCCGGCAGCCAGTCGTAGAACATGAAGATCGGCTTGTCCGGACTGCGCGCGTCGAGCCCGCCGGTGAGCAGATATTCGAGATTGAAGGCGCAGGCGAGCGCGCGCTCCGGCATCAGCTTCGACCACATCTCGTAGATCGAGTTCATGATCTTCTCGAACGGCATCAGGAAGCCGGTGACCGCGATCGGCCATTTGGCGTCGACGATCGAGCCTTCCGGCGCGATGATCTCGAAGCAGCGGTAGAAGCCGGAATTGAGCGGCAGGTCGGGGAAGAACGTTTTCATGCCGGCCGCGACGGCGGAGAAGGTGGCGCCGAAGGCCGAATTGTAGATCGAGCCGATCGTTGGATGGCTGCCGGTGAAATCGTAGATCGCCTTGTCGCCCTTGATCGTCATCTTGATCCGGATCGGGATCATGCCTTCGCCGCCGGCCGGATCGCGGTCGATGAAGTCGACCGTCTCCCATTCGCCGTCGGGCAGGGCGGCGATGCGCTGCCGCGCCGAGCGCTCGACATAGTCCTGCACCGCAGCGAGCCCAGTCTCCACAGTGTCGCGGCCGTATTTGTTGACCAGGCGCAGGATCTCGCGCTCGCAGACCTGGGTCGCCTGCGCCTGCGACTGGATGTCGCCGATGATCGAGGCCGGATCGCGCGTGTTCGACGCGATCAGGTGGGCGACATCCTTGCAGAAGCGACCGCGGTCGAACAGGCGCACCGGCGTGATGCGCAGGCCTTCGCGGAACATCTCGCGTGCGGCGACGTCGAACGAGCCGGGCACGCTGCCGCCGACATCCGACCAGTGCCCGTTGGACTGGCTGAAGGCGATGATCCTGCCGTCGGCGAAGATCGGCCGGATCAGGCGCACATCGGAGAAGTGCGTGCCTCCGGCATAGGGATCGTTGATGGCGAAGACGTCGCCTTCGTGCATGTCGCCCTCGAAGTGACGGATCACCTCCTGGCAGGTGAAGTGCAGGGTGCCGACGTGAACCGCGATATCCTGGTTGCCCTGTGCGGCGCATTCGCCCTTGGCATCGTGCAGCGCGCTGGAGAAGTCGTGGTTATAGATGACGAAGGAATAGCAGGTCCTCAAGACCTGCTCGCCCATTTGGTCGACGCTGGTGATGAAGGAGTTCTTCAGAACCTCGAAGGTCACGGGATCGAGCGCGAGATCTTGCGTCATCGCCTCACTCCTTCACGCTGATGATGATGTTCAGATATTTGTCCACCTCCGCCTTGGCGCCGGGCGGCATCACGGTGGTCGCGTCGATCTGCTCGACGATGGCAGGGCCGCGGAAGGTGAAGCCGCATGGCAGGCTTCCGCGCTGGAACACCGGAGTGTCATGGGCCTCGCCGTCGAACCAGACAGGACGCCGAGCCACCGGCTCCGGCGTTACGCCGGTCGGCTCATGGACGGCGAACTCCGCTTTGGGCACGATGCCGACCGCCTTCAGGTTGAGGCGGAAGAAGCTCACCGGCGCGCTGTCGCGGCGGAAATTGTATTCGCGCTGGTGCTCGGCGTGGAAGCTGGCGACGAGATCGGCGATCGCGCCGATCGGACGTGGCGCGTTCACCGCGAGCGAGCGCCACTGGCCGCGATACATCATGTCGATGGAACGCTGCAGGACGATGTTCTCGGGAGCGACGCCCTCATGGGCCAGCCGATCCAGGGCTTCTTTTTCGATCGCGGCAAACTGCGCTTCGATATCGGCGGGATCGGCTTCCGCTGCGTCGACCATGCAACTCTGCGAGAAGTCGTGCTGCATGTCGACCAGGAGACAGCCGAGCGCGGAGGTCACGCCCGGATTGGGCGGCACGATCACGACGGGAATCGCGAGCTCGCGGGCGACATCGACCCCATGCAGCGCGCCGGCGCCGCCGAAGGCGACCAGGGCAAAATCGCGCGGATCATAGCCGCGGCTGATCGAGATCAGCCGGACGGCATCCGACATGTTGGCGTTGGCGACCTTGAGGATGGCGTCTGCGGCCTCGTGCAGGCCGAGTCCGAACGGCCTGGCGACGCCGTCTTCGACGGATTGGCGGGCGAGGGCAGGGTCGAGAGTCACCTTGCCGCCGGCAAGGCTGGTGCCGAGGCGACCGAGCGTGACATTGGCGTCCGTATTGGTCGGCTGCGCATTGCCGTTGCCGTAGCAGGCCGGACCCGGATAGGCGCCGGCCGATTGCGGCCCATTGCGCAGCGAGCCCGCGGGATCGGTCCAGGCGAGAGAGCCGCCGCCGGCGCCGATGGTCAGCACCTCGATGGAAGCGAAGCGGATCGGATAGCCGAATTCGACGTACCAATCCTTGGTGATGCGCGACTGGCCTTCATAGGCCAGCGACACGTCGGTCGAGGTGCCGCCCATGTCGAGCCCGATCGAGTTCGGATAGCCGCACAGGCTGGCGATGGTGCGGCTGGCGATGGCGCCGGCGGCAATTCCCGAGCCTGCGAGGCGTGCGGCAAAATCCTTGACGCTCGCCGGCGTCATCACGCCGCCGCCGGTATGCAGCAGCAGCAGGTCGCGGGTATAGCCCTCGTTCGCCAGGCGCTCGCCGAGCCGGCTGGTGTAATCGACGACCACCGGGCTCACCACGGCGTTGGCGACTGTGGTTGAGAAACGCTCGTGCTCGAAGATCTCGGGCAGCACCTGCGAGGAGATCGAGACCGGGATCTCGGGCATTGCTTCCAGCAGGATGTCGCGCATGGCGCGCTCGTTCTCGCCGTTGAGATAGGCGTTCATGAAGCAGACCGCGACCGCGGCGACGCCGCGGCGCTTGAGGATGCGGGCGACCTCGCGCGCGGCTTCGATATCGAGCGGCTCGATCACGCGGCCGGCGGCGTCCACACGCTCGGGAACGGTCAACCGGTCGCGGCGCGGCACGTAGGGCCTGACCACGTCCTTGTAGGTGTCCCAGAGATCTTCCTTGTTGGCGCGACGGATCTCGATGACGTCGCGAAAGCCCTTGGTGCTGACCACGGCGGTGCGGGGCAGGCGGCGGGTGATCAGGGCGTTGGTCGCAACGGTCGTGCCGTGCGAGAACAGCGCGACCTCGGCAAGGTCGATGCCGGCCTTGGAGACGCCGCCCATGATCCCGTCGATGGGATCTTGCGTCGACGCCGTCTTCTCGACCCGGATGAGGCCGGTCGCCTCGTCCATGATACAGATGTCGGTAAAGGTGCCGCCGACATCGACGGCCACGCGGAGAGTCTGCACGATGCGAGGTTCCTTCGAACGCGGGATCGTGAAGATTATGGACATGCGGTGGCGGCCGCGCTTGACGCTGAGTGCAGGATGTTTTGCGTCAGAGCGCAATCGATTGCCGAAATGACGAGTCACGGCTCTCCGCAGATTCAGGCTCACATCGCGGACAGCATCGGACATGAGATCACGTTCCCGCGGCGTTGATGCCCGAGTTGTGCGTTTGGAGAGGCCCTTCGAAAGATCGAAAGGGCGCAGGGAATGCCGGATGCTGGCCGCACCCATGGCCCGCCTGCAACAAAGAAAGCAGGCGGCAGTCACCACAGGTCAGCCGAAACAATCCGGCATTCCCTGCGCGATGGTTTTACGCTTATACGTGGTCTCCCCGGGGACCGGCTCGATTGCCCCCGTCCACGTGAAGCAAAGCTTCATCGCGTTGCGACAATGCGCTGTCAGCGCATTGCGCAGGCCTCAGCACCGGGAGGCCAGGACCGCACGACTTCACGTCCGCATCGATGTTGTTCGTCGGCGCGAGCAAATCACGCTGCAACCCGACACGGCCACCGCAACCCGCCTCGCGCATCGTGACGACCGCGCGTACGCCCCTTCTCATCGAGGCGGGATGGACATAGTCATACACGATTTCTGGAAAAACGAAATATAAAAATTCGCCGGCTGGGAGAGCTTTGCCGTTTGAGCTTGAAAAGTCTGGTGAAACGAGTTTTTACGCGCGGGCGATTGTCAGCGTCTTCCCGGGGGAACGCGCTGCGAAACCATGCGAAATCGCTCAAGTGATTTGCCCGACAAGCAGGCGTGATCCTAGCTGGCCTTGCCGGTTAGCATAGTGACGATTTTAGGAAGGATCGTGCGGTATCCTTGTTTCGGGACGCGGCTTTGTCGCGCTCCCTCACAGGAGGGGTCAAGGTTGCCGCGAATAAATTGAGTGGTGCCGGGGGGGCGGCGACCTCGAAGGATGGCAGGCGGAGATCGCTCATCCGACTGCGTCCCAAAACCTTGCGTATCGCTTTTTTCAGCGTCGCGAAGCGCGCCAGCTTTTCCCGCACTAAGGCGCCGACGTCGACCGCGTGGGCGAAGCCAAACATGGTGCCGAGCCGGCAACAGCTTGCGCTGAGGGACTTCCTGATAGGCCAATTCAATCGTCTCGGTACGATGCTGCCGCTCGTTGAGCAAGGCCGGGAGCCGCGGATATTTTGCTGGCAAAAGGTTGCGTTTCAAAGCAGTATGCAACCATAAGGGGCGTATAGGTCGGGGGCTCCGGGAGATGAACTATTCCGGAATGAGTATTGCAGCGGAGACCCGTGCCACCCGCGATCAGATTGAATCTGATCCGCTTACGCCGCGGCAGCGCGCGCGCCTAGAGCGCGACCAAGCCCGCGGGTACTCCATCAATACGAAGCAGATCGTGCTGGCGTTCGCTGTCGAGTTTGTCATCATCGGACTCATTCTCACGAACAATGCTGCCACGGTTGCGCAACTTCCAGACACGTCCCTCTTCAAAATGATTCAAGCGATGCTGTTCCCCATTGCGATGGCCATGGTGGAGTTGGCGCGAGTGCCGCTTGCCGTCGCTGTACGAACCCAGACCTCCTGGAACATCAAGCTCGCTGCATTGGTTGGCGTGCTCTGTGCGGTTGCAGTCACATCTGTCTCTCTAATCCTTATCGGTAATTCGACCTTCAATCCTCGTCTCGAAGATACGAGCAAGAAGAGCACTATTCTTGTTGGGCTACAGCAGAGGAAGCAAGAAATACTTCTTCGAGTTAAGGCGGCTGACGAACTGGTTCGGGAGCGACGAAATGAGAGGGACGCAGCCGAGCGCGACAGGCAAAATTTGAATTTGCAGCTGAACGCTCAGCCTAGACCGCCCTGTGTCGTCGTAACTCGCCCAGCTTCTACACCCGGGGGGCCGCCTGAAACGCGCTCGGTTTGCCCGGAGAATCCTGTGCTTAAACCTCTACAAGCCGAGATAGCTTCTTTAAAGGTGAAACTCGTGGACCTCGAAGCGGCTCTAAAAGCCGCCGAAACTCAACGCGCGTCGCCCACTTTGGACACTGGGCCGATAGATAAGGAGATCGAAGAGGCGGAGAAAGACAGTCGCGGATCAGTCCAACAATCGCAACTGCATGCTTACGCCGCAATGCTGTTCCGCAAGGCGCCTGCTGATATAACCGAAGCGGACGTCAAGACACTTGAGCTGTACCTTATCGTAATCCCCTCAATTGCTGCGGCCTTTTCGTCGACCCTCATCGCCATGACAGCCGTTCGGCGGATCAAGCCAACATCCACGTCAGAGGGGATGATCTCGGATGAGGCTGCGGCCTATCTTTTCGGACCACTCGTCGCAGCAATTCGCTCTGAGGCCCGAGAAGCAGTCAAATCGGCTATGAAGAACTCCCAACTGGCATGAAGCTCCCTCGAACCAGCCTGAACGAAGAGTTGTCCGCGGCGATAAAAAGTCGCATCGGCGCAGAGGAGTTTTATATCCTGGGACGAAGTGGATTTTGGCGTGCCATCGGAGTTGGATTCATTGCTCTCGGTCTCGAGACGACGATCGGATTGGGGCTGTATGGCTATTCAAGCGTCACGCGGAGTGAAGAGAATTTGTCGGTCATGGCCGCGGCTATAAGCAAGGCGCTTGCGGATATTCAGGTGAGAGGGAGCGCCATAGGTACCATCGAGGTCCAACCGAGCGAAATTAGGCTGGCTAGAGATCAAACTGTCATTTTAGATGAAAGCTCTCGCATCCGACTTGATCCGGCGGCGAAAATATTCGCTGATGGGGAGATGAGGGTTCAAGCGCCGACAGTATCGGTTCCTCTGACGGTGACGCCCCGAGCCAGAACGACTACCCCGACGATCACGAACTTCACGGTCTTCAAGAGCGTTCCATTTGACAAAGGCTCGGTACAGACCGGTTGGGTATTTCTAACCAGTGCGCAGAAATTTCCGTCGACGCAGTATTGCTATTACACGGAAAGCGGTGACAACCCGGATGTATCCTTGCGAATTGAGCTAGGCAAAGACGAGCAAAGCGAAAACGAAAAAAATGTGCCGGCCAAGTTTGCCTTGGCTGCCGCGTTCGCCAAATGCGTTTGGTTCCGCAAGGATGCCCTATGACCGATCAGAATCACCACGATGATCTCGGTACATTCGCGGCCATACTGAACTCAAGGCTTGCTATCAGCGCACGGATCGTACGGGCCAAGTCATTTGCGCTTCAATGCGTCGGATGGTTGATCGCCTTTGTGATGACGGGCACCGGGTTGGTGATCGCCTTTTGGGGATATAGCACCACCATATCTCCGGTACCCGCTGCCGACATCGCTGCAAATGCAATTTCTGACGCGTTCAGGCGTGCACAGATACGCACGATTGTTTCCGGCACAATGACGTTGTCGCCTGACGCAGAACTCACGCTTGCCAAGGATCAACGTGTCAAGCTCATGGAAGGATCGATAGTCAAGCTTGATCCGTCGTCGACGGTCCGAGTGGTCGGTGATCTCAAGATAAACGTTCCGCAACCATCTAGAGAGCAGCTTCAATTGGATACGACGAGTGGAAGCAACGAACTCCCGTTTACGCGGTATACGATCTTCAACGGTGCCACGTTTGGAGCAGGCACTGTGGTCACTGGATGGAACTTCGAGGTCTCCGACCCGACACGCCCGACGTACCAGAGATGCTATTTTGAGCAGATATTGGATAAGGGTATAGCTGCGACTCAGACAATAGCCGTAAACGGCGCCCCGAAGCGCGTCTCGCCGCTGAGCAAGTTGCCGTTTGATTTCGATGGCGCAGTATCAAATTGTGTTTGGTTTTCCGGAACGTAAAGTCGTTGCGCAGGAAAAAGATGTGGATGGCCGGGACTATGCCCGGCCATGCCAACTTTGAGAAATCGGTCGCGGCGATTGTGTGGCCTTGAACAGTGGAGGCGTGCCCGCTCAGCCCTCCGGCATCCCCGCATTGACCCACGCCGTGACATCGTCGAGCGTGGCGGCGAAACGCTTCAACATTTCGTCGACCTGCGCCGTGGTGATGATCATCGGCGGGCACATCGCGATGCTGTCGCCGACGTTGCGGATGATCAGGCCGTGATCATGGGCGCGGTCGAAGAACTTCATGCCGACCTTGCCGACCGGCTCGAACTTGGCCTTGGTCGCCTTGTCGGCGACCAATTCGACCGCCGCGATCAGGCCGCGGCCGCGGACTTCGCCAACCAGCGGATGATCGGCAAAGCGCGCCAGCTTTTCGCGCAAGTAAGCGCCGACCTCGGCAGCGTGCGCGACCAACCCGCGCTCCTCGATGATCGCGAGGTTCTCCAGCGCAACCGCGGTCGCGACCGGATGCGCGCTCGTGGTATAGCCATGCCCGAAGGTGCCGAGCCGGTCGGACTGGTCGGCCATCGCCTGATACATGGTGTCGCTGATGAGCACGGCGGCAAGCGGCTGGTAGGACGATGTCAGCTGCTTGGAGCAGACCAGGATGTCCGGCTTGATGCCGAAAGTGTCGCAGCCGAACGTGGTGCCGAGACGACCGAACCCGTTGATCACCTCGTCGGCGATGACAAGCACGTCGTATTTGCGGCAGACCTCCTGGACGCGCTGCCAGTAGTTCACGGGCGGCACGATCACGCCACCGGCGCCCATCAGCGGCTCGCCGATGAAGGCGGCCACCGTGTCCGGTCCCTCGCTGAGGATCAGCTCTTCGAGCTCGGTCGCGAGCCGTTCGGTGAAGGCTTCCTCGCTCTCGCCGGGCAGCCCGAAGCGGTAGTAATGCGGGCACGTCACGTGCTTGGCGAAGGGCAGGGGCAGGTCGAAGCCGCGCTGGTTGGCCTGCAGCCCGGTCAGGCTGCCGGCGCCGATCGTGATACCGTGATAGGCGCCCTGGCGGGCGATGAACTTCTTCTTCTCGGTGCGACCGAGCGCGTTGTTGTAGTACCAGACGAACTTGATCGCGCTGTCGTTGGCTTCCCCGCCGGAATTGGTGAAGAACACATGCTTCAGTCCGGGAGGGGCCAGGGAGACGAGCTTCTCGGCCAGGAGTGTCGAGGGCTCGTGGGACTTGTGGGTGAAGATGTGGTAATAGGGCAGCTTGGCCATCTGCCGCGTCGCCGCCTCGACCAGCCGCTTCTCGCCGAAACCGAGCCCCACGCTCCACAGGCCCGCAAGGCCTTCGATATATTCGCGCCCCTCGTCGTCATAGACATAGATACCGGAGCCGCGGCTGATCACGATCGGACCGACGCGCTCATGCCGCCTCATATTGGTCGCGGGATGGATCTGGTGGGCGATATCTTTGCTCTGCAGGGAATTCGTTCGCATGGACAAGGTGGCTTTCTGAGGACGGAAGAGTAAGCTTTATCGCGATCCAGACGGTGGCGATAGCGATTTTCAGGAATCGCAGGCGCGGTATGCAGCGCGCGCTTCGCTCGGCGTGCGACCGAAACGACCGCGATAATGGCGGCTGAACTGCGCCTGGTCGCCATACCCCCAATGATAGGCAATTTCAGCCAGGCTCTTTCGGCACGCCGGATCGCGCAGCATCGCGTCACACATCGCGAGCCTCTGGTTGCGGATGTAGCTGCACACGGTGATGCCCTCGGCCTCGAAGATCTGGTGCAAATATCGCAGCGAGATACCGCATCGATCGGCCACCACCTGGGGGACGAGCCGCATGTCGTCGAGATGGGTCCGGATGAAATGTTCGCAGCGATGCAGGTGCGCGTTGCGCACCGAGGAGGACTGGCCGACGAGCTCGCTCCGATCGGATTCGACCGCCATCACCAGGAGGTCGATCAGATGTCTGCCGGTCAGCGCGCGCGCCGGTTCATCGATCTCCTCGATCCGTGCGCCGGTCAGGCGGAGCGTATCGACGAAGAGGGCGCCGGCGCCGCGTGCGGCATCGATCTGCCGGGTGGCAAGACGTTCCGGGCAGCCGATGCGCGCGCGCAGCGCCGTGCCCGGAATCTTCAGCACCCAGAGCGCGGCGGGATCGCGATGACTGAACTCATATGGCGAGTGGCTCCGCTCGATCAGGAACGCTCCGGGTCCGCAGCGGACGTCCTTGCCGTCCTGCGCGAAGCGGATCTCGCCATGGTCGGGTACCGTGATCAGGTAGCTCTCTTCGCGTTCGGCGAGGAGATGGTGCGCATGGCGCTTGTAGAGCAGGCCATCCGAGACATTGCGGGAGACCGACACCGGGCCCAGCGACCACGCCGCCAGGCTTCCCCGAAAGTCGCGACGTCCCGGGAAGGACAGATCCAGCGGAAAATAGATCCTGGATACGACGTCCTGCCAGAACTGCCGGCGGCTGTGGCGGGGGATGTCGGCGGTCGCGTAACTGGCCTGCATATCACGCACTCCGAGGATGAGACGCAATTCTACGCAGCAATTGCCGTGCCCGATCGCTCGACATGCGACGATCGAGCCGGGGTCTTGTCGTCAGCCTCTTGAGCCGGCTGTCCCGTGCGGAGGCAGAAGGGGGACTCCAGTTCCGGCGATTAGGCCGCGAGCGAGGAGCGGAGCCCAGCCAGCAGTTCGGCTTTGTCTTTGCGGGCCGACAGCGCCGTCTCCATGTCCACCTTGACGAACTTCACCGGCGTGTTCGGCTGCAACTGGCCGATCAGATCCATGTCGGCGGAGATCACGGTGCCGACCATGAAGTAGCCGCCACCCGACACCGCGTCTCGATGCAGCACGATCGGTTCGGTGCCGCCGGGCACCTGGATCGAACCATAGGGATAACAGGCATCGGTGATGTTGGAGGGATCCGAGCCGGCCCCGAAGGGCGGCTCGCGCGGCACGAATTCGAGCGGCTTGCCGCCCCTGAAACGGTAGCCGATCCGATCGGCCTCCGGCGCGACCTTCCAAGTATCATCGAAGAAGCCGATGCCGGCGGCCTCGGTGATGCGGTGCCAGTAGAGGCCGGGCATCACGCGCAGCTCGGTCGGCATGCCCGGGGGCAGGCCGCGCAGGGAGTCGGGGACGGTGCGTCCTTCCGCAACGGCTGTCGCCGCCACACCGACCGGCAGCTCGTCGCCGGCCTCCAGCTTGCGACCCTTGAAGCCGCCGAGCGCGCCGAGCGCATAGGTCGAGCGCGAGCCGAGCACCACCGGCACATCGATGCCGCCGGCCACCGCGATATAGGCGCGCGCACCTTTCTTGAGGAAATCAAACGACAGCTTCTGGCCGGCCTTCACCTTGAAGGATGACCAGGTCTGCTGCGGCTGGCCGTCGAGCTTCGGCGGCAGCTCGGCGCCGGTCACTGCGACCATGGCGTCATCAGTGAATTCCAGCTCCGGCCCCATGAAGACGGCCTCGAGCACCGCGGCGCCCTCGGGATTGCCGACCAGCAAATTTGCCGCCACCAGCGCGTGCCGGTCCATGCCGCCGGAAAGCGGGATGCCGATGTGATAATAGCCCGGACGTCCGAGATCCTG
The DNA here is from genome assembly GCF_032487775.1 of Bradyrhizobium sp. SZCCHNR3119. Lineage (NCBI taxonomy): Bacteria > Pseudomonadati > Pseudomonadota > Alphaproteobacteria > Hyphomicrobiales > Nitrobacteraceae > Bradyrhizobium > Bradyrhizobium sp. SZCCHNR3119. Next base: position 22,790 of record NZ_JAUEUV010000001.1, on the reverse strand, counting down.
GACAGTGGTCGCCAGACCCGGCTTCAACACCTTAATGGCCATGGAGAACGCCCTCCAGCTTGCGATTGTAGCCGTCGATGTCGCGGTTGAATTCGGCGAGCGAGAACGAGACGTCGCGGATCACGGGAGCGAAGCGGCCGGCGTCGACATCGGCGACCGCCGCATCATAGGCGGCGCGATCGATCGGCTTCCACTTCACGATGTCACCGGGCTTGAACAGGCACATGAAGTCCTTCAGGTAGCTGATGGTCTGGTTGGGATCGTAGATCGGCATCGGCGTGACGCCGTACATCTGGTAGCCGCCGGCGCCGCGCACCGAATAGATGCAGCTGAAACAGCCGCCGTGCCCGATCGTCAGCTTCGGGGTGTCGGTGCGCGGGCGCAGATATTTCGGGGCCTGGATCTGCCGCTGGCGTTCGACCATCTGGTACAGGAACGGCAGGCCGGCAACGAAGCCGACCATCGAGACAAACCAGGGCGCGCTGGAATGCGCCTCGATGAAGGCATCGACGCCGTCGAGATTGTTGATGCGTGCGGAATATTCGAGATCGGTACTGGCCGGGTCCTGATGGCGTTCGCGGAAGCGCATCAGGGTCTCGTGCGTCCAGGGATCGTTGTAGAGCACGGGAATCTCGATGATCCGTGTCGCGATCACGGGCTCGGACTTGTCGGCCGCCGCATCCATCCGTTTCAGCTCGGCGAGCAGATCGTCCGGCTTGATCACGTCGGGATCGAACTTCACCTGATAGGACGCGTTGGCCGGGCAGATCTCGGTCACGCCCTTGATCTTGGCGTCGCGCACGGCGTTGGTGATGAAGAGGCTCTTGAAGAATGCCTCAAGCGACATCGCTTCGTCGACCTCGGCGAAGATGTGCTCATCGCCGCCGAAGGAAAATCTGGTTTGCATCGGGATCACTGGCCTCCTGTTGCGGACGGGGCGGGTTCTGAGATGACGGCACGAGCTGGCGCGGCAGGTGCGACGAGCCGCGCGGCATTGGCTTCCAGCCATGGCTCTAGCCAGGCGGTATGAAACCGCGCCGCCTGCACCTCGGAATCCTGTGCGAGCGCCTGATGGAGAGACTTGGTCGTCACCAGGCCTTCGATGTTCAACTCGGTCAGCGCACGCGCGAGTCGCCGGATCGCAGCGGCCCTGTCCTCATCATGCACGATCAGCTTGCCGAGCAGGCTGTCGTAGAACGGCGGCACCGTATAGCCGGGATAGAGCATGCTATCGAAACGGACGCCGTTGCCGCCGGGGACGTCGAGGGCAGTCACGGTGCCCGGGTTGGGCATGAAGCCCTTTGCGGGGTCTTCGGCATTGATCCGGACTTCGATCGAATGACCGTGCAGGCGCACCTGATCCTGGCTGATGCGCAGGCGCTCGCCGCCCGCGATCCGGATCATCTCGCGCACGAGGTCGATGCCGGTGACCATCTCGGTGACGGGATGCTCGACCTGAATACGGGTGTTCATCTCCAGGAAATAGAACGCGCCGCTGCTGCTGTCATAGAGATATTCCAGCGTGCCGGCGCCGCGGTAATGCACCGCCTTGGCGAGCGCCACGGCCGAGGCGCACAGCTGCTCCCGAACCGCGGACGGCAGCGATGGCGAGGGCGCTTCCTCCCAGACCTTCTGCCGGCGCCGCTGCAGCGAACATTCGCGCTCGTAGCAATGGATGACGTCGTGCCCGTCGCCGAGCACCTGCACCTCGATGTGCCGCGCGCCTTCGATCAGCTTCTCGACGTAAAGGCCGCCGTCGCCGAAGGCGGCGAGCGCCTCCGCTTGTGCCTGCGGCATCAGATGATGAAATTCCTCGGCCGAGCGCGCGATGCGAATGCCGCGACCGCCACCACCGGCGGCCGCCTTGATCACCACCGGGAAGCCCGTCGTCTCCACCAGGGCGAACGCCTCTTCCGCCGACTCCAGCCGGCCGCGGCTGCCGGGCACTGTGGGCACATCAGCTGCGGCAGCTGCCGCGCGTGCGGCGACCTTGTCGCCCATCAGGCGGATCGATTGCGCCGTCGGTCCGACGAAGATCAGCCCGGCTTCCTCCACTGCCGCCGCGAATTCGGCGTTCTCGGCAAGGAAGCCGTAGCCGGGATGGATCGCGTCGGCGGAGGTCTCGTTGGCTGCGGCCAGGATCGCATCACGCCTGAGATAGGATTTCGACGCCTGCGCCGGCCCGATCTCGACGCTCTCGTCGGCGAGCCGGACCGCAAGCGACTCCTTGTCCGCCTTGCTGTAGACCTGCACGGTGGCGATGCCGAGCTCGCGCGCAGCGCGGATGATGCGCACGGCGATCTCGCCGCGATTGGCGATCAGAAGTTTTTGGATGGTCATGGATCGATCGGGCGCCCTCAAACCTCGACCTCGGCGATCGGCTGACCGGCCATCACGGCGTCTTCATTCTCGGCGAGGAATCGCACGAGCTTGCCCGTGATGCCGGCCTTGACCTCGTTGAACGACTTCATGACCTCGATCAGGCCGATCGTGTCGTTGTCGGTGATGGCGTCGCCGTCGCTCTTGTAGGCCGGCTGGTCGGGCGCGGGCTTGCGGTAGAAAATGCCGGGCAGGGGAGAAAAGATCTGCTGGATAGCCATGGTGTCCTCGTGATTGTCGCGGGTCGATCGGATTAGCGCGCCGGCAAATAGGAGCGGAGGGCCTCGCGCACGGCCTTGGTGATCGCGACCGCGTTCGGCGTGTCAGAATGGACGCAAATGGAGTCGGATCCCACGGCGACGTCGTTTCCGGCCACCGTTTTCGTCTGGCCGTCGGTGATGGCGCGCAGGCAGCGCGAGGCCGCCTCGGTCGGGTCCTTGGCGTCGTGCTCGCGGGTCACGATCAGCGAGCCGTCCTGATTGTAATCGAGATCGGCGTAATATTCGGCGACAAAGCTGTGGCCGCGACGCGGGTAGACCGTCTCGTGCAGCGTGCCTTTCATCCCGAACAGCGGCACCTTGTAGACGTCGGCCACATCGCAGACCGCATCTGCGATCTCTTCCATCCGCGAAGCCATGCCATAGAGCGAACCGTGCGGCTTGATGTGATTGAGGGCCATGCCCTCCGCATCCAGGAAGGCCTTGAGCGCGCCGACCTGATAGAGGATGCAATTGGTCATCTCCTCGCGGCCGAGCTTCATCTCGCGCCGTCCAAACCCCTGCAGATCGGGCAGCGAGGGATGCGCCCCGACCTTGACGCCGTATTTCTTGGCCAGACGCACGGTCCTGCGCATGTGGTTGAAGTCGGAGCCGTGGAACCCGCAGGCGACGTTGGCAACGTCGATCAGGGGCATGAGGCTGTCGTCATCGCCGAGTTTGTAAATACTGAAAGCCTCGCCCATGTCGCAATTGATGGTGACCATTTCCCGTCGTTCTCCCGGCGTCTGCGCTCTTTAGATCATCAGAGTGAGGGGCGCCGCAGACTATTTATGAGCTGCGGCGCCTTTCAAGGGTCTATTTCGACACGAGATAGTCGACCGGAATCTTTTCCGAGATCGTCCACTCGTCGATCACCTTCGGCTTGCCCTGCTCGGTATCGACGATCAGGTACCGGCCCTGGTTCTGGTGGTGCAGCTCCTTGCTGAAGGTGCGCGGTCCGAACAGGGTCGGCTCGTTGTTCATCTTCTCGAGCTCGGCGACCACGGCTTCGGCGTCGGTCGTCTTGGCCCGCTCGACCGCCTTGGCCCAGACGTCGATCAGGACGTAGCCCGGATAGACATACTGGCTCGACGGATCGCCGCCCGTCACTTCCTTGTATTTCTTGTTGAACTCGCCGACCTTCGGATTGGGATCGTCGCCGTAGATCGAGCCCTGCACCGGCACATAGAAGTTCGAGAGGTCCGGGACGGCATTCAGCCAATAGCTGCCATCCATGCTCGATCCGTTGAGGATCATCGACTTGATGCCGGCGGCCCGGATCTGTTTCACCGCGGAAACTGCGCCCGGCATCATCGTGCACAGCATGATGGCGTCCGGTTCCTTGGGCAGGCTCTTGATGCGGGTGATCTGCGAGGCGATCGAGGCGTCGTCATTCTTGAAGGTATCGCTGCCGGCGAGCGTGGCGTCCTTGAGATGCGGCATCATCCAGTCGAAGCCGTCGCAGATGCCCTTGTTGTAGACGGTCCAGCTGTCGAGCAGCCGGTAGAAGCTGCGGGCGTTCTTCTTCTTGTACGCCCATTCGGCCATGGTTGCGCCCTGCACGGCCGCCAGCACGGACGCCGAGAAGGAGTAGGGGCCGACGCCGGGGATTCCGGCCTTGATCGATTCGGCGCACAGGAAGAACGAGACCTTGTTGGCGGCCTGCGCCTGCAAGGCGGCTGGCGCACCGAAATCATAGTCGCAGGAGACGATGACGAGGTCCGCACCCTGGTCGAGCACGGCCAGGCCCGCTTTGGCGCCTTCGGCCTGGTCGGTCTTGGTGTCGGCGAAGACCGCCTTGATCTTCTTGCCGAGCAGCCCGCCGGCCTTGTTGATCTCCTCGATGCGGATCATCGCTGCATCCTGGGCCGGCTTATCGTAGGCCTGCATGAAGCCGGATGCCGCGGTGGCAAAACCGACGACAATCTCGTCTGCTGCCTGGGACGGTGCACACCACAACGCCACCAGCACGGCGAGCCCCCCCGCCAACTTCGTCAAACGCATCAGTAACTCTCCTCCGTTGTCTCGACCAAAGTATCAGTTAGACTCTTCAAGCGCGGGCTGGACCGGGCGCGGCACCACTTGCCGCCGCCGCCATCCACTCCAGGACAATTCGCGATTGCGGGTCAGGCCGGTCGGCAGATACATCAGGATGACGATGGTGATGACGCCGATCGCGACCTCCTGAACGCCATTGGGGAGGGCAACCGTCAGCCCGCCCAGGTTGACGCCCTTTTCGAGGTTGCGGAACAACTCGATCAATGTGGACATCGCGACGACGCCGATCACGGCGCCGCTGAGGCTGTACATGCCGCCGACGACAAGCATCGACAGGGTGATGAAGGTGGTGCGCAGATAGAACGCGCCGGGATTGACGATGCTGAGGAAGTGCGCGTAGAGCGCCCCCGCAAGGCCGATGATGAAGGCGCTGACGACGAAGGCGATCAGCCGTTCCCGGACGATGTCGATGCCGGAAGCATTGGCGGCGACGGCTTCATCGCGGGTGGCGCGCAGGGCCAGGCCCGAGCGGGAGATCGCAAACAGATACGCGATCGCGATGGCGACGGTGGCGCCGAGCCAGCCGTTCCAGACGTTCATGGTCGGCGGGATGCCGACGATCGAGCCTTGCCCGCCGGTGACCGAGTCCCAGTTCGAATAGACGTTGTTGACGACGCCGAGCAGGCCGAAGGTGGCAATCGATGCGGCGATTCCCGATAGCCGCATGATGACGCGCCCGACGACCAGGGCGAACAGCGCCACGAACAGGCCGGAGATCGGGGTCGCCAGCCACATCGATAGCTTGGCGTGCAGCAGCCATGTCGGCAGGCCCTTGAGCGTGATCGATTTCATCACCGGCGGGATGGTCAGCCACGCCGTCATATAGGCGCCGAGGCACATGAAGCTGATATGGCCGAACGACAAGAGGCCGGAATTGCCGATGAAGACATAGAGGCCGACGACCACCATGATGTTGATGAACATCTCGACGATGGTGCGGTTGAAGGCGCGGCTGCCGAACTGATAGCTGAGAGCCGCAATCACGAGCAGCAGCACGGCGAGGATGACCGGCGTCGCGATGGTCCGCCATAGGACTGAAGGCCGCTGCGACATGGTTCAGACCCTCTGCTTGGCGGATTTCGGTGCGAACAGCCCTTGCGGGCGCACCAGCAGAACCACGATGACCGCGCCATAGACGAAGGCGTCGCGGAAGACGCGGGCGTCGTGCGGCAGCGTAGCCTGGAACACGACGCTGGCCGCGCCGATCAGGAAGCCGGCAGCGACCGCGCCCGGCACGCTGCCCAGACCGCCGATGACGGTGGCGATGAAGGCGATCAGCATGACATTGGCGCCCATATTGATATCGGCCGTCCCGGAATTGGTCGCCAGGATCAGCCCGATCGCAGCCGCAAGCATGCCGCTGATGGCGAAGGCGAACAGGATGACCGCGTTGGCGCGGACACCGAGCATCCGGGCCATGGTGAAGTTCTCGGCTGCGGCGCGCATTTCGAGGCCATAGCGCGTTCGCTTCAGGAACAGCGTCAAGGCGGCGAGAACGGTCAGCGTGACGACGATCGTGACCACCTGAAGCATCGGAATGCGGGCACCCAGCACCTCGACCGGCAGGCCGAGCGTCGGCCACAGCGTGATCGACTTCGGGCGGCTGGAATACAGCATCAGCAGGAAGTTGCGGATGGCGAAGCCGAGCGCGAAGGACGCGATCATCATGGTGGCCGGATTGGCGTTGCGGAAGCGACGGAATACGATCACTTCCGACAATACCGACAAGCCGGCGCCGATGATGAGGAGCAGCGGCACCAGCAGATAAAAGGGCAGGTTACCGGCAAACACGATTGCGGCTGCACTGGTCGATGGCCACAGCATTGCGAACACGCAAGAGGCGATGAAATCGCCATGAGCGAAGTTGACCAGCCGCATCACGCCGAAGATGAGCGCGATCCCCAGCGCACCGAGCGCGTAGAGGCTGCCGAGGCTCAGCGCATCGAACACGATCTGCAGCAGCTCCGTCATGCTCAGTGGTCTCCGAACCCGAAATAGGCCTGCTTCAGGCGCTCATCCTTGACCATCTCGCTGGCCGGCCCTTCGAGGACGATGCGGCCGCCGCGCATCAGGATCATTCGTCCGCCGGTCATCATGGCGCGGGTCGAGCTCTGCTCGACGATCAGCAGCGTGAGCCTCCGTTGCGCGCGTAGCCGCGCCAGGATTTCGTAGACCTGATCGATGATCTTGGGCGCGAGGCCAAGCGACGGCTCGTCGATGGCGATCAGGCGGGGCGACGTCATCAGCGCGCGGCCGATGACGAGCATCTGCTGCTGGCCGCCGGACAGCATGCCGGCAACGGCATGGCGGCGGTCCGCCAGAATTGGGAATTCGCTGTAGACGGCCTCCAGGTCGGCGGCGATCTTGTGCTTGTCGGACCGCATGCCGGCGCCGACTTTCAGATTTTCCTCAATCGTCAACGCGCCGAAGACATTGCGTCCCTCCGGCACCATGGAGAAGCCGCGCCGCGCGATCTGCTCCGGCGGCGCAGCTGTGATGGTCGCGCCGTCGAACGTGATGCTGCCCGAGGCGGGCGGCACGACGCCGGCGATCGCGTTCAGCAGTGTCGACTTGCCGGCGCCGTTGGGCCCGGTCACGAACAGGATCTCGCCTTCCTCGATGGCAAGGCTGACGCCGCGCAGCGCGGTCAGGCGGCCATAGCGCACCGTGAGATTGTCGACCGTGAGCAGCGTCATCAGACGGTTGCCCCATCGACGGCAAGGGCGGGGATCACCTCATCGTGCTGAGTGCCCATATAGGCGTGCCGGACCGCGTCGCTCGAACGAATCTGGGCGGGGGGGCCGACCTCAATGATCTCGCCGGAGTCCAGAACGAAGATGCGTTCGCACAGTTCGAGCACCAAGCCGATATTGTGCTCGATCAGTAGCACTCCTATGCCGAATTCTGAGGCAATGCGCCGAATGATCGACGCCAGCTCATGGCTCTCGTGCTCCGACATGCCTGCCGCCGGCTCATCCAGCAGCAGATAGCGAGGCTTGCACATGATGGCACGGCCAATCGCGACGCGCCGCTCGTCGGTGTAGGGCAGTGCTCCCGCGAGGGTGTTGGCGAGATGCGCAATGCCCAGCCAATCCATGACGTGCTCGGCTTCCGCGAGCGCCTCGCGGCGGCTGAGGCCGAGACCGACGCCGGTGACCTCCAGATTATCGACGACCGGCAGCTCACGAAATAGTCGGCCTGACTGAAAGGTACGCGCCACACCCTTATGGCGAAGCTTGTGAGCTGAAATACCTTTGATCGTTTCGCCTTCGAGCGCGATCGTGCCGTGACCTGCCTGCTGGAAGCCCGTCAAAACGTTGATCAACGTCGTCTTTCCAGCGCCGTTCGGGCCGATCAGTCCGGTGATGCTGCCGCGCGGTATCGCCAACGAGACGTTCGACAAAGCTTTCAGTCCCTCGAATTGGACGCTGATATTTTGAGCAATCAGGTCCAATTGAACTGAAGCCATCTTGACGCCTCTCAGGAACCGCGAGCGAACGGCTTGATTTTCGGCGTCGCACCAAGCAATTGTAAAACTCGAAAAATTGTTCGCTGATATCGGATTTTTTGATGGCTCTGACCTTCCGTCAGGTCCGCCACTTCATCGCGACGGCCGAAACCGGCAAGGTGTCGGCGGCTGCTGCTACGCTCAATGTCACGCAGTCGGCCATTACTGCGTCGATCAAGCTGCTGGAGGCCGACCTCGGAAAGAAGCTGTTCGACCGGCACTCGAACGGCGTGACCCTGACATTCGACGGGCAGCTGTTCCTGCAACGCGCCCGGGCGATCGAAGCCTGTGTTGCGGACGCGGTGCGAAGCCCTCATCGCTGGGGGCGGCAGGTCGATGGTACCGTCGATGTCGCCGTTAGTTACACCGTCGCCGGATATTTCATGCCCTCGCTTCTGTCGCGCTTCTGGCGCGCATTTCCAAGCATCACCGTCCGCCTTCACGAAAATGAACGCGACGCGATCGAGTTCGGCCTCGTCAACGGTCGCGTCGATGTTGCGGTCATGCTGGTTTCGAACCTGCATGACCGGGGGGCGATCCGCTCACGTCTTCTGCTCCGCTCGCCGCGGCGGATGTGGGCGCCTGCCGGTCATCCGCTGCTCCAGAAGGAGCGGGTTCGTCTTGCTGACCTTGCCGCGGAGCCATATTTGATGCTGACGGTCGACGAGGCCGAACGCTCGGCCATGCGTTACTGGCGGCCTACGCCGCACGTTCCCAACGTCATCTTCCGGACCATGTCGATGGAGGCCGTGCGCAGCATGGTCGCGGCCGGCATGGGCATCACCATCCTCTCGGACATGGTGTATCGCCCATGGTCGCTGGAAGGCCATCGGATCGATCTCAAAACGCTTGATGATGATATTCATACGATGGATGTCGGCCTCGCCTGGAAGAGTGATGCCGACTTGTCTCCTGCCGCGCAGGCCTTCTGCGAGTTCGTCGCCATGGCCTATCCCGCAGCAGAGCCGGTGCATTTCGAGTGAGAATGGCACGAGTTGCGCGCGGGCGGGCGGCGCGACGCCCGTATTTTCAGCCCAACGAGCTTAGCTCAGAGCGCTTTCTTCTTGAGAACCAGCTTCATGGCAGCACCGCCATGACGCGACTCGTCGATCCACAATTGGCCGTCATAGAGAGCGGCCAGATCTCGGGCGATTGCAAGCCCGAGCCCCGTGCCGGGCTTCTGTTCGTCCAGCCTCACGCCGACGTCGAAGATGCGCGTTCGATGCTCCTTGGGAATGCCGGGGCCATCGTCCTCCACCGAGATCAGAACAGTGCTCCCGAGGTCGGAGACTGAAACGACGACGTGCTGCCGCGCCCATTTCGCGGCGTTGTCGAGCAAGTTCCCGATCAGCTCGATCAGGTCATTCGGATCGCAGCCCACCACGATGTCGGCACGCCCTTCGACCTGAAACCGCTTGTCGCGTCCTGAACCAAATCGCGAATAGGTGCAGATCAGCGTCTGCAGGATATCGGACAGAACCGCGCTGGCGCCGGCATTGGTCGATGCTGACGCGCGTGCGCGCGCCGTCTGGTAGTCGATCAGCAGGGCCATCCGCGAGCATTGCTCCAACAGGATCTTTGCCATCTGCTCGTTGCCGGATGCCTTGAGATCCTTCGCCTCTTCGTTGAGAATGGCCAGTGGCGTCTTCAACGCATGAGCAAAATTCCCCGCCAGGACACGGGCGCGTTCGACCATGCTGAGATTTGCAGTGATCATTCCGTTCAGCTCGGTGACCAGCGGCATGATTTCGTCCGGCAGGTCCTCGGGCAGCCGGCTGATCTTACCGGTCCTGACCGCGGCGAGGTCGCTGCGTATGCGCGCGAGCGGCCGCAGGCCATAAGCAACCTGGGCGTAAGCGGTACCAACCATTGCGAACGCCATGAGGCCCAGCGCGGTGGCGAGAGTGAGGTTCAATTGCTTCATCTCGTCGCTGATCAGCCGCTCGTCAGCACCGACACGAATGTCGATCGCTTGGTCCAGATGGGGCGGGCGGGTGATGTTCCGAACCATGCGCATCGGCCCGGTCGGTCCCGCGACGCTGATCGGAGGAGCCACCGATCGCGGGCGGTCCTCTTCAGGACCGGACGGAAGAGACAGCGTATCCTGCAATGACGGCGAACGGATCGTGGCGCCATTCGGCAGGAGGACCTGCCAATAGAGGCCGGACTGGGGAGGCGAGAATCTGGGGTCGCTGAGGTCGCGTGCGATAAAGGGCTTCAGCTCGGAATCGATGCCCACGAGGCCGATGAGTTCGCGGGCATGATCCAGAAGGTCGTGATCGAACTGTGCTTCGACGACGCGGCGGAAGACTGCCGAGAGGCCGAGCCCACTGACGAACAAGACGAGCGAAATCCAGATCGCCGCACCAGCGATCATGCGAGCACGGAAGTTGCGGCCGAACATTGGTCTATCCGATGCGATATCCCATGCCTCTGATCGTGCGAATGCAGTCGCGCCCGAGTTTCTTCCTGAGCCGGGCGATATAGACTTCGAGTGTATTCGAGTCGCGAGAATTGTTCCCCGAATAAATATGCTCCAACAGCTCGGGCTGGGACACGATGCGGTCGGGGCGGCGCATCAGGAATTCAAGAATACGTAGTTCGAGCGGACTCAGGCTGACTGTCTCGCCGCCCTTGCTGACGAGGCCGGCAGCAGCATTCACCTCGATCTGGCGCTGACGGAGCACCGCATCGGGCTTGCTGGACGCGCGACGGAGCAGCGAGTTGATCCGGGCGACAAGCTCCTGGGCCTTGAACGGCTTTTCCAGATAGTCATCCGCGCCGGCATTGAGGCCGTTGACGCGCTCCATCCAGCCGCTGCGGGCGGAGAGGATCAGGACAGGCAGCGTCCGCCCCGCGTGCCGCCAGCGCTGCAGCACATCGAGACCGGAGATGCGGGGCAAGCCAATATCCAGGACGGCGGCATCATAGCTCTGAGTGTTGCCGAGCATCCACCCCTCGTTACCGTCTGTCGCGAGATCTGCTTCGAATCCGGCTTCACTCAGGCTTTCCCTGATCCGGTCGGCGTAAACAGCCTCGTCCTCTATCAGCAAGATACGAATGGTAGCCACCCCGATCGCCCACTATGGATCTGCCTCGTCACGCTGCGTGATTACGCCCTTCGTACTCGCTACGGGTCGACGCCGAGCTGCTTCGCAGCGTCCGCAATACGGGTTCGTTCCTCGCTATCGTCGGCAAAGACGGATAGCGCCCGCTGCAGCGACTGGCGGGCAAGTTCAGTCTCACCCAGCACGACCCGCGAGCGGATCAGCTTGATCCAGCCTTCCGCATCGCGCGGTGATTGTTCGAGCCGGCTGGCAAGATTGTCGACCATGCCCCGGATCATCGCACTGCGATCCTGCGGCGACATGCCTTGCGCGGCGCGGACGTCGTCCTGGCTCGGCCCTCTTGGAGCCGCGGTCTCGGTCGAGGACTTGGCCTTGTCGGAACGGAGCAACTCCTGCATGCGTTCGGAGGAGAGGTTCGGGCCGCTTGAGGCTGGAGCTTGCTCCCCTCCGAGTTCGGCCAGCCGCCGCTTGAGGTCCGGCAGCCACGGCTCGTTCGGATCGGCATCCAATATGATCGCCTTCCAATCGGCGATCGCCCCTTCCTTGTTGCCGTCCTGTTCTTTGGCGAGGCCGTTGAAGAAGCGCGCGCGTGCGTCCTTGGGATCAAGCCTCAGCGCTTCGTCCAGCTCCTTCTTGGCCTCGGCCTTGACGGTGCCGTCGGCCGCTCGCACGAGCGCTTCTCCACGCGCACTGTGGTACTCGGCGGAGTCGGGGCGCAGCTCGATTGCGCGAGAGTAGGCCTGAGCCGCATCCGCAAAGCGTTCGATATTGAAGAGAGACCAGCCGAGCAGCCGCCACCCCTCGACATCCTTCGGATTGCGATCGAGCCGCGTCTGCACACGCTGGATCATCTCCTCCACCGGAGGCAATCCGGCTTGCTGTGACGTGCGGCCTTGCGAATCCTGGGCGGCCGAAGGCTGCGACGACGCCACGCCTTGGGTGGTCGCGATGGGGCGGGCGTCAGCCGTCGCTCCTGGAGCCGGTACGTTGCTCGCTTGTCCCGGCGATGCGGAGGGGACGTCCGGACTTCCGATCACCGCATAGAGCAGAATGGAGCCGAAGACCACGATGCCGGTGACGACCGTGAGCGCAAACTTCCGTTCGGAGTTACTGAGTGGAGTTGCCGCTGCCTCGTCAGCACGATCGGTCGTGAGGATACGCCGTTTGATCTCGAGCGTCGCACCCTCGGCCTCGGTCTTGTCGATCAGACCGCGTGCCGCTTCACCCTCGATTTCCTTGAGCTGGTCGCGGTACACGGCGAGCTCCTGAGCGGAGGCCAACTGCGCCCGCTCAAATCGGCGGATGAATGGGGTCGATATCAGGACGGCAGCGGCAGCAATCATTGCCGTCAACATCAGCCACAGAATCATACGGAGCTCCGTCGGTCGAGGATTGCGTCGATCGTTTTGAGTTCGTCAGCATTGAGTGGAGGAACCTGCACTCCATCGCGCGCATTGGCCGCAGCACGGCGGACATAGCGGCCAAAGCCGATGACAGCCACGAGCAGGGCCAAGAACGGTCCGAGCCAAAGCAAGATCGTGTTCCACTGCAGAGGTGGCTTGAGCAGGACGAAATTGCCATAGCGGGCGACAATGAAGTCCACGGCCTGCCGATCGTTGTCCCCGGCCTGCAGGCGGTCTCGCAGTAGCACGCGAAGGTCGTGCGCCAAGGGCGCATTCGAATCGTCGATGCTCTGGTTCTGGCACACGACGCAACGCAGCTCCTGGCTAAGGACGCGTGCGCGGCCTTCCAGCTTTTCGTCTTTGAGCATCTCGTCAGGCAACACCGCACGGGACGGCGGCACCACGACGGTCGACACGAGCAGGGCGACGAACAATGCCAGTCGGCTGAGCCTTGGCTGGGTCATGACTCGCTCCGCAATGCTTTGAGCAACGGCTCGAATTCGTCGTGCCAGACCTCCTCGGTCAAAGGACCGGGATAGCGAAAGCGGATCCGGCCGGTGCGGTCGATCACGAAAGTCTCGGGAACCCCGGTGACGCCGAAATCGATGCCGATCCGGCCAGACTCGTCCGTGCCGACGCGGGCATAGGGGCTCCCGTGTCGCGCGAGCCAGCGCGCGCCGTCGCTGCGCATATCTTTCCAGTTCAGTCCATAGATCGGAATTCCCGAAGTCTCGGCCAGCTTCAGCAGCATGGGGTGCTCGACGCGGCATCCAGGGCACCAGGACGCGAACACGTTGAGCAACATGACGCCGCCCTTCAGATCCGTGCTGGAAAACCCGCCGTCCTTGCCGTCCAGCGAAGCCATGCTGAAGGCGGGTGTCGGCTTGTCGATCAGCGTCGACGGCATCCTGCGGGGATCGTTGGACAGGCTGAAGGCAAGTCCGGCGGCGAGCCCCAGGAAGGCGAGCAGGGGAGCGAGATAGGAAAGGCGCAGCATCGGTTGTCCTACTCGGCGGGGATAGCAGCTGGTATGGCCTGTGCGGCACGTCGCGGCGCGCCGACGCGAAACCGGCGGTCGGCGAGTGAAACAAAGCCGCCACACGCCATCATCAGCGCTCCGATCCAGACCAGCGGCATCAAGGGGTGATAGTAGAAACGGACTGCCCAGGAGCCTTTGTCGTCGGGATCGCCGAGGGTCACATAGACGTTCCAAAGCAGATTGGTGCGGATGCCGGCGGCGGTCGTGAGCTGTTGGCGAACCGGATAGAAGCGACGCTCGCTGAACAGCTGCGTGAACGGCTTGCCATTGCGCGTGATCTCGAAGATCCCGCGTTCGGCCTCGTAGTTGGGGCCCGGTACCTTTCCGACCGAACGTAGCCGGACATCATAGCCGGCAAGCTGCAGGCTTTGGCCGGGCCTTAGCATCTCGATCTTCTCACCGGCCCATGCCGTCATTCCGGTGATGCCCGCAACCGTCACACCCATGCCGGCATGGGCAAGCACCAGGCCATAGACGGCGAGCGGCGTCGTCGCCGCAAGGTTGAGTGTCCTTGCCAGCGGCGTCGACGTGCCGAGGCGTATGCGGTGAGCCAGCACCATCAACGAGCCGACGATGAGCCACGCGGACACGCCCAGGAAGAACGCAACCAGGAAGTGGCGCCCGAACGTCGCGACGAGAACCCCGAGGAAGACCAGCGCAGCCAGGCCCGCAGCGGTCTTGAGCCGCCGAAGCGCATCAACGAGGGCGTCACGCTTCCATCGCAGGACAGGACCAACCGTCATGGCCAGCAGAAGCGGCACCATGATGGGAACGAAGGTCATGTTGTAATAGGGCGGTCCAACGGAAATCTTGTCTTTTCCGATCATGTCGACCACGAGCGGATAGAAGGTGCCGAGAAAGACCGTCGCTGCAGCGGTGGTGAGCACCACATTGTTGAGCACGAGTCCGCTCTCGCGGCTTACCGCGCCAAATAGCGCGCCATGCTTCAGCGTGGGCGCCCGGATCGCAAACAGGGTCAATGCGCCGCCCGTTGCAACCAGGATCATGGCAAGGATGAATGCACCGCGGGCGGGATCCTGCGCGAAGGCATGAACACTGGTGAGCACACCGGAGCGGACCAGGAACGTGCCGATCAGGCTGAGCGAAAATGTCAGGATCCCGAGCAGGATCGTCCAGCTCAGAAGCGCATTCCGACGCTCGACCACCAAGGCGGAATGGAGCAGCGCAGTGCCGGCGAGCCACGGCATGAAGGAGGCGTTCTCCACCGGGTCCCAGAACCACCAGCCGCCCCAGCCCAGCGTGTAGTAGGCCCAGGCGCTGCCGAGCGTGATCCCGATCGTCAGGAAACACCATGCAGCGAGCACCCAGGGGCGGACCCACCGCGCCCAGCTCGCATCGACCTTGCCCTCGATCAGCGCTGCGACCGAGAACGAGAACGCCATCGAGAAGCCGACGTAGCCGAGATAAAGAAACGGCGGATGGATCGCGAGGCCGGGATCTTGAAGGATTGGATTTAATCCATTGCCTTCGAGCGGAGGATCGACGAGCCGGGTGAACGGGTTCGAAGTCCAGACAACGAAGCTCAGGAATCCGAGGCCGATCATCCCGTGAACGCCCAGCACCTTGCTTTGCAGTCCATCGGGAAGATTCGTGCCGAACAACGCGACCGCAGCGCCAAACAACGAGAGAATGAGGACCCACAACAGCATGGAGCCCTCGTGATTCCCCCAGACGCCGGAGACCTTGTAGAGAAGCGGCTTGAGCGTATGCGAGTTGGCGGCCACGACCTGGACTGAGAAGTCCGAATGCACAAACAGCGAGGTGAGGCACGCAAACGCGATAGCGATGAACAGAAACTGGCCGAGGGCTGCTTGGCGGATGAAGGCGGCAATCGTCGGCTCCTGGCGCCTCAGTGCGACGAATGGCACGACCGACTGCACGAGCGAGATGAGGAGCGCCAGAATGAGAGCAAAGGATCCGGCTTCAGCTGTCATCTTGTCCCCCGTTGGACGCGTCTATTCCTGCGACGGACTATCAAGTGTCCGTGATGCGGCGCACTCAATGCGCCGAATGGGGCATCAATCGTACGGAAACATGATGTTCGTCAGATTGCGGTTGGTCGCTATTTGCAACTCATTCTCAGCGAGGAGAACGGCGCGACGCTCACACCGTATTTCACTGACGAATGCTCGCTTGCGTGCGGACGACAGAATAAGTGGCAGCTGCAGCTGCGTCGTTGCGTCGCAGTTGCAGGAAGCGATCTCGTCGTGTGTCCGAGATGAAGTGAGCGTGGCCGCTATTCGAGCAGCTTGGCGATTTCGCCGTGGCCGCCGATCGTGGCGATGTCGCTCGCTCGTTCTCGCCGTTTGTTTTTCAAGGACTTGTCGGCGCCGGCGGCAAGCAGGTTTTGCGCGATCTCGACGTGACCTTCATGGGCCGCCATCATCAGCGCACTCATCCCTTGTGCGTTGCGAGTGTTGATATCGACCTTGCGCTGCAAGAGTGTCCGGACGACATCGGTCAGTCCGGCACGCGCCGCCAGGATCAGGGGGGTGTTGCCGCTCTTGGTCGGAGCCTTCGGATCGGCGCCGCCCTCGAGTAGAACAAGGGCGGCCGCAGCTCCGCCGTTCTCCAGAGCTTTCAGCAGTGGCGTCATTCCGTCGGCATCGGCTCGGCCAACCTCAGCGCCGGCGCGGATCAGCTGGTCGAGCGCTCGGACGTTGCCATGATCCGCCGCGTACCAGAGCGCGGTCCGGCCCTGCTTGTCGGTCGTATCAACCGCAGACCGCTGGACGAGCTGTGGCGCGATCGCCTCGTTGGCGCAAGACGCAACGGCGACCATCAGCGGCGTCCGGCCGTCTTCGAGGACCGGCAGGCCACCCGCATGTTCAAGAAGCGGAGCGATCGTCTCGGCCTTGCAGCGGCTGACGGCTATTGCGAGCGCGGTCGAGCCGTCTGCCCTGGTCGCGGATGCGTCGGCTGATTTAGTCAATAGCAATTTGACCATATCGGCGTAGCCCTTGTCTGCCGCCAGCATCAGCGGCGTATCGCCGTGCCGGTTACGGACGTTGGGGTTGGCGCCTGACGAGAGCAGGAGTTCGGCGAGTTTGACCTGGCCGGCGGCTGCGGCAATCGCCAACGGCGTGTCGCCTTCGTCGTTCGTTGCGTTGACGTCGGCCTTCGCTGCGATCAGCTGACGCATTGGCGCGATCTGGCCGCGCAGGGCTGCATCGATGATATCGGGCTGACCATTTCTCGACGCGGCTTGGGCGTCGAGTTTCGGATTGGCTGCCACGCGTTCGACAGTGCGAACGGTGGCATCGGGACGCTTCTGGGCAGCCGCAGGGTTGCGGCTTGCGACCTCGGTCAGCAGCCGCCCGGCAGGTTCGTAGCCGGCCGCCGCGGACCGGCGCAGCCACTCGCGGGCCTTCTCGACATCGGTCGACGTTCCTCGTCCGGCGAGATACATCGACGCAAGGTTATATTGCGCCTTGGTGTGTCCCTTCTCGGCGCTGAGCTTCATCCATTTGAACGCCAGGCCGTCATCAGGTCTGGTCCCGAGCCCGGACCGATAGAGCGAGGCAAGGCGATATTGCGCGTCGCGATCCCCGCTTAGAGCGGCCGGCTCGAGCAGCTTCAGCGCTTCGGCGGGACGTCCGGCCCGGATCGCCGTATCGGCAGCCCGGCTCGCGGCAGAGGACGCGTCCGTCGTGACGGTCGCGCCGTCGCGCAGCTCCGATGGACTGGCCGCTCGCGCGAGGGGCGGGATGGCTTCGTAGCCGAAAAGACAGATCAGGATGGTAGCGACATGAGCGGGCCTAGGCTGTGCCATACTTGGTCTCGACTTCGATTCCCATGCTTTTGAGAAATGCGGTCGGCAGGATGCCGCCGACACAGACGATGATCGCGTCGTTGGGTATCGTGCTCAGCTTGCCTTTGGCGTCGATTTCGACATCGTGCTCGCCGATCCGCTTCACCGATGAGTTCAGGACGACATTGAGACGTCCGGCGCGTTCTGTAGCTTCGACCCGTTCGCGATTCTTCGGCTTGGCGCGATTGAACGATTCACTGCGGTGCGACAAAGTGACCGTGGTGCCGGGTTCGTCGGCCACCGAACAGGCCGCCTCGAGCGCCGCATCGCCACCGCCGACGACCAGCACGTGCTGCCCCTTATATTGTTCCGGATCGATCAGGCGATAGACCACCTTGGACTGCTCTTCGCCCGGAACGTCGAGCTTGCGGGGCGTTCCTCGCCGACCGATCGCCAGGAGAATCGCGCGCGTCTTGTAGCTGTTGCGGTCGGTCTTCACCTCAAAGCCGTTGTTGAGCTGGATGACGGCATCGACCCGTTCGCCGATATTCACCTTGAGCTTCGTTTTGTTCACAATGCTCATGAAGAAGCTGATCAGTTGCTCCTTGCTCAGCTCTCGGAAGTTGAACTTGCCGGCCAGCGGCAGTGTGAAGGGGGCGGTCATCACGAGCTTGCCGCGCGGGAAATGAGCGACCGTACCTCCGAGCGAGTCCTGTTCCAGCGTGACGAAGCGGAGCTTGTGATGCATTGCCGCGAGACTCGCCGATAGTCCGGCCGGACCGCACCCGACGATCACCACGTCGAGCATGTCGGACTTGCCGAGATCCTTCATCTTGCGAACGGAATCGATCGCTTGACGTCCTTGCTCAATGGCATTGCGGACCAGCCCCATCCCGCCAAGCTCTCCGGCAATGAAGATGCCCGGCACGTTGGTCTGGAACTGCTCATTGACATTGGGGATGTCGATGCCGCGCGTTTCCGTGCCAAAGACAAGGGTGATGGCGTTCACCGGACATACCGCCTTGCAGGCACCATGCCCGATACAATGCGAAGGCTCCACCAGCGAGGCCTTGCCGCCGATCAGGCCGAGAATATCGCCTTCGGGACAGGCTCTGACGCACGAACCGCAACCGATGCACAATGCCGGATCGATGATCGGATGAAGCGATGCCGGTTCGAGCAGTCCAGCCTCCTTGGCGGCTGAGAGCTTTGCCACGCTCTTGAATTCGCGATGTTTGCGCGCTGCGACGTAAGCGGCCCAGACGCCGACCATCGGAGCGGCGTAGACGACGAGCAGATCCAGCGCCATGTCCTCTCTCGCACTCACATTGTTGTTCTGCGGGTCATCGCGCGTCAGCAGATATCCGGACTGACAGGAGCAGAGGAAGTCATTGCCGCGCACGGATGCCGAACGTTGCTTCTCGGCACAGGCGCTAGATGCAAATTCTTCTCAACAGCTCCCGACACAGAAATTCCAGAATGATCACTACACGTGCGCGCATGACCAGCCGCGATCGTTAATCAGTAGCGGCTGGCGGAAATAAGGCTCAGATCAATGACAACGGCGTCACCTAATAGAGCAATCATCAGTGCACAATCGGCTGGCTTCGTCGGCCCGGTAGAACCTCGATTAGCAGGCGACGAATTGTCGCATGTCGTGAGCAGTGCATTCGACCTGGCGCGGGGCTTCGCAGGATGAGCGGGGCGACGAGGGCGCGTACGGGCGGCAACCCGCTTCGACAAATAGTGCCGATTCTGCTGACCGTGATCGTCTGTTGTGCGGTGGGCGTTGGATGGTTGCAGAGGGATGAGGAATATGTGACGCCCGATTCCGGTACCGGGTACTGGCTCGGCATCTACGGCAGCTTGGCGATGTTATCGCTGCTGGTCTACTCGCTGCGCAAGCGGTTCAAGTCGATGCGCCTGATCGGGTCGATCCCATTTTGGTTCCGAACCCACATGCTGCTCGGCATCTTCGGGCCCGTCCTGATTCTATTTCATGCAAATTTCAAACTCGGGGCGCTCAACAGCAACGTGGCATTTTTCGCGATGCTGATCGTCGCCATCAGCGGCGTCATCGGCAGATACATCTACGGCAAGATCCATTTGGGGCTTCACGGCAGGAAGGCGCATGTGAAGGAACTGTTGGCGGAAGCCGAGGCGATGAGAGCGGACCTTGGCCAGGATATGAAGGCTGCGGCCTTTGTATCGCAGCAGCTGAGCGCCTTCAGCAAGGGTCTCGAGAACAAGGTGCCGCGAACTGCGCTCGGCAGCCTGCGCACAGGCGCGATCATTACCGCGCGCACCAGGCGATTTCGGCACGACGTGGTGACGGAAGCACGACGGCTCGTTCGCGCCGAAGCCAAAGGAGCGCGCTGGTCATGGTCGGAGCGGCGAAGGCGCCAGAAGCGGATTGAAAATGTGGTGCGGCGTTATGCTGCAGCGGTTCGAAAAGCGGCGGAGCTGACGTTCTTCGAGCGGCTGTTTTCGCTCTGGCACATCTTTCATCTGCCGTTGTTTTTCCTGATGTTGCTTGCCGGCATCGTGCATGTGTGGGCGGTCCATCATTATTGACGGAGTTGCGTGATGAGATGGCGCCTTGCAGCACTTGCGATCGTCGCAATCGGTCTTGCGGCCGTCGGGGCCCGAGCCCAGACGGTTCTGGAAAAGTTGGTTATGCCGGGACCGCTGGCCGGCAAGCACGCCAAGTTCGAAACCGAGTGCGGCAAGTGTCACGAAGCGTTCACGCGCAAGGCGCAGACCGGCCTCTGCCTTGATTGCCATAAGGAAATCGCCGCCGATCGCAAGGACCACGTGCGGCTGCATGGACGCGAGCAGGGGGCGCTCAGCCAGGAGTGCCGGCAGTGTCACACCGACCACAAGGGGCGCGACACCGACATCGTTCAGCTCGACAAGGAAACCTTCAACCACGATTTTACCAATTACCGGCTGGTCGATGCACACAAGAACGTTCCGTGCGCCGGGTGTCATGTCGCGAAAGTCAAGTTTCGCGACACGCCATCGACCTGCTTTGACTGCCACAAGACGATCGACCCTCATCACGGGCGGCTTGGCGAGCGCTGCGAGAATTGCCATGTCGTCGTGAAATGGCGTGACACCAAGACCTTCGATCACGCAAAAACGAAGTTCCCGCTTGTCGGTGCCCACAAGTCGGTCGCTTGCGCCACCTGTCATTCGAGCCAGCAATACAAGGATCTGCCGACGTCTTGCGTATCCTGTCATCGGCTCCAGGATGTCCATGCCGGCCGCTTTGGCGAGAAATGCGAGACCTGTCACGACCAGGACAAGTGGAAAACCACCCACTTCAATCACGACAAGACCAAGTTTCCGCTGCGCAACGCACATGCCAAGGTGAAGTGCGAGAGCTGCCATACGGGCGATCTCTACCGCGACAAGCTCGCCACCTCCTGCGTCTCATGTCATCGGAAGCAGGACCCGCACCAGGGGAAGCTGGGGGAGCGCTGTGAGAGGTGCCACAACGACACGGGCTGGCGGAAGAATCTTTCGTTCGACCACGAGCTCACCCGGTTTCCCTTGATCGGCCTGCACAAATCGGTCCCGTGCGAGGAGTGCCACCGCTCCCAGACTTACAAGAACACGCCCACCGCTTGCGAAAGCTGTCACAAGGATTTCCACCAGGGGCGGCTCGGAGGGCGATGCGCGAGCTGCCACAACCCGAACGGCTGGTCCTTGTGGCGATTCGATCATGCGCAACAGACGCGCTTTCCGCTCGTAGGGCAGCATCAGAAGATCACATGCGAGTCCTGCCACAAGGCGAAAGCTCCACCGAATCTGAAGCTGCCGATGGACTGCTACAGCTGTCACCGCGGCTCAGACGTGCACAATGGTACCTTTGGACAGAGCTGCGAGCGCTGTCATGTCGCGACCGGGTGGCGCAACGTTCAGATCAGAAACTGAGTCGGATCGAACGCCGCTGCGGATCAGTCCGGTTCGTCTGTAACGCGATCACTCTGTAAGGCGATCGCCTTGTGAGGCGATCGTGAAAGCGTGCGCTCAGGCGCACGCTTGTCCTGGCTTTTCATGAGCAAAATCAGGCCCGTTCCGGACGCCTCGCCATGCGCGAGCAGGCGTCTCGCGAGCAGTGCGCGGAAGTTCGCGTGGCCGTTCAGTTTGAATTCAGCTTGGTCAATTTTTGGGCCAGCTTGAAGCCTCTTTCTCAAGCTGCGGTTCGGTGTATTCGCACCGTAACGACTACTACGGCTGACGACCGCGCATGGGGTCGCGTGCGTTGCCGCAGAGATGAAGCGAAGGAGTGCGTGGCTATCTGAAGGGCGAGTGGATGGGGATCTGAAACCATCTCGCCAAATCGGACATGCGTGACAGCTTTGATGGAATTCCGAGAGGCGACCGCCGGGCGGTTTTGCCTGATGGATCCGCTTTGCCTGACGGTCAGACGACCGCATCGCGCAGCTCCGAATCTTGTGGTCGGGAAGTTTGGAGACTGGGGTGGAGTGCACGTACCGCATTGTTAGGCCGCTCGCGCGTCAATCGCGCACCGCACTGTGGTGCGCGATCGCTGCGATCCTGTTCGCGTTCGCAGCACTCGACCCGGCCGTGGGGCAGGGATCGTTCGACCATTTCTCCACTGGATTTCCGCTGACCGGCAGTCACCGCGCGGTGGAATGCTCATCGTGCCATGTCGGTGGGCGGTTCAAAGGCACGCCGACGCAGTGCGCGAGCTGTCACAACGGCGCGCAGACCGCGGGCATGTCGGTGAATCATCCCAAGACCACCACGCGCTGCGAAAGCTGCCACCAGACCTCGACCTGGAAGGACATACGAGTCATCGATCACACACAGGCGAAGGCGCCGTGCGCCGCCTGTCACAACGGTCTGATGGCCCGTGGTAAGCCAAAAAATCACATCACGACCACGGCCCCCTGCGACACGTGCCACCGGACCGCCGCCAGCTTCCGCGTTGCGATGAGGATGGATCACACCGGCATCGTCGCCGGTTGCGCCAATTGTCACAACGGTACGGTTGCCCGCGGCAAGTCGAGCGGACACGTGCCGACAGCGCTTCCCTGCGAATCCTGTCATACGAACACGTCCAGCTTTGCCGGTGCCACATTCCAGCACAGGGCGACCGACACCAACTGCGCGACCTGCCACAACGGCAAGACCGCGATGGGTATGACCACGCCGCCGCACATCCCGGTGACGGGCGTGCAGTGCTCGAACTGCCACACGAACACCGCGGCGAGCTTCGCCACCTACACGATGAACCACGCGTCGGTGTCGACGGCGCGCTGCGACAGCTGCCA